>JADJXF010000018.1 GCA_016715995.1 Flavobacteriales bacterium
CGCGCACCTGAACCAAGGCGGGGCGGCCGGGCCGGGAGTGGGGGGGTTCTGAGAAATCGAATCCACATGTCCGAGCAAGAGCAGGTCCATCCCGAAGTCGCGATGCTCTGCAACGACACGATTGCAGCTATTCAGCAACTGTGCGAGTATCATCATCTCTTCAACGAGAAGAATCTTGGGTTGATGAATGACACATCACCGGAGTTCTTCCAACGACTGCGGCAGCACTTTCAGACTGCGTTTGTTCTGAACATTAGTCGACTCACGGACCACGCGCAGACTGGATACGGCAATCGAGCAAAGGCAAATCTGACTGTGAAGACATTGGAGTATCATGCCCAAGGCCAGCTGTTTGAGAGCCGAGTTCAACACTTGTGCAAGACGTCGGTTGCAGAGAGTGAGTCCATTCGGAATGCTAGGAACAAGCTGGTTGCACATAGAGACCTCGCGGAGGCACTCTCAGAACAAGGACTAACAATCCCCGACTTTCTCGCGCGAACAGAAAGGGTGCTCGAACACATCTATGAAGCGCTCCAATTATTCTACGCTCCGCCGATAAAAGCCCTCGCTCCATTCAGCACTTGGATGTACCCGTCCTACCAGACACAAGTGGATGAGGTCTTGGAGTTGCCGAGACAAGCAGAGTGTTGATTCCGAGAGTCAACAGCAAATTGGCGCGCGATTTCATAGCGACTTGCCAAAGTGGTTCTGGGATGCCTGGCATAATGCCCCCACGGCAAAGCACTTTGCCTAAATCGAATTCTGGACTTAGGGCGATTGACTATTACTCAGACAAGGGATAGCTCGGTTAAACACCATTACCTATCGGTGTTTTTCCAAAATGGATTCACCGATGAACGGGTGTAAGCTCCCCCAATCTCCCGCAGCGGTCTCGCGAAGCCGACCTGCGCCCTCCAGTTATCCCGCCCGCTTCCGCAGCCGCTCCCAAAGCATCCGCTCATTAGTGCTGAGCAGGTCGTGGTCCTTGAACGTGTCGCATGATATGATCCGCTTGCCATTCGAGCGGCCCAGCACAAGCCCTTGGTCAATGGCGGCTGCATACTCCGGTTGGCCATCATAGAAGCGCTTGCCTTGGTGCAATGGCAGGTCCGGGTATTGCCGGAAGAAGCCCATGAGGTTGGTGAGCTTCACGCCCATCACCTCCGAACGTCGCCCCCATCTGCTCCAGAAATGGGTGTCGAAGTGCAGCGGTTTGTTGTGCCCGCGCAGCAGGAGCGCATCGAGCGCCTCGTCCTTGAAGGCTTCCGGTCCATGCCACCACCAGAGCAAGGCGTTCGTTTGGCACCCACTGGGCGTAAGCCTTACACGGCAACGCCATTGCTCGCCCTTGTGCCGGAACATATAATCCAGGTCCTCCGGTTTCGGCGCGTGCCCCTTCGCCACAGCATTCTGCAACAGGCCGCAACGCAGGCGCATGCTGCGCTCCACATCGGGGTAGCGCTCCCGAGCCAGCTTGAGCTTCTTCTCCAGGAGATGCAGCGGGATGCTCATGGCCGAATGCACGGAATGAAAATAGGATGGATCAGTGAACCGCGAGCACGCCCCGATGGTTGACGCTCGCCATCCCCCCTACCTTGTAACGCCCCCATGCTTTACCGCCTCCGCAAGTTCTCACCGCCACTCCTGCGCGGCTGCGCGGCGCTGGCCTTCATGCTCCTCACCTGCCTGCCGACCCGTGCGCAGCAGAGCCGGTTCAACATCTGGAAGGGTAGCCATCTGGTGGGCAGCATCGTGGCGCAGCGCGTGGTGATAGGCGAGCGCACGGTGTACACGGTGATCTCGTACTCGGAGTTCCACATTGTGTTGAAGCAGGTGGTGCGCTCAGCGGTCTCCACCGAGCACCGCGCTGGCGATCTGTCCAAATGCTACACCCAAGTGACCGTGAACGGCTCCTTGCGCGATAGCAGCCATTGCGCCCCGGAGGAGGCGGCCTTGCGCTGCTTCGTTCATCCGCATGAGCGCTTCATGCATCACGAGGCCGTTGCATGGACCACGGCGCGCATGTATTTCGAGGAGCCTGTGAGCCAAGCCACAATCTTCGTGGAGAGCGTGATGCGGCATTGCCCCTTGCAGCGCACCGGCCCTGGGCAGTACAAGCTAGTGCTGCCCGGCAACAAAGTGAATCGCTACAGCTACCGCGACGGGCGCCTGGAGTCCGTGCACGTGGACCGCGGCTTCTTCGCGCTGGTGTTCCGGAGCGTGGTTTGAATGCGCGGGTGCGAAAAGGCAAGGGCATTCGCACCAAATCCCTAGGCGGTGCCAAAGCAAAGGCCCCGAGGTATCCCGGGGCCTTCGCGGTAGGTAGGCGATGCTCAGAAGGCGTAGCCGATGCTGATGCCGCCCCGCATGATGGGGAAGAGCTTGTTGTCGAAATCGGCCCAGGCCTTCGAACTGGTGGCTTCGGCCTTCGGATCGGTGAGGATGTCGCCGAGCATGAAGACCTGGACATCGGCATCGTCCTGATACTGCTCGATGTTGTGCTTGATGATCAAGTAGTCCTCAAGCTCCAGGTTGGGGTCGTTGGTCTCCAGGTGAACATTGCCGACGGCCATGCCGAAGCCCGCGTTGAAATCGAGGAAGACGCGCGGCGCGATGGCGAATTGGACCCCTAGGCCCAGTCCACCGCCGAACGCGCTGGCCTTGCCATCGAGGTTGGCGTTGATGATGCCGCCATTCTTCTCGTACTCGTAGGGCACCAGGAAAGTGTAGTTGAAGTAGCGCGTGAAGGCCTCGATGTAGAAGCACTTGAACGCCTCCTTGGGGTAGAAGCGGAAATACGGGTTGATGAAGAGGCCTTGCGGTTCCACATCGCCGGTATAGGTCTGTCGCTCGCCATCAAGGTTGCCAACCGCTTCCACATGAATGGTGCTCGGCAGCTTGTAGCCGGCCAGCAGCCCCACCGTGGTCTTCAGACCCACCTTCTGCTCGTAGTTGGCGCCGACGGAGAGCAGCGCGTAACCAGCGAGGTTGGTCTTGATCACGCGCTTGGGGCTGAAGAGGTCGCTGGCGAGGCCGGCACCATCCTGCGCTTGAAGGGCAAGCGGGGCGGGAGGAGTGCCGCGCCGAAGAGTAGCTTTTTCATGGGTGGGTGGATTGTTTCTGCACATCGAAAGTAACGGAAACGGTCCAGCGGTCAAGTATTCGGGCGTGAAGGCCGCTCGTCTTTTTTGGCGTGGACCCGCCTCAGAGCCATCACGGCCACGCACCAGCTTCCCTGAGCACGGCCTTCGCGATGGCGATGCGCGCCTGGGCGAACGAGGCGTGGGTGGTGTCGCTCGTGGTGACGCGGTTGGCGAAGAAGTAGGGCGCGCGCTGCGGCGCCTCCACCCAGCCCACATACCAGCCCACACTGCCAGAATCGCCCATGGCCCAGCCGGTCTTGGCGCGCAATATGTGACCGACCGTGTCCTCGCGCACCATGATGTCCTTGGCGATGCCATAGGTGCGCGGACTGAAGGGCAACTCTTCCGCTTGCACTTTCCGGAGGAAGGCGATCTGCTGGCGCGGCGTGATCCGCAGCCCTCCCATCACCCAGCACTGATCGTAGCCACCGGTGGTATCGGCATTGCCGTACCCGAGCGTGTCGAGCCAGTGCTTGAAGCCTGCCGGCCCAATGCCGCGAACGACCTCGCGGAAATACCAGTACACGCTGACGTCGTAGGCCTCGCGGAGGGCGAGGTCGCGGTTGGTGGCGGCGCGGCCATAATCGCGGCCATCCCACGCGATCACATGATCGGCATCGGACGCCACGCCGGATTCGAGGGCGATGAGGGTGCCGAGGATCTTGAAGGTGCTGGCGGGCAGGGTGGCCGAATCGCAGCGCGCGCTGTCGATGAAGAGCCAATGGTCGGTCTGCGCGTCATAGCCGATGAAAGACCCGCTGAGGTTCTGGTCGGCGTAGAGGTGCACGAGGTCGTCGCGCAGGGAGTGGTTCGGTGCGGGAACGGGTGCTGGGCCGGTACAGGCCGTGAGGGCGATGAGTAAAGGTGCGATGTGACGCATGTGCTGAACGTAGTCGATTGGAGCGCGAAATAAGCTGACCCGGCCTCCTCTCATCCGGCGACTTCAATGATTCGGCCATCGCCAGCTGACCGGCTCCTTTCCCCGCGAGCCAACCCGTGCTCCACGCCGCCTGGAAATTGAATCCGCCGGTGATGCCATCGATGTCGAGCACCTCACCGGCGAAGTGCAGCCCGGGCGCCACGTGGCTCTCCATGGTGAGCGGATAGATCTGCTGCAGGGCGATGCCGCCCGCAGTGACGAACTCCTCCTTAAAGGTGGTCTTGCCGCGCGCATCGTAACGGTCGTTGGTGAGCACATCGAGCAGGCGGTCCGTCCACTTCTTTCCCAATCCGCCCAAGGGCTTGGCGGCTGGCAGTCCAGCGCGCGCGATGAGGTAGGCCCAGAGCCGCGCCGGAAGACCGAAGCCCTCCGCATTGGCCACTTGCCGGTTCGGGTGCGCCGAAGCCTCACTGCTGAGCCGCTCGCGCGCCTGCACCTCTCCCATCGCTCCCAGCCAATCGATGAGCACGGTGTACTCGTACTTCATGTCGTGCAGCACCCGCGCGCCGAATGCGCTGAGGCGCAATACGGCTGGACCGCTGAGGCCCCAGTGCGTGATGAGCAAGGGGCCGGTGCTCTCCAACTTGGTCCCCGCGATGCGCAGACGCACGTTCGGCGCCACCACGCCCATGAGCTCGCGGATGGGATCGTCAGGCAGGTTGAAGGTGAACAAGGACGGAACGGCAGCCACCACCTCGTGACCGAGCTCAGCGAGCCAGGCGAGGCCTTCGTCCTTGGGTGAACCGCCGGTGGCCACGACCACGCGGTCCGCTTCGAGCGCGCCCTCCGGCGTCGTCAGCACCCAACGGTCATCCGCGCGCAGCAAACGGGTGACGGGACAATGGAGCTTCGTGACCACACCTGCGCGGCGGGCGGCGGAAACGAGCGCATCGATCACCGTGGCGGAATCATCAGTGACGGGGAACATGCGGCCGTCCTTCTCCACCTTCAGCGGAACGCCCTGCGCAGCGAACCAATCCACGGCCTGCGGCTGGCCCCAGGCTGCGAAGACCTTGCGCAAGAAGACCTCGCCACGCGGGAAGTGGCGCGCGAGTTTGCGTGGCTCGGCGCAGTGGTGCGTGACGTTGCAACGACCGCCGCCGCTGATGCGCACCTTGGCCAACCACTTGTCGCTCTTCTCCAACAGGAGCACCTCGGCACCAGGCTGATGGGCCTTGGCGCTGATGGCGGCCATGAAGCCCGCCGCTCCGCCACCGATGACCACGATGCGCGAAGAAGCGGACGGCATCGATGGCCGTGCTCTATTGATCCGAGCCTGCCCGCTTCAGCCCGTCCTCGATCATGCCGTAGAACTGATCGAGCTTCGGCAGGATGACGATGCGGATGCGCCGGTTGGTGCTGCGGCCCTCGGGCGTGTCGTTGGTCACCAGCGGCACGTACTCGCTGCGGCCGCCGGCCGTGATGCGCGCGGGGTTCACCTTGTAGTCCGTCTGCAGCACGCGCGCGATGGTGGTGGCGCGCGATGCGCTGAGGTCCCAGTTGTCCTTGAAGCAATCGCGCTTGATGGGCACATTGTCGGTATGGCCCTCGACAAGGAGTTCCATATCGGGCTTGTCGTTGACCACGGTGGCCACCTTGGCGAGCACCTCCTTGGCACGCGGCGAGAGCTGTGTGCTGCCGCTGTTGAAGAGCATCTTGTCGCTGAGCGAGATGAAGACCACGCTCTTCTCCACGTTCACCACCACATCGGTGTCGTTGAGGTTGCCGAGCGAGCTCTTCAGGCTGACGACGAGGGCCAGGGTGATGGAATCCTTCTTCGTAAGGGCATCGTGCAGATTGCGGATGCGCAGGTCCTGCTCCCGGATCTGCTCCAGCGAGCGCTCGAGATTGGCGGCCTCCTGCTTCGTGAGGGTGGCCATCTGGCCCACGCTGTTGAGCAGGTTGGCATTGGTGCTTCCCAACTCGGCCACTTGGTCCTTGAGGTGCTGGTTGCTGTTCTCAAGACCGGCGACGCGGGCATCCAGCACGGCCTTCTCGCCCCGGCAGGCATCGAGCGAGCGGTTGCACTCATCGAGCTTGTTGTTGAGCGTTTCGTTGGAGGCCTGGATGGCGGCGTACTTCTTCTTGGAAACGCAGGAGCCAGCGACAAGCAGGATCACGAAGGAGAGAAGGGCGAAGCGTGCAAGGGTTTTCATAGGCATGGACATTGGTGTGTTGCGAAAGTAGCCGCTCAGGGAACGCCGAAGGGGCGCAGGCGATCCGATGATATGGAGCAATTCGCCCTGCACGAAGTACAGCCACGTGCGGCTACATTGGCCGCGCATCCCATCCGAGAAACAGATTCCCCGCAGCATTACCATGGCCTCACCCGAGAACCACAAGGACATTCCCATGGCCCGCATCACGCTCAACGGCGAGGGACTCGTGGTGGTGAGCATCCGACCGGATGTGCGGATCGACGTCACCGGCCTGTCGGGCGCCATGCATGCGCGGCGCGAACTGATCGGCGACGGCCGGGGTGCCCTGATGTTCCACGCGCTGGGCGACCTGGACTGGGAGCCCGCTGCGCTGCAGACCGATTTCTTCGGGCAGTACCAGGAGAGCATTACGGCGCTGGCCGTGGTGGTGGACAGCCGCGTGCTCACGCTCGTGGCCAACATGTACTTCGGCCTTTTCCCTGCGCGCTTCCCCACCAAGGTGTTCAACGACGAGTCGGAGGCGAGGGCATGGCTCGCAGCGAATGGGTAGCAGCCCCATGGAACTGGTCTGCCACACCATCGAGCGTTATGTGGCGCTGACCGATGACGAATGGGCGCGCATCGCTCCGTGCTGGCGCGAATACGCCTACAGCAAAGGCGCGGCGGTGTGCGCCGTAGGCCAGGTGGAGCAGCGCTTCTACATCGTGCGCAGCGGTGTGCAGCGGTTGTCCTTCCCGCACGACGGTCAGGATGTGTGCGTGGGCTTCGGCTACGATGGCAGCTGGAGCGGCGAGTACGCCTCCTTCATCAGCCGGAAGCCCGCGCGCTTCGATGTGGTGGCCATGACCGACAGCGTACTGCTGGGCATCACCTACGATGAACTGCAACAGCTCTACAAGGAAGTGCCCGTGATGGAGCGATTCGGCCGGATGATCGTGGAGGAGCTGCTGCTTGGCCGAGCAACGCGGGAGATCGAGCAGATGAGCATGAGCGCCGAGGAACGCTACGACCGCCTCGTGGCGCGCAGTCCGCACCTGCTGCAGCTGGTGCCGCAGAAAGACATCGCGAGCTACCTGCGGATGACCCCGAGACCTTCAGCCGGTTGCGGCGCAGGCGTTCTTGATCCAGGTCAAGCGGCTGCATGTGCTCCTGCGCGTTGTTTTGCGCCATGGATGCGAACGCGATGATTGATGCGCTCTTGGAGGTGTTGCGCGGGCAGATCGCGCGAGCACGGGAGATCCAACGGCTTCCGGCGGAGCTGTTGCTGAAGCGGCCCGCGCAGGGGAAGTGGAACGCACTGGAGGTCTTCGAGCACATGAACCTGAGCAGCGGCGTGTATGCGCGCGGCATCGCGAAGGTCTTCGGCGGGCAAGCGGCACGACATCCAGCGAATCCGGTCTTCAAGGCGGGCTTCTTGGGCGACTTCAGTACAAAGGCGATGCTGCCGAAGCCCGATGGCCGGATCGCGTGGCGGATGAAGACGCTGCGCATGTTCGACCCGCCACGGCAGCACGGGGCATCCTCGGAGAGCATCGCACGCTTCATCGCCTTGTGCGAATGCTTCCTGCGGCTGCTTGAACAGGCGCGCGGCACCGATCTGAACCGGATGAAGGTGGTGAGCAGCCTCGGACCCATCCTGTGCTTCAAGGCAGGCGATGCCTTCCGCTTCCCCATCGCGCATCAGCAGCGGCACTTCCTCCAGATCGAGCGGTTGCTTGCTCAATGAGAATGCAACAACCGGAAATGGACGTGAATGAACGGGAATACCGGCCGGGAGCAACAAACTCAATTGGCGTTCATCCACGCTCCTTCACGGTTGGTCTCCTCCTTCCCCCTAAGAATGCAACCGGCAATGAACGGGAATGCTGAACGTAAGCAACGAAGTCAATTGGTGTTCATCCACGTTCATTCACGGTTCTCTATCGGCACCGGTGAAAAGGCGGCGCGGGACCCCTTTCGGGACCCCGCGCCGGAATGATCGCGTTCAGAGCAGTTCGTTCGCCAGGTTGGCCAGCGGGCTGCGCTCGCCTTTCTCAAGGGTGATGTGCGCGAAGAGCGGATCGCCCTTGGCCTTGTCGATGAGGTAGCTGAGGCCGTTGCTCTCGCTGTCGAGGAAGGGCGAGTCGATCTGGTGGATATCGCCGGTGAAGACAATCTTGGTGCCTTCGCCCGCGCGGCTGATCACGGTCTTCACCTCCAGCGGCGTGAGGTTCTGCGCCTCGTCCACGATGAAGAAGATGTTGCTCAGGCTGCGGCCGCGGATGTAGGCCAGCGGCGCGATGGAGATCTTGTCGTTCTCCAGCATTTCGTCGATGCGCTTCGGCGTGCTGTCGTGCTTCTCGAACTGGCCCTTGATCAGCTTCAGGTTGTCCCACAGCGGCTGCATGTAGGGGTCCAGCTTGCTCTGGATGTCGCCGGGCAGGTAGCCGATGTCCTTGTTGCTCAAGGGCACCACGGGGCGGGTGACGTAGATCTGCCGGTACTCGCGGCGCTGCTCCAGCGCGCAGGCCAGGGCCAGCAGCGTCTTGCCGGTGCCTGCGGCGCCTTGCAAGGTGACGAGCTTGATCTCCGGATCGAGGAGCGCGCTCATGGCCAAAGCCTGCTCCGCGTTCTTCGGGCCGATGCCGAAGACGCTGCGCTTCTCCACGCGGTCCACGCTGCCGCTGCGCGGATCGAACTTGGCCAGGATGCTCTTCTTCTTGTGCTTCAGGATGAAGAAGTGGTTGCCCTTGGGCTGCTCGATCCCCAGCTCATGCACCGGCACCGAACCCTGCTCGAAGAGCGAATCGATGCGCTCCTCGGAGAAGTCCTCCATCATGGTGCGGCCCGTGTAAAGCTGGTCCTTGGCGTTGCGCACCTTGCCGGTGAGGTAGTCCTCGGCCTGCAGGTTCAGGCTCTTGGCCTTCAGGCGCAGCGCCACGTCCTTGGTCACCAGCACCACCTTGCGGTCCTTGTTCTGCCGCTGCAAGGTGAGGGTGGCATTGAGGATCTGGTGGTCGTTCTTGCCGTCCTGGAACACCTTGGTGGCATCCACCCCATTGAGGTCGTGCTTGGCCACCACCTTCAGCTTGCCGTGGGTGGAGCCGTTGAGCGGAATCCAGTCCGTGAGGACGTCGCGCTTCGCTATGTCGTCGAGGTAGCGGATGAACTCGCGCGCCTCGTAGTTGATCGTATCGTTTCCCTTTTTGAAGGTGTCTAGTTCTTCGAGTACTTGAATCGGTATGGCCACATCGTGCTCCTCGAAGCTGGTGATGGCCGAATGGTCGTACAGGATCACGGAGGTATCCAATACGAAGATCTTCCGGTCTTTCTTCTTCATTCGCTCAATGAACGGTTGCTTCAAAAGTATCCGGGCACGCTCCGGAACAGGAGAAGCCGGAGGAGGCACTTATCCACACAACGGTGTTGCCGAGGCGCTACTCCAACACTACTCGCTCATGCCCCTCCCTTTGCGGGTCCGTAAGTCGGGACACGGACCGCATATCAGCGGTAGCAGGCACTTTGGGATGTAACCACGAATCGCATATGCGCGGCAACGAGTAGTGCCGAAGCGGGACAGTCCCACCACCCTCACAACCCGAACCGATCCCGGAAATCGTCCACCTTCTTCTTGTTGGTGAGGATGTATTGGTAGTCGGCCTCGTCCTTGCCGGCGCTGAGCTTGCGCTTGTCGTCCTTCACCTCGCTGAGCATGGTGTTGAACTGCTGGTCGCTGCTATACGCGTAGAGGAAATCGCGGCTGTACTGGAAGAAGTACCAGGATTGGTCGTCGAGTTGGAGGAAGAGCGTCATGATGTCGCCGCTGCGCTTGCGCTCGATGTGGACCTTGCCCTTCACCATGCGGTACACGGGCTTCTTCAGGATGGTGGCGATGCCGATGGGCCCGTCGCTCACCCAGCTCTGCTCGGGACCGTCCCAGCGCATCTTTACGTCGCCGAGCACGATGGGTTTGATCAGCTCATCGGGCAGCTTCTTGATCTCCCCTTTGATGCTCAACTCGCTGATGAGCTTGTCGCTCCTCTCCAAGCCGAGGGCTTCGCGCATGAACTTCTCGTAGAAGGTCTTGCCGATGTCCAGCGCTTGCTGGTCCGGATAGGCCAGGATCTCGGTGGCCATGCGCTCCAGGGCGTTGTCGAGGAAGTGGAAGTCGGCCACGAGCACGCCGTTGCCGAAGGTCTTCTTCTCGGCGGTCTCGTAGCGCATGGCGCCCACTTGGCTGATCCTCACCCGGCCCAGGTCCACGCCGAAGGCGATGGGGCCGTCGGCCATCACCACGCAGGGCTCCACGGCCAGGCTCACCAGCGCGCCCGGCAGGTTGCGCTGGCGGATCTTGTCCTTGTTGGAGATCACGTACTCCTTGCGTCCCTTGTCATAGAACAGGAGCCCGCGCGCGGTGATGATGTTCCGGTCGTCCGCGCTGCGCGTGCGGCTGAGGAAGGTGCCGTAGGTGCCGAAGGGGTCCTCGTCGGTGAGGTGAATGCCGGCCCCGATGCGCGCGCCCTGCTCGTCGAAGAGGGTATCGCCCACGGGGATGAAGACCTCCAGCGGGTCGATCGGCGATTCGAAGCGCATCCAGTTGCGCGCGAGCCCCTCGCAGCCGTGCTGGATCCGTGTGCTGCCGGTGAAGGTGAGTTCCTTGATGCTGGCGGTGAGGTGCACGTCGCCGAAGAAGTCGAAGGCGGGGCTCAGCTGGAAGTCCTGTTCCGGCGCGATGCGGCCCACGGCGCGCGTCTGGTAGGCGGTGTCCACCCCGATGCTGAAGAGGCTGATGGGCAGCTTGCGGTTGTTCTCGTCCGTGTAGTCGATGGTGCCCGTGGCGGTGTAGTTGCGCTTGGCCTTGATGTTCGTGGTGGCGTTGTAGATGCGGTGGAACTTGGTGACGAAGTTGGCCGTGATGACCGTGCGCTCCAGCGGGTCCATCACCGCGTTCTTGCGGATGCGCAAGCGCATGCTGTCGGGAGTGATGAGCGCGTCGGCCACCTGGATGTACTGCACCTCGTCGGCGGTGATCAAGTGCTTCTTCAGGTCGTAGCGCGCTTTGGGCGCCATGAAGTGCAGGCTGTCCTGGTCGGGCCGGATGCTGATGAAGTTGGAGCCGCTGAGCTGCAGGTCATCCGCTCCTTCCGCCGCCTTGCGGTCGCTCTCGAGGGCGATGTCACCCTGATCCATGTACCACTTGAAGCGGTCCATGTAGCAGATGTACTGGTTCACGGGGAACTCCACCTTGGTCTCGCTGCCGTTGCTCACGAACTCGCCCACACGCTCGTCGAGCTTCACGGTGGCGTTCACGTTGTCGGTCTTGAAGGCGATGCTGGCGGTGTCACCCTCGGTGAGGCGGAAGTCGCTGGTGTCGGCGTGCAGCTGCATCGTCTCGAACTGGAAAAGCTTCGACTTCAGGGTGGCGTTGCGGAAGTCGATGAGGCCTGCGCCGGTCATGCCCGTGGGCGTGAGGTCCGTGCGGCCGTGCAGCAGCGCCTGGTCGTCGTACATCACCAGCGGCTTGCGCAGCTGCTCGGTGCGCAGCACGTCCTTGGCGGGTTCCATGCGCACGAAGACGTCGCCAGCGGTGATGTGCGGCACCTTGCTCGGTTTGGTGCTGGCCAGGTTCTCCAGCGTATCGGCACGGCCCAATGTGCTGTCTGGCGTGAAGATGAGCTGCTTGCTGCTGAGGCGCGTGGTGAGGTACTCGAGGTCGCCGTTGCCCTGCAGCCCGCGGCTGTTGAGCGCGATGGTGCTGGTGAACTTCGCCTTGCGCCCATAGAGGGGCATGCCGCCATCGCCGGTGGGGCGCACGAAGCCGAGCGCGTAATCGGGCTGCAATCCGAGCGGCTCCTTGATGTCCGGGAAGATCCCCGCGCTCACGAGCGTGCCAGTGAAGGTGAGGCCGGCGTTGCTGAAGTTGTCCAGCGAATCGATCTGGAAGGGATCGCTGCGGTAGTAGAATCGGTCGCGTCCGTAGGCCCCGCGCTGGATGCCCTTCTTGTCGTAATACACGTAGCTCTCGCGCGTGCTGTTGAAGATGGGGTATTGCGGGTACTCCTTCTGCTGGCGTCCGCTCTTGTTGCTGGGCGCGTCGATCACCAGGTTGCCGCTCACCTGCTCCAGCACGTTCTTCACGCGCACCAGCGTGTGCTGGCCCTGGTCGTTGGGCTCGAAGCTGGTGGCCATGAAGCTCACGCTGTCCACGTTGATGAGGTCGATGGTGAAGGGCTCGTAGTGGAAGTAGTACTCCTTGCCGTAGTACTGCAGGCGCCCGGCCTTGATGCTGCCGGCGAAGGTGAAGTCGCGGTTCTTCTTGATGGTGATGGTCTTCTCGGCCGGGTAGATGCGCACGTCCTGCGAATCGCTCATCAGGATGGTGGCCACGCCGCGCATGGTGAGGTCGTTGTTCAGCAGGTTCAGCGTGGCGTTCACGTTGTCGTCGACCGTGCTGTTGAACTGGATGGCGTCGTAGTCCTGCTTGCCCGCGTTGTTGAGGATGTGCTGCCGGAGCCGCGGGGCCACCTCCACCCACTCGGTCTCGGGGTCGTAGATGAGGTAGCCCTTGTTGTGCATGTCGATGAGCAAGGGCACCACGGCGGTCTTCTGCATCTTGCTGAAAATGGCGAACTCCTGCGCGTAGAAGCGGCCGCTATTCTGCTTGCTGAAATCGTTCAGGCGCGAGAGCGGATGCACGTTGTCGATGCCGAGCATGCCCATGTAGCGCTTCTCGCGGAAGTAGTCGAAGCTCTCGAAGCTGGCCTTGTTCTGGCTGGTGCCGCTGAGGTTGCCGATCTGCACCAGCGGGTCGCCCTGCTTCCAGGTGAGCACCTCGAAGTACATGTCCACCTGGTGATAGGTGTTGTAGAAGGGTGCCTTGCCGAGGCCCTGGTCCTTCTTGATCAGCGAGAGCGTCCGCTTGTCGCGCAAGAAGCGCAAACTCGTGCTCTGGTGGTGGATGGAGTCCTGGTCGAGCCGCACGCGCACGGCCACCTCATCGCTGGTGATGCGCTCCGGCTCGATGCTGTAGCGCAGTCCGCTGGTGATGATGAAGGGGCGCTTGTCGCGGTAGAAGGTGAGGTACGCCGGCTCCTCCTTGGTGCCGTAGCCCTGCAACTTGGCGCCTTGCATGCTGAAGCCGCCCTCGAAGTCGATGCCCTCCACGATCTCGCGGATGCGCATGCGGCGGTCGTAGCTCTCGAAGCGCGGGTAGCTGGCGCTGCCCTCGTCCACATTGGCCAGCAGCTTGTCGCTGAGCTTGCCCAGCATCGTCTTGGGGAAATAGGGGTCGTTGAACTGCACGGTGTCCACCTCGAAGGCGGCGCTCTTCATGCGCACGCTGTACGGATGGTCCCATTCGGCATAGGTGGCCGTGGGCTTGAGTCCGGCGCGCTCCCACGTGACCCTGCCACCGTTGCCCTGCCACAGCTCCGTGGTGGGCAGGAAGGTGCCGCTGGTGTTGAGGATCACCGCGCTGTCGCCCTTGGCCATGCACACGAGGTCGGTCTTCGCGAAGTGGATCTTCGGGATGCTGTCGAAGGCGAAGGTGAAGCCCTTGCTCCGCGCTTTCCATGTGGTGCTGGGACTCTTCACCAGTGCGCCCTCGCGGAAGAGGTTCGCGCAGGTGGTGATGAAGGCCTGCACGTTCTGCTTGCGCGTGCCCTGCACCAGCTTCTCCATGCCCTGCAGCCATGCGTCGAACTCCGCGGCGCCGCGGCCGGTGATGGGGAAGGCCGCCACGCAGTCGAGGTAGTCACGGAATCCGGGGAAGGCATCGAAGCGCTTCTTCAGCATGAAGTTGGCCACCTCCACCACGCGCACGCGTTGGCGCTCCGTGTAGTAGGTGCCGTTCCACGCCGGCGCGAAGACCTGCTCCACGAAGGGACGCGCCTCCTTCTTGTCGGCCTCGGTGAGGAAGGCGGTGATCTCCTGCAGGAAGAGGGCCTGGTCGGAGGAGAAGGGCTTCTGCTGTGAGTACCCACTCAGGTTGAACAACAGCAACACCAGAAAAGCCATTGGCCTCAGGCTGCTGGCTGCTGGCTTGATACACTTTCGATTCAATCGAAACGCACGACCGCGTATCAAGCCAGCAGCCAGCGGCCAATGGCCAGGAGCCCGCGCGTCAGCCCGTGGGTGGTTCGTATTCATGGTTTCCTGCATCCGAGCAACGCCCATTCCCCTTCATGCAAACGCTCCGCAAGCTCCAGGCCGCATTCCTTGGCGCGCTGGGCCAGCATGTGGCGGTCGCCAGGCACGAAGCCGCTCAGGAAGAGGGCTCCGCCGGGGTTCAGTGCTGCGCTCATCAGCGGCATGGCTTCCAGCAGGACGTTGCGTTCGATGTTGGCCAAAATTGCGTCGAAGCGCAGGCCGGCCAACGCGGTTGCATCCCCCTTTTCCACACGGACGACGGAACAACCGTTGAGCCCGCAGTTGTGCAGCGCATTGCCCACCGCGCCGGGGTCGTTGTCGATGGCGAGCACCGCACGCGCGCTTAGGCGTTCCGCGAGGATGGCGAGGACGCCTGTGCCGCAACCGAGGTCGCACACATGCTTCCCTTTCCAATCGAGCGCGAGCATGGCCTGCACCATCATGCGCGTGGTGGCATGGTGGCCCGTGCCGAAGGCCATGCGCGGGGTGATGATGAGCTCGTGCGCGAATCCGGGCCTGCTCGCATGGAAGTCGGCGCGGATGCGGACTTGTCCTTCCACCTCCACGGGCTGAAAACTGCTCTCCCATTCCGCGTTCCAATTGCGGTCCGCGATCTCCTCGGCCTCGTAGGTGATGGCGGCGTGCGGATCGCGCAGCGAGAGGAGCTTGCGCAGTGCGTTCTCATCATACCGGTCGCTGCGGATCCAGGCCTTCAGCTCACCGCTCGCGCCCTTGGGATCGGTGAAGCCCTCCTCGAAGCTCTCGAAGCCGATGTCGGCCAGTTCCACCATGAGCAGGTCGCGCCAGGGATCCGGTGGGGAGATGAGGAAGGTGAGTTGGGTGTGGGGCAAGGAAGGTGGGCAGTTGGCAGTAGGCAGTTGGCAGTAGGCAGTTGGCAGTAGGCAGTTGACCAAAGCTGGTTAGGCTCGACGGTTTTCCACAGCTCCATATTTGGCGGGGTGCTGGATCATGTCAGCGAGCAGTTTACCAACCTCTTCCGAATGGCTGACTATCGGTACGATGTCCGCTTGCGCGACATACTCGCATGCGACCGCGTGGTCGAGCCAAACCTGTGTTTCGGCATTCTCGCCATCAGCGTCCACCATCTTGGCGATGAACGAAAGCGGGTAGCGTCGTTTTCGGTAGCCTTCAGCGATTTGGGCCGTGACAGAACGCGACGAGCGGCGTACCTGATCCGTCAGGGAGTAGGTCTCCTCCTTCGGAAATCGCTTCGATAGCCGGAAGACCATCTTCGACATGTCGAAGGCTTTTCTGTAGACCACCAGATCCTTGAAGCCGCCCATGGTGCGTGGGGTTTGAAGTTGGTTGTGGGAAGTTTAGGGGTCGGCAGTTAGCAGTAGGCAGTTAGCAGTAGGCAGTGAGCAGTTGGCAGTTAGCAGTTGGCAGATGTCGGTGACCTCACTGCCAACTGCCTACTGTCTACTGCCTACTTGCGCCGCGCCAGCAATCCTCACCAATTCCAAGAATTGCTCAACCACGAGGGACGCCCCGCCGATCAATCCGCCGTTCACATCGGCTTGAGCGAAGAGGCCCTCGGCGTTCCCAGGGTTGCAGCTGCCGCCGTAGAGGATGGGCACGCGCTCAGCCACCGAAGCGCCATGCGTGTGGAGCAACGCGCGGATGTGCGCATGCATCTCCTGCGCTTGTTCCTTGCTTGCGGTAAGCCCCGTGCCGATGGCCCACACCGGCTCGTAGGCGATCACGATGCGCTCGAGCTCGGGGTTACTGAAGCGGCCCAAGGCGCCTTTCATCTGTTCGGTGACCACATCGAAGTGGTGGCCGCCCTCCCGCTCCTCCTTCTGCTCGCCGCAGCAAAAGATGGGTGTGAGGCCCTGTGCCAGCAGCGCGGCCGCTTTCTCGCCGATGAGCTTGTCCGACTCACCGGAATACTGCCGCCGCTCGCTGTGCCCCACGATGCACGCCTTCACACCGATGCTCTTCAGCATGACCGCGCTCACTTCACCGGTGTATGCGCCTTTCTCGTGGTGGTGGCAGTTCTGGGCAGCCACGATGATGCGTGCGCCCGTGCAGCGTTTCACCGCCATCTCCAAAAAGGGAAACGGCGGCGCGATCACCACCTCCACGCCTTCCGGGAACGCGGCCGCCTCCTTCACCAGCCCCTCCACCAGCGCTTCCGCGCTCGCGAGGTCCGTGTTCATCTTCCAATTGCCGGCAACGATCGTTCGCATGTGATTCATCCCGCTCTGCGGGCAAAGATGGGCTGCCGGTGCGGATCAAGCGCGCCGATGGCTTCGCGCCTTGTCCGGGCGCCATGGCCTCATCATCGACGATGAGCATCCGCATAAGCGCGACTCGGGTGTACTGAATGCAGCGCCTGGGGGCAGTGACAGACCTCATGAGGCGCCTGGGGCCTACATTCGATGCAATGCCCGCCAACCCGTTCCACTTCTCGGGTCTTACCGATGCCGAGGTGGCTGCGTCCAAGGCACGCCATGGGCCCAATGCGATCGCGGATCGGAACGGAGGTGGTTTCTGGCCGGCCCTGAAAGGCGCCGTGGCCGAACCGATGTTCGTGCTGCTCCTAATCACGAGCATCATCTATTTCGTGCTGGGTCAGCATGCGGAGGCGAGCTTCATGGCGGGGGCGATCGCGCTGGTGGCTGCGATCTCCATCTATCAGGATTCGCGCAGCCGGAACGCCTTGGTCGCACTGCGGACGCTGAGCGAGCCCCAGGCCACCGTGGTGCGGAACAATGCGGTGGTGAATGTCCCGGTGGAGGAGGTCGTTGTCGGTGATCATGCGGTGGCCAAAGAGGGCACCCTGCTGGCCGCCGACGGCGTGATCCTGCAGAGCAATGACTTCAGCGTGAACGAATCCATCCTTACGGGGGAAGCGTTCGCTGTGGCGCGCAGCGCTGATGATCCGGACCTGGCCCGGGTGAGCAAGGGCACCCAGGTTGTTTCGGGCCTCGCGCTCTATCGCGTCACCGCGGTGGGCAAGGGCACGCAGCTCGGGAAGATCAGCACCTCGCTGAAGGAGATTGATGTGCAGGCCACGCCCTTGCAGAAGCAGATCACGCGCTTCGTCCGCAACATGGCGCTCGTGGGCATCATCGTGTTCGTGCTGGTCTGGGCCATCTCGTTCGCGCGCAGCGGGTCGTTGCTTGGCAGCTTGCTCACCGGCCTCACGCTCGCCATGTCCATTCTCACGGAAGAGATCCCTGTGGCCTTCACCACCTTCCTCGCCCTCGGCGCATGGCGGCTGGCCCGACTCGGCGTCATCGTGAAACGCCCGACAACGGTGGAAACGCTCGGTTCGGCCACCGTGATCTGCACGGACAAGACCGGCACCATCACCGAGAACCGGATGGCCCTCGCGCAACTGTTCGTTCAGGTCAGCGGGCGCACGCTGCTCGCTGATGGCTGGACCGCTCCGGAAGCACGCCACCTAATCGAAACAGCGATGTGGGCCAGCGAACCCGTGCCCTTCGACCCCATGGAGACGGCGCTGCACAAGGCCTACGCGACCACCACGGAATACGATGCGCGAGCGGACTTCCACATGGTGCACGAGTATCCGCTGAGCGGCAAGCCGCCGATGATGACGCACATCTTCGCCAACACCGCCGGTGAGCGCATCATCGCGTGCAAAGGCGCGCCCGAGCGGGTGCTACGGCAGTCCACGTTGAGCGATGCGGAACAACAGTCGGCACTGACGCAGGTGGAGGCGCTCGCAAGCCAGGGCTTGCGCGTGTTGGGCGTGGCCGAGGTCCATTACCGAGAGCGGGCGTACCCAAAGGACCAGGAGGAATTCACCCTCAATTTCCTTGGCCTCGTCGCTTTCATTGATCCGCCCAAGGCAAACATCGCCGCGGTGTTCCAGCAGTTCTATCAAGCGGGCATCCAGGTCAAGATCATCACCGGCGACAATGCGCTCACCACAGCGGCCATCGCCGGGCAGACCGGCTTCAAGGGCTCCGACCGCACGCTGAACGGAGAGGAGCTGATGAAGCTGGATGATGCCCAACTGCGCGCCATGGTGAAGGACATCCACATCTACACGCGCATGTTCCCGGAGGCCAAGCTGCGCATCATCAACGCGCTGCAGGCCGAAGGGCACGTGGTGGCGATGACCGGTGATGGGGTGAACGACGGACCTGCCTTGAAGGCCGCGCACATCGGCGTCGCCATGGGAAAACGGGGCAGCGAACTCGCCAAGGAGGCCGCATCGCTCGTTCTCACCAACGATGATCTGGGTGCCATGGTGGATGCCGTGGCCATGGGCCGGAAGATCTACGGCAACCTGAAGAAGGCGATCCAGTACATCATCTCCATCCACATCCCCATCATTCTCACGGTCTCGCTGCCTTTGTTCCTGGGGTGGGCGTACCCCAGCATATTCACGCCCCTGCACGTCATCTTCCTGGAACTGATCATGGGCCCTACATGCAGCATCGTGTATGAGAACGAGCCCTTGGAAAAGGATGGCATGCTGCGCCCGCCGCGTCCCCTGAGCCTCACGTTCCTTTCCTGGAAGGAGCTCTCGATGAGCATCTGGCAGGGCTTGGTGATCGCAATTGGCACGCTCGGCGCCTACCGGTTGGCCGTTTCGCTGGGATATCCTGAGCAACTGGTGCGCACCATGGTCTTCAGCACGCTGGTCGTGGCCAACATCGGCCTCACGCTGGTCAACCGTTCCTTCACCCGTTCCGCGATCAGCATGCTCGCCAACCGGAACTGGCTGTTGCGCGGCATGCTGCTGCTCACCATCGCCTTGCTGCTCATCCTGTTGTATGTCCCGCTGTTCCGAGACTTCTTCCGGTTGTCATCCCCTTCCGGAGCGCAGCTCGCGCTCGCCACCGGCATCGGCATGGGTTCGGTGCTCTGGTTCGAAGTCTACAAGTGGATCAAGCGGGCTTCCCTCTCCCCACGCGAGGTCGCTTAAGGATGGATATGGCATGGAGCACGGGCGATCACGTCCGTATGCTGGACGTGCCCACATTTGCGTTCCGCACAAGCGCTGCGCGGACCGGCAGCCGCATTCCCCAAATCCGTTCTCAGGGTGCTTTGCGGCCCGTCACCAGCCGGTACACCAGCAGGATCACCGCCACCACGATGAGCACGTGGATCAGGCTGCCCACGGTTTCACGGAACCCGATGAACCCGAGCAGCCAGCCCGCGATGAGCAGCACGATGATGATGTTGAGGAGGTTGTTCATGTGGAGGCGGGTATTGGTCCGGTGTCAAGATATCATATTACCAGTGGATCAATGCGGACGGTTGCTGGAGGCTTGCGCGAATAGGTCATCGCTGTCCGGTCGCGGTCCGCCGCCCACGAGCACTTCGAAAATCGCCTTCGCACGACCGAACTCGCGATCGCGCAACAATTCACCCTCTGCGCCGAAGATCAACACACGGGAGTGGCCCATTTGCATCGCGATCTCGCACATCGTCTCCTCCGCCTCCTGCTGCGTGTTGGCAAGAAAGAACGGCACTCGGGCATTCTCCCTGCCGCCCTGCCATTGTCCATCAGGCCGGATGGTGACGTTGTAGGTGTGTTGCATGCTGCTCTGATATTGGACCGATGTTGGGCCTGCTGGAGCGGAGTGCCGCGCTTACCGATGACCAGCGCGCCATCCTCGCCGACCTGCGCAAGGACCATCAGCGGCTGGTGCGCATCGTGAGCGAGCTGCTCGACATGGCGCAGGTGGAGAGCGGCAAGGTGCGCGTGACGCTGAGCGATCATCTCCTCGCCGACATCGTGCGCGATGCAACCGATGCGCTGCACGCCAATGCCGAGGCCAAGGACATCCGCATCGAAGCGCGCATCCAGCCCGAGGGCGTGCGCGTGCGCGCCGATGGTGAGAAGGCCACATGGGCCCTGATCAACTTGCTGAGCAACGCGCTGCGCTTCGCGCCAGAGCGCAGCAGCATCACGCTCGCAACGGAAGCAACGGACGGCGGTGTCCTGCTCACCGTCTCTGATTGCGGCCGCGGCCTCAGCGACGAGCAGCGCGCGCACCTCTTCGAGCGCTTCGCGCCGCATGAGGGGCCGGGCACCGGACTCGGGCTCTCCATCGCCCGTGACCTGATGCGCGCCATGGGCGGCGACATCGCCTTGCGCGACTCCAGCGCAACGGGCACGTCCTTCACGGTCACGTTCAAGAGCAGATGAACTGCTGTCTCACCCCTTCTCGGATGGCGACCTTAGCGATACCCATTCAATCGCACTTCCGATAGCGCTCAGCGCTCCTCCCCCATCCGCGCGCCGCATTTATGGCAGAAGCGCGCGCCCTCCACGTGCTCGATTTCCGCGCAGCGTGCGCAGGGCCGCTGCCGCGCGTTGCGCACCTGGCGCCCATCTCCACCGTGACGATGCCCGTGGGGATGGCGATGATGGCGTAGCCCAGGATCATGATCACCGAGGCGATGGCCTGGCCCAAGGTGGTCACCGGCGCGATGTCGCCGTAGCCCACGGTGGTGAGGGTGACGATGGCCCAGTAAATGCTGCGCGGAATGCTGGTGAAGCCTGCATCGTGCGGCTCCACCACGTACATGATGGCGCCGAACACGGTGACGATGGCCAGCACTGCCAGCATGAACACGATGATGCGATGGCGGCTGGCCAGTAGGGCCACCAGCAGGAGGCGTGCCTCGCGCACGTAATGCACCATGTTCAGCACGCGGAACACACGCACCACCCGCAGCACACGCACCAGCGCCATGGCCTCCGTGCCCGGCACCAGCGCGCTCAGGTAGGTGGGCAGTATGGCCAGCAGGTCCACCACGCCGTAGAAGCTCGTCACGTAGCGCATGCGGTTGGGCGAGCACCACACGCGCAGCGCGTACTCCACCGAGAAAAGCAGGGTGATGCCCCATTCCGCCCAGCGCAGCGCGCCGCCAGCCCGCTCGCGCGCCTCGCCCACGCTATCGAGCATCACCAGCGCGCAGCTCAGCAGGATCGCCACCAGCAGCCACACATCGAAGGCGCGCCCCGCCGGAGTGTCCGAATCGAAGATGACGCGGTGGACGCGTTGGCGAAGGGTGGGCGGGCGGGACATGGGCGCCACGAACCTACGGAGGCCGAAGGAGCATCGCCGCTAGGGCATCTGCGCGGCGTTTCGCCCCATGTGCAGAAATAGGTTCTGGAAGAACGAACCGTGAATGAACGGTGATGAACGTGAATCCAACACTGATCGGCTCACCCGTGATGCAGCCTTGGGCGGAATGTGGGTCCCATCGAGCGAACGAATCGCAGCCTGTGGCACGCACTCCCTCGAAGTCGAGCAACCTGCGGGATCTCGAGCAGCACCGATTCGTCTGCCTCCGCTAGTGCCACGCGCCCAGGATGGCCCCTTGCAACGCGAGGAAGCACACCTGGTAGCCCGCGTCGATGGCCCAGAGCACCATCGACTTGCGCTGGTACAGGTAGTTGATGCCTGTGCTGGTGGCCACGAAGCAGATGCCGATGAAGAGCCCGTGCAGCAGGCCCACGCTCCAGGTTAGCTTGGCGGGGTCTTCGGCGTACCAGAGCATGGCCAGCCCCAGCGCCATAACGAAAGTGAGCAGCAGGGTGCTGCCGAAGATCATGCCCATGTTGGCGCCCTTCTTCAGCTCCTCTTCCGTGAAGCCCAGCTCCTTCATCCAGCGCTTGCCGAAGAGGAAGCTGTACCACACGAAGCCCAGGAAGAAGGCACACACCGTGGCCACCGCCACGGCGAAGAAGTTGACGTTGCTGAAGTCCATGGTGAAGGGTTTGGTGGAGCGAACGTAGGGAAGAGGCCCGACTCTCCTCTTGCACCGTGCACCTGGCGTGGGCCGGAAGCCCTCAGCGGAATTTGGGACCGGGGCCCAACAATCAATCCTGTTCATTCACGATTGGCCCGTTAGCGCAGCGGGCACCGTGGCCCCTACCCACACGTAAGCAGTTCACCAGCGCTTTCCCAAGAACCTCATCATCCCCCGTTTGCTTTGATGGCCGCACGGGGAACCTGGTTGGCTCCGCCGCCTGCACGCGCTTCGGCAGGAACAACCGCTCTTCGATCACAATCAACCAGCCGGAGGGGTTAACTTCGCCGAGCGTTCCATCACGCATTGCTTGTCGTGCCGAAGTGCGACATCGCGTGAGCGCTGCTCAACTGGGCACCTCGCCCACGTATGCATGAGGCTTTCCTGATCGGATTGGCCTCGTTATCGGGCTTCACGCGCGAAGCCTCTTTGTTCACCGGGCCAAGCCGCTTGCTTGGCCGCAATCCAACCGCAATGGATGCGCAGTTCCAGCTGATCTCATGGATGGCGTTGGCCGCACTGGCGGGTACCGGGTTGGGCTGGTTGCTGGACCGCTTGATGCTCGGGCGGTTGCGGAAGCTGGCTCTAATCACCGAGAGCCCCATTGACGATGCGATCGTTTCGGCGTTCAACGGCATGCTGCCGATCTGGTGCGGCCGATCGGCATCCACCTGGCCATGCGTTCCGCCCATCCGGCGAGGCATGGATCGAACCCGTGGGGGCGCGTGATGCTGATGCTCACGGTGTTCACCATCTGCTTGGTGGCGGCGCGCGTATCGGCCTCGTGGATCCGCAATTCCACGAGCGGGCTCGGAGGCGGAACAGCAACGGCCTCGATCCTCGGCATCATCGCGCGCGTGCTCATCTTCTCCGTCGGAGCACTTATCGTCCTCCACGACCTCGGCATCTCCATCGCGCCGATGGTCACGGCCCTTGGCGTGGGCGGCCTTGCGGTGGCGCTCGCGCTGCAGGATACGCTCTCGAACCTGTTCGCGGGCCTGCAGTTGATCGCCTCGAGGCAGGTGAACATGGGCGATTACGTGAAGCTGGAGAGCGGCGAAGAAGGCTACCTCACGGACATCACCTGGCGCAATACCACGATCCGGGCATTGCCCAATCACATGATCGTGGTGCCCAACGCCAAGCTGGCCTCCTCCATCGTGCAGAACCATCAGCTTCCGGATGCGGAGGTGGCGGTTCTCGTGCAAGTGGGCGTGAGCTACGACAGCGACCGGACCACGTCGAAAGGTGACCATTGCGACCGCTGGCAGGTGCTGCGTCGGCTGCAACCCACCTTGAAGGATTTCGATCCGTTCATCCGGTACCACACGTTCGCCGAATCGAGCATCGGCTTCTCGGTGATCCTGCGCGCCGCGGAATTCACCGAGCGCTTCCAACTGATGCATGAATTCATCAAGGCCCTTCACCAGAAGTACCGGGAGGAAGGCATCGTGATCCCGTATCCGATACGCACCGTGAAGATGGACGTGAGCAAAACACCGAATCATGAAGAGTGAGAACCGCCTGATCATCGTTTCCAACCGCCTGCCGTTCCGCTACACCGAGCGGGCAGGGCGGATTGTGGTAACGCCCAGCACGGGCGGCCTGGTGAGCAGCATAAGCTCCTACCTGGACCAGGCGATGGGCAATGCACCAGATGACAACCTTCGGCCTGTGTGGGTTGGCGCCACCGAATTGCGCACGCGTCGTTTGGCAAAGCTCCTCGCCAGCGGCGCCACGCTCGATGGCGGGCGCTACGAATTGCGGCCCGTTGCATTGCCCGATGTGACGCGCGACCGTCACTACAACGGTTTCTCCAATAGCACCCTCTGGCCCCTGTTCCACTACTTCCCTTCGGTGGCGCGCTACGAGCAGGATTGGTTCGACCACTACCGCGTGGCCAATCAGCTTTTTCTTGAAACGCTGGAGCAGACCGTACGACCCGGCGACCGGGTGTGGATACACGACTATCATCTGATGCTCTTGCCGGCCATGCTGCGCGAACGCTTCCCGGACCTGCCCATCAGCTTCTTCCTCCACATCCCTTTCCCCTCCTACGAGATGTTCCGCCTGCTGCCCGCCGCATGGCGCATCCCGAACTGCTCGAGGGGGTCCTAGGCGCCGACCTGGTGGGGCTGCAAACGCACGACCACGCGCAATACCTGCTGAAGAGCGTGCAGCAGCTGCTCGGGTATGAACTGGACCTGCGCACCGTGCGCGGCCGCGCCCATTCCACGGTGGTGGATGCCTTCCCCGTGAGCATTGATCCGGCGCGGTTCCGCGAGGCCTTCGACGACCACGCCGTGGTGGCCGAGAAGAACCTGTTGCGCCGAAGCACCATGGGTCAGCGCTTGATCCTCTCCATCGACCGGCTCGATTACATCAAGGGCGTGCTCCAACGCCTGCAGGGCTACGAGCATTTCCTGGATACGCATCCCGAGATGGTGGGCAAGGTGACCTTCATCCTGTTGATCGTCCCATCGCGCGATGCGATCACGAAGTACCGCGAGCTGAAGGAGGGCATCGAAGCCGCGGCCGGACGGATCAACGGGCGCTTCGGAGGCGTGGACTGGCAACCGGTGGTGTACCAGTACCGATCGGTGAACCACAAGAAGCTGTGCGCACTCTACCAGTCGGCCGATGTGGCGCTGATCACGCCGCTGCGCGATGGGATGAACCTGGTGGCGAAAGAGTTCGTGGCGGCGCGCAGGACCGGCGCGGCGTGCTGATCCTGAGCGAGACCGCAGGCGCCGCGAATGAGCTGGGGAGCGCCATCATCATCAACCCCACGGACCGCGATGCGATCGCTGGCGCGCTGCTCGCCGCATTGGACATGCCACCCGAGGAGCAGTCGCTGCGCATGGCCGAGATGCAGCAACGACTCACGCGGTACGACGTGGTGCGCTGGGCAGAGGACCTCCTGGACCAGCTGGACGGCGCGGTGGCCATCCGCCGCCAGCTGCAGGTGAAGGAAGCCACTCCCGAGGTACGCCAGACATTCCTGAGCGCCTATGCCAAGGCCCGGTCGCGATGGATCTTCCTTGATCACGACGGCACCCTGGTTCCCTTTTCCAAACGGCCCGCCGATGCTGCGCCAGGCAAACCGCTCCTGGTCCTCCTGGATCAGCTCGCCGTGGATCCGCGCAACGCCGTGGCGATCGTGAGCGGCCGCGACCGAGACACGCTGGGCGCCTGGTACGGCGGTCTGCCCGTGCACTTGATCGCCGAGCACGGGGCTTATGCCAGGCCACCCGGAGGTTCATGGTCAGTTCCTGACTGGAGGACCGAATGGAAGGAGTCCGTGATCACCTTGTTCCAGCAGTTCCATGACCGCTGCCCGGGCTCGCTCGTGGAGGAGAAGACGACCGCGGTCGCCTGGCATTATCGCGGTGCCGCGCAGGACCTGGGCTTTTTGCGCTCCCGCGAACTGGTGAACGTGCTGAACGACATGGCCCGCTCGTTCGATTTCCAGGTCATCGAAGGGAACATGGTCATCGAGGTGCGGCCTAGGGGCATCGACAAGGGAACGGCGGTGAGGCGGGCCCTCGAGGAGCGCCCTGGCGAATTGGTCATGGCCATCGGCGACGACCGCACGGATGAGGACATCTTCAAGGTGCTGCCCATCGATGCCATGAGCATCAAGGTGGGCATGGTCCCCAGCTTCGCGCGCTACAACGTGCGCAGCCACGAGGATGTCCTCGCCCTGTTGGGAACCCTTGCCGCCACCCCCGATCCGGCGGTGGTGATGGCCGTTTGATCCGCATGCACGCATGCACAGGTCCATCATGCAGGCGGTCGCTGCCGATCCAGCGCCACGGCAGCGTTGATCAACCCGATGTGCGAGAGGGCCTGCGGGAAATTCCCCAGGTGTTCGCCCGTGACGGCGTCCAATTCCTCGGCATACAAGCCCAGTGGCGTGGCGCGCGCAAGCATCCGCTCGAACAGGTTGCGCGCCTCGTCCATACGGTTGGCGAGGATCAGCGCTTCAATGAGCCAGAAGCTGCAGAGCACGAAGGTGGCCTCGCCTCCCTCCACGCCGTCCGGCGCGTCCAGGTAGCGATAGCACAGACCGTTGTCCACCAAGCGTGTGTTGGTCGCCTCGATGGTCGCGATCATGCGCGGGTCGGCACCGTCGATGAAGCCCAGGATCGGCAGCATCAGGTTCGCGGCGTCCAGCCGTTCATCCTCATACGATTGCATGAAGGCCTGCAGCTTGTCGCTCCATCCATGGTGCAGCACGTCGTTCTTGATGCGCGAACGATGGTCCTTCCAATGGTCCACATCTCCCGGCAGACGGTACCGTTCCGCCAGTTGGATCGCGCGGTCGAGCGCCACCCAGCACATCACCTTGCCGAAGACGAAGTGCCTGCGGCCGCCGCGCACCTCCCATATCCCGTTCTCCGGCAACTGCCAATGTTCGAGCACCCAATCGATCAACGGAAGCACATGCTGCCAAAGGGGACGCGGATCCTGGAGGCCTTTCGTGCAGGCGAAGTGGATGGCATCGAGCACCTCTCCGAACACGTCGAGCTGCAACTGCCGGGCAGCCGCATTGCCCACCCGCACCGGTTTGGACCGTCGATATCCTTCCAGGTGATCGAGCTCGATCTCCTCCACGCTGCCTTCTCTGCTGAGCGGATACAGGACATGGAGTTCAGGACCCTCCAGCTTCACCGTCCTGAAGATCCATTTGAAGAGCGCCTCCTCCTCCTCCAGGTAGCCCGCCTGCATCAAGGCGTTCAGGGTGAACGAGGCATCGCGGATCCAGCAGAAGCGGTAATCCCAATTGCGCACGCCACCGATCTCTTCCGGCAGCGAGGTGGTGGGCGCCGCCGCGATCGCACCGGTATCCTGGTCGTGCAGCAGCTTCAACGTCAGTACGCTCCGCACCACCGCTGTGCGATAGGGCCCGATGTAGGTGCAACGCGCGGACCAGTCGTGCCAGTAAGCCAGTGTTCCATCCAGTGCGTCGAACGCGTCCACGGCGGATTCCATTCCCGGTCCGCTCAAGGCATAGGCACAGCGCTCACCAGCGCTCATCGTCATCCAGTGGTCTATCGCATGGGCTTGCGCGTCCACTTCCCACGGGCCCGGGGCGGTGCAACGGAAGGCGCCGAAATGCGCGTCGTTGCCGTGCAGATTGAACACGGGTCCGATCACGCCGTTGCCCGGGCGCGGCATGCAGCGGGAACGCATCCGCACCGTTCCCTCCAGGCATTGCACGATGCGGAACAATGCACCGGGCCTCGGCTCCGTACTTCCGCTTTCGGGTGTCACGTCCATCAGGTCCAGCGTGCGTACGCGGCCTCCATCGCAGGTATAGGTGGTCACCAGCACGTTCGTGCCGGGCATGTATTCGTGGTTCGAACGGAACGCTTCCGTAGGCTGCAGTTCCCAACTGCCCCCACGCGCATGATCGAGCAAGCGCGCGAAGAGAAAGGGGGAATCGAAGTGCGGCGCGCACATCCACGTGATCTCGCCGCGGCTGCTCACCAAGGCAGCGGTCCGGCAGTTGCCGATCAGCCCATGGTCGGCGATGCTGGGGGCATGCGGGAATTGGGTCTCCATCATCGATCGCGTGGGGCGCTGCGCCGGATGCGGCACCCCACCCTGCAAAGGTGCGCAGTGCTTGCACCCTTCGCGCGAGGCTTCTTCCACATCCGCCGCACGTTCTCCGACGCGGTCATGGCCCATCGTCATTTCGGCGGTGCCCATGCGCGGCGGATCGCACGATGCACCTATTTTGGCTCAAGACCTGTCTAACGCATGAGGATCCGGTACTGGCACGGGCGCTACTTCGGGGAGAACACCTCACTGGTGATCGCGGGAATCCTGATCGGGATCTTCGGCGCGCTCGGCGCGGTGGCCCTGAAACAGGGCGTATCGGAACTGACGCGGCTGCTGCACGACTGGCTGTTCGGTTCGCGCCGCGCGTTGCTGGTGCTGCTGATACCGACCAGCGGGATCCTGCTCTCCGTGCTCTTCACGCGGATCTGGCTGAAGGGCGATCTGGGCCGTGGCCTGCCTTCGGTGCTGAAGGACGTGAAGGAGAACAAGGGCGTGATCGAATTCCACAAGCTCTATTCGCAGGTGGTCACGAGCATACTGACCATGGGCACCGGCGGATCGGCCGGGCTGGAAGCCCCCATCGCCGTAACGGGGGCCGCCTGGGGCAGCAACATGGCGCGCTGGCTGAAATTCGATGAGCCCGCCCGTCAACTGCTCCTGGCATGCGGCGCGGCCGCCGGCATCTCGGCGATCTTCAACGCGCCCATCGCAGGGGCCATCTTCGCGCTCGAGGCCATCCTGCTGAACATCGCCATCCCGATGGTGGTGCCGGTGCTGATCGCCTCGGCCTCCGCCGCCTTCGTCTCCTCGCTCATCTACAAGGATCCGCCCTTCGTGCTGATCACGGATTCATGGAGTGCGGCCGCGCTGCCCTATTATTTCGGTTTGGCGCTCGTCGCCGCAGGTCTTTCACTGTACACCGTGCGCGTATACTTCTGGATCGGTGCCCGGTTCGGTCGGTGGAAGGCGCCCTATGCCAAGGCCTTGGTGGGCGGCCTCTTGCTGGGTACCTTGATCCTGTTCTTCCCTCCCCTGCTCGGCGAGGGCTATCACGGCGTGGAGAGCCTCCTCAGCGGCGAGGCGCACCGGCTCGCGGCGCACGCTCCCCTGCAATTGGGCCTGGGCGAATGGAACCTGGAAGGACTCGTGGTGGCCCTTATGCTGCTGAAAGTGGTGGCCACCTCCTTGACGCTGGGCGCCGGCGGCAATGGCGGCATGTTCGGCCCCTCGCTCTTCATCGGCGGCATGTGCGGCTTCGCCTTCTCCCATGCGGCCAATCTCTTGGGCATCGCCCAGCTCAACGAGACCAACTTCACCGTGGTGGGCATGGCGGCGGTGCTCAGCGGCACCATCCACGTGCCGCTCACCGCGATCTTCCTAATAGCGGAGATCACCGGCGGATATGCCTTGTTCGTGCCACTCATGCTGGCGACCTCCTTGAGCTACCTCATCTCGCGATCGGTGCAGCCGCACTCCATTTACAGCAAGCAGGTCACCGCTGCGCAGGAAGGCGCATCGGCGCGGTAGCCGAGCCGGCCGGACGTTGGGCAATGTCTCCTTCTGAGTGAAGGCAAGGTCAGCCGTCGTGATAGCGATTGTCCGATCTCCCGTCGGCTCCCTACCCTTTCGGTGGTGCGGCCCGCGTCGGGATCAACCACTTGGGCGCCACGTTGCGCCAAGCCAGATCCATGGCGTAGCGGAAGAGCCGCTCGCTGGTGTGCGCCATGTGCACGCTCGTCCACCCATGCTTGCCCAGCTTCTGCTCGATGGGTGCGAACGCATCGGGATGCTCTTCACCCAGCAGCGCTTGTTGCTCCGGTGTCAGCTTCATCACCGCTCGATGTTCTTCCACCCATAGTGTGAGGTAGGTCCTCTTCTTCACGCTGTAGCTCGGCCGCCCGAAGTGCTCCTTCTCCGCCGTGCCCGGCATGTCCAGGGCCATGGCGCGTGCGGTCTGGCTGTCCATGCAGGCGGCGCTGAATGCAGATGGCCAACAGGTCTAGTCCTGCACGAAGCGCACGGGCAGCAGGCCGGGCACCCCGATGGCCTGCAAGGTGTAAAGCCCCTTGCGCAGGCCGGTGGTACCGATGCTGGTGCGGTCGCTGATGATGCGATCACGCAGCACCAAGCGCCCTTCAGCATCGAGCACGCGCAGCTCAGCGCCGATGGCCTGGGCAGGCGCTATCACCGTAACCCCATCCGGACCAGTGATCACGCCTAAACGGGGCAACTCCTCTACGATGCCGGTGGAGAGGCTGGTGCTGCGGAAGCTGAAGGCCTCAAGGAAGACACCGCTGTCGAAGGCCATGTCGGAGACATCGGCAATGGCCACCTTGAAATGGTAGGTGTCGTCCGGGGAGACTTCCGCGAACACCGTGAGGTTGGTGGTGAAACCATCGTAAGCCACATTCTGGCCCATGGCGTTCTGGTTGTCCACGAAGTAGGCGCCGTTGAGGTTCCCATTCACGTTGTTGATGGCTACCGGTGTGCCGTCAGGCAGAGCCGCAACGTTGGTGGGTGTCGGGAAGCCGGGACCGCTGAGGTAGATGGCGAACACATCGTTGAATGCACTACCAACGAACTCGGGGTACTCTTCGCTGCCGAAGCTGAAATTGAACAGGAGCGTATCACCGAGCGGGATGCAATCGAATTCCAGCACGCAGGCATCGAAGGTCATCATGCCGACTTCGTCTTGCAGGTCGGCATCACCTGGGAAGCCCGTGGTCTCCGACGCGAAGTTGCCCACGACGCCCGCGACCTGGTCTGCACCGCCTGTGGTGAGCACGAGCCCTTCCACTATCTCCATCTCCGAGCCACCCGAGAAATGGCCCATCGCACTGCCCGCGCAATTCACCGTGACATTGGTGATGCTCACGTTCAGGCCCTCCAGCAGCTGCGCCACCTGCGCGTTGCTAAGGCTGTCGGTGATGGTCAGCTGGGCATTCGCGGAGCCAGCAAGGCAGAGACCGAGGAAAGCGTGCAGTGGTTTCATGTGCTGGGCGTTGGTTGGTCGAAAGTAGATGATGGACTTCTTCCGGACGTATCTGGATTTGAACCTGCCGTGGTGATCATGCTCCGGCCAACTTGCGGGAGAGCATGGGTTCTTGATGGGCATTCCCCTCCACGGCTACCCGGCGCTCAGGTCGCGTGCAGTGGGCGTCCGTCCCAACTTCGAGCCTCCCCGTTGCGCGACCTTTGCCCTCCCGAATCAATCGGGATGAGACACATGCTCCATCGTTCCGCTCTGCTCCTGCCGCTCCTGCTTGTTCTTCCTGCTTCCGCGCAGACCTGGGAATTGGTCACACCCGTGAAGACACGGAGCGAACTGCCTTCCGTGCGCATGGTGGACCCCACCACGGGCTTCATGATCGACCGCGTGCTCGGCTTCGTGATGAAGACCACCGATGCCGGTGCCAGCTGGGAACGCAAGCCCTACAATCTCATCGACAAGCCGCGCGTGCTCTGGATGTGGGACGATCAACGCGGCATCATCGCCGCCAACTCGGGCCGCTTCTACCGCACCACCGATGGCTGGGCCACGGCGAGTTCCGTCTATCAGCCCACCTTCGGCAACCTCGGCAGCTTGTACTTCGTGAACGACGACCTGGGCTGGGCCGGCAGCGAGAGCGGCAAGATCGTGCACACCACCGATGGCGGCGCCACCTGGACGCAGCAGACCAGCGGCACCACCAACGCCATCGTCGCGATGCACTTCGTGAACGAGCAGCTGGGCTTCGCGGCGGCCACCGGCGCCATCCTGCTGCGCACCACCGACGGCGGCGCTAGCTGGGCGCCGCTCACCACGCCCATCAACTACAACATGCGCGGCATCCACTTCTTCGATGCGCTCAACGGCATCGCGGTCGGTATCGGTGGCGAGATCATCCGCACCACCGACGGCGGCGACAGCTGGACCCTGGAGACCAGCCCCACCACCAACAGCCTGCTCGGCCTCTTCGTGCAAGGCAACACGCTCATCGCCATGGGCAATGGCGGCACCGTGATTCGCAGCACCAACGGCGGTGTGAATTGGACGGCGCAAACGCTCGATCTGCAGGACCTCTACAGCGCGTGGATCGACCCCAGCGGCATCGGCCTGCTCACCGGAAAGGCGCGCGTGTACCGCACGTTGAACTTCGGCGCCACATGGACTGCGGTGCAGATCGGCACCTACCACACCATGCTCAACAAGGTGAGCTTCGGTACCGAGCAGAACGGAGCCTCGGCGGGCTGGCAGACCAGTGGCGGTTTCGAGAACGGCGTGGTGCGCACCCAGAACGGCGGACGCACGTGGGGCAACGCGAACGCGGGCAATTCGCAATGGCTGGGCGTGCATCTACTAGCGAACGGAACAGGCTGGCTCGGCGGCGGCACGGGTGCCAACCGCAGCACCACCGACTTCTTCGCCACCAGCAGCTCGCACCCCGGCCCCAACGTAGCCATCCGCTCCACTTGGGCCTTCAACACCACCACGGCCATCGTCGCTGGCGGCTATGTGAACGGTGGCTGCTACCGCACCACGAACTCCGGAAGCACCTGGGACTACACCCAGACCGGAAACATCTACGACCTCTGGTTCGTGAACAATCTGCTCGGGTTCTGCGGCGGGGAAGGCGGCTCGCTTCACCGCACACTCGATGGCGGCATCACATGGCAACCGCTCACCAGTGGCTCCAACGCCGCCATCAACAGCATCTTCTTCCTCAACGATACGCTCGGCTTCTGGGCGGGCAACGGCGGTGCCCGCACCACCGACGGCGGCGACACCTGGACCTACATGGGCGACCTGCCGCAGTACACCATGAGCATCTTCTTCACCGATCCCGATACCGGCTATGCGGTGAGCGGGAGCGGATACGTGCTGCGCACCACCAACGGTGGCGACGATTGGGAGTTCATGGTGCCCGAACCCTTCGATACCAGCATCGGCGATGCGACCATGGTGGATGGGGCGCTCATCGCCGTAGGACGTTACGGCGATGTGTACCGCGCGGCCTTGCAATGCCCCACAACACCGCACGTGCCCACAGTGCTGCAAAGCGGACAGACGCTGTGCACCGCTTGGCGCCCGCAGATCCAATGGTACCTGGATGGCGCACCACTGCCCAACGCCACATGGCCGTGCATCACCGCCAGCGCAACGGGGAGCTATAGCGTGGTGGTCACCGATGCGCTCGGATGCACCAGCGTGCCCTCGGTGCCGGTCGTTGTCATCAGCACAACGGTGGAAGAGCAGATGAACGAGGCGTTTGCGGTTTTCCCGAACCCCACCACCGGCTTACTCACCCTCTCATTCGCAAATGATGGCCCGCACACGGTGCTGCTCTGCGATGCGCAGGGACGCGTGCTGCGGAGCGAACGCGTGAGCGGCCCAACAGCCACGCTTGACTTGCACGAGCTGCCCGCCGGGCTTTACATCCTGCGCGATCGCGGCAGCGCGGGAACTGGGGCGGTGCGCGTGGTGCGAGAATAGCGGCGGCGCGGCAGGGCTTCCTTCGGAAATCCTGCACGAGCTTGATTGATGCGCATCATGGCCTCCCGCACAGCCAAGCGCTCAGGTACCGTGTACGGTGGGCGACCTCCCCGAATCAGTTGAAGTGCTTGCCGATGAAGGTCGCCAGTTGCTCATCGCCCATGCGCAGCGATGTGCTGTGGGTGGCTACCGCGTTCTTGTACTGCGGCGTGGCGGCCAGGAAGTGGATGAACTGCTCCTGCACCTGACCGGTGCCGGTCACGTGCACCTCGTCGATGTTGGGCATCGTCGCGGCGATCTCCTTGAAGAACTTCTGCGTCAAGGCCATCTCCTGGTTGTTCGCGGCATTCTCGTTGGAGTTCCGTTCAGCGCCGGCGTTCTCCACATGGGTCAGCACCACGAATTCGTTGCCATCCGGACTGGTCTTCACCACCACGGTGGCGTGGTGCGTATCCATCCATACCCCGAACTGCTTCTTGTTGTGCGTTGTCATTGTGCTGTGGTTTTGTGGATGCATGAGCGCGGTCCAGTGAGCCGGCGCGCGCACCGTGCACGAACAATCAGGCCGCACCGTACCGCATTCGCCTCAGCCAATGGCCGCGCCGCAGGTCTGCCGCCAACAGCGCGCGGCTTTCACGTGCGCGGGGGCGGGAGCACCCCACCGTTAGGGAACTCCTTGCGCGTGGAGGCATGACATGGAGGCCATGCCAAGCCTGTCAAGGACCGGATGGTCCCGTCAGAATGCTGGCCCTCGCCGTGTGACGCATTAACGGGCGCGCGAGACACCTGTATCGCGCCGGGTGTCGTATCGACAATTGCGCGTAACATACCTCTCAAGCTGTATGACATTCGACTCGCGCGGCCTGCTCGGCGAAGCGCTGGCTATCAGGTACATGAGCCAGGCTCTAACGCGGGTTATTGGGGCACGTGCCGCAGGGTCTCGGGCTCGTGCTGCTGGTTCTCAGGCACATGCTACAGGTTCTCGCGCACATGCAACAGCATCTTGCTCATATGCTGCGGGTTCTCGGGCACATGCGGCGGGTTTTCCGGCACATGCTGCTGCACATTGGTCACATGCCGCAGGTTTCCGGGCACCGGCAGCGGGGTCTCGGTAACATCCTGTGGGTTATGCGGCACATGCCGCAGCAAGTTGGTCGCATACCACAGGTTATGCGGTGGGTGCCGCAGGCTTTATGGCAACTGACGCGGCTTTTCTCACAAGCAGGGGTGCGCAGCATGGGCGATGGTCGGGGGCGGAACGCGCACGAATGAAGAGGGCCTGATCCTCCGATGCGGAGCGGTTGCGCTGGGCAATGGAAACAGATAGAACGACCCGGGGTTACTGGAGACCTTGGCGAGGTTTAATACCGCAGGGTCGCCGAAGACGGCAGACCGCTGCTGAAGTTTCTCGCGAGGGGTGCCTATGGCGGACACCCTGCGGATGTTTAATGGGTTCACACGTTTACGTGCACCCATTTCAGGACGAGTTATGGTGTAAAAGGGCCTGAGATATGGGGGAAATAGCGATCGGCACCTGAACATTATTCTCTTGTGTTTTGGCATCACAAGAGTTAGCCGTACTATAGTTGAAGCAAGAGCGCTTTCGTGCGATCCAACGAAATCAATTTCTACATGCCCGAGATTCGAACAAGCCTGTTCCATGCGGACTTCGAAGTTCTTTCAGAGGTCCTGATTGCACTGATCATTGCTGCCTTGCTTGTTGAGCGTGGGCTTTCGGTAATATTTGAGAATCGCTTGTTCATTGAACGCGTGCTGTTCGATATACAACGATATACCGGACCGGAGCGATCTGATTCCCGTAGTTACCCGACTACACCTATTACGCGCATCAATATCAAGAATCGTGGACTACAGGAGGTGATTGCGTTCTCTACCTCGCTAGCTGTCTGCTTTTTCTGGGACTTTGACGCGTTTAGTACTGTAATGTGGCCGATGTCCGGTCGGGTTTCCTTTTTAGGAGAAGTGCTCACTGCGATGGTAATCACTGGCGGTTGTCGCGGTTCCCAGAAGCTCTTTAGGGAGTGGATGGGCATCAAGAGCTCAGCTCAAGAGGAAGTAGATGCATTCTTTGTTGACGCGCGTCGCGCGCAGAGAATTGCACTAGCGGCGGAAAAAGTTGAACAGAATCCTACGAAGGTCGTTCCGGTTTGGGAATTTGCTAATACGATGCTCTTGGAATACTATCAGAAGAACCTCCTACAAGTCAGAAGCATTTACAGGGTAATTCTTGGTTGCATGGTAGTGGGTTTTCTCCTGATCATCGCTGCGACTATCTCAGCAACATTTGAGATCATTGATTCCGATTTTCGACCTATCGCACTATGGGCTGGCATTATTAGCGAGTTCATCGGTGCGACTTTCTTGTTCCTCTATCGCTCGATTATGAGCCAAGCCTTAGAGTACACCAAGAGCCTAGAAAAGATGAATGATGTAGGCATGGCCTTGAAAATCATCGATTCCATCCCGGAAACAGCAAGCAACACAGAGAAGGTAAACCAAGCGAAAGTGGATATATCAAAGGATTTGGTAACCAAATCGAGGATATAGGCTCATCCGACCACTACACGCAACTGGGTCATACCAAGCTCCCGCGGATGTGTGATCCGGACCAAGTCTTAAGGTCCGCAAGTTCGTGGCCACGAATCGCAGATTCGCGGCAGCGAGGGGTTCAAGGCGGGGCAGCTAAACGCCTTATCTGAAGAAGCACGTGACTAGGACCGTTTGAAGAATGTTCTCTGCAACCATTCATTCTCGCCATCCACGAAGGCTTTAAGTCGCTTGATATCATCGAGTACCTCGGTTGTGAATTGAACATCTGTTCGAAGATGCAGCTTGTTCCTTTGCCTGTTCATCGTCTTCACAATTAAACGAACATCTTCAGGCAGACCAATTGCGACCTGATACTTTGCCTTAAGCATTGTATCAAGTGAGATAGTTTCCTGTTGGATCTCTGTCGCGATGCGGTGCTGAGCTAGACCTTCAGCATCGATTGGGGCTTTCTGTACTTGCTTATCGAATTGTTCCGCAATCGTCGCGTTCCGTTGGCCCTTTGGTTGGGTTGGTTCAATTTGGTCCTTAATGCGATGAATGATTACCTGCTTGAGTAATAGCCGTGCCTTCATATAGTTCTCGAAGTAGATGCAGAACCTTACCTGATCGACGAGGTAGTCCATTACAAATGGCAGTACCGCAAGCGTGAATTCAGTTTCTGACATCACTCCAGCTTGTCGCCTGCGCTGAAGTTCCTCAAGGTAGGCCCAGTCTCTGATGATCCTTGCGCCTTTGAAGGCTTCGCCACCGAAGTTGATCAAGTTGACAGCCAATACCGCTAAGTGGTTACGGTCTTGGTATGTCTTTGCCCAATCGATTTTCTCTGGATCCAATTCGTAATGCTCCGCGTCCATTCGCTTAAGGTACTTAAATCGACACAGGGGCTCCTGTCTTTGTGGACCCGATTCAATCGCGCACCCATCACTCCTCCTCATGCAATCCCTCCAGATCAGCGCTATGGCTGGGTGGCAGGCGATCGCCTTGGTGGGCCAGGAGCTTGTCGTGCAAGGCGGCCTTGCGGCGGTTGAGCTGGTCGCGCGGTATGAAGGTCTTGCAACTGATGAGGTGCGGGCCGTTCACCGTGCCCAGCACGAGGCCTTCGGGCACCACGCCGGCCACCGCCCAGCGGCCACTGTGCTTGTACGGGAGGTGCATCGCCTTCAGCTGGTGGTTGTACTTGAAGAACTGGTGGAGGTTGAAGACCAGGTCGCGGGTGCGCGTGACCCGTGCGCGGTACTGGCTGAAGAGGTGGCCGTAGAAGTGGAAGGCTCGTCCATCGGGCACCACTTGCACGGCATCCACCTGGCCCTTGCGGTTCCACCACATCAGGGTGTAGAGCCGCATGCCTGCGCCCTCGGGCACGGCGGTGCATAGCCAGTTGTTGCCATCGGCCCCCCGGTGGGCCTGCTCGTAGGGCTTGCCTGCGGCGGCATCGGCCGGAAAGGTGCTGCGCCACGCGTCCATGCCGCGCTCCACCTTCTCGCGCATCCACGGCAGGCGGATGCGCGCGAGCAGCAACTGCTTTTCCACGAACCACGAGGAGTTTGCCATGATGAAGCTTACGAATATGGAATGGGAACAGGGGCCCCGTGCGCGCACGAGCGGGCAGAGATTCCACCGCGCCATCAACGATCAAGGTCATCCCCTGCTGCCGCGCGACTGTGGCGCGTGGCCCACCACCAGTAACTCTGAGCCCGCAGCAGACTCACCCCTCTTCGAGGACCCTACGCCAACTCGGCTACCCAGTACAGGTTCTTCCGAAGGTTACGGCGCCACCAACCCTACTAGCGCATCCACCCGATCGTAGCCATGTCTGCGCATGCCGCAGACTGCTGCCCCCGACCTAAGTCCCGCACAATAGCCGTCACTACACATCACCTAGGGCTGGGTATTGCTCTTCGCTCCTCCTGCAGGTTGATCATCCTCAACCGGCAAGAGCGCCGCGCTGTGGATGTACGCCCGCATGAGCTGCCTGGAGTTCTCAGGGTCAGCGCTCCCCCCTTGTTGGTTCCTGGGTATTTGTTCGAACCAGATGCACTCAAGCTTGCCCAGCCGCTCGCCATTCACAACCATTTCCGGGCTGTTCTTCTCAGCTTTCAAGCGCACCAAGGTGCCTATGGCGTATCGTTCACTCATCTGGTGGTGCGTTCGTCTGGGTTCTTGCGCTTCGGGTCTGGCACCTCAACTTGCTCGTAAGGGCGACCCAGCCATGGCTGTTCGTGTAAGGCACTGTCCGAGCGGTGCATTCCTCTTGCTCCAAGCTCGCCCTCGAAATCCTGCTGATGTGGCGATACATGCTCACGCCAGCGCTGCAAGCAAGGTTCGCAATCGTACACTTTGTGCACGTATGCCACGTCCGGATAGCGCATCAAGAGCATTTCACTGCTGCGTACCCGGTCGATGTTCTGGTTGTGGGTGAGCTCGCTGGTGAGGCACGCGAGGAATTTCAGGCGGTAGTTGAAATCATTGGTGATACTATCACCAAGGAGGGTGTTGGCCAGGAGCCCAGGACGTGTGTGCGCATTCAGGTAGCGGAAGAAGGCGCGATCGAGCGCGTAAAGGAAGGTGCCATCAGCCCCGGGCATCCCGCCTTGTTCTCGCAGTTCGCTGCTTCCCAACGCATTTGCCCGAATTCCCTTGCAAGCATAGGCCACCACGGAGTCGGATTCGCTAAGCGCGGGCAGGCCGTTGTTCCGGCGCCACTGGTCGTTGCACTTGGTGCAACGCAGGTAATCAAGCACCCGCGACCCGAACCAACTGAGGTTGTAATACCTGGTCACGAGCGTGTCCACCTCGCTCTGCGACAGCGCTGATCGCACCATAGGCTGCTGGTGCCGCGCATGCATCGCGGACCTGATGAGCAGCGCTGTGGACATGAGGCGCGTGGCGTCCTGCTCATACTCGTGCATCTGTGTCATGCGTACCTGCACCTGATCATAGTAGCGCGAGTAGTGGAAGGAGATGGGCCCCACGAAGCCAATGGAGAGCGCGGCGGCGTACGTCTGCCAGCGATGGTGCCCGAGGTAGCTGGCGACCCCTTGAGCGAAGGTGAGGCGCGGCCATTGAACGGACCCGCACTCCTTGCAGATGATCCCTGCTGAATCGCCGCAGTACGCGCAATCCTCCGATTGGTGCGGCGGGTGATCGTGCGACGCCTCGGTGGTCACCTCCACAGTCCAGTGGTGCATGCTGATCATGCTGACGGCGAAGCTGAGGGAATACACCACCACCAGCAGCACGCTTTCAAGTTCCTCACGCCCATATGTGATTCTCACGATAACTTCTGACTCATGATGCACACCGAAGAGGTACATGATGAACTGGGCGCTCGTGAGGTAGAAGCTCAGCGCCGCAGTCGCGCCGATGGACTGTATGTACCACGGTTTGGCCACCAACCAATCCCTCGTGCGGGGGAGCGCCCTAAGCATGTTGAAGAGCAGCCATACTGCCATTGGTGCCAGCACCGCGAACCAGTAGGCGGCGATACGCGCTTGCTCATGCCAGCAGGCCGTCACCACGGCAACCGCGATGGCAACCGCGATGCTGCCTATGGGGCTGCCAGCCATGCTCACTCTCGCGCTCATGCAGGCATGCTGAGATGATCAGCGCCTTCCGGACGAAGGGACGCCTTCACTTCCTGATTCTCGCACGCGCAGAAGAATTCCACGCAGGAATCGCGCGAAATAAACACAGACTCCAGGATGCGGTTGTTGGTCATGCCAAATCCGCCTAGGTCGTATCGGCCCGCCATTTGAGTGTCCAAGATCTCTGTTTCTTCTGATGTCAAACTTCTCTGGCAGTTCTGATGTTTCCAAATCCTAAGCTACAGCAGGCCCCCGTCTCCGGAGCCCTATACCATAACAGGCCCTTCCGTATTCATAGCCCTGCGCTTCCCATTCTTTCAACCGCACGGTCTTCCTCCTCCAGCGTACTGAACCCGATGCGATACAGCGTGCTTGGCCCCGCTACTCCTTCACCACGCGCGCGCTGACCCCATCGCAGCACGGAGTAAACGCCCGGTGCCAGGCCCAGCAGCGAGCTCCACTGTCGCCCGGCTCCGGCACAGACACTGTCCCGGTCCGTCGCTCGCATCGGGTCGTCCGCGTCCGCTCTCCTCTCCCCCCTCCGCCCTACCTTGCTTCGGTGCCCTCCCTCCGCATCCCTTCCCTCCTCGTGCTCCTGTGCATCGCCGCCACGGCGCATGCCCAGAGCCTGAGCAACGGCGGCTTCGAGGGCGCTTACACCAGCACCGCGCCGAGCTGGTTCGCCATCACCTACGGCTCGCCACAGGCGCCTAGCGTGAGCTATGGCGCGGAGAGCGCGGTGGTACACGACGGCGCACGGTCGCAACGCATCACGGTGAACAGCCTCGGCGATGGCGCCACCCTGCTGGTGCAGACCCTCAATCTCACGGCGGGGCGCACCTACGAAGGCAGCGTATGGCTGCGCGCGGCGGCGCCCATGACCGTGGCCTTCTACTTCCAGGAGCGCGTGCCCTACTACTGGGTGCCGGCCATCGCGGTGGTGGACGTGGGCACCGAGTGGCAACAGGTAAGCATCCGCGGCGGCTACGACCGGATCGTAGGCACCGACGCCACCACCATCCTCGCGCGTTTCGTGGTGCAGCCGCTAGGCACGGGCACGCTCTACGTGGACGATGCCGCTTTCGCGGACATCAGCACCGCGGTGCTGAACGCGCCGGTGGCGCTCACCGATAGCATACCGCCGCGCTACTTCGGCATGCACGTGAACAAGTGGGGCGTCCACCAGACCTGGCCGCCCACGGGACACGGCATGATGCGCCTGTGGAATACCGGCACCACCTGGGCCATCATGGAGCCGTGGCAAGGCGCGCTGCTCGACCCGGACAATTGGATCTATGATTCCGGCGGCACATCGGGTTTCGGTTTCCGCATGGACTATTACGTGGACATGATCCAGGACCACGACCCCGCGATGGACATCGTGTACACCATGGGCAAGAGCCCCACGTGGGCCGCGCCGAACACCTGGCTGCCGCCCACGGACATCACGTGGTGGCAGGACTACGCCGCGATCATGGGCCAGCGCTACCAAGGGCGCGTGCGCTATTGGGAGATTTGGAACGAGGTGGACCAATTGGACTACGACGGCAGCCTGAGCGCCATGCAAGCGCTCACCGACAGCGCCGCCAGCACCTTGCGCGCCATCGATCCGGAGAACAGGATCCTCTCGCCGAACTTCACCGGTGCGGAGCAGCTCGCGCATTTCCTCAAGGCGGGCGGCGGCGACAACGTGGACATCATCAGCTGGCATCACTACCCCAGCCGCATGCCCGAGGAGATGGTGCCGGAGATCATCGGCGTGCGCGACGTGATGGCGCGCAACGGTCAGGGCGACAAGCCGCTGTGGAACACCGAGGGCGCCGTGTCCTTCATGGACGGGCTGAACTTGTCCGTGGAAGAGCAAGCTGGTGCCGTGGCGCGCGCGTACTTGGTGCAATGGTCCTTTGGCGTGGAGAACTTCACCTGGTATTGCTGGGACATCTTCGGCGGCAACAACGACTACGTGGACCTGAGCCACTCGCTCACGCCATCGCAATACGACAGCATCACGCCGCCGGGCATCGCCTACCAGCAGACGGCGCTGTGGCTGAAGGGCGCCACCATGGCATCGCGCACCGTCGTCGACGGCGTGTGGACCATCGCGCTCACGCGTCCCGGCGGCTACCAAGGCTGGGTGGTCTGGCGGCCGGATGGTGCCGCAAGCTTCGACGTGCCTTCGGCGTGGGCCATCGGTTCCGTGCGCGACCTGACGGGCGGCATTGCGCCTTTCGGTGGCGGGGCGCTCAGCATCGGTGCATCGCCGCTGTTGCTGGAGCAAGGCAGCGTGAACGGCATAACGCAAGCATCCGAGTTACCGCGCTGCACGATACTGCCGAACCCGATGCGCGATGGCTGCCATGTGCGCTGGAGTGCTCCCGGTGCTGCGGATGTGGAGCTGCGCGATGCGCTCGGGCACACCGTGCGGCACTACCGCAACGCGCAGAGCAACTTGTTCGTGCCACGTGGCGACTTGCCCGCGGGTTGCTATACGATCGTGGTGCGCAGCGCTGGTGAAGTAGTGGGCACGGGGCGGGTGGTGATGCTGTGAGCGGACGCTGCGCGAGTGCGTGTTCCCCTACTCCTTTACCACGCGCGCAGTCGCGCCCTGCAAAAGCACCGTGTACACGCCCGTCGCCAGTCCCGGCAGCGGAATCCACTGCAGCCCGACCACCACACGCGCGCTGGCCACCTCGCGTCCGCCCGCATCGATCATGCGCAGCACACCGGCCTGCGGCGCGAAGAGCGGGAGCACATCGGTGAGCGGGCCTGCGCGGAAACAATCGCGCCCCACGGCTTCAATTCCGGTGGAGTTGTAGACGATGTCCGCCGAGTTGCTGTAGCAGCCATCGGCATCCACCACCAGCACGGTGTAGGTGCCGTTCTCGCTGGCGGTCCAGCTCTGCTGCGTGCCGCCGGGGATGAAAGCGCCGTTGAGGTACCACTGGTAACTCACGCCCGCCGGGGTCACGGTGAGCAGTGATCCGTCCTGTGTGATCACGGGCACGGCACCGAGCGTGGTCACCCCGAAGCCGGAACTGTAGCTGAAGTACGCATCGCTCACCGTGAGGGTGATGGCAGCGGTGCCCGGAATGTTGTCCGTGAGGCTGCTGATGCTGATGGCGAAAGTGGTGGCGTTTAACTGCTGCACGCTGATGTCGGCATCGTCCACCACGGCCTGGTCGCTGCTGGTGACGATGGGACTGCCCACGGGCACACCGGCATTGGTCACCAGCACGTTCACCGCTGCCATGCCGATGTCGCGGCAGAAGGGCGGCGGGAACGGCAGGGTGAAGACCGCGTCGTCGTCGCGGTTCGTCACCGCGAAGAGCTTCGGCCCCATGGCAGCGTACGCGGGGTCTGCAGTGGCCCCGTTCATCGTGGCCACCAGCGAGAGGTTGATGTCGCCGTCGTCGAGCGGATCATCGAGGCCCGTCACGGTAACGTTCTGCGGCACATTCCAGTTACCGCTGGTGAAGGTCATCTGCGCTATATCGATGCTGGCTTCCGTGGCATCGTTCACGCTGAGGTCCACCACCACATTGCCGGTGGGCTGGGTCCCCAGGCGCAGTTCCACCACGCCGGTGGTGCCGGTCTCATCCACCACCGTGGCGGTGTTGGTGCCGGCCTGCACACCGGGGAAGCTCACGCCGCTCCACACGCGCGCGTTGATGCCTTCCGTATCGCCCTGGAAGCCATTGCCCTCCCACACCACCACGAAGCCGCCATCGGCGCGCTTCTCCACCGCCGGGTAGGCCTGCACGCCCGCAATGGTGGTGTTGAGCACCTGCACGCCGCTGTTCTGGAAGTTGTAGTTGCTGGCATAGAAGCCGCGCACGTTGTAGTTCTCGGTGTCGTTCAAGCTGGTCCAGGTGCCCATCACGGTCACGAAGTCGCCGTTGTCGAACAAGGCGCACTCGCTGGTGTAGTAGGCGTAGCTGCTGCTGAAGGTGGTGAGGTTGTTGAGCAGCAGTGCGCCATTGCCGTCCAGGATCCACACCTTGAACACATCGGTGCCGTTCACGCCCCACTTGGTGCTGATGAGGATTTCGTCGCTGGCGTTGGTGCTCACGTCGATGCAGTTGAGCGAGCTGTTCTGCTCGTACACCAGCGTCTCGTTGGTCTGCGCGAGCAGGTCGGCATCGAAGGTCTTGCGGTAGATGCGCTGCGGATAGTTGCCGCGACCGAAGATGGCCATCAGCGTACCGTCGCTCTTGTAGCGGATGTTCGGGTGCTCGTAATCGTTGTTGGGGTCCTCCGTCACCAGCACGGCCGGGCCGGTGAAGCTGTTGATGCCCAGGTCGTAGTTGCGGATGTTGAGCACGTCGTTGCCCGAGCCGTAGAGCATGGTGAGCGTGTTGCCGCGGATCGCGAGGTCCCAAAGGCCGCCGCCGCCGAGGTTCACCGTGGCACCTAGGGTGTTGTCCGCTTCCAGCACGCGCATGTAGAGCCCCGATGCGGTGTTCCAGGCGATGATGAAGCGGCCGGCGGTCCAGTAGTACACCTTCACCACATAGGTCTCCTGGTAATTGCTGCCCGTGGCCACCAGCAGTTCGCTGCTGATGGCGATGTGCGCGCTGTTGTAACGCCGGAAGTAGATGCTCGCCGTGTTGTCGTCCTGCATCCAGCTCTTCCACACCACCACGTAGTCGTCGCTGGGGCCCATGGCCAGCTGTGGTAGGAACTGCTCACTGGGTACGTTCTGGTTCACACGGAACTCGTTCGTGACCGGGTTGAAGATCTGCGCACTGGCGACAGTAGGCAGAAGGGCAAGGAGGACGGGGATGCGGCGCATGGCGGTTGGAAAGCCCGCAAGTTCGGATTTCCCTCTGCACCGACCTTCCGCTACTTCACCCTCTCCTTCGCCTCCTCCAGCGACGGCGCCTGGTTCCCGTTCCAGATGCCCATCACGCGGCCCTGCTTCAATAGCAGGAGGCCGGGGTTGGCGCGCGCCATGGTCTTGATCACCTTCTCGTCGCCCTGCGCGAAGGGGAAAGCCAGTTGGTGCTCGTGCTTGAACTGCTCGATGTCGTCCCAGCCGTTGGCGCTCATGCCGTATACGAACCAGCCGGCCGCCTCGGCATCGGCGGCCAGCTTGGCGATGGCGGGCATGTTGCCGGTGTCGGTCTTCTTCACGTTGTAGCAGAGCACCAGCAGCACCGGATTGGCCTCGCTGAGGATGTCGTTCGTGAGATCATAGCCATCGCGGTCGGTGAGGCGGAAGTCCTGCACCTGCGATTCCACGCCGGGTTCCACCTCCACGACGCGGTTGCTGTTCTCCACCATCACGTAGGTACTATCGTTCCACGGGTATGGCCCGCTGGTGTCATACTCCTTCACCTCGCCGGTGCGGGTGTTCTTGTAGCTGAGGAAGACGCTGTTCACCGGCGGCTTGGCCTCGGCCTTCTGCTCGCTGATGCTCCTGCCCACGGCGTAGGGGCGGTAATCGCGCACGGGCAGGTGCGCATAGCACCACCATGTGAAGGCGAAGGTGATGAGGGCGATCCAGCCCGCTGTGGCCCATTCGGCCTTGAAGCCCTGCACGCGGCGCTTGAGGATGGCATAGCCCAGGAAGCCGACGAGTGTGAACCACACCGGGCCCCACCACGTGAAGATCCAACTCCAAACGGCAACGAGCAGCAGGCCGCCCGGGAGCAGGACCATGTCGTCGGCCTTGCTGTTCCACATAGTCTCCTCGCGACGCAGCGCGGTGAAGAGGATGGGCAGCAGCAGCACGAAGAGGATGGCGTCCTTGTAGAAGCTTTCCCATGGGGTGAGGCTGCGGCCCACGCTGCCCTTCATGGCATCGCCGAAGCAGCCGCAGTCGGTGACGCAGGTGACGCTGCGCTCCTCGCTGACGCCGTTCACCACCACGGCGTAAGTGCCGTGCGGGTCGCAGGTGGCCGTGTAGAGCGTGAGCCAGCCGAAGAAGACCGTGAGCACGAAGAGGGCGATGCTGGCCAGCTTCAAGCGTCCGCCGAAGAGCACCGCGAAGCCCAGCACCACTTCGGCCAGGCAGGCCAGGATGGCCAGGGCCATCGCGTAGGGCGCGAAGCCGGGCAGGTTCAGCGCGCTCTCAGCGAAGTACTCCTCCAATTTGTAGGAGAAGCCGAGCGGGTCGTTGGCCTTGATGAGGCCGCTGACGATGAAGAGCGAGCCGACGATGAGGCGGCAGAAGAGGACGAGCGCGCGCATGCGGTGCGGATTTTCGGGTGGCGCCGAAGATAGACGGCGGTGCACCGGGGGGTCATGCCCTTAACATCCGATCAACACCATCCAGGAATCACGGATGCTTCGCCAGCAGCGGATCGCGGCGCAGCATCACCTCGGCGTAGAGGCGCGCGGCCTCGGGCAGGATGCGCTCTTCGTATTCCTTATTCCAGCTGAGGTAGCCGGTCATGGGGGTGAAGCGCGCGAGGCCCATGGGCATGTCGAAGAAGGAGAGGTCGAGGCCAGCGACCCGCTCGAAGAGGGTCATCTCCACCTCCACGTCCTTCACGCTGTGGTCGTCCTCCCAGGCCGGGCCGTGGGTGTCGATGCCGAAGCATTTGGTGACGCGGCCCGGCAGCGAGAAGCGTATGACGTATTGCGCGCCGTTGTCGAGCGTGATGCCGTAATGCCCGCCAGCACCGGTGTGCAGCACGTGCTGCTTCACGCCGTCCTTGTACACGCGCACGAGCGCCTCGGCGATCGGCTGCCGCGTGGCGGCATCGGTGACCGTGCCGCGGACGTGCAGCCGCGCGGCGCTCGCCTGGAGGGCGACGAGGGACAGGGCAAGGATGCCGAGCGCTTTCATGGCAGGAAGGTTCAGAGGCGCGCCCGGTCCGTCGTGGTAAGCGTTCCGGCTCAGGCGGAGGGCGAACCTATCCGGAACGGGGTGCGGGGGGATTGAGACGAACGACCGACCTGCCAACAAGGCGATGTGAATAGCGCGGTTAACTTGGCCAGCATGACCCGCTACGCCCTGCTCCCTTTCGTGGTGTGCCTCTCGACCACCGCCGTTGCGCAATCAACGCCTGAACAAGATGTCTTGACCACCCTCGACCGCTTCTTCGCCGCGATGACCGCGCGCGACACCGCAGCCATGGCGGCCACCATCCTCCGCGACGGTGACCTTCACATCGCTTCCCACCTCGGCGGTGAGCCGGCTCGAACAGTATCCTTCGGAATCTACCTGACGAAGCTCGCACAAGGCAAGGAGCGCTTCGTGGAGCGCTATTGGGGTGCCACGGTCCGAGTGGACGGGCCGCTGGCCACGGCCACGATGCCCTATGATTTCCATGTGGATGGTGCGTTCTCGCACTGCGGCATCGACGTGGCCACGCTGGTGAAGGGACCCGATGGCTGGCGCATCGCCTCGGTGGCCTACACGCGTCAGACCGAAGGATGCCCGCCCAGCCCGCTGGGACCATACAAGCCCTAGCCTTTCCCCTCTTCCAGCTGGATCATCGCGAAAACGGCGTAGTTCACGATGTCGAGGAAGTTGGCGTCGATGCCCTCGCTCACGAGGGTGGCACCCTGATTGTCCTCGATGCTCTTGATGCGCAGCAGCTTCATGAGGATGAGGTCCACCAGCGAGCTCACGCGCATGCTGCGCCAGGCCTCGCCGTAATCGTGGTTCTTGCGCAGCATGAGGTCGCGGGCCTTGCGCTGCTGTTCCAGCACGCGGGTTGCCGCTTCCTCCGCGCCGAGGTCCGGTGCTTCCACCACGCCGAGCTCCAGCTGCACCAAGGCCATGGCGGCGTAGTTGATGATGCCGATGAGCTCCGGGCGGATCCCTTCGCCCACCTTGCTCTCCCCCACCTCCTGCAATGTGCGGATGCGCTGGGCCTTGATCATGATCTGATCGGTGAGCGAGGGCACGCGCAGGATGCGCCAGGCCGTGCCGTAGTCCTTCGCCTTCTTCAGGAAGAGGGCATGGCACTCACCGATGACGGCGTCGTACTGGCGGAGGGTCTGTTCCATGCGCGCGGCAGCCGATCTTCGGCCCGTGATGGCGGGCGAAAGTAGCGCGGAGCGCGCGGTGACATGGCGCATCAAGGACCGGCTGGTGACCATGCCGTTGCCTGCGGTGATGGGCATCCTCAACGCCACGCCCGATTCCTTCCATGCCGCCAGCCGCGTCGGTGTTGACGACGCGCTGCGCATGGCCGAGCGCATGCTCGATGAAGGAGCTTCCATCCTGGACATCGGCGGTGCCAGCTCGCGTCCCGGCGCAGTGGAGGTGAGCGAGGCAGAGGAGATGCGCCGGGTCCTTCCCGTGGTGGAAGCGGTTCATGCGCGCTTTCCGGAGGCGGTGCTCAGCATCGACACCTACCGGTTTGGCGTAGCGCGCCAGGCCGTGACTGCCGGCGCCGGAATGGTGAACGACATCGGCGCGGGCCTGCTCGACCCCGCCATGCTCAGCACCGTGGCATCATTGCACGTCCCTTACATCCCTATGCACATGCAGGGGACGCCACGCACCATGCAGCAGGACCCGCGCTATGCTGATGTGGTGGGCGAAGTCGTGTACTTCCTCAGCGCGCGGTTGGACGCCGCGCGCGCGGCCGGCATCCCGGACGTGATCATCGACCCCGGCTTCGGCTTCGGCAAGAACACCATCCACAACTACGCCTTACTGAACGGGCTGGCCTCCATCACGGCATTGGGTACGCCGGTGCTGGTCGGATTATCGCGCAAGCGCATGATCAACGAGGTGCTGGGCATCGCGCCGGAAGAGGCGCTCAACGGCACCACCGCGCTCAACACCATTGCCCTGCTGAAGGGTGCGGCCATCCTGCGGGTGCATGATGTGCGAGAGGCCGTGCAATGCGCACGCCTGGTGGGCGCGCTGCGCGGTCAGAAGTAAACGCGCCTGCGCTTCTTGTGCCGCGTCGAGCGCTTGTCGAGCATCGCCTGCTTCTTCAGGTCGGCGATGGCGCGCTCATAGAGCACCATCACCCGGCCGATGGCGGCCTGCCGCGCCTCGGTGAAGGTGATGTCCCAGTTCAGGTTGCGCACGCTGTGCTTGTAGGCCGCCAGCGCCACCGGCTCGTCGAAGGTGCTGAAGTCGAAATCAGCGATCAGCTCGAACATCGTCATCTGCACGTCCATGTCGTAGAACGGCACATCGGGGAACAGCGGGATCTCGCGCGCATCGATGCGGACATACTTGGGCACGAGGTCTTCGCGGTAGTACCACACCTGGTAATCGTAGCCGCGCTCCAGGAACATCTCGTACTCACCCTTCCCGTTGGTGAAGACCGTCTCGCGCTCTACGCTGTCCTTCACCAGGCGCACCTGCACGCTCTTCATGCCATCGCCGGAGAAGAACTCCGTCACCAGCCCATGCAGCCGGATGTGGAAGGCCCCGGCCTCGTGCACACCCATCAATGCGATCGCAGCGCTCAGCACGATTCGCAGCACACGGTTCCGTTCAATCATTCCTGCACCAAGGTATCGGGGTCGGCGGCGAAGTTGCGGAAAGTTCGACGGAGGCATCTTTGCGCCAAACGAACCGGCGATGCTGCGCTCCCTGCGTGCCACTGAGAACTTCCACATCGTGCTCTGGCTTCTGAAGGATCTTTGCTGGGTGATGATCTGGAAGCCGCTCGGGCTGGCCATGTTCGTGCCCACGCTGGCCATGGCACTGTGGATCGCCTGGCGCACACGCAAGGATCTGGGCGAGTTCCTGCACAGCCTGGCGGTGGTGTGCTGGATCATGGCCAACGGCATCTGGATGATCACCGAGTTCTGGTTCACCGACGAGGACCGCTACCTCTCGCCGCGCCCTTCTTTATCGCGGGCTTGCTGGTCGTCGGATGGTACTACCTGGTGCTGCTCCCGCGACGGCGCCACGAGCCCAGCGCTTGACATTGGGCTAACATCGCCCGGAGCACCACGGCTAACTTCGCCGGCCTTTCCAGCATGGACCAGCTCTCCCGTCTGCGCCTGCGCGCCAACCGCACCTTGCGCATCACGCTGGCTTGGGTATGCGTGAGCGTGCTGGGCGCCTTGTTCGAGCACGTCGCGCTGGTGGAGCAGGGCGTCCCCAGCAACCTGCGGCAGCATGTGGATGAACGGTCCTTGGTGGCGCTGCTGGGCGGGCTGCTGGGCGGCGGCACTTACATCTTCTTGCTGCGACCGCGGCTGAGGGGCCTCCCCTACCTGTCCGCCCTGTCCATCATGGCCGCGCTGATGGCACCGGTGCTCGTGCTCACCGGCGCATGGCTGCCCGCGCAGAACGACCCGATGGGTGGCGACGTGCTAGAGCGCCTCTTCAGCCTGCGCTGGCTCACGCACTACATCTTCTGGACGGCGCTGATGGGCGGCACCATGCTCATGGTGCGCCTAAACGACCAGTACGGCAACGGCGGCATGGCCCACCTCGCCGGCCGCTACCACCAGCCCCGGCAGGAGCTGCGCATCTTCATGTTCCTCGACATGCGCTCCTCCACCAGCATCGCGGAGGAGCTCGGCCATGTGCGCTACTTCCAGTTGCTCAACGAGCTCTTCACCGACATCACCGATCCCATCGTCTATTCGCGCGGCGAGATCTACCAGTACGTGGGCGACGAGATCAGCGTGAGCTGGCCCTTGCGTCGGGGTCTTGCCCGGCAGCGTTGCATCACGTGCTTCCTTGACATCCGCGCGAAGCTCAAGCGGCGCCGCGCGCACTATCAGGAACGCTACGGCATCGTGCCGGCCTTCAAGGCGGGCTTCCACTACGGCGAGGTGACGACCGGCGAGGTGGGGCTGGTGAAGAAGGAGCGCATCTTCAGCGGCGACGTGGTGAACACCGCCGCCCGGATCCAGGATACCTGCAACGCCTACGGCGTGGACAACCTGATGAGCAAGGACCTGCTGGACCTGCTGCTGCCGAAAGGGAAACTTCCGGTGCGCGAGATCGGCAGCATCGCGCTCAAGGGGAAGCGGTCGGCCATCAGCCTGTGGACGATCGAGCCGGAAGCGGCCAATGCTGAGGCGCTGAAGGAGAAGGCCGCTCAGTAGACGTAGGTGCGGCGGCGCGTGGCCACCACCCAATTGCCCAGCGGACTCGGATAGACCACGGCATCGCCGAAGAGGCCGAAGCGCGGGATGCTCGCCTCGCTGCCGAAGCGGAAACGGTCATCGCCAAGGAGGCCGTGCAATTCGCGGTTGATGTCCAGGTATGCGAGCAGGGCGCCCTGCACGTTCCACTGCTCGGGCACATAGTTCTCCACCATCGTCGTAGCGCCGCGCTGGAAGCGCATGAGCTTGCCGCGATCCAGGTAGAGCAGCAGGCTGTCCTTCACCCAATAGCCGCTCGGCGGCTCGTCAAGCACGCGGTGGACGCGCCCGCCCTCATAGCATTTCAGTCGGCCGTTGCCATCCACGAAGGCGAGTAGTCCCGCTCCCGCCTGCGCATCGGCCGGACGCAGGTCGGAGAGCAGCTGCTCCTCGCCTTGAGCAATCGCCTTGAACTGACGCGCATGGCCGTCCCAGAATCCGATGATGCCTCCGCCGGTGACCACCAGCCCGATGTCGGTGCTGTCACACAGCACGCGCGTCGCGCCGCGATGGAACATCGAGAGCCGTCGGGTCTCCTTGTTGAAGAAGGCCACGCGGTCGCTTCCCATGCTCCATTGCGGGCGCTCGGTGCCTTGGTCCACCTGGGCCACGGGGTAGACCCGTGCGCGCCACAGCACCTGCAACTCGTGCGCGGTGCTGTCGTGCCAGACGAGCAGGCTGTCGCTCACGCCGAAGTCCGCCATATTCACCGCCACCACTTTCGCTCGGCCCTCGCGCAGCGTCTTCAAGGTGTCGGCGCTGAGCCACGCGATGCGCGACGGCGTGACGCGCGGCTGCGATCCATTCCGATCGAGCAGGTGCAGACGCCGCCCTTCGGCAAGGAAAACTTTCAGCAGCCCTTCATGGTCGCGGTACACCAACTGCCCCTGCATGGCATGAATGAAGGCCGGCGGCCGGGGCTCCATCTTCTCGAATCGCCCATCGGTGAAGATCATGAACCGGTCCTCGGCCGTGGTGAAGGGCACCGGCACCTGGGCGGGCGAACCCGCTGCACCTAGCAGCAATCCGATGACCAACAGGTACCTCATGGCTCCAAAGCGAAGCGCTCCAGCTCATGCACGCGCACCTCGCGGCGCTTGCCCTTCACCGGCAACGTGTGCTGCGGACCGATGCGGAAGCGCTTGCCGGCATCGGGCATCCGCTCCAGCAGCTCGGCGGAGACGAGCAGGTCCACCTTCATCGTCTTGGCGAGGCCGAGCATGCGCGACACGCTGTTCATCACGTCGCCGCTCAGGTCCACCGTGCGCTTGATGTGGCCCACCTGCGCCGAGAGCACCCGCCCGCCGTGGAGCCCGGCGCGGAACTGCGGCATCAGGCCGTACTCGCGCTTCAGGTCGTTCTCATGCTCCGCGAAGCGCGCCATGATGTCGAAGTAGAGGTCCAGGCAGTTGAGCTGGCGCGTGCCGATGCGCATGGGCCAGGTGAAGATCACCTCGTCGCCCACGTATTTGTGGATGTCGGCCTCGTTGCGCAGCACGGCATCGGTCATGAGCGAATACACGTGATTGAGGAAGCGGTAATAGCGCAGGTCGCCGAGCCGCTCGCTGATCTCGGTGCTGGCCACGAGGTCCATGGTGAGCACCACGCGCTCCTCGCGCTTGGGCCGCTCGTAGCGACCGAGCAGGAAGCCCATGAAGGTGCGGCGCCCCATCCATTCCTCCACCTGCACCACCAGGATGGCGATGGAGGTGACCACCACCACGCGCAGCGCCAGCCGGTAGAACTGTGCCATGCCGAAGATCTCGTGCATGCGGTACGGCGTATCGCTGGCCATCATCGTGAAGCGGTCCGAATCCCACAGCCAGGCCAGGCCGATGAGCAGCACGGTGAAGAGGTTCACCAGCAGCGCCTTGCCCAGGAACTGCAAGGGGATGGCCAGCGCGCGGAAGCGCCTGCCGAAGAAGTACTCCTCCAGCACGCCCGTCCACAGGCCCAGCAGCATCCATGAGCCCAGCACGGCCATGGGCATCACCACGCCGCTGAAGAGCGTGAGCACCCATGCCACGAATGCGGCCACCAGCGCGTACTTGACGAGCTTGCGGAGCTTGTAGCGGGTGATGGCGTTCAAACGACGAGTGGATGGGGCCGCGAAAGTAGGCCGGGCATAAGGGCATCTTTACCGCATGGCACATCGGCCGTTGGCGAAGTGGTTGAGTTGGGCCTGGCCCATGCGCATCGCACGGCACCAAGGGCGCAGCGGGCCATTGGAGGTGCGCTACGAGGCTGGGCGTCTCGTCCTCAACAGCGCGCAGGGCAACCAGAGCTTCGGCAGCTTGCACCGGGTATGGCAGCAGGTCCTCCATCGTTTGGAGCTGCAAGCTGCGCCACCGCGCAGTGTGCTGCTGCTCGGGCTCGGCGGAGGCAGCGTCCCACGCATCCTCCGTGACGAGCTGCACATCGGCGCACCGATCACCGCCGTGGAACTGGACCCCGTGATGATTGAGATCGGTCGGCGGTATTTCGGATTGGGCTGTTACGCGGATCTCCGGATCATCGAAGGCGATGCCACCGTGCAGGCGCATGCCTTGCGCGAGCGCTTCGACCTGGTGCTCGTGGACCTCTTCGATGACCTCGACCTGGCGCGCGGCACCGACACCCTGGGTTTCGCGCATGCCCTGCGCGACCGCTGCGCGGGAACGCTGTGCTTCAACACGGTGGCCTACGATTCCGGCAGCAGCGGGCGATGCGATCGGGTGAAGGAGAATCTGTCGCGCGTCTTCGGCTCAGTGGACGAATGGCGCTTCGAGGACGTCAACAGGGTGTTCATCGCCCGATGACGCGTGCTTGCCGACGCCTACCGTCCTTCCCTCCCGTGGTCCGACCTTTGTGTCGCATTAAGTTCATGAACCACCGGACCATCAGCAGGATAAGCAGGCTCTTCGGAGCCGTGGCCTGCGCCTGCGCGTCGGTGGCTGGTTGGGCGCAGCCGGTGTGTTCAATCCAGATCGACAACGACACCACCATCTGCCAGGGCGAGACGGTGACCCTGCATGGCCCCCCCAGCTACACGAACTACCTGTGGAGCACGGGTGAGATGACGCAGGACATCACAGTGGGCAGCACTGGGGCGTATTGGTGCGAGGTCTCCTACCCCACGGGGAACATGGTCACCAACGGCACCTTCAGCGCGGGGAACAACGGCTTCACCAGCATGTTCACCTACCAGCTACCGCTGACCAACGATGGTAACTACTGGATCGGGAACAGCGCCTTCCCCTTCCACAACCAATGGATCGGCACCGGCAACGGTCCCTTCCTCCTGGTGAACGCCGGCTGGATGCACAGCGGCTGGCGCTTCTGGTGCCAGACGCTACCGGTGTGCCCCGGCCAGACCTACGACATCCAGTTCCGCGCGGTATCGCTCGCCGCGCAGGGCAATCCCACGTTGGCGGTCTTCGTGAACAACGTATGGACCGGCGTGGACCACATCACTTCACCGGTGCAAGGCCAATGGCAGGTCTTCAACACCACCTACACCGCGCCGCCGGGCGTCACCAGCGCCGACTTCTGCGTGCAGGTCTCCTCCGGTCACGGCGTGGGCAACGACATCGGTTTCGATGACGTGGAGATCAGCTCCACCGTGGTGCTGCGCGATACGGCCGTGGTGACGGTGACACCGTTGCCGAGCTTCGACCTGGGCCCGAATGCCACGCTCTGCGATGGGCAGAGCCTCCTGCTCGACGTGAGCGTGCCCGGCGGCACCTACCTCTGGCAGGACGGCAGCACCGCCGACAGCTACACGGTGACTGGGCCCGGCAACTACAACGTGACAGTGACCGCGAACAATTGCTCGGCCTCGGACGCCATGAACATCTCCTACAATCCGTTGCCGCCGCTGGACCTCGGCCCCGACCGCTCGCTGTGCGATGGCGAAACAGCGATCCTCGATGCCACGCTCGCGGGCGCCACTTACCTATGGCAGGATGGCAGCAACGGACCCACCTTCACGGTGAGCGGTCCGGGCACGTATTCGGTCGGCGTGCAGTTGAATGGCTGCTCCAGCACCGACGCGGTGAACGTGACCTACAATCCGCTGCCTGTTGTCAACCTCGGGCCGGACCTGAGCTTCTGCGCCGGGCAACAGGCCACCCTCGATGCCAGCATGCCAGGCGCCACCTACCTCTGGAGTGATGGTTCCACGAACCCGACGCTCACGGTGAGCAACGCGGGCACGTATTCGGTGGACGTGACCGTGGGCGGTTGCACGAGCAGCGATGCGGCGGACGTGAGCGTGATTCCCTTGCCCGTGGTGGACATCGGACCCGACCAGATGATCTGCCCCGGAGCATTCATCGGACTGGATGCAGCCACCCCGGGCGCGACCTACTTATGGAGCGATGGTTCGACAGGTGCCACGCTGGTGGCGAGCGCGGCGGGCAACTACTCCGTGCAGGTGACGGTGAACGGCTGTGCCGCGAGCGATGCGATGACGTTGTCCCATCACGCGCTGCCCGTCTTCGATCTGGGGCTTGACCAGACCATCTGCGCCGGGGGCAGCGCCACGTTCAGTGCGAATGTGGCGGGCGCGAGCTACCTCTGGAGCACGGGTACTTCGGCGAACAGCATTCAAGCTAGCACGGCAGGATCCTATTGGCTCGATTTGACCACGAACGGCTGCACAGTGCGCGACTCGGTGCAATTATTCGTGACGCCGCTGCCTGTCGTTTCGCTCGGCAACGACTACTCTCTCTGCCCGGGACTCACCACAACGCTCGATGCGACCGCGGCGGGCGGCAGCTACCTCTGGAGCACAGGGGCGATGACTCCTTCGATTATCGTTGGCCCCGGCAACTACGCCGTGGAGGTGACAGTGAATGGCTGTTCCTCATTGGATGCGATCGTCGTCGGTGCCTTCCCAGCCGCGCAAGTGGATCTCGGCGGCGATGTGACCCTTTGTCCTGGCGACGTGTTCATGTTGAGCGCGGCGCAGGCTGGCGCGAGCTACCTCTGGCACGATGGCAGCACAGGTCCGACCTACCTGATACAAACCGGCGGCGCGATCAGCGTGCAGCTCACCGACGCGAATGGCTGCGTGGCCACGGACGCCATCACCGCAACCTATGCCGCGCCCGCGCCGATTGACCTTGGGCCCGATGAAACCATCTGCATGGGCGATGCGGTCATCCTTGATGCGACCGTTCCGGGTGCGAGCTATTTGTGGAGCACCGGCGCGCAGAGCCCTACAATCACCGTCAGCACAGCAGGCAATTACAGCGTGGTGGTCACGCAAGGATCCTGCACGGTGAGCGATGCGATCACCGTCACCACCATCGCAGCGCCTGCCTTCGACCTCGGTCCGGACCAGACCCTCTGCACCGGCGATGCGATCACGCTGGATGCCACGGTCGCAGGCGGGAGCTATCAGTGGAGCACCGGCGAACAAACGCCGACCATCACCGTGAACCAAGGCGGCGCTTATGCCGTGACCGTGACCAACGCCGCTGGTTGCAGCGCCGCTGATGCAGTGAGTATCATCGAAGCCACGCCCGATGCGATCGATCTCGGCGCCGACCTCAGCTTGTGCCAGGGACAGAGCGCAGTGCTCGATGCGACGCTGCCGGGCGCTGCGTACTTGTGGAGCACGGGCGCAATCGCTCCAACATTGACGGTGAGCACACCCGGCACTTACTGGGTCACTGCGACGCAGGGAAATTGCACCGTGAGCGATACCGTAATCATTGCCGTGCAGCCGGTGCCCATGGTGAATCTCGGCAACGACCAAACTTTCTGCGACGGAACGTCCGCAACGCTTGATGCAACCTATCCGGGCGCCGCTTACAGTTGGAGCACCGGTGCGACATCACCGGCGATCACGGTGAGTGCTTCGGGCAACTACAGCGTCACCGTCGATCTGAACGGATGCACCGCCACCGACGCGGTCGGCATCACCGTCGTTACGCCGGCCACCTTCGACCTGGGTCCGGATCTGCAGCTGTGCAGTGGCGATCAAGTCGTCTTCGCATTGGGCGTCACCGGTGCCGATATCCTCTGGAGCACGGGATCGACTACCAGCACCATCACCGTTGCGAATACCACGACGGTCTGGGTGCAGGTTACGCAAGGGCCATGCGTCACGAGCGATACCGTGCAGGTCTTCGTGCTGAATCCTGGCGCCATCGACCTGGGCCCGGACATCACGGGGTGCGCGGGCGACCCGGTGGTGCTGGATGCCACCCTGCCCGGTGCGACCTACCTCTGGAGCAACGGTGCGACATCGGCGCAACTGAACGTCACCGCGAGCGGCACGTACAGCGTAATCGCCACGGTGGCGCAATGCACGGCTTCTGATCAAGTGGAGGTGACCATCAACCCATTGCCCGTGGTGGAGATCGGCGGCGACCAATCCATCTGCCCAGGCTTCGCCGCGAGCTTCAACGCCACAACGCCCGGCGCCAGCTACCTCTGGCAGGATGGCTCCACGGCACCCACCTACACCACCGCCGCGCAGGAACCGGTGAGCGTGACGGTGACGGTGAATGGATGCAGCGTTACGGATCAGGCGCAGGTGACCGTGCTCCCCTTGCCCATCGTCCATCTGGGCAACGACACCACGATCTGCGAAGGCGCATCGCTCCTCTTGGATGCGCAATTGGCGGGCGCCACCTACCAGTGGAGCGATGGCAGCTCGGGGCCGAACCTGCTCGTGACGGATGCTGGCACCTACCAAGTGCTTGTGGACCTGAACGGCTGCACCGCGACGGATGCGATCAACGTGGCGGTGTTCTCGCCAGCGGCGCTGGACCTTGGCCCGAACCAATTGCACTGCCCCGGCGAAGTGGTGACGCTCGCCACCGGTGTCATCGGGTCGCACCTCTGGAGCACGGGCGCCACCAGCAACGCAATCAGTCTCTCGACGCCCGGCAGCTATTGGGTGCAGGTGCAGGTGGCCGCGTGCATGGTGAGCGACACGGTGGTGATCGACTACGTGCCGCTCGTCACACCCGACCTCGGCGGCAGCCGTGTCCTCTGCGCCGGTGATACCGCGTGGCTCGCTGTGGATGCTGGCGCTGCGAGCATTCTGTGGAGCACGGGGGGCAACGCGGATTCCATCGCCGTGGCAACGACCGGTGATTACGGGGTAACGCTATCGCTCCTCGGCTGCACAACGACCGACGCAATACAGGTACGTGTGCTCGAGTGGGTGGATTCAATCTCGCTCGGCACCGACAGCACCTACTGCCCCGATGCGCCATTGGTCCTCGATGTCACCACACCTGGCGCGAGCTACCTATGGAGCACCGGGGCCACATCGTCCAGCATCACGGTGCAGCAAGAAGGCGTGTACACTGTCCAGCTCTCCGGTCCATGCATCGATGCAGCCGCCGCGATGACGGTGACGGAAGGCGTGTGCGATCCGATGATCCACGTGCCGAATGCATTCACGCCGAACGGCGATGGGATCAACGATGTGTTCGGCGTGTCGTTCTACGGCCCGCATCGCGACTACGCGCTGGACATCTTCGATCGCTGGGGCGAGCGCATCGTATCGTACGATGATCCCATGATGACCTGGGACGGAACTGTGGGCGGATCGCCTGTGCCTGATGGCGTATATGTGTGGAAGATCCGCTACCGAGCCAGCACTGATCAAGGTGCAAGGGCACGCGAGCTGATCGGCCACGTGACCGTGCTGCGCTGATCAGGGCGAGTCGAAGCCGTCCTCCTTCCAGATGACGCGTCCGTCCGTGAGGCGCACATAGCCGAGGCGCTCGTTCCGTTCCACCTGTGCCAGGTCGGCGCGGACGAGCTGCACAGCATCGTACCGGAGCGGCAGCACCACCCTGGCCGTGCGATCAATCAGGCCGCTGCCTTGCGCATCACGCGCGATCCATAGGTCGGAACCGGCAGTGACCAATTCGCTGTAGCGCGGCGCGACCACCTCCTTGCCTGTGCTGTCGATGAGGCCGAAGAGCTCGCCCGATTTTACGCGCGCGATGCCGTTTACCATTTCCCAGGCGAGGTCGTAGCGGTTGTCGAAGAGCACGTTGCCCCGCCGGTCGGCGCAGCCCCACTTGCTTTTCCTGCGGACCGGGACGAGCGCACCCGTGGCCGGTCCGATGTCAGCGAACACGCATGGGAAGATCCGCTCATTCCGCGCATTGATCAGGCAGCGCTTGCCTGCGGACTGCACCTCGGCCAAGCCATCGCGGAAATCGCCCCAGCCCGCCACACCTTCAGCCGCATCATACTCAATGGGGATCTGCACGGCCCCCAACGGCGTGAGGTAGCCGCACTTGCGTCCCTCGACAGCCAAGGCCAGTCCATTCACGAACGGGCCGATGTGATCGTACTTCAACGGCACGAGCAGGTCGCCGAAGGGACTGATCAAGCCGGTCTTGCCATCCTTGCGCACGCGGCTCACGCCATCGGCACCGAAGCCCTCCACCCAATCGAACTGCGGGGGCACCAGCACGTTGCCCTTCACATCGATGGCGCCGAAGAGCCCATCCTTCTCCACCACGGCGATGCCGTTTCGGAAGGTGCCCGCCGACGTGAACTGGAAGGGGATCGCCTCATCGCCGCGCGCGTTGATGTAGCCATAGACTCCATCGCGCTCCGCATACGCCAGCCCTCCGGAGAACTCGCCCACGTCGCCGAAGATCATGGGCACCACCAGCGCGCCGTTGCGGTCCACCGCGCCCACACGACCGGAGCGCTCCACGGTGCTGGTGCCTTCGGCGGGGTCGGCCACCTCATCGTACTCGATGGCCACCACCACCTTGCCAGACCGGTTGATCGTTCCTGTGCGGCCATTCAAGCCCACCATCGCCTGCGCGCCCTCGAAGGGCTCGGCCCATTCGTAACCGGCCTTGATCCGCTCGTTGCCCTCCTCATCGATGTAGCCCCACTTGCCCTCGCGCCGGAACGGCAGCAGATAGAGGCTCGCAGTCTTGTAATCGTCCACGATCTCCTCCACGAAGGGATACTCCGGGAAGTCCTGCAGGAAACGCGTGATGGTGTTCGTGCTCAGGTCGCGCGTGTACTGCTCGTAGATCGCCCGCCAGGCCTCGTTCACCTTGCGGTTGCGCGGGTTGGCCTGGATGAAGGCATGGTACTCCGACACCGTGCGTCCAGGCGTGGAGAGCCGGTACACCTCCTCCTCGGCCTGCTGCGTGTAAGGGTTGTCCGGATGCTCTCGGATGAAAGTCCGGTACGACTCGAGGTCGCGCGCGACGGTGGCCTCGCGGTAAACGGCCTCGTTCAACCGGTTGCGCGCCTCGTACACCTCCTTCGCGCGCGGATAGCGGTCCAGGAAGGCCTGGTAGGCTTGAGCGGTGTTCTCCTCTCGCGCCACTTGGAAGGCCAGGTGATCGCGCACGAGGGTGGCCTCTGCCGCGAACGGACTTCCCACGTACGCGTTGATGTAACGGTCGTAGGCCGCAATGGTGTTCACGTTGCGGGCGAGTTCCCATCCGAGCTGGTGCGCATGCCGCTTCTGCGCCTCGATGGCCGCATGATTCACGCCCAGCTTGCCGATGGCGACGCGCTCTTTGTCCGGCGACGCGGTGAAGGAGGCGTCGGCGCGGGTGATGGCCGCGTAGCAGGAATCGGGATCGTAGTACGGGTTGTTCGCGCGCCCGGCGATGACGCTGAGCCCGTACCACGCGGCGGCAGGGTGCTTGCGCGCCTGCTTGAGGAAGATCTCGCGCGCCAGGAAATAGTTGTGCACCTCCAGCGCGGCGAAGGCCTTCTTGAGCGGACCGGCGAACAGCGAGGCGGTGAGGATCGTTGCCGCTAGGATGAAGGCGGCGCGAAGGCCGTGCGGATGCATCGGCGCGAAGGTACCCGCCCCTTCGGCGGTGCTGCGCCACCTTTGCCGCCCGGCATCGACCGGCCCGTGTTGATGGAGGCCCGCATCCAACGCATCGAACGCCTGCTCACGCGGCGCAACGCATGGCTCTTGCTGCTGACGCTCGCCGTGGCCTCCATCGGCTTCGCCGTCGCCCTGCGGGATGTGCGCGTGGACTACGACTTCGAGAAGTTCTTCCCCAGCGACGACCCCGAGCTGGACCGCTACCTCGCCTTCCGTGAGCGCTTCGGCTTCGACAACGACTTCCTGTTGATCGGCATCGAGCGGGAAGCGGGCGTCTTCGACCGCGCGCTGCTCACGCGCGTGGATACCCTCGCCGCGCGGCTGGAGCGCCTGCCGCTGGTGATGAAGGTGGTATCGCCCACACGATTGAGGGAGCCGGTGGTGACGCCGCTGGGCCTGTTCGAGACCCCTTACCTGCGCTTCGATCAGGATTCGCTGCTGCCCATCGACTCGGCGCGCATCTGGAACGACCGGCGTGTGCGCGACTTCTTCTTCAGCAAGGACGGCACCGCGATGCTGGTGGCGCTGAACGCCGAGCCCGCGCTCAGCAAGGAGAAATGCGATGCGCTGCTGGCCGATGTGCGATCCACGCTCGATGACGCAGGCCTGCCGGATGCCCACATGGTGGGCCGCATCGTGGGCCAGGACCATTACATCAAGACCATGGTGCGAGAGACGCTGCTCTTCCTGGGCAGTTCCATCGCGCTGCTCGCAATCTTCCTCTGGGTCGGATTCCGAAGCGCGCGCGGCGTGTGGGTGCCCATCGCCGTGGTGGGCCTCGCAATCCTCTGGCAGGTGGGCTTCATGACGGCGCTGGGCAAGCCATTGGGCATCCTCACCATGCTGCTGCCCACCATCCTCTTCGTGGTGGGCATGAGCGATGTGGTGCACATCCTCGAATGCTACCTCGAGGAGATCCGCAACGGGGTCCAGCGCATCCGAGCCATCGCGATCACCTATCAGGAAGTCGGACTGCCCACCTTCCTCACGGCGGTCACCAGCGGCATCGGCTTCGCCACCCTAGGCACGGCGAGCATACAGCCGTTGCAAGAGTTCGGATTGTACACGGCCATGGGCGTGCTGGTGGCCTTCTGCCTCGCCTTTGTCATGCTTCCCGCCATACTGATCCTCACGGACCCGAAGAAGTTCTTTCCGCGCGGCATGCAGCGCTCCCCCTTGGACAGCCGGCTCCCACCGCTCTTCGCATGGACCATGAAGCACCGGCGGCGCATCCTCTTCGCCTTCGCATTGCTGGGCCTGGTGGGCATGTATGGAGCGTCGCGGATCCGGGTGAACAACTACCTGCTAGAGGACCTGCCTGACAGCGACCCCATGAAGCAAGGCTTCGTCTGGTTCGAGCAGCACTTCGGTGGCGTGCGTCCGTTCGAGATGGAGATCGAGGCCGCTGATGGGCGCAGCGTGTGGGACCTCGACGTGCTGCGCGAGGTGGAGAAGGTGCACAACTACGTGGACACCGCCTACGGGGTCTCGGGCATCGCATCGCCGGTGACGGTGATGCACGCGCTGAACAAGGCGTTCAACGGCGGTGACCGGTCGTACCAGCGCCTTCCGGATGATTCCGTTGAATGCGCGCGCATGGCACGTCGCGCGAAGCTCGTCGGCCGGCAGCTGCTCGGTAGCATCGTCACCGAGGACGGACGGCGCGCGCGCCTAAGCGGCCGGATGGTGGACGAAGGCGGCTTCATCCATCAAGGCCGCAACCAACGGCTCGATGCCTTCATCGCCACTGAAGTGGACACGGGCCTGGTGCGCTTCCACCAGACCGGCATGGCCTTCCTGATCGACCGCAACAATGCCACGCTGAGCTGGCAGCTCCTGCGCGGAATGGGCCTGGCCGTGCTGCTCACCGCCCTCATCATGCTCTGGTTCTTCCGCGATTGGCGCATGGTGCTCGTGGCGCTCCTGCCGAACCTGTTGCCGCTGGTGCTCATCGCCGGCGTCATGGGCTTCCTGGGCATCGACCTGAAGGTGAGCACCGCCATCATCTTCAGCATCGCCTTCGGCATCGCCGAGGACGATACCATCCACATGCTGGCCGCGCTGCGCCAGAACCTGCGCCAGGGACGCTCTCCCGCGTTCGCGCTGCGCCGCACCTACAAGCGCACAGGGAAAGCCGTAGCGGTCACCAACATCATGCTATTGGCCGGATTCGTGGGGCTCATCTTCTCCGACTTCGCCAGCATCCATTACATGGGCGTGCTCATCACCTGCACGCTGGCCTTCGCCTTCGTGGCCGAGCTGCTGCTCCTGCCCGCGCTGGTGGTGGCGCTCTCACGCAAGCGCAAGCCCTGACAGCGGGCATCCGTCCGATTCCGCATCTTGGCGCCATGAAGCCCTCGCTGCCTGTCCGCATCCTCATCGGCCTTGGCGCAGGCATCGCTTGGGCGGTGACCTCCAGCACGATGGGCTGGAGCGCGTTCACCCTCGATTGGATCGCCCCTTTCGGCGACATCTTCATCAACCTGCTCAAGCTCATCGCCATCCCGCTGGTGCTCTTCAGCATCATCAGCGGCGTGAGCGGCCTGGGCGATGTGGCCAAGCTGGGGAAGACGGGCTTGCGGATGCTGCTGCTCTACCTCAGCACCACGGTCATCGCCATCAGCCTCGGGCTCGTGCTGGTGAACGTGATCAAGCCCGGCGAATGGTCCGATGACGCGCAGCGCATGCGGAACAGGATCTCGTACGAGCTCTGGGTGCAGGAGACAGCGAGCGTGGACAATCCGAAGGATGGGCTCTGCCTGAGCTGCGACCCCGCCAACAGCGCCTTGGTGGCCGAGGTGGTGATGGCCCGCAAATCCGCGCCGCCCGACCCCGCGCTCATGGGCAAGGTGGAGCAGGCGAAGCAGGTGAGCGGCGGCCCGCTGCAGTTCCTGGTGGACATGGTGCCGAGCAACATCTTCCTCAGCTTCAACAACGCGCTGATGCTGCAGGTGATCTTCTTCGCGCTCTTCTTCGGCGTGGTGCTGCTCACCTTGCCCGCTGCAACGGCCACGCCCGTGGTGACGCTGGTGAACAGCCTGAACGAAGTGTTCATGAAAATGGTGGAACTCGTGATGCGCGCCGCGCCCTGGTTCGTCTTCGCCCTGATGGCCGGCGTGGTTTCGCGCATTGCGGGCGATGACCCCGCCGCGGTGCTGCAGCTCTTCAAATCGCTCGCGGGCTACAGTCTCACCGTGATCCTTGGCCTGGTGCTGATGGTCTTCGTCATCTATCCCACGGTGATGACACTGCTGATGCGGCGCAACGTCTTCGCGCGCTTCCTCAAGGCCATCAGCCCGGCGCAGCTCCTCGCCTTCAGCACCAGCAGCAGCGCCGCCACCCTGCCGGCCACCTTGGAATGCGTGGAGCAGAACATCGGCGTGAGCAAGAGCACTGCGAGCTTCGTGCTGCCCATCGGCGCCACCGTGAACATGGATGGCACCAGCCTCTACCAGGCCGTGGCCGTGATCTTCCTGGCGCAGTTCCATCTGGTCGACCTCACCATCGCCCAGCAGCTCGGCGTCATCCTCACAGCAACGCTCGCAAGCATCGGGGCGGCGGCAGTGCCCAGCGCGGGCCTTATCACCCTCTTCATCGTGCTCACAGGCCTCGGCCTCGACCCCGCATGGATCGCAATCATCCTGCCCGTGGACCGCATCCTCGACATGTGCCGCACCGTGGTCAACGTCACCGGCGACGCCGTCTGCTGCAGCATCATCGCCCACGGCCAAGGGGAGAAGCTGTTCAGGGGTGAGGAAGTTGAGGGTTGAAGGTTGAGGAAGTTGAGGGCTGAGGGGTTGGAAGTTGCCCAGATCAGGGGGTTGTGCGGTGCCGGTTATCAAATCCTCGGTGAAGCGCACCCGTATCGCCCTGCGCGGGAACGATCTTTGCCGACGGAAATCGGTTGTCAGTTGATTGTTGTCGGTTGTCCGGCTTTGCAGCAACCCTCAACCTCCTCAACCTTCAACCCCCAACCTGCCTGCAATGAAGAAATGGACGAAGCGCATCCTGCTCACCCTCGGTATCCTCGTCGTGCTGCTGATCGCAGCGGCCTTCATTCTGCCGATCGTCTTCAAGGACAAGATCGAAGCGGCCGTGAAGCAGGAGGTGAACAAGAACCTCAACGCTACGGTGAACTGGGGCGAGTGGGACATCACCCTCTTCAAGAGTTTCCCTGATCTCACCGTGGAGATCGCCGATGTGAGCGTGGTGAACGGGGCACCCTTCGAGGGGACGGAGCTGGCGCGCATCGGGAAGCTGATCGCCACGGTGGACATCAAAAGCCTCTTCGGCGACCGCATCGACATCAAGCGCATCGGACTCGATCGTCCCAATATCCATGTGAAGGTGCTGTCCGATGGCCGTGCCAATTGGGACATCGCCAAGGCGGATTCCACCGCAGCGGAGACGCCTGCCGACACGGCCGCCTCCACGTTCGACATCGGTCTGCGCGAGTACTGGATCGAGAACGGCCGCGTGGTATACGACGATGCCGCGCTGGGCTTCTACCTGGACCTGCTGGGGCTGCACCACAAGGGCAGCGGCGATTTCACGCAGGATCTCTTCGTGCTGAAGACCACCACGCGTGCCGATACGGTGAACGTGGTCTTCGATGGCGTGAAGTACCTGCGCAACGTGAAGACCGATATCACCGCCGACATCGACATGGACATGCCCAACATGAAGTTCACCTTCAAGGACAATGAGGCAACGGTGAACCAGCTCGTGCTCGGCTTCGATGGATTCATCGCGATGCCCGGTGACCCCATCGACATGGACATCACCTGGAACACGAAGAAGAGCGACCTGGCCACGCTCCTCTCACTTGTGCCAGCCGAATTCGCTACGGACCTGAAGGGAGTGAAGATGAGTGGCAAGGCCGGGTTCAGCGGCTACGTGAAAGGCACCTACACCGAGACGAGCATGCCGGGTTTCGGCCTGGTGGTGGACGTGGACAACGGCCGCTTCCAATACCCCGATCTCCCCGCAGCGGTGGAGGACATCTTCGTGGACCTGAAGGTGAGCAGCCCCGGCGGCAAGGACCTCGACGGCACCGTGGTGGACCTGAAACGGTTCGCCATGAAGATGGCCAGCAATCCCGTGGAGGCGCGCATGCACCTCACCACCCCCATCAGTGATCCGAACATCGATGCGGAGCTGAAGGCCAACCTCGACCTCGCCAGCGTGAAGAAGGTGGTGCCCATGCAAGGCGACGACCTCACCGGCAACTTCACCGCCGACGTGCGGATGAAAGGCGCCATGAGCGACATCGAGGCGCAGCGCTACGAGCGATTCACCGCCGATGGCCGCATGATCCTGCTGGGCATGAAGTACCGCACGGATTCCCTGCCGTACGACGTGGGCATCAACAGCCTCTATTTCGACTTCAGCCCGCGCTACCTCGCGCTCACCAGCTTCGATGGCAGCGTCGGCACGAGCAGCATCCAGGCCAAAGGGCGCATGGACAACTATCTCCAGTGGTGGCTGAAGGACAGCACGCTCATCGGCAGCTTCGATCTCGCCGCCAATCGGTTCAACATCAACGAACTGATGGGATCCCCCGATCCGGCCTCGTCCAGCGCCGCACCCGCCGACACCACGCCCATGAGCGTGATCGAAGTGCCCGGCAACATCGACTTCCGGATGAGCATCGCGGTGAAGGAGATCATCTTCGACCAGCTCAACCTCACCAACGTCAAGGGCGGGTTGCGCGTGCATGACGAACGCGTGGACATGAAGGACGTCTTCTTCAACCTCTTCGGCGGCAGCGTCACCATGGCCGGCGGGTACGAGGCGAAGGACGTGAAGGCCCCGCGCATCGACCTCACCTACAACGTGCGCGAACTCGACATCGAGAAGACCGTGACCTACGTGGACCTAGTGCAGAAGGTGGCGCCCATCGCCAAGACCTGCAAAGGCACCTTCAGCAGTACCCTGGCGATGAAGGCCGCATTGAACGAGCGCATGGAGGCCGACCTCAACACCCTGACCGGCGAGGGGACGCTCACCACCCGCAACGTCCAGGTGGATGGCTTCCAGCCGCTAGTGGACCTCGCGAAGGCGCTGAAGGTGAAGGAGCTCGAGAACACGCGCATCCAGGATGTGGCCTTCACCTACGAGTTCCGCGACGGACGCATGGTCGTGAAGCCCTTCAACGTGAAGCTGGACCGCATTCAGGCCAACGTAGGCGGAAGCACGGGCTTCGCGAATCAGGACATCGACTATGACATGAAGGCGAAGATCCCCAGCGACATCTTCGGCGCGGGCGCGGCTCAAGCCGTGAGCGGATTGCTCGGCAAGGCCAATCAGGCCATCGGCGCCGACTTCCAAGTGCCGAAGGAGCTCGACGCCACGATCAAGATCACGGGCACCATCGAGAAGCCCGTGGTGAAGCCGGTGTTCGCCGGCGGCACCAGCAACGTGCAAGAGGCCGTGGTGACGGAAGTGAAGGAGACGCTCAACGAGGAGATCGGTAAGAAGAAAGAAGAGCTGATCGCGCAAGCGAAAGCGGAGCGCGACCGCCTCGTGGCCGAAGCCCAGGCGCAGGCCGACAAGATGAAGGCCGATGCGCGACGCGAGGCCGCTTCTGCCAAGGCACAAGCCTATAAAGCAGCCGACGACCAGGTGGCGCAGGTGACCAATCCGCTGGCCAAGGCCGCCGCCAAACTCGCCGCCGACAGGGCCAAGCAGGAAGCCGACAAGATGGAGCAACGCGCCATCGCAGAAGCGGACAAGAAAGCCGATGGCTTGGTGGACGTGGCCCGCAGGAAAGGCGATGACCTGGTGAAGAAGGCGGAGGAGACCGACACGACCGTGAAATGAAGGTTGCGGGTTGTGGGTTGAGGTGGTTGGGGGTTGGAATGCCGGGCGTGCGGGGCGGCGAACGGAGTGCTTTCAATGCCCAACGGTCCGTGGCCTGCGGGCAGTGGCTTGTGGCGCTTGCATTCATCGTATTCGCCGGTGGTGCATTCTCCCAGGACATTGAGCCCTGCGCATTGCCCGAGGACAAGAAGATCCTCAAGCTCCTGAAAGACGCCGCGGATGCGAAGGACCCGCTGCAGCGCCACGCCAAGCTGAAGAGCGCGCTGGAAGTGGACGACACCTGCGTGGAATGCCGCTTCCGCCTCGGACTCTCGGCGTACCGAATCACGCGCGAGGGCGGCAAGAGCTTCGCGCCGGCCATCGCCTACCTGGAGGCCGTACAGGAGAAGTGCCCGCATTACCACAGCGACCTGCCGTACACGCTGGGCACCATGCGCTACGCGGAAGGCGACTTCGCCGGGGCCGCGCGCGACTTCGAGGCCTTCCGTCGCTTCCCCACAGAGGATGCCACGCGGGTGAGCAAGAACTACGACAGGCAATACAAGGAGGTGGAGGACCTCATGCCCGAGTTGGAGTTCTATGTGGACTTCTATCGCAACAGCGCCCCGCTGAACCCGCGCGTCTTGCCCAATGTGAGCACCGGCGACGACGAGTACCTGCCCATGCTCTCGCCCGACAACGAGTTGCTCCTCTTCACGCGCAAGCGGAAGGTGAAGGCCAAGGGCGACCTCGTGGCGCGCGAGGTGGAGGAGCTCATTCAGGCGCGCCGCGCCGACCTGAAGAGCGATTTCGATGCGGGCGCCGCGCTTGACGAGCCCTTCAACACGGGCGACAGCTACGGCGGGCTCACCATCAGCGTGAACAACAAGGAGATGTTCGTCACCATCGGCGGGCCGATCGATTCACGCGGCTACCGGAACATCGACATCCATCGGTCGCACTACGACACCAAGTTCAACCTCGACTTCGGCGGGCAGGAGTTCGTGTGGAACGGCCTCGATCCGTTGCCGCCAGAGGTCAACGGCGCGGACACCTGGGAGAGCCAACCCAGCCTGAGCGGCGACGGGCGCACGATCTACTTCGCCACCGCGCGCGCCGACAGCAAGGGCATGGACATCTTCTATTCCACGCGCGATGCGAAGGGCATCTGGTCGGCTGCCCAGCCGTTGCCGGGCATCAACACGGAGGGCGATGAGAAGGCCCCCTTCATGCACAGCGACAGCCGCACGCTCTACTTCGCCGCCCGCCAGAACGCCCAAGGCCAAGGCCACCGCAGCATCGGCGGCTGGGACATCTTCTTCGGCAAGCTGAACGACGACGGCACGTGGAGCAAGCCGCGCAACATCGGCCATCCGATCAACACCGAGAACGATGAGCAGGGGCTGATCGTGAGCGCCGATGGCCGCTCCGCCTACTTCGCGAGCAACCGCTTCAAAGGCATGGGCGGCCTCGACATCTTCAGCATCGACCTGCCCACGGATGTCCGCCCCGACGAGATCCTGATCGTGAAGGGCGAGGTGCGCGATGAGAAAGGCCAAGTGGTGCGCGGCGCTCAGGTGGAGGTGAAGTACATGGACACCCGCAAGATCGAGGTGCTCCACGCCGACAGCACCGATGGGCGCTACGCCGCCGTGGTGCGCCTGAAACCGGGCAGCGACGTGGTGCTCACCGTGAAGAAGGAGGGCCACGTCTTCGACTCGCGCAGCTTCGCCATCGAGGACACCATCCGGCAGGGCGTGGCCAAGGTGGACATGAGTGTGCAGAAGATCGAGGTGAACCGGAGCTACCGCGTCAACGACATCAAGTACGCCACCAGCAGCGCGGAGATCACCAAGAGCAGTGAGTTCATCCTGGATGATCTCATCGACTTCCTGAAGGACAACCCGTCCATCAGGATCCGCATCGAGGGCCATACGGATAACGTGGGCCAGTTGTCCGATAACATGGCCCTGAGCAACGACCGGGCGTTCACCGTGATGGGCTACCTGCAAGGCAATGGCATCGCCGCCGCACGCCTCAGCTTCAAGGGGCTCGGCCCCACCAAGCCCATCAAGCCCAACGACACGCCAGAGGGACGGGCCGCCAACCGCCGAACCGAATTCGTGATCGTGGCCCGGTGAACCAACGGCGCGATTCGTGAATTAGCTTCGTCACGATGATGGGCAGATCATTACTCATGATGGCGTGCGTGCTGGTGGCTGGCGGTACTATTGGACAGGTCAGCATCGGCGGGGAGCCCTTTGAATGGGGCGATTCGGGACTCACGCGTCAAGGTTTGCCCGAAGTGGGGTTCTCCGTTCCCGATCCATCCGAAACGGAGGAACAGCGCACCACGGGTTTCCGATACGGCGTGCAACTCTTCCAGGAAGCGGACGTGCTCGCCTTGGGCCGATGGGATGCCCTGAGCGACCGTTCGATGATCTGCCGATTGGTGCTGCGCAGCCCTGGCGCCCTGATGCTCAGCGTGCAATTCGATCAATGGGAGCTGAATGAGGGTGATGTGGTCTTCCTCTACACCGCGGATCGCAACCGCTTCATCGGTGGATTCGATGCGAGCAACCGCCAAGAGGATGGCAGCATGGCCACTGCGGTGCTCCCCGGCGATGCGGTGGTGATCGAGTACCGTACGACGCGCGTTCACCAGCGACCGGCCCGTTTGCGCGTGTCCAGCATCACGCATGGCATCATGGACCTGTTCGGCTTCAATGCCGAGGCAGGACGCGACTACAATCCCGGCTACCAGAGCGCCCCCTGCCATACCAATGTGATCTGCCCGGAGGCGGCTGCCTGGCAACTGGAGAAGCGCTCGGTGGCCATGTTCCTGCGCCCTGACGGTGATGGCTGCACGGGCAAATTGCTCAACAACACGCAGGCGACGCGGAAGCCGTACTTCCACTTCGCCAACCACTGCTTCATCCCCAACACGCTCAACCAGTACGTCTTCTACTTCAACTACGAGAGCCCGACATGCGTCGGCACGGTGGGGCCGACGAACCAGACCATCACCGGTGCCACGCTGCGGGCCAACTATTACTACACCGATTTCGTGCTGGCCGAGCTCAGCAGCACGCCTCCTGCCAGCTACAACGTGTACTACGCCGGGTGGGACCGCAGCGGCGCCGTTCCGCAAGAGACGGTGCTGATCCAGCACCCCATGTACGACGTGAAGAAGATCGCCTTCAACTACGATCCCTGCACCAGCTTCACCGATGCGATCGGCGTGCCCGCATGGCGGCAGAACTGGGAGGTGGGCCTTATGCAGGCGGTATCGAGCGGCGCGCCCCTCTTCGACCAGAACCACCGCGTGGTGGGTCACGCGTACGACGGCGCGCAGGTCTGCTCCACCGCCACCAGCATCCCCACCGATTGCGCGAAGTTCAGCGCGGCATGGGATGGCGCCGCCGCATCGGTGCGCATGCGCGATTGGCTGAATCCGGCCAACAACCTCACGGTGCTCGATGGCTTCAACCCCAACGCCTCGCCCACCGTCTCGCTGCGCGTGCGCGCCTATCTGGAAGGACCTTACAACAGCAACACCACGCAGATGAACGCCTACCTGCGTGCGGCAGGCTTCATCCCGCTCGCTGAACCGTACGCGGCGCTTAGCTACACGCACGTTGGCGGCGGAGGCGGCGAGACCACGACCAACGGCGTCCTCAGCACCACCGGCAACAATGCTGCGGTGGATTGGGTGTTGGTGGAACTGCGCAGCAGCGCCAATTCCGCCAATGTGGTGGCCACGCGCTCCGCGCTGCTCCAAGCCGATGGGGACATCGTGGCCGCCAATGACGGCAGTTCGGCGCTCACTTTCGGCGCACCCAGCGGATCGTACTACATCGCCGTGCGGCACCGCAACCACCTGGGCGTGATGACCGCCGGAACCGTGGCCCTAACGAACACGGCCGTGACCATCGACCTGAGCAATGGCACCACGCCGATCTACGGCGGAGCCAATGCGATGAAGACCATCGGCAGCCGCAACATCTTATTCGCAGGGGACGTGGACCGCAACAGCACACTCCGCTACACAGGCCAGGACAACGACCGTGACCCGATACTATCGCAGGTTGGCGGCAGCGTGCCCACCGCCACGGTCAGCGGCTATTTCGCGGAGGACGTGAACATGGACGGCAACGTGATCTACACCGGCGACGGCAACGACCGCGACCCGATCCTGGTGAACGTGGGCGGTAGCGTGCCGACGAATACGCGGGGGGCGCAGCTGCCGTAGGGCGGTTTGCGCAAGTGCGCCCTACTCCACCACCATGTTGCCGCTGTACGTGCGCTTGCCGTTGCTAACGGTAACCATGTAGAGTCCTGGAGCCGCCGTGGGTATGTTAACGCCTGGTCTTTCCTCATCGAAGCGAAGAACCTCCTCGTGAAGCTGTATTCCCAGCGCATCGAACACCCGCAAGCGCAACTCGGATTCACTCCGGAAAGCCGAAGGCAATCGCAAGCGGAAGCTCCCTCGATTGGGGTTCGCATGAATGAGCAGGCCATGCTCTTCTGCGGCCATTGAACTGATGCCGCCAACAGGCCCCAAGCCGTTGAACTTCGCGACGAACAAGTCTGGCCAGTCCATGACCAGTGGCTGATAAGTCTCGTCACCAATGACCATGGTGCTATCGAACGCGCCTGACAAGTAAATATCATTGCCCTGAACGTACAAGCCACTATAAGCGCTCGGAGGCACCCGGCCCACATGCAGTGCCCCATCCCATTGCCCAGACTCGTTCAGGTGGGCGACATAAGTCTCCCGGCTCACGGGGCTTGATAGACTGGCACCACCAATCGAAAGTTGGCCACTGAAATAACCGTGCATGTAAAGACCGCCTTCCGTATCACTCAGCAGTGACAGAATGGAGAACATTTCCGGTGAAGTTGCATGCTTCAGCCATAGAACCTCGCCAGATGAGGAAACCCGGGCAACAAACCGGTTAACCGCATTGACAACGGCCGTGAGCGAAAGTGAACCGACCTGGACGTCCTCCTCGAAATAACCGGATATGGCATAATCGCCATCGGATAGCACAGCGCAATCCGCGACCGCAGCATACATGGAGGACCCAATGATCAATCCCCAATCGACCGCTTGCTGCGCATCGACCTTGCAGAGAAAGCCGGTAGAGACGACCCCTGTGGGTTCAAGCGGGAATCCCCAGATCGTATCGGATCCTTGGAACACGCCGCTTACGACCATGCCAGCTCCGTCGGCCACCGCACTAAGGACCTCCCCGGTCAACGTCAAGGATTCAGCTTCCTCTAGCACGCCCAGCCCACTATAAACGGCATGAAATCCGCCCGGCCCCAGAACAATGTTGCTGGCGCCGTGAAAGACGCCCTGGCCCACCTCAATAAAGCCGAAGACGTGAATGCGCCCATCTTGACCCACCACGACAGACACTGCTAGCACATTCTGACCCGTGGCACGCTGCGCCCAAGCAATCTCGCCATCAGAAGCGACTGCGGCGATGAACATGCTCCTGCCGAAGCACGATCCAGGAAGCGAAAGACTTCCAATGCTCGCCGACCCATTATAGTCCCCCACGACAATCAGGTTGCCTGTCGATGTCTGCAGCGTTATGGCTCGAGGCATATCAAAGTAGGATAAGCCGCTTGCACAAGGGCCCCCAGCGCGTTGCGCCCACGATTCATCACCATTCTCCTCCCAAGCTGCAATTAGCACATCCGTGTATCCCTGAATCATGATTTGAGCATCACCAACCTGCAGCGATTCACCTCCGACAGTGCCCGCACCGAACACGAGCCCATTCCGGCCGCAGAGTATCAACTGGCTGCTTTCCAACTCTGGTTCTGGGCTGCCGTAATGGTTAAGCCATTCCAGTTGCTGCCCGTGAAGCGTACCTGCAGCCATCAGAGCAACAAAACACTTCGATGCTGAACGTAGGATCATCATCATTCAGTTTGTTTTGGTGATGGCCAGTGTCTTCGTGCCGCTCTGCCGGTCCACACTCACAGTGCAAATGCCTGCGCTGATGCCGGAAAGGTCCACGGTCCTCAAACCGCCGCTGAGTCTCCCGTCTTCGGGGACCCTACACCTGCTAGCAACCGAACTGCACATGCCCGAAGCTAAGCCGACGGGATGATCCAGCGCGTCGCTGTTCCACCTCGGGCTATACTTCAACCCAGACTCCCTTAGCGCTCGATGAGCCGCTTGCGCGCCATGCGCAGGTTGAGCATCTCCACCCCTACGCTGAAGCCCATGGCGAAGTAGATGTAGTTCTTGTTGATGTGCTCGCCCATGCCCTCGATGAGCAGCGCCACGCCGATCATGACCAGGAAGGCCAGCGCGAGCACTTTCACGGTAGCGTGCTTCTCCACGAACCTGCTGATGGATCCCGCCGCGAGCATCATCACCAGCACCGCGATGATCACGGCGAGCACCATGATGATGATCTCGTTGCTCATGCCCACGGCGGTGATTACCGAATCGAGGGAGAAGACCAAATCGATGAGGATGATCTGCGCGATGACGGAGGCCAGCCCCTTGTGCCGTTTGGTCCGGGTGTTCGCCTCGTCCTGCCCGGTGACCTTGGCGCGGATCTCGACCGTGGCCTTGTAGATGAGGAAGAGCCCGCCCAGCAGCAGCACGATGTCGCGGCCGCTGAACGGATGCTCGAACAGGGTGATGAACGGCTTGTCCAGGCCCATCACCCAACTCAAGGAGAGGAGCAGCAGGATGCGCGTGATCATGGCCAGCGCCAGGCCCAGCTGCCGCGCCTTGCGCTGATCGGCCTTCGTGGAGAGGCTGTTGCTGAGGATGGAGATGAAGACGATGTTGTCGATGCCCAGGACAATCTCCAGCGCCGTGAGCGTGAGCAGCGCGATGATGCCATGAGAAGTGAGCAGGACGGAAGGGTCGAGGTGCGAGAGCTCCAGCATGGTTCAATGGAATTCGGCGCGAAGCTATCGGGTGGGAACACGTCCGATCACGATGGTCTCGTTCCGGTTCACCGGATTGAGCCAGTGGACCAGCCGGTCCATGAAGCCGGGTTCGGCCTTGCCGATGAGTTCCACAGGTCCCATCACCGCTTCGATCCGCTGTTTTCGTGCTTCCAGATCCTCCTCGCCGAAGAAGAGGATAGTATTGGGCCTTGGCCGGTCGCTCTTGGCCACCAGCGCGGAATCGAGGTCGGCCGTTGGTTCCGTCCACGGCAGCACGGTCATGTTCCATTGGCCCAGGTAGAACAGCGGCGGCATGGGCGCCTCACCCTCAAACGTATCCTCGATGATGAGCCCGGTCACCGGCCCCAAGTCGCGCAGCGCGGACAAAGCCTCCACCCTGCTCCGCTTGCTGTACGTGGTGCATAGCACCGGCAAGAGGACCAGGTTCAGCGCCCACACGAAGGCGAGCGTCCCGTTCCAGAGCGTGGTCCTCCCCTGCCACCATTGCGAACGAGCCCGCCATTGCTCCCAAGCCGCATAACCCAGCACGAAGAACAGCGCCACGATGGGCAGCATGAAGCGCTCCTGCTTGTTCGGGAAATACGAATGGATGGCGAGGAAGAGGAAGACCGACAGCCACAGCAGCAGGGGTTTGGGCCGGCGGAAGAATCCGAAAAGCACGGCCAGGCTCAGCGGCGGAATGAAGAGGCCCGCGAGCAGCAGGAGGTAGTTGTACCAGGGCAGCACGCCATAGGTGGTGGTGTTGGCCAGGTTGTACATCACGTATTGCGTGAGCTCGGCGAAAGGCCTTTCCCAAAGGAAGAAATCGAGTCCGCCTTGGATGATGGCCAGCGGCAGCGCGACGCCAAGCCCATAGGTGATCGCCTGCGGCCACTTGCGCTGCATCAGGAAAGCGAGGCCGGGACCGGCGGCGAAGAAGATCACCTGGAAGCGCACGTTCATGGCCATGCCGATCCATACGCCCGCCACAAGGGCATCCATCCACGAAGGCGCATCGCTGCGCACCAGCCGCCACGCGCCCAGCATGAGAAAGGGGATGCAGGCCACTTCCACGAGGTTGCGCACCGCGAGGAAGGGCATGAAACAGAACAGCGCGAGGAAGAGCCCGGTCTGCCAGGCGCTGCGCGCATCACCCAACCGAAGCGCGATGCGGTAACCGACGCGCACCACGACAAGGCTCCAGAGCGCGTGCAACAGACGCACCACCAGCATCACGGTCTTGGGCTCGGTGATGCCCACGATCTTCAGCGCGCTGAAAAGCAGGTAGTGCAAGCCGACATAGAAGAAGCTGTGGCCGGTGGGCGTCGGCGACTCCCCTTGATTCCACGGGAGCCAGTTGTTGTAGTCGAAGCCCGCCACCCAGCTCGCCGCTGCTTCGATGATGAGGAAGTGGTCGTCGTGCGCGAAGTAGCCCGGACTGAAAAGCACCGCCACCAGCCGTGGCACCAGCGCGATCACTGTGAGCGCGCGCAAAGCGTTCCCCGGTGGCGAGGTCCAGAATGGCGCGAGGCGGGACATGGCGCGAAGATGCACCGCTCACCTCACCTCTTGCCTCGCGCAGGAAGAGAAGGACGCACGTGCCGGTCTGTCAGTTCAGCAGGAACTCCCTGATGAATGCGACCGTGGCGTAGAACTGGAAATCGCTGTTGCCCTTCTTCCGGAAGCCGTGGCCCTCGTCGTTAGCCATGAGGAACCATACGTTCCCGCCCTTCGCCTTGATGCGGTCCTTCATCTGCACGGCCTCGCTGGCGGGCACGCGCGGGTCGTTGCCGCCCTGCACGATGAAGAGCGGCTTGGTGATGCGCTCGGCATGATTGAGCGGCGCGATCGACTCGAGGAAGGCGGCCATCTTCGGGTCGCGTTCATCGCCGTACTCCACACGGCGCAGGTCGCGGCGGTAGTCCTCGGTGTTCTTCAGGAAGGTGTTGAAGTTGCTGATGCCCACCACATCGAGCGCGCAGCGGATGCGGTCGGCATAATGCACGCTGACGGCCAGTGTCATGTAGCCGCCGTAGCTGCCGCCGGTCACCATCACGCGGTCGGCGTCGAGTTCGGGCTGCGTGGCGATCCAGTCCAGCAGCCCGCCGATGTCCTTCACGCTCTCCTCGCGCTTGTAGCCGTTGTCGAGGTCGAGGAAGGTCTTGCCGTAGCCGCTGCTGCCCCGCACGTTGGGGTAGATGATGGCCACGCCGAGCTCGTTGAGGTAGTAGTTGTTGCGCCCCTGGAAGCCAGGCCGCGACTGTCCTTCCGGCCCGCCGTGTATGTTGATGATCACCGGGCGCTTGCCGGTGAACCGCACATGCGGGCGGTAGAGGTAGCCGCTGATCATGCGCGCATCGAACGATTTCCAGCGCACCAACTCCGGCGCGCGCAGGCCGCTCACATCCATGCCGCCCAGCTCGCTCTCGGTCCAGCGGATGAGCTTCTTGTCCGCGATGTCGTACTCGAACACATCGGAGGTGCTCGCGTGCGTGCTGAGCGTGAGGCCGAGCGAACGCCCATCGGTGGTCCAGCTCAAGCCACCAATCAGCCCCACCGGCAGGCCTTGCACTTCCTCATACGCCAGCGTTCGCGCGTCCATGAGGTAGAGCTTCGAGAGGCCGTCCTCGTTCGTGGTGAAGGCCACGCGGGAACGGTCCTTCGTGAGCACGACGCCGCCGACATCCCACGGGATATCGGCGGTGATCGTCTTGAGCTTCCGGGTCGCGAGGTCGTAGATGCACAACCGATTGAACTCGCTGTCCTTGTTGCTGATGAGGAAGATGCCTTTCCCATCGGGTGCGAAGGCGACGCCACGGTAAGTGGCGCGCTCATCCTTCGCGGGCAGCACGCGGGTCTTCGCGCCCGTGGCGATGTCAAGCAGGTAAATGCGGCTCTCGTTCACCGAGATGCCCTCCCCGATCAGCAGCTGCTTGTCGTCAGCGCTCCAATCGCTCACGCCCCAGCCGCCGCCGCTGTTCTCGGCCACCACGCGGTCAGTGGTCGGGTCCAGCGGATCCATGATGCGGATGTCGCGGTCCTTGCCGTTGCGCATGGTGCTGCTGTACGCGAGGCGCTTGTCATCGCGGCTCCATTCGCCGCCACCGTTCTGCGAGCGCTTCCCATCGGTGAGCATGGTGACCCTGCCATCGGCATCCCTCCGGTGCAGCTGGCTGAATTCGTTGCCGCCGGCATCCTTGCTGAAGATGAAGTAGCTGCCGGCCTTCGGCTCGTAGCTCGCACCGCCCACGGCGTCCTCGTAGAAGGTGATCTGCGTCCGCGCTCCGCCGGGGAACTTCACGTGGTGCAATTGGCTGGTGTTGCCGAAGCGCGTGTTAATGATCATCTCCTTCCGTTGCGGATGCCATGCCGCCAGGCTTGCGCCACGGGCCTCGGTATAGCTGCGCACCTCACCGATGAGGCTGGCGGGCAGCGCGGGGATGCCTTCCACCACGAGATTGTCCGTGACGGGGATGTTGGCCTGTTGGGCCAGAGCTGGCGCAGCCGTGATGGAGGCCGCCAGGAAGAGGACCGCGTTCCGATTCATCATGGGGGCAAGGTAGCGGCCATGACGGCAATGCGGATGCGCTCTCGTGGTCCGCCTAGAGACCGGAACGGTTGTGCGTGCCTTGTGCCTTTTTAACAGGGCATGAAATTCGTCAGCCTTCAGGACCGGATGCCTTCACCAACTTTGCGCCCACCGCCATGAAACACAGAACCACCTCTTCGATGAGCCACCTGCTCGCCTCACTCGCCACCTCGGCCTTCGCCCTGGCGCTTGTCATCTCACCGCTTACCCTGGCCGCCCAGGACAAGAACGTGAAGAGCTATGGCGCCGCCATCACCCCCGATGGCGCCATCAACACCGCCAATCTTGCCAAGGCCATGAGCCAGACCGACAGCATGGCCGTGAAGCTCGAATGCGAGATCATCACCAGCTGCACCAAGAAGGGTTGCTGGATGACGGTGCAGATGCCCGAGGGCAAGGAGATGATGGTGCGTTTCAAGGACTACGGCTTCTTCGTGCCCACGAAGGGCCTCGAGGGCAAGCACGCCGTCCTGCAGGGTTACGCCACCAAGGAGATCGTAGACGTGGCCACCCTGCGTCACTACGCCGAGGACGCCGGCAAGAGCAAGGAGGAGATCGCCAAGATCACCGAGCCTGAGCACAGCCTGATGTTCTTGGCTGATGGCGTGCTGATCACCTTCTGACCACCATGAGATAGTTGAGAAGCCCTGGCGATGCCGGGGCTTCGCGCTTTACATCCCCTTGTTGACAGCCGACCGGATGCAACAGGATACAGTTTCACTGCGCCGATAGCTTCACGCCCCGAACCGTAGACCTGATGAGCACGATCGCATTGGCCGTTCATGGCGGAGCCGGAACCATCGCCCGGGAACTGATGACGTCCGCCCGCGAGAAGGTCTACCGCGATGCGCTGGAACTAGCCCTGAAACGCGGGCACGCCGTGCTGAAGGAGGGCGGCGCCGCGCTCGATGCCGTGGAGGCCGCCGTGCGCGCGCTGGAGGACTCGCCGTACTTCAACGCGGGCAAAGGCTCGGTCTTCAACGCCGACGGGCAGCACGAGATGGACGCGAGCATCATGAGCGGCGACGGCCTGCGCGCAGGCGCCGTGGCCAGCGTGCAGAACGTGAAGAACCCCATCACCCTCGCGCGCCGCGTGATGGACAAGAGCAATCACGTGCTCATCAGCGGGCTTGGTGCTTTCGAGTTCGCGCACAAGCAGAAGATCGAGTTGGAGGACGACCTCTACTTCTTCGACCAGTTCCGCTACGATCAGTGGAAGGAGACGCAAGGCACCGACACCTACCAGCTCGACCACAGCGACAAGGAGAAGAAGTTCGGCACCGTAGGCGCGGTGGCACTGGATGCGCACGGGCACCTCGCCGCTGCCACCAGCACCGGCGGCATGACCAACAAGAAGTGGCAGCGCATCGGCGACAGCCCCATAATCGGTGCGGGCACCTACGCCAATGACAGCAGCTGCGCCGTGAGCTGCACCGGTCATGGCGAGAGCTTCATCAAGGCAGTGGCAGCATATGACGTGCATGCGCTCATGTCCTATAAGGGGCTATCGCTCGCGGAAGCCGTTCGCGTTGTGGTGCACGAGAGGCTGCCACCACTCGAAGGCGATGGCGGGCTCATCGCGCTTGACCACGTTGGCAACATCGTGCTCGATTTCAATTGCACGGGCATGTACCGTGGGCAGGTGGGCGCCGATGGGGTGCTCCACACGGCAATCTTCCGGTAACGCCGTCATGCCGGAATCCGATAGGAGGAGATCCGGCGTCTCTCGATCAATTCATGCGGCGTCGACCTATCGGACCAACGCCACCGGCGGATCAAGATGATTTCGGAGGTTGCACAGACTTCCGCTTGAAGCGGATGCGCAACCGCTTCTCTTTCGGCGTCTCGATCTCCTCACCCAGCAGGCAGCCCCACGGTTCGAGGGAAGGCACGCTGTCGCACACCACCTTCAGCATGCCGGTGATGGGGATGGCCAGCAGCATGCCCGCCACGCCCCACAACGCGCCGAAGCCGAGCAAAGCGGCCAAGCTCGCGAGCGGATTGATGCTCACGCTGCTCCCCACCACCTTGGGCGTGATGAAGTTGTTGTCGAGGAACTGCACCACAAGGCACACGGCCAAGGCCCCCACGGCGTAAAGGGTCGAGTCCTTCGTGATGAGGGCCAGGAAGACCGGTAGCAGCGCACCGACAAGCGCACCGATGTAGGGGATGATGTTCAGGAACGCGATCACGAAGCCGAGAAGCACCGCGTATTTCAGCCCCAGAAAAAGGAAGCCGGTGGAAGCCAGGATGCCGAAGATCAACATGCCCGTGAGTATGCCGCGGAGGTACTTGCGGGAGAGCTCACTGATGCGAACCATCACATCCAATACGGCGCCGTCGCTTGTTCTGCCCAGTTTGGTGAAGAAGGTGCGGAAGCGGTCCCGCAGCAACAGCAGCAGGAAGATGAAGATCGGGATCGGCACCATGGCGGTGAGCGCCGATCCAGTGAAGGTGAAGATCCGCATCGCCGCTTTTCCACCCCAATTGGTGATGTCCGCAAGGTGCTCGTTGAACCATTGCACCTGCTCACGGCGCGAGAAGTGCGTGTGGGCCTCCACCCAGCGCTGCACCTCGATCCCTTTCTTGGAAACGCTCTCCTGCAACAGCGGGAGGTCCTTCCCGAACCGGCTGAACTGCCAGCCCATGAAGAAGAACAGGCCCAGCACGATCACTACCACGGTGAGCGTGGCGACCAAAGCGCCTACCCAGCGCGGTGTCCAACGCTCCACGCCACGGGCCAGGGGAAGGAGCAGGAAGGTCAGGATCCCCGAGAACATGCCGATCACGATCAGGTCGCGGCCGAAGTACATCGCCGTGATGGTGAGCATCACCGCGAGCAACGTGAGTGTGTACCGCGTCAAGCCGTCCCTTTGGATCATGCGCAAAGGAACGTTGCCGACGCGTGAAATGGGTCCTACTCCGCTGCGGCGCGTGTTCGCCGATGACGCCATCGTTCACGGATGCGCCGGAAGGAACGTCGCATTTCGGTGAACAATCGTTCCGTTCGCTCCGGGGTAACGTAGCGTTCCAAGATCTGGGGGATGACGATCGCCGCGATCATGCCGACTATACGACCTGCCCTGGTCTTGCGGCTGGCACCGAAGGCCATGCCCAACGCTTGACCAATGGACGCCCTATCGGGGGTGAGCAAACTGCGCAAGGTGCCCAGCAGGGGTATGCCCCTCAGCACCTGGAGCAGCCCTTCGCTTACAAGCCCTTGGCGGAAATCGGGATCCTGGAGCTGGCTCCAGTGGTCCAGTAGGCGACGTTTATGCGCGTCCCGCTCCTGGCGCAAGCGCTGCTTCGCCTCGCGGATCTGGGCCACATCGCTGAAACGATCAGTCCTTGCCATGGGTCGCGTTCACCACGGCGAGCGTGATCCGATCGCGGAGCACCGTGCGCCAAAGGAGATAGAAGAGCAGCATCAGCGCCAAGTAGGTGGCGCCCGCGAGGAGGAAGCCGGTAACAGGGTCATCGAAGCATTGGCCAAGCCAAAGCCCCCACGCCACGCTCAACATCAGCACCACCCCGTTCAGCAGAAGCAACAAAACCACCGCCAGCACGATGCGCCCGGAGACGGCCCCGATACGTTCCGAGGCCTCCAACTTGAAGTGGTCCCGCTCCGCGCGGGCATAGTCCGTCACGGACTCCACCATCTCGCGCACGAAGTCAGCTGGGTCTGGAGCTGCCGCTTCGCCCTTCCCGGCCGGTCCATGCCGCTCAGTTGGCGCCATGGCGGATGTTCTCCGCCGCATGTCGCGCGCGGCTTCGGGTCTCATCGGCCGCGTCCTCCACATCGTCCTTCACACGATTGGCCAGATCGCGGCCCTCCTCGAAAAGGAAGCGGATGAAGTCGGTCACCTCGTCCTTGGTCATGGTCGCGGTATCGTGGGCTTTGCCTTTCGCCTTGCTCCATTCTTCCCGACCCTTGTCGATCAGCTCGTCCAAGTCGTCCTTGGCGTCCTTCGCCTTGTTCGCGATGCGCTCACGGGTCTCCTTGCCGGAGCGGGGGGCGAATAACACTCCTAAAGCTGCACCTACCGCGGCGCCAGCGAGGAATCCGAAGATCCCGATGTTGCGTTCGTTGCCCATGATGGGTAGTTGGTTGGATGAAACCTGTTCGTATCGGTCGGCTGATGACGAGCAAGGTAAACACCTTGTGGCGGGACTGGGACTGATGTTGGTCAGTTCAGCGCAGCCACTTCCGCTCCATCACGAAGGTGCCGAAGGGCAGTATGGAGGCCAGCCCCAATCCGATGATCCGCTCGGCGTCCCACTTCAACTGGGTGAAAAGCGGAATGGCGGCGACCCAATAGAGCACGAAGAGCAGGCCGTGCGCCCAACCCACCACCTTCACCGCCATGGGCATGTCCATGAAGTACTTCAGCGGCATGGCGATGAAAAGCAGGAGGAGGAAGCTGATACCCTCGGCAATGGCGACGGTGCGGAAACGGCGGATGATGGGGTGAAGCTCCATAAGGCGCGAATGTACCCGCACCACGGTCCACCGACCGCCACTCAAAGCTCCCGTGCGAGCCGCCGGAACTCCTCCGTCCAGCCCACCTTGGCGTTGCCGCTGCCAAGCCTCACCATCACCAGTTCACGCTTTGGGTCCACGTAGATGTACTGACCCAGGATGCCCTTCGCTACGTAGTCGCCTTCATTGGACGGCAACCACCACTGATAGCGGTAAAAGCCCACGCCACCGGGCGCGGCATGCGTGCTGGTCTCCACCCAATCGCGCGGAACCAGCTGCTGCCCGCGCCATTCGCCTTTCTTCAAGTAGAGCGATCCGAGCTTCGCGAAGTCGCGCGCCGGGGCATTGATGCAGCAGAACGCCTTCTCGATGCCGTCCTTCTTGCGATCAGTGCTCCACGACGAAGCGTGCTCCATGCCCAGCGGCGACCAGATGCGGTCGCTGAGGTATTGCGTGAGCGTGCGCTGATCGCCCCTTGCCTGCAGCGCGCGGGTGATGAGCAATCCGAGCAGCTGCGTATCGCCGCTCACGTACTCCCACTTCGCGCCGGGCTCGCGCTTGAGCTTCAGCTTGAGCGTGTACTTCGTAAGGTCTCGCCCGTAATAGAACTTGGCCACGGTGCCGAAAGGGTTCACGTAGCTCTCCAGGAAGTCGATGCCGCTGGTCATCTGCAGCACATGCTCAATGGTGACCTTGTCGAAGCCGTTCTGCTTCAACTCGGGGATGAAGTCGGTGATCGGCTGTTGCACGTCGCTGATGAGGCCGTCCTGAATCGCGCAGCCGATGAGCACACTCACCACCGACTTTGCCATGGAGAACGATGGGTGCACATGTGCGGCATCGTAGCCCTTGAAGTAGCGTTCGTACAGGATCGTGTCGCGCCGGATGATCAGGAATGCGACGGTCCTGTGGTCCTTCAGCCAGGTGTCGAAGGGGATATCCCTGCTTTCCTCCACTTTGCTCTTGGGCGCCCTCTCCGCAGTGGCAATCGCGTACTTGAACGGCTCCGGCGAAGCGGGCAGCGGCCGCGACGGGAACTTCCTGTGATCGCGGACGTCGGCGAAGTTCCAGATGAAGAAACGACCGACGTGGCAACCCGTGAGGAGCGCGGCTGCTGCAATGATCGCCAGGAAGCGCGGGGTCATGCCCGCAATGTAGAGCGGTGGCTGCCCGGGTGAGCTAGTGCTTCGCCTTCCGATGCCCCGGCTCCCAGATCAAGCGCGTGAAGATGCTGAAGCGCTGGTCCTCCCGAGCGCAAGTGGCCTTTTCAACTACCTCACCGGCACCCGCACCGCCGCGAACTGCTGGCGGTGACCGAGGGATTCACCGCGATCGGATGCGATTCTCACGCCGCTCCAAGAAGTCGATGACCGCCTTGCTTCCAGCGAGCAGCCCGCCATAGGCATCGCCCTCCTTGAATCGCGTACGCATCTCCGTGTTGATGATGCGCTGGCAGATGCTGTCATGCAGCACGCGCACGGTGCCCTTGCCCGTGGCAATGAAGACTTCGCGCCGTGCGCTGCTGAAGGCGATGACCACGCCATTGTCATAGCCCTTCTTGCCCACGCCCAAGGAATCGCCGAAGGCAACGGCGAATTCCACCGGTGTCTTGCCATGGAATGTCGGATGCGTTACGAGAACGACCTCGTTTCCGGTGCGATGCTCGTGACCGCTCAAAAGTGTGTCCAAGCGAATCATGGAGCTTGTGTCCAAAATGCCCTCGTGATCATAGACGAAGAGCTGTGTTGGCCTTGTCGGGCTTGTGCAGGCGAGTAGGAAGACGCCAAGCAGGCCGGTTAACAGGGATGAGCTCATGCTCCGAAAGTAGGTCGACCGAACAGGGCGGGCCAAGCAGACCGGGTGCCCTGTTCAACTACCTCATCGGCACCCGCACCGCCGCGAACTGCTTCCGCTGCACGCTGTAGCTGTGGCCCTTGCTGATGATGTGCACCTTCATGCCCTCGATGCTGAAGGGCTCGCCCTCCTCCACATCGGCGTAATCGCTGTAAGTGATCTCGTGCCCATCGAAGATCATCACCTGTCCGCTGCCGATGGTCTCCAGCATGTCGGCGCCGGTGATCACCACGCCGGTGTCCTCGCCCAAGCCGATGCCGATGGCCGCAGGGTTCGCCGCCACCGCTTGCGTGAGTCGGCTGAAGCGGCCGCGCTCGACGAAGTGGCTGTCGATGATCACATCTTGGATGAGCGACGCGCCGGTGGTGAGCTTCACGCCGCCCTTGATGAGGCCGCTGCTGCTGTGGCCCTGGTAGATCATGGTGCTGCTCATGCACATGGCGCCCGCGCTGGTGCCCGCGATCACGAAGCCGTCCTCCTCCTCGTAGCGGCGCTTCATCAACTGGAGGAAGGCCGTGCCGCCGAAGATCGTGGTGAGCCGCAGCTGGTTCCCGCCGCTCATCATCACGCCATCAGCACGCGAGAGCCGCTTGATCATGTCCGGCTTCACGTCGCTTCGCTCACGGATATCCAGCACGTCAACATCCTTCAACCCCAGCTTTCCGAACGCCTCTACGTAGTTGGCCGCCACCTCTTGCGGTATGCTGCTGGCGCTGGTGATTACGGCGATGCGCTTGCCGGTTCCCCCAACCTCGTCGACCACGCGCCGCAGAATGCCCTCCTCGATGAAGCTGTGGGTGAAGACCCTGGTGTTGTGGCCGGCCTCCGGTTGCTTGCCCTTGTCCTCGTTCCCGCCGATGGCGATGAGCTTGCCTTTGGGTGTCATTCGTAGAGTTTGGCCCCCCGTGGATAGTTGTCAGTTATTCGTTGCCAGTTGTCAGGGCGGAAAGCCGGACAACGAGCAACTGACAACGAACAACCCCTTCCCCCGGCCGCCAAATTAGAGGGCCTCCCCTTCAGGGTGAACGGAACGTTGCCGAAGTATGAACAAGGCACCTTGCTATATTGCTCCGGTCAGTTCCGCCGTGGCATTTGCGCCCCTCAGCACAGCCAAACAACTGACAACCAACCACCGACAACTCCATCCCCGATGAGGATCCTTGAGCTGAAAGCCATGCGCGGCCCCAACTACTGGTCGGTCAGGCGCCACCACCTCATCGTCATGCGCCTCGACATCGAGGAGTTGGAGCAGAAGCCCACGGACAAGATCCCCGGCTTCTACGAGCGCATCACCACGCTGCTGCCCAGCATGGTCAGCCACCGGTGCAGCGAGGACCATGAGGGCGGCTTCTGGGTGCGGGTGAAGCGCGGCACCTGGATGGGCCACGTCATAGAGCACGTCGCGCTGGAGATCCAGACGCTGGCCGGCATGGAAACGGGCTTCGGCCGCACGCGAAGCACACGCGATGAGGGTGTGTACAATGTCGTCTTCAGCTACATCGAGGAGCCGGTGGGCATGTATGCCGCGAAGGCAGCCGTGCGGATCGCGCAGGCGCTGATCGATGGCACGCCGTACGACCTCGCCGATGACATCCAGAAGATGCGCGAGCTGCGCGAGGAGTCGCGGCTCGGGCCCTCCACCGCCAGCATCGTGCAGGAGGCCGTTTCGCGCGGCATCCCCTACTTGCGCCTGAACGGACAGAGCCTGGTGCAGCTCGGCCACGGCATCCATCAGCAGCGGATCCGCGCCACGATCACCAGCAAGACCAGCAACATCGGGGTGGATATCGCCGGTGACAAGGAAGAGACGAAGCAGCTGCTGGAGAGCTACGAGATCCCCGTGCCGAAGGGCCGTGTAGTGCGCTCCGAGGAGGGATTGGAAGCGGCCTTGGACTCCGTCGGGTTCCCTTGTGTGATCAAACCCATCGGAGGCAATCATGGCCGTGGTGCCACCATCGGCATCAAGAGCTTGGAGGAAGCAAGGGTCGCACTTGCCAAGGCGAAGGAGATCAGTCGCAGCGTGATCGTGGAGCGCTACATCACGGGTCTCGACCACCGCCTGCTCGTGATCAACCACAAGTTCGTGGCGGCGGCGAAACGCACGCCCGCCTGCGTGGTAGGCGATGGCCAGCGCACCATCGCGCAGCTCATCGAGGAGGTGAACAAGGACCCGCGCCGCGGTTTCGGTCACGAGAAGATGCTCACGCGGATCGACATCGACGACCACACGCTGAAGCTGCTCGCGCTGAAGGACCTCTCACCGGCAAGCGTTCCGAAGAAGGACGAGACCGTGTACCTGAAGGCCACCGCCAACCTCAGCACCGGTGGTACCGCCGATGACGTCACCGAAGTGGTGCATCCCTTCAACGTCTTCCTCGCCGAGCGCATCAGCCGCATCATCGACCTGGACATCTGCGGCATCGACATCATGACAGACGACATCACCGTGCCGCTGAACGAGAGCGGCGGCGCCGTGCTGGAGGTGAACGCCGCGCCGGGCTTCCGCATGCACCTGGATCCCACGGGCGGCATCGGTCGCAACGTGGCCGAACCCGTGGTGGACATGCTCTTCCCGCCGGGCACGCCGAGCCGCATCCCTATCATCGCCATCACCGGCACCAACGGCAAGACCACGACCACGCGCCTCACCGCGCACCTCATGCGCAGCACCGGCTACAAGGTGGGCATGACTTGCAGCGACGGCGTGTACATCATGAACCGCCTATTGATGAAAGGCGATTGCACCGGCCCATCCAGCGCGCAATTCGTGCTGAAGGAGCCCGTGGTGGACATGGCTGTGCTGGAAACGGCGCGCGGCGGTCTGGTGCGCAGCGGCCTCGGCTTCGAGCATTGCGATGTGGCCGTGGTCACCAACGTGGCTGCCGATCACTTGGGCTTGAAGGACATCCACACGCTGGAGGAACTCGCGCATGTGAAGAGCACCGTGCCACGCAGCGTTCGCCGCGATGGCTACGCGATCCTCAACGCCGATGATGAGCTGGTGATGGCCATGCGCAAGCAATGCGATTGCAAAATCGCCTTGTTCAGCCTCGACGAGAATAACCGCCTCGTCCGCCAGCACTGCAAGCTCGGTGGCCTTGCCGCGATCTACGAGAACGGCTTCGTCACCATCAGCAAGGGCGAATGGAAACTGCGGATCGAGAAGGCCGTGAACATCCCCATCACCTACGGTGGCAAGGCGGTGTTCAACATCCAGAACGTGCTGCCCGCCGTGCTCGCGGCCTACGTGCAAGGCGTAAAGATCGAAGAGCTGCGCGAGGCTCTCATGACCTTCGTGCCGGGCGCTGCGCAGACACCGGGCCGCCTGAACCTCTTCCAGTTCAAGAATTTCCAGGTGGTGGTGGACTACGCCCACAACCCGCACGGCTTCGAGGCGCTCGGCAAATTCCTCAGCAAGATCCCCGACAGCCCGAAGGTGGGCGTGATCGCCGGTGTGGGAGACCGTCGCGACGAAGACACCGTGAACCTCGGCCGCCTCAGCGCGCAGATGTTCGACGAGATCATCATCCGCCAGGACCGCAACCTGCGCGGCAAGACCGACGACGAGATCATCGCGCTCATGGTGAAGGGCATCACCGAAGTGGACCCCAACAAGCCCTACATCATCATCAAGAAGGAGGAAGAGGCCATCCGCCACGCCATCTCAACGGCCAAGCCCGGCAGCTTCCTCACCCTCTGCAGCGATGTGGTGCCCGACGCCCTCGCCCTTGTGCTGAAGCTGAAGGAGGAGGATGAGAAGGTGAGCTTCAACAAGGAGGATATCCCGAACAGGAACAAGGAGTTGGTGGGGTGATAATTTATGCGTCGTGCGCGACTTGTAATGGATCCGATTAGCACTGCGATAGCATTTCTGACGAACCGAAGCCATTCGGTTTGGATAAAGCTCGTGGTCGCATTCTCAGCTTTGGCGTTCATGTGGTTTCTGGACATGACCTTCGGTTGGTCTTACTATTCTTCGCGTCAATCGAAGAATTGAAGCGATCGAGAAGATTGAGACGATGAAGAGACAGGCTGGTAGTAGCGAGGTCTTGATTCACTATCTAGATAGTTTGGAGGAACATGTGCTGCGCCATCGAACGATCCAAGAGAAACTGAGCAAAGCTCTCGACCAGCCCTTATTTGCTGATGCGTCGAAGGGAGGCACCGACTTAGGGGGTCCGCCACGAGGACCGAATCAAGAGCCAGCCGTCCGTTCGAAAGCACTCCATGTGCTATCCGCGGCGTTGATCTGGATGCTGGTGGCGGTGTTCATCCCGTTCACGACGTTGAAGGATGAGTTCCAGTGGGCTAAGTTGCTGAATGTCGTTTTTGCAGTGCTACTTCTCGCAGGATTCTCTTGGCTTAATATCTACCTGCTCGGACTCGTTCCCATCATCTACGGGCTGCCTTGGATTAACTACTTGCTGAACGCCACAGTTCAGCTTACTTTCTTAGCGGTCATCATTCAGTTGTCAAGCAAGCGGAAGCCTTAGACCCGTGGAGGCATGGGAGATCTGGGGGTAGCCAATCAGAAGACCAATCGTCCCCGTCGCATCCTTCCCTCCGCGCCGTACTCTGAGCATTAGACCGTCGCAGGGTGTCCGCAGTTCGCGGCCCCGCTCCCCTCCCGAAGCAGGGTGTCCACTCCAACCCTGCGCAGCGGTCTGCCGTCATCGGCGCCGCTGGGCATGGAAGCTGCAGCCTCAACTTCCTCGCAGGCTATGCTCTGCTAACCGCATGCGTACCTGTTGGCGTTTCGGCATCGCTGCGCCCCATGCCGCCCTCAATCCATGCCACGGGACCTACGCGCGTGCCCGATGCGCGAATGCTGCTCCTCATAGCGCCTCATCGGTCAGCGGTCGAGCGGCACTCCCTCTTCGCCGACTTTCCAAGGCGCCCGCCCAGACCCTGTCGCTAGCTTATCGCCATGAAGAAGCTCGCCTCGGCTGTCCTGTATGCGCTCGGCGGCACATTGCATGCGACCACCTACCACGTGGCCACCACGGGCAACAATGCGAACAACGGCCTCTCGCTGGCCAGCGCATGGGCCACCTTGCAATATGCCGCCAATACCGCCGTGGCCGGCGATTCGGTGCTGGTGCATCCCGGCAACTACCAGGGCTTCGCGGCGATGAGCCACAGCGGCACGGCCAACGCGCCCATCGTCTTCCAGGCGGCAGGCCCTGGCGTGAGCATCACCAGTCCGTGCAGCTACAATAACCTTGACGGCATCAACGTGGAGAACGTCAGCTGGGTGGTCATCGAGGGCTTCATGGTGAACGACATGCCGCGCACCGGCATCCGCACCGCGCTATCGGATCATGTCACCATCCGCTACAACAGCTGCCACAGCAACTACAAGTGGGGCATCCTCACCGGCTTCGCGGAGCATGCGACCATCGAGCACAATGCGTGCAGCGCAAGCGAGGATGAGCACGGCATCTACGTGAGCAACAGCGCCGACGATCCGATCATCCGCTTCAACCACTGCTTCGGCAACAACGCGAACGGCATCCACATGAACGGCGATGCGAGCCTGGGGGGCGACGGCGTCATCAGCAATGCGCAGGTGTACGGCAACGTCATCCACGGCAACGGTGCGGCGGGCGGCAGCGGCATCAATTGCGATGGCGTAGTGAACTCGGTGTTCTACAACAACCTGCTGTACGGCAACCACGCGAGCGGCATCAGCCTGTACCAGATCGACGGCGGCGCGCCGAGCACGGGCAACAGGGTGTACAACAACACCATCGTGAATGCCAGCGATGCGCGGTGGTGCGTGAACATCACGGAGGGCTGCACCGGCAACCAGGTGATCAACAACATCCTCATCAACCAGCATGCGTGGCGCGGCAGCATCGTGGTGGCAGCAAGTGCGCTGCCCGGCTTCGTGAGCGACCACAATCTCGTGATGAACCGCCTGAGTCCCGATGGCGATGCGACCATCCTCGATCTGAGTGCGTGGCAGGCGCTCGGCCACGACGCCAACAGCCAAGTGGTGGCCGCGCAGGCATCGCTCTTCGCCGCGCCCGGCACCGACTTCCACCTGCTGAGTGGTTCGCAGCCCGTGGATGCCGGCAGTGCCGCTGTGAGCGCCGTGGTGAGCGACGACCTCGAGGGCACGCCGCGTCCGGTGGGTGCTGGCTACGATATCGGCTGCTATGAGAACGACCTGGGCACGGGCTTGTCGCCCATGACGTCAGCGGGACAGCGCTTGCACTGGAATGGTGAGGCGCTGCTCATCGGCGATATCGCGAATGGCCGGCTGCGGGTGTGGCTAACGGATGGCCGGCTTGTCCTGGACCGCAGCGCCCAGGCGGGCGAAGCGGTGCGCGTGCCGGGCCGTGGACCTTGGATCGCCGTGCTCCATGATGGGCAAGGTGCCGTGATCGCGCGGTTGAAGTTCACGGATTGAATCCCCGCAAGGTCTCCTCCCGCGCTCAACGATCGTTACAGCTTCCTCATCACCGCTATCCGATCGCGGAAGAAATGCCCCACAACTCGTGGCCGGTGGAAGGGACAATGGACCTCTTGAGCACTTTGACAGGCAAGCAGTTAAGCTTTGGCTCCCAGGTGTGGACCAACTATTGAGGGGATTGGGACATGGCAACGGACAAGCATTACAACGAACCCGGTGTTGTGGATGAGGCCCTTGAGGACCATGAGCCAACGGATATGCCCGCGACCCGCAGCATATTCATTGTCGTCGCGATCCTTGCAGCCCTCTCGATAGCGATTCTGGTCGTGCTTCAGATAAGCCAGTAGGAGGCCACGGCCGAAAAGGCGGAATCGCTTTCCACCTGGAATGAGCAATGGGGTACGTCAGAACCCCATAACGAATCTCCTGCGCACATGCACGAATGGGAAGCGCTTGCTGACATAGAGCTTGCGCGCAGGACGTCGATTGTGATGCCACTTGGGCTCCTCCTCGGGCACGGGACAGGTTCCGTTGACGCCGTCGGGCTTGTCGGTCGGCAGCAGCACCGGTTGTACTTGATCTAAGGCGGCTGGCTCGATGCCTGCCGGCGCGATCTGCTCCGTCGGCGGGGGCGCATCGACCTGCGCCATCACCTGCACGCTGCCCAGCAGCAGGCCAGCGGCGAGGACACCACGTTTCGGTTTCAGCAGGTCAGCCAAGGGAATCAGCTGCGGTTCGAGGTGCTCCGGGAGGTATCGCCCACAGGCATCAGGGTGGGCGCGCTTGTAGGCGAGCACGGCTTCGCGGCTCCACCCGGTGAAGTCCACCACGGCATGCTGGCATTTCCCGCAGAAACGGCCACCCTCCACGGGCGACATCCGGTTCCAATTCTCCTGGCACGATACGGTCAACATGATTCGGAGCGGTTTACCCCAAGACGGCATCGTGCGCGAATGGCTGCGTCCGGAAATGAGAAGGCCCCATTTCTGGGGCCTTCAAGCTGCTTCGTGATATCCGACTACTTCGCCGTGGCCTCCACGGCCTGGCGCTTCTCGGTGATGCGCGCGCTCTTGCCGCGGCGCTGACGCAGGTAGAAGATGCGTGCCCGGCGCACGTCGCCACGCTTGTTCACGTCGATCTTATCGATGAACGGGGAAGCGATCGGGAAGATCCGCTCCACGCCCACGTTGTTGCTGATCTTCCGAACGGTGAAGGTGGCGGTGCTGCCGCTGCCCTTGCGCTGGATGACCACGCCTTGGAACTGCTGGATGCGCTCCTTGTTGCCTTCCACGATCTTGTAGTGAACCGTGACGGTGTCACCGGCCTTGAAATCGGGCAGCGCGTTCAGCGGCGCGATTTCCTTCTCGAGTTGCTTGATGCGGTCCATGACCTTGGTTGTTAGCGGGTTGCCCAGCGGCCCAAGCACGGAGGCAGGGGCATTCGGTCCCGGATTTGGGGCCGCAATAGTACGGATCTTTCAGGCACCTTACCCTTCCGTGGCCCCTCCCGTTGACCCAAGGAGGCCCGGCCGCCGCTTCCGGGTGCGCTCCAACGCCTGCTCATGCCGCCAGGCATCGATCCGGGCCTGATGGCCGCTGAGCAGCACATCGGGCACCATCCAACCCTGGTAATCGGCTGGGCGGGTATAGGCCGGGGGCGCCACCAGCCCATCCTGGAAACTGTCGCTCAGGGCGGAGGTCTCGTCGCCGATGACGCCCGGGATCAAGCGGATGACCGCATCGCTGAGCACGGCGGCAGCCAATTCGCCCCCCGTGAGCACGTAATCGCCGATGCTCACCTCCCGGGTGATCAGGTTCTCCCGCACCCGCTCATCCACCCCTTTGTAGTGGCCGCAGAGGATGATCAGGTTCCGGCAAGTGCTGAGTCGCCAGGGGCTGGTCGAGCAACTGGCCATCGGGGCTCATGTAGATGACCTCATCGTACCCTCGTTCGGCCCGGAGTTCAGCGATGGCCCGGTGGATGGGTTCCACCTGCATCACCATGCCCGCCCCGCCGCCGAAGGGGTAATCATCCACCCGCCGGTGCTTGTCGGTGCTCCACTTCCGCAGGTCGTGAACATGCACCTCGACCAGCCCTTTGGCCCGGGCGCGTTCCAAGATGCTCTCGCCGAACCAGCTCGTGAGCAGGTCGGGCAGGGCGGTAAGGATGTCGATGCGCACGGGGCAAAGATCTCCTTGCGCGGCATACCACGGCACATCCTTCTCCACCGCGTGTTGGCCGCTATTCCTACCTTCGGCACAGTGGTTGCCAACCGCCACGCATCCCCAACCGACATGAAGAAATTCCTGACCCTGACCGCCTTCCTGCTGGTGCAAGCAGCGGCCTTCGCGCAGAAGCACGTGTATGAGGACCTCCTGGTCCTGTACGTGGACGAGAAATACGAGAAGTGCCTGATGAAGGCCGAAGCCTACACCATGGCCGAGGCGACCAAGAAGGACGCGCTGCCCTTCCTCTACATGAGCATGTGCCTGTTCGAGATGAGCAAGCAGGAGAAGTTCGCGGTGGATTACCCCAAAGCAGCCCGCGATGCCGTGAAATGGGCCGAGAAGTACCGCAAGAAGGACAAGGACAAGGAGTTCTTCAGCAATTACGAGGACTATTGGGCAGAACTGAACACCGTGTCGTTCCAGGCCGGCGAGAACCTGCTGGACGACCCGAAGGGCGTGAGCAAGGCCAAGCAGCTCTTCGATGGCATGGTGGGCTATTACCCGGAGAACCCAGGTGCCTGGCTGATGCTGGCCATGTCCCAGTACAAGAGCAACTTGCTGAAGGAGGGCGACCTGAGCGTGAAGGCGTTCGACAAGGCCATCGCCGCCGCCGGCGATATCGCTACCCTGCCGAAGGACCAGCGCACCCTCCTGAAAAACGCGTTGATCCGTTATGCGGACTACCTCGTGGGTAAAGGCCAGCGCGACCGTGCGAAGCAGTACGCGAGTCTGGGAAAGGACCAGTTCATGGAAGAGCCCGACTTCAAGGGTTTGTGGGAAAGCCTTCGCTGAACCGCCGTTTAGTCGATTGTGATTCCTGACTGCATCCGGCAGTCAGGAATCGCTTTTTCTAGAACACTCAGGTCCGTCCGATGCGTGCCATCCGCTGCCGAAGCCAATGATCGGCCAGCACCAGGCACGCCATGGCTTCCACGATGGGCACGGCGCGTGGCACCACGCAGGGGTCGTGCCGGCCCTTCGCCTCCAGCATCACCTTCTCGCCGGTCTTGTTCAGCGTCTCTTGGGCCAGCGCGATGGTGGCGGGCGGCTTGAAGGCCACGTCGAAGAAGAGATCCGATCCATCGCTGATCCCGCCCGCCAGCCCGCCTTGCGAGAGCCGGTTGTGCGCTGAGCCGCGCAAGGCCGCCGCTGCGAAGCCGCTGCCGATCTGGAAGCCCTTCGATGCGTTGATGGAAAGCATGGCCTTCGCGAGGTCGGCGTCCAACTTATCGAAGACGGGCTCACCCAATCCTTCTGGAAGGCCGCGCACCACGCACGAGACCACCCCGCCGACGCTGTCGCCTTCTGCACGGGCCTGCTCGATGATCGCTGCCATTCGTGCGCCGGTGTTCTCATCCGGGCATCGCACCGCGCTGCTCCATACGGGGGCTAGATCCGCCGGGATTCCACCTAGCGCCACTTCGCCCACGCGACTCACGTAGGCGTTCACCTGAACGCCATCACGCGTTAAGAGCTGACGCGCTATGGCGCCGCCCACCACGCAGGCCGCCGTGGTGCGCGCGCTGCTGCGTCCGCCGCCACGGTGGTCGCGCAGCCCATACTTCACTTCCCACGTCCGGTCGGCGTGTCCGGGGCGGTAAACGTCCTTCAGCGCGTCATAGTCGCTGCTTCGCGCATCGTTGTTGCGGATCAGGAAGCCCATGGGCGTGCCAAGTGCCCTACCCTCGAAGATGCCACTGAGCCACTCCACGCCATCGGCTTCGTTGCGCGCGGTGCCCAAGGGCGTGCTACCCGGCCGACGGCGATCCAACTCCATCTGCACGGCGTGCTGGTCAATCGGCAGGCCCGCAGGGCAACCATCCACCACGCCACCAATGGCCGCGCCGTGGCTTTCGCCGAAGCTGGTGAGCCGGAAGAGCTGGCCGATGGTGTTGCCGGGCATGGGGGTCGAAAGTACACGGGACCGGCCTCCAGGATTCTCGTGAGGTGATGTGCCCAGTGGTGGCACTTTTGCAATCTTCGGCACACCAAAGCCAGCAGCCATGAAGAAAGCCTACGCCATGTTCTTGCTGATCCTCGCCTTCACCCCTGCGCTTCAAGCCCAGATCAGCCGATCGCTTCCCATCGTGGACCAGCGCACGCATGACGGCTCGCTACACCCAGCGCCACCGGGAGAGGTGGTAAGAGTGGACATCCCGCACGGCGAATGCCTGGATGACGAATCCCGGCGACAACTCTTTGAGGAGGTAGCGGCGAACATCGAGCACTTGAGGTCGACGAACCCCGGAGCAGTGGCGGTGGAGCGTGGCGCTCAGCCCTTCTTCATCTGGCCACACGTCCCAGCTCCGACTTCAACGATTACGGCTACTACACCAACAACTTCTTCGTGGACCACAATCCCACACCCAACAACAATCTAACCGATTGGAATTGCGGCACGCGCACCTACGATTGGAGCAGCGGCAACCATATGGGCACGGACATCATCCTCTGGCCCTATGCCTGGCGGCGCATGCAGGAAGGGGTGATGGAAGTGGTGGCGGCCGCGCCCGGCACCATCGTAACGAGGCGGGATGGATACTATGATACCCAGTGCTCCAACAGCGGGCAAACGACCTGGAACGGCATCGTGCTGCAGCATGCCGATGGATCCACCACCATATACATGCACTTCAAGAACGGATCGGTCACCAGCAAGGTGGTCGGAGAAACGGTTGAGGAAGGGGAATACCTCGGGCGGGCAGCAGCGGCAGCAGCAACTGGCCGCACCTGCACTTCGAGGTGCATGACAACGCCGGGAACTACATCGACCCCTTCGCAGGGCCTTGCAACAGCTTCAACGGAAACCAGACCTGGTGGGCCGCGCAACAACCATACACGGTGCCGCGAATCAACCATATCAGCACGCATTACGCCAGCCATGAGTTCTACCAGTGCCCTGTGCCGGAAACCACCTACGAGCAGAGCAATTTCATGCCAGGCGATTCACTGATCCTTCGCCTCTACTACCGCGATCTGGATAACAATGCCCTTACCAACCTCCGCATCCGACAGACTGGCGGACCAGTGGTGGACAGTTGGGACTTCAACAGCCCATGGGCGTTCGGCGCGACGACCTGGGCGTGGTGGTACAACATCATCGATGACTCTGGCCACGGGCGCCTACACCTTCGAGGCCACGTTCAACGGACAGGAGTACTCTCGGCCGTTCACCATTGGAATGCCCATCGGGGTGGATGAGAACGAGGCTTCAGCAACCTTCAGCCTCTCGCCCAATCCAGCAGGCGCTGTGCTGCGGATCATCGGGCTGACCGAAGGCCATGGCGTTGCGAGTGCCTTCTTGTACGATGCGACAGGACGATTGACGCTCAACGAGCGGGTGTCAGCTCCATCGGCGGAATTGGATGTCTCACGGCTCCCCCAAGGCATGTACCAGCTGCGCATCGATGCTGGCGGGCAGACGCAAGCCCGCCGGGTGGTCATCGCACGATAGACGAGTCCAGTCCCTTGACCAAGAACTCAGCCATGAATATCACTCGCATGCGCCGCGATGTACCCGGATTCACAAGGATGGCTGCCGTGCTCCAGGCCACCCTGCTGGCAGCGACGCTGTTCTTCCATCACCACGTTGCGGCTCAATGCGCCGAGACCGACGAGCGCCGCGTGCTCCTCGTGGGCGATAGCTGGGCCTTCTTCATGGGCGTGGACCAGACCATCAACACGGTGCTGGAGCGCTGGGGGCACAGCAACGCCATCTTCCACACCAACCTCACGCTGGCGGAGAACGGCGCGGAGACGGACGATTTCCTGGGTGCGGAGAAGCAGGCCGAGATCCAGGCGCAGATCGATGCCAACCCATCAATCAAGGTGGTCCACCTGAGCATCGGCGGAAATGATGTGCTGGGCGATTGGCACGTGAGCTTCACGCAGCAGCAGACCGATTCGCTCCGCGCCGCCGTAGCGGCTCGGCTGCTGCAGGTGATCGAGTTCATCAAAGGCACGCGGCCCGACATCCACATCCTCTGGAGCGGTTACGTGTACCCCAACTTCGGCGAGGTGATCGAGAGCATCGCGCCCTTGCAGAGCATTCATCCCTTCTACGATACCTGGGCTGACATGGGCTTCCCGGACTTCGCGCAGCTCAACACCATCCTCAACGAATTCTCGGCGAGCGTTGAGGCCTACTGCGCCACCGACCCGCGCGTGGATTTCGTGCCATGCACCGGCCTCATGCAGCACACCTTCGGACAGGATGCGCCGCTCGGCGTGCCACCCAGTGGCAGCTACGCGCCCTTCGTCGCGCCGCTTCCCCAAGGCTTCATTGACTATCCCTCGCCGCAGAGCTCCATGCGCAGCTACGGCATCTTCCTGGATTGCTTCCACCTGTCGGCAGGTGGCTACCGCGACATGATCGACTACCACGCACGGAAGTTCTACCACAAGTTCCTGATGCACGACCACTGGGCGCTGAGCGAGGGCGGCACCCACGACGGCTCGATCACTTCCACGGGCTCCGTCTCCAATGCGCTGACCCTCGGCGAGCAAGACGGTGTGCGCCATGCAACCATGCTCTCGTTCAATCTGGATGCGGTGCAGGGCAACGTGACCTCTGCCGCGAGCCTATTCCTGCGCCGCTCTTCGTTGACGGGCTCGAATCCGCTCGAAGGTGCCATCCGCGTCGCTGTGAAAGGGACGTTCGGGGGCTCACCTGAACTCGACGCGCTCGATTACATCGATGCCGCCGCTGCGGAGGAGCAAGCGTGCCGATTTGGTGATTCCGATGGCAACGCGCGTTGGATCCGTTTGGATCTGCCAGAGGCGCTATTGCCGTTCATCACCGCAGGGACCGTGCAGTTCCGGATCACCGCGCCGGATGCGCTGGGCGGTTTGGTCACCTTCACCGATGCCAGCGATCCCGAGCTGGCGTCGGTGCTCGACCTCACCTTTGGCGAGTTGACGACTCCGGTGCCCGATCCGCAGATGTCAACGGATGCCCTTCGCATCTACCCCAACCCCACAGAGGGCCCCTTGATGATTGATGCAAGGCCGGGTCAGATCCAGTCGCTCGAGCTCAGCGATCAGCTCGGTCGCATCGTATGGCGGTCGGCATCGTTCACCTCGATGGACTTGAGCGAGCTGCCGCGCGGCGCCTACCTGCTCCGGATTGAAACCACGCATGGGAGCACGGTGGAGCGCGTGGTGAAGTGGTAGCGGAGCCTGCTGCCTTTCTTTGCCCCGTGCATCGCCTGTTGATCAAGAATGCCAAGGCCCTCGTGGGCACCTTCCCGCAAGGGAAGCAGGTGATGTCAGGCGCGGACATGGCCCGGCTGCCGATGATCGAGGATGGGTGGCTGCAAGCGGAGGATGGGCGCATCACGGCCATGGGGCCGATGAGCGCATTCGCGGGCATCGACGATTGGAGCGACCTGACCGTGATCGATGCCACTGGGCGGTACGTGCTGCCCGGCTGGTGCGACCCGCATACGCACACGGTGTTCGCCGCCCCGCGCGAAGAGGAGTTCGTGAACAGGATCAAGGGCCTCAGCTACCAGGAGATCGCGGCACGCGGCGGCGGGATCATCAACAGCGCGATGAAACTGCGAGCGATGAGCGAGGACGCTCTCTTCGCGCAGGCCAAGGGACGGTTGGATGAGATGATGCGCCGGGGCACAGTGGCGGTGGAGATCAAGAGCGGCTACGGCCTCACGGTCGAGAGCGAGCTGAAGATGCTGCGCGTGGCGAAGCGCTTGAAGGAAGCACTGCCTTTGCAAGTGAAGACCACCTTGCTCGCCGCGCATGCGCTGCCCCCGGAATTCAAGGACGACCGCAACGGCTACGTCGATATGATCTGCGACACGCTGCTGCCACAGGTGGCAGCCGAAAGGCTCGCCGACTTTGTGGACGTTTTCTGCGAGACGAACTATTTCACCGTGGCGGAGATGGAACGCGTGCTTGCAGCAGGACGGAAGCACGGCCTCCCCGGCAAGCTGCATGTGAACCAGTTCACCAGCATCGGTGGCATACAAGCCGCTATCGCGCATCATGCCATCAGCGTGGACCACCTGGAGGTGCTGGCTGATGCCGACTTCGAAGCACTTCGGATCGCGCACAGTCAGCGGTCAGTCGCAAGTGATGGCATCGAGGTGATCCCCACGTTGCTCCCCTCCTGCTCCTTCTTCCTGCGCATCCCCTACGCTCCGGCTCGTCGGTTGATAGACAGCGGTCTTCCAGTGGCACTCGCCAGCGACCACAATCCTGGAAGCACGCCAAGCGGCAACCTCAATCTCGTGCTCTCCTTGGCGTGCATCCAGCTCCGCATGCTTCCGGAGGAGGCCATCACGGCGCTCACGCTCAACGCGGCTTCCGCCATGCGCTTGGGAAGCGAGCTCGGCGGCCTCACCGTGGGCAAACGCGCCAGCCTGATCATCACCAAAGAGGCGCCTTCGCTGGCCTACCTCCCTTACGCCTTCGGAACCGACCACATCGATACCGTGCTGATAGATGGAAAGCCCGTCCGCTCCGGAGCAGCGCTCCAGTGATTTCATGCCCTTGGAGCCCGGCCGACCACCCGGCCTGGAGTTCTCCATGGGCGTTGCGCTCTTCGCCATCACGATGCTGGCGTTCTTCGGTGTGCAGAGCGTCGCGTTGGTGAAAGGCGTGATCGACCGTACCCCGGAGCTGCAGGGCGAATCCTTCTCCTTCAGCTGGTTCCAGGATCCCCTCTTCCAGCAGCGCCTTCAGGACCTGGCCTTCAATGGCGATCTGGTGGGCAAGGAGTCCGCGTGGAGCGGCGGCATCTGCTCGGTGCTCATCCTGTTCGCCTGCTGGCGGTGGAAGCGCGACCGCGTCGGGCTGCTGCTCGGTCTGAAGCTGCCCAAACCCAAGGAATTCCTCAAATGGTTCGGCCTCTTCGCCGGCATCATGCTGGGCATCGAGCTGCTCGCGCAATTCGTACCGGCCTTCGATACAGACTTCATGGAGAAGGTCGTGGGCAGCACCACCAACTGGCCTTTGCTCGTCATCGGCGTGGTGCTGCTCGGCCCGCTCTTCGAGGAACTGCTGCTGCGCGGCCTCCTCTTCGGCACGCTACGGCACATCGCCGACGAGCACATGAGCGTGGCGATCACGGCCGGCGTATTCGCGCTCATGCACCTGCAGTACAGCCTGCCCATCATGCTGCTCATCCTGCCCATGGGCATCGCGCTCGGCTATGCGCGGTCCCGTAGCGGTTCCATCTGGGTGCCCGTGCTGCTGCATATGCTGAACAACGGGATGAGCGTGCTGTGGCCGTAAGCGGTGGCGACGCGCCGGGTGGTTAAGCGACGAGTTTCGCGCATTGCTGGTCGCATGGCCTCCCGGGGAAGCGCTCGCTAGATTTGGCGCCCTCAATCCGAAGCCAGCCATGCAACGCCGCCTGATCGAATGCGTGCCCAATATCAGCGAGGGCCGCGACCGTGCCAAGATCGACGCCATCGCCGCCGTGGTGGAGACCGTGGAAGGCGTTCGCCTGCTCGACGTGGACCCCGGCAAGGCGACGAATCGTACGGTGATCACCTTCGTGGGAGAGCCTGAGCCGGTGTGCGAGGCCGCCTTCCGCTTGATCCGTAAGGCGCAGGAGCTGATCGACATGCACGGCCATAAGGGCGAGCACCCGCGCTTCGGAGCCACGGATGTGTGTCCGCTGGTGCCCATCAGCGGCGTGAGCATGGAGGAGTGCGCCGCATATGCGAGGAAGCTCGGTCAGCGCGTGGGCAAGGAACTCGCCATACCGGTATACCTGTATGAAGCAGCGGCGAGCGAGGAGAAGCGCCGCAACCTGGCCAACAACCGGAGCGGTGAGTATGAAGGCCTGCCGAAGAAGCTGAGGGATGCTGCGTGGAAGCCCGACTTCGGCCCGGCGGAATTCAACGACAGCGTGGCGCGGAGCGGTGCCCTCGCCATCGGTGCGCGCAATTTCCTGGTAGCGTACAACGTGAACCTGAACACCACGAGCACGCGCCGCGCCAACGCCATCGCATTCGACATACGCGAGGCGGGCCGAAAGGTGAAGCAATCCGATGGCAGCGAGCTTCAAGTGCCAGGCAAACTGAAAAGCGTGAAGGGGATCGGCTGGTACATCGAGGAATACGGCATCGCTCAACTCTCCCTCAACCTTACAGACATCACGATTACACCGGTACACATCGCCTTTGATGAAGCATGCACGAGCGCGAGCGAGCGTGGAATCCGCGTCACCGGCAGCGAACTGGTGGGCCTGATCCCGAAGCAGGCGTTGCTCGATGCAGCCGACTTCTACCAGCACGTCAAGAGCGCAGCCTCGGCATCCCCGAGCGCGAGAAGATCAAGATCGCCGTGAAGTCGCTCGGCTTGGATGACCTCGGCCCCTTCGACCCGCAGAAGAAAGTGATCGAATACATGCTGGAGGAGCCGGGCCAGGAGCGTCTGGTTCGAATGGACCTTAAGCGCTTCAGCGAGGAGACAGCCAGCGAGAGCCCGGCCCCGGGCGGTGGATCCGTGGCCGCATACGTGGGTGCGCTCGGAGTGGCGCTGGGCACGATGGTCGCCAACCTCAGCGCCCACAAGCGCGGGTGGGATGATCGCTGGAAGGAGTTCAGCGACTGGGCCGTGAAAGGCGAGAACCTCCGCCATGAGTTGCTCCTCTTGGTGGATGAGGATACGCGCGCCTTCGACCGTATCATGGCTGCCATGGGCCTGCCCAAGGGAAGCGACGAGGAGAAGAAAGCACGCAAGACGGCCATCACGGAGGCCACGAAAGGCGCCATCAATACGCCGTTGCGCACCATGCAGGTGTGCGTGGAGAGCATGGGGCTGATGAAGGCGATGGCCGAACACGGCCTGCCCGCGAGCGTGAGCGACGCAGGCGTGGGCGCGTTGTGCGCACGCACCGGCGCGCTGGGGGCCTACCTCAACGTGCGCATCAACTGTGCAGGGCTCGACGATGCCGCCTTCAAGGACGACGTGCTGAAGAAAGCCGAAGCATTGAAGTCCGTGGCAGAGCAGCTGGAAGCCGAAGTGATGGCGCTGACCCTCGCCAAGGTGTAGCGCGGTTCTGAGTGGCGGTTGCCAATCACGGGGCCGTATAAGCCCATCTGACCAACCCACGACCGTTGATGAGGAGTGCCGGCTGGCACAACACGCAACGCGCTACGGCCGTATCATTGGTGTGATCGCCCGCGCCATCATGACCGCAAGACATACCGTTCGCCCATGGTGGCGCCGCGTGCTCTACTTCTTCCCGTTGCAGCTCCTGCTGCTGCACCTGAAGAAGAACCACATGCTCCTGCTGGCTTGGCTGCTGCTCTTCGGTTATGTGACCGAGAGCCTTGGTGTGAAGTACGGGGTGCCCTACCTCTTCCTCTTCCCGGAGTATTTCGGCCGGGTCAGCCTTTTCTCCCACCTCATCACCGGCTTCGCGCTGGGCGGCTTCATCACAGCTTTCAATCTGTACAGCTACGTGATGCACGGCTACCGCTTCCCGTTCATCGCCACCATTGCCCGGCCGTTCCTGAAGTTCAACGTCAACAACGCGATCATCCCGGTCGCCTTCGTGCTCACCTACCTGTTCTGCGCCGCGCGGTTCCAGCACGCGCAGGAACTCGTCCCCTGGTCGCGTGTCGCGCTCCACATGGCAGGCCTGGTCATGGGCATCCTGCTGTTCATGGGCTTCGCGCTGCTCTACTTCACCCGCACCAACACCGACATCATCAAGCTGCTGGGGAAACCAGCCGAGGAGTACCGCCCAGCCGAACCGCTCATGGACATCCTGGGCCCGCAGCATGATGAGCCGCCCCATCGCCCGCAGGAGAAACGAAAGGCCATGCGGTGGCTGCGACGGCAGCAGCGCTCGGAGAAATGGCGTGTGGAGACCTACCTCACGCCGCGCCTCCGGATCATGCTGGCCCGGAGCAGCTCGCACTACGACCAGGAGCTCCTCCGCGACGTGCTCTGGCAGAATCACATCAACGGCTCCATCTTCGAAGTGGTGCTCATCGTCACCTTCATCGCGCTGGGGGCTTTCAGCAACGTGGCGCTGTTCGCCATCCCCGCAGGCGCCAGCGCCTTCCTGCTCTTCACCATGCTGCTCATGCTCATCAGCGCCCTCTTCAGCTGGATGCAGGGATGGACCGGCACCGTGCTGCTGCTGCTGATCGTGGGGCTCAACCTCGTGAGCCAGCGCAGCGAACGGTTCCTCTACGACACGCATGCCTACGGCCTCGACTATAGCGCGCCGGCGTCGGTCTATGACCGCGCGAACCTCACGCGCCTCGCGAACGACACCGCGGCGGCCACCGCCGATGCCCGGGCAATGCTCACCACGTTGGAGCGCTGGAAGGCCAACAACCAGCGCTTCCTTCCGGAAGGAGGCAAGCCGAAACTCGTGGTGATCACCACCAGCGGCGGCGGGCTCCGCAGCATGCTCTGGTCGTACCGGTGCCTGCAGGCGGCCGATAGCATGCTGGGGGGCACATTGATGGAACGCGCCGTGCTCATGACCGGTTCCTCCGGCGGGGTGATCGGCGCCGCTTACTATCGCCAGTACGATCTGGCGGATGCCCGCAACGGTGCCAAGGACCGCTTCGACCATGCAGTGCTCCAGGAGATCTCAGGCGACATGCTGAATCCGATCGCCTTCAGCTTCGTCACGAACGACATGTTCATCCGGTACCGCCATGTGGAGGATGGCGAACGGCGGTACACGCTGGACCGCGCCGAAGCTTTCGAGCGTCGCTTGAACGCGAACACACGTGGGCTGCTGGATGTGCGCCTGGGCGATTTCGCCGTTGATGAGCAGGCGGCTCGTACACCGATGCTGGTGGTGAGCCCGGTGAGCATCAACGACGGCCGTCGTGTGGTGATCGCCGCGCAGCCAGTCGCGTTCCTCACGGCCATCACACCGGCCGCCGGAGTGAACCTGCAGAGTCAGGCGGAGGCCGTGGAGTTCCGACGGTTCTTCGCCGCGCACGACCCGGACAACCTGAAGCTCACCAGCGCGCTGCGTATGAATGCCAGCTTCCCTTATATCACCCCGATCACCACGTTGCCCAGCGAGCCGGCGATGCGGGTGATGGATGCCGGCGTGCGCGACAATTACGGCTATCGCGCCACGCTTTCGTACCTGAGCACATTCCGAACGTGGATCGAAGCGAACACCAGTGGTGTGGTGGTGCTTCAGCTGCGCGATACCCAGAAGGAGCTGGAAGTGAAGCCGAGCAGTGCCTCGCTCCTAGGCCGTGTGCTCGATCCGGTGGGCAACGTGTACGACAACTTCGTGCGCGTGCAAGATCAGGACTACGACCTCATGCTGCGGCTCTTCGAGCCCGCGGGCAGCGCGCCGCTTCAAGTGGTCGACGTGCAGCTCCGCCACGATGAGGAGGAGCGCATCTCCCTGAGCTGGCACCTGACGCGCGTGGAGCGCGACCGTGTCCTGCGTTCCGTGCACAGCCCTGCGAACCGCGCCGCGCTCGAACGGTTCGTCCGGCTGGTCCGGCCCGCTACGCCGGCCGTTGGCGATGCCAGCGTACCAGTCCGTTGAGCGGATCGCGCTCCACAGCGAGCAGTTCCATACCGTGCTCCAGCAGGCAGGCCGACAGGATCTCTTGGAATCCCCAGGCCACGGATCCCGTGGCACGCACGGCCGCGCGCTGCTCCAAGGAATGGAATGGCTTGAATGCCTCAATGAAGGCGTGGAACCGGGCCGTGATCAATTCCCGCACGTACCCATGCTCGGTCAACGCCGACAGGCGTCCGGCGTACACCGCAAGCGCGCGCGACGGGAATGGTGAACGGTACACCTCTTCAAGGACTGTCGTGACCGACGGACCCTCAAGTCCGAAAAGGCTGATGCTGATATCCTCTGGCATGCGTCGGTAGAAGGCATCCTGCAGCAGCGTGCGGCCGATATCAGCCCCGCTCCCCTCATCGCCGAGCACATAACCGAGGGAAGGCATGGACTGATGGACCCGGTCCCCATCGTACCAGCCCATATTCGATCCCGTGCCGAGCACAAGGACAAGGCCGGGGTCGGCGCCCCAAAGCCCACGAGCGGCTCCTTCCAGGTCCGTGCGCACCGAAATGGAAGCCGAGGTCCAAACCTGCTGGATGGCGCTCTGCATGGTGGCCGCGCGCTCCGGCGTCCCGCATCCGGCACCGTAGGCGATGATGCGCCGGGCTTCCAAGGCCCGCGGCAGCCGCTGGTTGAAATAGGACGACACACCTTGGGCGAAGCGCACAGGATCGCCGCTCAGCGGATTCAGCCCGGGCATCGACTCGCCTGTGAGCGGCAGCACGGACTCCGTCACGCCTCCATCGAGGAACGCCCAACGGGAGGAGCTGCCGCCGATCTCGGCGATGAGCAGGGCCATGCCGCTAAGATGGCCCCGACGGCCTCATTGGCCCGCGTTGAAAAGGAAATGATTGGGGCTGGCCAGCCCATTGCGCACCGCGTAGAGCACGACGGCAGCCGTACTGTTCACGCCAAGCTTCTGCATGATGTTGCGCCGGTGCGTGGTGATGGTGTGCGCGCTCAAGTGCAGCTGGTCGGCGATCCGCGTATAGGACTTGCCCTCGGCGATCAACCCGATGATCTCGCACTCGCGCTCACTGAGCGTGACCGGCGCGCATGAGAGCGGCTCGGCGATGAAACGCTCCGCATCGTGTCCTGCCCGACGCAGCGTTTCCAGCACCTTTCCGCAGAAGTAGCGGTCGCCTGCGGCCGTGCTCACCACCGCATCGTGGATCTCCTTCAGGTCGCAATCCTTCTTCACATAACCCAAGGCACCGGCCTTCACCGCGTGAAGCACCATCATCGGCGACGGATCATGCGTGATGGCGACGAATCGGGTGCGGCGCGATCGCTTGATGCCATCGCGTATGTCGCGCGCGCTGAAACCTCCGGATACATGATCCATCAGCACGACATCGGGCCTGTGCCTCACCAACAAGGCCTGCAACGCGATGCCATCCCGCGCGGCGCCCACCACTTGCACTTGATCGCTCACCTCGAAAACCGCGCGCAGTCCAACGATCGCCAGTTCCCCATGATCGGCCAGCAGCAACTTGATCGGGCTCATTTCCAGTTTGGAATCATTCCAGATAGCGGGCGAATGTACCCGACTTCTCAGAACGACCGGCGAGCTTGTTCTACACGATCGTTCGTTCGTTGATCGAATACACCGCACCCTCCTCGCTCACCTCGGCATCCGGATAGATGGCTTGGGCTTCGGACAAGAGTTCATCGGTGCTCTTGTAGCGCGAGCTGAAATGACCGAGCAGCAGCCTGCGCGCACCAGCATCGCGGGCCATGGTCGCGGCCTCGGCAGCAGTGGAGTGCATGGTCTCCTTCGCGCGCCGCGCCAACTGCCGTGTGAATGTGGCCTCGTGGTAGAGGAGGTCCACCTCCTTCAGGTATGAGAGCAGTTCCGGCGCATAGGCGGTATCCGAGCAGTAGGCATACCGCCGTGGTGGTGGCGGCTCGTGCGTGAGGACGGCATTCGCTGTGACCGAGCCATCGGACTGCACCAGATCCTCTCCTTCCTTGATGCGCGCCCGCATGTGCGTCGGTATCAGGGGCAGGCAGTCCTTGCGCAACGGACGCAGCGCCTGGCTCTCCTCGAAGAGGAAGCCCGTGCAGGGGATGCGGTGCCGCAGCGCCAACAGCGTCACTGTCACGCGCTCATCCTGCCAGGCCATGCGACCGCTCACGGGTTCAAGCGGTCTGAACTCCAACTGGTAGCGCAGGAAGGTCCGCGAAGCGCGCAGTTGCACCTCTATGATCTCCTGGAGGGGCGGGGGACCATGGACGAGGAGCGTACGCGTGCGGCCCATGAGGTGCATCGAGCTGATGAGCCCCATTAGGCCGAGATAGTGATCGCCATGCAGATGGCTGATGAAGATGTGGCCGATCCGGGAGAAGTTGGCCCCGACGGCGCGAAGGCGCTCCTGGGTACCCTCCCCGCAATCAATAAGGTAAGGCTCCTCATGAACCGTCAGCAGTTGCGCGGTCGGGTATCGGCCACGCGCAGGAAGGGCCGCGCCCGTGCCCAAGGTGATCAGCTCGAATCGGCGGTGGGCCATGGAAGGAAGAAGGCCCCGATAGGGGCCTTCAATCAGTGTTACTTCACTATGCTCACCGGTTCACCATCATGCGCCCGGTGAAGGCCTCACGGCCGCTCTCGACCTTGAGCAGGTAAACGCCTTCCTGCAAGGTGCCCCCTTCATATGGTACGCGGTTCGCGCCAGCCTTGCCTTGGGTGCGGTGACTCCACAGCTCCTCGCCCAGCAGATTGAAGATACGCAGCTTGACATCACTGGCGCGCGCGAGCTGGAACTCAATCATGGTTCGGTTGCTGAACGGGTTCGGCACGTTGCGAACGCTCGCCAGTCCAATCGGCGCCAGCTCGGCCACAGCCGTGGGATCAAGAATGAAGATGCGGTAGCCCGTGAAGCTGAGGGGATACGGAATTGGGTTTCCGAACAAGGTGAAGTACCCTGTCACATTCAGCGTCAGTTCGAACAACCCTGCTTCCGACGGTGTCCCTTGGACCACTCCGCAGCCGAGCACCGATGGCAGATAGGTGCATGGAGCTGGGGTCTGTGACGCGCATGCGACGGTGAGCCCGGCCGGAAGCCCGGTAACCCCATCGAACACCACTGAATCAATCTGAACCGCAGGAAAGGTCGGATCGATGTCCTGGGCATTCACTGGCACAATCAGGTTCAGGTCCTGCGAGTAGGGCATACCCAACTGGCCGGGCATGAAGTTCTGCGTGGTATCCGGCCAAACGCCGAAGACGCTATCCGCATAGAGCGGATTGGGCGTGCATGGCTGTGCGATTGCAGCGGCACAGGCGAAGGCGAATACGGTGGCGAGTAGCGTTCTGCTCATGATTGTCGGTTCACTGTCCTTTGTTCACGTCCTTCTCAATCTCCTCCATGTACAGCAGATCCACCGCTTCAGCAGCCGTGGGCGTGATGGAGAGCACGGTCTCCAACTGCGAGATCTGCACCAGCTTCTGAACGGCTTCCTGCAAACCGCAGACCACAAGGCCGCCGTTCACGCTCTTGCATAGTCGGTTCGCCACGAGCAGCGCGCTGAGCCCCGAGGAATCACAGTAACGCGTCGCGGTGAGATCGATGATGACGTTGCGCACCCCCGTCTTGTTGAGATAGACGAGTTCACTCTTCAATTCGGGCGCGCAGGTGGTGTCCAGCTTGTCCACGTTGCTGGTCACGAGCGTGTACCGCCCTTTGTCCTCGATGGTGAAGTTCATGGGAAAAGGCTTCCGGTCAAAGATAGTCAGGCGCTCCTTGGCTATGCAACGCCCGGAGCGCCCGCACTTTCAAACACCGGTTCGTGGGATACGGGCCGCCAGCAGGTACAGCACAGCCATGCGGATGGCGACGCCATTCTCGACCTGGTCCAGGATGATGCTGTTGGCATGATCCGCGACCTCGCTGGTGACCTCCACGCCGCGGTTGATGGGCCCGGGATGCATGATGACCACATCGCGGCCGATCCTCTGGTAGCGTTCGATATCCAGCCCGTAGAGCATGGCGTATTCCCGCAGGCTCGGGAAGTTGGCGATGCCATCGCCGTTCTGCCGCTCCAGCTGGATCCGCAGCATGTTCGCCACATCGCACCAGCGCAAGGCCTTGTCGAGATCGCGCTCCACCTTCACGCCCAGCGCGTCGATGTGCTTGGGCATGAGGGTGCTGGGACCGCAGAGCATCACCTCGGCGCCGAGCATCTGCAGGCAGAAGATGTTGCTGAGGGCCACACGGCTGTGCAGGATGTCGCCCACGATCAGGACCTTCACGCCGCGCACGCGTCCGAGCTTCTCTCGGATGCTGTAGGCATCGAGCAGCGCCTGCGTCGGATGCTCGTGCGTGCCATCACCTGCGTTCACGATCCGGGCATCCACATGGCGGCTCAGGAACTGCGCGGCGCCGGGGTCGGGATGGCGCATCACCACCATGTCCACCTTCATCGCCAGGATGTTATTCACCGTATCCACCAACGTCTCCCCCTTGCTCACGCTGCTACCGCCGCTGCTGAAGTTCACCACATCCGCGCTGAGGCGACGCTCCGCCAGCTCGAAGCTCACGCGTGTGCGCGTGCTGCTCTCGAAGAACAGGTTGGCGATGGTGATGTCGCGCAGCGAAGGCACCTTCTTGATGGGTCGTCCCAGCACCTCCTTGAAGCCATCCGCCGTCCGGAAGATGAGCTCGATATCGGCAGCGCCCAGGTCCCTGATGCCCAGGAGATGCTCCACGCTCAGCTGGTCGCTTGGTGGTGTACTGGGGGACTTGGTCTTCAGGCTCATTGATCAGCGGTTGATCCCTTGGCGATGCCTGATGCGACGCGGCCACCGCCATCGCTGGTGTGCAGGATCACACGGTCCTGCCCGTCGATTTCCTTCCACTCCACCGTCACCCGCTGGTCGCCGATGCTGTCCACCCACTTGCCGACATAGTCCGATTGGATGGGCAGTTCCCGGCTGAACCGCCGGTCGATGAGGACGAGCAGGTGAACGGATGAAGGACGACCGAAGGCCAGCAGCGCATCGAGCCCGGCGCGGATGCTCCGGCCGGTGTAGAGCACATCATCCACGAGCACCACCTTGCGTCCCTCCAAATCGAAATCGAGCGCGGTGACACTGGGCGTGGCCGGCGTGGCCCGATGCCGGAAATCATCGCGGTGGAAGGTGATGTCCAGCTCGCCATAGGCATGATGCTGCTGCCCGATGATGCTCCGCAGCTCGTCGCGGAGCCGACGGGCAAGGAGCACACCGCGCGGTTGCAGGCCGATGAGGGCCAGGCCCTCCAGCTTCCCATGATCCTCGATGAGCTGATGACAAAGCCGCGTGACCGTGAGGCCGAAGGCCTTGCTCGCCAAGAGGGTCACCGGTTTCATCGCACTTCCCGCCCGAGCGGAACGCGCCGAAGATAACGGGGCGCCTTGGTGAACGACGAAGCCCCCGGTGGCCGGGGGCTTCGCATCCGTATCAGTCCGCGCTTCAGGCTTCTTCGCCTTCGGCCTCTTCGTCGCTCTTCTTGGCTTTGGTGCCGCGCTCGCCCTTCTCCATGGTGCTCTTCAGGTCGCTCAACACGCTGAGGTCGCCCAAGGTGCTCTTCTCCACCTTGTCGTTCACGCTCCTCACACTGGCGCTGCTGGCGCCCGTCTCGCCTTCCTTGCGGGTACGCTTGCCCTTGCTCACGGTCTCCATCGGCTCATCACCGTCCTCGAAGGTGCGGGTGTGGCTCAGCACGATGCGGCGCGCATCGGCGTTGAACTCGAGCACCATGAACGGCATCTTCTCCTCGAGCTCCGCCTTGCTGCCATCGGCCTTCTTCAAGTGCTTGGCGGTGACGGCGCCTTCCACGCCGTAGGGCAGGCTCACCACGAAGTTCTGCCCTGCCCGGCCGGTGAGAGTGCCTTCATGCACGCTGCCTGGCGTGAACACGGTGGCGAACACCTCCCAGGGGTTCTCCTCCACCTGCTTGTGCCCGAGGCTGAGGCGGCGATTGTCCTTGTCCACCTCGAGCACCATCACCTCCACGCTGTCGCCGATGGCGCAGAACTCGCTCGGGTGCTTGATGCGCTTCGTCCAGCTCAGATCGCTGATGTGGATGAGGCCATCCACGCCCTCCTCCAGCTCGGCGAAGATGCCGAAGTGGGTGAAGTTGCGGACCTTGGCGGTGTGCTTGCTGCGCACCGGGTACTTGAACTCGATGTCGGCCCAGGGATCGGTGCTCAGCTGCTTCATGCCGAGGCTCATCTTGCGCTCCTCGCGGTCGATGTTGAGGATCACGCACTCGATCTCCTGCTGTTCCTTCAGGAAGTCCTTCGGGCTGCGCAGGTGCTGGCTCCAGCTCATCTCGCTCACATGCAGCAGGCCTTCCACGCCGGGGGCCACCTCCACGAATGCGCCGTAGTCGGTGATCACCATCACCTTGCCCTTCACCTTGTCGCCGGCGTTCATGTCGGCGCTCAGCGCATCCCACGGGTGCGGCAGCAGTTGCTTCAGACCAAGGGCGATGCGGCGCTTCTCGTCGTCGAAGTCCAGGATCACCACGTTGATCTTGTCGTCAAGCTTCACCACCTCCTCTGGATGGCTCACGCGGCCATAGGCCAGGTCGGTGATGTGGATGAGGCCATCCACGCCGCCCAGGTCCACGAACACACCATAGCTGGTGATGTTCTTGACGGTACCCTCGAGCACCTGGCCTTTCTCCAGGCCGCCGATGATCTGCTTCTTCTGCGCCTCGAGTTCCGCCTCGATCAGCGCCTTGTGGCTGACCACCACGTTCTTGAACTCCTGGTTGATCTTGACGACCTTGAACTCCATGTTCTTGCCCACGAACTGGTCGTAGTCGCGGATTGGCTTCACGTCGATCTGCGAGCCGGGCAGGAAGGCCTCGATGCCGAACACGTCCACGATGAGGCCGCCCTTGGTGCGGCACTTCACGAAGCCCGTGATGATCTCGTTGGTCTCCATCGCGTGGTTCACCTTTCCCCACGCGTTGTGCACGCGCGCGGTCTTGTGGCTCACCACCATCTGGCCGCCCTTGTCCTCCTGCTTCTCGATGTACACCTCGACTTGGTCGCCGATGGCGAGGTCGGGCTTGTAGCGGAACTCGCTGATGGGGACCACGCCTTCGGACTTGTAGCCGATGTTGATCACCACCTCTTTCTTGTTCATGCCCACCACGGTGCCCATGAGGACCTCCTTCTCGGAGATGCTGCTCAGGGTCTTCTCGTAGGCATCCTCCATGCTCTTGTGCGCATCGGCGCCCAAGGCCTTCTTGTCATCTTCCAGGCCCGCCCAATCGAAATCGGTGGGAGGCTCGGCGAAGGTGACCTTGTTGTTCTCGACAGTAGACATGTTGACTCGTTTCAACTTGTATCCCGGACCAAGGGGGCGCTGTCCGAAAGGGTTCGACAGGTTCAGCCCAGGGCTCCCCTGCCTGGACTATCCCGGTCCCGCCAACAAGCGGCGGGGGGAAACGGGGCCGCGAATCTAACGGTATTCCCTGAACTTCAGCCCTATCACGGCCGAACCGGAAGGTCTTGTCCGCCCCTGCTGCTAGGGCAGGGTGCACCAGTATCCAGCCTGGTCTGGGTCGCAGCGCTCGAAGAGCGGGAGTTCCATTCCGGGTTTCACCAGCAGTAGCTCCCACGGTTGAAGGAGCGTCATGAACCGAGCACCTTCCTTAGTGGGTGCCAGCGCCAATGCGCGGTCGTGCGTCTTGTCCAAACGAGGCTTGCAAAGCTCCAGACGCAGGAGCACCCCCTCGCCCAACCCGGTCCGTTTGGTGAATGTCCTGATATCCATGTGCCCGGAGAGCAGGGCCTTCTGGAGCTGTTCGCAACGCTGCGCCTGCCAGACATCCCGACCGGCCTGCTCGCGCTGCGTCCGCAGTGCATCGAACTGCTCCTGGGTTGGTTCCGTGTATGTAGGCTTGAAGACGGCCTTCGGAGCTGGATCCTTCTTCAACATTGCGAAGAGCGCAGCGCTCTGGCCCGGACGGATAAGTATCAGTTCCTTCTCCGGGATATACAGGAAGAGGTCCTCCGCTGCGGGTGTAGGCAGGTAGCCGTGGTAGCGCTGGTACTCATTGTTCACTTCGCGGCGGCGCAACAGACCGAGGCGGACCAAAGGTCCCAAATCTGACTTCCGCCCGAGGAAATCGCTGAGCTCCTCATATCCCTGCTCCCGCGACCGCAGGATGCGGTTGTACCGCGCTTCAAACACCGCCGCTGTCATGCCGCCAAGATCCGGAGGCGCACAAAGCCGTTGGAGGCGACATGCAGTCGATCACCAACGAACCGATGTTGATCGGTCCTGAATGCCGATTACGGAAGCACGAACCGGCGCGTCTCCTGCCGTGTTGGCGAAGTGATTCGCACCAGCAGCAGACGCCCGCGCAGCCCGGACAAGTCCACCTGCCAGGAGATCCGCTGGGCGGTGGTGGCACCTCGGGAGGCGACCCACGAGCCATCGGCCGCGAAGAGGTCCAAGGCCACGCGCTCACCTGCGGCGTTCGCATCGAATACCAGAACGCCGGTCCCATCCGGTGAGGGCAACACGAGGAGGCCTTGAACGGGAGCGGGAGCGGCCGCAGGCAACGCGGTGCTGAGATCGCATTGCACGGGATCAATGACATTCGCTTGGCCCGGGGTGCTGCACATGAGCCGGAAATCGGTGGCGTTGTTGTCGGTGTCCGTTCCATCTGGATACCGGCCTATGCTCACGCCCGGTGAGATGTTGGTGTCCTCTGCCGAGGTGCCATCACCTTCCGTGTAGCCCGGCACGCTGCCGCCGTAACTGAGTGCGTCAATGATGGTGGGCGTCGGTTCCGTGAGCACCAAGGCGATGGCATCCGGGGACCCATTCTGGATGAGGTTGGTGGCAGGTGTAACCACCTCGTTGCAGTTGGGCGTTGCTGCGTTGGCGCAGATCACGAAGTAGCCGCCAGCAGGAAGCGCCGGCCAGGACGTGCCGTTCAACGTGCGGTACACGGCCGCGCCACCGGCATTGCCGTTCACCATGACCACTTGCACATACTGGAGCGGGAAGACCGTCCCGCCGGAGTTACGCAGTTCGATGTACTCCGTAGCGTCGGTGCCGGGCTGGTCGTAGTCCACCTCATTGATCACCAACTGCGCGTTCGCGGCGCACGGTGCAATGAGGCAAATCTTCAGGAGGAGGCGTAGTCTCATCATGGGTTGTCTTGATGGTTGATCAAGGTCAGCCTCGCGAAGATCGCATCACCAGCCGAACGAACGTCCGGTGAGGCAAGCCAGTGTTAGTGCTTGGCGAACCGCGTCTGCAACCAATCCTCGCCATCCCGCACACGCAGCAGGTAACTGCCCGGAGCCAATGCGGAAACATCCAATTGACCACCGTGGCTGCGCGTTGCGAGCGCGAGCTTACCGGTTGCGTCAAGAATCTCGACGGCGGTGTTCATGGGAGAGCCGGTGAGCACCAGCATGCCTGTGGTGGGATTCGGACCTGCGCTGAATGCTGAAGCAGCAGCAGCCGGGATGCTGCTGAAGGTGCCTTCCACCACCGTATGCGCTGTGTTGATGGCCGGATGCTCGATCACGTCGACGTTGCCACTCGGCCACTGGATCGTCATGGATTCCACCTCGGTGTCCTGCCCGAGGCCGAAATGGGCGCCGATGAAGCTCATGAACGCGAAGCCATCGCCGCTGCGGATGTCGCGGATCTGCGTGCCAAGCGCGCTGGTAATGATCACGCGGGCACCGATCGCATCGCGGTTGCTCGCCACGCCGACGGGATTGATGCGGATCCAATTGTTCGCATTGCCGTTGTTGCGGAGGTACCCGGAACTGGTGGCAATGTCAAGGAAGCCGTCGTGGTTCAGGTCGCCGATGGCTTGGTTGCCCGGCGCGGAGGCATCGTGGCTGAAGGTGCCATCGCCATTGTTGTAGTGCATCGCGCCGCCACCGAGCACATCGATCCAGCCATCGTTGTTGAAGTCGTGCGCCGTCCATTCGATGCTCTGCCCGGCGAAGGTCTCCATGCCGCTGCCGATGGTGGCATTGGTGAAGTTGCCCACGCCATCGTTGCGCATGAGTTTGTGGTAGCCGCTGCTGCTGGCCCCGATGAGCACATCCATGTCGCCATCGTTGTCGAAATCGCCCCAGGCGCTGCTCCAGCTCTGGTGCCCATCGCTCATGCCCTGCGCGGGGGCCACATTGAAGAAGGCGCCGCTTCCATTGTTCCACATGAGCAGGTCGAGGGGGTCGCAGCCGCACTTGGCCACGAAGAGGTCCACCGCGCCATCGTTGTTGTAATCGGTGAAGATGGAGCCGTAGTTGCCGCAGGAGGTGCCGTAGCCGCCCTGGGTAAAGACCAGGTTGCCGTTGCCATCGTTGATGAAGCCGACGTTGGCATCCACATCATGGCAGCTGAAGGCATCGAGGTGGCCGTCGTTGTTCAGGTCGACGAAATTGGTCCGCTGGCAGAAGATGTATTGCAAGAAGGTGACCTCGGTGTAAGCGGTTCCTGTGGGATTGGCCTTCATGAAGGTGGCCCCGCTCCCACCGCCGTAAAGCAGGTCGCGGTGCCCGTTGCTGTCGAAATCGCCGATGGCGAAGCTCCAGGAGGCCGTGTTGTCCGCCGGGGTGGTCGGATAGGTGGTGGGCACGAATCCGCCTCCGGCCTGCTGGTGGTTGATGATGAAGCTGGTGTATCCCGGCGTGATCGCGTCATCACGGCCATCGTTGTTCATGTCTACCACGCCCATGATTCCACCAGCGCCGGAAATCGGTGTTGGCGAAAAGGTGACGGCCCCCTGTGGCGGACCGGGAACGTTCAACTGGACGAGTTGGAAGGTGAAGCCCGAAGGGGTCCAGTAGCTATCCCATGCGATGTAATAGGTGACGCCCGCCAACACCTGGAACGAGCTGATGGAAGAATAACCAGGCCCCGAATCATCATCGCCCGCATGGCAGATCAACCCGGCGCAGGAACCCACATACACATGCAGGCGCGTATCCACGTTCGGGAACCCGGTGACATTGCTGCTCACCATCACCATGGTGTCGTGGGTGGCCGTGTAGCGGTACCAGGCACCCGCGGCAGCCAACGGACCGCCAACGCACAAGGTGCTCGGAGGCGTGCCCGTCAGGGTCGGCACGGTATGAATGCCCGGCGTGATGGCGATGGCGCTAACGCAGGTGCCCTGCGCGCTGACCGTGGTCGAAAGGGTGGCGGCACATGCGGCGAGGAGCAGGGTGGTTCTCATTGAGGATTGGATTCGTTGGCCAATGTACCCGGAGTGACGCACGGTTGACCCCATCCGTTGCCGGGATTATGGCACAGGACAGGATTCCTTCCAACAGGAATGACCGGCTAGTCGATGCGCAGCAACAGATCCACGCGCCGCGGACTGCGGTCCACAACGACCCAATCGGTGTTGTGCACACCCGCGTACAGCACGACCTGGCTTCCGGTGCTGTCGGCTCCATGCACCTCAAAGGTCCGAAGGAAATTGCTCGGCAGCACATGGCCCCCGGAGCCTTCCGATACCTCCAGGAACAAGGTGGACTCTCCCGATGGGACGCTATCGCTTAGCACGGACGAATCGCCGAAAAGCGTGGTGGCCTCGACGCGGAGCGGCGCGCCCGTGAGATTCTCTACGTAATAGCTGCCCAAGGTGACCGGCTCCGTGATCCTCGCGCAGGCCCCGAATAGAATGACCATCGCTAAGAGCAAAGCGCACCGGTGAACCATGAAGCAAAGATGGCTGTTCATCGTCCCCTATCGCCCAGGAAACACATCACGAACGAACGAAGGCTGATCCGCATGCTGAACCCCGGTAGCCAATCACGCATCGCGGAACGGTGTGGGGTAGAAAGCGTGAATGAAGGTTAAAGGTTCAGCCGCGCGCAATAGCGGGCGACGGACGACGGTTGCAGCGTAAATCCAACCCGTCATGGTCCATTCATCGGCTTTCTGGGAGCAGCACTTCCGTCAGAACCTTACTGTCCAGCGCGTCGACTGGTCAATGGCGCCCGCCATCACCACCGAAGAGAAGGAGCGCATCCTGTATTCCCTGAAAGCCTGGCAGCTGGGCGAGACCAGCGATGGTCGCCACTTGCTGGCCGCTGCGGGGCGCTACGCATCGCGCATCGGCGACCCGCGCTACGTGGCCGCCGTGCAGCAGTTCATCCGCGAGGAGCAGAAACACGGCGCGAACCTCGGCCGCTACATCGACCTCATCGGCGCCCAGCGCGCGCGCGCAGACTGGGGCGACACGCTCTTTCGGAAGGTGCGCTACTTCAACCGCAGCATGGAACTGTGGACCATCTCCGTGATCATCGTGGAGAGCGCCGCGCAGGTCTTCTACCAGGCCCTGCACGATGCCACGCGCTGCCCGCTGCTCAAGCAGGTCTGCACCGACATCCTCATCGACGAGGCGCACCACATCAAGTTCCAGAACGAGCGCATGTGGATGATCTTCCAGCGCAAGCGTTTCTATAACAAGGCGGTTTCACTGCTCCTCTACTCCTTCCTCTTGTTCTGCACCATCCACGCCATCTGGTACGGCCACCGTCGCGCGCTCAAGGCCGGCGGCGTGGACCGCCCGGAGTTCATGCGCGCCATGTACTACAAGTTCTTCAGCACGGTGAAGTTCCTGCACCGCCGCGAAAGCACACCCGAATTGGCTCTTGCCCAGTAAGCACTTTTCAGTGCGCCACGTAGAGACGGGCTGTGCGGCCATCGCTCGTGACCACGTAGCAGCCGTTGGGCAGGGCGGATACGTCCAGTTGCAGGCGATCCGTCGAGGAGCGTTGAGCCAGTACCGTGCGCCCTGTCGCGTCCGAAACGGTCACCTGCGAACCAGCGCGGAGGCCGGCAATGAACACATTACCATGCGATGGGTTCGGGGCGATGGAGAACACGCGTGGTTCTTCCAACTGGGCGGTGCCCATCTCCAGTTCGCAACCTCCTACCCAATCCTCAGGATAGAACCCTTCGGCACCCAAGCCGAAGCAATCCAACGTGTAGCCGCAATCGAAAAAGTTCGACAGGGGTTCGAACAGGCCGTGCGAACTGCCCACGCCTTCGATGAGGTATTGCGCCCAGCTATTGCCCAGTTCGTAACGGGCGCGCATCGCGGTACCGATGAGCACGCTGTCCACCGCCACCACCGTGATATCCGCATTCCAGTTGGTATAGCTCAGTGGCAGCGTCTGACCGGCCACCAGGATCGAACTCGTGGAGCAGTTGATCGGCATCGTCCGCCCAGATCCGAAGCTGTCGGTCCTGCTGGCGTATGAGCCAGACGCCATGGAAGCCTGTGCCGTAGGGCGTGGTGCCGCTGCAGCCAGGCTGCGGTGGCGGCATCGATTGCCAGTTCAATGTGACGACGCCAGCGCGCAGCACTTTGGTCCAAGTAACACTTTCAATGACCGAGTCACCGGCCGTGAAGTAGTTGAATCCGTCATTCGCGATGCAGGGTGCGGGCACGCCACAGACGGAATGCTGCAGCCAGATGGGATCGTTCGCCAAATACTCCTGGCCTTGGGCTGCGGAGGTCATCAAGGCGATGGCACAAAGGGTAGCAAGGCGCATGGGAGCAGGTTTGAATCGCAGACAATGTTCGAAGCCTGGGCGCTGCCTAGTTGATTGGCACCGAAACCACCTAGGGCTTGCGTGAAGCCCGCTTGGTGGACGGTTTCCGGGCGGGTTCCTTCTTCATCACCTTCTTCTTGGCCGTTGCCTTCTTCGGTGGAAGAGCGCTCACGTAAACCAGCGAAATCCTCACCCACCTGGCCAATGCTGCTTTGGTGCCTACCGAGGTAGGCTCCACGAAGAGAAAGCCCTTCATGTCGCCCTTGCCGAAGGTCATGGGCTTGGCCCCTGGCCATCCGCTCACCTCCGCATGCCGGGCCGGGTCGAAGCGCGCCATGAAGTCGCCCTTGTTGGTGATGCCTACGCTCATGTGGCCCTTCACCATGAAGGCCACGCCGCCGAACATCTTCTTCGGTTCAGCCTTCGCACCTTCGGCGGTGAGGACATCGAGGATGCGCTGCTCGAAGAGCGGGTCGTGGGGCATGGGAGCTTGCTATGCGGCAAAGATGACTGATACGTCCTTGTCTTCTCGAGCACAGGCGGACGTGCGGATAGTCATGGGGCAGGGCTGGCAGAGGCGCCCGCTGCCTCACTCCATGGAAAAAGGCGGGGTCCGCACCATCTCCATGTTCGCACCCATGAATACCAGGCGGTAGCTGCCCGGCAACAGCTCCTTCCCATCGGCCGGTTGGCTCCCGCGCACCCACCATCTGAGCGGCGGCAGCACCACCCCGTGGTCCTCCCAGTCCGCCCAAGGCATGCCGCAATCCATCTGGACCAGCTCGAAGGGAATGCGCTCCACCCAGCCGGTATCCGTCCGCATCTCCACACCGAAAAGCGGCATGCCACTGCCGCAAGCACCGTTGAGCATCACCCGGCCGGTGATGTGCACCCACACCGTATCCGCACTTACACGCTTCACATGCACCTCCTTCAGCCCCGGTCGTGCTGCCACTTCCGCTTCCCATTGTTCCGGTGTCATTGGCGGTGGCGGTATATATGGCGCTGCTGGTGGTCTGGGCGGTGGTTGGTTGCGGTAGTGCGCCTCTAGTTCGGCGAGTTGCTGTTTGTAGGCAGCATCCCCCTCGGCAATCAGGCGCTTGGCGAAGGCGTTCGCCGTTTCCACCGCCCAAGGGTCCGCGATCAACTCCTCGAATGAGTATGTGCCCTTGCGAAAACGGATCACCTCCGGCGACTCCTGGTCCCAGCGCCCCCAAGCGCGTTGCATCAGGCGCCAATGCACCTTCGAGCTGTCCGGAAACTCCAAGCGCATGGTATCCGCATCCGCAATGATGAGCAGGTAGCCCTTGTTGCAATACGAATCGTACATCCCATAGCGGACCCACCCGCTCGTGGTGTCCGCGAAGAGCGGTCCACCCGTGAACACTTGCCGCACCCATCTGCCCGCCTTCTCCGGGTCGTAGTTGTAGTCGTTGCTGTATCGGCAATAGGACACCACAACGTGGGCGCGCGATAACGGCAACGGCCGTGCCTTGTCCTCTGCCAGGGTGAAGGTGACACTGGGCGGTTGCGGTTGGGCGGCGCAGATCAACGCATCCAGCGTCATGCAGATGATCACCATCGAACGCCACGTCATCATCGCAACTTCAGCGTGAAGGTTTCCTCGCGGCCGTTGGCCAGCAAACGCACCGGGTGATCACCGATCGGCCAGTCGCTCACATCCGTCAGCGCATCCGCTGGGTCACCGATAGGGACGTGGATGCGCACGGGTTCCCTCTGCTGTTCGGGGAAGTGCGCAACGAAGGTGATGATGTACTCGGCGGCCACGCCCACCGATGGGAATCGAACGAAGTGCGTTCCGCAATAGCCCGAGCGCAGGACCCATGCATCGCGCATGGGCATCTTCGGCGGATCGAGGTCAGGTGGAAGGAGGAGCTCCTGCCTGCACGTATCCATGTTCAACTGCGGAACAACGCGCTCCTCCTTCATTGCCCTAGTCCAAAGCACATCGAACTGCTTCGTCAGCGAGGCCGTGCGGGCATCCACCTGTTCCGCTCTATCATCCATGGCGTAGTATTCCTTGGTGAAAGGAAGTCCGATAGGCAGGTAGCGGCCCGGCCTGAACGGCATCACCACGGGGGGCCTACGCGTACAGTCCAAGGTCCTGCATCGTTCCTCCACCTCTCCTCCCCTGGCCCGGTAGTACACGGACAATTCCACGACCATGGTATCCAGGCCACGGACCACCACCACCTTCACATCCGGAGAATCCCTGCCCCGCGCCGGCGTGGCTTGGAACGATGGGAGGCCCGCCCCGAACAAGGGCTTGAGCCGCATGCGCTCATCAACCTGTGGGCTTACCGGGTAGTGCAACGGCATGTTGTTCCACCACATCCCGTGTTGCATGTAGTACACGCGGTAGTCGCCCTGCAACGGCACCAGGGCGCTGCTGTCTTCCACGAAAGCATAGCGCGTCCAATACGGGTTCTGGTCAGGGTCGAGGCGCTGGGCGTGAACAGCGAGCGTGCCAATGGTCGAAGCAAGCAGGATCGCGACGCGCATCGGCTTTCGGTACCCCGAAGGTGGGGGGAAGTTCAGTGGGCCACGTCCATGCCCGTATTCAGCCCTTTGGTCCCGGAGCTGCGGTGAGGAGAGTCAGTGGCTTGCCTTCGTAGGCTTTGAAGTTCTGGGCTACGGTCGCCTCGGCGAAGTGGTCGCGGAGCGAAGACCGGTCACGACGCAGCGGCGACCGTAGTGGTTGAGCACCACATCGCGGAAATAGTCCTAGCCTAAGCGCAAGGTGACCTCGCGCCGGGAAGTGCTCATATATGGCGCTATATGTGATGCGTACCTGATACTTCGAACCACCACCTTACAAACTACATATGTGTGTCTATATTTGTCGACATATTCATCCAGAAGACCATGAAAGAGAAGCGCGATCGGTTCGCCAAGGTGGCCGCCTCGAGAGTCCAGAAGGCGCTGGATGCGCTAGGAGAGCCTCTCGAAGTGCAGCAACAAGACCAACTACGAGTACACCGAGGCCGATATCCGGAAGATGTCGCGTGCGCTAAACGACAAGCTCAAGACCACCTTGGGTATGTTCCGCTCCGGGGCTGATTCCAAGGGTGCCAACACCTTCAAATTCTGATGATGCGCTGTCCAGGGTCGCATGTTGAAACATTCGCCGGAATTCCCATCTTACGGGACGGGTTTCTGCCGAATTTTCTGGCAGCCCCATTCCCATGGCAAAGCCGCGTCAATACACGGCCCTCGACCTCTTTTCAGGTTGTGGGGGCTTCAGTCTCGGACTCCAACGCGCAGGCATCAAGGTGCTTGGTGCTGTCGATTTCAACAAAGAGGCCATCGAAACCTACCGGGCGAACTTCCCGGAAGTGCCTTTCGTGAAGGAAGCGGACATGAAAACCATGAAACCCGCAGACCTCGCCAAAGCTATCCACGCCAATCACGTCGATGTGATTGTTGGTGGGCCACCTTGCCAAGGGTTCAGCATGGCGCGACAACGCGATGGAGCGAACCACGGGCAGCGACGTTTCGTGAAGGATGAGCGCCGCGAACTATACCAGGAATTCCTACGGTTCGTGGACCACTTCCAGCCGAAGGTGTTCGTAATCGAGAATGTCCTTGGCATCAAGAGCGCGGAAGGCGGCAAGTATTTCACCGCCGTCCAGCACGAAGCGCGGAATTTGGGCAAGGAAGATGGCAGACCGGGCTACCGTGTGCATGCGCAAGTGGAGCAGGCATGGGAACTCGGTGTGCCTCAGAAGCGCAGACGCCAACTCATCATCGGTGTTCGGGCTGACCTACCAGGATACTTCCCAACGAAGCTCTCAACGCCGAAGCGGTCCATGAAGGATATGACCCTTGGTGCTGCGATCATGGATCGTCCTGTGTTGGAAGGTGGGCAAGTCGAAGAGGAACGCGAGTACGATCGCGCCTCCGGGAAAAGGCCATCAAGCAATTCGGCCGCCACGCTGAGAAATACCTCTACAATGTACTTGAGGTTAAGAGGGCCAAGAAGCTTACTGGACATCGTGCACGGAAGCATAGCGACCGTGACTTGCGGGACTTTGCCAAGTTGAAGGAGGGACAGAGTTCCGCCAACGCCATGCGAGCTGGCATCAAGTTCGAATTCCCGTACAGCACAGAGAGCTTCAAGGACCGCTACACCCGGCAGGATCGGAAGGCACTCTGTAGCACTATCGTCGCACACTTGAGCAAGGATGGACTGATGTTCATCCACCCAACGCAGAACCGCTCGTTGACCCCGCGTGAAGCCGCACGGGTGCAGAGCTTCCCGGATTGGTTCCAGTTCCCGTTCTCACGTACACATCAGTTCAGGATGATCGGCAACGCCGTACCGCCGCTGGTTTCTGAAGCCGTAGGGAATGAGGTGGTGAACTTCATTGCTGGTCAAACCTTGATTAAACGAACTCGCATGAACCGCACGATACCACAAGACCAAGAGGAAGCCGTGAACTGGCTGCTACCTGTCCTTGACCTATCTGCCAAGGAGTTGAGCCAAATGGAGAAGGCGGAATTCCTGCGCGCATGGCGTGCGGTTGCTTTCCTCTACCCTGGCTTGCACCCCGATGGTGCGTTGGATCATGGAAAGCGCATCGAGCAACGGAGGGAAGGACCGAGTTGGGTGATGATGATCGAGCCCAGACTTGTCACACCGTACTTCAGCCAAAGCGGATGGCCTGTTGTGTTGAAATCACTCGCTAATGAGGCGTGGCGGAGGGACGATGCTGGTCTGCTTGCTGACGACGAGTTGTACTCGATAGATGCGCAGCATGCCGGTATGACACACGCAATGAACTAGGCACATGCAGGCTCCTCATTGGCAATTCGCATCCACTGGGGGCGGCACCGAGGATGGGGTTTCCAATCCCGACCTTGAGTATTTCGAAGGGATTAGAACTACTATCTCGCTCGCGAGATCCTTCAGAACGCCCTCGATGCGCGGCTTGATGCAACGAAGCCGGTCCGTGTGGACTTCACCTTGCTCGAAATGCCGAAGTCACAGTTCCCTGGCTTCGATGAGTTCGTTGATGTCTGGAAAGCTGCCAAAGCCCTTTGGCCACAAAGCGAGGAGAAGTGTCACCAATTTCTTGATGCTGGTCTGCGTTGCTTGGAGCAGCCCAAGCTTCGCGTGCTCAAGATTTCGGACCACAACACAGTTGGCCTGAATGGCGACGATGGCGATCGGAGTGGTGCTTGGTTCTCCTTGGTAAAGTCAGTTGGGTCCACTACCAAAACTGGAGGACAGGGTGGATCATTCGGTATCGGGAAAGGAGCCCCATTCGCGGCTTCGATGCTTCGCACTTGCTTCTACTCCACGGTCAACGAGCGTGGTCAAAACGTCTTCCAAGGCGTGGCCAAGCTGGTCAGCCACAAGAAGGACGACGACGTGAGGCGCGGTGAGGGGTCCTATGGTTTGGCGATGCAGTCCTCCATACGAAACAGGGAGCAAATGGAGGAAGCCATGGTGCGTAAGCAGCGTGGCTTGGACATATACGTGATGGGATACAAGGTTCAGGACGACTGGCAGGAAAAGCTCATTCGGTCTGTCCTGCGGAACTTCTGGCTGGCAATTCGTGACCAGGAACTCGTGGTCGTCATTGATGGTCAGGAAATTTCTGAAACAACCGTTGACGAACTTCTGGCCAAGTACTTTCTGAACGAACCTTTCAAAGACGCTACTCGTCCCGAAGGGAATCCGCTGGAGTACTTCAAGGCATACAAGAACGGTACGCCGTTCCACAAGGAGCTGCCGATACTTGGTCCTGTCAGGTTCTATTTCAATCTGACCGAGGAACCCTTGAATTGGGTCGCGATGATCCGGAAGCACAAGATGGTCATCTACACTCGCACATTCCACTTCCTTCACCATACGCCGGGGTGTTCATTTGTGACAATGCCGCTGGCAATGCAGAACTGAGACGGATGGAAACACCGGCCCATGATAACTGGGACCCGGCAAGGCATAAGGAAAAGGGGCAGGCGATCGAGGAAGAGATCAGAGGCTTCATACGAGAGTGCTTACGCGCCATGACCAAGTCTCAAGAGGGAGGAAAGGTTGAGATCCCAGGACTCCATCGATACCTCCCGTTTGAGCATGAGGATGACGACACACAAACAGGCGGAACAGCCATGGAGTATTCCGGAAGACCAGTTGCCGGACCAGAGGAAACCGCCCGTGAATTGGGTGCGGCAGAAAGCATCAATGAGACCGTCACGATAAGCCCTTATCGAGTTACGGTCTTAAATGAACGCAAAGCTGGGTTTGAAGGTGAGGGCGCAGAAACAGGGGGAAAGAAGACCAAGAAGAAGCGGAAGCCGCATCGCGGTGGCGAAGGCGAAAACGATGCGCTACTGAAAGAGCACCTGCACACCCGTGCATTCTGTATCGGCCAGTCATCCGATGTTCTCATTTACCAGCTCGTAGTGCGGAGCGGCATTGACGGACTTTGCAGCCTGAAGGTGAATGCTGTTGGTGAAGAGGGTGGCGAGAAGGTGGTCTTGAGGACCGCAGTAGATCGCAGCGGAAATCAATACAAGGTCAATGGACACCGCATCTTGAACATTCCGATCAGCAGTTCATCGGACCTCCAACTCAGCTTGGAGGTGGAAGGTCTGGACGGCTTGCACTCAGCATTGACGGCTATGCGCTACAACAATAGAGACTATCCCCATCCGGTTCTTGGTGTTGGCGATGCCGTTGCTGGTCATTTCAGCGTGCGGTTAGCCGTCCGCGCAGGTACCAAGGAGATTCGCTTAGAGCCGGTCTACGACCTTGGCAATCGCACACCAACGCATCCTGGCATTGAAGGCGGGCAGGCTCAGTTCGCAACTCACATCTATTGCAAGGGCACCATGTTCCGTGAAGTGCGGAAGTCGACCAAGGCCGTAGCGGAAACTATTGTACTTCCAGCCAGTGCGCTTCGCGACAAGGTGGAAGTGGACTTCTTCGTATGTGCGAACGCTCCGATCGCAGCCTACACGAATTCCGACGCGCATTCCGACTTCGTGGGGCACTCGTTCCCAGTTGAGCGAGGCGTGATTCTGGCATACGGCGGGCAAGGCGTCTTCTATGCGAACAAGACTCCTGAGGAACTGAAGGCGATCTCGTCCTTCATGAACATCGATCGCGACCCACGACCTCACGGGCCTATGTACAACGCCTACGATGGGGACAAGATCACCGTGATGCTGTCCTCGAACGACTACCAGCGCTATCAGATCGTCAAGAGGGATCCGTACATCGTTGAGATCCTGCACAGCGCGATCGTTCTGCCCGCTTTGATGCAAGCCATTGCCGTAGTCCAAGAGGAGCCGTCAGAGTTTGCTGAGCACAAGTGGTTCGACATTCTCAAAGGACTAGTCGAGGAAACCAAAGAGGAAGATCCGATGAAGATCGCGCAGAAAATCTTGGAGAACCCGCTCAACCGTTCCTTCAATGCTGTGACCAGCATGATGGAAACAGCAGATTGATGGCATGAGCAGCACGGAGCAACCCATCGCTCTCCTAGAGCAGAAGATCCTATCGACACGCACAGTCGACAGGATGTATCGGCAACTCAAGAACCTTCAGGATCACTCACAATACCTAGCTGGGTCATACGTCGGCGAGCTAGAGTTTCCGAAAGGGGGTTCCGGTATTGCGGCCGTCGAGGACCTCAAACTTGTTCCTCCAGACTCCAAAGACCTGCAAGACTTAGCCAATACCAAGCTCATCTATCACGCCTTTCAGAAGCTCACTCCGGCACAGGCGTCTGACAAGAGGCTGTGGACCTACCTGACGCATGTGACTTTCTGGGACTACATGAGAAAGCGATGGCCAGTAGATGAGGCGGACAAGCCCATCAACAGGATAAGTGATCGCTACTTTCTCACTACGACAAGCTTGGAGTCGCTGACTAGGAATGGCATCTCGCGCTTGTGGTGGTATGGCTATTTAACGCACGACGCGAGTCGCAGCAATCCATGGGAGTTGACGGAGACACTTCTGTCGCGCGCGGATCTTGTGGTTGGCATTACAGAGCGCGCTGTCGGCAGCAATCAAACCTTGCGTACTGCTGTACTGGAGTTTCTTGCTGACAACCCGGAGATCAGTCTAAGTGAAAAGCTCACCCGTGAACTTCTCAAGAAGCTGAATCTTGTTGGGGGTACTCGCAATCTGCCCTTCCTGGATGTCGCAGAGTTGAAGGTGCTCTTAGCGAGTATTACCCCAACCTCTTAGCCATCACTACTTCTTGGTTCTTCAGTAGGCTCTGCATTTCGCGTTAGGGACAGCAGCGGAAAAGCCCGGAGCGTTCTTAGGCGAGGACTTGTAGCGAATGGCCCGACGGCGCGTCTTCGAACCGGAATAGCCAAACCACCGGCATTCCCCGAAGACACCGCCCCACCACCTAGAACATTGCTGCCGTAGGGTGCTCCAGAAAGCAATACTTCTAATAGCCTTTCCCAGTGCCTCTTGCCCTAGTAGATAAGTATGCAAGTGTCAGCACCCCTTTGGGCGAAGCCAAGCTTGGATGGCGGACAGGCATTTGACCCAGCAATCTCAAGCGGCCCAAGAACAAGATTCACCCAATCTACGCTCGCAAAACCTGGAGCAGGATTATGGTTAACCCAGACTCCTTTAACCTTCAATAGATTCGCCTCGATCGTATTCATTATCACCCCAACTCGATCCGGAGGTAACGCCCAATCCATTGGCCCCCATTTGCGGCGAAACTCAATGCGCCATTTAGGTCTTCGCGCTCTTTCATCCGGAATCTTGACTAACCTGGGAGTGGCAAGCCATGGGCGAATCAAGCGGCCTTCAAGTGAGGTGCTTCTCAGCCTTTCGATCTCACGACCATTCCCACGTTCCACTCTACCATCATCGCGTACCTGTGCGGTTGAGGACTTGGAGGAAGCCAATACATTCTGGGTCCTCTCCTGACGAGTCCGCGTTGTGTGTGGGAAAGCCTGTAGATCATCTGCGTGACATGACAAAAATCGCTCGGGATGGAAAACGGTCACGAGGCCAAGTACGATTGTCTCCATCACTCAGGCTAGTTACTTCCTATGAATGAAGCGAACACCCAATGATACCAAGAATACGCTCGTTAGAAGAATGCCAAGAAACGCCTCGAGTGCGGCCATAACATCACCCCAAGTTGTCAATGGGACAATCGTCCCGCCTCCCATAGTCGCAAAGGAAATGAAGCTCAAAGCAATCCCATGAACCAGGCTGTAAGATTCGATTGAACTCACACAAACACCGAGTATAGGATAAACGATGATGCCAAAAACCAAGATTACGCCAAGCATCCAAAGCAGGGTGAGTTGTGGTCGAACTCCATAACCCCACAGGTGTCGATGGACATTCCAAAGCAAGTTGGCAATCGATGATTCTGAGCGTGCTCGTTGGGCACGGTGGAGATTGCGCATTTCTCGCAGATACCATCGGTGAGCCGCGAAGTAGTTTGACCGGGCTTCGGCATTCTTCCCTAAGACCCTGTATACACTTGCGGCCCTTTCATGCTGACAGATGCACTCTTCACCAATCGACCCAATATGTACGCCTTCCCAATTAGTCTGTTCATCCATACGACAACCATAGAAGAAAGCTCCCTCTAGGCTAGATCCTTCTAAATCGACCCCGGACAGGTCAGAAAACTCAAAATGCCCACCTACTGCTTGTGTGGCGGTGAAGATTGATCGACAAAGAACTGCGTTCGTAAGCACAGCTCCATTCAGTCTTGCAGAGCGACAATTCGCAAACTCAAAATTTGCACCCACCAACACCGTGCGCTCTAAGTTCGCACCCTCAAGGTCCGCAAGTGGCAGTTGTGCCCCGGTCAAATCGAGATCTGATAAATCACGTCCCGCCAAAGTCGCTCCCTCAAGCCATAAATCGGAGGACCGAATCGCTGCATTCAGGGCGTCACGAACGCGATGGTTCCCCTCCGCGACAAAGTGGAATACACAATATTCTGTACTGCCCGCAGCAATCTCCCGCTCGCAGTAGTCGCGAGGACGACCTGTGTGCAGATACTTATGCTTACAGACGGCCATCTATTCGAAAGAAAGAGTACTACAGCTAGTTCATTGGGTGTGCCGGCAATTCGCAGCGTGTCATTCACTGTTCACATATTCCTCCGATACTGCCCCCCTACCTCGTCCTTCGGCTGCCGCTCAGGACTCGCCGCCGTCAGCTGCCCCAGTGAGCAATACTATCGCCTCCATCAGCACCATTTTATCACGTTGCCTATGCCTTGGCGGCAGTTCTCCGCTCCATAGACTTCCGGCGCACTGGCCTGGCCAGCGGCTGGGGCATCTTGGGCAATTTCCCGGCGTACAGCGTCTCGAAGCGGAAACACATCTCCCAGTCGTCCCAGTATACATCCACGTTGCGGTGCAACTTGAACTGCCGGAAGCGCAGCACATCCAGGTACTGGCTGTTCATGGGGTTCTGGCCCGCCGCGCTCAGGAACGGGTGGAAGTCGATCTCGCTCACATGCCCATCGGTGAACTGGAAGCGGATGGCATAATCACCCTTGTAGGTGGCCTTCTTGATCCGGACGTTATCTGCGATCCTCATTTCACACGTCGGGTGATGCGCTCGGGCTTGATGCGCTTGTGTTCTACATAGAAGGCGGTCCATTTGGCAACGATGTCGCCTTTCATTGCCCGCACGAAGGACTCTGCTTCCCGTTGTTCCTTCTCGTTCAGCATAGCAGCTCCGCGCTTGGCACGCCAGCGCAATTCCACGAGCTTGCCTTCCACGATGATGAGCATGATGATGCCCTCGCGGTCGCCATGCTGCACATGGAGGTGCATAGGGTCATGGTCGTCGCTGTAGAACAGGAAGATGAGGCCGAAGTAATCGTACAGCTTGGGCATTGGCCCAAAGGTAGCGACCGGTATGGCCTTACATGTTCCTTCTATACTGCCCACCTACTTCAAACATCGCAGCAGTAAGCTGTCCAAGGCTACAGTACTTGGTCGCCTCCATCAGCACTGCGAACATGTTCTCGTTCTTGATCGCCGCTTCTTGCAATTTGCGCAACGCCGCCTTGGCTTCTTCGGCGTAGGCCTGCTGCACGTTCTCCACCGTCCTGATCTGCGCCTCCTTCTCTTCCTCCGTAGCGCGAATGACCTCCTTCGGCAGGATCGTCGGTGAGCCTTTGCTGCTGAGGAAGGTGTTCACGCCGATGATCGGGTATTCACCGGTGTGCTTCAGCGTTTCGTAGTAAAGGCTTTCCTCCTGGATGCGGCTGCGCTGGTACATGGTCTCCATGGCGCCGAGCACACCGCCGCGTTCGGTGATGCGGTCGAACTCGGTGAGCACGGCCTCTTCCACCAGGTCGGTGAGCTCTTCGATGATGAAGGAGCCTTCGCGGGTTCACACCGATTACACAGCCACAACTACTTCCCCAGTTTCGTTGATCACCAACTGAGCCCCGGAATGTTCCCGAACCAACGACTGCCCATTGTAGAACGGCTCGATCGTTCTGAAGCGGTGTTGATACAATTCCTTGCCCTGACTGTCAATGTGGAACCAGCCCTTCTTGTCCAAAGCCGTTGCAATTCCCTTATGATAAGGCCCCAGTTCAAGGTAGCGGCCATCATTAACCGGCTGACCATCGGGGTCAATGTGCATGAACAGTCCGTCCATGGTCTTTACACATGCAACGCCGTCTCGAAAGTCTCCGGCATACCGGAATTTATCCGAGTAGGCCGAAGTTCCATCGATTTGAATGTGATGATAGCTGCCATCGCTCGCCCTCACCGGACAACGGCCCTCTTGAAAGTTCCCACACCATGCGAACGACTGCGAACCCACCCGGCGACCTAGTGGGTCGATGTGGAACCAGTCGTCTCCAACCCACACTGCTGCTCGGTCGTTGTAATAGCCGAACGCTCGGTCATACCGTTCCGGATAAACTGGTTGGCCGTGTATATCGATGTGATACCAGCCCTCGTTACCTAGCACTGGGGCCAAGCCCGGTGCATGGAACTTCAGAACGCGACGGAAACGACCTTGCCACAGCGGCTGATCATGAAACAGGAAGCCCAGACCATCCTTTGCGACCCGGATCGTCCTCCACTCCATGGTTCTATTCTCATCAAGCATGTCAGGCCGGGTTCGTGATGATCAATGACGTTCGTTCCTGAACCGTTCAATTACAGATGACACATCCGGATCTTCAAGGCATTCACCTCCTCTTGAGATAGCCCGCAGTTCAACAGGTACTGTTCCACGCCGCCCTCTTGCTCAATGATGTCCAACACTATTTGCAAGTTGTAGCCGTACGTATCCGACTCGCTAGCTAAGTAATCCGTCTGCACAGTTTCGTGGTCGGCTCCGGCGACTAGATGAAGCAATGTGACGATGATGCCCGTACGGTCCTTTCCTGCATGGCAGTGTATCAAAGCCCCCTTGCCGTTTGGCACTTCAGCAAGTGCGCGAACTACAACAGAAATACTCTCACGACAAGCAAGCGCAAAGAAGCGATAGGCCACCTGCTGGTTACCCCCCCGCTGGTACTCCGCTGTTTTGAACCAATCCGGTTGACTCCATGGATCCAATGGAGCATGCACGTATCGGCCGATGGGCCATTTCTCCCGTGGATGGGGATGCTCTTCCAACTCCCGAGGCGCTCGAAGGTCAACGACCGTATGCACATCATGATCAGCCACCAATGTCGCAAGCATGTCCTCATTCATCAGCGCAGGTGCAGAAGAGCGCAAGAGATTTGACCAACGGACCTTGGGGTTGTAGGTGCCGACGGCCCGCAGGTTCCAATATCGATCTCGCTCATAGATCTGTTCACAGGTCGCGCGAACATCGGCTAGCTTCTCGAAAGCGAGATCATCCAGTGTCTCGTACAACAGATCCAGCAATTCACGCTTCTTCCCATTCATTTCCGGCAGAAACATGGAGCCGCTCAACCGGTACAACCTTTCGCGGAATGTCCCATCAGTTATGTTCACCAAGAGATTTCTTGGAAGGAACTGGAAACGGTCCTGGGCGATTTTCATATTGAGCAACTGGACCACACAGTGCAGAGCGATCTGATAGAAGTAGAGGGCTCGATGGCCATCGCTTCTTCGATGGAACGTCGATGCATTGTCGAACTCGTAGATGAACTTGTCCACTAGGTCCTGGACCGTGCTCGGTCGGTATCCGATACCCAAGACGCCTTCAAGTCTACCAAGCAGGTGGCCCGACCTATCGATCAGAATGGCCTGCGGGAGAAGGTCACGAGGAATAGCAGACCCTGTCAAATCGCGCGAGAAGGACTCCATGCTCCGATGTATGGAGAACTCAGTCTTCAACCGCATGCCTTGAAAGAACGCCACCACCTTGTTCCGCATTTCAACCCGCATTACACGATCGGGTTTAGGCGATGCCTTCACCAAGGCGTTCGTCAGCGCTTCGCTACTGAACCTTTCATCGACGATCAGCGCAACATCGATATCAGAGTTCGGGGTTGCTTCCTGCCGAGCAACGGATCCATAGAGCACGGCAGCATCGATCCCAACAACTCCTTCGAGTATCGGCCGGAAACCATCAATGATCTGGTGATGCATCATGTTGTTGGTTTCCTCATGTTGCAGGTCATACACAATGGCCTTGTCTTGTAATCCATCACCAAGCTGCGGTAATTGGCTCCGTGCAGCGTCTCTTCAAGGCCGATCTCGTTCACATTCCCAAAATCACCTAGCGACTGCCTTTGTTCATCAGGCGCACAACACGGCGAGATCTTTACCCGTGGCCGATACCCACAACTCCTTGCCGAGGAAAGGGCAATCATAGTCCTCTGGCACTGCGTGCCCAACTACTGGCTTCAATGGCTCGATGTTCTCCAGAAGAACAGGGCGGCCATCATGCCTCCTGAATTCATCTGCTGCGTCCCGTGCAGCTTCAACAATGCCGTTCCAATGCTCAATGGCCTCTGGCGACGACTTGAAACTGAGTTCCTCGATCTCTTTGAAGTGTGCCCACAGGTGGTGACCCTTCACGCGGTCAACACCCAGGTCTGCTGCGAGGCGAATGATACCGGGTAGTTCGTGCATGTTGTTCTGCATGAACGTGAGTTGAAGGGTAACGCGGCAGTAATAGCCTGATCTCTTGAAGTGGTCATCCCTGACCTTGACAAAGCGCCTGACGTTCTCCAACGCTTGCACGAACGTCAAACCCTTCATAATAGACTCCGCCGTTTCCTTGGTTGCACCATTCCATGAGATCTTCACGTCCGAGGTAACAGGAACGATGAGCGCCGCCCACTCCTCCACTGACTTCTTTGGGAAGGTGCCGTTGGTCGTTAGGTTGATCTTCATCCCCAACTCCGCTGCGAGCGCGAAGACTTCATCCATCTGACGGTAGAGCAGCGGTTCACCCATTGTCGAAGGGATGATCTCGCGGACACCCATGGCCTTCGCTTGCTCCATGATGTCCCGAACCATGGTGAAGGGCATCCGCCTGCGTTTGACACCCGTGCGTTCGTAGAGTCGTTGGATGAAATCGCTGTGCTCACTGTGCTCTTCGCACATGGTGCAACTCAGGTTGCAATCCTCTGGATTCGTGTCCAGTGTTATGCGCCACAACTTGCTCATGACCGGGCGATCAGTTGCGCATACACGTTCTCCAGGATCGCACAATGATCCAAGATGGAGGGAACTACGCCAGCTGTCGAGAACAGATAGCCTCGTCGTCCGAGCCGTTCCATTTCCTTGGGATGCATACAGGCCCAACGCATCTGCTCCCGAAGGTCTTCGATGGACCTATGCCTGAAGAGCAGCCCGTTGACCTGGTGTTGCACATATTCCGCCATGCCACCGGCATCAGCCGTGATCACAGGAATGCCGCATGCTTGTGCTTCGTGGATGACCAAGGGCGAGTTCTCCATCCAGATGGACGGTACCACGATGCAATCGACCCGGTTGAACACTTCGTTGGCGAGGTTCTGGTTCACATATGCACCCATGAAGTGGATGCCCTTTCGAGAAGCACCCATGGCCTGAAGAGCGGCAGTGCTCTGCTGGTCCTTCGCGCCCCAGACGTAAAGTTCGGCAGCATCACCAAGTCCGTCAAACGCTTCGATGAGCTTGTTCACTCCTTTCGCCGGGATGTGCGTGCCGATATATCCAAATCGGAACTTGGGATAGGCATCGCGCTTCGTGGTCGCAACCAAGTAATCCGTGGGGAACCCGTAGTCGAGGTACATGACCTTGCTTGCTTCAACGCCGAACTCATCAATGAAGCGTGTGCGCAAATACTTGGATGGCGCGATGAAGAGATCCACCGCAGACGCCAATCTGTGCATCTCATCCATTCTTGTCGCGACCCATTTTGACCAGTAACCCTCTTCATCGTTTATCCTGCCATCGACACCAGACAATGCCGAAGAGTAGCAGGTCGTTGCGCACTTCCGATCCTCCTGCCCGTCGCACAGTTCATGCAATCGGCCTTGTCCGAAGTTCCGTTGAAGGAATTGGCCCCGCGGGCACATCAACCAGAAGTCGTGCAGCGTGAACACGATCGGAATTCCCGCCCTCTCCAGCACATCCACGATGCCTGTGGACAAGTGATTGAGGTGGCCGATATGTGCCACATCCGGCTTAAAGGATCGAACCAACTCTGCGAACCGAGCATCGAGTTCGGCATGGCGATAACCATCTTTCGCTCTGGGCATGTTCACCAGATGAACCGCAAGTCCCGGATGCACTTCAGTAATCCGGATGGTCATGTCTGGCGCGAAGGGGTTCTCCTCGCGTGAGAAGACAACCACCTCATGGCGATTGGAGAGTTCTTCGCAAATGGACTGGCTGTAAACCTCGGATCCTGCGCTGTACAGCGGCGGATAACCGTGTATGACCTTCAAGATCCGCATGTTCGCGCCGACCTCGAAGAGCTTACATATTCCTTCTGTACTGCCCACCTACCTCAAACATCGCCGCCGTCAGCTGCCCTAGGCTGCAGTACTTCGTCGCCTCCATCAGCACGGCGAACATGTTCTCGTTCTTGATCGCCGCCTGTTGCAAATTCTTGATGGCGGTCGCCGCTTCATCGCTGTAGGCCTCACGCAGGTTCTCCACCGTCGCGATCTGGGCTTCCTTCTCCTCTTCCGTGGCACGGATCACCTCCTTGGGCAGGACAGTAGGTGAGCCCTTGCTGCTGAGGAAGGTGTTCACCCCGATGATCGGGTATTCGCCGGTATGCTTCAGCGTTTCATAGTAGAGGCTTTCCTCCTGGATGCGGCTGCGCTGGTACATGGTCTCCATGGCGCCGAGCACGCCGCCGCGTTCGGTGATGCGGTCGAACTCGGTGAGCACGGCCTCTTCCACCAGGTCGGTGAGCTCCTCGATGATGAAGGAGCCTTGCAGCGGGTTCTCGTTCTTGGCCAAGCCGAGCTCCTTGTTGATGATGAGCTGGATGGCCATGGCGCGGCGCACGCTTTCCTCGGTGGGCGTGGTGATAGCCTCGTCGTAGGCGTTCGTGTGGAGGCTGTTCGTATTGTCGTAGATGGCGTAGAGCGCCTGCAACGTGGTGCGGATGTCGTTGAAGTCGATCTCCTGCGCGTGGAGGCTGCGGCCGCTGGTCTGGATGTGGTACTTGAGCATCTGGCTGCGCTCGTCGGCGCCGTAGCGGTGCTTGAGCGCCTTGGCCCAGAGGCGGCGCGCCACGCGGCCCATCACGGCGTATTCGGGGTCCATGCCGTTGCTGAAGAAGAAGCTCAGGTTGGGCGCGAAGGCGTTGATGTCCATGCCCCGGCTGGAGGTAGTACTCCACGTAGGTGAAGCCGTTGGCCAGCGTGAACGCGAGCTGCGAAATGGGGTTGGCGCCGGCCTCCGCGATGTGGTAGCCGCTGATGCTGACGCTGTAGAAGTTGCGGACCTTCTGCTCGATGAAGTACTGCTGCACATCCCCCATCAAACGCAGCGCGAACTCAGTGCTGAAGATGCAGGTGTTCTGTGCCTGGTCTTCCTTCAGGATGTCGGCCTGGACGGTGCCGCGGACCTGGGCGAGGGTGTCGGCTTTGATCTTGGCGTAGACGTCGGGCGGGAGGACCTGATCGCCGGTGATGCCGAGCAGAAGCAAGCCTAGACCGTCATTCCCTTTCGGAACCTCACCATGATACTTCGGGCGCTGGCTGCTGGCTGTTGGCTGCTGGCCTTTGGCTGCTGGCTGCTGGCCGCTGGCTACTGGCTGCTGGCTCGCTTGCGGATTGGAGCCAGTAGCCAGTGGCCTGTGGCCAGCAGCTTCCCAACGCTCCTTGACCTTCTTTTCAACCTCTGCTTCCAATCCGTTCTCCCGGATGTATTTCTCGCAGTTCTGATCGATCGCCGCGTTCATGAAGAAGCCCAACAACATGGGCGCCGGACCGTTGATGGTCATGCTGACGCTTGTGGTGGGCGAGGTGAGGTCGAAGCCGCTGTAGAGTTTCTTGGCATCGTCGAGGCAGCAGATGCTTACGCCGCTGTTGCCCACCTTGCCGTAGATGTCCGGACGACGACCGGGATCGTGGCCATAGAGCGTGACGCTGTCGAACGCAGTGCTGAGGCGCTTGGCGGGCAGGCCTTGGCTCACGTAGTGGAAGCGCTTGTTGGTGCGCTCCGGTCCACCCTCGCCGGCGAACATGCGCGCGGGATCCTCGCCGGTGCGTTTGAAGGGATAGATGCCTGCGGTGTAAGGGAAGAAGCCGGGCGTGTTCTCCTGCATGGCCCAGCGCACCTTGTCGCCCCAACTGCGGAACTTCGGCAGCGCCACCTTCGGGATCTTCAGGTGACTGAGGCTCTCGGTGTGGTTGGGCACCTTGATCTCCTTGCCGCGCACGAGGTAGGTGTAGAACTCGCCGCCGTACTTCTCCTCTTCGGCCTTCCAGCCGCTGATCATGGACCAGAGGTGCGGATCCAGGTCCTTGCGTAGCTCGTTGAACTTGGTGATCAGTGTTTGGACTTCAGGTGTTGAGGTGAATGGTGAATGGGAGCTGGTGACTGGCGAACCCGCATCCACGGCATTTCTCCATTCGCCATTCACCAACGACCATTCACCCGCAAGCATATCGGGTCCTCCGAAGGTGATGACAGCAGAGTGCAGCCCATACAGTTGATCAGCAATGTTCGCCTGGGCATCCACCCGGGAATCGTAGCGGCGATTGTTCTCGCTGATCTCGCTCAAGTATCTGCTCTTCGCAGGAGGGATGATCCACACCTTCTCGCTCATCTCGTCGTGCGCGTGGAAAGTGCTGTGGAAGTCGACGCCCGTCTTGGACTTGATGGTCTCCATCAACCGCACATACAGGTTGTTGGTGCCGGGATCGTTGAACTGGCTGGCGATGGTGCCAACAACAGGCAGCTTGTCATCGTCCGCATCCCAGAGCTGGTGATTGCGCTTGTACTGCTTCTTCACATCGCGCACCGCGTCTTGCGCGCCGCGCTTGTCGAACTTGTTGATCGCCACCACATCGGCGAAGTCAAGCATGTCGATCTTCTCCAATTGCGTGGCCGCGCCGAACTCCGGCGTCATGATGTAGAGCGAAACGTCGCTGTGATCGAGGATCTCCGTATCGCTCTGGCCGATGCCGCTCGTCTCGAGGATGATCAGGTCGAAGCCCGCGGCCTTCAGAATCTCCACGGCTTCCTTCACGTGCTTGCTCAGCGCGAGGTTGCTCTGGCGCGTGGCGAGTGAACGCATGTATACGCGTTCGCCGCGGATGCTGTTCATGCGGATGCGGTCGCCCAGCAGCGCGCCGCCGGTCTTGCGCTTGCTCGGGTCCACGCTGATGACGCCGACCGTTAAACCTTGTCCTTCCGGGCCTGACCCGGAATGATCGAGGATGAAACGGCGGATCAACTCGTCCACCATGCTGCTCTTGCCAGCACCGCCAGTGCCTGTGATGCCCAGCACCGGCGCCTTGCTCGCTTCGGCCTTCTTATGGATCTCGTCGGCGATGGTGGCGAAGACCTCCGGATGGTTCTCCGCCGTGCTGATCAGCTTGGCGATGGCCGGCCAGTTCTGCGGGCTCAGCTTCTTCGCCTCGCCGTTCAGCTTGTCGCTCAGGTCGAAGTCGGCCTTCTCGAGCATGTCGTTGATCATGCCCTGTAGGCCCATCGCACGACCATCATCCGGGTGGTACAAGCGCGTGATCCCGTACGCGTGCAGCTCCTTGATCTCCTCGGGAAGGATCGTCCCTCCTCCCCCGCCGAAGATCTTGATGTGCCCTGCGCCCTTTTCCTTCAGCAGGTCGTGCATGTACTTGAAGTACTCGTTGTGCCCGCCTTGGTAGCTCGTCATGGCGATGGCGTGCGCATCCTCCTGGATCGCGGTGTTCACCACGTCCTCCACACTGCGGTCGTGCCCTAAGTGGATCACCTCGGCGCCGGTGCTCTGGATTATGCGCCGCATGATGTTGATCGCGGCATCGTGGCCGTCGAAGAGGGAAGCAGCGGTGACGACGCGGATCTTGTTCTTGGGGACGTAGGGCGGGGCGGAGACGAAGGACATAGCGCGAAAGTACCGGCGAGAAGGTGAACCCGTGATGCCCTGAGCATCGTTACGTTCGCCCTTCACGGCATTGGAACCTAGCATGCGCAGCATCCTCCTTCCATTCGCCTTCCTTCCCTTCAGCGTCATGGCCTGCACAGCCTTCAAGGTGACGCAGGACGGCCGCACCATCGTGGGCTTGAACGAGGATGCCTGGAGCATCAATGCCCAGGTCCGCTTCGAGCAAGGGCGCAACGGCGGATATGGCGCCATCTACTTCGCCCACTTCAACGGCCACCCGATGCGCGTGATGAACGACCAGATGGGCATGAACGAGGCGGGGTTGGTGTTCGATGGTCTGGTGGTGGGCCCAGGGACGGTGAAGCGGCGCACAGGAATGCCCGCTATGGAGACCTCGGATGCGATCAACCATGTGATGCGCACGTGCGCTACGGTGCACGAGGTCGAGGTTTTCCTGCGCACGGTGAACACCGGGCCAATGGCTGGCATGCTCTTCTTCTGCGATGCGGCAGGCGGCTACTTGGTGGTGGAGCCCGACACGATGCTCCTCGGCCACGACCCATGGTACGCGGTGAGCAACTGGCGGATGAGCAATTGCAGCGACCCGGCCACGATCCCGATACCACGCCTGCAGAACGGCCGCCAATTGTTGACGAGCGGAAGCGGCGCATCGCCCGAAGAAGCGGAGGAAGTCCTCTCCACCATGGCTGCATGCCGCGCGAAGTTGGGCGAAGGCACCTTGTTCAGCGTGCTCTTCGATCCCACTGAAGGACAGGCGCACCTCTACTTCTACCACGACTTCAGCGAGCGCCTCACCTTCAATCTGGAGGAAGAACTCACCAAGGGCGACCACCGCGTGGACATGGCCTCGCTATTCGGCCCAAGACCCGAATACGAAAAGCTCAGGGCCTACGTCACGCCCTTCCACCAGCGCTGGTTGTTCTGGGCGATGCTGGGCTGGCTCGGACTTGCGCTCCTGATTGGCGCGGCATCCTTCGTGCATCTCTGCACCCGCATCATCCTTCGTTTGCGCCGCCGAGCGGCCGGTTCGCTCATGGTTCCGCTGCTCGGCGCATCCACCACTGCGCTCGTGGCTTTGCTGCTCGGCGTGCTGCTCATGCAAGAAGGGCCGTACTACTTCGGCTTGGGCGATGTGCATCCCGCCCTGGTCTGGGCGCCCGTTCTCATCGCGTTGATCGGTATAGCCTGGCTGGGCATCGCGAAAAGGAGTGACGCTTCACGGTTGACGCTCTTGATTGGATCAGCGTTTCTCCTGCCATTGCTATCAGCCCTCACCTATTGGGGTATGCTTCTGCCGTAGGAGGTTATCCACCAATCAGGCGCGGCAGTTGTGCGCAATCGCTTCCGCAAGCCGACTGTCTACCCCGCCCGGCGGAACACCAAGCCTAACCAGCCACGGTCCACGCGGATCTCCTGCAGCAATCCGTTGCGGTACACGTAGTGGTTCTTCTCCTTGTTGGGCAGCTTCAGGATGTATTCGCCCGGTGCGATGCACTCCACGGCGCACTCGAACAGTTCGCTCTCCACGAAGACGCTGTCCTGGCCTACCGGTTCCTCGTAATACATGCGCGCCGTGGTCCACGGGTTCTTCGGCAATTCCGCGCTGTACACCTTGTCCGGGTGAACCACATAGAGTCCCTGGCCGCCGATGGCGCGCATCGTGCTGCTGTCGCGGAGCTCCCCGCTCACATGCACGGTGGTGAGGCAGCTGGCCACCTTTCCGGAGATGTACTGCGTGCGGGCCACCGTGCGCACCTCCCGCTTCCAAAACATGGTGAAGCTGGAATAGGAGATCATCGAGAACGTCACGCGATCGCCCTCGGCCACGCGCAGCGCATCGATGGTGCCCAGCACTTTATCGTTGTGCAGGATGTTGAAGACGGCATCCTGCGCAACGCTGGTGCATGATGCAAGGAGAAGTACGACGGAAAGCGCGCGCATCAAGTGGATGGAATGCGCGGGCAATGTAGGCGGATGCTACCGACCGTATTCCGCCGGGAACACGAATCGATCCGGCCCGCCCGAAGGGTCCTTCACCACCTTGGGCTTCGCGAACACCTGGTGCGCCAGATAGAGTGCCAGCGCGCCGATTCCTGCCGTCAATGCATTGGCCAGGATCAACCCGGCGTCGCCCTGGCCCTTGGCCATGGCACCCAGCGCGCTGATAAGCCCCGTCGCCCCGAACACATTCCCCCAACCCACCCACTCGAACACCTGCCCTTGCCAGACGTAGATGCTCCAGCCCACCAGCAATGATGCAATGGGCACCAAGCTGAGGTAGGCTGTCGGCATATCCCACCGAATGGCATTCTGCCATACGGGGCCAAGGACACGCAATAAGGCCGAGACCGCGATGAGACCGAGCAAAGCCAGGTGCATTCCGCGATAGCGCTCTTTGGACCACAGCGTGGGCATGTAACGCAGCAGCTCCGCGATCTTCTTCAGCTTGGCCTCGGGGTGCTCGATCACGAGGGTGTCGAACACCGCCTGCTTGGGTATGCCGAAACCTAGGAGTTCCTTCGCCTTGTTGCGGATGGCTTTGCTCATGGAGGGCGAAGGTGCGGAGCACAGGGCAACGCCAATCGCCGCCCGTGGAGGAAAGGCACCAAACATCCCAAGGGCAGCGAATGGACCTTGTCCGCCGTCTGCCGAATACATTTGTTAGGCATGCGTGCATTCCTCCTTGCTCTTGCGATTACGCCGCACATCGGAACCGCCCAGAGCTGGTGCCCACCGGGGGCCACATGGGTTCACGATTACGCAGACCACATGTTCAACGGCGGGTTCGGCGTTACACGCGTGGTGTATGAAGGCGATTCCTTCGTCGGTGGCTTCACCGCGCAGAAACTTCGGGAGACGAACGTGATCGCGCCATGGGGTTCAACGCAATATGCTTCGCAGACGAACAGCATCCCCATTCTCACGCGCTACGAGGATGACGTCGTGTACCTGTGGAACTGGAACAACGTCTTCGACACACTGATGTGGTTCAGTGCCACACCGGGCCAGTATTGGCAAGCACCCGGGCTAGATGATCCCTTTGCGCGCATCACGGTCCTCGACACATCCACCGTGGTGATCGATGGCGAGCCGTTGCGACAGCTCATTGTGGAGTTCGGTGATTGGGAGGGCATCCCAGCTGACACCTTGCGCGAGCGGCTTGGCTATTCATTCAACTACCTCAACGGCTGGTCGTGGTTCCTGACGGACATGCCTTGGGCTGGGTTGCGGTGCTACCGCGATGAGGAGATCTCATTCAGTGCGGCTGGGGTGACGGATTGCGGCTTCACGCTTTCGATTGGTGATGCCGTGGACAATTCTGCGCCCGTCTTATTCCCCAACCCCGGCACCACCCACTTCACCGTAACACCGCCACCCGGCCCGCACACCATCTCCCTCGTCGATGCCATAGGCCGCGAGGTGCTGCATCTGCGCGCGTCAGAGCAAAGACAGGTAATCAGCACCGCCCATCTGGTACCCGGGCTTTACATGGTCCGTGTGGATGACCAAGCTCCGCTTCGCTGGGTGAAGGAGTAACGGTTCAACGGATCGTGGATATCCGGCAGCCCCAATTCCACCGCATACAGGCAATTCCTCTACTTTCACCTGCGTCAAGGGTGCAGGCCGCATGCGACGAATCACCACCATCATCGCCATTTCCGCTGCTGTGCTGGCGCACGCCCAGTGTCCGAACAACAACGTGCTCTTCAACGTGACCGCTACCCCGGCGAGCTGCCCCGGCAGCATCACGGCCAATTGCATCTTCGGCGGCGAGTACGTGCTGGTGAACGTGGTGGCCGGCAACACGTACACCTTCAGCACCTGCGGCGGCGCGGCCTGGGACACGCAGATCACGCTATACAACAACGCCGGTGGCGGTTCGCTCGGTTACAACGACGATTTCTGCGGGCTGCAGAGCACCGTGACCTGGGTGGCCACCTTCACCGGGCAGCTGCGCGTGCTGATTGACCTGTACAACTGCGCATCGAACTTCTCCTGCGCCAACCTCACCGTCACCTGCGTGCCGCCTTCGGTGCCGAGCGATTGCGTGTACATGCTCACGCTATCCGACAGCTTCAGCGATGGCTGGGGCACTTCGTTCGTTGGCGTCAGCATCAATGGAGGGCCCGTCCAGAACTACACCGTCCCGTTCGGCGTGCCGTCCACCACCATCCCGATCCCGGTGAACATCGGTGACGTGGTGGTGTTGAGCTACAATGCCAGCGGCGCGTGGCAGACCGATAATTCCTTCACGCTCATGCTCAGCGGCGGCGTGCTCTACTCCTCCGGATCGCCGCCGACTGCAGGCACAGTGTACGCCGCTACGGTCACCTGCACCCCGCCGCCCGCTTCGCAGGAGGATTGCATCGGTGCGATGACGATCTGCAGCAACCTGTCGCTGAACAACAACACCAACCATACCGGCGGCGTGGTAGACATCCATCCGGGCAACAGCGGCTGTCTCGATACGCAGGAGTACCAAGGCACCTGGTACGTGTTCTCGCCCAGCGCAGGGGGCAACCTCGGCTTCACCATCCTGCCGAACGGCCCCGACGATTATGACTGGGCGGTGTGGGGTCCGTATCTCCCCGGAACGACCCCCGGCAGCATCTGCCCGCCTGCCGGCCCGCCCATCCGCTGCGCGGCCTCCAGCGGCCCGGCCACCTTCAACAACACCGGCAGCTACGGCACCGGCATGGGCCACGCCACCTTCTCTCCGCCGCAATTCGCCAGCACAGCCGTGAGCTATGGCATACCCGCAACCACCGACATCTGCCCCTTGGTCGCGCCGCAGCGCTGCGGCTGGGTGCCAGGCATGCAGGTCACCATTGGGCAGGTGTACCTCATGTACATCAGCAATTGGTCGCAGACGAACTCCGGCTTCAGCCTGAACTGGAACCTGCAGAACGGCGCGTCGCTGGAATGCGTGATCCTGCCCATGGACCTCTTCGCCTTCGATGCCCATGCACGCGATGGCCGGGTCTCGCTCAACTGGTCGGTTGGGCGCGAGAAGGACGAGCGGCGGTACGAAGTGGAGCGCTCGGCGCATGGCACGGCCTACCAGCTCATCGGCACGGTGGCGGGCAGCGGCTCCTCACCGGGCGCGCACCACTACAGCTTCGTGGATGAGGCCCCGCCGATGGGCGTGGTGACCTACCGGCTGAAGCTCGTGGACACTGGTGATGCCGGAACGTATTCCGTGGAGCGCGTGGTGCTCATCGGCCACAACGGGGGCGGCTTGTTGCTGGTACCGAATCCTGGCAAGGACCTCATAGATGTGATGATCCCGGAATCGTTGGAAGAGGGATGGCTAACGCTGATGGATGCAACCGGACGGATGGTCCTGCGCGCGCGGACCCAAGGCACATCCACACGGCTGGATGCCTCGCCCTTCCCCAGCGGCCTCTATGCGGTCCTGCTCACGGATGAGCATGGCCGTGCTGTGGCGCGCAGCACGTGGATCAAGGAGTGATCGCCTAGTAAGGGATCAGCCGCCCGCTACCGTTGATGGTGCTGGAGATGATGTCAGGCGACCCGCCGTAGTACACATCACCCACGTCATCGATCCGCACGTTCAACGTGCCGTTGGTGAAACAGCGGATATCCGCCACACCGCCGTTGTTCACGTTCACCGTGGATGCGACGACCCCGCGCGCATCGATGGGCGCCATGATGCCGCTGAAGACCTCCAGCAATCCAGTGCTGCCGTGCAACGTGATGGATCCCGCGCCGGTATGCATGGCGATGTCGGACCGCGCGGTGCGCAGCAGCAGTTGCGCACGTCCTTCGGCGCCCCATTGCTCCAGCAGGAAGTAGTCGCATCGGATTGAGTCGGTGCATGCGATATCGCCGGTGCCGCGGACAGTCAGGCGGCAGATGTCCTCCACCGGCACATGCACCGTGATGCGCGGCTTGAAGCTGCGCACCCAGTTGCACGTCATCGCGCTCCGGATGCGCAAGGTGCCGTCCTTCACCTCCGTGGTCACTTGATCGAGCAGGTTGCGGCCGGCTTCCACCGCGATGGTGCCGGGAGCGCGGTCCTCCAGCACCAGGTCAATGCGATCACTCAGGTCGATGGCGGTGAACGCTCCAACAGCGCGCTCGTCCACGCTCACCGGACCGGTGCTGGTGATGCAATCGTCCCATTGCTCGCGCTGGCACCCGGCAAGCGCGATGAGCAGCAGCGGAAGCAGGCGTCTCAGTTCCATCGGTATCCGATGCCGAACTCCCAGTGGTCGGCGGTGGCGAAGTGTGTCTTGAGGCTGCCGCTGGCGATCAGGTGCCGCCCGATGCGGTAGCGCCCGCCGATGCGCTGGTACACCGGCGCGTCGTCGTCGATCGGACTGAGCGCATAGGCGCCGAAGTGGAAGAGCAGTTCGCTTCGGCCCAGGAGCAGGGCAGCGCCGCCATGAACACCCAATTGCGTGAGGGCGAGCCGGTCGCCTTCCTTCAGATCCTCATCAGCGGTGCGCAGATCGCCCTTGTTGAACACGTCGATGCCTGCGCTCCAAGCTCCCTTCCGTCCCAGCCGCCACGAGGCATCGCCACAAAGTGTCCACACACTGTGCTGGCCGTTGAGCGGACGGCCATTCTCGCTCAGGCCCACCGCGCCGATGATGCTGAACTCGCGATGCGGCCGTTCAAACGCAGCGGTGTCCACGGTCGCCATCGGCACATGTGCGCGCAGCGCGTATGCAATGCCCACGGAGGCGGAGAGGAAGTTGAGTCCGAGGTTCGGCTGCTTCAGGCTGCCATTGCTCCAGTGATCAACAGCGATGCCGACCGTTCCCACGAGCCGGCCGGCCTCATAGCGCAGCTCGGGCATGAGCTGGATGGCGGCGTTGATGCGCGAGCCGATGGCGATCTGCCGGGTGTTCACGCGCCGGTCGAAAGGCTTGGCAATGAAGCCCACCCCCCAGCCCACCCGCAATCCGAACGAGAAGCGCTCGCCGTGCGTGAGGGGCATGGTGAGGTACGGGATCAATCCGATGGCATCGCCGATGTGCCGCGGGTTGGCCATGCGGGTATGCACCGCGAGCAATCCGTAGCGCGGCATGCCATAGGCGCGGTGCCATGGCCGGTCGCCGCTCACCTGCCGCTCGATGAAGAGCTCGCTGGCCCCGGCATGGCCCTCCACCAGGATCCAACTAACCGGCCGGTGCGCCCAGAGGAAGCCGAAGTGGCCGCGCGCGCCGATGGACCAGGGTTGCTGGGCAAAAGCCCCGCAGGCCAACAATCCCGTTGCGAGAACCAGCACGCGCATCGTCAGCAAAGGAAGGGGCTAGCTGAGCACAGGCTCGTTGCGCGGGTAGCGCACGTTGCCGTACTGCTTCATGTACATGTCGTAGATGATGCCATCGGCGAGACCCACCTTGGGCACGAAGACCTCGTCGATGTCGGCGAACTCCATGATGCGGAGGAAGATGTCGGCGGCGGGTATGATCACATCGGCGCGGTCGGGGCGCAAGCGCAGTTGGCGCACGCGGTCCTCGAAGGAGAATGAGGCGATGCGGTCGCGCTGCTGCTGGATGTCGCCGCGCGCAAGCGGCTCGCCGAAGAGGTTGCCGTTCTCCTTGAAGATGCGGTTGATGTTGCCGCCGGTGCCGATGGCCAGGAGCTGGCCGTGCTGCGCGCGCAGCTCGTCGAGGAACTCCTGAATGGCCACCCAGTTATCGGGGTCCACCTTGCCCTTCAGCATACGCACGGTGCCGATCTTGAAGCTGGCGCTCTTCACGCGGCGCCCATTCTCCAGCCAGGTGAGCTCGGTGCTGCCGCCGCCCACGTCGATGTACAGGTAGCTGCGGTCCTTCAGCAGGTCCTGGGTCCAGAAGGTATTGGTGAGCAGGTCCGCCTCCTTCTTGCCGCTGATGGTCTCGATGTGGACGCCGCTCTCCATCTCCACCCGCGTGCGCACCTCGTCGGTGTTGGTGGCCTCGCGCATGGCGCTGGTGGCGCAGCAGCGCATGTACTTCACGCCGTATACCTCGGCGAGGAGCCGGAAGGCCTTGAGGCTCTTGCTGAGGTAATCGCGCTTGGCTGCTGATGGCGCCGCCGTCGAACACGTCCTCGCCCAAGCGGATGGGCACGCGCACGAGCGTCTGCTTCTTGATGATCGGATGGTCGTCGCGCTCGATCACCTCACCGACCAGCAGGCGCACGGCATTGGAGCCGATGTCGATGGCGGCGTAAGTGAGGTCGCTGTCCACGGGGCGAATCTATTGCAGGAGCCGGTCCTTTCGCTTCCTTCGCCGTACCCAACGACCATGAGCACCACTTCCGCCAAACGCAGCGGCGTCGACCGCTTCCTCGCAATCATCGAGCGCGCGGGCAACGCGCTCCCTCACCCGGCCACGCTCTTCGCGATCCTCGCCCTCGTGGTGGTGGTGATCAGCTGGATCGCCGACCTCAGCGGGATGAGCGCCATCCACCCGGCCACGGGCGCGTCGGTGACGCCGAAGAACCTGCTGAGCGCCGAGGGCCTGCACTTCATCCTCACCAAGATGGTGGTGAACTTCACGGGCTTCGCACCGCTGGGCACCGTGCTTGTCGCGCTGCTTGGCATCGGCATCGCCGAGGGCAGTGGATTGATAGGTGCCGTCCTGCGAGCGGTGGTGCTGGCATCGCCGAAGAAGCTGCTCACGTTCGTGATCGTATTCGCGGGCGTGATGAGCAATGCGGCGAGCGAGGTGGGCTACGTGCTGCTGGTGCCGCTGGCGGCGGTGATCTTCCTCGCGGCCGGACGGCATCCGCTCGCGGGCCTCGCGGCCGCGTTCGCTGGCGTGAGCGGCGGATACAGCGCCAACCTGCTGCTGGGAACGATCGACCCGTTGCTGGCCGGCCTGAGCCAAGAGGCCGCGCGCATCATCAAGCCGGACTATCTGGTGAACCCCGCGTGCAACTATTACTTCATGGCAGTGAGCACCTTCCTGATCGCGGGCCTGGGCACATGGGTCACCGAGCGGGTGGTGGTGCCGCGCTTGGGCGCCTACAACGGCGAAGAGAAACCGGAGGAGGTTCGCAGCGCCACGCCCGAGGAGCGCAAGGGCATGCGCTACGCCCTCATCACCGTGCTCGCCGTGGTGGGCATCATCCTCTGGGGGCTGGTGCCGGAGCAGGGTTTCCTGCGCGATCCGAAGACCTTCGAGATCCTGCACTCGCCCTTCATGAGCGGCATCGTGGCGCTGATCTTCCTGAGCGCATCGCTGGCCGGCATCGCGTACGGCATCGGCGCGGGCACGTTCAAGAGCGACAACGACGTGATGAAGGGCATGGCCAAGAGCATGGAGACGCTCGGCAGCTACATCGTGCTGGTGTTCTTCGCGGCGCAGTTCGTGGCGTATTTCAACGAGACCAACTTGGGCCTCATCCTCGCCATCAAGGGCGCGGCCATGCTCAAGGCCGCCAACCTGGGCCCCATCCCGCTCATGCTCTGCTTCGTGCTCATCAGCGCCACCATCAACCTGATCATGGGGAGCGCCAGCGCGAAGTGGGCTATTATGGCGCCGGTCTTCATCCCCATGTTCATGCTGCTGGGCTACTCGCCGGAATTCACGCAGATGGCCTACCGCGTGGGCGACAGCGTCACCAACATCATCAGTCCGATGATGAGCTACTTCGCATTGATCGTGGCGTTCATCGCGCGGTACGACAAGAAGGCGGGCATCGGCACGGTGATCAGCACCATGCTCCCCTACTCCATCGCGTTCCTGATCGGCTGGAGCGTGCTCCTGGTGATCTGGGTGCTGCTGGAACTGCCGCTCGGGCCGGGGGCGAGCATGTTCATCAAGTAGCGTGCGACCGGCATAGCGCCGACAAAGCCAGCGGTGCCCGCAATGGGATTGTGCAATGGCCCTTGTAGCGCAATGCCCATCCGCAGCTTGGCCACTGGGCGCGGATTCCCTTCGGCGCGGCACCGCTGACATGCCCGTCTCATGAATAGTCCCGACCTTCAGGCATCCAAATCCGGAAGGGGCGTCTGCCGAGTGGCAGGGTGCCCGCCCTGTCACCACCGGACCAGGACCATATGACGCGAACCCTACGCGCGCTTTTTGTCTTTCAAGCTTTTGTGATCACCGCAGCTGCGCAGGCGCTTACGGTCACCTTCAGCACGCATCATGAGTACTGCGGCAACTCGAACGGCTATGTTCTCGCCCAGCCAAGTGGTGGTGTTCCTCCCTACACGTACCTCTGGGACAATCTGATCACGGAGCAATACTTGAACAATGTATCAGCGGGTACATACAGTGTTACAGTAACGGACTTCGTGGGAACCCAGGTGACAGAGCCGGTGACCGTGCTGGCCTATTCGTCGTTCCCATATACCGATCTGGGGGGAGCGCGCGCCTATTGCTATGCACTGAACAACGAGTACTGCCATTCGGTGTTCAGTACCACAGCGTTGACCGAGATCAACCTGTCGGTGAATTTCGCGCTACCGATCCAGACCATCGGGTACTGGAGCGAGGTGATCGGTGGTCCGCCGAACGGTGAGATCCTGTTGAATCATGATGGCGTCCCTGGAGGCACGCTCGAGGTGGATTACCAGGATGCCACTGGATGTCCCGGGACCGCGTTGCTCCATGTGGGCTACCCGGTGCAATGGCCGGTGATGTCTGTTTTGGATGTGCAAGGTGCGTGCGCCTCATCGGCGACAGGAAGCATACAGGTGGCATTCACTGCGGAGGGCAACGACCAGGTGGTGGATCTCCGCTTGAAACGCAATGGAACGACGTTGAACTACGATTATCTCGGTTACACACCCTTGGTGAAGTCGTTCACGGGACTTCTTCCCGGTGACTATTGGGTGGTGCTGAAGATCTTTGGGCTTGGAAGCGGTTCACTCAGTCAGGCGATGGACGCGTGCGGCGATTCCATGATGGTGACGGTGCCCGACCTCGGCGCAGCCTGCGGCAATGTGAATGGCACCATATACATGGATTACAACGAGGATTGTGTGATGGGAGGTACGGGGAGTGAGACACGCATTCCCGGTGCGCTGCTGGAATTCAGTCCTGGCCCTTACTACACCACGGCTAATAGTGGTGGAGGATACAGCATCAACCTGCCTAGCGGCACTTATGCCATGCAGCAGATCGCGGCCGACATCGCGCAGCATTGTCCCGCCCCACCGGCACCGGTGAACGTCAGCGGTGTGCAAACCATCAACGTGGCTGATACCGCGTTGGTGCCGCTGGATGCGCAGGTGATGATCGCCAGTGGCGCTGCTCGACCCGGCTTCGTGTTGCAATACTCCATCCAACAGAGCAACCTCACGCCGGCCACCACAGGTGCCACGAGCACGGTGTTCACATTCGATCCTGCCTTCACCTACATCTCGGCCAACCCGGCGCCATCCCTCGTTAGTGGTACTACGGTCACCTGGAACCAAGGAGCCTTGGGTGCCTTCGGGCAACGTTCCATCCACGTGCAATTGCAGGTCCCGCCCGATTTGGGCTTGATCGGCAACGTGATCGGTGCATCCGTTTCGCTCAGCACCGCGAACACGGATGCGGTGGTTGCGAACAACAGTGCAAGCACGAGCGTGACCGTTACCGCCAGCTTCGATCCGAACGATAAGACGGCACTGACCAGCTCGCAGTGGAGCAACGACCTCTACTACATTGATGTGGACAACTGGATCGACTACACGATCCGATTCCAGAACACAGGTACTGATACGGCCTTCAACGTGATCATCACCGACACGTTGCCGACCACGCTCGATCCGGCGACGATCCAATGGGGCGCGGCTTCGCACAGTTGCATGCGCAGTTTGATCGGGCAGGGCATCGTGAAGTTCATTTTCCCCAATATCCTGTTGCCGGATAGCAATGTGAACGAACCGGCCTCGCATGGCTTCGTTGCGTTCCGCATCCAGCCGAAGCTGCCGTTGATTCCTGCAACGGAGATCGAGAACACCGCCAACATCTTCTTCGATTACAACCCGCCGGTGATCACCGAGCCGAGCGTGCTGGTGGCAGAATTCAGCACGGGCATCGCCGAAACTGCAGTCAGGGATCTTACGCTCTCACCCGTTCCGGCAAGTGATGTGCTTCGCGTGAATTCGGTGGTAGGCTTATCATCACTGCGGGTCATCTCGGCGGATGGAAGGGAGGTGCTCGCGCAATCGGCGCGCGGGACCAGTGCTGATGTCGATGCCTCCAGCTTGAAATCGGGTGCCTACGTGTTGATCGCCGAATTGCAGAACGGAACAGCTGCGCGCGAGCGTTTCGTCAAACATTGATTCCATGAACAAACTGCTACTCCTATCCTGCGCTTTCGCTCCATTCACCGCGTCTGCGCTGAGCGTGGCCATTGAGGTGCTGCCCCCTACATGCAACTACGCGTCGGGTGGGGTGATGGCCTATCCGAGCGGAGGCACACCGCCCTACAGCTATCTGTGGGGCGGGGGAGAGACGACACAAGGCTTCGGCGGCCTGCTGCCGGGCACATATTCCGTTACGGTAACCGATGCCAATAGCGATCAGGCAACGGCACAAGTCGATCTGGTCTCCGAGCCTTATCAACTCCAAGGCATCGTTGATCTGGTACCGTGGTGCTTCGCCCCGGGCAATGCGTTCAGTGATCCCGGCTACTCGGGCATGGCGAATGTGTGGACCGTGAACGGCATGGCCACCGGGACCAGCCCTGGCGGGTTGCCGGTCTTCTACCCGAACCCGTGGGACAACGTGTACACCTACACGATCGACGACGGCAATGGCTGCTCGGGGACCATCACCGGCATGAACGGGCCGCAGATCACCAGTTGGCCGGCGCTTACGATCACAGGGATCGATCCTTCGTGCGACAATGAGGACATCGGAGCGGTGCGCGTCCAGGCGGCTGCGGATCCAGCGAACAGCTCCGGTCCATATATCACCATCTTCAGTGTGACCGGGGCGCCGTTCGCTTGGCAGGCCTACGACCCCACCGACTCGGATCTGGATTGGGAGTTCGCGAACCTTCCGCCTGGTGACTACGGGATACACTGGTGGCTGGGCGCAACTGGCGAGAACCTCGATCCCGGCGAGTGCGGGTACGATACCCTCTTCGTTACGGTGCCCAACTTGGGAAGCACCTGCGGGAGTATTGGTGGAACGAGCTACTTCGATGTCGATGGCGATTGCATGCTGGATCCGAACGAAACGGGCATACCGTACTCGCCGCTGCTGGTGCAACCGGGCAACGAGCTGGCAATCACGAACGCATCAGGTCAGTACAGCTTTCCCTTGCTCAACGGGAGCTACACCCTGGCGCAAACGGACCCCACGCTCGTGCCGATCTGCCCCTTGCCTCAGCCCATCAACTTCACGGTGAGTTCCGACCTGACGACGATCGATCTTGCCAACGGCAGCACGCAACAGCTCGACCTTAGGGCTAGCATCGGCAGTGGTCTATTCCGGCCAGGCTTCACCACCAGTTACCACCTGTTCGCGCTCAATATGTCACCGCAACTGAGCGGCCCAGTCACGATCACCCTGGAGTTGGATGCTGCATTGGATTACATATCAAGTGATCCGGTGGCAGCAACTGTCACGGGCAATACGCTCACATGGGAACTGCCTGCTTTCAATAGCTACCAGATGTTCGAGGCGCAGATCGCCGTGCAGGTGCCAGTGGGAACTACACTGGGCATGCAGCTGATCACCACTGCCTCCGTGAGCAACACCCTGCCCGATGCCAACCCGGTGAATGATACCAGTACGGCCGCCGATGTGGTGGTAGGCAGCTACGACCCAAACGACAAGCGCGCGCAGACCAGCACACGAGCAAGTGATGCGCTCTACTTCATCGATCAGGATGAGTGGATCGACTACACCATCCGCTTCCAGAACACCGGCACCTTCCCTGCGGAATTCGTGGTGATCACGGACACGGTCGCGCCCGAGTTGGACATGCTCACCTTCGAGCAAGGCGCGGCCTCGCATTCGTTCGCTGTGTCGTTCAAGCCCGGCCGCGTGATCGAGTGGCGCTTCGATGACATTCAATTGCCGGACAGCACCAGCGATGAGCCGGGCAGTCATGGCTTGGTGAAGTTCCGCATGCGCCCGAACGGGCCGTTGGTGCCGGGCACGGTCATCGAGAACACCGCCAACATCTACTTCGACTTCAACGAGCCGGTGATCACCGAGCCGAGCGTGCTGGTGGCGGAGTTCAGTACGGGGGTGTCGGAGTTGATGGAAGATCCCTTGGTGCTACGACCTAATCCCGCCAGTGATTTGCTTACGGTTATAATGGGAGGCCGTGGATCCGCGGGAGGTCAGTTGCGGATCATGGCCATGGATGGCCGTGCGGTGATGCAGAAAAGGGTGGTCGGCCCGAACATCGTGCTGGATGTCGCGCAACTCTCCTCCGGCCCCTACGTGCTCGAATACATAGAAGGATCGGGCCTACGGAAGGTCTCTCGTTTTGTGAAACAATAACCTGCCATGATGAACATGCTTTCCATGCGCCCCGCCTTGGCTGGCTTGCTGTTGTTGGGTACTGAAGCATCGCACGCACTCACGGCGAACCTTCAAGTGATCCAAACGGACATCTGCGGGCAGTCCGTTGGCATGCTGGAGGCCAGCGCTTCGGGCGGAACGGAGCCGTACCAATACGATTGGTATCGCATCGTGGGTGGTACACCCGAGGCTTATTGCCTGGATTGCGGTGTGAACATCCAAGGGTTGCCCGGCGACTTCGACTACAAGGTGGTGGTGACCGATGCCTTGGCAGCGATGGCTGAACAGACCGTATACCTCAATGTTGACGCGATGTGGGGACCGGACTATTTGTGGGTGTTCCCATACGTGGCCGGTGAACTTCCCTATTTGAAGGTGTACGTCGGGGGTGGGGGGCAACTGGGACCTGGAAGCAACGTGCTGGTGGAAGTGACAGGAGCGGATCTGTTCGCGGAGCCGGAAGCTCAGTTCCAAGGGATCGGTATTTGGTGGTTCCGACCCACTGCTCCTTCCGGGATGGTCACGATCACCTACACCTTCCCCGGTGGGCAATGCGTTGTTCAGGAGCCGTATAGCGTACCGCCGCCCATAGTGGTCCCGGACATGACCGTACTGGATGTGCAGGGCTCTTGTTCCAATGCGCCAACCGGTAGTGTGACCATAGTGCTCAACAACGGGGTAGGGCAAGGGTGGTTGCGGCCGTGGCTTGGTGGCGCCTACTGGCCTGCTGAAAGTCCAATGGTTCAGATCCTTGATGGAACGACGATCGTCACACTGGAGAATTTGTACCCTGGTGTGGATTCGTTCTTCGTGTCCGGCAACCTCCTTTTCGCGTCGCCCGGTGACCAAGGCTTTCCGTATGGTTGTTATGGTTCGGTCTCGTTCACCATCCCCAACCTTGGCCCCACCTGCGGCACTGTGCAGGGTCGGGTGTTCATGGATGACAACTGGATTGCTCCTGGCAAAGTACTGAAGCCGGTGTGCCGGATGTGGTGATCGAAGTGCAGCCCGGCCCGGTCTACACGAATACGAACAATAGCGGACAGTATGATGCGGGACTATTCAACGGCAATTACACCGCGGAACTCCTGAGTGCTGTGGTCGAGGAACATTGCATCAATGCGCCGATCCCCTTCACCATCGCCGGGAACACGAGCACGGTGAACCTCGCTTCCATTTCGCTGGTGCCGTTGGATGCGCGCATCGCGCTCTCCAGCGGTCCTGCGCGACCCGGCTTCGAGTACCATCTTGGTCTCAGTGCCCGCAACTTGACACCGGCAGCCAGCGGTGCGGTCACCATTGCCATGGACTACGACCCCGCGTTGGGCTTCATCAGTGCCGAACCACCACCAAACACCGTTTCCGGGAACACGCTCACGTGGGATCAGCCGCAGTTCACGCCGTTCCAACAGCGGTCCATCCAGGTGCGGTTCCAAGTCCCGCCTGATGTCGGCTTGATCGGCACCGACCTGATCACCACGGCAAGCGTCACCACGGTCAATGCGGATGCGGATCCCACGAACAACACGGCAACGATCCAACAGACCGTCACCGGCAGCTTCGACCCCAACGACAAGCTGGCCACTACGAGCACGCGCCTGAGCGATGCGCTTTACTTCATCAATGAAGACCAGTGGATCGACTACACCATCCGCTTCCAGAACACCGGCACGGATACGGCCTTCCACGTGATAATCACCGATACACTGCCTGCAACCCTGGATCCAGCCACGCTCGAGATGGGTGCTGCGTCGCACGCATTTACATGGCAACTCAGGGATCAAGGCACCTTGAAGTTCCGGTTCTTCGACATACTCCTTCCGGACAGCAACGTGAACGAAGCGGCGAGCCATGGCTTCGTGTCCTTCCGGATTCGTCCGCGACCTCCACTGTTTCCTGGCACCGTGATCGAGAACACCGCCAACATCTACTTCGACTACAACCCGCCGGTGATCACCGAGCCGAGCGTGCTTGTGGCGGAGTTCAGTACACATGTGGACGGAGCGGAACCATCGAGTGACCTCGTGCTGATGCCGAACCCGACTGCGGACCTGATCCCCATCGTTGGTCACGTCGGCCAATGGTCAGGTGCAATTTGGCGGATCGTCGCTGCAGATGGGCGGATTGTCCTCGCTGGTCGGGGCGCGGAAGGCCGCGCGACGATCGATGTGCGGGACCTTCCATCCGCCCTGTACACACTCACACTTGTCGCTTCGGATGGAGTTCATTCCTCGCGATTCATTAAAACTGACCAGCCATGAACACAACTCTCCGCTTCGTCCCGGTGGCCTTTTGCTGGGACTCGTTTCTCCGGCCTCCGCATTCACGATCCAGGTGGATGTGATCCAGCATTCCATCTGCGGCAGACCTACCGGTGTGATCGGCGTAGTGCCCGATGGCGGCATTCCGCCCTACACCTACGAGTGGAGCAACTTCCAGCAGGAACAGGTGATCGGTGGTCTCACAGCAGGGTTCTATTCCGTCACAGTCTTCGACTCCATGGGCGAATCGGCCAGCGGAGGTGGCACGATCCAGGACCTGAGCAGCTACCCTTCGGGTTTCCTGAATTCGTACCAGGTGCCCATGTCCTATTGCGATGGCGAATCGCCGCGCGTGGCCATCTGGCATGGGGTAACGAACGGACAAAGCCCGCCGCCGGAGGATATCTACGGCCCGATGCCCTACGCACCCAATGACCATCCGGACCTTGTGGATGTGGTCATATATCCAGCCGCGTGCGCACACTTACCAACGTGGATTAGTGACGGTTGCTGGTCTTTGATGCTGCACTGGACAAGGATTGGTAGTGAACTACACGGATGGCGATGGCTGTCCGGGCCAGGTGGATGTGTATTTGAAGCAGCCCATCGAATGGCCAGCCATCCAGTTGGTCGGGGTCGCCGGCACATGCTCCACGGCATCGGTTGGAACGGTGACCGTTTCGGTTGGTGCCCAGCCACCCCAGTTCAACCAGAACAGCGTCGTGGTGGCATGACCCGGCCACGGTGAACGACTTCGCCTCATGCCCGACCTATGGAGGGTTGCCAGGTTTTGTGGTCGAGCCGCCGGGGGCCGAATTCCCCACCATGCAAACCATAAGTGGCCTGGCCGGTGGCGACTACTGGCTGGTGTGGACCACTGATCCGCTCAGCTTGCAATCGAACAACCCATCTGACTGGGAAGCGTGCAAGGATTCCTGATGTGTTCAATGTTCCGGTAAGTTACTACGGACTGCGGATCGAGCAGGACAGCTAATCTTCGTGGACTGTCCGGCGGTACCACGTTCACCGAATTGCATCCGGTGCTTGATCAGAGCTGCCCTGGAACGCTTACGGTAGCAACCACGGGGAACCAGACAAGGCATATCGGATGCGCGCCGCTGGGGTTCATGGATGTCGATGCCGGCATCGGCTCTGGCATTGCCCGGCCCGGTTTCCTGATACCGATCCATGTCTCCGTGGAGAACCGCTCCTGATCACAGGGCACGTTCGCGTGACGTTTGAATGTGGATCACTGTTCAGAATGGTAAGCACGGAACCAAGCGGAAATGTCAAAACAACACCATCACTTGGACCGCTCCGGGGTTCGAGATGCGACAATGCCTTCGTTTCGAATTATGCACGCGCACGGGTGCAGGTCCCGCCGGAGTGGTGCTCATCAACACAGCGCGAGCCACGATGTTTCGGTGCCACAGCCATCAACACGGACGCCTGGAGACTACGGCCAACAACACGGCATCGATCGCCCAAGTGATCACCGGCAGCGTGGACCCGAACGACAAGACCGCGCGAACCAACAACGGGAGCAGCACGGTCTGGACCATCGACGAGGATGAATGGATCGATTACCTGATCCGTTTCCAGAACACGGGGACGTTACCGCACATTCAACGTAATTGATGCGCCCACGCTCCCCAGCACGCTCGATCCGTCCACCATCGAATGGGATCTTGCATCGCATCCCCATCTGCGTTACTTGGAAGGCCAGGGCATTGTCCGGTTCGTGTTCCCGAACATCCTGCTGCCCGATAGCAACGTGAACGAGCCGCGCAGCCATGGCTTCGTCCTTTCCCTCCGTCCGCACC
>JADJXF010000019.1 GCA_016715995.1 Flavobacteriales bacterium
GGTGAAGCGTCAGCGCTTGTTCCATGTGCGCAGCGGGGCGCTTGTCAGCGAGTTTCCCGTGGCCACGGCAAGCAATGGTCTTGGCTCGCTGCAGGATAGCTTCCGGACACCGACAGGCCTTCACCGCATACGAGGCAAGTACGGTGATGAGGTCCCGGCGTTCGGCATCCTTCGCGATCGCGTGTTCACTGGTGCATTCGCGGATCCCGATTTCGCCGGTCAGGATAAGGACTGGATCACCTCGCGCGTGCTCTGGCTCGATGGCTTGGAGCCGGGCGTGAACAATGGCGGAAGCCTCGATAGCCGGGAGCGCTTCATCTATATCCACGGCACGGCGAACGAAAAGTCTGTGGGCATGCCGACCTCCATGGGCTGTATCCGGATGAGGAATGCCGATGTGATTGCGCTGTATGGCCAGGTGCCCGATGGAGCGCTGGTGGTGATCCTCGACAACTAATCCTCAGAGCGCTGGCAGGATCGTTTCGAGCTTGATGCCTCGTGATCCCTTGATAAGGATGCAACGACCGGAGGGCTTCTCACGCTCGAAGACGTTGCGCAAGTCATCCGCTGTGGCGTAGCATGCGTTGGAACGGACTTCGCGAGAGAAGAACGGGCCAACGAATCGCGCTTCCAGCCCGAGCCTCTCCACCAGTTCAATGATCGCCTGATGCTCCGTCGGCGCATGCGCGCCCAGTTCCAGCATATCACCGAGCACGACAAGTTTTGGCCTGTTGGATTTCAGCGCGGCGAAATTCTCCAACGCGGCCGCCATGCTGGTGGGGTTCGCATTGTAGGCGTCGAGGATGACCTGGTTCCGGCCCGTATCGATGGATTGCGAGCGGTTGTTCCCGGGTTCGTATTCGCTCAACGCTGCGGCGATCCGGTCATCCGGCACACCGAAATGCTGACCGATGGCGACGGCGGCCAAGGCGTTTGGCAGGTTGTACGCCCCGATCAATTTGGTTCGCACCATGTGCTCACGTCCGTCGTGCGCGGTGAAGGCGAAGGCTAGGAAGGAGGAATCTGGTATCAATCTGCCGGAGGTGCTCGATGTCGCATCGGTGCCGTACGTGTGCGTCGCCATGCCCGCTGCATACTGTTGCAGAACCGGATCATCAGCGTTCACGAACAAGGTGCCTCCATGCGCGGCGATGTGCTGATAGAGCTCTGTCTTCGTTCGCAGCACGCCTTCGAAGCCACCGAAGCCCTCAAGATGCGCCTTCCCGATGTTCGTGATTAATCCGAAGGTCGGCTCTGCCAGAGCGCACAGTTCGGCGATGTCCCCAGGCTTGTTGGCACCCATCTCGATGATCGCGAACCGATGCAACGCGCTGAGCCGAAGAAGCGTGAGTGGAACCCCGATGTGATTGTTCAGGTTGCCGCTGGTGGCCAGAGTTGAATGCGTGGTTCCGAGCACGGCGTGGATTAGCTCCTTGGTGGTGGTCTTCCCGTTGGATCCAGTGATGCCGATTACAGGGATCGAGAAGGTGCGGCGATGATGTCGGGCCAGGGCTTGCAACGCCGCGAGCACATCGTGAACCAGCAGGCACCGCTCGTCGGTCGCGAAGGCAGGCTCGTCCACCACTGCGAACCGTGCGCCCTTGGCCAATGCCTCTTGGGCGAAGCCGTTGGCATTGAAGTTCGGACCCTTCAAAGCGAAGAACATGCAGCCGGCCGCGATGGAGCGAGTATCGGTACAGGCTCCCGCACACTGCAGGAACCGCTCGTGAAGGGCGTCAGTGGGAACCATGGAAAAAGACCCCCGGCTTGCGGGCCAGGGGTCGAATGTAGGATCGTGGGTGCTCAGCGCTTCTGCTGCTGATCCAGTTTCTTGCGGCGCTTATCGTCGCCTAGACCTTTCGGGCTGCCCACGCGCGTCATGGCGCAACGGAAGCCGATGGTGGCTGTGCTCTGACGCTCATCCAGGTGCCGGCGCGTGGCGGGGTTGGCCCAATAGATCCGGTCCGCCCAGGATGCGCCTTTGTATACGCGGCTCCTGTCATTCACCAAGGTGGTCTTGCCCCAGTCGTACATTGGGTTGCCCTCATAGTCCGGCTGCTCGAAATAGATGCTGCTCTCGATGTCGCCGTCGCGGAAGTCGATGTTGCCGCTCTGGCGGTAGTTCCGGCGGTCGATGTTCTCTTCCACGGTCACGTTACGCACGCGCACGTCTCCCGGTTGATCGCTCTGGTAGTCGCTGATGCCTGAGAGCAGCTTGGGGCAGATCTCGAGGTCCTTGCTCTTGATGTTGTCGATCATGTCCTGCACGCGTTGCATGGCGAGGTCATGTTTGCGGGTGCTGGCGAAATCGATGGCCTGATCGGCCTGGGTGAGCAGCTCATCAATGAGTGCCGCCTCCTCGTCCGTGGCGCGGCCCTGCATGGATAGCTGGAACTCGGTGAGGTAGTACTTGATGCCGTCCACATCGTAGATCACCAGGTCATGCTTGTCCTGCACCACGCCATCGCTGTTGAGCACCTTGGTTTGGAATACATTGCCGCGGAAGGGGCGGAAGTCATCCTTGTCTTCCGGACTCAACGGGCGGTAAACATCCATGACCCATTCGCTCACGTTGCCGGCCATGTTGTACAGGCCGTAGTCATTCGGCCAGTAGCTGAACACGGGGGAGGTGATGTCGGCGTTGTCGTTTCCGCTCCCGGCCACGCCCAGTAATCGCCGCGTTGCGGCAGAAGTTGCCCCGGAAATCGCCGTAGAAGGCGCCGCCCTTCTTGCGGCTGTCATAACGCACCCAGTGTCCATTCCACGGATAGATCCGACGCTCCACCACCCGTTCATCAACCGTGTTGCCGATGACGCCATAGGCTGCGTATTCCCATTCAGCCTCGGTGGGCAGCCGGTAACGGGGCAGCAGCACACCGTCCTGGATATTCACGTTGCGCCGGTCCTTGTTGGGGTCGAAGTCAACCACGCCATCCACCTTCTTGCCACTCTCATACTGACCGGCGAGGTAGGCATCGGTGGTGAAGTGGTCCTCGTTGATTTGGCTGGTGTAATGTTCGAAGAGGCCCTCGCGGATGAGGATGAGTTCGTTGACACGGTCAGTACGCCAAGCGCAGTAGTCGTTCGCTTGCAGCCAGTTGATGCCGACCACGGGATAGTCCCGAAAGGCCGGGTGCCGCAGGTAGTATTCCACATAAGGCTCATTGAAGGCCAGCTTGCTGCGCCAAACGAGCGTGTCAGGCAGTGCCTTCTTGTAGATCTCCGGGTAATCGGCCGTGAAGGTGCGGTCGAGCCAGTAGAGGTACTCCAGCCAGTAGAAGTTGGTCACCTCCACCTCGTCCATATAGAAGGAGGAGACCGTGACCGTGCGGGGCATGTGGTCCCATTCGTGGCGCAGGTCGTCGGTGACGCGCCCCATGGTGAACTGGCCGCCTTCGATGAGGATGATGCCGGGCCCGTTCTCTTGATCCTCGAAGCTGGCCTTCTCGAAGCCGCCATTCTTGGAATCATTGTAGTTCCAGCCGGTGGCGCCGCTCTTCTCGAACTGGCAGCCGGTGAGGATCGTGGCCCCCGCCATCAGGATCCCTGTCTTCCTTGCAAGGCTCATGGTGTGTGGGAATTCGTTGTTGGGTGGTTCAGAAGGTGGGGCACGCCACAACGCGGAACCTCCTTCGCTTGGGTTTGCAATTGAACTGCAGTTGCACACTCACCTCGTGTGAGCCGGCGGTCTGCGTAGTGAGCTTACTGGTGGTGAGGTCGTAACTGTAGCCGAACTTGAACTTCTCGGTGTGGAAGCCGATCAGCGCGATGAAGGAATCGCGTGTGCGATACCATACGCCAGCGGTGATGGGGCCGTGATCCACATACAGGCCCAGGTTCAGTTGACGGAACGCGGCCTGCTGCATGTATAGTACGTTGGGCGAGATCTTGGTGCGGGCCTCACCATACTTCCCACGCATGCCCAGCGGAATGGCCGCGCCACCGTGTCCGGTGAACTTGATTGGCAGCTTGCTCTCCCCAACGATCAATGATTCGTTCGGCTGAGTGAGGTGGTGGGCGGCGAAGCCGACGAAGAAGATGTCGGTATAGCCCAGGATGCCGGCGCTGAAGTCCGCGTTGCCCACCTTGCCGCCCCGGGGCACGTCGTTCGTATTGTAGATGAAGCCGCGGCGCGGGTCGATCTGGTCGCCGAAGGTGAGTTTGCTCCAATCCAGCGATTTCTGGAAGTAGGTGGCCTGGAAGCCCACTTTCATGGAGAACTTCCGTGAGATCGCCTGCTGGTAGGAGTAGATACCGCTGACGGTCGTGGTGCTCAGCGTTCCCTTGCCCGCCTGATCGTTCGTGACCAGGAGCCCCACGCCCCCCATCACCGCATCAACATGCTGGTCGTAGCTGGCGCTGGTGGTGACGAAGGTGCCGGTGAGGGCCGGCCACTGGTTGCGGTAATTGAGCACGACGCGCGGGCAGCGGGCGGTGCCGGCGAACGCCGGGTTGAGGTACAACGGATTCGCATAGAATTGGGTGAACTGCGGATCCTGGGCGTACAAGCCCGAGCTTGCCCCCAGCACCCATGCGAACATGAGGCCCGCACGCCGAACGGTCCATTTCATCTTGCTCTCGTTACGATCAAGGCTCAACTGCAAGCGCCAATTATACGGAGGCGCCCGGTAACGGTTCGCGAGAGCCCGGCAATATTCGCGAACAAGCCCCGTTGACCCCGTGTTCCGAAACGCAAGGGTCGAAGGTAGTATTTTCGATCCGTTCTGTTGAAAACCTGTTGATTGGTGGTTATGATGTCGCACTGGAAAGGTGTCCTACCGGTCTCTTTCGTCCTACTGTCCGAGGCGCTAATGGCGCAATCCGGCATTCAGCGCACGCTCGCTTGGCCTCCCGCAGACCAGAAAAGGGCTGAGGCAGGTGCGCGCACGCAAGCTCCGGGGGAGGGCAGTCTGGTTTCAGCTGCTCTGGCCTTCCCCGGGGCGGTTTTCAGTGCCGAGCCTCACGAGCAGCCCCTATATAATGAGGTCTTCCCGCTCCAAGGCCAGGCTTCAGCGGTTTCCGCTTATATCACTGAGGCGCGTTACAACGAACTCACCGAAGCGGAACGACGGGCATGGCCGCAGGCAGGTGTGGCACATAGTGAAGCCCAGGTCTCAGCCCAGCTGGCGTGGCAGCGGAAACAGCCGCACGCCATCGTCACCATCGACCCGTTCCGCAGGAACCCCGCCACTGGCCAAGTGGAGAAACTGGAGACGTTCGAGCTGCACTTCGTGACCACAATGGGAGGGGCGGCTGGTCCAGGTCGGCCGAAATCCTACCCGGCGCATTCCAAGCTGCTCGCGAACGACTGGTACAGGATCACCATCCCCAAGGACGGTGTTTACCGCGTGACCTATGATTTCCTCCGTGACCTTGGCGTGGATGTGCAGGGTCTGACGAGCGAGCGGATCAATCTCTATGGCAACCATTCCGGTATGCTGCCATTCATCAACAGCGTTGAGCGGCCGACCGACCTGATCGTGAACGCCATTGAGGTGGTCGATGGCGGCGATGGGGTTTTCGGTCCAGGCGACTTCTTGTTGTTCTATGGCACAGGTGCGCAGCGCTGGGATGTTTCCGACACCCTCTTCCACCACACCAAGAATGTGTATTCCGATTCGGCTTCATACTTCATCGGATTGGATGTGGAGCCTCCCGTGCGGATCCAGCCGGTCGAGCTTTCCTCTTCGTCGCCGACCCATACCGTCACCCGATTCAACGACCGCCACGTGATTGATCGCGACCTGGTCAATCTGGTCAAGAGCGGGCGCACCTGGTATGGCGAGGTCTTCGATCTCACCACCACCTACAGCTACATCTTCGAGACCCCGAACCTTGTGGCCGGAGCGCCGCTCATCCTCGAGTTCAGCGGCGCGGCGCGCACGCTGAATAGCGGAGTGGTCACCAACTCCAGCAGCTTCGCGGTGAATTCGGGCGGGGCGTTCTCCACCACCTTCAACGTGCAAGGAGTAGGCACCAGCGGTTCAGGCCCGGTCGGCCGGAATTTCGATCAGCAGTTCACTTGGAATGCGAGCGGCAGTACGGTGCCCATCACCGTCACCTTCAACAAATTCGACCAGCTCTCCTCGGTGGGCTGGATGAACTATCTGCGTTTGAACTGCTTGCGCGAACTGCGCATGGCCGGTGATCAACTCGGATTCAGATCCTTCGGATCGGTGGCGCCCGGCGCGGTTTCGGAGTTCGTCCTCGATCAGGCCGGTACGGCGCAGCGGATCTGGGAGATCACGGATCCCACGGTCGTGGGCCGTGTGGATTACACCACCAACGGCACCCAGAAACGCTTCCGCATCGCGACCGATCAGCTGCGGGAATTCATCGCCTTCCGCGACCAGAATTACCTGACGCCGACCCGCGTGGGGCGCGTCCCGAATCAGGACCTGCACGGCACCGCGTTGCCTACGGACCTGGTCATCGTATGCCCGCCTGAGTTCAACGCCTCAGCACAACGGGTGGCGCAGGCACGGGTGAACGAGGGTCTCAGCGTCCTCATCTGCACGCCGCAGCAAGTGTTCAACGAATTCTCGTGCGGCGCCCGCGATGCCACGGCCATCAAGCGCTACATGCGCATGCTCTATGACAAGGCGGACTCCCCGGAGGAGATGCCCCGGTACTTGCTCCTCTTCGGCGATGGCTCATACAACAACATCGGCCTGGGCTTCGCGAATCAGAACTGGATCCCGACCTATCAGCCGAGAGGATGCCATCGACTATTCGCCGATCCTACACCTCCGACGACTATTTCGGTTTGCTTGACGCGAATGAGGGTGAGAGCACGGCGGACCTGGTGGATATCGGCGTTGGCCGACTGGTGACGCATACGGCGGAGCAGGCCCGTGAAGTGGTCGACAAGATCCTGGCATACGACCAGCAGCAATTGCTGAGTGTGATTCAGGGATCCTGCACCACCACGGGCGACGGCGGCATCGCTGATTGGCGCACGCACGTGCTCTTCGTGAGTGATGACCAGGAGGGGGATGGATTCGAAGGGGTGATTCACATGGACCAGAGCGATTTCCTGGCCCGGCGTGTGGAGACTGAGCACCCCTACCTGAACACCGAGAAGATTTACCTGGACGCCTACCAGCAGGTGTCAACCCCGGGCGGCGAGCGCTATCCGCAGGCCATTGCCGATTTGCGGGACAAAGTGCAGAAAGGCATGCTCCTCGTGAACTACATCGGACATGGCGGCGAAGTGGGCTGGGCGCACGAGCGGCTGCTGGACAACACCACCATCATGAGCTGGTCCAACAAGGATCGCCTGCCCCTCTTCATGACCGCGACCTGCGAGTTCTCGCGGTGGGACGATCCGGGCCGCACTTCGGCCGGCGAGCTCGTTCTGTTGAATCCGAATGGTGGCGGGGTCGGCCTCTTTTCCACCTCGCGCCTCGCGTATTCGAGCCAGAACTTCTCGCTGGCGCAGGATTTCTTCGACTACGTTTTCGAGGACACGGACGAGTTGGGACGCGATCAGCGCCTAGGCGATGTGTACCGGCGCACCAAGCGCGACATCGCCACCTCGCAGGGCACCCTGCGCAACCATCGCAACTTCACCCTGATGGGCGACCCGAGCATGCGTCTCGCGCTGCCCAGGCACACGCTGCGGATCATCAGCTACACCGACACCCTCGGCAACCCGCTGGATACCCTGAAGGCCCTGTCGGTGGTGCGCATCAGCGGATTCGTGGACAATGGCTCCGGTGCCCCGATGAGCGACTTCAACGGCGTCGTGATCCCGCTGGTGTACGATAAGGAGCAGACCCAGTACACCCTGGCCAACGATGGCGGCACGCCGTTCAGCTTCGGGCTGCGCAAGAGCATCATCTATCGCGGCAAGGCCTCGGTCACGGCAGGGCAATTCAGCTTCACCTTCGTAGTGCCGAAGGACATCAACTATCAGGTAGGCAATGGGCGCATCGCCTGCTATGCTGAATCGGCCACGACCAATGCGCGCGGATACGACAACAGCCCCTTGGTCGGCGGCAGCGCGACGAACGTGGCGCTGGATGAGCAAGGCCCGCGCATCGACCTCTACCTGAATGATGAGCGATTCGTGCGCGGCGGTCTTACGGACGAGAACCCGCTGCTCTTCGCGAAGATCTACGATGAGAACGGCATCAACACGGTTGGGAGCAGCATCGGCCACGATTTGCTCGCTACGCTGAATGAGAACAGTGAGCAGGCCATCGTGCTCAACGACCTGTATGAGGCCGATCTGGACACCTATAAGAGCGGCCAGGTGCGCTATCGCTTCAGCCAGCTGCCCGAGGGCCGCCATACGCTGCGGCTGAAGGCATGGGATGCGTTCAACAATTCCTCTGAGGGCAGCACCGAATTCGTTGTGGCCCCAAGTGCCGAACTGGCCCTGGCGCACGTGCTCAACTACCCGAACCCCTTCACCACCTTCACCCAGTTCTATTTCGAGCATAACCGGCCCTGCACCACCCTCGATGTGCAGCTCCAGGTCTTTACGGTAGCGGGTCGGCTCGTGAAGACCATCGGGCAGCAGGTGGTCTGCGACGGCTTCCGCGGTGAACCCATGGCCTGGGACGGACGGGATGATTTCGGAGACAAACTGGGCCGAGGGGTCTATGTGTACCGTTTGAAGGTGGCCACCCTGACTGGAGAAGGCCGAAGTTCAGAAGCCTGATGCCTGCGGTAGTTGCACAATAATCCCACGGGCCTGGGCGTATATTCGCAGCCCTATTCCAGAGGCCCTCGCCACCTATGATGAACTCTTCGCACGCCATCCGGTTCCTCTTCCTGGCCGCCTTTACCGGTTCTTCGGCCCAGCTCGTTGGGCAGGGTTCGGTGAGCACCAACTGCATCAACCAGCTCACCGGGCAGGACTGCAAGGAGGGCGTGCTGAACACGATTACCACAGCCGTGCCGTTCCTGCTGATTTCGGTGGACAGCCGGGCCGGTGGCATGGGCGACGCAGGCGTGGCCGTATCACCGGATGCCAACGCCATTCACTGGAACCCCTCCAAGCTGGCCTTCGTGGAGGATGATTCGGAGTTCATGATGAGCTACAGCCCCTGGCTCCGCAACCTGGTGCCGGACATGAGCCTGGCGTATCTGGCCGGCTACAAGCGGCTGCCGAACAAGCGCAGCACCATCGGGATGAGCCTGCGCTACTTCAACCTGGGCAGCATCACCTTCACCAACATGGATGGCTCCACCATCCGCGACTTCAAGCCCGCGGAGTTCGCCGTTGACGTGGCCTTCGCGCAGCAGTTCGGCGACAACTTCTCCGGCGGCATCGCCCTCCGCTATGTGAACAGCAACCTCACCGGTGGGATCAGCGTGCAGGGCGCCGGACAGAGCAAGGCGGGACAATCCGTGGCGGCCGATGTGTCCTTCTTCTACCGCAAGCCCGACATCCAGATGGGCGACAGGAGCGGGCTCTTCGCATTCGGCATGAACATCTCGAACGTGGGCGCCAAGATGGCCTACACCTCCTCATCCAACAAGGATTTCATCCCCATCAACCTGCGCATCGGCCCGAGCTTCACGCTGGATCTTGACGAGTACAACACCATCACCTTCAACATGGACGCCAACAAGCTGCTGGTGCCCACGCCCCCGGTGTACTACCCGGACAACCGCATTGATCCGGTGACCAATGAGCGCGCGGTGGTGAGCGGCCGCAACCCCAACGTGGGCGTGGCGCAAGGCATCTTCGGCAGCTTCACCGATGCGCCAGGCGTGGTGCTGCAGAACGATGACAGCACGTACAGCGTGCTGGCTGGCAGCCGATGGCGCGAGGAGATCCGCGAGGTGAACCTGGCTGGTGGTTTCGAGTACTGGTACGCCGAGCAGTTCGCCTTCCGCACGGGCTATTTCTGGGAGCACTACACCAAGGGCAACCGCAAGTACTTCACCTTGGGCGCTGGCGTGCGCTACAGCAAGTTCGCGCTGGACATGAGCTATCTCATCGCCAACACCCAGCGCAGCCCGCTGGCGAACACCCTGCGCTTCACGCTCGGCTTCACGTTCGACGGCAAGGGCGCGCAGAAGAAGCCGGAATGAGCGCGACCACCGGCCCCGCCGCCTTCCGGGTGGGCTTCGGCTACGATGCGCATCAACTAGTTCCCGGCCGCGCCTTGTGGCTGGGCGGTGTCCGCATCGAACATGCCTCAGGCCTCGATGGCCATTCCGATGCCGACGTGCTGCTCCATGCCGTGTGCGATGCCCTGCTGGGAGCCGCCGGCCTAGGCGATATAGGGCAGCACTTCCCGAATACGGACGTTGCGTGGAAGGGCGCGGACAGTAAACGCCTCCTAACCGCTGTGGTAGGCATGCTTCATGAGCGTGGCTGGCGCGTGGGCAACATCGACTGCACGCTTGTCCTGGAACGTCCGAAAGTGATGCCGCATGTGCCCGCGATGCGCGCAGTGATGGGCCCGCTCCTAGGCGTGGAGCCCGAAGCGGTGAGTATCAAGGCCACCACCAACGAGCGCATGGGCTTCGTGGGCCGGGACGAGGGCGCCTGCGCCTATGCCATCGCGCTGGTGCACCGGGTGGCCTGACCGGGCGTCTGAGGCCCTGTTCCCTTCACTCAATCGTCATTGTCATCCTTCGGCATCTCCACGAAGGAGCCGTCGCCTTGCTCATCGTCGAAATAGAACACCCGGAGCTGGGCCGTGTCGCGCAGCAGGTCGATGCGGCCGATCTCCACGCGGCTCACCTTCACGCCCAACCGTTCATGCAGGTCGGCGTGGAGCTGCTCCCGGTTCTCGGGCTTGATCAGGTCGATGCGCTCGTAGACGAGCTGGCGCATGGCCTCGTGGCGAGTGAGCCACAAGTGCTCCAGCACATATGCGGCGATGAGGATGATTGAGTTGGTAAAGAGCAGCTCAACCAGGCTCACCTTCTTGCCGAAGAGTGCGTTCATCACCGCCACGGCGATCACCGCCAGCAGGTAGGTCATGTCCTTGATGCTGATCTGCTCGGTGCGGTAGCGCAGGATGCTGAAGATGGCGAAGAGGCCGAAGGCGAAGCCGGTGCTCAGTTTCACGCTGTTGAGCAGGCCGCAGAGGAAGAAGATGAGGACGTTGAAGAGGAAGTAGGTGAAGAGGAAATCCTTCTTGCGGTGGATGGGGTAGTAGATGCGGCGGATGAGGATATAGACCACCAACAGGTTCAAGGCGAACTTGAAGAGGAGCTCGAGGAAATCACTGTGATAAAGGTCCCAGCCGAGGAATCGCATGCGTGGTCGGTTTGGTTCAGGCGGCGTTGCGGATACGCCGCAGGCGCAGCAGCACTTCCTTGAATGCGTTCTGTTTCACGGGGCGGCCCGAGGCAATCATGCCGACGCAGTACTTGCTCATGCCGGCGGGCCGGATGCCCATGGCGCGCATGCACTGCACGAAGGGCGACCGCCGATCCGTCCGGGGCTGCTTCAGCTCGGCCACCACGATACCGGCCAGCGCGCCTGAGCCATCGGGCTCGTTGTACCGCAGGTTCAGGTCCATGGTAAGTCGTTCCGCGCTCTCCTTCGCCACGAAGGTGTAGCGCGTGAAATGGTTCCAGAGCGTGGCGACAAGCGGCGCGTCGTCGCCGTTCGCCTTGCGCACGAAAAGGGCCTGGTCCGGCGTCAGTGCCGTGGGGATCGCGTCCACGCGCATGCGCACCTTATCCGTCCGCCCGCGTCCGGTCTTGCGTTTCACCTCGAGGAAGGCGAGCCCGCTGCCGAGGTATTCCCGGAAACGGACCTTGCTGCGGAAGGTGCGTTTGTTGTGGTGGTCACGATAATGCCGCAGGTCGTCCGTATCGAAGTAGAGGCTGCGGTAGTCCGTTCCCCGCACACCCTCCACTTCGAGCACCCGGTAGTGGAAGGCCAGCGCGGTGAGCAATTCGGGCAGGCGTTCCTCGGCGAAAACATACTTGGTGTCAACGCGGTCCTGCAGCTTCACGCCATCCATCTCGGCGAGGGAGATGGATGCGAAACCGTTGATGAGCGCGGATGTGTCCAAGGGTCGGGGCAAGGCGGTCAAAACTACGCGAAGGCCCGCTTCGATCGCGATCGGCGCATGGTTCAAGTACATTCGCCCTCCTTTCGACGAGGGCATGGCCGAACAGCATCAGCACAGCTTCACTTACCGACGGATGCGCGTCGAGGAGCTCTCGCCGACAGATAGGGCCCTGGTGGAACGTGCCATCACCGCCGCATCGCGGGCGTATGCGCCCTATTCGCACTTCCATGTCGGCGCAGCCCTCCTTCTGGATGATGGGAGCACCGTTGAAGGCAACAACCAGGAGAACGCCTCTTTTCCCGCCGGCATCTGCGCGGAACGCACTGCATTGCATTACGCGCTCTCAGAACGGCCGCACGCCCGGGTCGAGGTCATCGCCGTTGCGGTGCCGCAGGTGAAAGGCGATGCCCCGGTCTCGCCGTGCGGCATCTGTCGGCAAGCGCTGCTGGAGCAGGAGAACCGGCAAGGCTCCGCGATGCGGGTGCTGCTAGCGTCCTCCACCGGTTCGGTGCTGGAGTTGGCGCGCGCGGCCGACCTGCTCCCCTTGCATTTCGACGCGTCCTTTCTCAAGGCCTGAGCCGCCCAAGCCGTGGATAGGGCCGGGCTATATTTGCCCACCTCGCCCTGCACGGGCGCCCATCATACCGCGATGACCATCAAAGCCGCGTCCGCCAAGTCGCAACCCGCCAAAGCAGGCTCCGGCGATGGAGCGGCCAAGGGCAACCCTGCCGATGGCGGCGCCTTCACGAAGGAGACCTACCTGCGCTGGTTCAAGGACATGATCCTCATGCGCCGCTTCGAGGAGAAGACGGGCCAGCTCTACACCATGCAGAAGTTCGGGGGATTCTGCCACCTCTACATTGGGCAGGAGGCCATCCTCGCGGGCATGGTCACCGCCATCCGGCCCACGGACCGCATCATCACCGGCTACCGCGACCACTGCCATCCGCTGGCGCTCGGTGAATCGCCAAAGCGTGTGATGGCCGAGCTCTATGGCAAGGTCACCGGCACCAGCAAGGGCAAGGGCGGCAGCATGCACTACTTCGATAAGGCGCGCAGCCTCTTCGGCGGCCACGGCATCGTGGGCGGGCAGATCGGCCTGGGCGCTGGCATCGCCTTCGCGGACCAGTACCGCGGCGAGGACCATGTGACGTTCTGCATGATGGGCGATGGCGCCGTCCGGCAGGGCATCCTGCACGAGACCTTCAACATGGCCATGACGTGGAAGCTTCCGGTGATCTTCATCATCGAGAACAACAACTACGCGATGGGCACCAGCGTGGAGCGCACCAGCAACGTGCATGACCTCAGCACCATCGGCGAGAGCTACGACATGCCCGGCCTGGGCGTGAACGGCATGCGCTGCGAGGATGTGCATGAGGCCATCGCGATGGCCGCCGCCCATGCGCGCGCGGGCAACGGTCCCTATCTGCTCGACATCAAGACCTACCGGTACAAGGGCCACAGCATGAGCGACCCGCAGAAGTACCGCACCAAGGATGAGGTGGAGGAATACAAGAAGCAGGATCCGATCGAGAGCGTGCGCGCCACCTTGATTGAGAAGAAGTGGGCCAGCGAAGCCGAACTGGAGGGCATGGACGAAGCGGCGAAGAGGGAAGTGGAGGAGGCCGTGAAGTTCGCCGAGGAGAGCCCGTCGCCTACCGTGGACGAACTCTACAACGACGTGTATTTCCAGAGCGATTATCCTTACGAGAAGGATTGATTGATGCGGAACGGACTGTTGGTGATAGCAGCGACCCTCGCGCTGGTCTCCTGCCGGAAGGAGGATGAGCCGGATTCCGTTCCTGCGGATAATACGCCTACCGGTCCAGTCGACTATCGGGACGTGGTTGAGGGCGAATACGTCGGTATCGATACCTGTTCGAGTGGGACTTGGGGTGGCCCAGGTGGCGACCCGGTCCATGCACCGCTGACGTTCACGGTCGTGAAGGACTCGGTGAACAGCGTACAAGTGCGCATCGATGGATGGCCATATATCCTTCAGGAGGATCAGGCCTTTTCCTATGTCTCGGGAAGTGTGCTCAACCACCAAGGCGCTTTCACCCCAGTAGCTGGGGGTGCCATGCGACTGCAGTATTCCCGGGCCTATAACGGAACGGGAAATTGGAGCTCTTGTCAATTCACCGGAACCAAGAACTGATCCGACCATGGCCGAAATCGTCCGCATGCCCAAGCTCAGCGACACCATGACCGAAGGGGTGGTGGCCGCCTGGCACAAGAAGGTCGGTGACAAGGTGAAGAGCGGCGAAGTGCTCGCGGAGATCGAGACCGACAAGGCCACCATGGAGTTCGAGAGCTTCACCGACGGCGTGCTCCTGCACATCGGCGTGGAGAAGGGGAAGACCGCCGCCGTGGATAGCGTGCTTGCCGTGCTGGGCAAGGAAGGGGAGGACATAACGGCCTTGCTCGCGAGTGCGGCTGCGGAGGCTCCGAAAGCAGCGCCGGTTGCTGAAGCGAAGGAGGTCAGGGAAGTGAAGGAAGCCAAGGAGGAGAAGAAGGTGATGGTGGAGAAGGCGCGTGAGACCGCTCCTCCATCACTTCCCTTGCCCCCTTCACGTCCCTCCCCCGCATTCTCCAACGGCCGCATCAAAGCCAGCCCGCTCGCGAAGCACCTTGCCGAAGAGAAAGGCATCGACATCGGTCGGGTGCGAGGAACGGGGCCTGATGGCCGCGTGACCAAGCAGGATGTGGCCGACTTCACCGGTGGCGGTGGTTCTTACAACGTGCCGCAGGTGGAGGCCTTTGAGGAAGTGGCCGTGAGCCAGATGCGCAAGACCATCGCGAAGCGCTTGGCCGAAAGCAAGTTCTCCGCGCCGCACTTCTACCTCACCATCGAGATCGACATGGAGCGCGCCATGCAAGTGCGGGATGCCATCAACACGAGCATCGCGCCGGACAAGATCTCCTTCAACGACCTCGTGATCAAGGCCGCCGCCGTGGCGCTGAAGCAGAATCCGAAGGTGAATAGCAGCTGGCTCGGCGATCGCATCCGCTACAACCAGCACGTTCACATCGGTGTGGCGGTTGCGGTGGAGGAAGGCCTGCTCGTGCCGGTCGTACGCTTCGCGGATGGCAAATCCTTGCGCACCATCGGCGCGGAGGTCCGCGACATGGCGAAGAAGGCCAAGGAGAAGAAGCTCCAGCCGCAGGACTGGGAAGGCAACACCTTCACCATCTCCAACCTCGGCATGTTCGGCATCGAGGAGTTCACCGCCATCATCAACCCGCCCGATGCGTGCATCCTGGCCATCGGCGGCATCATGGAGAAGCCCGTGGTGAAGAACGGCGCCATCGTACCCGGCCACACCATGAAGGTGACCCTGAGCTGCGACCACCGAGTGGTGGATGGCGCAACCGGCGCTGCTTTCCTCAACACATTCAAGCAGATGCTGGAAGAGCCGGCGTTGTTGTTGGGGGTTGGGGTGATCTGATCGCGCATGCGATCCTTCCTTCTGGTTGTTGGTCAATTCGGATCCATCGCTGTTCTGCTCGTCTGCGGTGGCTGGCAACTGCCGTGGTGGGCGTGGGCCCTCTTCGCATTGGGTCTTTTGGTCTTCGTCTGGGCCGTCGCATCCCTCGGCGGACACAACTTCACCATCCTTCCCGATCCGCGTAGCGCGAACACGCTTTCGCAACGCGGGACCTACCGCTACGTGCGCCATCCGATGTACACGGCCGTGCTGCTCTGTGGCATTGCCGTGAGCTTGGGAGCGCCCAGCACAGCGCGTTGGATTGCGCTGCCGGTCTGCTTCATCGTGCTGCTGCTGAAGATTCGTCACGAGGAAGCGCTGCTCACTAAGCGCCATCCGGATTATCCGCAGGGAAGGGTGTTGCGCGTTTCCGCCCCGGGGGGGGGGGGAGGCCAAAACCCCCCGCCCCCGGGCCCGGTCCAACCCCCAAACCCCCACGCCCGACGGGCCCGGGCCGGCGCCCCCCGCCCGGCCGGCCGCCCCCCCCCCCCGCCCCCCCCCCGGGGGGGCGGGGCGGGGGGACGGCCCGGCCCCCGTGCCGCCCACCCGGCCGCCGCCCCCCCGGCCCCGGCCCGCGCCCCCCGGGGGGGCGGCCGGGAGGGGGGGGGGGGGGAGGGGCCGGGGGAGCGGCGGCCTGGGGGGGGGGGGGGGGGGGGGAGATCGCCCCCGCGGGGGGGGGGGGGCGGGGGGGAAAGGGGTCCCGGGCGGCGGGGCGGGGGGGGGGGGGGGGGGGGGGGGGGACAACCACAGGCGGGGGGGCGGGGCGCCGCCGGCGGCCGCCCCGCCCCCCCCGGGGGGGGGGGCTTCCCGGGGGGGGGATTCGGCCGGGCGGCCGGGGCGGAAACCCTCCCCGGCCCCCCCCGCCGGGGGGCGCAGCCCCCCCCCCCCCCCCCCCGCGGGGGGGCGGGGGGGGGGGAAACTGCCACCAGGGGGGGGGGGGGGGGGGGGGGGGGGGGGGGCGAAGGCGGGGCCGGGCCCGGCCCGCCCTCGCGCACTGGAAGGCGTAGCGCGGCTCATGCCGTTCATCTGGTAGGCTCAATCGGCTCGTAGCGGCCGTGCGGAAGTTGGAACCACCGCGGATCCAACCACGATTCGTCAAAAACATCCCAGCAGCGCAGCACCACATAGTCCAGGTTGTCCGCAATGCCGGGGCAAACGGCATCGTCCGTGGTGATGACGGAGACCGTGGCCTCAGGACCCTCCTTTGCTGAGAGGATCAAGGTCTCTACGCCTGTGCTCCAGTATGGCGATACGCGGTCATCCACCGTGCCGAAGGCGATGCCTTGCAGGTCGATGATGGCCTTGTGCAGTCCTTGCTTCCGGGCGGTAGTGACGAGCTCACGGTGCCATTGCGTGCGCTTCGTGTAGTACGGGGCAACGCGCTCCGCTTCGGTCATGCGGAAGCTGACACAAAGCAGCAGCAAGACCGGGACCGGTACACGCCAGCGCTCCAAGGGCCACACGCGCGCGAAGAGCACGAGCAGCATCCACGCGGTGAAACCGAAATCGACCTGCTCCCGGTAACGGTCGTGCGTGGCATCGGGCAGGTAGATCCCCGTGAGCACGAAGAGCATCAGCATGCCAACGACGAAGAGCAGCAAGGTCCTTCTTCGCTTCTCATGCCACAGCGCGATGCCGCAGAGCGTGCTCAATGTGAGGGTGTCGGGATAGTGCTGAACGATTCGCAGCGCCTGTTGCATGAGCGTTTCGGGGGCGAAGAGCCGCAGCGGGGCGAAGGAGACCAATCGTTTCGCGAAGCCGAGCTGCGCTGCCTCGTACACGCTCATGCCCTGCCAACGGACGATTGCGAAGCCGACCGTGATCAGGAGCATCGGGATGAAGAAAGCCCTGCGGTCGCGGTGATCGAGCAAGGCGATGGCGCCGACGAGCAGCAACCAGGCCATCGGGTGGCTGCTCAAGGCCAGCAGGAGGAGCAAGGATGCGAGCGCCAGCTTGATGTATCCGTTCATTTCGCCGTGGCTCAGCGTGGCGTGCAGCAGGATGATCAAGCTCATGCCGTAGTACAACTCGAAGACCGGGCAGAAAAGACCATGCGTCAGCCCGATGAGCTGCGCCGTACAGAGCATGAGCACGGCGCGGTGATCCCGAAGAACGAGCAGGGCGTATGCCGAAGCAAGGAGCAGGAAGACCACATTGCCCAGCGAATGGAGCCGGATGATCGCGGGCAGGTCAGCGCCCAGCTTCGATCCGAGCAACGGCAGCCATTCGGCCAGCCCCAGCACCCAGCGACCATGCTCGATGCGGAAACCGCCCTCGTTGATCGTGCGGATCAGGTAGTAGCCGCTGTCTGCGTAAAGCCGCTCATCGGCGAATCGCCAGGCGAATGCCAGCACGTAGAGCAGGATCACCGAGCCGATGATCAGCGGTGCGCGCTTCATCCAAGTGCTCATGGCAGGGACTGAGGCAACATGGTGTAGCGGCCGGTTGGCGCAGTGAAATAGCGCGGGTCCAGCCAGGCGGGGTCCATCACATCCCAACGGCGGAAGATGAAGTCGTCCAGTTGATCGCGCACATCGCCATGCTCCAGATCCTGCGCGGTGAGCAGTGAGACCGTGCCTTCTGGACCGTTCTTCGAGGAAAGCAAGAGGCTCTCCACCGGTACCGACCACTGCAGTTCGATGGTGTGGTGCTCCGTTCCGAAGTAGCGCGGCCCCGGAACGATGGCCTTCGACAAGCCATTCGATCGCGCTTGATCAACCCAGGACTCGATCACGCCCACACGCTCGCGATAGTAGCCCGCGACATGCTCAGCCCGCGCGCAGCGCCATACCACGGCAAGGCACAAGGCGATCATCAAGAGGTTCGGTTTGCGCGCCAAGGGCAGCGCGTGCAGCACGAACAGGATCGCCACCCACCCGGTTGCGGCGAAGTTGACCTGCTCGCGGTAACGGTCGTGCATGTGCCCGGGCAGCTTCATGGCAATGATCACGTGCAGGCCCAGCAGCAGACCGATGAGCCACGCGCTCCTCCAACGCGCTCCCTGACGGATGAAGGTGACGAGGGCGAGTATGGAAAGGAGAGCCACATCAGGATAATGGCGCACTACGTAGCGCACGGAGTCCCACCATGCAGCAGGTGCGAGCAGGTTCATCCATGCTCCGCTGCGACCGGCGTGAACCATGGTGGCGAGGTGGTCCTTCTCGTACAACGTGAGGCACATTGCGTGCTGCACGGCATAGGCCGCGAAGAGGACGGCGAACAGGATCATCGCGCGCCGATTCGACCAGATGCGTTCCAGTGCCAGCAGGCAGGCCATGAGCAAGGCGCCGAAGAGGTGGCTGCTGATGACGGCCAGGAAGAGTACAATGCGCAACGACCAGCGCGTGATTGACCGCAGATGGCTCGCGTGCCATGTCGCGTGGAAGAGGATCAGCAGGTCGATGCCATAGTACAGTTCAAAGACGGGGCAGAAGAGGCCGTGCGTGAGGCCGATGAGGTGGACCACGGCCAGCGACATCACGGCGTGCGGCGAGCGGAGGACGCGCCAGGCGAACAGCATGCACGCCCCAAGCCACACCGCATTGTTCAGCGAGTGCAAGATGATCAGCGCCTTCATCGGGAGGCCCAGCTTCACACCGAGCAGCGGGAGCATTTGCGCCAACCCGAGCGCCCATCGCCCATGCTCAATCCGGAACGTGCCTTCGTTGATTACCCGCGCCAGGTAGTAGCCGCTGTCGGCGTAGAGCCGCTCATCGGCGTAGCGCCAAGCGAAGCCGGTCAGGTACGCGAGCACCGCAACGGGGAGCGCCCACGCCACGATGCGTGCCGTGCGATCCGCTGTGCCGATGGCCGCTGCGCTCATGCCGGTGAAAGTAATGGCACCCGGCCATGGTACTTTTCACCCTGTCCGATGCTCGATAGCCCCATCGAATACCTCAAGGGCGTAGGCCCGCTCCGCGGCGAGCTGCTACGCAAGGAGCTCGGCATCGGCACCTTCAGCGACCTGCTGTTTCATTTCCCGTTCCGCTACATCGACCGCAGCCGGTTCCACACGGTGAGCGAGCTGCGCGAGGAGCACCAGCAGGTGCAATTGCGCGGGCGGATCAGCGCGCCACGCACGGTGGGCGAGAAGCAGGGCCGACGGCTGGTGGCCACCCTCAGCGACGCTTCGGGTAGCGTCGAGCTCGTGTGGTTCAAAGGGCTGAAATGGCTGTTGCAGTCGCTGAAGCCCAACGAGGAGTACATCGTGTTCGGCCGACCGGGCAGTTTCAAAGGCAAGGTGAACCTGCCCCATCCGGAGCTCGAACTCGCCTCTGCCTGGGACACCGGCATGGAGGCGGCACTGCAGCCCGTGTACAGCACCACCGAGAAGCTCGCTGCCAAAGGACTCACCAGCAGGGCGCTGTGGAAGCTGGTGAAGACGCTGCTGCCGCAGGTGAGCGGCCTGTTGCCCGAGACGCTCGGCAGCGAGCAGGTGCAATGGCTCGGGGGCATCTCACGCGAGGAAGCCTTCCACCAGGTCCACGCGCCCACGCATGCACAGATCCTGGAAAGCGCCCGACGCAGGCTCAAGTTCGAGGAGCTCTTCTACATCCAGATCGGCCTGCTGCGGCAGAAGCAGCGCACGCAGCAGTCAGTCCGGGGCCACGTGTTCGCGCAAGTCGGCGACCACGTGAACACCTTCTACGCGCGGCACCTGCCCTTCGAGCTTACCGGCGCGCAGAAGCGTGTGGTGAAGGAGATCCGCAAGGACATGGGCAACGGCCGCCAGATGAACCGACTGCTGCAGGGCGATGTCGGCAGTGGGAAGACGCTCGTGGGCCTGCTCAGCATGCTCATCGCGCTCGACAATGGCTTCCAGGCCGCGCTGATGGCGCCCACGGAGATCCTGGCGCGGCAGCACTTCGCCACGCTCACGCGCATGCTCGGCGATATGCCCGTGGTGGTTCGCCTGCTCACCGGCAGCACCAAGCAAGCAGAGCGCAAGAGCCTGCTCACCGCGCTGAGGCTCGGCGAGGTCCACATCGTCGTGGGCACGCACGCCTTGCTGGAGGACCGCGTGGTGTTCCAGCGGCTCGGCCTGGTCGTGATCGATGAGCAGCACCGCTTCGGCGTGGCCCAGCGCGCACGCCTCTGGGCCAAGAGCGAGGTGCCCCCGCATGTGCTCGTAATGACCGCCACGCCAATCCCGCGCACGCTGGCCATGACGCTCTATGGCGACCTCGATACCAGCATCATCGATGAGCTGCCCCCGGGCCGCAAGGCCATCCGCACCGTCCATCGCTTCGATTCATCGCGCAACGCCGTGTTCGCCTTCCTCGAAGAGGAGATCACCAAGGGGCGGCAGGTGTACGTGGTCTATCCGTTGATCGAGGAAAGCGAGAACGTGGACCTGAAGCACGTGATGGATGGATTCGAGAGCCTGAGCCGTCGCTTCCCCCTGCCGAAGTACGCCGTGGGCATCGTGCATGGTCGGCAGGATCAGGCCACCAAGGATTACGAGATGGCGCGCTTCAAGAAGGGCGAGACGAATGTGCTCGTGTCCACCACCGTGATCGAAGTCGGCGTGGACGTTCCAAATGCGAGCGTGATGGTGATCGAGAACGCCGAGCGCTTCGGGCTTTCGCAGCTCCACCAGTTGCGCGGTCGCGTGGGCCGAGGCGCGGAGCAGAGCTATTGCATCCTCATGACCGGCGACAGGCTCGGCAGCGATGCCCGCACGCGCATCGGCACCATGGTGCGGACCAATGACGGCTTCGAGATCGCTGAGACGGACTTGAAGCTACGCGGCCCGGGCGACCTGCTGGGCACGCAGCAGAGCGGATTGCCCCAATTGCGCATCGCCGACCTGATTGAGGACAGCGCGCTGCTGCAACAGGCGCGACAGGCGGCCCTGCGCGTGCTCGACGAGGACCCCGGCCTTGCCGAACCACGGCACGCGGCCATCGCGCGCACGCTGCGCGAACGGAAGGATGAGGTGATCTGGGGCCGGATTAGCTAGCCATCGCCCGGCTCAGGTGCCCAGCGCTTCACGGCGCTCGCGTTCGGCCGGGTCGAGCACATGGCGCAAGCAGCCGCAGGCGATGAGGTACTGGGCTACCGCATAGGTGAGGAGCACCGACCAGGTGGCATGGTCCACCACCCGCACGAACCGGTGCGTGGCCAGGATGCTGTCCGAGGCGATGAACAGCAGGGCGCCCGCGAAGACCATGAGGAAGCTCGGCAGGTAGGTGCGGCCGAAGCGAAGCGCCGCCCCCACGCCCATGAACGTGATGGCCACCGCATAGATGATCACCGGGACGAACATCAGGTCATCCACGCGCTCCACCAGACCGATGCCGAAGATGACGCCATAAGTGACCACGAGGGCCGCGAGGAAAAGGGCGATTAGCAGGCCCGGATTGCTGCCCGCGTCGGCCACGTTCTGCACGAAGGCCATGGTGTAGCAGAGCTGCGCGATCAGGAACGCGCCCAGGCCGATGATGAAATAGAACTGGTCGAGATGGTCGAACATCAGCGCGGCATCGCCGATGAGCGAGAAGAAGAGCCCGGCCTGGATCAGCAAGGTGAACCGGTCGCCCATGCGCCGGCTATTGAAGAAGAACCAGCTGGACAGGATGATCATCATCATCGGCTTGCATACGTAAACCAGCCCGTGCCAGCCGCGCACCTCGCCCACGATGGCGCCCAGCGCCGCAGCGCCGTAGAGGCCAGTGTTCACGAGATTGTCCTTGCGAATGTCCATCCGGGTGCAGACGATGTGTCCGAAGGCCGGCAAGTTAGCCGCGGCGGGGCATCTTGGACTTGAACTCTACGGCTTCAGTGCTTCTGTCTAGCATTCGTTGTGCGTAGAACCGAGGGAGCGGTCACGTAGCCCGCGCCTCAGGCCAACGCAGCATTGCCAGGTGGAGCAGCGTGCTTAGCGCAACAGTCGCCGCGGTCACGAAGTGCCACGGTGCAGGAAGAAGGTCAGGTGAGAACACCAAGAGCGCCGTGAACCCGATCACACGCAGCACCTCTACCGGAACCGCCCAGCGCTTCGATTCCAGCATCAGGCCCATGTCCATCACCCACAGCACGATCAGCGCGGCCGCCAACCAGCTGCGCGTCATGCCCAGGTCCCCTTGCCGGAAGAGGAACAGCGTGGTGACCGCGAGCAATGCGGTGAATTGCACCGCCACGTACAGGTTCACACCGCGCGGTGCGGTGGTGTCGAACTTGCGGTAGCTGCGCTTGTCTTTCGCGCGCGGGCCCTCAACCCCTCCGAGGTACGCGGGCCTCCAGCCGGGCGGCTTCAGGAAGACCAGCAGCCGGTCCTTCCAATTGCGGCACTGCCTGGCCCAACGCACGAGATCGCCCCAGTAGTGGAAGTTGGCCTTCAGCGGGTCCCAGGTGCGCAGCGGCGTGGTGATGCCATAGACCGGCTCCTCCTCCTCGCGCTGGTAGGTCCCGAAGAGCTTATCCCAGATGATGAGCGTGCCTGCGTGGTTGCGGTCGATGTACTTCGGGTCGCTGCCGTGGTGGACGCGGTGGTGGCTGGGCGTGTTCAGGATCCATTCCAGCGGCCCCATGCTCCCGATCGCCTTGGTGTGGATCCAGAACTGGTAGAGCGTGACGAAGGCGCCCACCGTGACGATTACCAGCGGATGCACGCCAAGCAGCGCGATGGGCACATAGAACCAGAAGCTGAACAGCCCCTGCCACCAGCTCTGGCGCAGCGCCACGCTCAGGTTGTATTCCTCGCTCTGGTGGTGGACGATGTGCGCCGCCCAGAGGAAGTTCACCTCGTGGCTGAGGCGATGGAACCAGTAGTAGAGCAGGTCCACCAGGAGGAAGGCGGCGAGCCAAGTGAGTGGCGTGGTGGGCAGCGTGAAGAGCCGCCACTGGTCGTAGGCCCACAGGTAGACGCCGAAGATGAAGGCCTTGGTGAACGCGCCCACCACCTGTGATCCGATGCCGCAGCCCAGATTCGCTACGAAATCGTTGAAGCGGTAAACCCGGCTGCCGCTCCACGCGCTCCACGCCAGCTCCAGCCCCATGAGCAGGAAGAAGAGCGGGATGGCGAGGGCGATGGAGTCCATGGCCCCGCGAAATTACCGGCCGGGTATCTTCGCCGACCTTCACATTCGACATCAACCTTCGCTGAAGCTTCCGCTGATCACATGCGCATCTCCTGGAACTGGCTCCGCCAGTACGTCGAACCGGACCTCTCGCCGCAGCAAGTGGCCGAAGTGCTCACCAGCACTGGCCTGGAGGTGGAGAGCGTGGAGCCTTACGAGCCGGTGAAGGGCATGCTGCAAGGCGTGGTGGTCGGACACGTGCTGGAATGCGCCAAGCACCCCGATGCCGACCGCCTCAGCCTCACGGTGGTGGATGTCGGCCAAGGCGAGCCGCTGCGCATCGTGTGCGGCGCGCCCAATGTGGCGGCGGGGCAGAAAGTGCTGGTGGCCACCGTGGGAACCACCTTGCTTATGCACGACGGAGGCAGCCTAACCATCAAGAAGAGCAAGATCCGCGGGCAGGAGAGCAACGGCATGATCTGCGCTGAGGATGAACTGGGCCTGGGTCACAGCCACGACGGCATCCTCGTGCTCGACCCCGGCGCTGCGCCCGGCACGCCCGCTGCGCAGCACCTCGGCCTGGTCAGTGATCACGTGCTGGAGATCGGCCTCACGCCCAACCGCACCGATGCCATGGGCCATGTGGGCGTGGCGCGCGACCTGATCGCCGCGCTCAACCACCGCAATGGGCTCGGCCTGGAACTGAAGTTGCCCGACATCACGGCCTATGCGCAGGACGACGATGCACGATCGACGCCGGTGGAGGTGAAGGACGCGCATGCCTGTCCGCGCTATGCGGGCGTCACGCTCTCCAAGGTGAAGGTGGCACCATCGCCGAAATGGCTGCAGGACCGCCTGCTCGCGATCAGCCTGAAGCCGATCAACAACGTGGTGGACGTGACCAATTACGTCCAGCACGAGCTGGGCCAGCCCTTGCATGCCTTCGACGCCGACGAGCTCGCGGGCGGCCGCATCGTGGTGCGCATGGCTGCGGCTGGCGAGCCGTTCATCACCCTCGATGGCAAGGAACGCACCCTCGACTCAACAGATCTCGTGATCGCCGATGCGGAGAAGCCCGCTTGCATTGCGGGTGTCTTCGGCGGTGCAGGTAGCGGCGTGAGCGATGGCACTACCGCCGTCTTCCTCGAGTCGGCTTGTTTCGATCCCTCCACCATCCGTCGCACGGCGCGCCGACATGGCTTGAGCACCGATGCCTCCTTCCGGTTCGAGCGCGGCGTGGACCCCGAAAGCACCGTGTACGCTTTGAAGCGCGCGGCGCTGCTGCTGAAGGAAGTGGCGGGAGCACGTATCTCGTCGTCCATCACGGACATCGACCACGCGCGAAAGAGCCGTGCGGAGGTGAAGCTCCGTTTCGCCGAGGTGGAGCGTCTCACGGGCATCGTCATGCCACCGGATCTTGTGGTGCGCGTGCTGGAGCTGCTCGACTTCCGGGTGATGGAGCGCAACGCCCAGTCGCTCGTGGTGCAGGTTCCTGCCTACCGCGTGGATGTGTCGCGCCCTGCGGATGTGATTGAGGAGATCCTGCGCATCCACGGCTTCGACCGCGTGCCGTTGCCGGAGCGGCTCTCCGTTCCTGCGGTCATCCATGAGGCACTCACCTTGGAATCGATGCGTCGCGAGACGGGCGCGCACTTGGCCGCGCGCGGATTCCGCGAGATCATGACGCCCTCGCTCGTTGCCGCGCAGCGTGCCGAAGCAGGTCTTTCGGAAGGCAGCAACGGTCTGGTGACCCTCGCCAACCCGCTGAGCTCGGCGCTTGACGCGATGCGGCCCACCCTGCTCTTCGGCGCGCTGGAAGCCGTGGCGCATAACAGCAACCGCCAGCAGAAGGACCTGCGGCTCTTCGAGCGCGGCCGCGTGTACGCCGCGCAGGGCGATGGAGCGCGCGAGACCGAGACGCTGGCGATCACCCTCACCGGTCGACGCTGGCGCGAGAGCTGGCGTGCGGCCGATCGCGCCGTGGAGCATGCCGATCTGCAGGAGGAGGTGGAATCGCTCCTCGCACGGCTGGGCTTGTTGGAAGCGGCGAACTGGCATCCGGCGCACCATCCGCTCGTTGACGATTGCGCCGAGCTGAAGATCCATGGACGCATCATGGGTTTCGCCGGTTGTGTGAACAGCAAGGAGCTGAAGCGTGCCGATGTCAACCCGCCGGTCTTCCACGCCGAATTGAATGAGCAGGCCTTGCTCGATGCGTGCCGGGCCGCGACGATGGCCTACGCCGAAGTGCCGCGCTTCCCATCGGTGCGCCGCGATCTCAGCCTGCTGCTCGACGAAGCCGTGCGCTTCGCGGACCTCGAACGCATCGCCACGCAGGCTGAGCGTAAGCTCTTGCGTGAGGTCGGCCTCTTCGACGTGTATCAGGGCGACAAGCTCCCGGCAGGCAAGAAGAGCTACGCGATCAGCTTCGTGCTTCGGGACGAGGAGAAGACGCTCACCGACGAGCAGGTGGACAAGGCCATGGGCCGTATCCGCGCTGCGCTGGAGAAGGAGGCAGGCGCGCAGCTGCGCGGTTGAGGCCGCCTTCTACCGCAGCCTGTACCCCAGGCCGAGGAGCACGCCGTAGGCATCGCTGCGGCGCGTCACCACCGGACCATCGATCGCGTCGATCAGCTGCCCGCGCATCATCGGCTCGATGCCCACGCTCCAAGCGCTGTTGAAGCGGTAACGCACGTAGGCGCGCGCCATCCATCCCACGGACCATTGGCGCACGTCGGAATCGCGCACCTGCGCCGGCGACTCACCCTCTGAGGGAAAGGTGCCGCTGCGCGTCGTGAGCAATCCGATTGACGGCCCGCCACGCACGCCGAAGCTCCACCGGCCTTGCACGAGATGGGCGTCAAGGAGCAAGGGCAGTTCGAGGTAGCTCGTGCGGACCACATGCTCGCGCGCAGTTCGCACGCTCACGGTGACGGCGGTATCGAACGAGAAGAGCAGCACCTGCGTGGTGATGGGCACGTTGATGCCCGTGTAGCCGTTGATGGGGTCGCCGCCGGTGATGATGAGCACCGTGGTGTCAACCGTCTGTAGGAACCAGGTGCGGTTCACCTCGAAGGCCGTGGTACGTTGCTCAGGCACGGTCAACCGATCCGCATAGGTGGAATGATGCAGGCCGAAACCGAAGCCCACGTTGCGGCCCATGCGCATGAGTTCCGCGCCGAAGGCCGGGCCCAGTTCCGGCGTGGTGGTCAGGTCAGCGTAATGCGGGCTGCTGTACCGGCTATTGGTTGCCTGCGCGCCGAAGAGCGCGTTGAGCTCCCACGGACTTCGCGTCGCGATCAACGGTGGTGCGATCGGCGGCGGTGCTTCGGCCAGGATGCTGTCGGTCGGCATCGAATCCGAAGGCGACGGATGGGGCAGCTGGGCTATCGGCTCGCTGGCGGCACTTACGTCATCAGGTACGGCAGTTTCTGTTCCTACTTCGCTAACGGGCACATCTTCCTGCGGGCTGTCGGTCGGCTCGGAAGCTTGCTCATGAAGAATTTCAACTATTGGCAAGGGCAATGGCGCTTCGGCATCCACAGCATCCGTTGTTTGATCTGCAAGCATCGCGGCATCGTCATCGGGCATGGGGTCCTGTACGGTGGACGAGGGATTGTCTGCTACATCCTCAGCTTCCGCAGGGTGAGCATCGATTGCCAAGGATCCGATCGCGATCGGCGTGTCGGACTTCGCCGAATAGGAAGGCTTCGCTTCCACAGGGATCGGCTGCTCGGCATCATCGGACTTCTGGTCTTCAGCAGGGATTCGTTCGGTATTCGACTCATGAAGGGCGGGAGCAGCTTGGGCCGAATGATCAATCGTTGCTGCGCGGGATTGTTGTGTGGATGTCGCCGTGGCTTCTTTCACAGGTGCCGAAGAAGCAGTATGCTGAGCAGACGGTTGGATGCTGACTTGCTCGCCCACCGGCTCGGTGGTTGGCCAAAGCATCCAAGCGATGAAGGCCAGCGGAATCAGGCCCAGGAGGTACCACGGGCCCCTGCGCTTCCTGCGCTTCGCGGTGATGGCCTGCTGCGCGCCCTGCCATGCGCCTTCGTCGAAGGGGAATGCCTGCTCTTCCAGCTTGCGCCGGGCCAGCTCGTCGAAGTGGTCGTTGCGGTTCATGGCAATGCGGTCTTGATGGGCGCGGCGTGTGCGGCCAGCCGCGCGATGGCTTGTTGCAGCACCTTTCTGGCGTGGCTCACGTGCCACTTGCTGGTGCCTTCGCTGATGCCGAGCATCTCGGCGATCTCCTGATGCGCGAACCCGTCGATGGCGAAGAGGTTGAAGACGCGGCGGCTCATGTCGGGCACGCGCGCGAGCAGCGCGGCGAAGGCCTCGGCGTCCATCTGGATCAGGTATTCGTTCACGTCGATGAGTGTGCCCTCATCGAACGACGCATCAAGCGATTCGGCCTCTTTGCGCTGCTTGTCGTGGCGATGGTTGTCGATCACGGTGTTGATCATGATGCGGCGCGTCCAGAGCTCGAAGGGTACTTCGGGGCGGCGTTTGGGCAGGTTGCTGAGGATCTTCAGGAAACCCTGGTTCACGCGGTCGAGGGCGTCCTGGCGGTTGCGCTCGTAGCGGCTGCAGATGGCCATCATCGGGCCGTACAACGCGCGGTACAGCGCGTACTGTGCCTTGGGCTCCTGGCGGATGCAGCGTGCTATGAGCGCCTCGTCGATCATGGTTTGGTGCGCCGAAGGGCGCCCTCCATTCGGAGGACGCCCCTCGACGTTCACACGTCGCTTCAGTTCTTCACGAAGCGGAAGGGCACGGCGTCGGCCCCGTTCCCGATCCGCAACAGATACATGCCCGGCTTCAGCCCCTCGGTGGACAGTTCAAGGCGGTTGGTGCCGCTGCTGATCGCGATGCGCGTTTCCACGACCGTGCGGCCATTGAGGTCGAACACCGTCACGGGCACATTGCCGCGCACGCTGGTGGTGAAGGCGAGGTAGAGCGCATCGCTCACCGGGTTGGGCCAGAGGAGCGCATCCTCGAAGGTCGGCCGTTCACCGATGCCGGTGGGCAACTGGTTCAGCACGTTGATGGTGAAGCCCGAGCGCGCATAGCTCTCCTCGAGCACCATGCCCGTGTAGAACCCGTCGTCATCAATGGCCACGCTATCGCAGTAGGTATCCGTGCAGCCCGCATCATCCCAGATGGTCAGGCAGAGATCATAAGGCCCGCCATTGGCGTAGAAGTGCGTGGGGAAGGGATCGGTGCTGCTGGTGCCGTCGCCGAAGCTCCAGAGGAACTGGTAGTTGCCCGTTCCGCCGCTGCTCAGGTTCCAGATCCACAGTTCATTCGGGATCGGGATGGCACCGCCATTCGGGTTGAGGCTGTCGATGGTGTAGGCCTGGAACACCCAGAAGCCCGCCTGGCAATCGGGATTGCTGTTCGACTCACAGACACAGTTAGCGCTCCAGATGCCCGTGCCGCCCAAGGGGTTGCTGCAAGGCGCTCCTGGAACGTTCGGGCCATTGAGGATTCCCAGGCAATCGGTGGCGCCGGTGCCACTTGTGTCGCACACGCAATCGCTCGTCCACGTGCCGGTGAGGACCACTCCGCCGCCCATGACCACGCACGCCGTGCCTGGCACTGCCGGACCGCCTGCTACGCCTTCGCAATCCACCAATGCGTTCGCCACGCACGCGCAGTTGGCGCTCCAGATACCGGCTGCTCCATTGGGTGTGGTGCAGGGCGTGCCTGGCATGTCCGGGCCGTTCGGCACCTGTAGGCAATCGAAGACAATCGGCCCGGTGTTGATTCCGCCATTGGCATCAACATAGATCGAATCGCACAGCGTGCTGGTGCATCCGCTGCCATCCGCAATGGTGAGGCACACGCCATAGACGCCCTCCATGGTGAACACCCAGCTTTCACTGGCTTGGGAGGAAGCACTGCCATTCGGGAGCCACCACTGATAGGAAAGGGGTGGGGTGCCGGTGGAGCAATCGGAGAAATCGGCGCTCCATGGGGCACTCGAAGTCACGCTGAAGCAGGCTTGGCAGCTTAGTGCATTGGCCACACACAGGCAGTTCGCGCTCCATGTGCCGGGTTGATTCAGGAAAGTAACGCAAGCCGTTCCTGGAAGAGCCGTGCCCCCGGGGACACCGAGGCAATCCATTGGGCTGTTGCCGCAATTGAACGAAACGGAAACGGCCGTCGAATCGAGGGCTGGCGGCACTTGGTACTGCACCACCTGCGATTGGATGGCGCCCAGGCAGGGTATGCTGATGGTGAACCCGCCGCCCTGAGAGGCCATGGCGAGGGTGATGGAAAAGCTGCAGCTCGGAGGCAGCACCGGCACGTCGATATCGATGGCCGGGAACGTAGTGGGCAACGAAGCGATGTTCACATAGCTGTTGGCGTTGCAGCCACTGACGAAGCCGTTGATGGTGACAGCGTAGGGCTGCTGCGCCATGGCGGCCAGTCCGATCGTGGCTGCTATTGCCAGTGCAATGGAGCGGAGAGAAGTCTTCATGTTTCTGGGGTTGGTTGCGTTCGTTCCCATACACGGATGAACGCGCGACGGGGTTGGGTCATCCCGAAGATAGTTGGCCAGGCTCAGCCCAGAGCGCTGTCGACCAGACCTTCATCCGCCTCGTTGGGCAAAGTCACTTTCAGGAGCGGGGTGCGCTTCATCTCCTGCTCGATGCTCCACATGGCGTTGGGGTTGCGTGCCCAGGCCCGACGGGCGATGCCATTGTTCACGTCCCAGTGCAGCATGGCTTTCAGGCGGCGGTCGCTGTCGGCGCTGCCGTCGAGCACCATGCCAAAGCCGCCGTTGATCACCTCGCCCCAGCCCACGCCACCACCGTTGTGCAAGCTGATCCATGTGGCGCCCCGGAAGGCATCGCCCACGAAGTTCTGCACGGCCATATCGGCGGTGAAGCGGCTGCCGTCGCGGATGTTGCTGGTCTCGCGGTAGGGGCTGTCGGTGCCGCTTACGTCGTGGTGATCGCGACCGAGCACGATGGGCGCGGTGATCTCGCCCTTCTTGATCGCCTCGTTGAAAGCCCGCGCGATACGGATGCGCCCCTCACTGTCGGCATACAGGATGCGGGCCTGGCTGCCCACGACCAGCTTGTTCTGCTGCGCGTTGCGGATCCAATGCAGGTTGTCGGCGATCTGCTGCGCGATCTCGGTTGGCGCTTCCTTCAGCATCGCTTCGAGCACGTCACCGGCAATGCGGTCGCTCGTGGCCAGGTCCTTCACCTCACCGCTCGTGCATACCCAACGGAAAGGCCCGAATCCGTGGTCGAAACATAGCGGCCCCATAATGTCCTCCACGTAGCTGGGATAGCGGAACTCCTCGCCACTCTTACCGGCGATGTCCGCGCCCGCGCGCTTGCTCTCCAGCAGAAAGGCGTTGCCGTAATCGAAGAAGTACATGCCCTGCGCGGCAAGGCTGTTGATCGCGGCAACCTGACGCTTCAGGCTCGCTTGCACGCGCTGCTTGAACGCTGCAGGATTCTTCACCATGAGCGCGTTGCTCTCTTCGTAGCTCAGGCCCACCGGGTAGTAGCCGCCAGCCCAAGGATTGTGCAAGCTGGTCTGGTCGCTGCCCAGATCCACATGCACGTTGCGCGCAGCAAGGCGTTCCCACAGGTCCACCACGTTGCCGAGGTAGGCGACGCTGTGCGCTTCGCCTTTCTTCTGCCATTCAACAGCGCGATCGATGCATGCGTTCACGTCGCTGATCACCTCATCCACCCAGCCTTGCGAGTGACGCTTGTGCGCGGCAGTGGCGTTCACTTCGGCGCAGATGGTCACCACGCCCGCGATGTTGCCCGCCTTGGGCTGGGCGCCGCTCATGCCACCGAGACCGCTTGTGACGAAGAGCTTGCCCATCGCCCCAGGTTCCTTCAACATCCGGCACGCATTGAGCACCGTGATCGTGGTGCCGTGCACGATGCCTTGCGGACCGATGTACATGTAGCTGCCGGCGGTCATCTGGCCGTATTGCGAAACGCCCAACGCGTTCATCCGCTCCCAATCGTCGGGCTTGCTGTAGTTGGGGATCACCATGCCGTTGGTCACCACCACGCGTGGCGCATCGGCGTGGCTGGGGAAGAGGCCGAGCGGATGCCCGCTGTACATCACCAGCGTCTGCTCGTCGGTCATCTCGCTCAGGTACTGCATCACCAGGCGGTACTGCGCCCAATTCTGAAAAACCGCGCCGTTGCCGCCGTAGGTGATCAGCTCGTGCGGGTGCTGCGCCACGGCCGGGTCCAGGTTGTTCTGGATCATCAGCATGATGGCCGCTGCCTGCCGGCTCTTCGCGGGGTAGTGGTCGATCGGTCGCGCGTGCATGGCATGCTCCGGTCGCAGGCGGTACATGTAGATGCGACCGTGCTCCTTCAGTTCCTGCGCGAACTCGGGCGCCAGCGTAATGTGGTGCTTCGGGTGGAAGTAGCGCAGGGCGTTGCGCAGGGCCAGCTTCTTCTCCTCGGCAGTGAGGATGTCCTTGCGCTTGGGGGCGTGGCTCACACTTGGGTCGAGAGGACGGGCGGGCGGAAGGACATCCGGGATGCCTTCGCGGAGGGTCTGCTGGAAGGGCGCGAGGTCGGAGGCGACGGCGGTGGGCATGTCGCGAAGATCGGCGCGAAAAGGGGACTAGCGCACGATCATGAAGCGTTGCGGGGTGACGCCGTCCATGACCAGCAGGTAGGCGCCTGGTTGGAGCGCTTGGACATCGATGGTCTCGTTCGCTGAGGTGAGCGTATGCGAGGTGACAAGGCGGCCGTTCAGATCGGTGATGCGCATCATTGACCCGGAGGTGGCCCTGGTCAACTGAATCCGATCAGAGGCCGGGTTCGGCGAGAGAATGGTCGTCCTGTCGGATTGGTCATCGACTGAAAGCGCGATGATCGATTCATCCGAACTCACATTGCCAATGGTATCGCCATTGATCACCGCACCGAAAAGCTGGTAGGATTCACCCCATTCGAAGTAGCAGCCGTGCAGGAATTCGAATCCTAGCCCAGCTCGGTACTGGATATTGCAGTAGTCGGGCTCGAACGCATCCGTGTAACCAATGGGATAGTAAGGGACTGGCTCGTTGTCCGGTGATGGAAGAATGGGAAGCCCGAAAGTCAGCGTCCATTGTTCATTCGCGCAGTCCGGAAAGCAAATGGGTTGGCATCCGATCATCCGCTCGCCTGCTTCGTTGATCCAATGTCTGGCGATGCAAGCCGCAGTATCAGGCGGCAACCAGATGTTCTCATGGACTCGACCACGAACGAGTTGGCCTGGGTAGGATACCTGCAAGTCGCTCCAAGGGAATTCCGGCGCACCGGCCATCCAACTCGCGCCGATCGTCGTGAGGTGTCCATAAGTGTATAACGGGCTACCGTCAGGATCCGACCAGTCCCAGCGGTGCTCGATGTACTGTCCGTTGTACTCGATGCCTGACGCAAGCACATTTCCTGAGGCAACGGTGAACTTGTACCTGCGATGACTGCCTTGATAGCCCGTGGTCCCATTGTATCCGCTTTCGCTCACGCTGTACTCCAAGACGTCGCCTGTTTGATAGGGGAAGAGGTCCAGTAATGACGGGAGCAATGACCCAACGTCTGGCCCGTGAGTGCCGATAAGTTCATGGCCGCTCCAGCTCAGCACGCCGTAGGGCTCGCTGATCACGATGCTGTCGCCACTGGAAAGGGTGATCACCTTCTGCAGCACATCACTGCCGAAGACTTGCGCAGTTTCAACTGCGCTCACCGAGGCCGTGATGTTCGCCAACGTGTCATAGGTCCAACTCTCCCCGAGGTTGGCTTGCGGTAGAAGAACGAAGGAGCCTGGATCATGGAAGTGCCAGGCCGTCGGTCCAATATTCACCTTGCGCTGCATGAACTGCGGCTGGTTCAGCAGCAAGAAAAGGCCGGGAGCCGTGCAGGTGTCGCACTCTTTAACGATCAAGTTCAACTCATACCTGAAGCTATCCACCCCCAACGTGTCGATGTCCGTGACACGGATCTGGGTGCTGATCGTGTCGGAGCCGTCGTTGCTGTAGTTGTAGCGGTAGGCGGGGTTGAGCAAGGCCCAGTCCTGCCCAGCAAGCGCGAAGTTGGCCAGCAACGCAACCGAGAATAGTGCTACCCGCATGGCGAAGTGAAGATAGGCGGGCAAGGGGAAACGCTGCCTAACCGCGCACGCGCCTCACCGCCTCATGTCCAAACGGCAATGCTTGCAACGGTTGCCGCAGCAGTAGCCCCGCTGCAGGTGGTATTGCTCGGTGAAGACGAGGTAGCCCTCCGGCGAGAAGTAGTAGTCGCCCGGCTCCAGGCCAAGCCGCTCGATCCGGTCATCCACGGGTTGGGAGGCGCTTCCGTCGCGGTCCATTATGCTGCCTTAACGTCCCAAGGGTCCGATGGTTCGATCCGGCGGCGAAGTTCCCTTGCGCTACACCCTGATCACCGTATCCGGTACGTTCTTTCCACACGGGCCGGTGGAATGCTCTGTGGATGGATCGTGAATAAGCCCTTGGAACCCCAATAGTTTCGCTGCTTCCCGAAGAACGCCCCGGAATGGCCAGGCGCCTTGTTCAAATGTGGATAACCCGCTTAGCGGTGATGCTGGCAGCCAGCTTGGCCACGGCGTACGCCCAGGGCCAGCCGCCCTACAAGCGCTTCACGACCGAGGAGTACATCGCCCAATGGAAAGGGGTGGCGGTGAAGAAGATGAAGGAGCACGGCATTCCGGCCAGCATCACCTTGGCGCAGGGGCTGCTGGAGAGCGGCAATGGCAATAGCGAGCTGGCGCGAACGGCCAACAACCATTTCGGCATCAAGTGCACCAACGACTGGACCGGCGGCCGCAGCTACCACGACGATGACCAGAAGAACGACTGCTTCGCGAGTACCGTGAGGCCTCCGAGAGCTTCGAGGACCACAGCAAGTTCCTGAAGCGGCAGCGCTTATGCTAGCCTCTTCGAGCTGAAGACCACCGACTACCGAGGCTGGGCCCATGGGTTGAAGCAGGCCGGCTATGCCACCGACCGGCACGACCCGCGCAAGCTCATCGACCCGACCGAGCGCCACGAGTTGCACAAGCTGGACGAGGGCGTGAACTACAAGCCCGTTGCGAAGGATCTGCCCAAGCCTGCGCCGGAGCGTCACGCGCGCCGTGGTACCGTTGGCGGCGACGTGATTACCGTGGGAGGGGGCCGCAGCGTGGAGGTCTTCGAGGGCCGCATCAAGTTCGTGCGCGCTAAGCAGGGCGACAGTTTCCGCAAGCTGGCGCATGACCTGGAGATGACCCACGGCATGCTGGCGCGTTGGAACGACATGGATAATGAGGCCACGCTCAGCGAGGGCCAGGTCCTCTACATCCAGCCGAAACGGGCTGCCGCGAAGACCACAACGGAACACATGGCTAAGCAGGGCGAGAGCCTTTGGGGCGTGAGCCAGCAATACGGCGTGAAGCTGGCCAAGCTGGCCAAGTACAACGGGCTGTCGCAGGACACGCAACTTGCCGAAGGGCAGCGCGTGCATCTGCGCAAGCCCCGCCGCTGAGCGATCAGCTCGTAGCAGAGACTTTGTGCCATCACCGCCGCGATGGTGCGCGCGCGGTCCTTCGCCACCTCGGCATTGGGACCTTGAACAGTTCATCCACCGTGCGCTGCCAGAGCTCCAGCCATCGATCGAAGTGCGCCTGCTGCATGGGGATGCGCCGGCTCAGCACGATGTGCGCCGTCATGGGGTCGCCTGAAAGCGCGATCGCCGAAAAGCACCATGCACCAGAAGGACGTGATGCGCGGATAGGTGCTTCCAGTCCAGATCAACGAAGAAGTGGCCGATTACCGGGTCCGGTCGCGCACGCTCATAGAATGCACGCACCAGCGCATCGATGTCATCAGCCGTGCGGATGTCGCTCTTCATCAATCAACCCTCAACCCATCAACCTCTCAACCTCCCACACTCAATCATTCTCCCCCGTGAACCGCGCCACTTCATCCTTGGTGCCGAAGAGCACGAGGATGTCGCCTTCTCGGGCACGAAATCGGGATCCATGACGCCGAGCGCACCGAGTTTGATGGTACGTCGGCCCAGGAAGCTCTTCTCGCTCTCCTTGCGCAGCACGGTGACCAGACCCAGCTGCCGCTGACGCAGCTCATCAATGCTATTGAGCGCCTTGCCAACGAACTGTCCGGCACCACGATCTCGGCGATGATGAAGCCACCGGGCAGCGCGAACTGGTCCACCAATCGCCGCAGGTTCAGCTTGCGTGCGAGGCCCTCGGCAGCTTTCCTCGGGTGAACGATGTCGGTGACGCCCATCGAGTTGAGCACCATCTCGTGCAACGGGTTGATGGCCCGGCTGATCACGCGCTTCACCTTCAGGTTCACGAGCAGCGCGGTGGTCATGATGTTCGCGCCCTCGTTCTCGCCGATGGCCACCACGGCGGCATCCACATCGCTCAGGGGCAAGGTGCTCATCGCTTGAGGATCGTTGCTCTCAAGGCAGACGGCGTAGCTCACCTCGCTCTTTATGGCCTCCACCTTCTCCATGTCGTGGTCGATTGAGATGACCTCGTGCCCCATGCCCGTGAGCTTGATGGAGAGGTGTTTGCCGAAATTGCCGAGGCCGAATACTGCGATCTTCATGCGGGGTCAGTTGATGAGGATGTCCTCCTTCGGATAACGGTACTTCGTGGCCTGCACCTGCCGGAGCACTCCCACGAGCAAGGTAAGCGCGCTCACACGGCCCACGAACATCACCACCACGAGGGCTATGCGCGCGGCATCGCCCAGCTCGGTCGTAATGCCCATGCTGAGGCCCACCGTGCTGAACGCGCTGAAGCACTCGAAGGCCACGGGCATCAGGCCGAGCTCCTTCTCCAACGAGGCCACCACGCTCACGGAGAGGCCGAGGAAGATCAGCGAGAGCACGATGGCTGCGAAGGCGCGGCGGGTGCTGAGGTTGCTGAGCTCGCGGCCGGAGAACTCGATGCGCCGACGGCCGCGTGCGGTGGCGAAGATGTTGAGGGTGGCCACGCCGAAAGTGGTGGTCTTGATGCCACCGCCGGTGCTTCCCGGTGATGCGCCGATGTACATGAGCAGCAGCACCACCATCAGTGCGGGGGTGGTGAGCGCTCCGGTATTGACCATGTTGAAGCCCGCCGTCCGTGGCGTGACTCCCGTGAAGAACGCCGCAGTGAAGCGTCCCCACCAGGACTCGTGCTCAGCCAGTGTTGTTCCACTCGAACACCAGGATAGCCATGGTGCCCACCAGGATGAGGAAGGCCGTGGTGAGCAGCACCAGCCGCGTGCTCAGCGTCACCACGCGTGGATAGCGGCGGCAGGGGATACCGGTGAAGAGGCGTTTCACGCGCTCCAGCAACCAGATCCGCCCGTAACGACTGAAGTTGAACACGATGCCGAAGCCGAGGCCGCCGAAGATGAAGAGCAGCGCCACCACCCACAGCAGCCCGTAGTTGAACCGGAAGGCTGGATCGTAGAGGCCTAGGCTCTCGGTGGAGAAGCCCGCGTTGTTGAATGCCGAAACGGAATGGAACACCGCGAAGAAGAGCCGATCGGTGAACCCGTTGAAGGGCGCATCGCCCACGTTCCAGAAGATCAGCACCGCGCCCACGACCTCCACCAGCAGCGTGAACACGATCACCTGCACGATGAACGCGCGCGCGCCGCTCAGGGTCGTATTGGCGATGTCGCGAACGCGCAACTGCTCTTCCAATGAGGTGCGGCCCTTGAAGAAGAAGGCGAAGAAACTGGTGAAGGTCATCACGCCCAGTCCGCCGAGCTGGATCAACAGGAGCAGCACCCACTGCCCCATGGGCGTGAGGTCCCTGCCCACATCGATGGTGCTCAGGCCGGTGACGCAAACAGCGCTGGTGCTGGTGAATACGGCATCGACGATGGAGATGGGGCGCGTGGTTGCGTTGGGCAGCAGGAAGAGGGCCGCGCCGAAGGCAATGAGCAGGAGGAAGCTGGTGACGAAGAGCAGCGCCGGGTTGAAGAGCGCGCTGTTGCGGCCGATCTCGAGGCGCGACAGCTCGATGAAGGAGAAGAAGAGCAGGAACACCAACAGCGGCCAGTGACCGAGCGCGGCGAAGGCCATAACCGCAGCGGCCTTTCCGATGATGAGCGAGAGCGCGGCGATGAACCAGATGAGTTCTGCTTTCCGGATGCGCTCGCCGCGCAGCCCGGTGCGCAAGAGGCTGCCCAGCGTGACGAACGCCGCCGCGATCACAAGCCCGAAACTCAGCTGCTCCAACAACCGGTACGTGTTGGGGTCACTACGGTACCCGAACTCGAGCAGAAGCAGGAAGGCCGTGAGGATGATGACCGCGACCCTGGCGAGGCCCACCACTTCTTTGCGCAGTACGGTGCGGAGAAGGGTACGTTTCATGAGGCCTGGCGGTGCGGGCCGCCTATGCGCCGGGCCAAATCTAGCCGCAGTCGGCGTGCGCGCGCGATCGCGGCATATTTCAGTTCAGGGGCAGGCGATAGGCCACCACGCGTCCATCGCGTGTGGTGGTGATCAATTCGTCCCCGCGATCGCGATTCAGGTCGCCTACGGCCGGCAGTGCGATCCCTTCCACCGGGAAGCCGTGCAACTCGCTGCCATCGCTGGCCGCCACCGTCACCCGATCCGTTCCTGAAAGCACCAATGCCAGGGCGCTGCGTTCTCGTCCAAGCTCAATCGCCTCCAACTCCGGCTTTAACGGTGCCCCGTAGCCTTGGCTGAAGAGCAACTGACTCTCCCTGCTCACAATGAGGCTATCCCGGCGCAAGAGCACGACCTCCATTAGGCCGTCGAGCCCGAAATCCTCGTACCATGCTGGTCCTTCCGCGCTCAATTGCCGTTTTTCGCCGCCCAAGGTGCTCTCGTGCAGGGCGCCTTGCGCATCAGCCCAGACCAGTCGTGTCGAGGCCAGATCCGCGTGCGGTATGACACTGCGCAGCACGCTCTGCGCCGATAGCCGTGCCTTGACGGCCTCGCGCGGCGAGCCCCGGCGATCGTAGAGCTTCACCGCGCCCTCATTCGTCACCACGAGCAGATGGTCCTTGCCGCGGAGGCGCAGATGCTCCACGGCCCCGTTCACCTTCCTCTCGGGCGGGTCGCTCCCAGCCTTGCACCGCGAGGCCATCAACGCCCCAGTTGTGGATCCGTCCGTCTGCCAGGGGCACCAGCACCCGGTACTCGCGCGTGTTCTCATAGTCGAACACGGCCAGCGGCGCCGTGGCCTGTGCGGGGAAGCCGACGGGGAATCCGCCGAGGTCCTTCCCGTTGCGGTCGATGAGGTAGAATGAACGGGCGCTGTTGAAGAGCAGCTGCAGCTTCCCGTTCTTGAAGCGGTCCACTTGATGCACACGGCCCAGGATCGGGCCATCGAGCTGGCGCGACCAGAGCAGTTTTCCCGTAGCGCTGATCAGGTGGATGCGGTGCGAAGTGTCCTGCACCAGCACCTCACGCGTTTGGTTGGTGTGGTTGATCACCAAGTCCGGCTTGCGCAGCACCAATGCATTGAGCGGGCATTCCCACAGCACGCGTTGATCCGATGCCATCTGCGCGCCTGTGCCTTCCAATGGCGCGTGCTGCAGCCCCAGCGCCACATGCACCATCCCATTCGATGCGGGCGATACTTGCAAGGAAAGGCCGCCGTGCTGCCGCAGCAGCGAACGCCAATCACCGAAGGCGGAATCCGATTCCGTACGCAATCCCGCCCTGAACGCATGCGCCGCCCCGCCCGGCATCGCACCACCACGTGAATGCGGCCTCATCGCTCATGCGCCTGAACCAGTCCTTGGCGCGGGTGGCTTCAGCAAGGCTGCCTCCATCGTTCCACACATCGATGCACGCGCGCACAGCGTTGGCATCGTCGCTCATCACCACGGATCCGCCGAGGATGACCCACCAAGGTTGCTGAGGCAATGCTGTCGCGCGGCCCAGCAGCAATTCGTTCGGGGTGGCTTCCGGGAAGCGGGTGATGCGCGAGCCGCGGTGGTTCAAGGTGTCGCACGGCCGGTTCGCGCAGGGCGATGCCAGTTCTTCGGCTGCGCGCTCGGGATCATTTGTTTCGACGATGAACCACTGGCGGCCGGGCGTCAGCGAACGCGCGATGCCGACAGTGCCAAGCATCCAGGATGTTGCCATCTCAGTCCTGCGCAGGCGTTCATCCATTGCAGCGCGCGCGGCCGTGGCGGCATCGGGATCGCCGACGAAACGCGTCTCGCACTGCACAGCATCACCAGGCAGCAGCCGTGCGATGCTCCAGGGTCCGGCACCTTGCTGAGCCAGGGTGGAGATGAAGGCATCGGACGCGGATGGCAGGAAGAGCCCGCTCAGAAGCATAGCGTCGGGCCGCGCTTCGAGGTCCAGTGCCAGCCAGCCCTGCGGCAGGCCCAACCGCTCGATCCGTACCGGTTCCCAGATCGCGCTGAGCATTCCGCTGAGCCGCGCGGTGTTCACCAGCACATGCGCGTCGGAGGCCGAACCCAAGGTGGATCGGGCGCGTGCGAACGAAGCATCGTTGGTGATGGGCGTTCCGCGCTCAAGTTGGAGCAGCGCTTCATCGATGAGATCCGCTGATGTGGAAAGGAGCCAGAGCCCTTGCCGCGCGCAAACGGTCAAGCCCTGCCAACTGCTGTCCGCATCGCAGGCTACAGGACGGCCTTCCGCGAAAGCGGCACGCCTCGCTTCAGTCAGGCCGAAGAATGCACCGAGTTTCTCCAGTGGAACGGAATTGCCGGTCGGGCCAACGAAGAGCGCGCTGGCACCCTGCCCGGAGCGCACAAGGGCCACCAGGACCGTGGGGTCGCCGAATGCGTTGCGGAGCGCGGCATCCTGTTCGAGCATCCGGGCAGCACGAGTCAGGTTGCGCCACAGCCGCTTCGTGCTGGACTGCTGCTCCCAGCCACGCGCGAGCTGCGAGGTGTGCGTGAACCGGTCCCAATGCGCGAGCGCTTCCGGCACCTCGATGATCACCGCAGCCTCGGCAGGGATCGCGCGCCACGGATCAGCGGACTTCGTGCTGGCATCCTCCCACCGCCAGAGGGTCCACGCCACGCCACAGGCGACGGCCAGCAGCAGCAGGATGGTGAGGGCACGGCGCATACGGGGTGGACAAAGGTGCCCGTCGCGCGCCGCGCGGGCTTCAGCGGGCCGCCTCGCTTGCGCACAACGGCGTGTGGATCCGCCTTACTCGGCGAGGCCGCGCATGATGCCCTTGGGGCTGTTCCGGATGAAGTCGAGGATGAGCCCGCGCTCCGGGCTGCGCGGCAGGAGCTGCTCAACGTTCTGCACGCCGCGGTCCACGTTGGTGTTGCGCACGAAAATCTCGCGGTAGATGTCCTCGATGCGCGCGATCTGGTCGTCGCTGTAGCCGCGGCGGCGCAGGCCGATGACGTTGACGCCCACGTAGCTGAGCGGCTCGCGCGCGGCCTTCACGAAGGGCGGCACATTCTTACGCACCAGCGAGGCGCCGGCGATGAAGCTGTGCGCGCCGATGTGCAGGAACTGCTGCACGGCGACGTTGCCCTCCAGGATCGCCCAATCGTCGATGGTGACGTGGCCCGCGAGGTTCACGCTGTTGGCGATGACGATGTTGCTGCCGAGCATGCAGTCGTGCGCCAGGTGAACGTAGGCCATCAGCAGGCAGTTGTCGCCTACGGAGGTCTTCACGCGGTCGGCGGTGCCGCGGTTGATGGTGACGCACTCGCGGATGGTGGTGCCATCGCCCACTTCGGCGGTGGTGTCCTCGCCAGCGAACTTCAGGTCCTGCGGTATGGCGCCGATGACGGCTCCAGGGAAGATGCGGCAGCGGCTGCCGATGCGGGTGCCGTCCATGAGCACGGCGTTCGGGCCGATCCAGGTGCCGTCGCCGATGCGCACATCGGCCTGGATCGTGGCGAACGGCTCGATGGTGACATCCTTGCCGATGCGCGCGTCGGGATGCACAAAGGCCAGCTTGGAGATGCTCATCGCGTGGCGGCTTTCTCGGGTTCGGCGACGGGCGTCTTGTCGCGCACAATCTGCGCCATCATCTCAGCCTCCACGGCAGGCTGGCCGCTCACGTAGCCCACGCCGCGCATGTGAACGATGCCTCGCCGGATGGGGGTGATCAGCTCCAAGCGGAACACGAGGGTGTCGCCCGGGATCACCTTGCGGCGGTAGCGGATGCCGTCGGTCTTGAGGAAGTAGGTGGTGTAATGCTCGGGATCGGGCACCTTGCTCAGGGCGAAGATGCCGCCCACCTGCGCCATGGCCTCCACCTGCAGCACGCCGGGCATCACCGGATTGCCGGGGAAGTGCCCGGTGAAGTGCGGCTCATTCATGGTCACGTTCTTCACGCCGATGATGCTGTTCTCGTCCATGCTCATCACCTTGTCCACGAGGAGGAAGGGATAGCGGTGCGGCAGCATCTTCTCGATGTCCGTGATGTCGTAGAGCGGCTTGGCGTTGAGGTCGATGTGCGCCACGGGGTTCTTCTCCTCCTGCCGGATACGCTGTTTGATGCGTTTAGCGAAGCTGGTGTTGCCGAAGTGTCCGGGGCGCGCGGCGAGGATGTGCCCCTTGATGGGGCGGCCCACCAGCGCGAGGTCGCCCACGATGTCGAGCAGCTTGTGGCGCGCGGGCTCGTTGAAGAACTTCAGGTCGGTGGTGTTCAGCACCCCGTTGCGGCGGATCTCGACTTTCTGGTACTCACGGCCGAGGGCCTTGGCCAGGTCCATCAGCTGCTCCTGCGTGGTGCCCTCGCGGTCCTCCATCACGATGGCGTTGTCCAGGTCGCCGCCCTTGATCAGGCCCGCCTTGGCGAGCTGCTCCAGCTCGCGCAGGAAGACGAAGGTGCGGCAGGGGGCGATCTCCGTCTTGAACTCCTCCGCGCGGTACATGCTCGCGTGCTGGGTGCCCAGCACGGGGCTGTTGTAATCCACCATCACCGTCAACCGGAACTCGCCGCCGGGCGTGGGCACGCCGAGCATCTCGGTGCCGCGCTCCTGGGTCTCGAACCAGATCGGCTCCTTCAGCACGAACCAGTTGCGCAGGGCATCCTGCTCCTGCAGGCCCACGCTCTCGATGGCCAGCACGAAGGGCATGGCACTGCCGTCCATGATGGGCACCTCGGCGCCGCTCAGCTGCAGCAGGCAGTTGTCCACGCCCAGCGCGTAGAGGGCGCTGAGCACATGCTCGGTGGTGTTCACCACGGCCTCGCCCTTGCCTAGGGTGGTGCCCCGCGCGGTGCTCACCACCAGATCGGCGTCCGCGTCGATGATGGGCTCGCCCGCGATGTCGGTGCGCTGGAACTTGTAACCGTGGCCCACGGGCGCCGGCCGCAGGGTGAGGGTGACGGGCTCGCCGGTGTGCAGGCCAACGCCCTTCACGGTGGCGCTGCCTTTCAGGGTGTGCTGCTTCTCGCTCATGCGGGGCGGAATCGCGGGAGGACAGGGCCATCCATCGCCCGGCGAAGGTAGCCGGTGCGAGCGGAGCTCAAGAATCCAGGCCTGTGCGCTGGCGCAAGGCGGCAAGCTCCTTCTCCAACTGGTCAATTCGCTTCTGCAGTTCGGGCAGCTTGCGGAAGACGACATAGCTCCTGTCGTACGGCCCCTTATCGAAGGCCGGCGAGCCTTGCACGGTGCGTCCGTCGCCGATGTCGGAGCCGATGCCGCTCTGCGCGGCGATGCGCACCCTGCTGCCCACGGTGAGGTGGCCTGCGATGCCCACCTGCCCGCCAATCTGGTTGTGGTCGCCCACCACGGTGCTGCCCGCGATGCCGGCCTGCGCCACGATCACGTTGTGCATGCCGACCTCGGCGTTGTGGCCCACCTGCACCAGGTTGTCCAGCTTCGTTCCCTTTCGGATGACCGTGCTGCCGATGGTGGCGCGGTCGATGGTGCTGTTGGCGCCCACCTCCACATCCTCTTCGAGCACCACGTTGCCCACCTGCGGCATCTTCTCATACACGCCCTCGCTGTCCGGCACGAAGCCGAAGCCATCCGCGCCGATCACCGCGCCGCTGTGGATCACGCACCGCGCGCCGATCTCACTCTGGTGGTAGATCTTCACCCCGGCGTGGATGCGCGCGCCGTCGCCGATGCGGGTGTTGTCGCCGATGAAGCAATTGGGGAAGACCTTCACGCCATCGCCGAGCACCACGCCATCGCCCACGTAGCAGAAGGCGCCGATGTACACGTTCTTCCCGAGTTTGGCCTTGGGGCTCACGAAACTGGGCTGCTCGACTCCCTTCTTCTCGTACTGCAGTTGATAGTTGCGCTCCAGCAATTGCGTGAAGGCCATCCGCGGATCGGCCACGCGGATGAGCGTGAGGCTCTTCGGTGTCGGTCGCGCGGGATGGAAGTCCTTCGCCACGATGGCGATGGTGGCCCTGGTGGTGTAGATGAACTCGGTGTACTTGGGATTGGCCAGGAAGGTGAGGGTGCCATCGCGCGCCTCCTCGATCTTGGCCAGATCGTTCACCAGCACCTGCGGGTCGCCATCCACTTCTCCGTGGAGCAGCTCGGCGATCTGCGCGGCGGTGAACTGCATGGCTGATCAGTGCTGGATGGGCACCGCCACAACGACATCATCCCACTTCAGCAGGAGCTGACTGCCGTCCTCGGTCATGACGATGGTGAATTGCTCCAAGGATTCGGGCACGCGCGTCACGGGAACCGTCGCCACGGCCACGTCCTTGGCGGGGTCGCGCTGCGCGTTGCCGTCGAAGTCCACGCCCCAAGGGTACATGCCGCTGTTGAGGTACACCTCCCATTCATCCGCACCGGGCAAGGTCCAGAGCGTGTATTTGCCCGCGAGCACAGGCTTGCCTCCGAGGGTGAAATCGTGGCTCGCCTCAAAAGCGTGGCCTCGTTCGCGCCGGTTCGCCACACCTTGCCGTAAGGCACCAGCCCGCCGAAGATCTCGCGGTCTTTCTTGTAAGGCCTGCAGTAGGTCACCTTCAATTGGAAGTCGCCATCGAACCAGGTATAGGTCTCCTCCGGGCTGGCCTTCTTGGTCTGAAGTTTCATGTACCGGAAGACGAGGAAGCCAACCGCGACGATGGCCACCAAGGCGATGAGGATGCGCTTGAAGAGCGTGGACATGGTTCAGTGCGCGTGGGTGCTGTCGCCCGCGTGGTGATGACCATGCTGCGTGCCCATACTGTCCGATTCCATGTGCATGCCCTTGTCGCCCTTGCAGCATGCTTTCTTTCCATGACCTCCGCCACGGCCGCAGGAAGCCTCCGCATGGCACGCGGAGCTGCTGCGACAACTATCGCCCTCGCAGCCACCGCCCATGCAGCGCCCGCAGGTCATGCAGCAGATGATGAAGCCTAGCGCGAAGCCGAGCAATGTGAAGAGCAGGATCTTCGCCCAGTTGGTGTTCATGGTCAGGGGTTTGGGCGGCGAAGGTATTCGTCCTTCCGGTGAACCTGCGCGCCATTTGCCTGTGCGGTGGATGTCACCACCAGGTCGTTGATGCATACAAACGCGCCCTCCAATGCGCGCGATTCTTAGCTTAGTCACTCAGAAGCCCGTGATGCACCTCAAGCCCATCTCCCGCGAGGCGATCCCTCAAGCGCTGGCCAAGGCCACGCGGTACCGCCTGCTCAACGAGCCTTGGCAGGCCGAGAGCATCTGCCGCGACATCCTCGCCGCCGATGCGGGCAACCAGGACGCCCTCTACAGCCTGATCCTCTCCCTGGCTGACCAGTTCGGCGTACACAAAGGCCCGGCAATCGGCGAGGTGCTGAAGCTCACCGAGCAGTTGAGCAACGAGTACCACCGCGATTACGGGCGGGGGATCATCTATGAGCGCTATGCGACATCGGTGCTCGACGGTCATTCTCCGCATGCCATGTTCATCGCTTACGAGCACATTCAGCAGGCGATGACGTGGTACGAGCGCGCCGAGAAAGCCCGACCGACCGACAACGCCGATGCCATCCTGCGCTGGAACGCTTGTGTGCGCATGATTGAACAGCACAGACTGCGGCCGATGCCGGAAGAGGAGCAGCGGATGCCGATTGGGGAGTGACGGACTTCAGCAGGCAGTAAGCAGGGGCAGTAGGCAGTTCCGCTCCCGCGATGGTCGTCGTGGCTCCTGCCGCCTGCCTACTGCCTACTGTCGTTTCCCCCGAACACTTTCCTGGCGATCCACCTTATCGGATCATAATACCTATCCGCCACACGCTCCTTCAGCGGTATGATGGCATTGTCCGTGATCTGGATGCTCTCCGGGCAGACCTCCGTGCAGCACTTGGTGATGTTGCAGAAGCCCACGCCCATGGCATCCTTGATCAGTTCGGTGCGGTCTTCGGTGTCCAGCGGGTGCATCTCCAATCCGGCGACACGCACCAGGAAGCGCGGCCCGGCGAACTCCTGCTTCAATTGGTGCTCGCGCAGCACGTGGCATATGTTCTGGCACAGGAAGCACTCGATGCACTTGCGGAACTCCTGCACGCGGTCGGCTTCGTACTGGTAATACTTGCGCTCGCCCTCCTTGATCTTGAAGGGCGGGATTTTCTTGTTCACCGCGTAGTTCCAGCTCACGTCCGTCACCAGGTCCTTGATCACGGGGAAGGTCTTCATCGGGCGGATGGAGATCGCCGTGCCTTCGGGGTACTTGTCCATGCGCTCCATGCACGTGAGCTTGGGCTTGCCGTTCACCTCGGCGCTGCACGAGCCGCACTTGCCGGCCTTGCAGTTCCAGCGCACGGCCAGGTCGGGCGCCTGCGTGGCCTGCACCACATGCACGGCGTCCAGCACCACCATGCCGGGGGTGCGCGGTACTTCGTAGTCCACCATCGCGCCGCCATTGCGGTCGCCGCGGAAGATCTTGAGTTGGGCGGTGCTGCTCATGGTTCAGTGTGAAAGTTCCCCTTCCAATAACGCCTTCAGTTCCGCCGGCGGTTGTTCCAGCGGTACGTGCTCCAACGTGATATTGCCATCACGCAAGCGCATCACCAGGTTCACCTTGCCCCAATCGGCTTCGGTCTTCGGGTGGTCCTCGCGGGTGTGGCCGCCGCGGCTTTCGGTACGCTCCAGGGCGGCGCGCGCCACGGCCTCGCTGATGTCCAGCATATTCTTCAGGTCCAGCGCAAGGTGCCAGCCGGGGTTGAACTGCACGTTGCCGCCCACCTTGGTATGCCGGGCGCGCTCGCGCAATGACCGGATCGCTTCGATCGCCTCGCGCAGGTCCTTGTCCTCGCGAATGATGCCCACCTTGCGCTGCATCATCTTCTGCAGGTCCTCGCTGATGGCGTAGGGGTTCTCGCCCTCGTTCCGTTCGAAGGGCAGCAGGCTCTCCTTCACGCATTCCTCCACCTGTGCGGCATCGATACGCGGATGCGCGGCGCTGCGTTTGGCGTGCTGTGCGGCATGTTCGCCGGCGCGCTTGCCGAAGACCAGCAGGTCGCTGAGCGAGTTGCCGCCGAGGCGGTTGGCGCCGTGCATGCCGGCCGCCACCTCGCCCGCGGCGAAGAGGCCGGGCACGGTGCTCTCCTGCGTTTCGGGGTGTACACGCACGCCGCCCATGGTGTAGTGGCAGGTGGGGCCCACCTCCATGGGATCGGTGGTGATGTCCACGTCGGCCAACTGCTTGAACTGGTGGTACATGCCGGGCAGCTTGCGCTTGATCTCCTCCGGCGTGCGGCGCGTGGCGATGTCGAGGAACACGCCGCCGTGCGGTGCGCCGCGCCCTTCGGCCACCTCGCGGTGAATGGCCCGCGCCACCACGTCGCGCGTGAGCAGCTCGGGCGGCCTGCGCGCGGTGGGGATCTTCCCGGCGATCACGGATGCCACCCATTCATCGGCCTCCTTCTCGGTGTCGGCGAACTCCGCCTTGAACATCGCGGGGATGTAGTTGAACATGAAACGTTTCCCCTCGCTGTTCTTCAGCACGCCGCCTTCGCCGCGCACGCCCTCGGTGATCAGGGTGCCCTTCACGCTGGGCGGCCAGGTCATGCCCGTGGGGTGGAACTGCACGAACTCCATGTCCAGCAGGTCGGCGCCGGCCCAGAGGGCGAGGGCGTGGCCGTCGGCGGTGTACTCCCAGGAGTTGGACGAGACCTCCCAGCAGCGGCCGATGCCGCCGGTGGCGAGCACCACGGCCTTGGCGTTGAACACGGTGAAGGCGCCCTTCTCGCGGTCGTAGCCCACGCAGCCGCTCACGGCGCCGTCGCTGATGAGGATGCGGCGCACGGTGAATTCCATGAAGACGTCGATGCCGCTGTGGATGCCCTTGTCCTGCAGGGTGCGGATGATCTCCAGGCCGGTGCGGTCGCCCACGTGGGCCAGGCGCGGGTGGCTGTGCCCGCCGAAGTTGCGTTGCAGGATGCGGCCGTCCTTCGTGCGGTCGAACACCGCGCCCCATTCCTCCAGTTCGTTCACGCGCTCGGGCGCCTCCTGCGCGTGGAGCTGTGCCATGCGCCATTGGTTCAGGTACTTGCCGCCCTTCATCGTGTCGCGGAAGTGCACCTTCCAGTTGTCGCGGTCGTCCACGTTGGCCAGCGCCGCCGCCACGCCGCCCTCGGCCATTACTGTGTGTGCCTTGCCGAGCAAGCTTTTGCAGAGGAGCGCGGTTTTGGCGCCCTGACGCGCTGCTTCGATCGCAGCGCGCAGTCCGGCACCACCGGCGCCAACAATAACGACATCATACTGGTGCGTCGGGCGTGGCTCCATGGGTCAGAAGAATCGGAAATCCGTGATCACTCCACTACTCACCATCCACACGTAGAAATCCGCCAGCATCACGGTGAACAAGCTGATCCATGCCCAGCGCATGTGGCTGCTGTTGAGCTTCGAGACCCCCTTCCAAGCTTTGTGGCGCGCCTGTCCCATGGCCGCGCAACTGAAGCAGTCGATGCGGCCGCCGACGAGGTGCCGCAGCGAATGACAGCTAAAGGTGTAGAGACCGAGGAAGACCGTATTCAGGAGCAGGATCAAGGTGGCCACGCTTACGCCAAAGCCATCGGGCCACATCATGGCTTTGATCACATCCCAGGTGAGGATGACGATGAAGCCCAAGGCGAGGTAGAGGAAGTAGCGGTGTACGTTCTGCAGGATGAGGATGCCGCGCTCGCCGAGGTAGTTGTTGCGGCGCGGCTCGCCCACACCGCAGGCGGGCGGATCAAGGAAGAAGGCGCGGTAGTAGGCCTTGCGGTAGTAGTAGCAGGTAAGGCGGAAACCGGCGGGCGCCCACAGGATGAGCATACCCGGCGAGAGCCAGCGCGGCATGCCGTCCCAGATGATCAGCGGCGAGTAGAAGGGTGAGAGGATGTGCGCCGATGCGGTGTCATCGATTGCGTACCACGCGTTCTGCACTACCCGGAAGGTGGCGTACACGCCGAAGGCACTGAGGGCGATGAGGACGGTGAGGGGCGCCGCCCACCAATTGTCCTTCCGGTCGGTGGCGCCAAAGCGCGCGGGGGGTGGGAGTGATGAAGCGGCTTGTTCCATTGACGGGGATTCGTCCGTTGACGGGTGAAAGTAGCAGCCAGCACGATACGGCCAAATCCGCGCTCAGGACCGAACCGACCTCGGCCGTGCCAGGTGCCACTGCGGGATGGTGAGATAGCCTGCCCGCTCCAGGAATGTGGGCATCGGGTGGTGAGGAGGTTTCGGCAGCCCCTAGAACTTGATGATGCGCTGGCGCGTGTTTCCCGCATCGATCACATAGAGTCCCGGAGCGCATGCGCTGAGATCAATCGTAGTGCTTCCGGTGCGCAGATCGCCTTCCCGAACAAGCGAGCCCGTGACAGTATGGATGGAGAAGCGTGCCGTGCTGTTGGAGTTGTTCAGAATGGTCAATGGGCCACTTGTCGGGTTCGGCCACATCCGCAACTGATGCGTGATGCCGGTCGCCAGACCCGTTACCAGGTCGCAGCCGGTGCTCAGCTGGTCGAAGGCCGCTTGTTGCTCTGCGTTGAGACCGCCCGGAAGCAGGTTGTTCATCTCCCACGGATCCAGCAGCAGGTCGTAGAAGCGCGGCTGGCCCACGGTCGGATCCATGTATTTGTAGCGCACGTTGCGGTACGCGAATCCCCCGCTCTGGCCAAGCATTTCAGTGTAGGCGCAGTCGCGGATGGAAAGGCCCTCTTGGGTGAGCAACGGCACCATGCTGCGGCTATTCTCGTAGCTGGGCAGCGCGTTACCCGTGAGTTCAACAATGGTGGTGAAGAGGTCGCTCGTGTTCACGAGGGCCGGTTCGCGTTCGCCCATGCGCGTCACGCCAGGCCCGGCCATCACCATCGGCACGCGCACGCCGCCTTCGTACAGTGTGGCCTTGGCGTGTGTCTCCACATAGGGCAACTGGATCACGTTGGCATCCGTCCCGTTGTCGCCGAGGAAGATGATGACCGTGTTCGCGAGCGTTTCAGGTGAAAGCGTACTGATGATGCGGCCCAGTTCATAGTCCACGCTCTCGCACATGGCCAGGTAATACGGCAAGGGGTTGGCGTTGATGCTCGCCTGATCGGTGGGCAATGGTCCCTGCGTGTGCATGAAGAGCGGCGGCCGGTGGAAGGGCGTGTGCGGCGCGTTGTAGGCGAGCCAGCAGAACCAAGGCTGTTGCTGTTGCCCGATCCAATCGAGCGCCATGTCGGTGAAGGTGGTGGTGATGTAGCTGGTGTTGGGTGATGTGGTGCCGTTCACCGTGAGGTTCCAGTTGAAGTAGTTCTGCGCGGCTCCTGTCAGGAGGCCCGCGTAGTGCGGAACGCCCATCGCATTCGGATAGGCCGGGTCGGGCGCTGTGCCGCCCAGATGCCACTTGCCGATGATGCAGCTTGCGTATCCGGCACCGATGCCGTCCAGATAGCTATGCAGCGTGATTTCACCCGGCGGCATGAGCGATGCGGTGCCAGCATTGAGCACGCCGGTGTAAAGCCCGTATCGTCCGGTGATGATGGTGCCGCGCGTGGGCGAGCACAGTGGGTCGGCCCACACGTTGTCGAAGGTGAGGCCGTCGGCCATGAGCGCCTCCAGGTTCGGCATCACCGCTTTCTGTGGGCCCGGCATGTAGTTGGGCACGGGATCAACCCCCATGTCATCGGCGATGATGAGCAGGATGTTGGGCGATTGCGCGCGGAGGGCTGCGCAGGCGGCAATAGCGAACAGGATATGCAGGGACCGCTTCATCATGCCAAAGATGCTCGCCGGAGCGAAGGGTTCGATCGCGGGGAGGGAAATCGTCGTTCGCAGGTCAGGGCAGCTACCTTAGCCGCGCAAGTTGCAGTTCTCCCGGCCGCACCAGTACCGTCCCAGCACAATCCCTAACGGTCGATCATCAATCTCCCCGATCGGATGGCACCGGACCGCGTGGTCACACGCATCAAGTAGAGGCCACGGCTCAGGCCACCGAGGTCGATCCACCGGTCGAGTGAAAGTGGTCGTTCGAACAGCCGCTTCCCCGAAGCACTGAACAGTTCGGCATTGATGGCATCGTCGGTACCCAATACCTGAACGCGATCCTGGGCAGGATTGGGTGCCAGTTGAATGCTTGAGGCTGCGCGTGTGAGATCATCTAGGCCTAACAGGACCTCGGTACCGCAGGGGATGCCGTTCTTCATGAAATACACTAGGCTGGACGAAATGCTGTATCCTGTTGGACTTATTACGGAGGTCCATTCGTCATAGGTTCCAAGACCTTCAACGAGGACTGTAGTTCCCATTGGTGGTGGTCCATTGGTATCATATGGCCCCCAGCAGTTCTCTTCAGGACAGTAGGCCAGCCCCATGTTCAAGAAGGTGCTATAGGTCAACAGGGGCAAGCCACAATAGTCTTCCATTCGAAGTATCGGCTGAGTTCCATAGAAACGGCTGAAGGGTATGGTGGCGATGACCCCCGTCTTGCTATACGATATGGTGCCGGTTTGAACGTTCTCTGAACTGCTGCCCATGTTGAAGGTGGATGTCTCCACTTCATAGATTACGCTCACCGGAGTGTCTTCACGCGACAAGATCCGCACCTTGCGAATGAAGTTGTAGTTCTGCGTAGGCGGCCCGGTGTAGTGGAAAGCGTAGTGGTGCGTTTGCACCTCGTCCCCTGGCTGATGGTTGTGCAGGAAGGCAGGGGTTATCTGGTACAGTCCCAACGCGGGCTCCGCCTGCCCCAACAATTCCACGGGCTCCAAAATGAGTGGGAATGAATCGATCCTGAAGAAGCGGGCCAGTCCGACGCTTTCTCCGACATCCACGAATGCGTTGTTCAGGGAGGAATTGATCGGTTGCTCGTCGAGGTCTTGGTGGAAGGATGGACCAGCGCCTGACATTCTCTGTCATTCCAAGAACATCAGCTGCTACTTCCCCCATGTAGCTGAGCTTGAATCGTTGGTACTGGTCTTGGTAGATCAGTGTTTGCGATCCTTGGGCGGTGGAGAAGTGAAGCGCAATAGTATCTCCGAGGACATTGAAGAAACGATGGACAAGGTCCTGGTCCACTTCGATCCGGTCGCCGATCCATGTGGGTCTGTCCTGTCGGTTGCATTCCGGGTTACCCCACCAACCGCAGTTACTCGGCGTTAAGGTGTCCTGCGTTGTTTTGAAATTGTGGAAGGTCGTGATGCTTCCATCCACTGTCGTGGAATCGAAGGCTATCTCGTAGGTCAGAGGAAGTCCGGTGGCGATGCGAAGAGTTTCCGTGATCCCGGCTCGAACGGAGCGAACTGCTGGGCCGCAATGCCAGCAGGCAAGCATGTGCAAGCGATAACAAGGAGGGGCGAATGCTTCATGCAGTTCGGATTGGACTAAAGACATGAGGCAGCAAGTGAACGCTGTCTATCCGAAACAGAACACCCAGAATGGCCTCAACGCTTGCACAAGGTAACGGTCACTCCCACACCCACCTCGGCCACGCCAAATACCATTTCTCCACCGGCTTGCTCAGCGCCGCGATCCCCAGATTGTCACTGGCCTCGGCGATGTCGCGCAAGGTGCCGTCCTTGTAAAGCAACTCGATGCGGTCCTTGGCCGGATCGTAGGCGTTGTTCACGATGCTGCCCGTGAGCACGAAGCGATCGGCATCTACTATGTCGATTCCTAGATGTGTGGCCACGCGGCGCTTGAGTTCGGCGATCCGGTCGCCGCCCCACGGCTCGTCCTGCAAGCGGATGTGCAGGTTATGCCGCGCGACCAGGTCGGTGGCAAGGCGTGCGAGGACTTTATCCGGGTGATCGCACCACACCTTCACCGCACCCATCACGTCGTGGTCGTCGAGCTTCAGGAAGTCCGCGAGGACGGACCTGTCCCGGAAAGCATCCTGGTCGTGGTCGGTGCTGAGGAATCGCAGCAGGGCAGGGGAGGCGAAGAGCGCTGTTCCGCGCATGGCGAGATGCTTCGCACGGTGCAAGGCTTCCACGAGCATCATCTCGCAGGCCACCACGGTCTTGTGCAAATACACCTGCCAGTACATCAGCCGCCGCGCCACCAGGAATTTCTCGATGCTGTAGATGGCCTTCTCTTCCACCACAAGCTTGTCGTCCACAACCTGCAGCATCTTGATGATGCGCTCGCCGCCGATCACGCCCTCGCTCACGCCGGTGTAGAAGCTGTCGCGATTCAGGTAGTCGATGCGGTCCACATCGAGCTGGCCGCTCACCAATTGATGCAGGAAGCGTTTGGGATACTGGTCCCGGAAGATGCGGATGCCGAGGTCCAGCGCGCCGTTGAACTCCGTGTTGAGCGCGTCCATCACCAAGGCGCTCACCGCCTCATGACTGATGCCTTCCACCAGGCTGTGCTCCAGCGCATGACTGAAAGGCCCGTGTCCGATGTCGTGAAGAAGGACAGCGATCGCGGCACCTTGCGCTTCTTCATCGGTGATGGGGTGGCCTTTCCCGCGCAGCGTCGCGATGGCCTCGCCCATCAGGTGCATGGCCCCGAGGGCATGGTGGAAGCGCGTGTGCAGCGCTCCGGGATACACGAGGTGCCCCAATCCCAATTGCTTGATGTAGCGCAGCCGTTGGAACCAAGAATGATCGATCAGCGCCAGCACCTGCGCATTGGGCACGGTGATGAAGCCGTAGATCGGGTCGTTCAGGATCTTCATCGTTGCCCTCAGCGGACCACGCGCCGCGCGAAGCGCCCTTGCGGGGTCAGGATCTCGATGATGTAGGCGCCGCCCGGCTGCATGCTCAGGTCGATCGTGCGCGATGATGCGTTGCCAGCGAAGAGGAGCAGCTCGCGGCCGATGGCATCGAGCACGCGCAAGCGGGTGATGCGTTCCGCGCCCTGCACGGCGAATCGACCGTCGAGGTCGAGCGCGATCACGCGTGGGCCGCCATCGGGCAGAAGCTCCGCGATGCCCGCGAATGGCGAGAAATAGAGGTCCACCTCCCAGATGCCGCGACCGTAGGTGGCAGCGCGCAGCTTCCCAGCGGCCATGTTGATCTCTACCTCGCTCGCCACCACGTTCGGCAACCCAACGCCGTATGGCTCCCAGATGCCTGTGTAGTCGTCGCGGTAGAATACGCCCATGTCCGTGCCGAGGTAAAGGCCGTTCGGAGAGTCTCGCTGCACCACCACGCTGTTCGCCGCCACATTCGGCAGGCCGGTGCTGCGATTCGTCCACGACAGCCCTCCATTCACGCTCTCGTACACCTTGTGGCCGGCGGTGGTGCCAGAGAAGCTGATCCAGAGGTGCATCGGGTCCGCATGATGCACGGCGATGGAGGTGGGTGTGAGGTTGGGCAGTCCGGCGCGGATATCCTGCCAGGTCCAGCCCATGTCGGTGCTGCGCTCCACCAGTCCGCTACGCGCGGCGTAGATCACGCTGCCGTCGTTAGGCGCGATGGCGATGGCACGGACGAATTGCTCCTCGTCCCAGTTGGTGAGCGGATAGAAATCGTCGCCACGGTTGTCAGAAGCCCAGAGATTCCAGTAACCAGCGATGATGCGGCCGGGCCAGGTGGGATCCATCACGAAGGGCGTCACCCAAGCGCCGTCCTCGGGGATCTGGTCGCCGATGCCATCCCAGTCCAACCCGCCATTGTCCGAGCGGCGCAGGCCTCCGTTCTGCGAGGTGCTGTACACGATGCCGGGGTCGTACGGGTCCACTGCGGCTTCCATGCCATCCGCGCCGAACACATGCGTCCAAGCGCCGTTGAGGTAGCGGTTGCTGCCGTTGTCCTGCGCGCCGGCCATGATCAGATCGGGCAGCAGCTCGCTTCCGCCGAGGCGGTAGAATTGCGTGATGTCCAGCCCCGCGCTGAGGTCATCCCAGGTGTCGCCGGCGTTGTCGCTCACGAAGATCCCGCCATCCGATCCGCAGAACAGCCGGCCGTCCAGGATGTCGAGCGAGTGGATGTCGGCGTGGGTGTAGCCGATGTCGGAGGGGAAGACCCAGTGCGATTGGATCTCCCAGCTCAGCCCGCCATCGGTGCTCTTCCAGACGTTGATGCCGCCGACGTAAACGATGTCCGGATTCACCGGGTCCACGGCCAGGGCCATGTCGTACCACGCCTGGCCACCGCTATCATCGCCATCGTCGGCGTAGCAGAACAGGTTCGGCGAATCGGATTGAAGCGTGAAGCTGATGCCACCGTCGTTGCTGCGGTAGAGGCCGAGGTAGCTGTTGTCGTTGTCATCCGAGCAGAGCGCATAGACGATCAACGGGTCGGCAGGCGTGACGGCTATCGCCATCCTCCCCACGAGGTTCGGCGCCGGAAGCCCGTTGATGCCGGAGGTCGAGAACGCCTGAAGGCCATTGACGCTCCGGTAGAAACGATTGGTGGATGCGTAGGCAAGGGTGGTGTCGCCAGGCATGAATTCCACATCGCGGAATGATCCGCTGCTCACCTGCTGCCAGCTGACGCCGCCGTCCAAGGTGCGCTGCAAGCCATTGCTGGCCGCGCACAGCATGGTCTGCGGGTCGTTCGGATGCATGCGCAGCGCGCGCGTGGTGCGCGATTGGGTGACGTTCCAGTTCAAGCCGGTGGTCTGCCAGGTGGCGCCGTGATCGGTGCTCTTCAGCACGCCAGCGCTGTACGTATCGGAACCGTCGCCATCTCCCGTGGCAATGAAGAGCGTGCCTACGGAATCGGGATGCAGCGCGATGCCTGAGACGCCCATCGACGGCAGGTCGGTGAAGAGTGCATTCCACGTTGATCCGTTGTCCGCGCTCCGCCAGAGCCCGGCGCTCGGCGTGCCCGCATAGATCACCTGCGGATTGAAGGGGTCGAGCGCCACCACGTTCACGCGCCCGTTGCCAGGGTTGTAAGAGGTACTCGTCCAGGTGCTCGGGCCCATGGGCGTCCATACGGCCTCGTCGCGCTGGCCGCTCTTCATGGCACGCATCGCCCGCACCTCCTCCATGGCCGCGAGGAATACCGAGGGGTCCGGGCGATCGCCGCTGGGCCAGGTGCGCTGCTCCATGAACCAATACCAGCGGTTGAACTGCTTCCACCCCCGCCCTCGTTGATAGCTGCGCCCCTGCCATTCCTCATCAAAGGCGGCCTTCACCTCCTGCAAATTGGACTCATCATCCAGCAACAGATCCACCCAGCGCTGTGCGGTGGCGTGGTGGATGCACGAGAAGGCGAGCAGTAAACTGAATAGGCGCATCAGTAGTCAGGCTAGGTTTGCGAATGTAGTCCCCGCCCATCACAGGTGCGGACCGTTGAGTGATCCATCTGAGCCCATGGCTGACGAAGGCACGACCCCATCATCGGCGCCCGTGCGCACCGGCGATGGCTCGTTCACGCTTACTTGGGGCGATGAGCATTACCACAGCCTGCATGGCGCCGTGCAGGAGAGCACGCATGTGTTCATCAGGGCTGGGATAGAGTCCGTCGGCAAGACCCATGTGGATGTGCTTGAGATTGGCCTGGGTACTGGACTGAACCTCCTGCTCACATGGATAAGATGCTTGGAAGGCAAGCTCACCGCGAGCTATCATGCGCTGGAACCCTATCCGTTGGGCGCGGAGCAGCTTTGTGCGTTGCGCCACGCAGAGGACCTTGCCTGGCCCGGGTTGCACGAGCCCTTCATCGCGCTGATGACTGGACCGCGCAGCAACTGGCAGGAAGCCCATGGCGGCCTGCGCTTCAAGGTGAGCGGACAAGATGTGCGGGCCTTCGATGAGCACGCTTGCTGCGATGTGATCTACTTCGATGCCTTCGCGCCGCGCTTCCAGCCCGAGTTGTGGACGCAGGAGGTATTCGAGCGCATGCATCACGCGTTGCGGCCCGGTGGTCTCCTCGTGACCTATTGCGCGAAGGGCGATGTGCGGCGCGCGATGATCGCGGCGGGCTTCACTGTCGAGCGGCTGCCGGGGCCTCCCGGGGAAAAGGGAGATGCTGCGGGCGACGAAGCCTTTCGGATGAATCGGTAGGGCTCAGGCGATCACGCCTTCACCGTGCCGCCCCAATTCGCGGGATCTTTGCGCCATTCGTTCAGCGGCAGCAGGTCCTTCTCGGTGATGTACTCATCGCGCAGCGCCTGGTCCACCAGCACGCTGTAGTTCGTGAGGGAATGCAAATGGACCTTGGCCTTCGCGAACGCCTTTGCGGCCTCGTCGAAGCCGTAGGTGAAGATGCTCACCATCCCCTTCACATCGCAGCCTTCCTCGCGCAGGGCTTGCACAGCGTTGAGGCTGCTCTGTCCCGTGCTCACCAAATCCTCCACCACCACCACGCTACGGCCCACGGTGAGGTCGCCTTCCACCTGGTTCTTCATGCCATGGTCCTTCACGCCGCTGCGCACATAGATGAAGGGCAGGCCCAGGTCGTGCGCCACCAGCGCGCCATGCGCGATGCCGCCCGTGGCCACCCCGGCGATCATGTCCGGTCGGCCGAACTCGCTGTTGATGATGTGCACGAACTGCTGGCGGATGAATGTCCGAACGGCGGGATGAGAGAGTGTCTTGCGGTTGTCGCAGTAGATCGGGCTCTTCCAACCGCTGGCCCAAGTGAAGGGCTTCTTCGGGCTAAGTTTGACGGCCTTGATCTGCAGCAGGAACTCGGCCACCTTGAGTGCGGGATCGAGCGGTGATGCCATGCGGCGAAAGTACACGGTTTGGATGGAGGGGCAGGCGCGCATCATGCATGAAGGCGCCGAGTGGGAGGCATTCCGAGCAGACTACAAGTTCGTGCTTGCCGCTGGCGGCGCCGTTACCGATGAGCGCGGCCGCTTGCTCGTGATCAAGCGTTGGGGCAAATGGGATCTGCCCAAAGGCAAGGTGGATGAAGGAGAGGAGATCGAGGCCGCTGCGCTGCGCGAAGTGAACGAGGAGTGCGGATTGAGAACGCTCCGCATCACAGAGCCCATGCCTTCAACCTGGCACACATACGCGCGGAAAGGCAGGGCGCACCTAAAGTGCACCCACTGGTTCTTCATGCGCGGCTCCTCCGCAGAGCCGCTTGTTCCGCAGCACGAAGAAGACATCGAGGAAGTGAAGTGGGTGGAACGCGCGGAGGTGGAGGCCATCGCGCGGGCGAGTTATCCTTCGCTGCGGGTGGTGTTCGACGCGTGGCTGGCGATGGAGGCCTGAGCCGATCGTCAGTCGTCCCACACCCTCAGCCGGCTCCCTTTCTCCGCTTCGGCCTTTGCGCGATGGAAATGCGCGCCCAGGCCCCGACTCGGGAGCGGAGCGGGCGAATGCGCCAGGATGCCATCGTTCAGGAGGTACACCGCAGGCAGGTTGCGGATGCGGAGGTCATCGCGCAGCTGCAGCTCGGCTTGCGCGCGGAGCCAGCGGAAATCCATGCCCGGATGCGCCTTCACGTACGCGCGCATCGCCTCGGGATCCTGGTCCAGGCTGATGGCGATGATGGGCACGAGCGTTTTGTATTCCGCATGCAGCTGCTCCATGCCCTGCATCTCCAGGTCGCAATAGCTGCACCAGCTGGCGGTGAAGACCACGCATACCGGTCCGTTCAGCATCGAGTCGATCTGCACGTCGCGGCCACGCAGGTCCTCCAACCGCATCGGCGGGAAGCGCTCGCCCACGCGCATTGCCGTCAGGTCCCAGAGCATGTTCGCGGCGATGAGGCGATGCTCCGGATAGGATGACCGCTCGCTCACGGACTTGAGCATCGCTTCGGCGCCCGCGCGCTGCACGACCTTCCCATGATACTGCTGGTAGAGAAGGTCGATCATCACCAGCTCGCAGCGGCGATCATCGTCCTTCAGGAAATCGTTTCGGGCGAGGAGCGCCTTCAGGCTGTCCGGGTCGCCGTGCTCGAACGCGCGCGTGAGCGCTCCGGCATCGGTCTGCTGCGCGAGCAGGAGGTGCTCCGCGTAGAAGGTGCGCAGGAAGCGCACGAGTTCGGGGTCATCGTACACGATTGCACGGTCTTTCACGTATGCTGCGAACTGCTCCGCCTCATTCACACGGGGGCCATGTCGGAGGCCCGCGAAACTGCTCGTGAGGTAGTGCGCGAACCAGGGATCCCACACCTCGCGGTAGAAGTGGCGCACCTTCCGCTCGAAGCTGTCCACGCGCGCCTTGCTCCATGTTGGCATCACGAAAAGTGTGGGCGGCCTGCGCACGCTATCAGCCGGTGCGCCCGCATCCTTGCGTTGCACGCCCACGGCCTGCATGCCTGCCGCTTGATCCGTGGCGAGGTCCTCGCTCACGAAGCCATCGATGCGGGCGTTCAGGTCGCTCGTGAGCGCATTCACGTCCAGTGGATCGAGGTCGTGGAACAAAAGACTGGTGCGCGTGGTGCCGCTCAGGCTGCGCGCTGTTCCGGGGGCGGGTGGCAGGAACTCGACCGTGTACGATGCGCCGGGCCGGGCGTACAGATCCGCGAAGACCTCGCCAATCCGCAACCTCAATTTGGTCGTGCCGGTAACGGGCGCGGCAAGCGCGGCCTTTCCATCATCGGCGATGAGCGCGCTGGCGATGCGTGAGGTGCGCAACGTGAACAGGTCATCGTAGCGGTACAGCAGCACGGGTTGGCCGGCGTAGCGAGGGGCCAGGACATTGATCTGTACCTCCTGTGCAAAGGCCGAGAGCGTGAGCAGCAATGTGAACGGTAGCAGAATGCCCCTCTTCATGGCGTTTGGTGCATGTCCATCGGGACGAACGCGGAGACGTTGGCCTTATTGGCGATCAGCTCGCGCACGATCGTGCTGCTGATGTGCGCGTGCTCGGGAGCTGAAGGCAGGAAGATGGTCTCCACAGCGGCCAATTGGCGGTTCATCAGCGCGATGCTCCGCTCGTAGCCGTGATCGGTGCTGTTGCGCAGGCCGCGCAGGATGTAACCCGCGCCGACGCGCTTGCACAAATCAACAGTGAGGCCCTCGAAGGCGATCACCTCCACCTTCGGCTCATCCCTGAACACCTCCTTCGCCCAGCCCGTGCGCTCGGCCTCGGAGAACATGGTGCGCTTGGTGGTGTTCACCCCGATGCCGATGATGAGCCGACTGAACAACGGCAGCGCGCGGCGCACGATGCTCACATGGCCGATGGTGATCGGGTCGAAGGTGCCGGGGAAGACGGCGATGGGGGCGCTCATGCGGTGGGGGCTGGTGGTGCGAAGAAGCTGAACTGCACCAGTCCGTAGGACCGCTGCCGCTTGAAGCCGGGCAGGTGGGCGAGGCTCACCTTGTCCATGTGCTCCACGATCAGCAGGCCGTCGGTGCCGAGCAGCCCGGCTTGAAGCACCAAGGTAGGGATGCGCTCGATGCCCTCCATCGCGAAAGGTGGATCGGCGAACACGATGTCATAGACGCCGCGCTGCGCATTCACGAAGGTGAACACGTCGCTCTTCACCATGCGCCAACGCTGCTCATCGAGGTCCCGTGCCGTTCGTTGCATGAAATCGAACAGGCGCCGGTCGCTCTCCACGCTGATCACCTCATCGGCGCCCCGCGAGAGGAACTCCAGCGAGAGGTTGCCGGTGCCGGCGAAGAGATCGAGCACGCGGATGCCCTCGAGCGGCACGGTGTGATGCAGCACATTGAAGAGGCCCTCCTTCGCGAAATCGGTGGTGGGCCTGGCGTCGATTCCCGGCGGCGGATGCAGGCGCCGGTTGCGGTATCGGCCGCCTATGACACGCATGCGAACTGCTCGGTGAGGGCCAGCCAGCGCGAAGCGTCGTTGATGGTCGCGTCGGAGGGTGATCCCTGCTGCATTGGACCAGCCTCCTCGGCCAAGGCGAAATAGCGGTGCAGCAAGCTGACCTCGTGCGCGGCGAGGTGCGTGCCGCCATGCAGGACACGCACGCTGGCGGGAGACAGGCCGCAACCATCGGCGGCGAGCAGCGCGAAGTAGAGCAGGTCCTGCGAGCTGCGGGCCGGGTAGGTGTTGCTCAGCAGCAATCGGCCGGCCTGCGCCATCGCCACATCCAAGCGGTCGTGGCTGCGGTGCAGGAGCATCACCGGTCCTCCCATCGAGCGGGCCAGCGCACCACGCAGCATCAGGGAACAGAGCGGGACCGGGCGCGCGTTAGGGTAGCGGTCAAGCACCTGCCGCTCGTGCTCATCGTCGTGCACGTAGATGCAGGTGGCGCCGATGTCGGGCACGGGCTCATCGCGCAGCGCGCCCGTTGGAAGCCCGCCGTGAACGAGGCTGAGGTGGTGCGGCTCGGAGCCGGGCTCCAGGGCACCTTCCGGAACCAAGGTGCTCCATTCGGGCAAGGTCACGAACGAAACCGAGACGGGATGCGCTGGCAAAGTCGCCGCATCGAGCGCCGAGACCCCGTGCGCCCACTGCAAGGCGACCACCTGGCCATCCTCCACGGCGTGGGCAGCCCACGCACGGAGTTCCCCCGCTACGAGCAAGCTCAGATGCCAAGCGCGCTCCTGCGCGGGGACATAGCGAGAGGCGGTCCACGATCCCTGATCCATTGCCATTCGGTCTTGCGGCCAACGGGCCGCTAGGGTCAATCGCCCGTCCAGTTGCCGGCAAGGGTGGCCTTCTCCAGGCTGCCGAACATCAGCGTATCGCCGACCACCAACGGTGTGGGATCCTTGCACACCACCACAGGCGTGTTGCGTCCCGAAGAGGTTATCATGCCTGCGGTGAGCAGGAAGGGTTTGCCGGACACCGGCGATTGGATGAACGTGGCAGGGTCGAAGGGATAGACCCGCCCTTCCATGGCCTTGCTGGTACGGAAGGTGGAATCGAGCACCGGCACCCGGATGGTGTCGCGCACGATCAGCTTCAACTCGAGCGCCGCCCGTTCGGTAAGCGTGTCGGGCACTTGGCCGATAGCGCGGATCATCGGATAGGTGCCGCTCTTCACGAACTCCTGCAGCACCTGCAGGTTGCCGGTGTAGACGCCATTCGCCTCCTTGTATTTCTCCTGCGCCTTGCGGATGTCCTTCAGCCCCTGCACGATCTTGGAGTCATAGGCACTCTTCTCCTTGCGGAACTCAAGCACCTCGGCAACCGAGCGGTAGTTCCGGAATGCCAGGAACAAAGAAGCCACGAGGCACAGCATGCCGATCGCCAGGCCGGCCTTCCGGGTGATCATGCCGAGTTGCAGCAGCAAGGAGATCACGCCGGTGAGGAGCGTCAGGAAAGCGCCCAGCTTCACCCAGGTGTTCTGCCCCGAGATGAGGGAGAGTAGCAGCACGGCGCCGCCAAGGATGATCAACAGGACTGGGAAGACATATCCGCCAATGCTCTTCATGATGGTTGCTGGAAAGGCCCGTGAAGGCGGTCAAAAGTAGAATAATTTCACCCCGTGCCCGGGCGCGATGGCTGCCTCGCCGGAGCCGTTGCCTCACTGATGTCCCCCGCTGCGGGCAAGCCCCTCACCGACCTCGCCCACTTGTTGCGCGGAGCATTCGCGCATGAGGCCACGGCGGGCCAGGAACGGGCCATCGAGGCCATCGCGCGGCTGCTCGCCACCGACCGTGAGCACGCCACGCTGGTCCTTCGCGGCTACGCTGGAACGGGCAAGACCACCTTGGTGGGCGCATTGGTGAAGGTGCTGGCCCGCGAGCGCTTGCCCATGGTGCTGTTGGCGCCCACAGGTCGTGCGGCCAAGGTGCTCGGCGCGCATGCCGGCCGGGAGGCCAGCACGATTCATCGGCGCATCTACCGGGTAGGTGATGGTGAGGACGGTCCTGGCGTGAGCCTGACGCCGAACAAGGAAGCTGGCGCTCTCTTCATCGTGGATGAGGCCAGCATGATCGGGCCGGGCAGCGAAGGCGCCTTCGGGGACCGCGACCTGCTGCGCGATCTCATCGAGCACGCCTTCGCCGCGCCGCGCTGCAAGCTGCTGCTCATCGGTGATCCCGCGCAGCTCCCGCCGGTCGGCAGCGACCACAGCCCAGCGCTGAGCGTGAAGGACCTGCGCGCGCTCGGCCTTGCCGCAGGCGTAGTGGATCTTACGGAAGTAGTGCGTCAGGCGGAGGCTTCCGGCATCCTGCTCAACGCGACCGCGCTGCGCGAGACGCTGGGCGCATCGGTCGCTCTGGGCGAGACGGCCCCCGACGCGCAGAAGACGCCGACGGCCATCGCCGTCCCCCGCTTCACGGCATTCCCCGATGTTGTGCGCATCGATGGGCACGACCTGCAGGACGCACTGGAATCGGCCTATGCGCGCGAGGGCGACGATGAGGTGTGCGTGATCTGCCGGAGCAACAAGCGTGCGTATCTCTACAACCAACAAGTGCGCGCTCGCATCCACGGGTACGAGGAGGAAGTGAGCCCGGGCGACCGGCTCATGGTGGTGCGCAACAATTACCTGTGGGCCGGACTGAACGGCAAGCCTTCGTTGATCGCCAACGGCGAGCAGGTGCTGGTGAAACGCCTGCACCGCGAGGAGGGACGCTACGGTTTGCGCTTCGCGGACATGACCATCGGCTGGTGGAACGGCAACGAGGAGCGTGAGCTGGAGGTGAAGGTGATGCTGGATACGCTGGCCAGCGAAGGACCGGCGTTGCCGCAGCCACGCATGAAGCTCCTGGCGCAATCGGTGCTGGCAGGTGTCGAAGCGCGCACGCGAGGTCAGCGCTTCAAGCTGCTGCGCGAGGATCCGTACGCGAACGCGCTGCAGGTGAAGTACGCGTACGCGGTCACCGGGCACAAGGCGCAGGGCGGGCAGTGGCGCGCCGTCTTCGTCGATCAGGGCTACGTCACCGAGGAGATGATCGACCGCGAGTATGTCCGGTGGCTCTATACCGCCGTCACCCGCGCCAGCCATCAATTGTACCTGCTCAACTTCCACCCGCGCTTCTGGGGCGAGGAGTGAGCGGCGCCGTCGTGGTCAATCCATGGCGAAGGGCTGGACGACGAGACCCGCTTCCACTTCGTTTTCCGTGGCGAGGCTGATGATGTGCGACTGGCCGATGGGCCAAGTGCGTACATGGTAACATTGGGCCGCGAGGCGCTCGAAGTCGTCATGGGTGATGGTCATCTCATTGCGCGCGCGGTTCACGCCGAGGGAGCGGAGGTCCTCCATGATGCCGACGCCGCTCGCCTTGAGGATGGCCTCTTTGCGCGTCCAGTATTCCAGGAAGAGCCGCTTCGCATCCGGGCTCTGACCGATCTCCGCAATTTCCTCCGGCGTGAAGTAGTGGTTGCTCACGGCGGCATGGTCCACAGCGCGGCCCATGGTCTCCAGGTCAACGCCAATCGGTTCATCGGCGCACAGGCCGATGAGCACGGCGTCCTTCGTGTCGCTGAAATTGAAATGCGGGCCACGGTCGGCGAGGCTCGGCTTGCCGAAGGGTCCGCGCTCGTAACGGATAGCGGTCGCCTCGGTGTCCGTGACCCTGCCGAGCACATCGCGCAGCAAGCCATGACCGAGGACGAAGCGCTCCCGGTCTTGATCGAACCTGAATCGCCCGGCCCGTGCGCGCTCGGCGTCGTCGAGCACGCCTTGATATCGATCCTCTTCCGCGCGGAGGTGCTCCAGTCGAGCGAAGACGAGCGTGCAGGTGCCGCTGATGAGCGTAAGGGCTGGCAGTCCGGCGGCAACGGGCAGTTCGGTGCCGCTGCGGACATGGATCTGGAGCGTGCGCATCGTCGTTCGCGAAGGAAGCGGTTCCGCAGGGATGGTGGAAAGGAAGAAGGGCCGCCTCTCGGCAGCCCTTCCCATTGTTCATTCAGCTGCGCTCAGTCGAGCATCAGCTTGCGCACAAGGCGCACGTTGTGCTCCAGTTCCAGTTCCACGAAGTAGGTGCCGGAGACGAGGCCCTCGCGGGCGATGGTGAACTGGGTGCTGTTGGCATTCGCCATCGCTACTTGACGACCGTTGATGTCGAGCACGCGGTAGCGGCGCACGATGCCGTTGGCGCTGGTGATGTATACCACATCGCTGGCCGGGTTGGGGGCCATGCGAACGCCCGACTCGTAGCCTTCCTCATCGATGCCGACGAGCGAGCAGGGGCCGAGTTGCAGGGCGCACACGATACGCGGGTTCATATAGCCCATGACGGTATCGATATAGGTGCGTCCCTTGGTGGCGCTCATATCCGGATTGCTCGCCAGGCTGGCCTGGTGGGCAGTGATCGGGGGCGGGCCGGCGCTCACCACGGTCTGCGCGAGGGCGCTGTTCGGGTCCCACCATTGCCAAGGGCTGGATTCTTCCTGGGCCGGTGCTGGGAAATCCGGACGAACCATGGGGAAGAGGCCTTCCACGTTGCTCCGGATCTGCACGTTCACGGTTCCATGGGTCTGCGTGCTGCCGTACAGGTTGCGCGCCCGGATGGTGAAGGGGTCATTGCTGGGCAGCGAGGCGAAGCTGCTGTTGTTGCCATATTGGTTCACCAGTTCCATGAAGAGGTTGCTGCCCTGCACGGGCACCACGGGGCCGCCGGTGGTGGGCACGATCACAATGCCTTCGGTGAAGGGCGCGAGGGGATCGAATACGGTGTGGAAGGCCACCATCGGCTGGTCGCCATCGGCAAGCCAACTGGTGTCGGCCAAGGCACCACCCATGTTCACGCAGAACTGCGAAGCGCTGGTCTGTCCGTTGGGACGATAAAGGGTCATCTGGCCGTTGAGCCCTTCGATGTCACCTACTATCGCCGGGTCCACGAAGCTCACGTTGGGGTTGAACGGATCCGGGCGGAACTTCTCGATGTAGAGTTCCTGCACATCATCCAAGGTGGCGTGGGCCAAGGTGATGTAGCCGCCGGTGCCTTCGCCCAGCACGATGATCTTGTTCGGATTGATCCGGTAGGTGGTGGCTTCTGCCTTCATGGTGCGCACGCACTGGCGCACATCGTGCAGGGCGCGGTAGATGGCGTTCAGCAAGCTGCCCCGGCGCTCGAGTTCGGTGGCGGCCAGCGGGTTCCAACCGAGGCGATAGCTCATGCTCACGGCCACGTAGCCGCGTCGCGCCATGCGCTTGCAGCTCTCCACCGCGCAGCTATCCTTGCGGGTCCCGTTGGGGCTGCCGTTGAAGGGGGGCGGGAGCGCGTTGCCGGTGTGCACGTATACCACCAGTGGGCGCTGCATCTCGGTGTCGATGCCCTGGTTGGGCTCATACACATCCATGCGCACATTGGTCACCTTGATCGCCGTGCTGGCATCGCCGGGGTTGAAATACGCCGCAGGGATGGGATTGCCCAGTGACACCGCAGTCTGCAGCTCTGTGAGATTGGCCGGCACATCGGGCGAGGCGAGGTTGCTGGTGAGGAAATCGATGTTCGTGCCGTAGATCACATCGTTGGTGATCGTCATGTTCGCATCGCTGAAGACCTCGGAGAGGTAGCGTTGCGCGCTCGCCGATGTCGTCAGCGCGATGGCAGCGAAGGCAAGGGCCAAGTGTAAGGTTCGTTTCATGGGGTCTCGGGTTGTTTGGAGTGCCGAAGGTAGGCGCCACGCCTCAAGTCCCGAACACGCGGCGTCTGGGGTTCACAACCCTTCAGCCCCCCGCCTACCGCTTGTCCAACTCGTAGATCAATTGGATGTAGGCCAAGCGGCCCACGAAGGGCCCGCCATACACCATGCGGACGCGATTGTCGAAGACGCGGTCGAGTTTGTCCTCCGATGCCACATCAGCATCCACGAGCGGCACAAGGCCGAAGAGGTTGCTGCCGCCGAGCTTCACAGTGAGGTGATGGGCGGGGAACTTCACGTTCACCTGCGCGTCGACCATGTCGTAGCTGGGGATGGGGCCGGTGAACTGCGGCGAGCCGGTGAAGGTGAAGCCCTCCACGAACTTCCAGTTGATGCCGAAGCCGAGGTTGGGCTTGTCGGTGCCGGGCACCTTCAGGTCGTGGCCGGTGAAGCTGAGGTTGAACTTGTTCAGCGGCGTGTTGAAGGCCGGGATGATTGGGTCGTCATCGCCTGTGACCAGCTGATTGTAGCTGTAGTTCACGCCGTAAGTCATCTTCGTACGGAAGTAGCTCACGCCGACATTGACGCCTTGCGTGCGCACCAAACTGCTGGCATTCGCGGCCAGGCGGTATGCCTGCAAGCCTCCGTCGGGGTATCCTGGCGCCTGTGGATCGTTGGCGGGGCGGAATCGTCCGTACAGCCCGATGATGTAGCCGATGAAATCCGTGTACCAGCTATGGTAGGCGCTCGCATCGATGTAGAATTTCTCAGCATGCGTGCCGCGATAGCCTACCTCGATGGTCCGCACCTGCTCGGGGCGCAGGCGGTCAACATTGAAGTAGTCCAGCTTGTTTAGGCCTTCAAGCAGCGTGGGTGACGTGCGATACGCATTGAAGCTCTCGAGGGTGATCAAACTGTCCTCGCCGGCCTCGAACTGGCCATCCACATTGCCCAAGAGGATTGCGCGCCCCACATTATAGTAGAGGTATTGGTCGGCGAGGGTGGGGTTGCGGATGGCGCTGCTGAAGGAGAACCGGAATGTCCTGTCCTGGCGAGGCGTATAAACCATCGAGGCGGCAGGGGAGAAGAGCGCGTTGAAGTTCTGGTTCTTGTCCATCCGCAGGGTCACGGTGGTCCTCAGCTTGTCCTCCATCAGCTTCTTTTCCAGGCCGGCGTACATCCCGAACTCTCGGTTGCGAATCACCACATCGCCGGTATCGCGGAAGATGGTGCCCGCGCTGTTGGGCATGTATTGGCGGAAGCTGCCGCCCACGACAAGTTCTCCCCACGGCGTCTTCGGTACCGTGGTACTTCTTGCCGTGTCCCACCCGATACTACCAAGTTTGAAACGATACTCGCCCATCGCGTGTGCGAGCTTGCTCCGGTCGTAGAACAGCGATCCGCCCTCGGTGAAGCGTTTGCCGCGTATCTCATCGAGTTTCGCCTCGAAGCGGTCGGTGCCCACCACGTAAAGTGGGTCCAGATCGCTGTTGTCGATGTGAGCGATGCTGTCAGCCACTTCAGTGTGGTACGCGGTGAACAGACCTTCATTGTTAGCGACGAACTGCGCTAAGTAGTCGTCATATTGCTGCAGGGTCGTGATTCCCGAGCCCGGCAAAAGGGCCTCCTGCAACGTCATGAAGTCGGGGTATTCCTGGTTGATGCGTGGCTTAATCCAGGTTTCCCAGAGCGTGAAGTACTTGATGTTCCATTCGCGCGTCGCTCCGGCCGCCTCCTGAAGCCTCACGCCGGTTGTGAAGATGTCATAGGTGTCGCCCGCATCCTCGGTGGTCATGTAGCCGCGCAGGAACCATGTGCCTTCCCTGCGGAGTTCCAGCTTATGCTGGTAGAACTGCACGTTTTCCAAGCGGTAACGGTTCTCGCCCTGGTACACAGTGCTGCCCCGGCTGTAGTTGCTCGCGGCAATCACCTCCAGGCTATCCGACAATTTATAGTGCAGCGATAGCCCGGCTTTCAGATTGTTGGTGCCGTAGTCCACGAGGTCAGCTTCGCGATACCCGGGCCTGAGGTAGAGTCCAAGGCCCGGATAATTGACGCGCGAGAAGAGGTCTCGTGAAAAGTCGTTGTTCACCGTCACGTTCTCATCACCGTAGATGTTCACGCCATCGTAGCGTCCGGGGTTGCCAACCTGGGTGGGCGAGTTGCTCGTCGCGCCGTAATCGCGCGCAAACCAGTCTTCGGCGCGCATGGCCATCAGATTCAGCTTGTAGGCGAAGCGGTCCTTGCCGGCGGAATCCTTGAACTTCTGCGCCCAGCGCACGCAGCCTTCCAGCAGGTCGCGTTCGCCGGCCTTGGCGCTCACGCTCAGCCCGGGGAAGACCCACGGGCTCTTCGTGGTCATGCTGATCACGCCGTTGAAGGCGCCGGGGCCGAAGTACGCCGTACTGGCGCCTGCGACCACGTCCACCTTCATCACATCCAGGTCGCTCGCGCCGAGGAAATTTCCCAGCGAGAAATTGAGGCCCGGGCTCTGGTTGTCCACGCCATCGATCAATTGAAGGGAGCGCACCGGGCTGGTGCTGTTGAAGCCGCGGGTGTTGATCACCTTGAAGCCCATGCTCGCGGCCGTCATGTCCACGCCCTTCAAGGTGCCAAGGCTTTCATAGAAGTCGCCGCTGGGCGCTTCGCGGATGGCAATCACATCCATGCTCTCCACGGTGAGCGGTGCCTGTTTCTGTTTCTCGCTGATGCGGCTGCCCACCACTTCGGCCGCGCGCAGGAGCACTTGATCGGTGCCGAGCCTGAACTTGAGTTCCTTGTCCAGGCTCCTCACCTCCACCTCCTGCGTGGTGTAGCCCACGAAACTGATCATCAGCGTGTACGGCGGCAACTCGTTCACCAGCAGCTCGAACCGGCCATCGATATCGGTGGTGGTGCCGATGGTGGTTCCCTTCAACACCACGTTGGCGCCAATGAGCGTCTCGCCAGTCGTGGCATCAGCTACGGTTCCACGCAGCTTGTATTGCTGCGCCTGCGCGGCCGCCACGCAGCAGCAGGGAAGCACCATGCGTGCAAGGGAGCGGAGAAGCCTATGCAGGGAGGGCATGCTTGCGGACCAAGATAGATGGATGGCCGATCCCTCAAAGTCCGCGGGCCATCGCCGCTGCCGTCACCACCATGAGCAGGAGCAACGGCACCTGCAGCCAGGTGAGACGGGCTAGCAGCGTCGAGCGCTCCAAGGCGATAGGCTGACCTTTCTTCAATGCCTTGCGCCAGCGGATCAGCGTCGTCATCGGCAGCATTTCCAACAAGAGGACGATGCCGAACAGGCCGAGTTTGCCCGCGAACCAATGGCTTTCGAGATAGTAATCCGTGCCCTTTTCCAATCCGCCGAAGGCGCGCCAGAGACCGGTGCCCAGCCAGAGCAGAGCGGCGATGCCATACCAGTTGTCGGTCAGGAAGACCGCTGGCAGGTCGGCCGTGGAGCGGACACGCCTAAGCGCACGCGCACGGCCGTATACCGCAGCGATGCCGATAGCCAGCGCGAAGAGGTGTAGGACCGCGAGGAGGAATCGGAGGGTGAGCATGCCTTAGTCGCGCGATTGGGTGCGGGCGAAGTTGGTGCTTGGCCGTCAATCGTCGCGGCCATGCGCCATGACGCGCTTCTACCTTGCGCCGCCATGCGCTCCGAGATCCTGCACCTGCTGCGGCTGGAGGTCGCGCTCGACCTGCGCCAGCGCGCGGCCTGGGGCGGCATGCTGCTCTATGTGGTGAGCGCGGTGTACGTGTGCCACCTGACCATGAAGGACGCCTTGGGCACCGGCACCTGGAACGCGCTCTTCTGGATCATCCTCCTCTTCGCCGCGTTCAATGCGCTGGCCCGCTCCTTCCTGCGCGAGGACCAGGGCCGTCAGCTATACCTATACACGCTGGCGCATCCCCGGAGCGTGGTGCTGGCGCGCGCGCTGTACAACGCCGTCACCATGGTCGTGCTCAGCCTCCTGAGCCTGCTGTTCTATGCGCTCTTCCTGGGCAACGATGCCCTGGCGCAGGCCGATCTGCCGCAGTTCATCACGGCCGTGGTGCTGGGCGGCATCGGCTTCGCGGCGGTGCTCACGCTCATCGCGGCGCTCGCGGCGCGCGCGGGCAATGGCATCGGTCTCATGGCCATCCTTGGCTTCCCGATCGTGCTGCCGATGCTGCTGGCGGTGATGCGCGCCAGCCAGCTCGCGCTCAGTGGCGCGGCATGGGCGGAGACGGGCATGTACTTCCTCGGCATCGCGGCGTTGGACGTGGTCACCGTAGCATTGGCCTGGTTGCTCTTCCCGTACCTTTGGCGCGATTGACGATGAAGCAATGGTGGTGGAAATTTCTGGCGGTCGGGCTGGTGCTCATCGCATCCATCGCCGCGTTGCGCACGCCGCTGGCACCAGCGGTGGTGCATGCTTCTGAAGGAGCGCTGAAGCCGGGACCGAATACCGTTACCGTGCTGGGCTATGCCACGCGCTTCACGCAGGAATCGCCGCGTGTGTTCGTGGAGAACGGAGGGCAGTTCATCGCCGCCGATCAGGTGGAGGTGCTGGATGATCGGCGCATCACCGCGCGATTCCTGGTTCCCGAAGGCTTGCGTGAGGACATGAGCGACCTGCTCGTGAGCACTACGACGCAGGGCACCATGCGCCTGTTCGATGCCTTCTACAATCCGGAGAAAGGCAGCGGCGCATTGGAAGGCGTGACCGAGGGACCTCCGCGAACCGAGCGCACCGACTTCGCGTTCCCGAACCGCAACATCCTCTACGAGAGCATCCGCAACCTCCACTTCCACGTGCCCATGTGGTTCACCATGATGCTCCTGCAGACCATCGCGTTGGTGTTCAGCATAAGTGTGCTCGGCAGCGGCAATCCGCTGCACGACCGTGGCGCGCTCGCCGCCGTGCATGTGAGCCTGCTCTTCGCTGGCATGGGCCTGCTCACGGGCAGCCTCTGGGCGCGTGCCACCTGGGGTGGCTGGTGGACGAGCGATGCCAAGCTCAACGGCGCGGCCGTCACCGTGCTCATCTACCTGGCGTACCTGGTGCTGCGCGGCAGCGTGAACGATCCCGCCAAGCGCGCTAGGCTCGCGGCCATCTACAACGTGTTCGCGTATGTGCTCATGCTGCTCTTCATCATGGCCCTACCGCGCATGACCGCCAGCCTGCATCCGGGCAGCGGCGGCAATCCCGCGTTCAGCCAGTACGACCTCGACGACAGCCTGCGCCCTGTCTTCTACGCGGCTGTGCTCGGGTGGATGGGCATCGGCACTTGGCTGCTCAACCTTCAGTACCGCCTCGCGCGAATCGAGATCGCTCATGACCATGCGCACCACCGTTAGGCTTTTCCTTCTTCTCGTGGTGCTCACGGCGCCTTCGGCGGCCTTTGCGCAAGGTGAGCCGGACTGGCTTGTCGACACGCTTTACGGAAGCGGGAAGATCAACACCGTCGTCGCCGTGGTGTCGGTGATCCTGCTCGGGCTGGCCCTCTGGCTCTTCCGTCTCGACCGGCGGATCGCACGCATAGAACAACGCACGAAATGAAGCGCTCGCACATCATCGCCCTCGTGCTCATCGCCATCGCCATGGCGGCCTTCATCGCCACACTGGCCGATAGCAGCACCTTCGTCGACCTGGCGCAGGCCAAGGCGAAGCCCGGCAAGGAGTTCAAGGTGAAGGGCTACCTGGACAAGAGCGCGCCCGTGGAGTACGAGCCGATCACCAACGCCAACCTCACCACCTTCACCCTGGTGGACGACAACGGCGAGAAGTGCGTGGTCCGGCTGGCGAAGGCGAAGCCCTATGATTTCGAGCGGTCGGAGAGCATCGTGCTCACCGGTCGCGTGAACGAAGCGGGCGAATTCGAGGCGCACGACATGCTGATGAAGTGCCCGAGCAAGTACAACGAGATGCAGCAAATGACGGAGGTTGAGGGTTGATGGTTGGGCAACCGTAGCGTCGACCCCCAGGGTCGAATGAGTGGTTTGGTTGGAATAGGCAGACGCACTGCCGTCTATTGCGGGAAGAATTGAACACCACGCCAATCGAATACATCGGAGAGCATGCCTGGCAGGCCAGTTCGGCCATGCGTTGACCATCGTTTCGCTGGTGGGCGCGGTGCTCGCCGCAATCGCCTATTTCATCGGAGCAGAGCGGAAGGACGGAGCGTGGACTCGCCTAGGCCGGCTGGGTTTCCGCGCGCACAGCCTGGCGGTGCTGGGCATCGTGGTCACGCTCTTCGTCATGCTGTTCAACCACTGGTTCGAGTTCGATTACGTGTGGAAGCACAGCAACCTGCAGATGCCGATGAAGTACATCGCGAGTTGCTTCTGGGAAGGGCAGGAGGGCTCCTTCCTGCTGTGGACTTTCTGGCACGTGGTGCTGGGGAACATCCTGATCATGCGGGCCAAGACATGGGAACCGCACGTGATGGCGGTGATCGCGCTGGTGCAGGTCTTCCTGGCCTTCATGCTGCTGGGCATCTACGTGGGCGACATGAAGCTCGGCAGCAGCCCCTTCCTGCTGATCCGCGAGCTGCCGGAGAACATCGGCCTGCCGTGGACTGCGATGAAGGGCTACCTCTCCGCGATCCCGCAGTTCGCTGATGGTCGTGGCCTGAACCCGCTGCTGCAGAACTACTGGATGGTGATCCATCCGCCCACGCTCTTCCTGGGCTTCGCGGCCACCTTGGTCCCCTTCGCGTACGCCATCGCGGGACTGTGGCGCAGGGAGCGCACCGCGTGGATCGCGCCATCGCTGCCGTGGACCTTCTTCGGGGTGATGGTGCTCGGCACGGGCATCCTCATGGGCGGGGCATGGGCGTATGAGGCGCTCAGCTTCGGCGGCTTCTGGGCCTGGGACCCGGTGGAGAATGCTTCGCTGGTGCCATGGATCACGCTCGTGGGCGCTGGTCACCTCATGCTCGTGAACAAGCGCAAGGAGACCTCGCTCTTCGCCGCCTTCCTGCTCACGCTCATCACCTTCATCCTCGTGCTTTACAGCACCTTCCTCACGCGCAGCGGCGTGCTCGGCGATACCAGCGTGCACAGCTTCACCGGTGATGGCATGCTGCCCGCGCTGGTGCGCTTCCTGCTCATCTTCCTCGGCATCAGCGCGGCCATGCTCCATCCCGATAGGAGGCAACGCTGGTTCTATGTCATCGTTTCGCTCGCGCTGATGGCGATCGGCATCGGGCTCGAGGTGGAGGTGCAGGCGATCCTGCTCTTCGGCGTCCTCACGCTGGTGATGCTGGTGCAGGCTTACCGCAAGGGCTTCTCTTCGTCCGATCCGGAGGAGGCGCTATGGTCGCGGGAGTTCTGGCTCTTCATGGCGTCCCTGGTGCTGCTGCTCAGCGCCGCGCAGATCACCTTCAGCACGAGCATCCCGGTCACGAACATCCTGCTCACGCCATTCAAGGGTCTCTTCGCCTCGCTCGGCGATTCGCTTGGCAGCGGCTTCTTCACCAAGCTGAGCCAGGAAGGCCTAGCGCCTCCCGGCGAAGCCATCCGGCACTACAACAACTGGCAGGTCCCCTTCGCCATCGTCGTCGCACTGCTCGTCGCCTTTACGCAATACCTGCGGTGGAAGGACAGCGACCGTCGGAAGTTCTTCAAGCAGTTGGCGGTATCCATCGCAATCGCGGTAATCCTCACGGCGATCGGCATCCGCGCGCTGGGATACGGCATCAGCGAGCTGCGCCTCGGCGCCATGCTCTTCACCACGGCCTTCGCCGCCATCGCCAACATCGCCTATGTGCCGGTGGTGCTGAAAGGGAGATTGCGCAACGCGGGTCCGAGCATAGCGCACACGGGCTTCGCGCTGGTGCTGCTGGGCGCGCTGGTGAGCACCAGCCGCAAGGACGAGGTCAGCCGCAACGCGCGCAGCATGGACCTCCGCTTCCTGAGCGAGGAGTTCAGCAACAGCAAGGACATCCTGCTGTACCGGGGCGATACGGTCCGCATGGGGCAACACTACGTGCATTACCGGGAGAAGCGGCCCGACGGCGTGAACCTGCACTACGAGATGGACTACTTCGCGGTGGAGCCGCGCCGCTACGCGGAGGGCGATACCGTGCGCATCGGCGGCACGCTCTTCCGCGCGCGCGAGGCGCACACGGCCGGATCGGAGTTCCTCGTCCAGCAGCCGCGCTTCTGGGAACCGCTGGAGAACTACACGAAGCGGCACCTATGGCATGCGAAGGATTGGAGCCCCACGCGGGCCGGGCCACGGATCTTCGATCTTGCGCCCTTCATCCAGATCAACCCGCGTTTCGGGAATGTGCCGGAGCCGAGCACCAAGCACTGGCTCACGCGCGACCTCTACACCCACATCCGGTACGCCGAGATGGCGATGGATCCCGACACCGCGCTCGATGGCACCATCGCACCCGATGACACATGGATGCCGAACCGCCGCTACGACAAGCAGGCGGGCGACACCATCGTGACGCCAACCAGTGTGGTGGTGATCGACAGCCTGTACGTGCTGCGCGACAGTTCCACCAAGACCATGCTCGGCGACCGCTTCACGGTTTACGCCGCAGCGCTGCGCATCCGGGACCTCTACAATCCAGACCGCTGGTTCGAGGCGCGCCCCCTGGTGATCTACGCCGATGGCCGCGCGGTGATGGGCAAGGCTGCTGAAGTGGAGCCTTTGCGGATCCGCCTGGCCTCCGTCGATGGCGACAAGCTCGGCCTCGAGGTGGCGGAGCGCGAGTTCGTGGTGATGCAGGCGTTGATCTTCCCCGGCATCAACATCCTCTGGATCGGCTGCGTGCTGCTGGCGCTCGGCACAGGCTGGGCGGTGTGGCAGCGGGTGAGGAAACGTGAAGTTGAGAAGTTGAAAGGTTGACAGTTGTCTGGCAGCCTAACGACGAACACAGACACCGAACCACTGATACACGCAAGAGATGAACTCGATTCTGCTCATCGGCACGGGTCGGATGGCCTATCACCTGGGCCATGCCATGGTGAAGGCCAAGCTGCCGCTCGTTGGCGTGGCTGGGCGTGATTCGGAGAAGCTCAACGACCTCGCCCGCTTCCTCGAACGCCCTGCGCATCGCCTGGACCGCGCGCTGCCCGAGGCCGACCTCGTCATCATCGCCACCAGCGACGACAGCATCGCGGAAGTGGCGGCCAAGTTGCCTTCGATGGAGGGCGTTGTGGCGCACACCGCCGGCGCTGTCGGCCTCGATGTGCTGCTGCCGCATGTGCACCGCGCCGTGCTCTGGCCGGTGCAGACCCTTAGTCACGGCGCACCGATCGACCTGAGTGATGTACCACTGGCGGTGGATGCGAGCACGCCCGAGGCCGAAGCATCGATCCTGCGCGTGGCGCGCGCCATCAGCGGAAGCGTGCTGCAGTTGCCGCATCACCAGCGCGAACTCCTGCACCTCACCGCGGTACTCGCTAGCAACTTCCCCGTCTTCCTCATGCACGAGGCGCAGCGCCTGCTGAAGCAGGGAGAAGCTGCCGCCCAACCTGCTCATGCCACTGTGGAAGCTCACGGCCAGCAAGGTCACCACCATCGGTCCGGAGCAGGCGCTCACCGGTCCCGCGCGACGCGGCGATGCGTCATCGATCGAGCGGCACCTCGAACTGTTGAAGGCGGAGCCCGATCTTCGCCGCGCGTATGCCCTGCTGAGCACCATGGTGCTGAAGGCATATGGCCACAGCACCGATGGCATCGGCGAACTATAAGGAGCTCCTCGCGGGCATCAGCACCTTCCTCTTCGACGTGGACGGCGTGTTCACGGACAACCGCACGCTGCTGTTCCCCGGCATCGACCCGGTGCGCACTTTCCACACACGCGATGCCTTCGCCGTGCAGCACGCCATCAAGGAGGGCATGCGCATCATCATCGTCAGCGGGGGCCGCAGCCAGGGCGTGTCCGACAGCTTTGCACGGCTCGGGGTCCAAGAGGTGCATATGGGCACGCGCGACAAACTGGGCTTGTTGGAACAGAAGATCAGCGAAGGCCTTGACCCTGCTGCAGCGGCGTACATGGGCGACGACCTGCCCGATCTTCGCGTGATGCAGCGTGTGGGCCTGGCGTGCTGCCCGGCCGATGCGGTGCCGGAGATCACGGCCATCAGCCGCTTCATCAGCGGCAAGGGCGGCGGGCAAGGGTGCGTGCGTGACCTGCTGGAGCAGGCCCTGAAGGCGCAGGGCAAGTGGCTCACCGACGGCGCCTACACGTGGTGATCCCTCGAACACGAGGAAACAGATGCTGGACCTCATTCGCCTCGCGCGCCCGCTGAATCTGCTCATCATGGCGCTCACCATGGCGCTGATTCGCTACGGGCTGGTGCTCGGCCACCTGGAGCGCGGCTTGAAGCAGCTGCTGGGTGAAGTCGGCGGCGGCATCACCCGCAGCGACATACTGACTGATTCCGGCTTCGGGCCGCAATTGCCGCTGCACCTCTTCGTATTGCTCGTGCTCAGTGTGGTGCTCATCGGCGCGGGCGGCAACATCATCAACGACTACTTCGACACGCGCATCGATCGCATCAACAAGCCGGACCAGGTGATCGTGGGCCGCACGGTGAAGCGTCGCGTGGCGATGGCGGCGCACCTCGTGCTGAGCGGGCTGGGGCTGCTCTGCGGCGCCATCGTCGCTTGGCGAACGGGGCAATGGCCGTTGCTGATCATCCCCGCCTTCGCCATCGGCGCGCTGTGGACGTACAGCACCACTTTCAAGCGACGGCTCATCATCGGCAACGGCACCGTGGCCACGCTCACCGCACTGGTGCCGCTCACCGTCGGGCTGTACGAGATCCCCGCATTGCAGCGCTCCTTCGCCGCGCACGGCACGGTGGCCCTCGCCGATGGCGCGCGCTACCAGATGGAGAGCGATTTTACCGAGCTCTGGTGGTGGGTCCTCGGCTTCGCGGCCTTCGCGTTCATGTCGTCGCTCGTGCGCGAGTTGCAGAAGGACATGGCCGACGTGAAGGGCGATGCCGCCAACGGTTGCAGAACGATCCCCATCGTGTGGGGCATGCGCTGGGCAAAGGCGCTCGTGCTCACCTACACCGCCTTCATCATCCTGGCGCTGCTCGCCTTGCACATGCTCATTCCGGCCTTGCGCGGAAATCTCGCCTACTGGTACATCCAGCTCGGCATCATCGCGCCATTGCTGCTCTCGGCGGGCTTCACCTACAATGCGGTGCACCGCGAGGAGCATGTCCGCGCTGGCACGCTCCTGAAGGTAGCCATGGTCATGGGCGTGGGCTTCGCGGCACTGATCCGGTTCCTGCCATGACAGCGCCACCGCTCTTCCCCTGGCGCCTCATCCTCGCCTCCGCTTCGCCCCGCCGCCGCCAGCTGCTGCAAGGCCTGGACCTGCCGGTCGAGATCACCAGCGTCGATGTGGACGAGACGCCGCCGCCGGGCATGCCCGATGACCAAGTGGCCGAGCACCTTGCGCGGAAGAAGGCCGAAGCGTGGAGCGGCTCGCTCGCTTCCGATCAAGTGCTCATCACTGCAGATACCACCGTGCTTCTTGATGATGCTTCAGGCGCACACACCGGGTCAAAGCCCGGCGCAAGCCTGCTGAACAAGCCGGTGGATGATGCCGATGCCCGCCGCATGCTCGCGCTCCTCGCGGGCCGATCGCATCGTGTGATCACCGGTGTCTGCCTGCGCACAGCGAGCGGAATGGTCAGCTTCGCTGACATCTCAGTGGTGCATTTCCGCGATCTCACCGCTGACGAGATCGCGTACTACGTGGCGCGGCACAAGCCCTTGGATAAGGCCGGCGCGTACGGGGTGCAGGACTGGATCGGATATACCGCCGTGGACCGCATCGAGGGCAGCTTCTACACCGTGATGGGCCTGCCGATGCACTGCGTGTACTCGGCCTTGCGCGATCTGTCCCGGCCAAGTTGACTTCGATCATCGGGAAAGCCTGAATCATGCCGAACTTGTGCCGCCCAATCGAATCGCCATGAACCGCATCACCCGCCTCGCCATCGCTGCATCGCTCGCTCTTCCATTCACTGTCGCCGCGCAGAAAGGCAACACCACGCATGAGGGTTATGCGATTTCGTGGGACAAGACCATCGCGGTGATTCCGGACAGCCTGCAGAACGGCATGTTCAAACTGCCCGCATGGACCATCGCGGTGCATGAGGGCGAGGCTTCGGATGTGATGGGCTGGTGGATGGCCGACATGCAGGCGGTGAGCACGGCGGTGACCAAGGGCAGACCGGCGAAGGCCATGGGCCTGAGGCTTCCGCAGGTGAGCGGAGCGGCCATGGCAGCGGCGGCAACGGTTCAGGAGAAGAAGGCCGGCTTTGCGCGGCTCACCGTGGCCTTCGCGCTGAACGACAGCACGACCACTGAGGGCAACGAGGGGCAGGAGGCCTACATGCGCACCCTGGCCGTGAAGTACAACCGCGCGGTGGTGCAGGCCCAGATCGCGACGTATGAGAAGCAACTCGGCAAGGCCGGAGACAAGCTGGCTGATACCAAGGGCGATGTGGCGAAGAGCCAGTCGCGCATCACCAAGTCGAGCAGCAACATGGAGAAGATCAAGGCCAAGCGCGGAAAGATCCAGCGCGACAACGCCAAGGTCAGTGGCGACATCGCGGGGCTGGAGAAGAAGTTCGCGCTGAGCAACGACCCAAAGGACCTGCAGAAGCTCACCAAGGCGCGCCAGAAACTGGCCAAAGGAGAATCGTCACAGGCGAAATTGATGCAACAGGAAGCCAAGGTGCAGGGCGATATCGCGAAGGAGCAGGGACGCTTGGAGAGCAGCGCTGGCAAGGCCGAGGATCGCGGCGTCACCAAGGAGGAAGTGCAGCGCGTGCTCGATGCCTTGAAGCGCAAGCACGATTCAATCCAGTGACCAGCGCTCAGCGCAGCAGCGTCACGTGCCCCGTGCGTTCCTGGATGCGATCCTCTGAATCGCGCAGGCGCAGGCGCCACGGATAAACGCCGATCGGCACCTCACCGCCCGAGCCGCCACCCCACAGCACGCGCTTGTCGGTGCTGCGGAAGATGACGCCGCCCCAGCGGTCGAACACGATCAGCTCGAACGCGCGTGGCTCGCCCACCGTGGTGATCACGCCCCAGGCATCGTTGATCCCATCGCCGTTCGGCGTGAAGGCGTTGGGCACGTACGCCCCGAACTCATCCTCCACGCAGATGAGTTGTCCGATGCTGTTCGTGCAGCCGTTCGTGCTGGCCACGTAGAGGTCCACCTCGTAGCAGCCGACGGCGGCGTAGGCGAAGGCGGGCGAATAGCTCGTGCTGCTGCTGTCGGCGGGATCGCCGAAGAGCCAACGGACACTGTCGGCGCCGGAGGAGAGGTTGATGAACTGGAACAGCGGATCCTTGATCGTTGTGACCGGTGGATCGGCCAGGAAAGCGGCCACCGGTGTTTGCAGGACATGCACCGCCTCGGCAAGTGCCCATGTGCCGCTGCATCCCGATGCATCGGACACAGTCAGCGATACATCGTACACGCCTCCGCCCGCATAGCAATGGCGCAGCAGGCTCTCGCCGGCGCTGAGCACCGTGCCATCCCCCATGTCCCATGTGAACGTGCCGTTGGCGGCGCTGGTGCTGAAGCCGGCGCAATGCGGCGAGCAGCCGATCGTGTCAGTGACGGTGAAGACCGGCGTGGCCACGCTGCCTACAATTACTTCTACGGTCATCGTTGGGCTCACGCAGCCATTCGCATCCGTGGCGACCACGGTAAAGGTGGTGCTCACAGCGGGTGAGACATCAGGGCCGGAAGGGCTCCAGGTGTAGATGTATCCCGCACTTCCGCCTGCAGCGTTTGCTTGAAGCGTGGTGGCATCGCCTGCGCAGATGCGCACCGTATCCGCCGCTGCGAGGGTGATGGCCGTTGGCTCGGTGACGGTCGCGCTCACCGTGGTGGAGCAGCTGCTGGCATCGGTGATGGTGCAGGTATAGGTTCCAGCGGAGAGGCTATTGGCCGAAGGGCCGCTGCCTCCATTCGGCGACCATGAATAGGAGTATCCCGGCGTGCCGCCATTCACCGTCACCGACGCGCTGCCGTCCGCGAAGCCATTGCACGAGGCCGGGGTGGTGGTGATCGAAGCCGTGGGCGCCGAGGACGGAGGTGCGAGCGTGACCGAGCCGCCCGTGGGGCATGAGCCCGCGCTGTTGGCCACGAAGTTGTATGTGCCTGCGCCCAGACCCGAGACCGCGCTGGTGCTCGCGCCGCCTGGATTCCACAAATAGATGATCGGCGCGCTGGCGCCCGATACCGCAGCGCTCACGCTTCCATCGTTGCCGGCGCAGGTGGGGTCGGTGCCGCTGAGTTGCAGGCCGAGGATGTTCACGGGTAGCGTGACCACCTGCGGCGAGCGGCACGAATAGAAGAGCGAAAGGGTGACCGTGTACGCGCCGGGCGTGGAGAACACATGCTGCGGTGTCTGTGCGGAACTGGTATTCGCCGCGCCGGAGGCCGGATCGCCGAAGTCCCACAGAAGCGTGCTGGCGCAGGTCTGCACGCCGGAGATGGCCAGCGTGTCGGCGAAGCAGGTCCATTGCACGGGATTCGGTTCAGGCGGCGCCTCGCCGATGTACACGTCGTCGATCGCGATGCCATCGTAGCTGTTGCAGGTGGTGCCCGCGCCGAAGATGAAGCGGAACTTCACGCTCGGCTCGCCCGCGAGGTCGGCAAGGCAGTGCGATGCGGTGACCCAACCGAGGCTGCCTTGGCTGCCGGCGCAGGATCCCTGCGTCGGCCCGATGCGGCCACTCCAGCCCTGCTTTGGCGAAGCGAGGTTGAGGTTGTTGATGTTCGGCGTGTTGAACCAGTTCTGGTCGAAGCAGGTCGCCGGGTCGTTCACCGTGCCCACATTGCTCCACGTGTTGCCTTGGTCAAGCGAATACTGGAAGCCTAGGCCATCGTACGTGCGCTCGCACTCCCAGAAGATCTTGAACGACACATAGGGATAGGGCAGGGCGCTGAAATCGAAGCACGGGCCTTCGAGCCAGCTCTGCTCGCCGTAGGTGTAGAACGAACCGGTGAGCCCGCCCACGCACCAGCTCTTGGTGCCGCCGCCCGCGCTGTTGATGGTGGGCTTGGCGGGCGTTCCCCATGCCCAATCGTTGCCCGTGCCGCCGGAGAGCCATGCGGGCGCCGCTTCGAAGCCCTCCTGGTAAGGGAACGTGCCGACTACAATGCCGCATTGCGCGTGCGCGACAACACCGGCCAAGAGAGCCGCTGAGAAAAGGAACAGGCGCATCAGCCGCATCGCTTGCAAAGGACGGTCATAACGCTCGTCTTGTCGCCTGAATCATCACGAGTGGAAGCGCGTGATGCCCTCCTACCGCAGCAAGGTGATGCTCCCTTGCAACTCGTGCGCCTTGCCATCGAGGCCCTCGGCCTCCAGCACATAGAAGTAAGTGCCTGACGAGGCCATCTCGCCGGCGAAGGTGCGGCCGTCCCACGATTGCTGCCCGCGCTCCAGGCGCGCCACCAGCTGGCCGTAGCGGTTGTAGATGCTCAGATCCACCTGCCGCATGCCGATGGCCTGCAGGCGAAGCTGGTCGTTGCTGCCATCGCCGTTGGGCGTGAAGACATTCGGCACGAAGACCGAGCTGGGCGGAACCTCGGAGCCGAGCACCTGAATCTGTCCTGATGCGGTGGCGGTGCAGCCTTGCTCGGTAACGGTGAGCACCACGGTGAAGGTGCCGGGACTGAGATAGGTGTGGGTGGGGGAGAAGGCGGTGCTGCTTCCGCCATCGCCGAATTGCCACGACATGGACGCGTTGGCGGGTGAGCTGGTGTTGGTGAAGACAACCTCGAGCGGCGCATCGCCCACGCTCACATCGGTGGTGAACGAAGCCGCAACGGAGACCACCGTCACATCGGTGGATGCATTGCCCGTGCCGCAGGCGTTGGTGCCGGTGACGCTGTAGGTACCGGCCTGCGATACGGTGATGGATGCGCTGGTCTCCTGCGTGCTCCACACGTAGCTATCGGCGCCGCTGGCGGTGAGCGTGACGTTCTGGCCGGGGCAGAGCGCGGTGGGCCCCGATGCGGCGATGCTCACCTGCGGATCGGTGCCGAGCGTGATGTCGATCTGCGCGCTGCCGGTGCCGCACGCATTGGTGCCCGTGACGGTGATGGTGCCCGGCTGCGACACGGTGATGCTCGTGCTGGTCTCCTGCGTGCTCCACAGGTAGCTGTCGGCGCCGCTGGCGGTGAGCGTCACGCTCTCGCCGGGGCAGAGCGCAGTGGGGCCATCCGGCGTGATGGCCACCGCAGGACCGTTGGCGAGCGTGATATCGATCTGCGCGCTGCCGCTGCCGCAGGCATTGGTGCCGGTGACGGAGTAAGTGCCGGGTGTGGATACGGTGATGCTCGCCGTGGTCTCCTGCCCGCTCCACTCGTAGGTGTCGGCGCCGCTGGCCGTCAGGGTGACGCTTTCGCCGGGGCAGAGCGTTGTGGGGCCATCAGGAGTGATGGTCACCAAGGGCGCCGAGCCGCTGGGTAGCGTATAATCCACGCAGATGGTGGCGCCACAGGTGCCGATGGCGCAGAACTGGATTACTACGGCACCCACGTCGCCCGGCCCCGCCAGGTAAGCAGTGGTCAGGTTGTTGGGATCGCTGAAGGTGCCGGTGCCGCCCTGCCATTGCAAGCTGATGAAATCGCCGCTCGCGCTGCCGGTGAGCAGCACGCTGCCCGTGCCGTTGCAGATGCTGCCCTCGGCATACACCACCTCAACCAAAAGCGGCACGAAGGGCGCTTGGCAGCCGTAGTTCACATACGAGACCTGCGCAGGGCCGGGCCAGGTGAATTCCGCCGTGGCGCCATCGTTCTCCGCCGAGGTGCCGCCGTAGGTGCCGTACACGTTGGTGAGCAGCGCGCGGTCGTAGGTGGCGGTATCGCTGCAACTGGTGGGCAGGTAGGTGAGGATGAGCGTGCGCGTGCTGCTGGCGCCGCTGGGCGTAGCGCTGATGGTTGCGCCGTTGTTGTGGTTGGCGAAATGGCCGCTCGAATTGCCCGGCGCCTGGAAGACGATGAAGAGCGTGTCGCTCAGGTTGGTGAAGGAGTTGGCCGCCGTACACATCTGGGTGCTGGTGACCATGAGCACCGCGCTGCCCGGCGGGATGATGCCGCCGGGAGGCTCCACCAGCCAGCCGCAGCCTTGCACCGTGGCATTGAGGTCATCGGTGATCTGCGCGGTGGTGGCGTTCTGCACCAGCCCGTTCCAGTTGTTGTTCGGCCAGTCGGCCGCGATCTCGCTGAGCGCCGTGGCCTGGCCCGGTGCGGAAGCGCACCATCTCGTTCATGCCCTCAGCGCCGCCGGGGCACTGCGGCAGGTCGAGGCAGGCATCCACCAGGATGCTCTCGATCTCCAGGCATTGGGTGGGCACCTGGGCCTGGGCCGCGGAGAAACCGAGCGCGGCGGCCAACAGCGCGATGAAGCGGAGCGGCCGCAACGGGTGAACGACAATCATGGGCAAGCGCACTTGCAAGCAAAGGTCGCTCCGGACGTGTGAAACCTCTGTTGCCCGCAGGCCGGGATGCTAACAAGGTTATGCCCAACAATTGGCGCAGCTAACCAATACTGGCGAAGCATCATAAATACAACGCGGGTGCGAGAAGATTGAGGAGTACATGCTGCCACAGTCCCTCAAATCGCTCAGGTACAGCGTGCGGTGGGTGTCCACGGCCAGCGCGGCCGCGCCCGGCTCGGGAGCCTGCGCTGCGGGCCATGTGCGAGACGGGCAGCGGCTTTGGCCGTGGCGCACTTTGGGCTCCACCCTTTGTGCGAGCAAAGGGTGGAAATCGCATTGGCGCGGAGCGACCACCGACCAACCCCGCCACCTACTTTCGGTGCATGACCGACCGCCGCAGCTTCATCCGTCAGAGCGCCGCCCTGCTGGGCAGCCTCGCCCTGCACCAGCGCCTCGAGGCCGCCTACCCGGAACTGGCCGGGCCAGCCGGTGTGCCCGTCGGCCCACTTGAGGAGGGCTCCTTCTGGCGCAACGTGCGCGCGGCGTACGCCTGCAGCCCCACGCTCATCAACCTGAACAATGGCGGGGTGTGCCCCACGCCGCGCGCCGCCATGGAGGCGCTTGACCACTACAACCGCATGTGCAACGAGGCGCCCAGCTACTACATGTGGCGCATCCTCGACCAGGACCGCGAGCCCCTGCGCATGAACATGGCGCGCCTGGCCGGCTGCAGCGCGGAGGAACTGGCCCTCTGCCGCAACGCCACCGAGGCGCTCAACACCATCATCTTCGGCCTGCCCCTGAAGACCGGTGACGAGGTGGTGGTGAGCACGCACGACTACCCCAACATGGCCAACGCATGGAAGCAGCGCGCCGCGCGCGATGGCGTGAAGCTCGTGTACGCCGACCCGCAGCTGCCGAGCGAGGACGAGGAGGCGATGACGCAGGCCTACGTGTCGCGCTTCACCGCGAAGACCAAGCTGGTCCACATCACGCATGTGGTGAACTGGAACGGCCAGATTCTGCCCGTGCGGCGCATCGCCGACGAGGCGCGCAAGCGCGGCATCGAGGTGCTGGTGGATGGCGCGCACTCCTTCGCGCTGCTCGACTACAAGATCCCCGACCTCGGCGCCGACTACTGGGGCACCAGCTTGCACAAGTGGCTGTGCGCCCCTTTTGGCAACGGGCTCCTATGGGTGAGCAAGGAGAAGATCGGAAAACTGTGGCCGCTGCTCAGCAACGACAATCCGCAGGGCCCCGACATCCGCAAGTTCGAGAGCCTCGGCACGCGCAGCTTCCCCATCGAGATGGCCACCGGCTATGCGCTCGACCTGCACGAGCTCATCGGCAGCCGCCGCAAACAGGAGCGCCTGCACTTCTTGAAGAACTACTGGATGGAGCGCGTGCGCGAGGTGCCCGGCATCTTCTTCAACACCTCCATGGACCCGCGCTACGGATGCGCCATCGGCGTGTTCGGCATCGAAGGGAAGAAGGCCACCGCGCTCAGCGAGCAGCTCTTCGCCAAGTGGAAGATCCACACCGTGGCCATTGAGCGCGAGGCGAAGCCCGGCACCGAAGCCGCGTACAACCACGTGCGCGTCACCCCCAACGTGTACACCACCACCGATGAGTTGGATAGGCTGGTGGAGGGGATAAAGGGGGTGTGAGCCGCAGCGGAATACCAGTTCTCTCAGCCTGTCAATGGCCGTTTCTTAGCGAGACGGCGTGGTGTATTGGCTTGCAGCGAGATTCCGATTCGCACCGCCCACGAGTGAAAAGCCCTGTGGCCATTCCACAGGGCTCTCACATACGCACTACTTGCTCTTCAGCCATCCGTTGATCAGCCGCGCCCAGTTGTCGGCGAATTGGACTTCTCCGTCCAATGTGGTGCCGTAGCCCGAGCGGTAGAGGACCAGTCGTTTTTCGTCCCGGCTATTTTCCTTGGGCACCAGGCACAACTCCACGCTGGCCGGCATGCCTTCGGCGTCGTCGGCCTTCGCCGTGCGTCCGTCCCGCAGGGCCTCGCAGCTCCGCACCTCGGCCAGGTTCACGTGCTGTACCGCAGGGTTCTCCTCCCGCTCGTTGTAGAAGAACAGGGTTTTCTTGTCCTCATCCATGCCCAGTGCGATGCCGTTGCAGGTGTCCACCTGGCCAATCGTGCTCCGTTGCTGTTGCGCGGCATCGCGCATGGCGCTTTGCAGGCGTGCCGCTTTCTTCCTTCGGCTCCGGTAGTCGAGCACGAACGGCAGCGCGAAGAGCGCCAGGCAGATGATGCCGATCGTGAGTGTTGCATTATCCATTTCCATCTTCTTCCGTTTTGGTGATGTACGAACTGCTCCTAGGGTCGCGCGCAACGGCGCGGCCTAGCGTATCCAGGTCGATCGCCCCGCAGGACGATGGCCGCTCAGGAGCGGATCACCAGAAGAAATGGAAGGGGAAGAGGAGCGCGCTTCGCCGCAGCGCCACGAGGGTGCTACCCGCCGTCCGTTCGATGCGGGCGGATGCCGAGCGCACCGAGCGGTCTGCGGCGTGGATGATCGCGGAGAACCCGGAGGCACGGTCCTTCGCATTTGGCGCAGGCGCACTGCCGATGGGGCTCGTCAGGCTTTCCGATGGCGGGGAATGATGCAGCAGCAGGCCGGCGGGACCGAATGCGGTGCCGCTGTGCATCCCGTAGGCAGCATCCTGCCAGGCGGAGCGGGTGCCGGTGTGCTTGATGGGCGCGGCCCCAACGAACAGCACCGCGGCGAGCAGCACGAAGCCGAATGGGAAGCGGCGAGGATTCCTGTGCTTCACGCCATGCGCGTGCGCCGATGGCCGGAAGGAGCGTGACGTGTTCGAAAGCGATTGCATCGGAATCGGGCGCGAAGCTACCTCAGGTCCTCTGCGTCAAGCCAGGGCACCTTGCGTCACCGGAACACCGTCACATGCCCCGCCTTGGTGATCTCGTTCGTGGGCTGGCACGGATCGCGCATGCGCATGGTGTACACGTACACGCCCACGGGCGCATCGGCGCCATCCCATTGCTCGTTGGGGTCGATGGTGCTCCACAGGGTGCGGCCCCAGCGATCGTAAAGGATCAGTTCGAAGCCCGTGTCGGGGATCTCCACGCGGTCGGGCCACAGGTCGTTGATGCCATCGTCGTTCGGCGTGAAGGCGTTGGCCAGGAAGAGCACGGGCTCGGTGCGCACATCCACCATCACGTCCAGCGTATCGTCGCAGCGGTTGGGCTGCGTGGTGTACAGCGTGAAGTCGTAAACGTCGTAGCGGCGGAAGTCCCAGCGGATGTAGCCCGAGCAATCGTTGGTGACCAGGCTGTCGCCGATGAAGAAGGCGCACGAATCGCTCTGGCTGCCAAGCACGATGTCCACCACGGGCGAGCAGGGGATTTGCACCGCGCTGAAGATGGCCGGCCGCTGCGGGCGGATGTAGATGCTGTCCTGCACAGGAGCACCACCGCAGCCGAAGAGGTCGAAACCCTGCAACGAGATCGGCTGCCACAGCCCCTGCGGGAACACCACCGTGGGGTCGGGCAGGTTGCTGAAGCCGAAGCCGCCCCAGCGCCACACGAGCGAGTCGGCATCGGTGGCCACGGTGTTCACGATGATCTCCACGTTCTGGCAGGCGCTGTCCGGCGCGGCGAAGGCTACGAGGGACTGGGAAGCTCGGTGATGAGGATGTCGTCCGTGGCGCTGCAGCCGGTGGCGGTGTTGGTGCCGGTAACCGAAAGCAGGCCGCTGAAGCCGGGCTCCACTGTATAGCTGAATCCGGTGGCGCCGGTGCTCCACACCAGCTGGTCCGGCGCGAAGCCCCAATCGAGCTGCGCGGTGATCACCGGCGGATCGCTGGGGCAGTAGTCGGTAGTGCCCACCAGCGTGATGTTCGGTTCGCCGATGCTGGTGGTGACGATTGCGGGGCAAGGCGACGGTCCACCGAACACCACCACGGAATAGACCCCGAAGTTGAGGTTGCTGATGGTGGCGCTGGTGATCGTGGGGTCGTGCACCCATTGCCAAGTGTAGGGCCCGGGGTTCACGGTGAAAGTGATGCTGCCGTCGGCTAAGCCGGCGCAGGTGGGAGGTGTCACCGCCATGGTGCCGAGTGGCGCCACGTAGGGCTCGGTGAGCAGCGTGTCGAGCACCGTTTCGCAGGTCGTGCCATCCGTTACTGTCACGGAGTAGAACCCCGGCTCCAAGTTGAACACGCTGGCCCCCGTCTCGAGGTCGTCATGCGTCCATGTATAGGTGTACGGTCCGCCGCTGGTTGTGATTACCGCGATGGCGCCGTCGTTGAAGTCCGGACAGGTGATGGGGGAGATGTTGAAGGTCACATCGCACGGCGGCAGCTGCGCCTGCGCGGCGGTGGCAGCGGCGAGGAGGACTAGGGAGAGGAGTGCGCGCATCAGGTGTATGACTGGGAAGGTCGCACAAGGCGGCGCCTGCATCAACGACGGATTGGGCTTCGGAGTGTATGGACGCAGGTTCGGCGCGGCGCGTTGGTCGGTCAGCGGAACAGCGTCATGTGCCCCACCTTCTCAATGGAGTTGGTGGGCGAGCACGGGTCGCGCATCTTCATGGTGTACACGTATACGCCCAGCGGGGCCTGACCACCGGAAAGCGCGCCGTCCCATTGGTCCAGCGGATTGGTGGTACTCCAGATGTTGTTGCCCCAGCGGTCGTACAGCACCAGCTCGAAGCCCGCTTCCGGGATGTCCACGCGGTCGGGCCAAAAGTCGTTGATGCCGTCTTCGTTGGGCGTGAACGCGTTGGCGAGGAAGAGGGTGGGCTCGGTGCGCACGTCCACGATCACATGCGTGGTATCGTTGCAGTTGTTGGCCTGCGTGGCGAAGAGCGTGAACTCGTAGAAATCGTAACGGCCGAAGTCCCATCGGAAGTAGCTGGCGCAATCGTGCGTCACCAGGCTGTCGCCGATGAAGAAGGCGCAGGAGTCGGCCACGCTGCCCAGTACGATGTCGACCATGGGCGTGCAGGGTACCTGCACGGCGGAGAAGATGGCGGGTACCTGAGCGCGGATGAAGAGGCTGTCCACCACCGGCAGCCCGCCGCAGCCGAGCGTATCGAAGCCCTGGAGCGAGATGGGCTGCCAGCCCGCCTGCGGGAAGACCACCGTGGGGTCCGGTAGGTTGCTGAAGCCGAAGCCGCCCCAGCGCCACACGAGCGAATCGGCGTCGGTGGCCACGGTGTTCACGATGATCTGCACGTTCTGGCAGGCGCTGTCGGGCGTGGCGAAGGCCACGAAGGGGCTGGGCAGTTCGGTCAGGATGGTCAGGTCGCCCACCAGGCAGCCATTCGCATCCACGGCGCTCACGCTCACATTCCCAATGGTGCCAGCAGGAAGGGAGATGGTTGCTGTGCTATCACCGGTGCTCCAATCGTAATCGACCGGAATGAAGCCGCCGATGGGAACCACGGTGAGCACGGGTGGATTGCTCGGGCAGTAGGTGGTGTTGCCCGTGATGAGGATATCCGGCTCCACCAGCACCGTCACCAGCAGGTCGAAGCAGCCGTCCGGACCGCTCACGGCCACATCGTACAAGCCCGGACCCAGTCCGGTCGCGGTTGCACCGGTCAGGGTCGCGTCGTGGGTCCAGACGTAGGTGAACGGCCCCCCGGACCCTGTCACCACCGTGATGCTGCCGTCGTTCAGCCCGGCGCAGGAGATGGGTTGTTCGGTCAGTGACACATCACAAGGCTCCTGGCCCCAGAGTTGGAGTCCGGCAATCAGGGCGATGAGGAGGGTTAGGGCGCGCATGGAACGGAACGGCGCGAAGATCGTTGATCGGAGTCAAAGCAGCATCCGGGCTTCCGCGACGGCTCAGGCCAAGTTGAAGGCCTCGCCCCGCCGGGGGATCAGCACCTGCTGGAATCCGGCTTCGGTACATAGGCCTTTCAGCGCCAGCAGCGGCTTTTCAACGCCATGCACGAGGAAGAGCTGGTCCACCTTTTTCGGGTCCTGACAGGCTAGGTAGCGCAGCAGTTCTTTCCGGTCGGCGTGCGCGCTGAAGAACTCCATGCGCGCCACCGAGGCGTTCACCGGAATGGTTTCGCCGAAGATCCGCACGTGCTTATCGCCTGCAATGAGGTCAGCGCCCAAGGTGCCTGGGGCGCAGAAGCCCACGGCCAGGACACCGTTGGCGGGGTCGGGCAGTGAATTACGCAGGTGGTGGCGCACCCGGCCGGCCTCCATCATGCCGCTTGCGGAAATGATGATGCACGGCTTCTTCATGCTGTTGAGCTGCTTGCTGCGGTCCGGGCTCCGCACGAATTCCACACCGGGGAAGGAGAAGAGGTCCGGGTCGCGGCGCAGTTCCTCGCGCACCTCGGGCCGGAACAGCTTGTCGTAGCGGCGCACGATGTCGGTGGCGCTGATGGCCAGCGGGCTGTCCACGAATACAGGCAGGCGCGGCAGGCGGCCAGCATTGCTCAGGGCGTTGAGCGCGTAGAGGATCTCCTGGGTCTTGCCGATGCTGAAGGCGGGGATGATGAGTTTGCCGCCCCGCTGAACGCATACCTCGGTCACATGCCGTAGCAATTCCTCTTCCGCTTCCGCCACCAAGGCATGGTCGCGGTCGCCGTAGGTGCTCTCGCAGATGACGACGTCGGCCTGCGGGAATGGCACCGGCTCGGGGAGAAGGCGGTCCACGTAGCGGCCCACATCGCCGGTGAAGGACAGCCGGAGCACGCGATCGCCATCGTCGATGGTCAGGTGAACGGCCGCGCTCCCGAGGATGTGCCCGGCGTCGGAGAAGGAGAGCGTGATGCCGGGCGCTAGTTCCTGCGATTCGCCGTAATCAATCGTCTGGAAGAGTTCCATCGTGGGCGGCACATCGGTCTCCACGTAGAGCGGGCCATCGGACTCCAGCGCTCGACCTTGCTCATTCGCCCGCTTCATGTCGTAGGCGAAATCGTATTCCTGGATCCGCGCGCTGTCGGCCAGCATGATGGCGCAGAGGTCGCGCGTGGCGGGAGTGCTCCAGATGGGTCCCTTGAAGCCCTCGGCCACCAATCGCGGCAGCAGCCCGCTGTGGTCGATGTGCGCATGGCTCAGCACCAACAAGTCGATGCTTTCCGGTTCGAATCCGAAGTGACTGTTCGGGTCGCGGCGACCGTTACGCAGCGCTTCGCCCTGGAACATGCCGCAGTCCAACAGCAGGCGGGTGCTCTTCCCATCCGCCCGCGTCAACTCCACCAGATGCTTGCTGCCCGTCACGGTGCCTGCCGCGCCGTGGAACGTGATGCGTACCGCCATGCGGTAAAGATGCGTCTACAAATAATTCTGCTTGGGTCCCGCTCAACCCTCAACCCTCAACCTTCAAACCCTATTTCCTCCGCTCCGCCACCTTCACTGCGGTAGCGTCGAACACCATATAGATGTCCAAGTAAGGACGCAGGCCCTCCGGAGCCTTCTTGTTCGCCTCGGCGGGAATCACCAGCAGGACCTTCTCACCCCATCGGGCCAGACGGTAGGCCTTGTACTTCTTCAGGCTGGCGAGCTTGGGGTATCGCTTCTCGAACGAATCGATGCCGTTGGGCCAGTTCCGCTCGTGGCTTCGGAACACCACGGCGTCGACCTCCGATTCGCTCAGTCCTTGCTTCTCCAACGCCGCCATGGCCTCCGTCACATCCCCAAGGTCGAAGGTGGCATAGACCCCATCGGGCTTCAGGATCTTGGCCGGGCGCAAACCCCGCCAGGCGGGTCCCTTGCTCGCCGGCTGCCGGGTTGCTGCGGCTTCGGAAGCCTGTACGCCCGTGGAGCGCACCACGAGGTAGAGGTCCTGCGCCGCGCGCAGGTCGTCGGGCATGTGGTAATTGAAGGCCGAGGGCACCGAAACAATGCTGAGCGCGCCCTCCTCCGTGGCGTACTCGCATACCAGGTAGGCGCTGTAGTTGCCGATGGCGGTCTTGTTCGCCGCGCGGGCGCTGTCGCTCCGCAAGCCGACCGGCCATTGGGCGGGTTCGCTCAGCCGCGTCGCATCAGTCATCACGGACTCGCTCAGCCCCGCGGCCTTCATGCCCGCTTGCGCAGCGGCGTCGCTCTGCAGGTCGGGGCGCAGCACGATGGCGCTGGGGTCGGTGATGCGCACGGCGTTCTGCGCGCGCGCAGCGATCGGTGCGGAAAGGACAAGAGCGAAGAGCAGGAGTCGGTGCATGGAGGGTGGCCGTGATACGTGCGTCCCGGGCAAAAGGTAACAACGGCCCCAAGCAAGGCGGATCGTTGAACATTGCAGACCTTCGCCGTGTTCCTCGCGCATGCGGTTCACCATGCATACCATGCTCCTCCTCTCCATCCTCGGACTCTTCGGCTGTTTCAAGGGGGTGCGCTCCGCCGGTGAGCAGGCCACGGCAGCGGCTCCGACAGTTGCCTTCCATGCCCTCAGCGCACAGGACATCCACGGCGCCCCATTCCCATTCGAGCAACTCAAGGGCCGCAAGGTGATGGTGGTGAACACGGCCAGCGAGTGCGGCTACACGCCCCAGTACAAGCAGCTGCAGGAACTGCACGAAGCGTATGGCGAGAAAGGGCTGGTGATCATCGGCTTCCCCTGCAACCAGTTCGGTGGCCAGGAGCCGGGCAGCGCGGAGCAGATCGAGGTCTTCTGCCAGGAGAAATATGGCGTCACCTTTCCGCTCATGAGCAAGGTGGATGTGAAGGGCTCCGCGCAGCATCCGGTGTACCGATGGCTCACGAGCAAGTCGGAGAACGGTGTGATGGACTCCGCGGTGAAGTGGAATTTCCACAAGTACCTGATGGATGAACAGGGCCGCTTGGTGATGTCGCTGGAGAGCGGGGTGTCACCATTGGATGAGCGCGTGCTCGCCTGGTTGGATGGCCGATGAGCGATCGCGTCGACATCCTCTGCATCACCGCGCATCCCGACGATGCGGAGATCTCCATGGCGGGCACGGTGCTGCACCATGTGGCCTTGGGCCGTACGGTCGGCATGGTGGAACTCACGGCGGGCGAGCTGGGCACGCGCGGCACGCCGGAGATCCGCAGGCAGGAAGCTGAAGCTTCCCGGAAGGTGCTGGGCGCTGTTTTCCGGTATCAGCTCGGGCAGCCTGATGGCTTCTTCCGCAAGGATGAGAGCAGTCTGCGTGCTGTGATCGCTGCGGTCCGCAGGCATCGCCCGCAGGTGGTGCTCACCAACGCGGTGCGCGACCGGCACCCGGACCACGGCCGCGCGGCCGACCTGGTTGCTGAGGCGTGCTTCCTCAGCGGCCTGCGGCGCGTGGAGACCGAGACCGATGGCCATGCGCAACAAGCCTGGCGACCCATGCAGGTGCTGCACGCCATCCAGGACCGGTACATCGATCCCGACATCGTCATCGACATCACACCGTTCTGGGAGCAGAAGCTGGAGGCTTTGCGCTGTTTCCGCTCGCAGTTCCACGATCCGCGCAGCACCGAGCCCGAGAGCCCGATCGCACGAGCGGACTTCCTGCCATTCCTCGAAGGACGCGCGCGCGAGATGGGCCGCCTGATCATGGTCACCTTCGGCGAGGGCTTCACCAGCGCGCGGCCCATGAGCATCCGCGACCTCACCGAGCTGGGCTGAGCGATCAAGCCGCGAGCAGCCTGCGCAGCAGTTGCGCGATGCGCTCGCGATCCCTGCGGTCGGGCAGGAAATGGCGCAAGCGCGCCTGTGCCACCCGATTGAAGACCACCACCTGGTACAGCACCGACGCGGTGTAAGCGCACGACGCCGTGATGGCCGCACCCTGTGCGCCCTGCTGAGGAATCAGCGCGTACCCAGCAATCAATGTCACCGCGAGGCCGATGCCTGAACCGATGGTGTTATGCCGAACCAGTCCCACTCCGCTCAGGTAATGGCTAAGCGCCTGCGATGCCGCCATGGCCAGCAGACCGGGGCTCATGAAGAGCACCATCCAACGGATGCCGGTGACGCCATCACCGAAGACCGACTGGAAAAGCGCCTCCGGCACAGCGACCAGTACCAAGGCCGCCAGTAGGGCCAAACCAACCGATAGCTTCAGCACCGACAGGGTGATGTCGCGCTGTCGGATCGCCTCGTCCATGTTGCTCACGCGCGCGTAGAGCACCGTGCCGAGGCTCTTCGGGACGAGCCACGCGCTCTCGGCCAGTTGCGTGGCGATGGACCAGATGCCCAGTGCTGCAGCGCCTTGGAACCGATCCATGAGGTAATAGGAGAAGCGATAGTTCAGCAGCTGCAGCGCGTTGGCCATTTGCGCAGGAAGGCCCTGGCGCAAGGCAGCGATCATGGCCTGCGCGGCATCGGTGCGCTGACCGGGACGCCGGCTGAGCAGCATGCCGCTGAGCAACGCGGTGCAGCCATCGGCGAGGTAGCACGCATGCACGTAGTCCATCAGCCGGGCCCCATTCATTCGCAGCAGCACGGCGAATGCGCACAGCAGGAGCACGGCACGCATCACCTGCAAGCTGTTGTGCGCCGCGAAGCGTTCGCGTCCGAGAAGCAACGCGAGATGGATGCTCGCGATGGATTGCAGCAGCGCGACCATCGGCACGTGGAGCAGGAGATCATCGGGGATCAGGTGCATCGTGCGCGCCACCGCATACGCAGCGAACGCCGTGATCACTGCCCAACCGTAACCGAGCCAGCGCAGTGTAACCGTGCCATGTCGCGGCTCTAGGTAAACCAGGCCGCCACCACCGACCACATTGTTCACCAGCAGGATGAAGGAGATGCCAAGCACGAGCAGGCTGATGCGGCCCACATCCGCCAGCCCCAGCACTTGTGCCGCCAATGCCACCAGTAGCAGATTAAAGGCGGCGATGGCCACGCGCGATGCCACCGTGCCGATGATCGGCCGCGTCATCCGTCCTGGTGTTTGGAGCGCTGACGGCCTCGGCGCGCGTTGGCCCGCGTTCCGGCCAGCAGCGGACTGAGGAGCCCGTCCACCAGCGTCATATCGCCCATGGTGCTGATGGTGCGCACGCCCATGCCATAGGCCGTTGCCGGGAAGCCGGCGATGCGGCGCACCGGTTCCTCCATGAAAAGGTTCGGATCGAGGTGCAGCACGCGGTTGATCCAGACCGCCGGTTGTTGTGGATCTGATGCATCGAGTGCAGGCCGGTAGAGTTGCCCATCGTGCATGAACGGCGTGCCGGCGGGCCTCGATGAGCGCAGGTCGCACTTGAGCGTGGCCGACGCATGCGGCAGGTAGGGTCCTTCCAAGCGTTCAGCATGCCAGGCGCGCAGCAGCGCATCAGGCTGGGGATCCACGGTGCCAAAGAGCCACCAGCGGCCCGCGTGCAGGAAGAGCGTCGGGGCATGAAGCGCTTCGCGCAGAAGGACCGGCCCTTGCGTGAATCCGTCATTCGCCGCATTGACCTGGTGGAGCCGGACCACGCGCTCGTTCACGTTGGTCATCAGCATCCACGTGACGGCATCGATTGATATGGTAAATGGATAGCCGTCAGCGCCTTCCTCCTCCAGCATGATGCGCGATCGCTTCAGGATGTTGTCGGGCTTCGGCCGAACCCTGGCAATCACCGGGGCGCTGCCATCCTCCTCTGCTTTGCGGAAGAGCACATTCAATTCACCATCGGAATCCCGATACCCAAAGGGTTCCAGCCGCGCCCTGCCTTTCGATGGCGACGGCAGCCAGCGCACATTGCGGCTGCCGTCCTCTTGCAGCAGCACCTGCACCGGCTGGTGCAGCACGCCGATGTTCCACGCACCGCTTGCCATTGGTGCATCGCGCCGGTTTTGTCCGGTGAACCGTCGCCAACGGAAGCGCATCATATCCAATAGGCCCGGAGTGGCGATCCGGTCCGCGCCATGAAGATCGGCACCCATGGGTGGCTGCCCCGTGATGAGCCACTCGCGCAGCGCTTCGGCGGGCCATCCCGCGGCATGTTCAACAATGGTGCATGCGAGTTCCGCGGCATCACCGTTCGCAGGAACGCAGCATTGGCGAAGCGCCGTATGCGCCACGGCGTCGATGAGGTGGAATGATGCGGTGCCCATGCCCAGCACCGATTCACGAAGGCCCGGCAGAACTGGGTGCGCCGATGCGTCATCCGCATGGTGGAAGGCCCAGAAGCGTTCCTCAGAACCAAGCGGAGCATCCAACAAGGATGCTGCGTTTCCCAGCAACAGCGTCACATCGCGGATCACGCTTTCGAAGCCCTGAAGTTGCGGGAGGCCCAGGTCGTCAAGTCCTTTCGGCACTGGTGCCAACACATCGTGTCGTTCAGCATCGCGCTGCACGCGGTGGAAGGCACTGTTCCACCAGCTGGTGCCGTTCCGTTCCGCACGCCCAGGCAGGCGCACCCATCCGATCACGTCCACGCCATCCTGCGCCATGATTCTGCGGACCGCTTCCAACTCCCACCGCCGGAGCTCATCGCCCACGGCTATTGTCACGCGGAGGTTCCGATCAAGCATGGCCGAGCACGGCTTGGTAGATGGCATGGAACCCATGGCCAACGGCATCAGGGCTGAAGCGGTCGCTCACGGTGGCGCGCACGTCGGCTGGCGCGTATCGGTCGGCGTCGCGGGTGAGTTGGAGCATGGCGTCAGCAAGCGCCGCATCCGCGGTTGGTTCAATCAATATGCCGTTCGCCTGCGTGATGAAGGCCTGGGGTCCACCACAGCGCGTGGCGATCACAGGTTTGCCCTGCGCCAGCGCTTCGCCGGTGACCACGCTGAACGTCTCTACGTTGCTGTTCACGATCACCGCGAACGCTTCCGCCATACGGTCCAGTACCTCGGTGTTGGGCATGCGTCCGAGAAAGGTAACCGCGCCGCGCAAACCGAGACGGTCGGTTAACTGCTCGAGCATCGCGCGGTCCGTTCCATCGCCGATGATGATGAGCCGCAAGCGCTCGTCGGTGGACCGCGCGGAGGCGAGTGCGCGCAGCACGCCGCTCACGTTCTTGATGTGGTCCACAAGGTCGGCGACCATCAGAAATGCGCCAGGCCGGCCCGCCGGAGGGAGCGGCCGATCGATACCGGGAACCACGTTGGGCACTATATGGTACTGATCGCACAGGCCGTGCTGCTTCAGCGCTTCGCCCAACCAGGCCGAGACAGCGGTGATGGCCCGCGCGCGCCGCAGCAGGAAGCGGCTGATGGCATGGTACGCCCGTCCTCTGCGCGCGTAAGCCGCGGTGATGAATTCGCTGCTCTGTTCACTCACCATGAAGGGAACGCCTGCACGTCGACCGGTCCACCAGGCGAGCGCTACAGGCCGCAAGAGGATGTACGCGTGGATCAGGTCCGGACGCCCGCGTTCCTGAATCACACGCCGCCACGCCTGCTGACCAGCGCGCACGTAGCGGATGCCGTTGATGGCCTTCCGCCACGGCAGGAAGGAGCAGGTGCTCGTGCGATAGCGCATCGTGAGTTCCCACGCGCCATCGCCCTCATGCACTTCAGCCGCAGGAACAACTTCGCTCGTGCCGGGCTCTAAATGCACCACGCTCATCCGCGCGAACGCAGCGGTGGCCAGCGCTTGTTTGCGCAGGAAGTCGCCCAATTGCGGGTCCTTCAATCCAGGGTACCACTTGGGCAGGAACAGCACATGCATGGGCTTGGGCAAAGTACGCTGATGCCTTTAGCAACGCAGTGCCCTCGTTATATTTGCCGCCCGCCGGAGCAATCCGGCAACGTGGTGGATGTAGCTCAGTTGGTTAGAGCGCCGGATTGTGGTTCCGGAGGTCGCCGGTTCAAGCCCGGTCTTCCACCCCGAACAGAGAGGCCCGTGAAGGGCCTCTCGCCGTTCATGGGGATGGCAGAGGGTCGTTGATCAGGCAGTGTGCTTGACGTTGCCCAGCACGGTTTCCAAGGTCCAATCAATCCGCTTCGCGTAGGGCGCCTTCCGGTGATCGCAGTCGGCGAGCGCGCAGATGGAACAGCTGGCGGGGATGCAGGGGTCCATGTGGATGAAGAGTTCCACCTCCCGGTCTTCGCGGGCGTTCACCAGCCGCTCCATTGCCGCGATCTCAGCGTGCGCGCGCTCCAGCGACCAGTACCAAGGCAGGGTCGCATGGCAATCGATGTGCAGCACGGAGCCGTATTTGATCATCCGGAAGTTGTGCAGGTCGACCCATTGCGAGCGTCGCGCGGCCTGCAGGTCGGCGATCACTTCAGCGGCGAGCACCAGATCCGCCTCGTCCATGATGCCGGCCACGGAGCGACGGAAGATTCGCAGTCCGGTGATGATGATGTAGACCGCGAAGAGGATGGCGAAGAGTTGATCGAGCCAGAGCAGGCCGGTGATCCGGATGAGCACCAGGCCCACGACCATGGCCACCGTGCTCCATGCATCGCTGAGCAGGTGCGCGCCGCTGGCCTCCATGGTGATGGAATGCGCGAGGCGACCCCGTCGCTGAAGCGCGAGGCCCATGATCAGATTGAGCGCGCCGGCCGATCCCGTGAGCAGTATGCCCGTATCGAGCCCGTGCAGGTGCTGATCCGTGAGCAGGGCCACCACCGCCCTCCAGATGATGAGCCCGCCCGCCACCACCACCAATCCGCCTTCAAGGCCCGCGCTGATGAACTCCACCTTGCCATGCCCGTATGGATGCTCGCGGTCGCGCGGCTTGGCGGCGAGCACCAGGCTAAAGAGCGCAAAGCCGCCTGCCACTACGTTCACGATGCTCTCCAGCGCGTCGCTGAGGATGGTGTTGCTGTGCGTGAGGCGCCATGCGATGAACTTGATGGCCATCAGCACCACTCCGGCCACGAGCACCATCGCCTGCAATCGGATATCCTTGCGCGCGCCCATGCAGCAAGTTTAGTTCCTGGCTGTTGGCAACCCGCCTTCGAGCGCGACCAGCAGATCCCATCAGGTGCCTAACCTTGCGCCCGCCTGCGACTGGCAGGCGCGAAAACCACCAGGATCATGTTCATCCTCATGGCCGTCGTCTTCGTGATCGGCTACCTCGCCATCGCGCTGGAGCATCCCATCCGCATCAATAAGGCGGCGAGCGCCATCCTCACCGGGGCGCTGGTGTGGACTGTGCTGATGCTCGGGCGCGAGACCATCTTCCACGGCGATGCCGCCCACAGCGACCACCATGTCCTCATCGACCACCTGCTGCATCATCTGGGCGATATCGGAAGCATCCTCTTCTTCCTCATGGGCGCCATGACCATCGTGGAACTCGTGGATGTGCACGAGGGCTTCCGCGTGATCACCGACCGCATCAGCGCCACGCGCAAGATGCCGCTGCTCTGGATCATCAGCATCATCACCTTCTTCCTCAGCGCGGCGCTCGACAACCTCACCACCACCATCGTGATGTGCGCGCTGCTGCGCAAGCTGATCAAGGACAAGGAGACGCTCTGGATCTTCGCCGGCATGGTCGTCATCGCGGCGAACGCCGGCGGCGCATGGAGTCCCATCGGCGACGTGACCACCATTATGCTCTGGGTGAAGGGGCAGGTGACCACGGTGAACATCATCACGAAGCTCATCGTGCCCAGCCTGGTGTGCCTGGTGCTGCCGCTGCTCTGGATCGGCCGTACGCTCAAGGGCCACGTGGAGCGCCCTGACATGGTGGTGGACCACACGCATCATGGCGGGCACGTGACCTCCGGTGAGCGGATCCTCGTATTTGCGCTCGGCGTGGGTGCGCTGCTCTTCGTGCCGGTGTTCAAGGCCCTCACGCACCTGCCGCCCTTCATGGGCATCCTGCTCGGTTTGGGCGTGCTCTGGGTGGTGACCGAGATTATCCACATGCGGCATGGCGTGGATGACCGCGGGCACCTCATGGTGACCTCGGTGCTGCGGCGGATCGATATGCCCAGCGTGCTCTTCTTCCTCGGCATTCTCGTGGCCGTCGCGGGCCTGCAGGTTGCGGGACACCTCACCATGGTAGCCGTGGCGCTCGATCACGGACTCGGCAATGTCTTCCTCATCAATGGGGCTATCGGCGCGCTCTCGGCCATCGTGGACAACGTGCCATTGGTGGCGGCGGCGCAGGGCATGTACCCCATGACCCAGTTCCCGCAGGACCACATCTTCTGGGAACTCCTCGCGTTGTGCGCGGGCACGGGCGGCAGCATGCTCATCATCGGTTCCGCGGCCGGTGTGGCCGCCATGGGCATCCTGCACATCGATTTCATCTGGTACCTGAAGCGCATGACCATCCCGGCCGCGCTCGGCTACATCGGGAGCATCATCGCCTTCTGGCTGATGTGGCACTGAGGACGGCCATCAACAGGCGTCGGTAAGTATTCTCAGCGGTAACGGATCCGCCGTTGAACGGCCGCATGCACATTTGCGGCGACCAAACCCCAACAGGCATGTACGCCGTCATCGGGATCATCTTCATCGTTGGATACCTGTGCATCGCGCTGGAACACCCGCTGCGCATCAACAAGGCCGCCACCGCGCTCGTCACCGGCGTGCTCATCTGGGTGCTCTTGATGATCGGTCAGCACGAGCTCCTCGACGCAGCGGATGCGCATGCCGGCACCGAAGGGATCCTCGGGGCGCTCAAGCACCATCTCGGCGACATCGCCGGCATCCTCTTCTTCCTCATGGGCGCCATGACCATCGTGGAGCTTGTGGACGCCCATGAGGGCTTCCGCGTGATCACCGACCGCATCACGGGCACCAACAAGGTGACCCTGATGTGGGTGCTTAGCGTCATCACCTTCTTCCTCAGCGCCGCGCTGGACAATATGACCACCGCGATCGTGATGTGCGCGCTGTTGCGCAAGCTGATCAAGGACAAGGACGACCTGTGGACTTTCGCCGGCATGGTCATCATCGCGGCCAATGCTGGCGGCGCGTGGAGCCCCATCGGCGACGTCACCACCATCATGCTATGGATCGGCGGGCAGGTGACCACGGTGAACATCATCGCGAAGCTCATCGTGCCGAGCCTTGTGTGCCTGATTGTCCCCCTGCTCTGGTTCACGTTCACGTTCAAGGGCACGATCCGGCGACCCGATGCCCCGCAAGAAGTGAACACAGGACACAAGGCCGTCAGCAAAGGCCAGCAGCAGTTGGTCTTCGCCCTGGGCCTCTTCGCCCTGCTCGGTGTCCCGCTCTTCAAGACATGGACGCACCTGCCGCCATACATGGGCATCCTGCTCGGTCTTGGAATCCTCTGGATCGTCACCGAGATCATGCACATGAACACCATCGAGACCGACAAGGGCCATTTACTGGTGACCTCGGTGCTGCGTCGGATCGACGTGCCCAGCGTGCTCTTCTTCCTCGGCATCCTCACCGCCGTCTCCGGGCTGCAGGTGGCGGGGCACCTTACCGATACCGCGCAATTCCTTGATGACCGCCTCGGCAACATGTTCGCGGTGAACGGCGTGATCGGCGTGCTGAGCGCCGTGGTGGACAATGTGCCGCTGGTGGCCGCTGCCATGGGCATGTATCCGATGACGCAATACCCTTCGGACCATGCCTTCTGGGAACTGCTCGCTTATTGCGCCGGCACCGGTGGAAGCATCCTCATCATCGGCTCCGCAGCCGGGGTGGCCACCATGGGCATCCTCGGCATCGACTTCCTCTGGTACCTGCGCCGCATCGCCTTCCCCGCCGCGCTGGGCTATTTCGCAGGCATGATCGCGTTCTGGCTGATGTGGCACTGAGCAATGGCTCACGCCTTGCGCCGCTCAGAGAATTCGATCCGCACTGCGTCGTTCTCCTCCAGTCCCAGGAGCCGCGCAGCGCCGCCGCCGCTGCCCTCAACGCCCTTGTTCACGGCGATCTCCAGCAATCCGCTGGCATTGAAGAAGGCCAGGCATTGCCCGTTGTGGACGTCGCCGTAGGTGTTGTGGATCCGTGTCAGGTCGTCGGCGCTGTGGCCGAAGTGGATGCGGAAGGGCCGTCCGCCGTGCAGCTCGTTGAAGAGCGTGCGCTTCACGTTGGTCATCACGTTTCCGTAGTGATCCACATGCATCACCCGCGCCACGATGGCGTCCTTGGTCACCGTGGGTTTCAGGTTGAACAGCTCGCGCAGGGTCTTCAGCTTGCGGCCGATGGTCTCGGGCCTGCCGCCGCGCGCCAGGTGGCAGGCGGCCTTCACGAACACCGTGCGCGTGGGGAAGGCCGCATGGTCGTCGTCCAGCTTCATGGTGATCTCGTACGCCTCCTCGGGCATGCCCTCGAACATCAGCGGGAAGATGCCGCAGTCCGCGCCGATGAAGTAGTGCCCATCGTGCTTCACCACCACATGCGCGGTGAAGCGGTCCGCTTCGGGGTTCACGCCCACGATGTGGATGGTACCCGCTGGGAAGGCCGGGTACGCGTTGCGCAGCACGTAGGCCGCCATCGCCGTGTGGAAAGGGCGGATCTCGTGGGTGATGTCCACCACCGTGGCGCCCGGCTCCCTGCTGCAGGATGCTGCCCTTCACCACGGCCACATAGTGGTCGCGGGTGCCCATGTCGGTGGTGAGGGTGATGATGGCCATCGCGCGCAGTGTGATCGGCGTCTACCTTCGGGCGGTCAAAACTAGAGGGCGGTGCGACGCCGTTCCTGAAAGATCTCAACAAGACCGTCGACTTGAGCGAGCAGCTGATCACCATCACGGGCGTGGATCCCGTGGACATCCTGGGCGCCAACGACGCCAACCTGCGCATCATCCGCGGGCTCTTCCCCAAGCTCAACCTCGTGGCGCGTGGCGATACCGTGAAGGTGAGCGGCACGCCCGACGACATCGCCCTCTTCGAGGAGCGCTTCAATGAGCTGATCGCGCACGTGGCCCGCTACAACGAGCTGCCGCGCAAGGTGCTGGACGACATCATGGGCGGTGGCGAGGCCACGCAAGGCGCGGCCGACGACGATGTGCTCGTTTACGGGAACGCGGGCCTGCGGGTGAAGGCCCGAACGCCCAACCAGCAGCGCCTGGTGGAAGCCTGCCGCACGAGCGACATGGTCTTCGCCATCGGCCCGGCGGGAACGGGCAAGACCTACACTGCCGTGGCGCTTGCGGTAAAGGCGCTGAAGGAGCGCGCGGTGCGTCGCATCATCCTTACGCGACCGGCGGTGGAGGCGGGGGAGAACCTCGGCTTCCTGCCTGGCGACCTGCGCGAGAAGCTCGATCCCTACCTGCAGCCGCTCTACGATGCGCTCAAGGACATGATCCCTGCCTCGCGCCTGGCCGAGTACCTCGAGGAAGGCGTCATCCAGATCGCGCCGCTCGCTTTCATGCGCGGCCGCACCCTCAACGACGCCTTCGTGATCCTCGACGAAGCGCAGAACGCCACCTTGCCGCAGATCAAGATGTTCCTCACGCGCATGGGGCGCAACGCCAAGTTCGTCATCACCGGCGATGTGACCCAGGTGGACCTGCCCGACCGCCAGCCTAGCGGACTGATGCCCGCGGTGGACATGCTGCGGAACGTACCCGGCATCACGGTGATCGAGCTGGATGAGAAGGATGTCATCCGCCACGAGCTGGTGACGCGCGTGCTGGTGGCCTTCAGGGAGATGGAGAACCGATCCAACGAGAACGCGCAGAGCAAATGACCACCGCCCTTGCCGGAACCCTGGTACGTTCCGACCTGCAGCATCCGCTCATCACCAAGGTCTATCGCGGCAAGGTGCGCGATGTGTACACGCTGGCCGACGGCCGCATCTTACTCGTGGCCAGCGACCGCATCAGCGCCTTCGACGTGGTGCTACCGCGCGGCATACCGCACAAAGGGCAGGTGCTCAGCCAACTCAGCTGGCACATGCTGCAAGCCACGCGGCATGTGGCGCCCAACTGGGCCATCGCGCAGCCCGATCCGAACGTCGTCATCGGCCACGCCTGCGCCACCGTGAAGGTGGAGATGGTGGTACGCGGCTTCCTCGCCGGACACGCATGGCGCACCTATGCCGAGGGAAAGCGCATCCTCTGCGGAGCGCCAATGCCCGACGGGATGAAGGAGAACGACCGCTTCCCGCAGCCGATCATCACGCCCAGCACCAAAGCCGATGCGGGCCACGATGAGGACATCACGCCGGAGGAGATCCTCGCGCGCGGGCTCTGCACGCCCGAGGAATGGGACACCATGTGCCGCTACGCGCTCGCGCTCTTCGGTGAGGGCACGCGGCTGGCGCAGGAGCGCGGGTTGCTGCTGGTGGACACCAAGTACGAGTTCGGCCGCGCTCCGGATGGCCGCATCCTCTTGATTGACGAAGTGCACACCCCTGATAGCTCGCGCTACTTCTATGCCGAGGGCTACGCCGAGCGGCAGGCCAAGGGCGAACGGCAGAAGCAGCTGAGCAAGGAGTTCGTGCGCGAATGGCTCATCGCCGGCGGCTTCATGGGCAAGGAAGGCCAGCAGGTGCCGCCAATGGACGATGCCTTCGTACAGAGCGTCACCGACCGCTACGTTGAGCTGTACGAGCGCATCACCGCAGAACGCTTCGCGCCCGCACCAACGGATGACATCAATGCGCGCGTGCAGAAGGCGGTTGCATCGTACCTCGGCTGAACTCACTGCTTCCCCGTCCGCACCACGTATTGCATGGCCTGCATGTGCGCGCGGGCATAGCTGCTCATGCGTTCCACGACATCGGAGCGCGCGGCTGCGGAGTCGGCGGTGCTCTTCTCGCGGTAGCGGTGCAGGCCGCGCGAGCCATCTTCGCGTTCGATCAGGAACCAGTTGTCGTCGAGCACGCCGTACTTGTCGTCGGCGTTGAAGTAGATGAAGGGCCGCCGCTCGCGCAGCAGGTCGATGCCAAGGGTCCTGTTCTCGTAAGGCGCGCGCAGCACGCCCATGATCGTGGGGAACACATCGATCTGCCCGGCGATGGCGCGGTCGGTGCGCGTTTCGGCGAGGATGCGCGGCGCGTGGAAGAGCAGCGGTGTGTGGTGGTAGTCGAGCGACATGTCGTAGGTGCCGTCGATGGCCGCGCCGTGGTCGGCCACGAAGACGAAGAGCGTGCTGTCGTACCAGGAGTGCTTCGCGCTCTCCTTCACCAGTTGCCTTAAGGACCAGTCGGCGAACTGGGTGGAGCGGTCGCGCGTCTCGTTGGCGGTCGGGGTGAAGTAGGGCGGGATGTAGAAGGGCCCGTGGTCGCTCGCGGTCATGAAGGCGGCCACGAAGGGCTTGCCACCAGCCGCCATCTCGTCTAGGATCGGCAGGGCGAAGGCGAACATGCGATCGTCCGGAACGCCCAAGGTGGTCTTCACATCATCGGCAGGATAATCGGCCTTGGTGATCACGCGCTCGCAGCCGTTGGCGCGCATGAAGCCCTCGGCGTTGTCGAACTGCCCGTCGTGCGTGGTGAAGTAGGCGGTGGCGTAGCCGTGCTCGCGCAGCGCGTTGAAGATGCCGTGGTAGCGCAGCATGCCGCTCTCCTTCATCGGGTGCTGGCGGAAGAGCGCGGGGAAGGAGAAGAGCGTGCTGAAGACGCCGTTGAAGGTGTGGATGCCCGAGGTATAAGCGTTCTCGAAGTAGAGACCCGTGCGCGAGAGGCTGTCGAGGAAGGGCGTGAGCGCGCGGGTGCAGCCGTGGCGCTCCATGCGCGCGGCGCTCATGCTCTCCATGATCACCAGCACCACGTTCAGGCGGCGGGCCGGCGCATCGAACGAGACTGCGCGCGCGAGCGGATGCGCGTCATTCGGCGCGACGATGCCGAGGTCCGCCTGCACGCGCGCGATCGCTTCAGCGTCGTCCATGAGCGCCACCAGCTTGTTGTCCTCGTCCATGCTGTCGAGCCAGCTGCGGATGAGCGTGAAGCAGGGATTCAGCCCGAGCTGGTTCAGGAAGGCGTGGTCGCTGAAGTAGGCCGTGCCCACGCGGATCGGCGACTTCTCATCGATGCGGCCGCGGATGCCGAGGAAGACCAGGCCGAGGATGAGCAACGAGCCGAGCACCTTGCCCGGGTAGGGCGTGCGGTTGAGCGCGAGGGGCGCGCGCAGGATGCGGCCCAGCCGCTTGTGGAAGAGGATCAGCACGCCGATGAAGGGCACGATGGCCAGCCAGTAGCGCGGCTCCTCGGCGATCATGCGCGCCACGAAGAGCGGATTGTCCATCCACTCGAAGGCGGTGATGGACAGGCGCTGGAAGAACTGCCCGAAGTAGGGGATGTCCGCCGCGCAGGCGAGGAAGGCGAGGGAGAAGGCGATGAACAGGTACGCGCGCAGCGCGGTGATCACCCACGGGCGCAGGCCGCCGGTGAAGGAGAGGATGGTGAGGAGGAGCACGGGCAGCGCCACGATGTAGCCGGTGATCACCAGGTCGAAGCGCAGGCCCATGACCAGCGCTTGGAGCACAAGGCCCGCGCTGGCGTCCTCCACGCGGTGCCATTGCGTGGCCAGCAGCACCAGGCGGAACACCATGAAGAGCGCGGCGGCCAGCAGGTAGAGCCGGAACACAGGGCCGAGCTGCGTGGGCAGGTGCTTGCGCATGGCGCCAAGGTCGTCGCTTTACCGGTACGGCGCAGGCGTCGGGAATTGCTCCCTGTGTGCCATCTTGCGGTCCAAGCCGATCCGTATGCGCATCTCCATCACCCGCTTGCTCTCCGTCTTCGCTGTATTGACCCTTTTCCATTGCGCTCCGCGCGCCATGGCCCAATCACCCATGACCACGGTGTTCGTGGTGCGCCACGCCGAGAAGCTCGATGCGGCCGATTCCGATACGCCGCTCTCACCGGAAGGCGAGGCGCGCGCCCTTGCGCTATCGAAGGAACTGTCGCGAGCGAATGTGACGGGCGTTTACGCCAGCGATAAGCTGCGCACGCAGCAGACCGTGCGCCCACTGGCGCGACGCAATGGCTTGGACATCAATGTGGTCGATGCCTGGGCCTTGGACGAATTGGAGCAGCGCATCCGCAAGGACCACAAGGGCAATGTGGTGCTGGTGGCGGGGCACAGCAACACGGTGCCGCAGATCGTGAGGCGGCTCTCCGGCGTGGAGGTGGACGGCATACCGGAGCATGTGTACGACCGCTTGTACAAAGTGACGATCGCGCCGGATGGCGCCGCCACGCTCGAGGAGCTGCGCTTCGGCGAGCCCACGCCCTGATCGCTCAGGCGGTCTTTTCCTTCAAGAGCTTCGCGATGTCGCTGATGAGGCGGTCCACCTCCGTGGCCTTGGTGCCGTCGTAGAATCCGCGGATGCGGCGCTGCGCGTCCACCAGCACGAAGTTCTCGGTGTGCACGAAGTCGTCCGGGCCGCCATTGCCTTCATCGAGGCAGGCGAAATAGCTGCGGCGTGCGAGCCGGTAGATCTGCAGTCGGTCGCCGGTGAGCAGGTGCCAGCGCTTCGGGTCGGCACCGTGCAGCGCGCCGTAAGCGGCAAGCACCGGCACGCTGTCCATCTCGGGCGTCACGGAATGGGAGAGGAGCACCACGCGGTCGTCGGTCCGATAGGCCTCCTGCACGCGCGCCATCTGCGCGGTCATCTTCGGGCAGATGGTGGGGCAGGTGGTGAAGAAGAAGTCGGCCACGATGATCCGTCCATCAGCATCGGCCAGTGTGATGGTATCGCCCGTCTGGTCCACGAGCCGGAAGTCGCTGATGCGGTGCTCGCCCTCGGCCTTGCGCACCGCCGGGTCCACCAGGCGCGGGTCTAGCTGCTTCGGATGGAAGATCGGCAGCGCATCACTCGGACGGATGATGAAGTAGCCGATGATGATGACCGCTGCGACGATGGCCGTGAAGGCGGCGAGGCGGATGAGGAGCGGGTGCTTCACGCGTCAAAGTTCGCGCAGGTTCACCGTGTAGGTGAACGAGGCGATCCAGCGGCGCGTGGGCCACGCCCGATCGCGCTCACGGTCGTGCACCAGCGCGGCGGAGAGGCTGTGCGCCTTACTGAAGCGGTAGCTAGTGCCCAGTTGATAGCGCGTGCCGAAGTACGACCAGCCCTTGTTCGAGGCCCAGTTGAAGAACTCCACGCTGAGCTGCGGGTCCAGCTTCCACTTCTTGATGTCGTAGCCTAGTTGGAAGCGGTTGCGGAAGACCTCGCGCTGCCCGCCCCATTCGATGTAGCTGTGCTGCCACAGCGTGCGGAATTCGCCCGCGAAGCGCCCGAAGTCCTTCACCAGCTCGGCCTGCACGATGCTCCGGTGGCGCAGCCCGCTGGCGGACGAGCGCGCGGCGAAGCGGTGCTCGAATGCGAAGTAGAGCCACTTGTCGGCCTTGTACCGCAGGTTCGCGTCCAGGTAGGTCTGCCGCCCGGCGAAGAAGACATCGGCGCTCCGGTAGCCGAGCTCGCCGCGGAAGCGGAAGCGCTTGTAGGAATCGCCGAGCACATCCTTCAGGAAGAGCGGCAGCCGCCCCTGCACCGCGCCCGAGACCCAGAGCTCCTGCCGCGTCGCGGGACGCAGCGCCTCTTGCGCGCACGCGGCGCCGCCAAGCAGCAGCAGGCCGCACAACAGGCAGAGGCGGAGCCCGCGCATGCTCAGTAGTTGCGGATCGTGATGGTGCCTACGTTCACCACGTCCTTGCGGCTGCTGATCTCGGTGTTCACCCAGATGCCTTCGGTGCAATTGGTGTAGTCGTTGCACTCGCTGATGACGTAGATGCGGTAATCGCCTTTGCGCAGCCAGGTGAAGCGGAACTCGCCGCTGGGTCCCGAGCGGGTGTCGTCGTCGGCGTAGGTGCCGTCGCCGTACACGATGTACACGCGCTGATCCGCCAGCGGATAGGGATTGCCCACGGTGCTGGAGCCGTTGTAGCGCTGCTCGTACACCAGGCCGCGGATCTCGCCGCGCCCGCCCTCGCCGGGCTCTTTGCTGCACGCGCTGAACAGCAGCGCTGTCACGATCAGGGCCAGGGGGATTGAACGCATCATTTCCTTCAGGTTAAGGGGCGGTAAATGTAGAGGGCGCCGCGCATGCGGCTGGCCGCGCCTCAGCGCGTGCGGCGCTCGAACCGGAGGAGGTTGGGACGGGCGTCCTTCCCCTCGTTGCTGATGAGCAGCGTGCCGCCGGGCAGGAAGGTGATGCCCTCGGGTTTGGGGAACAAGCCGGCATCCAGCAGGTGCAACGCGACGAGGGCGCCGCCGCGGTCCACCACCAGCAAGGTGCGGTCCACGGCGCTCAGCAGGTAGTACTGGTCGCTCACGGGATCGACGGCCACGGAACTGAAGCGCAGTTTCAACGCCGGCACCGCGCGTCCCTTGGGCGTGGTGCGTTCGGGCACCGTGAAGCCCGCACGGCGTGCCTGCGCGATGACGTGTTCCACCGAGAGTTCCAATGCGGGCGCCGGGAGCACAACACGCGCGAGGGGATCGTACGCGTGGATGACGCGCCGGTCGCGCGTACGGGGATTGCCCTTCTCTACGCCCTTCGGCGCGATGAGGATGAGCCCGCGCCGCTCGTCGTAGCCGAGACCTTCCAGGTTATGCTGCGCCACGCGCACGCGGAACGTGTCGAGGACCTGCATCGCCTCGGCGCCCATGGCCATGCGGTAGATGAGACCGTCGCTGCGCAGGGCGTAGTACTCCTGGCCCACACGGGTGAGGCCTTCGAGGTCGCCGGGCGAGCCGAACGCGCGCTTGCCGGTGATGCGGCCGGTGCCGAGGTCCAGCAGGTACAGCACTGCGTCTTCATCCTGCACGCAGGCCACCGTGCGCTCATCTACGTCGGTGAGGGCGCTCACCTCCATCAACTCGCTGGGAAGCGCATGCACCTTGTCCGGATGCCGGAGGTCGTACGGGAATTGCGCGCGTGCAGCGAAGGAGAAGGGCAGGAGGAGCAAGGCTAGGATGCGCACGCGTCAAAGATGGTCGCACCGCGTGGCAATCCTGTGATCGCGTGTGTTGAACGATCAACGGGCCGTTGCGCGCCTGGTTGATACCTTGATCCGCGCTACCGCCATGCTGTCCGGATTCCCCATCGAAGAGATCCTGTTCGTCTGCGCCTTGCTGCTGCTGGGCAGCATCCTGGCCAGCAAGACCAGCGGTCGCGTTGGCGTTCCATCGTTGCTGCTCTTCCTTGGCGTGGGCATGCTGGTGGGCTCCGACGGGCTGGGCTGGATCCACTTCGACAACCCGCGCCAGGCGCAGTTCATCGGGAACGTGGCGCTGGTGTTCATCCTCTTCTCCGGCGGACTGGATACGCGCTGGGACAGCATCCGTCCCGTGGTGTGGCAGGGCATCTCGCTCTCCACGGTCGGTGTGCTCATCACGGCGGTGGTGGTGGGCGTGTGCGTGCCGTGGATCACCGACCTCACCTGGAAGGAGGGCCTGTTGCTGGGGGCCATCATCTCCAGCACCGATGCGCCCGCCGTGTTCACCATCCTGCGCTCCAAGGGCGTGGCGCTGCGCGGCAACCTGCGCCCGTTGATGGAGCTTGAATCGGGCAGCAACGACCCGATGGCCTACCTGCTCACCACTGCGGCCCTGCAACTGCTCACCAGTTCCATGGAAGCGGCCTCGTATTGGGCCCTGGCAGGAATGTTCCTGCAGCAGATGGTGGTGGGCGCGCTGGCGGGCTGGGCCATGGGCCTGCTCACCACGCGCATGATGAACTTCGTGAAGCTCGAGTTCGACGGGCTGTACCCGGTGCTCCTGCTGGCGCTGGTGCTCTTCACCTTCGCGGGCACGCAGCTCATCGGCGGCAACGGCTTCCTCGCGGTGTACCTCACGGGCATCGTGCTGGGCAACCGCAGCTTCGTTCACAAGAAGAGCTTGATCCACTTCTACGATGGTCAGGCCTGGCTTGTGCAGATCGCCATGTTCCTGGTGCTGGGTCTGCTGGTCTTCCCGAAGCAGGTGGTGCCCGTGATGCTGCCGGGCCTGCTGATCTCGCTGGTGCTCATGTTCGTGGCGCGCCCGCTCGCGGTGCTGATCGCGCTGGCGCCCTTCCGCCTCACGTGGGCCAAGCGGACCATGATCTCGTGGGTGGGCCTGCGCGGCGCCGTGCCCATCGTGCTGGCCACCTATCCCATGGTGGCCGGTGTGGAGAGCGCGGGCCTCATCTTCAACATCGTCTTCTTCATCGTGCTCACCTCGGTGGCCGTGCAGGGCACCACCCTGCCGTTGGTGGCGCGCCTGCTCAAGCTGCACCGTCCGGGGGAGTCGCGGCACCGCACCGCGCTCGATGTGGAGATCAGCCCGGAGAGCCGGGGCATGCTGTGCAAACTGGAGGTGCCCGTGGGCAGCGTGGCCGTGGGGAAGAGCGTGCTGCGCATCGGGCTGCCGCGCGGGGTGCTCATCACCATGGTGAAGCGCGGCGATACCTACATCTCGCCCTCGGGCTCCACCGTGCTGCTCGGCGGCGACCGCCTGGTGGTGCTCACGCCGCAGCTTGATATGCTCGATGAAGCCATGGAACGGCTCGGCCTGCGCATGGTGGGGCCTGTGGCGATGCAGGCCGGGGAGTTCTGAGCGCGGCGCTCACTCCGCGTAGAGGCCGTTGACCACCGCCGCGTACTTGGCCATGATCGGCTTGCGCTTCAGCTTCAGCGAGGGTGTCAGGTCGCCGGCGTCGATGGTGAGCTCGGCGGGCAGCAAGGCGATCTTCTTCACCATTTCCCAGTTGCCCAACTCGGCGTTGGCCTCCTCCACTTCCTGGAAGATGCGGTCCACGATGCGCTGCTCCTTGATCACCTGCTCGCGGCTGGTGAAGGGGATCTCCTTCAACGCGCAATAGTCCTTCAGGAAATTGAAGTCTGGCACGATGAGGGCCGCAGGGAACTTCTGGTTCTCGCCGATGACCATGGCCTGCTCGATGAAGCGCGAGGCCTTCAGGCGGTTCTCCAGCACCTGCGGCGCCACGTACTTGCCGCCGCTGGTCTTGAAGATCTCCTTCTTCCGATCGGTGATGCGCAGGAAGCCCTCCTTGGTGAGCTCGCCGATGTCGCCGGTGTGCAGCCAGCCCTCCGCGTCGAGCGCCTCCTTCGTCAGTTCGGGCTCATTGTAATAGCCCTGCATGATGTTCGGACCGCGCGCCAGGATCTCGCCATCGGGCGCGATGCGCACCTCCACGCCGGGGATGGGGCGGCCCACCGTGCCGAAGCGCAGCCCGTCGCCGCGCAGGTCGTTCACGCTGATCACCGGACTGCTCTCGGTGAGGCCGTAGCCTTCCATCACCGGAACGCCGGCGGCGTTGAACACACGTGCCAGCCGCTCCTGCAAAGCAGCGCTGCCGCTGGCCACCACGCGGCAGCGACCACCGAGGGCCTCCTGCCACTTGCTGAAGATGAGCTTGCGCGCGATGGCCAGTTGCACGTTGTACCACCAGCTGCGGCCATGCACGTCGTACTTGAAGCCGAGCTCCAGGGCCCAGAAGAAGAGCGCGCGCTTGATGCCGGTGAGCGCCTCGCCCTTGGCCATGATCCTGTCGAAGATCTTCTCCAGCAGGCGCGGCACGGCGGTGAACACGTCGGGGCGCACCTCGCGGATGCGGTCGCCGAGGTCCTCCAGCGATTCCTGGAAGTAGATGCTCACGCCCACGTACATGTACATGTACATGAGCATGCGCTCGTAGATGTGCGAGAGCGGCAGGAAGCTGATGGCGCGCGCGGTGTGATCCACCGGGAAGCGCTCGATGCTCGCGACCAGGTTGCTGATGATGTTGCGGTGGGTGAGCATCACGCCCTTGGGCTTGCCCGTGGTACCGCTGGTGTAGATGATGGTGGCCAGGTCGGTGTCCTTCACCGCCGTTTCGTAGTCGCGCAATGTGGTTACCTGCGTCGCGTCGGCGTGGTCGAGCACCTCGCTCCAGTGGCGCGCGCCGGCCACGCGCTCGAAGGTGAAGCAGTGCGCCGGACCGCCGGGTTGCGCGGCCTTCGCGTGGATGTCGGCATTGGCGCTGAAGCACACGTTCACGCCGGCATGCTTGAGGATGTACCCGTAATCCTCCTTGCTGCTGGTGGGGTAGATGGGCACGGTGACGGCCCCGATGCGCAGGATGGCCTGGTCCACCAGTGCCCACTCGCTGCGGTTGCCGCTGCAGATGGCCACCTTGTGCCCCGGCGCCACGCCCAGCTCCATCAGCCCCAGCGCCATCCGCTCGCTGATGTCGATGAGCTCCTGCGTGCTGTACGGCCGCCACTCCCCGCCTTCCTTCGTGGCGATGGCATCGGCCTTCGGATAGCTGGCCAGCTGGTGCTTCGGGATGTCGAAGAGGCGCGCGATGGTCATGCGCACAAGATAATGGGTGGTCCGGACAGCCTTATGCGGATGTTGCCGCAGAGGCGCAGAGACGCAGAGAACCCAGAATGCACCGTGCGCGGAAAAGGGCAGGGCTGCCAGTGGGCGGCCCTGCTATCGTTTGCTCGGCGCCTCCGCGCCTCTGCGGCCAATCCTTCTTCCAGCGCCCCATCGAACTTCACGTTAATCACGCGGATGCCGCCCTCTCGCGTTCCCTGCGTCTCCGCGCCTCTGCGGCCAATCCTTATTCCAGCGCCCCATCGAACTTCACGGCAATCATGCGGATGCCGCCCTATCGCGTTCTCTGCGTCTCTGCGTCTCTGCGCCTCTGCGGCCAATCCTTATTCCAGCGCCCCGTCGAACTCAACGTTAATCACGCGGATGCCCTCTCGCGTTCTCTGCGTCTCTGCGCCTCTGCGGCTAACCTTCACTCCAATCGCCCGTCGAACTCCACGGTGATCACCCGCACGTTGATGCCCTTCTTGATGGTGAACTTCTCCTTGAAGTGCGTGACCCGTTCCTGGTCGCCGTAGAAGGTCTTCTTCACCTCGCGCTTGTCATTGTCACCATCCACCTTCAGGTGGATCACGAAGGTGACGTACACCGCCCCGTCCTTCACGCTGCTGCGGCGCGAGTTGTGGGTGTGGATGCGCACCTGGGCCTTGGCGCGCAGGCCATCCTGGTCGTACATCACCAAACGGTCCTGGCCTTCGCTGCCCACCACCTGCGCGCTCACGTCCTGCCCGCGGCGCGAATTCTCCTTCTCCGTGATGGTCACATTCGAGATGTGGAACATGGTCTGGGCCTGCGTGAACAGGGCGGCCAGCGTAAAGCCGGCGGTGATCAGTATCGTTTTCATGTGTCGTGGTCTTGTGTTTGCTTTGGCGGCTCGAATTAACGCACCTTCAACCTCAAACAACAACCGAACCGTCATGAAACTCGACACCCGCTCCCTGCTCTTCGGCGCCTCTTTCGCGGTGGCCCTCTTCCTCGGCTACAGCTTCCGTCCCGAGCCGGCGGCGCCACAGGCCTACACCTACCGCCAGTTCAGCACCATCGAGAGCGTGGTGCCCGGCGGCCTCGGCCGCTCGCGCGTGATCATCAGCGACCAGGGCGACCAGGAGGTGGGCAAGGACCTGATGAACTTCTACAGCATGGTGGGCATCAACTTCAAGAACATCGCCAACAACGACCGCGTGATCGTGGAGACCATCAACACCTACGTGAACGAGGGCTGGGAGCTGCACACCGTGGTCACCGGCGTGAACAGCGCCGCCGAAGGCAAAGGCGGCACCGGCATCTTCATCACACGCTACCTGTTCCGGAAGCCGGTGTAAGGCTCGCATCATTATGTGTGAACGCCCCGGCCTCGACCGGGGCGTTCGCTTTTCCAAGGGAATACGCCTTCCGTTGCGGCCGATCGGGGGCCTTGCCGCGAGCGCTAACCGTTCGTCAAAATACGTAGTTCTTGGTATTGCAGGGCTCCGGCACGGGCGATTGCTTGCGGCCATGAATGCAATGCCCGAACAACGGATGGCCGACCCGCAATGGCGGGTGGCAGTAGTGGATGCGTTGCCGCTCTTCGGCGAGGCGCTGGCGCTTGCGGTGGGCGCCTGGCCCCAAGGGCGGCTGGCGGTGCAGGCCACCGACGCCGACGCTTACATGCGCGCCTGCGCCGAGAACGGTCACATCCACCTGGCGCTGGTGGACCTGCACCTGCCGGGTCGCGATGGGCTGGAGCTGCTGCGGTGGATGGCCCGCCACCAGCCGCGCACGCGTGCGCTGCTCATCGCCCATGCGCCCACGCCCTTGCAGGTGCGGCAGGCGCTGCAGGCCGGCGCCCGTGGCGTGCTGCACCGCGCGGTGAGCCGCGAAGGGGTGCTGCTCGCGCTGGACCACCTGTGCACCGTGGGCTTCCACTACAACGAACTGGTGAGCCACGCCCTGCGCCGCCAGGTGCGCGAGGAGGGCGAGCGGCAGCAGCCGCACCGGGTGTGGGACAGCCTCACGCCGCGCGAGCGCGAGTTCCTGCGGTGCTATGCCGCACCGGGCATGGAGCGCCTCGCGGAGGTGGCGCGGCGCATGGGCATCAGCCGCCACACGTCGGAGAGCTTCCGCAAGCATGTGGTGCGGAAGACCGGCATCCGCCACCGCGCCGAGCTGGTGCGCTGGGTGCTGGAGAATGGGCTGGGGGCTTAGCGGACCCAGGAAGAGAAGGAGAGGGGCGATCGATTGCCAGCCCAACCTAAAGATCACGGAGATCACCGTGAAATAGGGCGGCGAGGGCCTACTCCCCTTTCCTCGGCTTGCTCCAGTGCTGCTCCAGCGAGTGGTTGCACGCATTCATCAGCGCCATGCCTTCGCGCGCCAGGTCGTGGTAGTCGTTCTCGCCGCGGCGGTAGAAGCGCGCCATGTCCTTGAACTGGATCATCGCCGTTTCCACCACGGTGTCCTCCACCAGGGGCAGCACGCCCCAGTAGCAGGTGCGGAAGCGCTCCAGGCAACTGTCGAAGGCCAACGTGTCCAGCGGGCTTATCCACAACTGCTCATCGTGGGGCACCACCAGCAGGTCGCCCACGGCCTTGCCCACATCCTCGTAGGCCTGCAGCTTCTTGTTGTACATGCTGCGGGCGAACTCCATCTTGCTCTCGTGGCTCATCTGGCTGGTGAACTGCCAGGCGCCCACCGAAATGCCCAGCACGGTCACCACCGGGGTTATCCCCTTGCCCCAGTCCCAGCCCTGTTTCGCCGGTTTCTTCTCCATCAGTGCGTGAGGTAGATGGTGCGCGTAGCGTCCGTCTTGCCGTCGGGCACCGTGGTCAGGCGTACGCAATTGGCGTTGCCCTTGCAGGCCGGCGCATTGGCAGGCAGCGCCTTCACCTGGTAGCGCGCGCCACCGAAGGCGATGCCGCTCTTGCCGCCTACGGTCCACGTGGCCACAGTTTCCGTGCTGTTCTTCCACGCCCCGTTCACACAGGACCCCACCACCACTTGGGCGGGCTTGGCTTGGAAGGCGTAGGTGGCATCACCCGTGGTGCACTTGGGTGTGGCTGCGGGCGTGGACCCGATCACGCTCCACTGCTGGCGGCCACCACCGGTAAGCGTGGCGAGCGCATCCGGCTGGGCGCTCACGAGCACGCTGATGCCGATGCCGAGGAGAAGAAAGCTGGTGCGGAGCATGGGAAGGTTGTTTGGACCGGATGCACTGCAAGTCCGGGACCGAAGATCGGGAAAGGTGGGGAACGGATGATTCCAGGCCCACCTACGGGTAAATGGGACCATCCCGGCCCATTTCCAGATGCCCCACCTTGCTGACGGGTGAGGTCGCCTATCATCCAAAAGGAATAATCCTCTTCCACCCTTTGCTCGCACAAAGGGTGGAGCCCAAAGTGCGCCACGGCCAAAGCCGCAGCCCGGCTCGCACAGGCCCGCAGCACAGGCTCCCCGAGCCGGGCGCGGCCGCGCTGGCCGTGGACACCCACCGCACGCGGCACCTCAGCGCTCAGCGGGCGGTGGACGCTCATGCGCGTCAAGCATCTCAGCTCCGCCAGGCACGCTCAAGGAGCACCCATCGCATGAACGGATGCGTGCGGCATGCGCGAGACTTTGGAAGACGCAGGGTCCACTACGTGAGACCCTGCGAAGATTAATGGGCCAGAAGCTACGCGCAACGGGTAGTTGATGAGCATTTGCGTTCAGGAAAGGGCATGGTGCTCAAGTACCGCGTGCGGTGGGTGTCCACGATCCGCGCGGGACAGGCGGTCGGCGTGCCCGTGCGTAGAGCCTGTGCGGTAGCCGAGCCGCCTGGACTTGGATCGTGGTTGACTTTTGGCTCCACCTTTTCGTCAAGGAAAAGGTGGAAAAGAACATGTTCACTTCCTCTGACCAGCGCCCGCCGCTCAAATCTTCACGAACTCAACGCGCCGGTTGTTGGCTTTTCCTTCCGGCGTGGTGTTGGGCGCGGTGGGCTTGCTCTCGCCCAGGCCATCGGTCTCCAGCCGGCCGCCATCAATGGCGAATTCCCGCACCAGGAATTCCTTCACCGCCGCCGCCCTGCGCCGCGACAGGTCCAGGTTCGCGGCTTCATCGCCATCGGCATCGGTATGGCCGATGATGGTAACGCGCACCGCCGCATCCTCCTTGAGCACGTTGGCCACCTCCTTCATGGTGCCATACGACGCCGGCTTGATGTTGGCGCTGTTCACGTCGAACAGGATCCCGTGCGTCACCCACCGGCCTTCGGTGAGGAGCTTGTTGCGGGTGTCCGGCGCACCGATGGCGAGGCGCAAATTGCTGAGGTAATAATTGGCCACGTCGCTGGGCCCCTGCAGCCACCACACCAAGGCATTGAATTTCCCGTCCGCGACGATCGCCTTGGGCAGGTCCCACACCTTCTCCTCGTTGAAATACACCCGCACGCGCTCCTTCTGCCGCCACACGGCCACATGCACCGGCGCCGCCGGGTCGGAGAACTGTTTCGTGGATGCATTGGGACTGCTTTCGGCCTCCCCATTTTTTCTTCGTTCGGTGGCGGAATGGCTGCTGCCCGGCCGTCCCGGAACCACGGTGAAGGTGAACCGTTCGGCCGCCGGCTGCCAGAGGGCGGGCTTGTCGTGGTCCGTCAACGCGACGATGCTGGTGTACAGCGCATAGGCCTGCCCCGGGTTGTCGCAGAGCAGGTCGAATTCAAGGGTGAAGTCCGCGGGCAGCGAATCGATGAACTCCGGCATGAAGACCCCCTGCCTGTTCAGCATCAGCCAATGCCCCTCGATCCCTTCCAGGGTCACCACCTCGGCCGATGCATTGGTGTTCCATTTATCGGGGAAGTCGCCCACGGCATCCTGCATGAAGTCCTCCACCACCAGCACGCGTTCGCCGGGGACGAAGTCGAATTTGCTGTACGCCTTCACCCCGCCGGTCTTACCCGCCGGCGCGGCGGGTTCGCTCTCCCCGGCGCCCTCCTCGGCCGGGGGTTTGTCCGCCTCCTTCTTCTCCAGCTCCTTGCGCGCCTTCTCCTCGGCCTTCTTCTTCGCGTTCTCGAGGACGTTCCCGATCTGGGCTCCCGCCACCAAGGGGGTCGCGACCAGCAGCAGCAATGGCAGTAACTTTTTCATGGCTCACGCGGTTCGGTTCCGGCTGGTTAAAGCTAGTGGAATACGGATCGGATGGGCGGTCGTAAGATGCCGCACCGTGGACCCTCCAACTCTCCATAGGGTCTCTCGAAGCGGACAAGGTGGAAAGGGCAAGAGACTACTTCCAAGGGCGCCCTTGGTGATAATTGAGCCAGCAGAATCCGCATCTTCGATGCTCTTGGCACATGAACATGGAAGAGAGCAAGAGCAAGTTCACCAAGCGATTGGCCGTCGCTGCAACAGTGGTATCCCTTGGCGGAGGCACCATTGCCCTGTGGAACCAAGTGAAACCGGAGAAGGAACTGCCCGACCTCTCCGGGCCAATGGACGATCACCGATACCGTAACAACGGCGTTGGATGCTGCCTATGTCGGAGACACGCACGAGTATGTGGTGCCCGTACTGCAGGACAACGACAAATTGAAAGGTGAGGGGAAACAGACGAAGTACAAGCGCCGCTATGCCAGCAGGAAGTGGCCTATCCTGCTGGAAGGTGTGTGCAGAGAGGACGCGATCGTAGTTACGCACAGGGTGAATCCCGACAGCGGCGGATTCACCGGTAGCATGAAGTTGCGCGTGGATCCGAACGACCCAAAGCGCCTCGTTGGCACCTTCTCAACCACCATTGCCGGGCAGGCCGGGGAGGTGGTGGTGCGGATTGAGTAATCACACACCCGTGAAGAACCGCTTCGCCAGCTGCCCGAACTTGATGATGAGCGCACGGTCCAGCTTCAGTTCCACGCGCTTGATGAGGTAGTTGCTGCAATC
>JADJXF010000020.1 GCA_016715995.1 Flavobacteriales bacterium
CCACCAAAGTGCTGAACGAGGCCGCCGTGAACGCCAAGGAGGACAACCTCATGGGCCTGAAGGAGAACGTGATCGTGGGTCACCTCATCCCGGCGGGCACTGGCGCGCGCGGCTACCAGAACGCCATCGTGGCCAACAAGGACGAGTATCAGCGCATGCTCGCCGAGCGGCTCGAGGAGCAAGAGATCGACGAATGACCATCGCCGATCGATAGCGGAGAACGAGCGGCCCCGGATGACCACGGGGCCGCTCTCGCTTCGGCCGGGACCAAACAGCAACGACCATGGCAGACCAGAAGGACCAACCCCGCCCCAACCAGCTGAACATCGAGATCAGCGAGGAAGTGGCCGATGGCGTGTACAGCAACCTCGCCATTATCACCCACAGCAATTCGGAATTCGTGCTCGACTTCGTGCGCGTGATGCCCGGCGTGCCGAAGGCCAAGGTGCGCGCGCGCATCCTGCTCACGCCGCAGCACGCCAAGCGCCTCATGCGCGCATTGGCCGATAACATCGGCAAGTTCGAGCAGGTTCATGGCGCCATCCGCGAGACGGAGATGCCGGAGATCCCGATGAACTTCGGTGGACCGGCCGCGCAGGCTTAACAGTGCTGGAGATAAATGATGAAGCCCTTCCGCAAGGAGGGGCTTCGTTGTTCAGAGCTGCATCGCCTTCAGCCGCTCCGCCACGCCTGCACCGGCGCAAAGGCGCTTCAATTCCTTCTCGATGTGCTTCGCGTAGCCATCCGTCGCATAGCCGTGGCGGATCAGGTGCAGGTCAAGCACCAAGCCGTCCATGGTCTCCCATAGCTGCTCGTTAGGCCGCATGCCCCACGGCAGCTTCTCGTACTCGCCCTTTACGGATTCGTAGGAATCGAGGAAGGCGTGATCAATCATTCCTGAGCCTTCTGGTTGAAGAGGATGTATCCGAAGTTGAGGCTCCAGGCCCAAGGCTCGCGCTCTTTGTCGAAGTAGCTCAGGTTGAACCACACCGGGCCGATGGGGCTCTGGTAGATGAGCGATCCCGCCCCGATGTAGGAGCGGTCCGTGAAGGCCGGTGCGGTGGTGCCGCTGTTGCCCTCGCCGCGCACGATGGGCTCATAGGGCTGGAACAGGTAGGCTTCCAGGCGCAGGTCGAGTTTGTTGCGCGCCACGGCCACGATGGATCGAAGCCCGCCGGCGAGGTACTTCGGCGATCGGAACTGCTCCATGAAATAGGTGCCGCTCTCCGGCGTGGGTTGGAACGCCGGCGCCCGGATGATGCTGGCTGTGTAGTTCTGGAACATGGGCATTCCGCTGTACACGCCTTCGAGCAGCACCCCGATCTTGAAGATGCCCTTGCGCAGCACATACTGGTCGAGCTGCACCTTGGCCATGAGCCATTCGAGCCGCTCCTTGTGGAAGGGCAGGCCCTGCTGCGTGGAGCCCAGGTCCGTCCGCTCATCGCCGGTCACATAACGCACGCTGATGCTGAGCGACTCCCCTTCGTTGGGATGCTGCTTGCGGTTGAGGGAGTTGCGGGTGAGCAGCAGGCCGCTGGTGACATGGCGGAACCAGGTGACATCGCTGGTGTCGAGCCCGCCGAACTCGGGCGTCTGGTAGTAACTGTCCTTGGTCTCGGCTAGCTTGGCATCGAAGCGCAGGAGGCCCTTGTTGCCCAGCCCGAGGCCGGCGTTGAGCCCGCCCCAGGTCTCGCGGATCACTACGAAGGCCGGGCGCACCTCATCGAAGAAGGTGCTGAAGCCGCTGAAATGGTCCCACCGGTGGATGTTGAAGACCGGTTCAACGTAAAGGGGCCTGCGCGAACTGAGGTCGGTGCGCAGCTTCACCTGGCCCGCCGTATAGAACTTTCCGAAGTAGGACAGGGCCTCCAACTGCGCGGAGGCGCTGCCGAAGAGCTTGTACCGCAATGCAGCCATCCCCGTGTTGATAGGACGGGAGGAGAACATGCCGCCGAAGCGCACCTCCAGGTCCTTCTCCGGTTTCACCAGCAGGTGCAGGTCGTAATCCTGCCGGGCGGGATTGTATTCGGCCTGAGGATAGAGCACCGCGATGTTGCGGTCGGCGAAGAGGCGGAAATAGGCGCTCTTGAGGCGCTCCGTTGTCAGGGGCTGGCCGGCCTGCTCAATCACGCGCTCGCAGTAGCGCGTCGCGGAGCGCTTCAGCCCTTCCACATGCACCGCGCCGAAGACCACGGGGCGCAAGCGGGAACGGAAGACGGCGCGTTGCTCAGCCACGGCTCCGGGCGTAACACGCTGCCCCACCTGGGCGATGATCTCGGGCATGCGCGCCATCGCCTCGCGGTATCCGTCAGCAATGGCTTTGCCCGGATCGCTGAAATCGAAGAGCGACACATCGGTGCGCGGCTCGATGATGATGCCGTTCTCGCAGATCACGCTGAAGGTGGTCGGCTCCTGCATCATCGCCCGCAGCTGGCTCAGCAGGTCGTCCTCGCTGGGCGGCGATGAATTGCCGCTCACATTGCTGCCAATGATGATGTCCGGGAAGAAATCGGCGTACATCACGTCGCTAGGGAAGTTGTTGTAGAGGCCACCATCCATCATCAGGTGGCCGTTCACGCGGATGGGCTTGAAGTAGAAAGGATAGCTCATGCTCGCGCGCACGGCCACCGCCAGATCACCTTGTCGGAAGACCACGGATTCCTGAATGGTCAGATCGCTGGCCACGCATCGGAAGGGCACGAAGAGCGAGTCGAAGTCGCCATGAGCGGCGGTGGTTGCCGGCGCGAAGGCGCGCATCTGCTCGAAATCGAGCAGCACCGGGCTCCGTAGGTTGGTTGGCAGGGAGGTCTGCAAGGTGGTGTCCAGGTCGAACCGCAGCGTGAGGAGCGTGGCATCCGGATGGTCCTGTTTGAACAGGTACGTGTACTTCGGTTCGATGCCGCCTTCGGCCATGGTTCGGAAGCGCTCGGTCCGGAAAAGCGAATCAATCTCCCACGGCGACCAACCCGCCGCGTACATGGCGCCGATCAGCGCGCCCATGCTGCTGCCGGTGATGCACTCGATGGGTACGCCGTTCTCCTCGAGCGCTTGCAGCACGCCAATGTGCGCCATACCCGCGGCGCCGCCACCACTGAGCACGAGGCCCACGCGCTGTCCGTGGACGCGACCACAGAGGAGCAGCAACAGGACGATCAGCAGGCGGTGCATGTGTTTCATCCCGGCAAGGGGAGGGTAGGCGACGCGCAAAAGTAGGACCGCTCCTCCCGGCGCACCGGCCGCTCAACCGATGGATAGCCCGGCGAAGTAGGCCGGCGCGCGGAGCAGGCGGCTGCCGTACCAGCTGAAAAGTTCGCCATCCACCAAACGCACGGGGGTTCCCGGGCAGATCATGTTGAACTCCATGACATGCTTCTCCTTGAATGGATAAGGCTCCGAGGAGAGCAGGATGATGTCCGGATCGGCTTCAGCGAGCTGCTGGGCGGTGATCTCAGGGTAGCGGGCATCGCCCTCGTCGAAGACGTTGATCAGGCCGACGCGCTTCAGCATGTCATTCACGAAAGTGCCATGGCCGGCCACCATGTACGGCTCGCGCCAGATGAAGTAGGCCGCTGTGCGCGGCTCCTCCAACGGTTGCAGTGTGTCGAAGGCCTGAACAATGCCGTGCAGGATCTCATCCGCCTTTTCTTTGGTGCCGGCGATATCACCCAGGGCCGCGATCATGTTCGCGGCATCGCGCAACGTGCGCACATCGCTCATCCACACCGGGAATTCCGCTTCCAACGCTCGAATGTCCTTCCGCTCGTTCTCCTCCTTATTGCCGATGATCAGGTCGGGCTTCAGCGCGCGCACCTTGTCCAAGTCCACCTTCTTGGTGCCGCCCACGCGATGCTTGGTCTTGAACCAGGTCTCCGGATGCACGCAGAACTTGGTGATGCCGACCACGCGTTCTCCGAGACCGAGGTCGTAGAGCAGTTCGGTCTGTGAGGGGACGAGGGAGATGATGCGCCGGGAATGCTCCGGCACGTGGACGGTGCGGTTCATCTGGTCGGTGAGGGAGCGCATGCGATTAGATGATCAGATAATGAGACAATCAGATGATCGGCGTAGTGCGCAGGTCAGCCTCTGATTGGACGGACGAACCACCGATACGTAAGGAGTATGGAGAGTGCGGTCGCGGAGATGAGAAAGGTCCAACCGGTGCGCGAGCGAATCAGGGTCCAGTCGGCTTGTCTTGCCAAATGGATATCCGTTTCGGACTCCAAGTACTTCAGATCAAGACCAACATTGACCAAAGCCCAATTCGAGAAGGCCCAATACATGAATGAACCGACGGAGATGACAAGTAGCGCGGCTGCCGGATAGCGCGCTTTGAGTTTCATTTTCTGATCATCTGATTGTCTGATCACTTCAGCTTCCCGATGATATCCTGCTTAGTGATGATGCCATAGCCATTGGGCTGCTCCACCAGCACCGCCGGGCTGCCGTTGCCCAGTTTCTTCGCCACTTCCTCCAGGGTGGCGTCGAGTCCGATCACGGGCAGCGCGGGGCCCATCACCACGCGCGCTTTCTGGTGGCGCACCTCGGCATCCTCCAGGATCGCATCGAAGAGGCGGGCATCGGTGATGGTGCCCACGGGCTTGCCCCCCTCAAAGACGGGGAGTTGGTCGATGTTGTGCTTCCGCATCTTGTCGATGGCATTGAGCACGGGCTCGTCGGCTTCCACGCTGAGCAGTTGCAGGTCCTTCCCTTTGAGCAGGTCGCCGGCGGTGGGCTTCTCCTCCACCAGGAAGCCGCGCTCGCGCATCCAGTCGTCGTTGAACATCTTGCCCAGGTAGCGCGTGCCGTGGTCGTGGAAGATCACCACGATCACATCGTCGGGCTTGAAATGGTGCTTCAGCTGCATAAGCCCCGCCATGGCGGCTCCAGCGCTGTTGCCCACGAAGATCCCCTCGTCCTTCACGATCTTCCGCGTGTAGATGGCGGCATCGCGGTCGGTCACCTTCTCGAAGTGGTCGATCAGGTCCAGGTCCACGTTCTGCGGCACGAAGTCTTCGCCGATGCCCTCGGTGATGTAGGGGTAGATCTCGTTCTTGTCGAAGATGCCCGTCTCCTTCAGCTTCTTGAACACCGAGCCGTAGGTGTCGATGCCCCATATCTTGATCTTCGGATTCTTCTCCTTCAGGTAGCGCCCGACTCCGCAGATGGTGCCGCCGGTGCCAACGCCCACCACCAGGTGCGTGATTTTTCCGTCGGTCTGGTCCCAGATCTCGGGACCGGTGGTCTCGTAGTGCGCCTGCGCGTTGCTGGGGTTGTCGTACTGGTTGGCCTTCCAGCTGTTCGGCGTCTCGTTCACCAGCCGCGAGCTGACGCTGTAATAGGAGCGGGGGTCCTCTGGATCAACATTCGTAGGGCAGACGATCACCTCGGCGCCGAAAGCCCGCAGCGCATCCACCTTCTCCTTGCTCTGCTTGTCGGTGGTGGTGAAGATGCACCTGTAGCCCTTGATGATAGCGGCGATGGCCAGGCCCATGCCCGTGTTGCCGCTGGTGCCTTCGATGATGGTGCCGCCGGGCTTCAGCAGCCCCGCCTTCTCGGCGTCCTCCACCATCTTCACCGCCATGCGGTCCTTGATGCTGTTGCCGGGGTTGAAGGTCTCCACCTTGGCCAGCACGGTGCCGGGCACCTCCTTGGTGATCTTGTTGAGCTTCACCAGCGGGGTATTGCCGATGGTGCTGAGGATGTTCTCGTGGATCTTCATGGCACGCGAAGGTAGGATCGTCCCGTCGGTCGCGTAGGGGCGCATCATGATGCGCCCCTACGCGAACCGGATCGCCTTGGCCGGCGCGATGCGCGTGACCAGCATGCTGGGCACGACCAGCGCCAGCACGCAAACGAGGAGCGTGCCCAGGTTGAGCGCCACGATGGGAAGGAGGTCGAGGTCGATGACGACCGTTTCCACGTAGTAGGTCTCCACCGGCAGTTTCACCAAGCCGAAGCGTTGCTGCGCCATGGCGAGGGCGATGCCCAGCCCATCGCCCAGCAGGATGCCGGCGCCAAGGATGTAGGCGGCATCGATGAGGAAGATGCGCCGGATGGTGCCATTGGTGGCGCCAAGCGCCTTCAAGGTGCCGATCATCGGCGTGCGCTCCAGGATGATGATCAGCAGCGCGGAGGTCATGTTGATGATGGCGACGATCACCATGAGCACGATGATCACCAGCACGTTCTTGTCCAGCAGCTCCAGCCACGCGAAGATCTCCGGGAAGCGGTCACGCACGCTCAACGACCGAAGCCCGGGCGGCAGGTATCTCGAGTAGACAAGGTCGTCCATGGCCATCACGTCCTCAAAGCGGTCCAGGAGCACCTCGAAACCGCCGCAATAGCGGTCGTAGGTGCCGCCGGTGCCGCCTCGTTCCACCTTGATGGAATTCACCACCACGTCTGTGCCTAGGCTGCCGATCATGTAAGACAAGGATTCGGGCGTGATTCGCACGATTGCAGTGTCTGGTATGGTGTTGTCACCATCGCTGACGACAAGCGTGAATACGGTGTCGCGCGGCGCCTTGCCCAATGCGCCATGCGGCAAGTCGGGCACATGGCGGTCGTAGAGCTGGACACGATGCGGACCCGGACCTTCCAGGTCGGTCCCTGGCCATTCGAACGTGTAGATCCGGTCGCCGCCGAAAGCACGCCCTTCGATGGTCACATAGCGCCCGTATTCCACTTCGCCCACACCGATCTCCGCTTTCAGGCCCCATTGCGCGAAGCGCTGCAGGTGGTCGATGTCCACGAAGGCCAGGTTGTGGTCGATCTGCTCGAGGCCGGTCTGGTATACGCCGCACACGCGGAACCGGCGGGGGCGGATATCCTCGCGGTTGCGCACCAGGTAGGTGGTGATGGTGTCATCCACGCCGATGCGGAGGCGGTCGGCATGATGCTGCGAGAGGAGCAGATCGATGGGCCTCAGGCTGTCGCCGATGGCGGGCAGGTCGCCGCTGCGCAGGTGCTTGCGGAGGAAGCGCGTGTCGTAATCCGCACCGATGCCCTTGAGGACAACCCCCTCGATATCGTTCTCCGTCTCGATGATGCCGGGCCGGGTGGCATACACTTGGATATGGGCGATGCCGGGCACGGTGTCCAGCGAAGGATAGAACGACTGCTGAATGGGTATGCGCAAGGTCTCCTTGGGATCGGTCTGGCCGATGGCGGCGATCTGCAGGTGCGCGGCGGCCCCGGTTACTTTCGCCCGCACCTCGCGCTGGAAACCGCGCGTGATGCCCACCGTGAGGATCATGACCGCCATGCCCACCACGATCCCCAGCACCGCGATGAGCACGATGGGCCGCGAGAACCCTGTTGATCCGGAGGAGCTCCCGCGCACGATGCGGCGGGCGATGAAGTGCGCGAGACCCACGGTCGGTGCGATGCGGACGAAGATAGCCCTGACCTATCGGCAGGCAGGCGCGCTGGTACTGGCGTTCGCATCAACCGCCATGGCGCAGCAATCCGTGCGGGTGGCCATCGGCACGCCGTCCATCGTGGTCGGCGCGGAGCGCACCGAGGCCTATCTGCCGCTGCTGCAAGGACGCAGGGTTGCGGTAGTCACCAATCATACCGGACGGATCGGTGCCACCCATCTGGTGGACAGTTTGCTCGCGCTGAAGGTGAACGTCACCAAGGTCTTCGCCCCGGAGCACGGCTTCCGTGGCGATGCCGATGCCGGTGAGCACGTGAAGGATCAGCGCGATGCGCGCACCGGGCTGCCCATCGTCTCGCTCTATGGGAAGAACAAGAAGCCCTCGGCCCAGCAACTGGCCGACGCCGATGTGCTGCTCTTCGATATCCAGGACGTGGGCGTGCGGTTCTACACGTACATCAGCACCCTGCACTATGTGATGGAGGCCGCGCAGGAGCAGCAGCGCAAGGTGATCGTGCTGGACCGCCCCAATCCTAACGGATTCTATGTGGACGGTCCCGTGCTGGACACGGCTTACCGCTCCTTCGTGGGCATGCATCCCGTGCCAATCGTGCACGGCATGACCATCGGCGAGTACGCCCGGATGATCAACGGCGAGGGCTGGCTGAAGGGCGGGCGCCGCTGCGACCTCACGGTGGTGGAGTGCACAGGCTACGACCATGGACAGTTCCCGGTGCTGGAGGACCGCCCATCGCCGAATCTGCCGAACATGTCCGCGGTGTACCTCTATCCCTCCCTAGGCCTGTTCGAGGGCACAGCGGTCAGTGTGGGGCGCGGGACTGAGCTACCCTTCCAGTGCATCGGCTACCCCGGCAATCCGGTGGGCGCCTACCGATTCACGCCGATCGCCATGCCGGGCGCGAAGGATCCGCCATACAAGGGACGCGCCTGCACGGGCATCGACCTGCACGAGTACGGCACCTTCCAGAGCCGCATGGAGAAACGCATCCGGCTGCACTGGCTCATCGGCTTCTATCAGGAGTGTCCTGACAAGACCTCGTACTTCAACGCCTTCTTCGACAAGCTGGCAGGAGGGCCTGACCTGCGCCAACGCGTCCTGCGCGGCGAGGACGAGGACACCATCCGCGGTTCCTGGCAGCCGGGGTTGCGCGCCTTCCTGCTCATCCGGCGGAAGTACCTGCTCTACGACGACTTCACGCCGTGATGGCTTCGGCGCCCGGGGCGTTCACCTGCTCGTGCAGCCTTGACACTTGATTCGGGACCTAGGTCTCGTAAGCCGTGGATCTATTTGCCGGCCTTGAACGAGCCCATGGGCATTTGGAAACCAGGAGCATGCGCTACAGAACACGGCCAGCGGTCCAACGGATGAATCTGGCCAATGGCCACCCGCGTTCAACGGGAACAACACCCGTCCTTCAAATCCACCGAACGAAGAAGCCCCGTGCATCGCACGGGGCCTCTTCGTTCAATTGGGTTTCGCTTACGGCTGAATCACCAGTCGCTCGGTGTACACGGTCTCGCCAGCGGTGATGTTCACCATGTAGAGGCCGGTGGCCAGTGAGCCGTTCAGCTCCAGCACGGTGTTGATGAAGCCGTCGTCCGTCACCGGGATGGTGCGGGTGATGGCGCGCTTGCCGAAGGCATCGAAGATGTCGACGCTCACGGTGCTCACCCCCGCCTCAATGGCTTCCACGCTCAGGAAGAGCTGGTCGCCACGGTTCGGGTTCGGGAACATGCGCATACCGGCAGCTGTGCCTTCCTCCACCATGTTCTGGTTGCCGCCTTGGGCAGCGCAGGCCACGGTGAAGAGCTGGCACACTTCGCCCCATGGGGCCGCGCCATTGGGGGAGCACCAGTTCATTCCGTTATCGAAGCTCGCGCGCACATCCACTTCGTAGGTCGTGCCGCAGATCAGGCCAGAGGTGTTCACGAAGTATTGGTTCGTGTTGCTGAGCTTGGCAACGGTGAGCCCGGGCTGGCCAGTCACACGGAAGCGGAACTGGTAGCGGTTGGCGTTCTGCCAGCTGCAATTGGGCAGCATGCGGCGCACCGGACGGGCGTGCACCAGCACGTTGGTCGCGATCGCACGCGTGGCACCGCAGCTGAAGACGCTTTCGCCCGGGATGTCGTGCAGTTTCGTCTTCGGACACTGGGACGCCGCGTTATCAATCATCATGCGGCAGGCCGAGCCCCACACACCGAAGTCGCCGGTCAGGATGGAGCGCACCTTCACGTTGTACATCGTTAGCGGCTGCAACTGGTTCCCGCTCCAGCTATTCAGCTTGAAGTGGCAGGCGCGGATGCTGCTCGCGGCAAGGCCGTTCGCCGTGTTGTGGTACTGGATGCGCTTGAAGCTGTAACCGCCATTGGGGTTGAACCACCACATCTGGTAGCCGCTGGTCGCATTGGAGACGTTCCACTGCGCGGTCACCAAGGGGTTGTCGGTCGCCACGATGTACTCATAGCCGCAGGGGCTCGACTTCCAGTCCAGCTTGTCGCAGCTGGTGAAGACCAAGCGGTCGTTGCTGATGGGCAAGCAGAAGCCCTCATTGGCCGCGATCGCGCTCTCGGTACCTGAGCTCCAGTTGTTGCGGTTGTCGATGATGCGCCGTTGCTGGCCGCTCTGCTCGCGCAGGATGTATCCGCCGCCGGCCAAGCCATCGCCGCCGGAGTCGAGCGCACGCAGGTAGTAGCAGCCATCAGGCAGGCAGCCGTGCATGGTGTAGTCGTCAGCGCCCGGAAGCAGGCCGGTGCCGCTCACCGCCAGCACGTTGGTGCCTTGCGCGCGGATCTCCCATGTGGTCTGAACGTCTGCGTTGGCATCGGTATCGAGCACCATGCTCACGCCGTTCTCCAGGCAAGCAGCGTTGTTATCACCGCACTCCACTGTGAGGTCGAAGATGCCCGTGCCGCCGCCGAAGCCGGTGACGTAGATGTAGTAGGTGGTGCCACTGGTAGCGGCCCACGTTACCCGGCTACGCAAGCCTTGCGCCGGAGGTGTCGGTCCCTGCGTACAGGTCGCATCGTCATCGTTGCCTACCACGCAGGTGAACGCACCGCAGGTGCCGGTGAACACGCCGATCTTGGTGTCGTAGTCGGTGTTCGGGCTGCAGGTGTATGCCCGCATCTCGCCATCCCAGCCTTGCACCGTGTACCAAACGCCAGGTCCGTTGAGCGTGGTAACGCACGTTGGGGGTGCACCAATGGCGCTGCTATTCACTGTGGTTCCCGATGTCACGCTGTTGCAGCTGATGGCGATCGCGTCATCGCAGAGGTCATTGGCTGGTGGTGGCGGTGCCACTGCGCACTGGATCTGGAAATCGACCGTGTTCCCGTCAAGGTCCTCGGAATCCCACAGGATGTAGTACGTGTTGCCCGACGTGAAATTGGGCGCTACGCCACCATTGAAGGCATCGCCAGGCATAGGCCCGGTAGCGATCACATCATCCCAATAGTTCCAGCCGCTGATGTCGCAGGTTCCGGCGGCCTTCCAGAAGAAGTCGACGAAACCGCCATCAATCTGAAGCACTTCGATAATGTGCACACCGGTGGTGCTCGCCGTGTAGGAGAAGACGCGCTCCTCACCGGGGGTTTGGTAGGGTCCACCCAAGCCGGTGCTCCAAGAGCCGATGCCCGGGTTCGTGGCCACCGGGCCGGTCGGCACATCACAGGCGCTGATGGTGGCGATGTTGTCGCATGGGTTGACGGGCGGCGCGGCCTGGTACACGCATATGTCGAATGTGCCCTCATCTCCCTGCAGCGACAACAGCCGCATCACGTACGTCTGTCCGGGTGTGGTGAGGAACGAACCAGTTGGAGCCGAAATTCCTGCTGCGCAGAACACGGATGCGCCGCCGCACGAACCCTCGAACACTTCAAGGCCCAGGGTGGCCAAGGTCTGTGTCCATGTGTAGCCGGTTGATGTGCTTGTGGCCTCGAAGGTGTACCACACATCGGTGAAGGGACCAGGGAAGCCAGGAATGCAGGAAAGCTCGCCGCCATCCTGGGTCCCCAGCACCAAGGTGCCGCTTGTGCCACCGCAGTCATCTTCCGAGTCCAACACGGTCAGGGTCTCGGCATCACCGCAATCGTCGTTCGCCGGAGCGGAGACCGCATCGATGCGGAGGGTGTAGTTGCCGAACTCGCCGGAACTATACCCGTCCACTACGATGTAGTAGGTGGTGCCTCCTGTTACCGCAAGCCCAACGATGGTAGAGACATAAGGCCCGCCGGTGTAGAGCGGAGCTGAACACGCATCATCGTTGCAGCCGATGGCCGTGCCTGTGCAGTTGTCCGCGAACACGTAGAGCTTGGTGTCGTAACTCGTGGTCGGGCTCGGGTAGCTCGCATCGGCACACAAGGTCAGGCTCAGGACCTGGTCACCAGGCGGCGTGTACTTATAGACCACATCGCGCGCGCCTGTTGGGGTATATGGGCACACGGAGTTCAAATCGTCCGCGAAGGCTGCCGTGCTGCCGTTGATCACCGTAGGTACCGAAGGAATCAGGAACGCCGACACGCAGCGGTCGCCCGGGGGTCCACAGGTGTTGTTATCCGTGAAGAAGCCCTTGTTGATATTGCAGGCCACATCATTGCCATGGAGCAGGATGACCTGGACACTGGCATCCATGGGGAAGGACCCGACTGCCGGAAGCGTCTGGCTGCCACCGCAGGTTAATCCGGTGATGTCCACCGGGGTCGACGCCCACGATGTAGCGGATGCCCATTGGGCCACCATCGCCGCAATCCAAATTGGTCACGTTGATGGTGAAATCGTAGGTGGAGCAGTTCGTTACGGGCGTTACCGTCGCATTCACCGGTGTGCAACCTGGGGTGCAGATGATCTCGAATAGCCAGGGATCCGTGCAATACCCATCCGCGTAGTTGTTCTGGGCGTCGGACTGTATCACGATATGGATGGTGGATGAGCCAGTGGCTGAGAATCCGGCCAAACTGGTGGCTCCCGGAGCCGATTGACCGACCTGGTTGCCACCCACTGCGTCGTACACGATCACGGCATCACCCGGCTCAATGCAGCCGCTGATGAAGTTCACCGTCACCGTTTCAAAGGCCAAGTCGTTGGTGAAGGTGAAGGTGCGCGGGTCGTTCGCGCGGTAGCGGTGCTCGACCGGGATCACATTGTAGCAGGTGAACGTGCGGGGGCAATTGCTGTAGTGGTCGCCGATCACCAGTGAGCAGGCCGTGCCGTTCGAGACGCTGATGGTGACACGGTCGTTTATGGCGTCGAAGCCCGCACCATCATTATCCAACGTGTAGGTGGTGGCTGTCAGAGCGTCCACTGGAGTTTGTGGCACCCCGTTCAGGCTCCATAGGATCTGGCCGCTACCGGCCGAGCCGAAGTTCGCGATGTCAACGTCCACCGTGAAGGTGCCGGTGCAACCGCCGTCGTTGACGGTTGTGGTGGCCTGTGGTGGTGCGCAAACGTTCACCGTGAAGTCGAGCACCTGGCTGAAGGTGGCGTTACCGCATGGCGTGTTGTTCGGGAATGCGCCTTCAGTGGGGTCGTTGTACTGCCAGCGCACGCGCATGCGCTTGTTTCCGGGGCTGGTGCCGACGGGACAGACAATAGGCGTAGGGTGGATATAGGACGGAATCCAGCCGACACCGTCTACGCCGACAGCTCCAACCATCACGTTCTCGTCAAGGTCGTTGAAATCCAGATCCTCATTCCAGTCAATCCAGACGAGGAACTGGGAATTCTCCCAGAAGACTACCGTTGAGGCCTGGAACGGGTATGACCCGCCAGGAGCCATGTTGCCAACAACCGAAGTAAGGTCTACATACCCGAGTGTTGTGCTCGCCGAGGGATTACCATCATTAATCCCCGCTACCTGCACGTTGTTGACCTGTGGGTTCAGACCAAAAGTGTTATCACCTCCTGCGGCGCAATAACCGTGGTAGTAGGACTTCGGTCCGGCCCAACCACTCTCGCCATTCGCGTCGCAATCCGACCGCACGTAGATCTCGTAGGTCTGGCCAACGGCCAATACGCTGGCTTGGATGGTGGTCAGCAACGTGCTGCCGGCGAATACCTCGCCACCGAATCCCGGGGCGCCGCCTTGGCGCAGTTCCACATCATAGCCACCCGTTGCGGTTGGCTCAGAGGTCCAGTTGATCGTGGCTGTGGTGGCATCGAACAAGGTTCCGGTGATGCCGGCCAGCGAAGGCGCGAAGCAGACGGGAATCTGCTCCACGGCGATATTATCCACGAAGACGCTGTTGCCGAAGCCCGATTTGCCACGGAAGCGGACCTGAACGGTGCCGGTGGGCAAGGGGTAGGACAAGGTGACCCATTGCGCGGCGTTCGGTACGAAGTTGCCCCCAGTACCGCCAGGCAAGGTCATCAACGGGCTCGCGTTGTTGGCAAGGGGCGCGAGTACCGCCCATGCTAAGCCGTCCAACGATGTCTCCACCACCAAGCTGTCGAACGAGCCGTCCCCCGAGTAAAAGGTGCCAGCGGCATCGAATCGCACCTGATAGCCTGCCGGTGTTGCTGGCAGTGTCGGACTGTCAAGGGATCTGACATTTCCAGCGCCATCAGCGTAAAAGTTCCACCTGACCGAATTGGTGCCCACACCATACCCGCTGGCTCCCGTGACCACTGCAAGGAGTCCGCCTGCATTTGTCGTCGACCAGCAATTGAATGGGGCGGCCTCGAACGTGGCGGGTACAAAACCGCTCATTGGGATGAACACCCAGTCGCTGTAAGTAGAAGGGGGGATGCCTCCGCCGAGTAGGCAGCTGACCAGGCAACGGTAGTATTTCGCACTGCTCTGGTTGGTGACCTGGGTGGATGCCGTGCCGAGCGAGGCGAGATTGACAGTGAAAGCCGCATCATCCGCGCTCTCCCACTGGTAAGTCACGCCGGTGCCTATCGTTGCGTTCTGCAGGCCCAAGGTGAAGTTCACACCCACGCATGCCGAAGCGCTCGTGGTGGTCGTATTGCCAGGAGCAGGGGTGCCTGCGCAAGGGTTGGGAAGAACCCAGCGCATGCGCATGTTGGGCCTTACGGCGGTGTTTGTAGTGGCTGTGCCTCCATTAACCGCTGCTGTCGCCGTACAGATGCCCGAACCTTGGCCATCGTCATAAACCAGTCTTGTCCAAGTACCGCCTGCGCCCATAGCAGTGTTCCGCCGGGTGGCCGGATAGGTGCTTGACCATACGCCTGCACCATTTCCATAGCAGGTCTCAACCACAATGTCCGTTGTGCCGTTCCACAAGTAAGGAGTAGTGAAGTAGGTTTCCGTCCAACCAAGAGCGGTCACGCTCAAGTTGACCGGTGCACTGGATGCGGCCGGCGCGGTGGCGACCCAGCCTGCTGTCAAGGGATCGGTGCCAACTGAATGAATCTTGACGTTCCATCCCGTTAGCGTGGCCGAATTGCCGGAGCCAACAATGGTGATGTCGAATCCAATGGATTCGATGTTTGTGTTGGGAGCAATCCCGGCTGCGGTCAATTGCGCCGCAGTGACATAATACTGCTGGCGCGTGCCCTCGTAAAGGTTGTAGAACGGATTGACGCTGGTTCGAGTCGTTGTCGTTCCCGTACCTACGGTGGAGTAGGTCTGGCCCAGCACTTGAGCCACAAGTGGAGCGAGCAAGAGGAGAGCAGCGGTCCGTGAGAGCCAATTGCTCGCTATGCGCCGCCGGGCGGCGGTTCTATGCGTGATCAGTGGTTGCATTGGTGTGGGATTGGAGGGGTTCGTGGGGGTTATGGGTTGCGCTGGCACTTGGGGCCAGAGCGGGTTCTGGGTCTCAATTCTGCTCGCGCGCGATACGTTGCAGGAGTTCGTCGTACTTGCGCTGCAGGGCGGAGTTGGCAGGGTCTTCCTTCAGCCTTTCCCGCAATTCGGCCAAGGCGGCCTGATTGGCATCGTCTGCTGCCACAGGTTCCGCAATGCTCAAAGGGACAGTCTGCAAGTCTTGGTCGCTTGGGGTCTTGCCTTTGGTTGCCACGCTTGGCATTAACGAAGCCGACGCTTGGCCCTTGCTGCCCATTTCCAAAGGCACGAGCGCCCCGGTCGCAATGGTATTCGGCAAGGGTGCCGTGGCGGCATCGGAAACACGCGCCACTACTGGAGTGGTGCCAGTATTCTCCACCGTCTTCGCTGCATCATCCTTCTGCGGCACACTTGGTTTCACCGCCGGAGCCGAACTGAACGGATTGGCTTGCGTGGTTGATTGCGCATGAAGCTGGGTTGTGCCAGCGATGAAAGCGAGCATCAGCATGATTGGCGGCCAAGCCAACCAGCGGGCGGAAGTTTGTTTGATTCTCATTGTACGCACGGGTTATTTGTTTCAGGGGTTGAAGAGGATGGCATAGCGGGCCACCGCCGTTGGCAAGGCGCTCACGCGCCTGATGCACGGTCCATCATTCACCGTGAATGATGCGTGACGGACCTCGGTAAATGTGTTGGGAGCGTAGCTGTGAAGCTGAACGGGTTTGGGTTAGGTGGTTGGCAAGAGGTGGTAGGGATCCACGGTTCTTGCGGTGCAAAGTATAGGGTCGGTCGATACGAAACAAGCAATGGTTGAAAAAATGTTAAGGAGGTGCTTGGCGATTCGCAGAAGGCTATGCCGGCTCCGAAGAACCAGGCGCGCCTATATTTCCAGCGATGACAACGCCTTCTTCGGAGCGCGCGCCCACGCTGCTGCAAGCCCTGGTGCCGCTGCTGGTGCTCGTCGGCCTGCTGGTGTGCAACGTGCTGGTGTTCGCGGATGCGGGGCTGGATGGACCCAATCAGCTCGCGCTGCTCTTCGCGGCGGCGGTGGCCATCACCATCGGTCTGTTCAACAGGCATGCCTTCGGCGATCTGCTGGAGCACATCGTTCGCAGCATCAACACGGCGCTGGGCGCGCTGCTCATCCTGCTGCTCATTGGCGCGCTGGCTGGCACCTGGCTCATCAGCGGCATCGTGCCGGCCATGATCGACCATGGGCTGCTGCTGCTCTCGCCGAAGGTGTTCCTGGTGGCGGCCTGCGCGGTATGCTGTGTGGTGTCATTGGCCACAGGCAGTTCATGGAGCACCGCGGCCACGGTGGGCATCGCCCTCATGGGCATCGGCAAGGCGCTCGGCTTCCACGAAGGGATGGTGGCGGGTGCGGTGATCAGCGGCGCCTACTTCGGCGACAAGCTGAGCCCGCTGAGCGATACCACGAACCTCGCGCCTGCCGTGGCCGGCACGGACCTCTTCACGCACATCCGCTACATGCTCAACACCACCGTCCCATCCATCGCCATCGCGTTGCTGGCCTTCCTGGGCATCGGGCTGTTCGCTTCGCCCGGCGGCGCGCTGGCCGGCGTGGATGAGCTGCGCGCGGCCATCCATTCCCGCTTCAGCATCGGCTGGTGGCTCTACCTGGTGCCCCTCGCGGTGGTGGTGATGATCTGGCGGAAGGTGCCGGCGCTGCCCGCGCTCTTCATCGGGGTGGTGCTCGGTGCGCTGTTCGCCTTGGTGTTCCAGCGCCCCTTGCTCGCCGAGCTGGCCGGCGGCGATACCTGGCGACACTACTATAAGGTAGTGGTGGGCACCATGGGCAGCGGGACTGCGGTGACCACCGGCAATGCCACGGTGGATGAATTGCTCACCACCAATGGCATGGCCGGCATGCTCAAGACCATCTGGCTCATCCTCTGCGCCATGGTCTTCGGCGGCGCCATGGAAGGCACGGGCCTGTTGCAGCGGCTAGCGGCGGCCATACTCTCCCGCGTGCGCAGCGACGGCTCGCTCATCGCGGCGACGGCGGGCAGTTGCATCGTGGTGAACGCCACGGCCTCCGACCAGTACCTGAGCATCGTAGTGCCCGGCCGCATGTTCGCACCGGTGTTCCGGGAGCGCGGCCTGGCGCCCCAGGTGCTGAGCCGCACCTTGGAGGACAGCGGAACGGTGACCAGCGCCTTGGTGCCATGGAATACCTGCGGGGCTTACATGGGCGGGGTGCTCGGCGTGGCCACCATGGCCTACCTGCCGTTCTGCTTCTTCAACCTCATCAGCCCATTGATGACGGTGCTGCAAGGCGCGTTGAACTGGCGCATCGCCCGGGTGCCAGCGGCCAGCACCGCGTAACCGTCCACTGGACCGGCGCGTTCAAGGCCGCATATGGAAGCGCACCGCGCGCTCTTCCTCTGGGGGGGGCTTCTCTCGATCCTGAATACGGTCGCACAAGCGGATACGCTGATGCTGGCGCAGGATGAGCATTTCATCATGGGCGATGCGGGGGAGGACCCGCTGCCCGAGCTCAACCGCTACGAGGCCTTCAACCACCTGACCAACGGCGACTCCCTGCGCCTCTGCGCGGGCTTCCCCTGCACCGGATGGGTGGAGGACCGCTACGGAAATGGCCAATTGATGCATCGCGGCTACTACGACGATGGGAAGCTCACCGTGTATAAGAACTACTACCGCGATGGCACCCTGGAGCGAGAGTTCAAGGCCATCGACGACACCCGATGCTTGCTGCGTTCCTGGCATCCGAACGGCATGGCGCGGTCGGAGACGCGCTACGTAGAGGGCACTGTGGTGGCCTTCGAGGATCATTACGTGAATGGCCAGCTTCGCTACCGTGAGGAGCGGCATCGCAAGGAACCGTGCTTCACGCGGCTGGAACTCTACGCCGCCGATGGCCTGCCCATCAGCCTGTTGCGACTGGTGGACAAGGGACGGCTGGAGGTGGAGCAAATGGAATACTATCCGGGCGGGGCGTTGCGGAGCCAGGGGCGCGCGCGCTACAACCGGATGCGCATGGATTCGCAGCGCATCGGCACCTGGGTGTACTTCGATGCGGCCGGGCAGAAGGTGCGCGAAGAGGATTACATCGACGGGAAGGTGCACACCGTGCGCTGAAGACGCATTCAATATGAAAACAACAAGCCCCGCGGATGCGGGGCTTGTTGTTTTGCGCTGCTCCGGCTGGCAAGTCCGGGTCGGTCATGACCGACCCCTACTTGCTGTCCTTCACCTCTTCGAAATCGACATCCTTCACGTCGGGGTCCGTGCTGCTCGCGCTGCCGCCGGTATTGCCGTTGGCCTGCGCCTGCTGCGCGGCGTTGTACATCTCCTGGCTCGCGGCCTGGAACGCGGTGTTCAATTCAGCCATCAGTTTCTCGCACGCCTCCAGGTCCTGCGCCTTGTGGGCATCCTTCAGGCGGCCCAACGCATCCTCAATCGGCTTCTTCTTCTCGTCGGGGATCTTGTCGCCGTATTCCTTCAGGCTCTTCTCGGTCTGGAAGATGAGGCTATCGGCGGCGTTGAGTTTGTCCACGGTCTCGCGGGCCTTCCGGTCTGCATCTGCGTTGGCTTCCGCTTCCTTCTTCATCTTCTCTATCTCCTCCTTGCTCAGGCCGCTGCTGGCCTCGATGCGGATGCTCTGTTCCTTGCCGGTGGCCTTGTCCTTGGCGCCCACGTGCAGGATGCCGTTGGCGTCGATGTCGAAGGTCACTTCAATCTGCGGCACACCGCGCGGCGCAGGCGGGATGCCATCGAGGTGGAAGCGGCCGATGGTGCGGTTGCCCGCCGCGATGGGACGTTCGCCTTGTAGCACATGGATCTCCACACTGGGCTGGCTGTCGCTGGCCGTGCTGAAGGTCTCGCTCTTCTTGGTGGGGATGGTGGTGTTGGCCTCGATGAGCTTGGTCATCACGCCGCCCATGGTCTCTATGCCGAGGCTCAGCGGGGTCACATCGAGCAGGAGCACATCCTTCACATCGCCAGTGAGCACACCGCCCTGAATCGCGGCGCCAACGGCCACCACCTCATCGGGGTTCACACCCTTGCTGGGCTCCTTGCCGAAGAACTTCTTCACCGCTTCCTGGATGGCCGGGATGCGGGTGCTGCCGCCCACGAGGATCACCTCGTCGATGTCGGTGGTCTTCAGCCCGGCATTCTTCAGCGCGCTCTCGCACGGCGCGATGGTGCGCTTGATGAGGCTGTCGGCGAGCTGCTCGAACTTGGCGCGGGTGAGGCTCCGCACCAAGTGCTGCGGGATGCCATCGACCGGCATGATGTAGGGCAGGTTGATCTCGCTGCTGGTCGTGGAGCTGAGCTCGATCTTGGCCTTCTCGGCGGCTTCCTTCAAGCGTTGCAGCGCCATGGGGTCCCTGCGCAGGTCGATGCTGAACTGGCCCTTGAACTCATCGGCCAGCCAATCGATGATCACCTGGTCGAAGTCGTCGCCGCCCAGGTGGGTATCGCCATCCGTGCTCTTCACTTCGAACACGCCGTCGCCCAGTTCCAGCACGCTCACGTCGTGGGTGCCGCCGCCGCAGTCGAAGACTACGATCTTCTGGTCCTTGTGCTTCTTGTCGAGGCCGTAGGCCAGCGCGGCCGCAGTGGGCTCGTTGATGATGCGCCGCACCTTCAGTCCAGCGATTTCACCGGCTTCCTTGGTGGCTTGGCGCTGCGCATCGTTGAAGTAGGCGGGCACGGTGATGACGGCTTCGGTCACGGTGGTGCCGAGGTAATCCTCTGCCGTCTTCTTCATCTTCTGCAGGATCATCGCGCTGATCTCCTGCGGGCTGTACTCGCGGTCGCCGATGGCCACGCGCGGCATCCCGTTGCCGCCACGCACCACTTTGTAGGGCACGCGGGCGATCTCCTTGGCGTCCTCTTCATAGGTGTTGCCCATGAAGCGCTTGATGGAGAAGATGGTGTTGGTGGGGTTGGTGATGGCCTGGCGCTTGGCGGGGTCGCCCACCTTGCGCTCGCCGCCTTCCACGAAGGCCACGATGCTCGGTGTGGTGCGCTTGCCTTCGCTGTTGGCGATGACAACGGGCTCGTTGCCTTCCATCACGGCCACGCAGCTGTTGGTGGTGCCAAGGTCGATGCCGATGATCTTGCTCATTGGGGGTTGTTGATTGGTCTTTGGACGCGGCGCCGGTGGATCAATGTCCATGCCACCGCCCCTCTTGGGGATAAAGCTGCCATGAACGCACGAAGCCGCGACAATAGCGGGTCCCGAACGCTGTCAGATCGACAGAATCAGTTGCAGCTGAAAGCGCCTCCAGGGTCCAGTGCGGAGCAGAAGCGTAGATCGGAGGTGTAGGTGCCGTTCGCCAGCTCCTCCAAGCTATTCCCGTTCAGCCGCTTGCCGATGACGTTCTTGGTATAGCGGCTGCCCCACACGCCGAGCGCGCCATCGATGTTGCTGTACACCGGCCGGTCCTCAATGATGCCTGTGACCGGCTCGGTGAGCGTGAGGTAGGTATGAAAGTCGTCGTTCGCCACGCTCACCAGGAAGTCCATGCCCCGGAAGATGCGCTTGTCAGCAGCGGCCCAATTCGGATTGCTCCTCACGAAGCCTGACAACCCGCTGAAGAAGGCCTGCCCGTTCAGGGTGACGAAGAGGTCTTCGAAGACAGTGGAGTTGGCAGCGACCCGCGAGCCCATGTTCTGGTTGTATTCCATCTTGACTGTGTCGGTGCCGTAGACCTCGTCGTAACGGAACCGGAACTGCACCACGAAGCGCTTGTCGTCGCGCCGCGACGCCCAATTGAATTCATAGTTGCTGAATTCGCCTGCGGAGTTCACCAGACCCACGCGGCTGGCGAAGGTGCCGCCGGTGTCCTGGTCAACGGCGGAGATCGTGAAATCGTTGGTGATGGGCGTGGTGGCGGTGATCTCGCGTCCCTTCACCACCAAGCGGATGCGATAGGATTGGTCCTGTTGCAGGAACATGCGGCCCGCGTTGAGCTGCTGCACGAAGGGCGTGGTGAAGTAGTAGAGCTTCTGCACAGGCGCATTGAAGCTGCCCGGCTCGCGGTTGGTGACGAGCGTATCGCGCAGCGGGAAGGAGTCGATGGCATTCCCCGAATCATTCAGGCGGAAGACCATGGCGTAGGTGATCGACTCATCCCCGTATTCATTTGAATCCGGCACCGTGGCCATGTCGAACGCATTGCCCTCGCCGAGGAAGGCCTTGTTGATCTTCACCAAGTGGACGGAATCGCGCTGGTTGAGCAGACCGTACACGATCGTCCGATCCTCGTATTCGGCATTAATGTCGAGATCGTTGTTGCAGGCGAGAAGCAGGGCAACGGCGAATGGGATGAGCAGGAGGCTTGTGCGCATGGTGTTCCTTGGCAGGCGGCCAAAGATAGCCGGATGAACGTGGCGCTGCGGTGCGTTTGACCAGCGGCCGATGGGCGTGGGCGACCGGTGCGTCCGCCTAGCTTTACGGCCCCCGGCGGACGGCCATCGAGCTCCGCAGGTGGCAACCCCCATGAGCACGGCAACCGGCGACGCTAAACGCGTGACCACCCATACGCTGCTGGAGATGAAGGCCGACGGCGTGCCCATCGCCATGCTCACCGCCTACGACTATTCCCTCGCCCGTCTGGTGGACGGCGCAGGCATCGATGTGATCTTGGTGGGCGACAGCGCCAGCAACGTGATGGCCGGTCACGAGACCACGCTGCCCATCACGCTCGACCAGATGATCTACCACGCGAGCGCCGTGGTGCGCGGCTGCCAGCGGGCCCTCGTCGTGGTCGATTTGCCCTTCGGCACTTACCAGGGCAACAGCAAGGGAGCGCTCAACAGCGCCATCCGGATCATGAAGGAGAGCGGCGCGCACGCTGTGAAGCTCGAAGGCGGCCGCGAGGTCATCGGATCCATCGAGCGCATCCTCACGGCCGGCATCCCGGTGATGGGCCACCTCGGCCTCACGCCGCAGAGCATCTACAAATTCGGCACCTACGTGGTGCGAGCGAAGGAAGAGGCCGAGGCCCAGCGCCTGCGAGAGGATGCCATGCTCCTGGAAGAAGCGGGCTGCTTCGCCTTGGTGCTGGAGAAGATACCCGCCAAGCTCGCGGAAGAAGTGGCCAAGAGCGTGAGCATACCGGTCATCGGCATCGGCGCGGGCCATGGCGTCGATGGCCAGGTGCTGGTGCTGCACGACATGCTCGGCATCAACAAGGAGTTCAACCCGCGCTTCCTGCGGCGCTACGCCGACCTGCACGAGGTGATCTCCGATGCCGTGAGCGGCTACGTGCGCGATGTGCGCAGCAAGGATTTCCCCAGCGCGAAGGAGCAGTACTGATGGCGGCGCCGACCGTGCTGCTGGAGGATGCGCACCTGCTCATCGTGTGCAAGCCAGCGGGCATGCCCGTGCAAAGCGATCCCACGGGGGATGAGGATCTGCTTATGTGGCTACGCCGCGAACGAAAGGAGCCAACGCTCGAGCTCGCGCACCGCATTGACCGCCCCGTGAGCGGCGTGGTGATGCTGGCGCGAACCGCAGATGCGAACAGCGCCCTGCAAGCGCTGTTCCGCGAGCGCCATATCAAGAAGCGCTACTGGGCAATCGTTGAAGGGAACGTGGATGAGCCATCCGTTGTGATCGAGCACCACTTGATTCATGATGAACGGAATCGCAAGGCGCGCACCGTGAAACAGGGTGAGGTAGAACCGGCACGCACGCATGTGAAGCTGCTCGCTCAAGGTGATCGATATGCGCTTGTGGAAGCGACGCCCGAAGGCGGCGCCTTCCACCAGATCCGCGCGCAGCTCGCTGAGTGGGGCCATGCGATCATGGGCGATGTGAAGTACGGCGCACGCCGCGCGATGAAGGACCGCAGCATCGGATTGCACGCGCGATCCCTGCGGTTCAGGCATCCGTTCACAAGTGCCGAGGTGTTCGTCGAGGCGCCGTCGCCGGAGACGATGCCTTGGCCTGCGCTGGTGGCATTGTTTAAGGCTGCATCCACCGATCGTCCAACCTGATACCTTGAGCGGCGCTAACCCTGCCGCCAATGCTTCGATCCGTACTCTTCTTCACAATCGCGATCACCTCCGTCACGCTGCGCGCGCAGTACCTCATCAGTGATTCACTGCTGATCGCCTACACGCCAACGGAACTCGCCGCACAAGGCATCGTGGGCGCGGACTACACGATCGAGGCGCACCGGCTGATCTATCACACCATCGATCCCTTCGGACAGCCCACCATTGCCAGCGGAGCGGTGGTGATACCTGTGGGCTCCACCTGCCAGCACGCTATGGCCGCGTACCACCATGGCACCATTCTCAACCGGCAGGATGTGCCCTCGCGGATTAGCAGTGAGATGGTGGTGGGGTACTACCTCGCCGCCGATGATTATGTGGCCGTGCTGCCCGACTACCTCGGCCTCGGCGACAGCCCTGGCCCGCATCCGTACATCCACGCTGCATCGGAGGCCACGGCCAGCCGCGACATGCTCCGCGCCGCGCGCGAGTTCTGCGCCCAGCGCAACGTGCAACTGAATGGCCAGTTGTTCCTTATCGGATATTCGCAGGGCGGTCATGCCTGCGCGGCCACGCATCGCCTGCTGCAGGAGGAGCACACCGATGAGTTCACCGTTACCGCCAGTGCGCCGTGCAGCGGGCCTTACGACGTGAGCGGCGTGCAGGCGCAGGTAATGGTCTCGCCTGATCCCTATCCCGCGCCGTACTACCTGCCCTACGTGATCCTCTCATACCGCTACGTGTATCCGGGGCTCTTCGGCGAGGTGGACGAGATCATCGAGGAGCCGTGGGCCACCTTGCTGCCGCCGCTCTTCCAAGGCAACAACGGATCAGGCGCGGTGGATGCCATCATGCCGGCCGCGCCCAGCGAGATCATCATCGATGCTGTGCTGCAGGACTTCATCAATGATCCGGATCATCCCTTCCGCCAGGCGCTGCGCGACAACGACCTCTACGACTGGGCGCCCACATGCCCCACGCGCATCATCTACTGCGAGGGCGACAACCATGTGTTCTACCAGAACAGTTCAGTGGCCATCGCCGCGATGCAGAGCAACGGCGCGCCCTCGGTGCAAGGGCAGAGCGCGGGCGCCGCGCTTGACCACAGTGGCTGCGCCTTCCCCGCGCTGCTCAATGCGAAGATGTTCATCGACAGCCATCGCACGCCGTGCAGCTCCATCGGAATCGCGGAAGTGGATGCGGCGCATTGGAACGTTGGGCCCAATCCTGTAGTTGATCGTTTTCGCATTGCACGCGACGACGCGAAGTGCAGCGCGCAGTGGCGGTTGCTGACAGCTGACGGCCGCGTTGCGCTGAATGGAATGATCGCTGTCGCTGAGACAGAGCATTGGATCGATGTCTCCGCGCTCACGCCATCACTCTATCTGTTGGAGATGGATGAAGAGCGTGGTCGAGCAGCCCTGCGTATCGCAGTGGAGCGTTGAACTCACATCGGATCGACATCCGTGATCAGCTGCACGGCGCGGTGCACGGGATCGGCGAAGACGCGGTCGATGGTGTCGCGCACGAAGAGCTTCTCTTCGTGGTGAGCGGAGCGGCGCAGCTTCACCAGCAGGTTGCGGATGTGCTTGTCCTTCACCCAGGCCACGGCGGGGATGTCCGGGCCGAGCACGCGGTCGCCCAATCGCTCGCGCAGAGTGATGGAGAGCGCGGCGGCTGTGGCGGCCACGCGTTCCTCATCACGATGCCGCAGCGTGAGCGCAAGCAGGCGCATGAAGGGCGGATAGCCGTGCGCGCGCCGGTGCTCCGACTCGCGCGCGTAGAATCCTTCCACGTCGTGGCGCGTCACCAGGTCGAGCACCGGATGGCGCACATCGAAGGCCTGGATCACCACATTGCCCGGCTTCTCGCGGCGGCCTGAGCGGCCCGCCACCTGCGCCATGAGCTGGAAGGCTCGTTCGTGCGCGCGGAAGTCAGGGAAGCGCAACAGGCTATCGGCGCTGAGGATGCCCACGGTGCTCACGTGGTCGAAGTCGAGGCCCTTGGTCACCATCTGCGTGCCCACGAGGATGTCGATGGCGCCCTGCGCGAAACCCGTGAGAATGCGGTCCAACGCCTGTCTTCCGCGCACGGTGTCCTGATCCATGCGGGCTATGCGCGCATCGGGGAAAAGCCCACTGATCTCCTCCTCGATCTTCTCCGTGCCGAAGCCGATCATGCGCAGGCGCGCGCTTCCGCATTGGCCGCATTGCGTGGGCGGCGGGTACGTGCGGCCGCAGTAATGGCAACGCAGCTGGTGCAGCCGCTTGTGGTAGGTGAGGCTCACATCGCAGTGATCGCAGTTGGGCACCCAGGCGCAGCTCTCGCACTGCCACACCGGCACATAACCGCGACGGTTCTGGAACAGAATGGCCTGCTCACGCTTCGCCAGCGCCTGCGCGATGGCATCGACCAGCGTCTGGCTGAAATGGCCGTGCATGCTGCGCCTTCGCTGTGCGTCGCGTAGATCGACCAGCGTGATCGACGGCATGGCCACATCACCGTACCGCGCGAGCAATTCCGCATATCCGTACTTCCCCTGCTGCGCGTTGTAGCGGCTCTCCAAGCTGGGCGTGGCGCTGCCAAGAAGCGTTTTAGCACCATGCAATGCGGCCAGCACGATGGCCATGTCGCGAGCGTTGTAGCGCGGCGCGGGGTCGTGTTGTTTGTAGCTGGGGTCGTGCTCCTCGTCCACCACGACCAACCGCAAACAGTCGAAAGGAAGGAAGAGCGCGGAGCGCGCCCCCACGACGATGGAAGGCGCGTCCTTGTCATGCGCCATGCGCAACCAGAGGTCGGCCCTTTCGTGCGGTGCCATGCGCGAATGGAATACCGCGATGCGCTCACCGAAGCGCGCGCGCAGCCGCTCGATGATCTGCGCCGTGAGGGCGATTTCCGGAAGCAGGTAGAGCACTTGGCCACCATCCTTTACCGCCTCGTCGATGAGCGTGGTGAACAGCTCCGTCTTGCCCGAGGAGGTGACGCCGCGCAGCAGCACCACATCCTTGGTCTCGAATCCGACGCGCACCTCATCCAATGCCTTTACCTGGGCGGTGGAGAGCGTTGGTCCCGGCTTCTCGATGGCCTCAGCGGCGGGCATTCCTGCCTCGCGCTCGTAGGTCTCGAAGAGGCCCTTTTCAATGAGCGGATTCAGCGCAGCGGGGGAGGAGCCGCTCAGATGCAAGAGCTTGTTCTTCTCCACTTCCAGCGGGGCATCGCTCATGCAGCGGCTCAGCTCCACGTAGCGCATGAGCAGGGCCAATTGCTTGGGTGCTTTCTTCTCCAGCCTGTCGAACCAGACGTGTAGCGCCTCTTCGTTGCTCGCTGCAGCGGTGAGGCGCACGTAGGTGAGCATCCGCGGCTTCCACGGGTCGCGCATCTCTTCCTCCACGATCACGATGCCTTCATCGATGAGCCGCTTGATGGCGGGCATGGGGTCTTTGAGGCCGAGCAGCTCGCCGGCCTGCTTCATGCTCAGCGCCTCCTTGTCCACGAGCGCATCGATCAACACCGCCGAGCGATCGGCGCGGCGCGGCTCCTCCAGGACGAAGGGATTCACGATGATGCGCGTCTCGCTGCTCAAAGTGAGCTGGCCCGGTAGCGCACAGATCATCACCTCGCCCAGGGTGCACAGATAGTGCTCGGCGATGCGCTCCCAGAGCAGGAATTGGTGCTCATGGACGATGGGCGCCTGATCCAGAACGGAGAGGATTTCGCGCGCGGCGGTGCTGGGGTCATCGTCATGCACACGTCGCACCAAGCCGCCGTAAAGCTTGCCGCCGCGACCGAAGGGCACGGCCACGCGCATTCCTGGGAGCAGGCCCTGCACCGTATCAGGCACCCGAAAGGTGAAGCGGCCCGGAACGGCCAGTGGAAGGATCACATCAGCGTACATGCGGCGATGGGCAAAGGTGCGCACCGCTCATCGTCATGGATCTGTCAGGCGAGCGACCGGTTTGATCGCCCGGGCAACAAATTGCCGGGTTCGATTGTCTGTTGGTCATGGCACGCAAGAAGGCAACATCGGCGAAGAAGGCGGCCACGGAGAACGACGGGGCTCCGGCCTATGAGCTGGAGACCCCGCTCTGGAACCGCTATTATCAAGCGATGCGCAAACGGGTCCGTTTTCCGCGCTACTACAAGAAGGCGGTGAACTGGTAGCGGCAGCGCTGGTGCACAGGCGGCTGTTGGCGGTCCGTGGTTCCCGCGATTCCGTGTGCAATAGGCCCCGGATACATTCACCGCCGCATGAGCGCCAATCCACGCCAGGCCCGTACGGCCATCCTCATCCTCGGCTCGCTCTTCTTCTTGTTCGGCTTCGTCACTTGGCTCAACGGCCCGTTGATTCCGTTCATGCGCATCGCCTGCGAACTGAGCGACTTCGAGGCATCGATGGTGGTGCCCTTCGCGTTCTACGCTTCCTATTTCGTGATGGCCTTGCCGGCCTCCGTCGTGCTGCGGCGGACCGGCATGAAGAACGGCATGGCGCTCGGCCTCGCGGTGATGGCGGTCGGCGCATTCCTCTTCATACCTGCCGCCCAAGCGCGTTCCGCAGGACTGTTCCTCACCGGTTTCTTCACCATCGGCACCGGGCTCGCGCTGCTGCAGACGGCCAGTAATCCGTACGTCACGGTGGTTGGTCCGATCGCGAGCGCGGCGAAGCGGATCAGCATCATGGGAATTTGCAACAAGGTGGGCGGCATCGTGGCCCCGTTCATCCTGGGTGCGCTCATCCTCGTGGACGCGGATCAGCTCAAGACGGACCTGGCGCTCGTTGATGGCACGGCCCGCGCGCTGCTGCTCGATGAGCGCGCACGGCTGGTGATCATGCCGTATGCGGTGCTGGGGGCGGCGCTCCTGCTGGCTGCCGTTCTCATCCGCTTCTCCCCGCTGCCGCCGATCGAGGAGGAGGATGCGGGCACTGGTGCAACGCCCGCGGCTTCGACGTTGAAGCATCCGCAGCTGATCCTGGGCGTAGTCGCGCTCTTCGTTTACGTTTGGGCCGAGGTGCTCGCGGGCGACAGCATCGCCCTCTATGCGGAGAGGCTTGGAACGCCGCTCGATGTGGCGAAGACGCTCACGAGCCTCACCCTGGCGGCGATGCTCATCGGTTACGTGCTGGGCATCGCGCTGATCCCGCGGTTCATCTCCCAGGGCAAGGCATTAGCGCTCTCCGCGCTGGTGGCGCTGGTGTGCGTTGCCGGTGTGCTCTTCTCCGGCACGGACCGCACTGCTCCGTTCCTGCTCCTCGACCTGGCTTCCTTGTCCGTGCGAACGGTCCAGTTGCCGCTGTCAGTGATCTTCGTGGCCATGCTCGGTCTCGGCCACGCCTTGATGTGGCCGGCCATCTGGCCCCTGGCGGTGGATGGCATCGGTCCTGCGCTCAAGACCGGATCCGCGTTGCTGATCATGGCCATCCTCGGTGGTGCCTTGGCTATGCCGGTCTGGACAGCCATGGCAGGGCAGTCCTCGCCCCAAGGCTCGCAGGTCGCATACTGGCTGCTGGTGCCATTCTACCTGTACATCGGATGGTACGCGCTCCGGGGCTCGCGCCTCAGGACGTGGCGCATGGCCCGCTAGTCCACGCGTGTTGAAAACTGGAACATTGCGCGGCCGGGAGCGGCATAGGCCCCGGCTACCTTCGGTGCCGCAACTCCCATCCTCACTCTGTTCCGCATGGCATCCTTCCGCTCCATCTCCTGCGCTCCAGGAATGGCCTTCCTCCTGCTTCTCGCCTCTTGTGGCGGCGGCGCGACCGAAGGCGACACCAAGGGCGCCGATACGCTGACCACCGACGACACCCCGAAGGAGACCGAGATCCTTGGCGTCGGCGGCAAGTTCTTCAACGTGCCTTCGCCGGTGCAGACAGCGCTCGCCATCCGCAAGGCCGGGCTGAAGTACCAGAAGGAGCTGGCGGCCCCCTTGGAGAAAGGCGATGCGGTGACCGCGCGCATGGCACAGGCCACCTTGCTTGGCGTCTTCGGTGCGGACCTCTCGTACGCCACCATTCATCGTGATGGGCAGCGTTCGCTGGCGACCTTGCAAGCCATTGAGCGTTTGGGAGGCAAATTGGAACTGAGCAATGCCTTCGATAAGGCCTTGATTGACCGCTTCAAGGCCAACATGGGCGCGGAGGATAGCCTGCTTCGTTTCAGCGGCGTGGCCTTCCGGGCGGCCGACCAATACCTGAAGAACAATGAGGCCCACGATGTGAGCGCCTGGGTGCTGGCCGGTGGTTGGATCGAATCGATGCATTTGATCCTGGCGGACCCTGCTTCTGCCGGGAGCAAGGAGTTGATGACCCGGGTAGCCGAGCAGAAAGGCACGCTCGATGGCCTTGCCGCCGTGGTGGATGCCACGAACAAGGATGGTCAGGCCGATGCGCTGCTGAAGGGCCTGAAGGAACTCCGAACGGCCATGGATGGCGTGAAGATGACCTACACGTATGAACAGCCAGTGACCGATGCCGGTAAGAAGACCACGTACATCAACAGCACCTCATCGGCGGAGTTGACACCGGAGCAAGTGGCTGCCATCGCCGCCAAGGTCACCGCCATCCGCAACATGATCCTCGCCTGAACATGACCAGGACCCTGACCGCCATCGCTCTCCTCGCCCTAGGCACCACCGTACAGGCCCAGACCCTCTGCCAGCCTATCGCCACGCGCTGTGAAGCGCATATCACAGCCAACTACATCCCGGACGGGCAGTTCTACCGTGCGCTGCTCCAAGGCGATGAGGTAGCCGAGTTCCAGCTCACGCTCTTCGGGGGCACCACGTACAGGGTTGCCGCATGCAGCGGCGATTCCGATGGCACCCTGCTGTTCAGCGTCTTCGACCAGCAACGCAATCTGCTTTTCACCAACAAGGACCACCATAGCGCGCCCTACTGGGACCTGTCCATCGCGAACACCTTGGATGTGATCGTGGAGGCCCACCTGGACCCCAGCAAGGCTGGCAGCGGCTGCGCGGTGATGCTCATCGGCTTCAAGAAGTAGCAGCTCCGCGCTGCGGAACCTTTGAGCGCCCCTCCCGTTTAGAGGGGCGCTCTTCTTGGGACCTTTTTCGGGGATCCCGCAGGAGCGGTGCGTATGAGCGAGAAGATCCTCAAGGCCCTGCTGCAGTTGTTCGCCATCATCGCCAAAGGCGAGGAGGTGGGCCTTGGCGCACGGCCGGAGAATGCCGCCATCCTTGAGCGCTTCCTGCGCAAGCAATTCGGACCGGAGACCGCCGCCGCCCACATGGCGCGCTATCAAGCCTTCGTGCAGGCCTTCCATGGCGCCGGGAACGGCCGTGCCGGCCGCAAGCGCACCTCGCTCAATTCGGTGAAGGTCCTGAAGATCTGCACCCAGGTGAACGAAGAGCTCGCGCAGCGCCAGAAGTTCGTGGTGCTGCTTCATTTGCTCGAGTTCATCCACGCCGATGGCGAGGTGACGGCGCAGGAAGATGAGTTCGTCAGCACTGTCGCGGAGACCTTCAACATCGCGCAGCAGGATTTCGCGCGGTGCCGTGCCTTCGTCTGCGCGGAAGCCGAGGAGCGGCTCGACGCGGAGCACATGCTCTACATCAACGCGGCCGGTTCCAGCCCCATGCTGGCCTCTAAGCACCTTCATGCGCACGGGCTCGATGGCGAGGTGCGGGTGCTCAATGTGCCGAGCGTGAACCTCTATGTGATGCGCTATGACGGCCCCGATGAGATCCTGCTCAACGGCCAGCGCATCAGCCGCGACTACCATTACGTGCTGGGCAATGGCAGCAGCGTTCGGCCCCCCAGCGGAGTGCCCATCTACTACAGCGACATCCTGCAGGCGTTCATGGCCAAGCAGGACCGTCCGCGCATCGTGTTCCGCGCCGATGGCATCACGTACACCTTCCCCAACGGGCGCGAGGGCCTTCATGAGCTCCATCTTGCTGAGGCGAGCGGCAAGCTCATCGGCATCATGGGCGGCAGCGGCAGCGGCAAGAGCACGCTGCTGAACATCCTGAACGGCAACATCGCGCCGACGCGCGGCCGGGTCACCATCAATGGCATCGACGTGCATGCGGAGCGCGAGCGCATCCGCGGCGTCATCGGCCACGTGAGCCAGGACGATCTGCTGATCGAGGAGCTCACCGTGTACCAGAACCTCTTCTTCAACGCGAAGCTCTCCTTCGGCGGCCTCAGCGATGAGCAGGTGGCCGAGCGCACCCTGCGCATGCTGCATACCCTGGGCCTCTATGAGACCAAGGACCTGAAGGTGGGCAGCCCGCTGGAGAAGACCATCAGCGGCGGGCAGCGCAAGCGCCTCAACATCGCGCTGGAGCTCATCCGCGAGCCCAGCGTGCTCTTCGTGGATGAGCCCACCAGCGGCCTCAGCTCCCGCGACAGCGAGAACATCATGGACCTGCTGAAGGAGCTCGCCCTGAAGGGCAGGCTCGTCTTCGTGGTCATCCACCAGCCCAGCTCCGACATCTTCAAGCTCTTCGACAAGCTGCTGCTGATGGACCAGGAGGGCCATCCCGTTTACTACGGCGACCCCGTGGACGCGGTGGTGTACTTCAAGAAGGTGACCGGGCAGGTGGACAGCGACGTGGGCCAGTGCCGGGCCTGCGGCAACGTGAACCCGGAGCAGATCTTCAACATCCTGGAAGCACGCTTGGTGGATGAGTACGGCAACGAGACGGATCAGCGGCGCATCGGCCCGGATGCGTGGAACGAAGTGTTCCGCGCCCAGATGGAGGTGCGCGTTGCACAAGTGCCAGAGGAGCGATCGGTGCCCCGCAGCACCTTCACCATTCCGGACCGCATCGCGCAGCTGAAGGTCTATTTCAAGCGCGACCTGCTGAGCAAGCTGGCCAACCGGCAGTACGTGCTCATCAATCTCCTAGAGGCGCCTGCGCTGGCCTTCTTCATGTCGTTCTTCCTGAAGTATTTCGGCAGCGGCGATGTCGGGGCCTATGTGTTCCGCACCAATGAGAACCTGCCGCAGTACTTGTTCATCGCGGTGATCGTGGCGCTCTTCCTGGGCCTCACGGTGAGCGCGGAGGAGATCATCCGTGACCGGAAGATCCTGGCTCGCGAGAAGTTCCTGGACCTGAGCTGGCTCAGCTATCTCACCAGCAAGCTGGGCATCCTCTTCATCATCTCCGCCATCCAGACCGGCTTGTTCGTCCTCGTGGCCAACGCGGTGCTGGGGATCCAGGCGCTGGGCTGGGCGCACTGGCTGGTGCTCTTCAGCACGAGTTGCTTCGCCAACGCCCTCGGTTTGAACGTGAGCGCCAGCTTCAACAGCGCCAAGGTGATCTACATCCTCATCCCGGTGCTGATCATCCCGCAGCTGCTCTTCAGCGGCATCATCGTGAAGTTCGACAAGCTGCATCCGTGGTTCGGTTCGCAGCGCAGCGTGCCGTGGGTGGGCAACGTGATGGCCAGCCGGTGGGCGTATGAGGCGCTGGCCGTGACCCAGTTCATGGAGAACCCGTACGAGCGCAATTTCTATGCGTTCGATCAGCGCATGAAGACCGCCAACTGGAAGAAGGACCTCTGGATATCCGACTTGCAGAACCGGGTGGATGAGGCCCGCCACACGCTTGGGGATCCCGGCGCGGACCGTTCCCATGTGGCGCACGACCTCGATGTGCTGCGCCACGAGCTGATCAATGAGCAAGCGCGCCTCAACGGCTTCGCGATCAGCGGTCTGGGGCGCCTCACCGTTGAATCATGCGATAATGAACTTCTGGATGCGGTTGACGAGGCGTTGGAGAAACTGATACTGCACTACCGCGCCACCTATAAGGAGGCCGAGCGGGGCAAGGAGCGCTTGATCGCCGAGATGACCGCCACGCCTGAAGCGCGGGCCGCCTACTTCGAACTGCTCGATACGCACCGGAACGATGGCCTCGCGGATGTGGTGACCAACAAGAACGACCTGCATGTCATCGTCGAGCACGGTGGCGAGCTGGTGCGCAAGAGCGATCCCATCTATGAGGAGCCCCGTCCCGGATTCCTCGCCGCGCACTTCTATGCGCCTGCGAAGCAGTTCCTCGGCATGCGCATGAGCACGCTCGGAGGGAACGTGATGATGCTGTGGATGATGGTGCTGCTGCTTTGCGGCACGCTGCACTTCGAGGTGTTCCCCCGCGTGATGCGCCTATTCCCGAGGCGGTTCGGCCGCTAGTCGCCGTTCACCTCGGCGATCTGGATCATCTTGAACGGCAGGTTGATGATCCCCGAGTAGTCCTCACCGGCTTCCAGCATGTCCTCGTCATCCGCCTCGTAGTGCCAGAGCACCGTGACCTCGTTGCCGGCCGCGCGGATCGGCTCCAGTCTCTTGAACACGTCGAGGATGCACTTGCTGGAGCTCGTATTGAAGTACTCGAGCTGCACATGCAGGGAGGTCTTGGCGCTGGGCTGTCGCCCGTACTTGTCGATCCAGTCGATCAAGGGCTTGTAGAAATCGACGCTGTTCTCGGGGATGGAGCGGCCCTTGAGCTCGAGCATCCCGGTCACGGGGTCGAAATGCACATGCGGGGTCTTGGGCGACCCTTCCAGGTAGAGCGGTTCCATGGTGTTCTGGTCTAAGTGTTCACGTTCACATTCAAGCTGAAGAAAGAGCTGTCCTTGTCGTAGGGCACGAAGGCGTATTCCAGCTTGCCTCCGCTGCGCCGCGCGATGTCAATCATGCCCAGCCCGCCGCCACCGGCAGCGGAATAAGTGCCATCGGCGAGCTTCGCCCTATACCACTCGCGCAGCCCTCCGGCATCGAGCGAATTGATCCGGTCCAGGTGGCCCTTCAGCTGATCCACGTCCTGCCCGGCCATGAGGTTGCCGGTGAGGACCGAGTAGCCGGTATCCGTGCGTGCGATCATCACCACGCCATGCGGATCCTTCGCGGACTGGGGTCCATCACCTTCAACGCCCATGGGCCCATGATGATGGTAGAGGTTCTGGAGGCATTCCACCACCACGTTGAAGACGCGCTTGCGGGCCTTAGGGTCCGGCTCCATTCCGACGAGCTTGCGCTCCACCAAGCCGAGCAGCGCGGTGATTAATTCCGGCGCGAGGATGCCCTTGAAGGAGAGCATCACGCGGTGGCGCTCCAATTCGTCATACAGGTCGTGGATGCGGTCGAGCAGATCGGCCATAAGCAGGGGGCAGGGAATCACACAAAGCAAGGCCGGGAGATCATGGCGGCAGATCGCATGTGAATCGGAGTTATCCACGCGGGCGTGTCAGCCTCGCGGAGGCCGCGCGGTTACTTTCACCGCCCCGCCGACGCGGGTGAGTGAAGCCCATGGGCTGGTACAGGCATTGGTTCGGGACCCCCTACTACAAGCTGCTCTACGGCCATCGCGATGATGCGGAGGCTGCTGCTTGGGTCGAAGCGATCATGCAACGATGGAAGCTCCCGGCAGGGGCGCGGCTGCTCGATCTTGCCTGCGGACGTGGACGGCACGCGCGCTGGTTCACTTCGCGGGGACTGCGGGTCACCGGCGCCGACATCTCGCCGGAGAGCATCGCGGAAGCGAGGACCCTTGTGCCTGGCGCGGAGTTCGTGGTGCACGATATGCGAGATCCGAGCCCCGAGGCGCGCTTCGATGCCGTCTGCTGCCTGTTCACCAGTCTGGGCTACTTCGATTCGCTCACAGACGATCAGCGCGTGTTTGATGCAGTGAGTTCCATGATCGTGCCTGGTGGATGTTTCGTGGTCGATTTCATGAATACAGAGGTGGTGCTTCGCGACCTGGTGCCGAGCGAGTTCGTGGAGGGCAGCGGTGTGCGGTTCCGGATCGATCGGTTCGTGGAGAAGGATCCCGCTCATACGGGACAGGTTGTGCTGGTGAAGCGGATCACAGCGGACGATAACGGGTGCCGGCATCAGTTCGAGGAGCGCGTGCAAGCGCTGGCACCGGAGCAGTTGGAGCGCATGGCCGTGAAAGCCGGATTGGTCATCGAGGACCGGACGGATGGGCCGGAAACCGCGCCGTTCGATCCGGAGCGATCGTCCCGTTTCGTTCTTTGGACCCGGAAACCCGAGGCATGATCCCAATCGTCGCCCTTCTCTTCTTCGCACTGCCGATGCTCGCCGGTGCCAGCGTGAAGGTGCTCCGGCCCGACCAGAAGTGGCTGCGCCTGCTGCTCTCCTTCAGTGGCGCTTTCCTGGTGAGCGTGGTGTTCCTGCACATGCTCCCGGAGTTGTATGCCGAGGAAGGAGCCATGATCGGCGCCTGGGTGCTCGGCGGATTCCTGCTCCAGGTGGTGCTGGAGTTCTTCAGCGAAGGCATTGAGCATGGCCACATCCATGTGCATGCGAAAGGAGGGAAGGCGCATGCGCTGCCCTTGCTCACCCTCGCCAGCCTCTGCCTTCACTCGTTCACCGAAGGCATGCCCTTCGCGGATGCCACGGTCGCCAGGAACATGCCCTTCCTGATTGGCGTGGTGTTGCACAAGGTGCCCATGGCAATTGCGCTGGCCACGGTGCTCCTGCGCTCCGGTGTCGCTTCTTCCTCCAGTTGGCTCATGCTTGTGCTCTTCGCCTTGGCCGCCCCAGCCGGTATCGGCGCGGGGCATCTTGCCGGCGCTTGGATGGATGGACATTTCCTGCATCACATGCTCGGCCTGGCCATCGGCATGCTGCTGCACATCGGCACCACCATCATCTTCGAGAGCGCGCCCGAGCACCGCTTCAATGCGACGCGCTTCGTGGCCGTGGTGGTGGGGGTTGTGCTGGCAGCTCTCTCGATTCACTGATTTTCCGCATGCGCATACGGATCCCGGATTCGTTGCGTTACTTTGTCACGCAAAGCACTTTGCAATCATGGCTGAACACGAGCATTTGCAGGAACTGGCCCGGATTCGTGGGCTGATGGATCGAAGCACCCGATTCCTGAGCCTCAGCGGCCTGAGTGGGGTGATTGCCGGGGTGGCAGCGCTGGTGGGTGCCTTGGCGGCACGAGAGCATCACAGGGCACTCTATTGGAACGGGCGCACCCATGATCTGAGCAGCATTCAGGAGTATTCTCCAGCGCGCTGGCTTGATTCGGGCATTGGGGAGCATATCAACTTCCTGTTCGTTGACGGCATGCTCGTGCTTATGGTGGCATTGCTCGGCGCGTTCTGGTTCACTTGGCGGAGGAGCAAAAGCACAGGTCAGAGCCTTTGGGACGGGAGCGCCAAGCGCCTGCTATGGAATCTGATGATTCCACTGGCAGCCGGCGGACTGTTCGCATTAGCCCTTCTCTTTAGCGGAGCCGTCCTCATGGTGCCTTCGGCCACGCTGGTCTTCTACGGGCTGGCACTGCTCAATGCCTCGAAGTACACGCTCGATGAGATCCGGTGGCTGGGCCTGAGCGAAGCCGCGCTCGGTGTGGTGGCGGCCTTCTGGCCCACAGCGGGACTGTTCTTCTGGGCATTGGGCTTCGGAGTGCTGCACATCTTCTATGGCGGCCTCATGTACCTGCGGCACGAGCATGCGCAAGCGGCGGCATGATCGAACAGCTTAATAAAGCCTTCGAGAGCCGGGTGCGCTTGGGCATCATGGCCGTGCTCGTCGTGAACGAATGGGTGGACCATGCGCAATTGAAGGAGCTGCTCGGCGTTACCGACGGCAACCTGGCCAGCCACCTGGCAGCGCTGGAGGACTTGAACTACGTGCAGGTGCGAAAACGCTTCATCGGCCGCAGACCCAATACCAGCTACAAAGCTACCGTTAGCGGCACGCGCGCCTTCCGCGAACATCTCGACGCGATTGAGCGGTTGATCCCCAAACCCTGAACCCATGACAGCATTCACCCAATGGTTGAGGCAGCGTTCAGCGCTGGTCATCGCCTTGCTCGCTGCATTCATCTTCGATCGCCTGTTCTACGGAATGGAGATCGGGGTGAACCTCTTCGCATTCGTCCTACTCGTCGTCGCACTGGTTGTTCACAGCGTAGGCTGGTCGTCCTTGTCGCTGCCTGCGCGCATCGCGATGGTTGGAGCGTTGCTTGCAGGTGCGATGACGGTGGTTCATCATAGCGTCATCGCGCCGATCATGGCCATCCTCGCCTTGCTGTGGTTCAGCGCGCTCGCGCATGAACCTGCGCTGCGCAGCCTGCCCTTTGCGGCATTCCAGGTCCTGGCGAATTACCTCGCACTGCCGATGGCAGCCTTGGATGGGACGGGCGAACTGATACCGCAACGGTCTTCAGCGCGGTTGGGCTGGCGGTGGGCGCGCTTAAGCGTGCTGCCGCTAATCGTGGGTATCGTCTTCTTCCAGCTCTATCGCGTAGGCAATCCGAAGTTCGAGCACCTCACCGCCGGATTCCTGCAAGGCTTATGGGATGCGTTCTCCAGCGTGTTCGAGCTCGTCTTCACCGCGCATGCGCTATTCTTCCTGTTCGCGCTGGCCGTCTGCGCTGGCCTATTGAAGCGGTATGCTCCAGCGTTGGTGCTGCAGGTGGAGCAGCAATGGTCCGACACATTGCGGCGGATGCGCAACAAGCGCCCGCACTGGATGGCGCCGCTCGGCATGGATCCACTGGAACGGGAGCGCCGTCGGGGCATCCTTCTGCTCATGCTCGTGAACGCGTTGCTGCTCGTGGTGAACGCCATTGATATCAACTGGGTGTGGTTCGGCTTCGAAGTGCCACCGGATTTCAGCCTGAAGCAATTCGTGCATGAGGGAACCTACGCGCTCATCTTCAGCATCCTGCTCAGCATGGTGGTGGTGCTGTGGCTCTTTCGCGGGAATCAGAATTTCTATTGGCGCAACAGGTGGCTCAAGCGCCTCGCCATGCTCTGGGTCGCACAGAACGCGGTGCTCGGCATCTCTGTCTTCCTGCGCAACTGGCATTACATCAGCTTCCATGGCTTGGCCTATAAGCGCATAGGGGTCATCGTCTTCCTGCTGCTGGTGGTGGTGGGGCTGGTCACGCTCTTTGTCAAGGTGCAGCATCGTAAGAGCCTCTTCCATCTGCTCCGGGTGAATACATGGGCGGCATTTGCCGTGCTCATCGGACTCACCATGGTGGATTGGGACAGCTTCATCGTCAAGGTGAATCTGCGGCACACCAACCCGGGCGAGATCGACATCGACAATTACCTCGCGATGAGTGACAAGGTGCTGCCGCTGCTGTATGCCAACCTCGAGCTCGTGGAGCAACAGATGGAGCGCCATCGGCAGAATCGGGTGCGTTGGGTGGACTATTTGGAGCCCCAGGCCTTTCGCGATGCGCTCGATGCCAAGCGCGACCGGTTCCTTGAACGCCATGGCGGCCAGCATTGGCAGGAGCGCAACCTCGCGGATGAGCGAACAGCGCGTGAACTGGACCTGCTCGCATGGAAGACGCAGCCATGAGCGACATCCGGTTCATCCGGCGCTGGCTCGCCTTCTTCATGGCGGCGCTGATCATCAGTGGGCTGACCGCCGTGCCTCTGGAATGGCTCACGGGCCTTCTCGCCGCATGGACCGCCCCGTTCGGCGGGCCCTTGAGCGAGTGGGCGATGTTTGCCGCGGAGGCAGTTGGGCATGTAGGTGACACGTACCCGATGCTCTTCTACGGCACCGATTGGCTGGCCTTCGCGCACATCATGATCGCACTGGCTTTCATCGGACCTTACCGTGACCCGGTGCGCAACAACTGGGTTGTGGAGTGGGGGCTTTGGTGCTGCTTGCTGGTGCTGCCGCTTGCGTTCTTGTGGGCGCCGTACCGAGGCATCCCCTTCTTCTGGCGATGCGTCGACGCCTCTTTCGGCGTGACCGGGGCTCTGCCGCTCTGGCTGGTGCGTCAACGGATCCATCGGATGGCGCAACTGTCGATGAAACCCGCTTGACCATGCTCGGCGCTCGATTCAGCCAGCTGCTCTGGGCCTCGTTGATCCTGGTGATGGCGTGCGCCATCGCATTTTCCCCGGATGATTTCCTGCCCATGATGGCACGCTCCTTCGCCTTATGGTGGTGCGTCGGTCTGGCGGGTGTGTTATTGCTTGCTTTCTGGAAGCGGCGCGCTTGGATCGCAATGTCCTCAGGGCTGGGCGTAGCGCTCGTGCTGCCTCTGATTCATGTCCCCTCGCAACAGTCATTGTTGGTCCCAGGCGCTGGCGGTCTGCGCATCGCGCACCTGAATGTGCTTCAGCCCAACATGCAGCACGAGGAGGTGATCGCTGCCGTGCTCCGCACCGACGCCGATCTCATCAGCGTGCAGGAGGTGAGCCCAGAATGGGCGGCTGTATTGCGTGCTTCGTTGGGCCGGCTCTTTCCGCACCAGTTGATCGCACCTCGCTCGGATTGCTATGGCATCGCGCTGCTGAGCAGAAGGCCATTGCGCCAAGCGCGCATCATTACCATGGCCGGTGCGCCTTTGATCGAGGCGGAGGTCGAGTTGGACGGCTCGCCCGTGCGGATCTTCACAGTGCATGCCAGCTCACCGGGGGGCTATGGCCATTTCCGTCGGCGCAACGCGCAGTTGGCGGAGCTGGCGCACCGCATCGCGAGCAGCATGCAGCCCACGGTCATTGTTGGCGACCTCAACACCGTGCATTGGGACGATGCCTATCGGCGCTTCTGCGCGGTGAGCGGCGCGCGCCCCATGAATTCTCCACTGACCGCCACCTGGCCTGCGATTGGCCCCTTGGCCTTGATCCCGCTCGATCACGTGCTCGTGGCGGGTGGATTGGAGCCGGTGGGCATCAGCACCTTTCCAATCGCAGGCAGCGACCATCGCGGATTGCTGGCTGGAATACGCCTCGCCCATGCGTCCTGATATCCGAAGGGCGATCATCTGGATGGCCGCTTTCTACGCCGCCATGGCCTACCTGGAGAGCGCTGTCGTGGTCTATCTCCGCGCGCTGTACTACCCCGAAGGCTTCGACTTCCCTCTCGTTCCCATGGACCGGTCGCTGGTCTCCACGGAAATCTGGCGGGAAGCGGCGACCCTCTTCATGCTGCTGGCTCCGGCCGCGCTCATCACCCGCTCGGCGCTGGAGCGCTTCGCGTGGTTCTGCTTCGGCTTCGGCATTTGGGACCTGTTCTATTACATCTGGCTCAAGGTGCTCCTTGATTGGCCGGCGAATGTGATGAGCCGGGACCTGCTCTTCCTCATCCCCGTGCCGTGGGTTGGACCGGTGTGGGCCCCCTGCGCGATATCACTTGGATTGATCGCCCTAGCTCTACTGATCCTCCGAGGACGCTCGCGCAGCAGTGCCTACAGGTTCGACCCTTGGACCTGGGCGCTCCTGATACTTGGCGCACTGTTCTTCGTGGTCTCCTTCACCATCGATCCGCTGCTGCGCGTGGAAGGGCTGGATGCGCTGCGCAGCACGAGCACCTTGGGTGATGCTGGCGCGCGGGCCTTGATGAACGGTAGGGAGTACATCCCTGAACGCTATCCGTTGATCTGGTTCGTCGCGGGCACCGTGGTGGCAACCCTCGGCCTATGGCGTGCGTCAAGGATTCCCCGGGCGGATGGGCGCGCCCAGGACCGTTGAAAACCCGTAACCCCATCGGGCGCAACCTCGTTCAAGCGGTGCGTCTTCCGATGGAAAACAAGCAGAAAATGGTCACTGAAGCGCGCCTCTTCCTGCGGCTGGGTGTATTGTCCACGCTGGGATTCATCTTCTACTACGCGCACCTGTTCTTCGGCCTGCTCAACAATGTGGTGCTGTTCAAGACCTTGGCAATCACATTCCTCCTTGCCACCATTCCGTTGCCGGTCATCGCGATGAACAATAAGCGGCTCTTCCCAGAGCTTTCTTCCAGCGGCAAGCAGATCCTTCGGTTGGTGACAGCATTGCTGCTGTTCCACCATTTCCTCATGACCTTCATCTTCGTCATGTTCCTGCGTGGCGAAGCGGTGATGTGAGGGCTTACAGCGCGGGTAGCTTTGCCCGCCATGTGCCTGATTGCGATCGCCTATAAGAGCCATCCTCGTTTCCCGTTAATCGTCGCGGCCAATCGCGATGAGTTCCTCGACCGCTCGGCTGCGCCCGCGCATTTCTGGCCTGCGGAACCGCATGTGCTCGCCGGACGCGATCATCGTGCAGGCGGCACTTGGCTCGGCGTCACCACCACGGGCCGGTTCGCGGCGCTAACGAATTATCGCGATCTGAGGCGTCCGGCAGTACAGGGTCCCTCACGCGGTGTGTTGGTTCGACAGGCGTTGGAGAACGGATTTGAGCCTATCGGAACCGAGGTCTACGATGGTTTCAACCTGCTTCATGGCACTGTGGACGTGCTCCGCTACCATAACAACATCATCGGTGATGATGAAGTGTTACCCGCGGGTGTCCACGGCCTGAGCAATCACCTGTTGAATACGCCATGGCCCAAGGTGGAGCGGGCCAAACAAGCTTTAGCCAGCATCGTTTTGGAGGCGGACCCATCCGCAGAGGCGATGTTTCAGCTGCTTGCGGATGACAGCATGGCACCGGATAACACGCTGCCTGACACCGGCCTGGACCTTGAACGAGAACGGGCCTTGAGCGCCATCTGCATCCGATTCCCCGGCTATGGCACGCGCTGCTCAACGGTGGTGATGGTTGATGAACGGGGAGAGGTGTACTTCGAAGAGCGCGTTCTGGAGCCTTTCGGGGTGTCGCGTCATCGGTTCCGATTGGAGGCCTGAGCAACATTTCGCCGAGCCCAGCCGTTAAACATGCAGGTCCAAAGGGACCGAAAGACATACCCGGTCGCAAGGAGCAATGCCCATCGGCGCTATAAGCTCCCTTCCAGGCCCGTAAGCCGGGAGACTCGGGATACCCAGGGACCCGCCCCGTAAGGCGGGTCCCGCCTTTTCCATCAAGGTTTCGTTGATGCAGGAGTTTCCCTTCGACGGAGATCCAGGTTGCAGAGCAGGGTCAGATGCACCGTTGAGTTCAGTTCGATGAGGTCGGCGCCGCTTGCCGCTGCGGTTCGTTCTAGCATCACTTCGGGTCAAGCCAATCGACGAACTCGGGCCTGTCCGCATCATGCATGATTGTACGTGCGTCTGAACGTGAAGACAAATACGAGCGGGCCAACCGATTGCCTGAACTACTCGATGCCAGTCATCACCTTCAGCACAGCATCCTCCATGCGTAGTACATGTACACCCATTGTGCTGAGGGGAACGACCAACCGGTCGGTGAGCCCCGAAGCCTCATACACGAGCCGACCTTGCGGATCGAAGAGATGCACAGGCCCAATGGCACGTCCATCCATGCGCTCCATCAGCAGGCCATTCGGTATGCGCCGAACATTGAACAAAGATTCCGGTGCTTCCTCCACGGCGTTGGTGCCATCGATGCAAGGCGCGTAGAAGTGCACCGGCAAGGAAACGGGCAGGGACCACGCCACCGGCCAGAGTTCTGTTCCATAACCGCTTTCGTCGGTGGCGAAGAACATCGGGCCACCACCGGTCGGTGGACCGGTCGGGCTCACGTCCATTTGGTACTCACCTGGTGGCAGGCACAGGTTCGCGGACACGTACTGGTCGCTGGCGGTCATCTCGAATTGGCCGTTCGCTATGGTGCCACTGCCGTCGGAAACGCTCCAGTTGAATGTGCCGAGGACAAGCGCCCCGCCATAGTTGCCCATGGAGGGCATGAAGGTGGAACACGTTTCTGGCGGGCAGAGATCAATGGACATGGACCATGAGCAGGCCAGTTCTTCCGTGAAGAGTGTCCAGAGCTCTAGCGTGCCATTAATGGGCATGGACGGCATGATGACGCCTTCCATCACACGCAGGAAATGCCAGCTCTCTTGTGCGATGCCGAAGAAGTTCACGGTCTCTTTGGCCAGCGTATCCCCGTTGGAATCGAACAGGATGAAATTGGGATAGCTGAAGCCTTCGGTTGAATTGTTCACGACATGCACGACAATGGCGGTATCGGAGAACGCGTGCCATCGAACCGACGGGATCAATACATCATCGCAAGGGTCGCCGCCCTGGCCGGTCACGGTGAAGGTGTGCTGCTGAGCGGGAGCAGAGTCGAGGATGCCGGAAGAGCCGAGGGTGAAGGCGATGGTGTAATCGCCAGCAGGCAGTTGGCCGATTGCGATGGCCTCGGTATGCGGCACCAGTACGGTAAGCCCGCCTGTGCTCGCAGCCACAATCGTGAGCGCCACCAGCGATCCGTTCATGCTTGCTTCAGCACTAACGATGTAGGATCCGGAGCTGCTGAGGTTACCGATCAACTGGATGCTCACATCATCAGCAGTGGTCGGTGCTGGCGGCACCACCGCGATTTGATCGATGTAGAAGTAGGTCTGCCCGGTGATGATCTTGGCCGCGAGGAAGGCCAGCAAGAGGGTGATGTGTCGCATGGGATATGGGTCCGATGCTATGACGACGGAAACACTCCGCGCGCTGCCCGGCTATGTGGCTGCCGTGACAATTGCCGTCAAGGCCAGCCCGAGCCCGACGATCACGGCGTAGATAAACGCGATTACGACGGTCTTCAGGATCGTCAGCCACCAAGGTCTTCCGTACACGGTGCGCATCGACCATGCCAGATGAATCAACGCGAGGAGCATCAATGGCCAGGCGGTGATGATGGAAAAGCCTCCGAGGGCCTCAGCGAGGCCATTCACCAGCAGGCGCAGGAGCAGCAAGGCGAAGTAGACAACATGGAAGTAGAGCGCGAAGACCAGGTGCTCGGAGAAGAAGCCGCGATCCTTCCAGTTGAACAGGTAGAGGAGCAGCGCGAAAAAGGGCATGGTGAAGAACAACGCCTTGCCTGAATTGCCGGTGAACCTCTCCATGAATTCCGCGCGGTGCGCCCCCCCGAGGTTCTGTTGGACCGCGGTGCGCACCATACGCCGCAGGAATGGCCCTGGCTCCTGGCCCTCGACAACGAGCATGCTGTCAATCACCGCATCGGTAAGTGTTCCCTGCCGGGCACGGGCGAGCAACACGCTATCAATTCGAGCCGATCCCGCGGTGAATCGCAGGCCTTTCGGTGACTCAACAACCGAACTATCGCTGCCGGGTGGTATCAGCTGTTGGCCCGGGGCTTCCGCGGATCCACGGTCGGTCTGGCGGTCTGGCATCCAGCCTAAGGCCAGGAAGAACAGCACGCTCGTGAACAGGTACAAGCGGAGGGGAGGCACGTACCGCGCCCGTTGATTGGCGTTGAAATTCCGGATCACCCGGCCTGGCGGAACGAACAGGTCGCGAAGGGTCCGCGCCAGCTTTGTATCGAAATTGAAGATGCCCGCCAGCAGTTCAATGAAAAAATGGCGCAGGGGCAGCTTGTGCGTGTGATTCTCCTGTCCGCAGCGCGCGCAATAATTGTCGTTGGCGTGCAAAGCATTCCCGCAATTGGGGCATTCTGGCCGTTTCTGGCGGGAGCGCGCCATGCCGGTCAGCTCTTCATGTTCTCGAACTGCAATGGCAGCTCGAAATCCTGCTCACGGCACAGCGCCATTACGGACTGCAGGTCGTCAATCTTCTTTCCGGTCACGCGGATCATGTCGTCCATGATCTGGGGCTGCACCTTGAGGCCGCTGTCCTTGATGGCCTTGGTGATCTTCTTGGCCGTCTCGCGCTCGATGCCGTGCTTCACCTTGATGATGCGGTAGAGGATCTTGCCGCTTGGCACGGGTTCAGAGCTAAGGTCGTAGCTGCGCACATCCACCTTCTGCTTCCCGCTACGCTCCAGCAGGATGTCAACGATGGCATCGAGCTTCATGTGGTCCTCGGTGCTGAGCTTGATGGTGAGGGCCTTCTTGTCGAGTTCCACCGTGCTGTTCGTGCCTCGGAGGTCATAGCGCGTGTCAATTTCACGCTTCACCACATTCACGGCGTTATCGAGCATCTGGATGTCGACCTTGGAGAGGATGTCGAAGCTGGGCATGGGGTGGGGTTCGTCGGCCAAAGATGGCGGTGGACGTTGAAACAGGACGGCCGCACCATTTGGTGCGGCCGTCCAAGCCATTGAATGAGAACGGTTACTTGTTCACCTGCACTCGGAACTCGCTGGTGCGGCCATCCTCCGCCAGGATGCGGAAGACATACATGCCGGTGGTCACGCCGCTCACGTCCACAAGCAGGCCATCCGGACCGGCGGTGGAAGAGCGTTGCTCCAGGACCAGGTTGCCGGCCAGGTCGAAGGCCCGCACATCCACTTTCCCGGAGAGGTTCAGCGGGATGCGGATCTGGTTCATGGTCGGGTTCGGGTAGGGGGCTGCGGTAACCAGTTCGTTCTCCTCGATGCCGATGGAGTTGGAGTTGATGACCTGCATGGCGAGCGAGGCGGGGCCGGTGATACCGGTCCACCCGTTGTACCAGGTTCCATCCACGCGAATCATGGTGGCAGGCAGCAGGGTCACGGCTTGCGTGAGGTCGTAGCCCAGGCTATTGTCCCAGCCATGGCGGACAATGCCGCTATAGGAATCGAGGCAGAGCAGGTAGTTCTGGTTGTCGACCAAGGCCACTTGATCCAGGAACGGGATGAAGATGGGCTGGTTGAAGAGGTCCGCATCGAAGATGTATTCGCCGCTGGTGAGCGAGATCAGACCTACATCGGTGGGGAGCGTGATCTGATTGGCAATCGCGTCGGTCCACTGATAGAGAGTGCCGGTCACGATCTCGTCCGTGAGTACGTCTGTGGCGGCGCGGTCGGCGCTGAACCAGAGACCGGTGGCGGCCAGACGGGAGGCGTTCGGGTTCGAGAAGTACATGCATGAGCGCAGCCCTGTGGTGTTGCTAGCGGATATAACGTGAAGGTTGGCGATCGGCAACTGCGTTATAGCGTCGGCTGGCGCATAGGTGATCTTATCCCCGATGGTGAGCGTGGCGCTGGCTGCGTTGTTCTCCGGGAAATCGTCGCTTACATCACCGGCAATGGAGTACGCAAAGCTGTATTGCCCGCTGTAGCTGCTTTGGGAGAAGGTGGGCAGCGACACGTAAATCGAATCGCCAACAGGCAGGTTGACACCCGTTGTGGTCTGGTCGTACACCACGCTAGAGCCATTCTGGGTGACCTCGCACCGCACGCGCGCATTCGGCATCTCGTTTTGTCCGTAGTTGAACATCCACGCGCCCAATTCCACGCTGAACTCGCTGGCGTTGCTGGCCACCAGGCTGTTGATGGCGCCATATCGGGGAATCAGGATGTCATCCTTGGTGGTGGCCAAGTTGAACGCATAGACCCCCGTTTGCGTGCCGATGTAGAACTGCACGTTGCAGTTCTGCAGTTCATCGTACAACAGCGCGCCAGCATCCAAGGAGATCATCACCACCGGAATCGTAACGTTCGCGCCTTGAGCGCCGGCCCCCATGGCAACGGGCGCACCAGCGGCATTGTTGATGATCACCACAGCCACCGCACCGGCGGTCTGGGCATTCAATGCCTTCACGCCGAACTCGCATTCACCGCGATAGACCACGGCGATCTTGCCGGCGAGTTCAGCGCCATTGACCAATGCGTTGCAGCCCAACGAATCAGCGGCTGTGCCGTCGTCCACGAAGCAGGCATAAGCGGTGACCGCGTTCGCCGGATCGCTCAAAGGAGGGTTCTGGCCCCATTCCGCCACTGTGAACTCTAGGGAGCCTTGAAGTGCCGGTGGTTCTTGCACGTATACGGTCACCTGCGCTTGAAGCGCAAGGGCCGCGAAGCAGGAGGCAGTCAGGAGGTGTAGGCGTTTAATCATGGTTGTGAGGAGTTTAGGTGAGCTCAACTAGCCGGTATGGTCGGACCCGTTGGACAATAATAACCACCTCCGCCTTATTTCCAACCGCGCATCACAGCCATTCCGGTCACCAATCTTGTCGGCCTCCATGCTTCGGAGGGTGCAAATTCGGGCCTCATGGCCCACCGGATCGTCCAACTCCAACCCCATGCTCATCTGCGTGGCTTCATCCGGATGCCGAAGGTTTTGGAAGCGCTATCGCGTGTGCCAGAAGGCCCTCTGACCGCCGTGGGTTAACCTTGCAGCATGGACCTTTCCATCGTGGTGCCCCTGCTGAACGAGCGCGAGTCGCTGCCCATCCTCGTGGATCGGCTGCACAACGTGCTGCGGGGCATGGCCGTGCGGTACGAGATCATCCTGGTGGACGATGGGAGCACGGATGGATCCTGGGAAGCGATCCAACTGGCCGCGGCTGCGGATGGCCGCGTGAAAGGCATCCGCTTCGGACGGAACTTCGGGAAGAGCCCGGCCCTCAACGAAGGCTTCATTGCCTCGGAAGGGGAGGTAGTGATCACCATGGATGCCGACCTGCAGGACGACCCGGACGAAGTGCCTGAACTCTACCGCATGGTCCGGGAGGATGGATTCGACCTGGTGAGCGGCTGGAAGAAGAAGCGGCACGATCCACTGTCGAAGACCATCCCCACCAAGCTCTTCAATTGGACCACCCGGCGGGTGAGCGGTGTGATGCTGCACGATTTCAACTGTGGACTGAAGGCCTATCGTAAGGAGGTGGTCAAGAGCATCGAAGTGTTCGGGGAGATGCACCGGTACATCCCCTTCATCGCGAAGAAGGAGGGCTTCCGTCGCATCGGCGAGAAGGTGGTGAAGCACCAGGCGCGCAAGTACGGCCGTAGCAAGTTCGGCTTCGACCGGTTCATCAACGGCTTCCTCGACCTGCTCACCATCACCTTCGTGTTCCGCTTCGGCCGCAAGCCGATGCACTTCTTCGGGGCCGTGGGCACCCTCATGTTCGTGGTGGGCTTCCTGTCCACGGCCTGGGTGGTGGGCGAGAAGCTCTACCATTTGTATGTGCTCAAGCAGTTGGCGCCGCGCGTGAGCGATCAGGGCCTCTTCTTCGTCGCGCTCACCGCCATGATCATCGGCGTGCAGCTCTTCACCATGGGCTTCGTCGCCGAGCTGGTGCGCCGATACAGCCCGGAGCGCAATGTGTACCGGGTGAAGGAGCGCATCGGCCTGTGAGGCGCGCGCCTCGGATCCTCCGCCATCTTTGATCCATGGATCGCTTGCGGCTCGCGCTTCTCCTAGCGCTCATCATCGCGTTCGCGCGCTATGTGGCCGTGGTCTTCTTCATCCATCCATTCGGCGATGATTTCAGCTACGCCGTGGCCGGCATGCACACCGAGCTGCTGCCCCGGCTATGGGATGAGTACCAGCTATGGAACGGGCGATGGGCCAGCAATCCATTGGTGCTACGCGGTCCCTTGGTGCTCGGCTTGGAGCAGGGGCTCTGGGTCTATCGTTTGGTACCCATTGCCCTGCTCGCCTTGACCTGGGCCGGTGGTCACGCGATGATCCGCTCCTTCACCACCGGACTGTCGCGCATGGATGCATTCATCGGGGCCTCGCTTCTCCTCTTAATCTCGATTCACTTGATGCCTGACCCCGGAGAGGGCATCTATTGGTACACCGGCGCCATCAGCTATCTGCTGCCTTCGGCGCTTACGTGGTTCGTGCTGTCCATCTGGGTCAAGGCCTGGCGCGAAGGATGGCGCATATCACGGAGACGCGTGCTACTGGTCGCGCTGCTTTCCACCTTCATCGCGGGTTGCAACGAGTTGCACATGGTCTTCATGGTGCTGCTGCACGCCGCATTGATCGCTTGGCGTTGGCGTCAGGCACGGGCACTCGATTGTGGTCTGCTATTCGTGATGGGCGCGGTCGCGGTCGCTGCTACTGTCATGCTCCTCGCGCCCGGGAATGCGGGACGTGCGGGGCAGTTCCCCATGCGGCATGATCTGTTGCGCACGCTTGGCTGGGGCGGCGTTCAGACCGGCCGGTTCCTAGCGACCTGGCTGCTCTCCCCGGTGCTCCTCCTATCCAGCGTGCTCTTCCTGGCTGGCTGGGACTGGATCAAGCTCCATGCCTCATGGTCGGGGGATGCACGGCTGCCAAGTCCACTTCCGTTCGCGATTGCCATCGTCACCTTGATCTTCATCGCCATGGCGTTGCCCTATTGGGCCACGGGTCTACTGGGCCAGCATCGCACGGTGAATGCCACCTTGTTCCTGTTCCTACCCTTATGGTTCATACTGCTGGCCTCGGTTCGCACCTCATGGCGGTTCGCATGGCCTCCGCTATCGGCGCGATTCGGGAGCGTTGCATGGGCTCTCCTCTTCACAGGCGTTCTCTTCACCGGTGGAGGTGGTCGCGTCACCAGCGATCTGCTCAGCGGTCGTCTGACCGCGTTCAACCAGCAGGTCACGGCGCGCTATTCGATGATCACAGTGGCCCGGGACCGTGGTGATGCGCGCGTTGCGCTGCCCGCCCTGCTCGATACCCCTTGGACCGTGCATTACTTCGATGCTGGCGCTGACCCTGCTGGATGGGTCAATCGATCCATCGCGTACTACTTCCAGGCGGATACGATGGAGGTGGTCGTGGAGCCTTGATTCAGAGCGGAAGCGCAGGCGGGGCGAACAGCTCGTTCGATAGCCGGACATCGTGGCCGTACACGTCGTCGCGGAATTGGAGCCGTCCGTGCAGATCCACCCAAGCGGTGAAGTAACCGATGTTCACTGGGCGCTTCTTCTTGAGCCGCACGAACTGCTCCGTGCCATTGTGCATGGCCTCTTTGATCTTCTTCGTGGTCCAGGTGGTGTCGTCGCGCAGCAGGTATTCTGCGAAGCGCTGCGGCTCGCTGAGGCGGATGCAGCCGTGGCTGAAGGCGCGGATCTCCCGGGCGAAGGAGCTCTTGCTGGGCGTGTCGTGGAAGTAGATGCTGTAGCTGTTGGGGAAGAGGAACTTCACGCGTCCCAAGGCGTTGCCAGCACCTGGATTCTGGCGAATGACGGGGTTCTTCTCCGTGCCGCCGATCACCTCCATGCCTTTCTTCTTCAGGTAATTCGGGTCCTTCGCTAACGCGGGCATGATCTCACCCCTCACGATGCTCTGCGGAACCGTCCATGTGGGACTGAAGACGATAGAGGAGAGCGAATCGCTGAAGATCACGGTGCGCGTGGCCACGGCGCCCACCACCACGGTCATGCTCCAGGCAATGGTATCAGCTTCGTACACATGAAGGCGGAACTCAGGGATGTTCACCAGCAGCAGGTCCGGCGCGGTCTGATCGGGCACCCACCGAAGGCGTTCCATATTCACCAGCAGTGTTCGTAGGCGATCCGTGGGCGACGTGTTCAGCTGCTTCAGCACGCCCTTGCCGATTACGCCATCGGGGTGAAGGCCATGGCGTTCCTGAAAGCGCTGCACGGCGGAGACCAGCGTGCTGTCGTAATAATCGCCTGCCCGCGTTGCTGAATCCGCGAGCGGAGGATGATCGCCCAGCAGGATTAGCCGCTCGCGCATCGCAGGAAGCCAATCGGCCTTGTCGCCCGGCTCGATTTTCCTGCGATCGCCGAGGTCGAGCGAAGGCCACGGTGCCGATTCCAGCTCGTGGTAGTCCTTCAACTTGGCCTTCAACAACGGGTACTGCGGGTGGAGCGGTTCCACAGGGGAGAGGTCCATGCGGCCCGCCACGAGCGAATCCAGGAGCTGGTCGTAGTTCTTCTTCCGCCGCGGGATGAACCAGTCGAGTTCGCGCAGGTCCTTCGAGACGGTGCCGCTGTACTTCTTGTCGGCGTAGTGGAAGAACTGCGCTGTGAGGCTGAGTTCCAGGCGCTGCATGCAGCTGTCGCAGATGAGCGTATCCGCATGAGGCAGCTGGTCGGCCATCATCAGCTGGCTCAAGCGGTCGCGCACGAAGGCCACTTCGCGGAAGGCCGTGTCGGCGCTATTCACCAGGTTGAAGAAGGCCGCGGCGCTCTGGGAAAGAGAATCGTTCACGAACCAGGCATATTGGTAGTTCCGCCTCGCATAGAACGCAGCGATGCCGGTGGAATCGACACGGTACTCCGGGTGCGCGCTGAGGAATCGGGCAACGCTGGCCCTGTCCATGGAGCGCACCGTGTACATGGCAGGCGTCTCGAAGACCGCTTCGATGGCCTGCGCCTGCTCAGCGATGTCTGGCTTTTCGATGGGGATGGAGCAGGAGGCGAACAGTGCCGGCCCGAGGAGCAAGATGAGGTGTCGCATGCAGCGGGGCGAAGGAACAACGCCCGTGCCGCGCGGGTCAACGACCGTGGACGTAGAGATATCCACCGCCCGCGAGCAATTCGATCATGCGGGCCATATCGGATCGAGGCACGGCCGGGCATCCCCAGCTGCGCCCCAAGCGGCCATTCGATGCGATGAACTCCTCGCTCACGTAGTCGGCGCCGTGCATGATCACCTCGCGCTTCTCCGCCTGGCAGTTCACGCCCTTGTCTAGGCCATGGAGCAACAGCGCCGCGCCGTGTTTGGGGCTCACGATCTCGGCGCCCACGCGGTAGAGGCCCTTGCTGGTGGCGTGCGAGCCCTCGCGGTTGCTGAAGCTGGTGCAAAGCAGCGCGCCGGAGCCCTGCCCGTGCGCCACGTAGGTGCGCAGCAGCAGCTTCTTGTTGTCGAGGTCGATGATGCACAGCCGTTTAGCCGTGCTGGGCAGGGTCATGTCGGCGATGGCAAGCACTTTCGGGCGGATGCCACGCCGCGCGATGCTGCCGTAGCCTTTGGTGAAAGCGCTTTCGGCCACGCAGCCAGTGAGGCCGATTTCCTTGAATAGCGATCGCGCCTCTTCCACGCTGGCCGCTTCCAGCATCGGTGAAGGTGCTGGCGCCGCCGCAGGCAGGACCCACAGCAACGGGAACAGTAATACCCAAATGGCTTTCATCGGTCTTCCTTGCAGGTTCGCCCACCCTAGGCTTGTCCGGTGAGGTTCCAATCCACCGGACGTGGTGGGGGCTGCGAATCTAACGGCGCGGAGCATGGCGGCCGTGTGTACGTTGTTAATCCTTGCGAGTTCCTGCGACGGATGGCCCGATTCACCCGTTCAGCACCGCCTTCGCATAATTCGCCCAGCTCATGCTCTTCGTGGCCTCTACCACATTCGCGCGCGGGATCGGTTTCTCGATGCTGAGATTCATCACCCGCACCATATCAGCGATGTTCCTTGGTTCCGCGAGGTATCCATTGAAGCCATCGGTGATGGTCTCGGGGAAGTGCCCAACGCGCGTGGCCACTGCGGGCAGCTTGAAGTTGTAGCTGAGGCTCTCGACCCCGCTGGGGGTAGCCGTTTCGTAGAAGAGTACGATGGTATCCGCTGCTTGGAAGTAAGGTGGTACTTCCTCATTCGGAATGAAGCGGTCCACGACGAGCGTGCGGTCTCTCGAATCCAAGGCATCGATCATCGCCAACGGATCGTAGCTGCGCTCGTCATCGGACTTCTTCAGGAAGAGTTTCTTCAACGAGCCGAAGACGAGGTTCTTGAGCTTGGTGCTCAGCTTCGATTGATCCATCGTTTGCCAGAAGCGCTCGCCCACGATCATCAGGCTCACATCATCGCGCTGCCTGGCGAGTTCCGCGAAGGCCTCGATGCAGTAGTGCAGGCCTTTGTACTTGCGGATGAAACCGAAGAAGAGGAAGACGTGCTTGCGTAACCCGTGCTGTGCCTTCCAAGCTTCCTTGTCGAAAGCGGGATCCGGCTTGAAGAGAGAGTAGATGGGGTGGTAGAGCTTGAGTATCACGCGTTTTTGGTGAATGGGAGTTGGTGATTGGCGACTGGAGGGATCTCTGGTCGACAGTTGCTCTTCACCATTCACCAATGACCATTCGCCCTTCGCCCTCTTCCCATCCAACGTCATCTCGAAGTCCTTCTCCGAGAACAGCGCCTTCAACTCATCCGCCGTTTTGAATGCGTGAACGATGAAGCTGTGCCCGTGCCGCAGAGCCATGCGCGTGAGCCGTGCGTCCAAGCTGCTCTGCTACTTGGCCGCCCCGAAGTGCAGATCGAAGAGGATCTCTGCTTTCGTGTGTTTGCGTAGGTATTTCGCGATGGTGTTGAGCGGAATGCCCTGGGTGGGGTTGTACCACTGGATGATGACCTTGTTTGGCTTCAGCGCGGCGATGGCTATAGCGGTGGCGGCCCATGTACGCGGATCGTTCCAGTTGGTGAGGTACTTCACCGGTATGTCATAGCCCTCGAGGAAGTCGCTGCGACTGGCCTTGTCCACGAACTCGCGCGGGATGATTGCCGGGTACTGCTGCGTCCAGCTGACGATGGTGACCTGCGCGCCTTCGTCCTTCAGCGAACGGGCCAACGCGGTGTTGTACTGCGCGATGCCGCCTTTGAACTTGGGGCCGGGGCCGAAGCAGATGACGTGCATGAGGGGTGGCCGCAAAGGCGCAGAGAAATTCAACTTTCAAGCAGGGTCATCGCCGCGGAAGATCGTCATTATCGATTGACGTGATCCGACCATTGGCGGACCGAAGGCCAAAGATCCGCTTATCTGCAGATTGAAAGACAATGTCTGAGCGCTTCCACTTTCGCGGGGCCTCTTCGACCAGTTCGAGAATGACCATCACCTTGCACGCACTGAAGCGATTCAAGTCAACTGACCATTTGGTCGAGCCATTAAGCTCAGCCCAGATTCGGCATTGCGGGAATGAATAAATCACAAGCAGGTCGTTCAACCTCGTAGTGTCGCCACAAACCTGCCATGGTTCGGGCCGGCCGCCGAATATGCGGTCGAACTTCCCGCTTACGCTACCGTAATCCGTACTATCACATGGGTGTTGTGCCGAGCTTAGAGTAACGGAGCAAAGGACACTCAACAGAATTGCCGCACGCAATGACCAGATGGGCATTCTCCGCGCCTCTGCGTCTCTGCGGCCCATTTCAGATTCGCTTCAACGCCGCCTCATACACCCTCCGCATCCCCTCCTCGATGGAGATCTTCGCTTTCCACCCAAGGTTCTCTTCAACCCACGTCATGTCGCAGTAGCGGCTGTGTACGCCCACGGGTTTGTCCAAGAGCGGTTTGATGGTGGGCTTGTAGCCCGCGAAGCCGGTGAACACCTGGATCAGTTCCAAGAAGCTGGTGAGCCTGCCCATGCCGATGTTGATGGCTCGTCCGTCGCTGATTTTGTCCATGGCGAGGAGCGTGAGGTCGAGCACGTCGTCGATGTGGACGAAGTCGCGGCCTTGCTTGCCGGTGCCCCAGACCTCGAAGGGGTTCTCCTTCCTGGCCGCGCGCGCAGCGATTGCCGGGACCGGATAGGACAGGTCCTGGTCCTCACCATATCCGCTGAAGGGACGGATGCAGGTGACGTGTACGCCATAGAAACCCGCCGCGATCTTGGCCAAGTACTCGCCGGTGAGTTTGCTCCAGCCATAGGTCATGTCCGGCTCGCCCATCTTCTTGAAGTCGATGTCGCTTTCCTTCAGTTGGAGCGCATGGCTTTCGGTCTGCAGGTCGATGGGGTATGCGGCGCTGCTGCTGGGATACAGGAAGCGGCGCGGCTTGTTGCGGCACACGTAGAGGAACATCTCTGCATCGATGCTGAGGTCCTGCGCAACGAGCATGGGATCGCCGTCGATCTTGCTGCGACCACCCACGATGGCCGCGAAGTGGAAGATGTCATCGAACAGCGCGACGTTGAGGCCATACCGCTTCTGGAAGTACTGCGAATCCTTGTTCAACTCGCGCAGCACATCGCGCAAGTCAGTGTGGAGGAAGAGCAGCCGCTCGTCCGGGCCATAGATCCGCAGCTCCTTATGCTCGAAGTTGAGTGGCTGTCCTATCCATGTGTCCGGATGCGTGCCCACGCTGAGGTCGTCGATGAAAAGGATGCGCGCGCTGGTGTCGCGGTAAAGGCGGTTGACCATGTTGCGGCCCACGAAGCCGCAGCCGCCGGTGACGAGGTGGATTGCCATGGCTGGCAAAGATGCGTCCGGGTGTGGCTTTGACGGGCGAGGACGGTTCGTCGGAGGCCCAGCTACTTTCTGGTCCGACACCCATTCAGGCTCGGACGCTCGCGGTGAAGGCACTTACCTGAAATGGCAGGTCAACAGGGCGATGTCGTCGAGGTAGGGCTCGCTTCCGCGGTGCGTCTCGAAGGCGATCATCACGGCATCGTTCACCGCCTGCGCCCCAACCTTCGAGCAAGTGTTGAGCGCCTGCCGGAGCGGGTCGGTATCGAAGGCCATGCCCTGGCCGTTCTCCTGTTCAACCAGCCCGTCGGTGTAGCACAGCAGGGTGCCTTCGGCAGGCAGTTCCGCCTCACCCAGTTTCAGGAAGGGGAGGTTGGGCATCATGCCGAGCGCGATGGAACCGTCGTGAAGCGGAAGCAGTTGCTTTCCGTCATGAAGCAGCGGGTCGTTGTGGCCAGCGTTGACATAGTGGATCCGCGATTCCCCGAGGTCGATGAGACCGAGGAAGAGGGTGATGAAGCGCTCGCCTCGGGCGCTGGCCCAGACCTGCGCGTTCAAGTGGGCCATGAGTTCCTGCAGGTCGGTGATCCGCGCGGCGGAGGCCCGCAGCGTCGCTTGGAAATTGCTCATGAGCAGGGCGGCTGCGATGCCCTTGCCGCTCACATCGGCCACGCAGGCGAGGTAGCGCCCTTCGCCCACCTGCACCAAGTCGTAGTAGTCGCCGCCGACCAAGCGGTGGGGCTGGTACCATGCGGCCGCTTCCAACCGATCGGTGCGTGGCAGGTCCTTCGGCACGAGCATCTGCTGCATCTGCGCGGCCAGCTCGAGGTCACGGTTGTCCCGCTCCTGCTGCAATTGGCGCTCGGCCAGGCGCCGGTTCTCCAGCGCCACCACTACCAGGTTGGCGAGGGTCTGGATGAAGTTGAGGTGCTTCACCACGGGGCTCATGCGCTGCTCCTCCTCGTCGATGTCCCCAATCAGGAGGAAAGCAAGCGGCCGGTCGCGATGGAAGACCGGCACCGCCACATCGAATGCCCCGAGACGCCCCTCGATGTCGGAGTTGATCGTTTGTATGTCCTGGAAGGTGCCGAAGAGCTGCTCAGCGTCCACGGCGAGGTCGCGGTCGGCATTGCCATAGCTCAGGATGCGCTCCCAGCGCTCCATGCGCTCGTATAGGCTAAGTCGGGTGATGCCCAACTCCTCCTTCACGATGTGTTCGAAGAGCCGGAGGAGCTCTTGCCGCTCCACGTTGTTATTGATGGCCTTGCTCACATCGAGCAGCGTGCGCAGCTGGAACTCCTTCAGCTCGAGCCGTTCCACGATGCGCTCCAGACGGGCCATGGGTCAATCCTTAAGCTTCCTGAACAGTTCAGGCAGCTTGCCGAGCAGGGCGATCTCCCGCATCTTCTGCTTCCATTCACCAGCCGGGCTGCCGAAGTAGGTCTTGCCGGGCTCCAGGGAATTGATCAGGCCGCTCTGGCCGAGCACGGTGGCGCCTTTGCCGATGCGCAGTTTGCTCGGCACGCCCACCTGGCCCCAGAGGGTCACGTGGTCTTCGATCACCACCGCTCCCGAGATGCCCACATGGGCGGCGATCAGGCAGTGCGCACCGATGAGGGTATCATGTCCCACCTGCACGTGGTTGTCCAATTTGCTGCCGTGCCCAATGCGCGTATCGGCACTTACACCGCGATCGATGGTGCTGAGCGCGCCGATCTCCACATCATCCTCGATCACCACGCTGCCGCCCGGCACCATCTTGTCGTAGCCGCTCGGGCGCTTCTTGTAATAGAATGGATCAGCGCCGATGACCGCGTTGGCGTGGATCGTCACACGGTCGCCGATGCTGGCGCGCTCGTAGATCACCACGCCTGGATGAATGATGCAGTCTCGGCCGATGCGGACGTGGGGTCCGATGACCGCCGATGGGTGGATCTCGCTGCCCTCGCCGATGGACACGTCCTCGTTCGTCCAGCCTGCGCGGGGCATGAAACGACGGACCAGCTTGTTGTAGTCGCGGCAGGGATCCTGGCTGATGATGATGGCTTTGCCGGTGGGCGGCTCCACGGCCTTGTCGATGAGGATGGTGGTGGCCGCGCTATTCAGGGCCTTGTCATACCACTTCGGATGGTCCACATAAACCAAGTCGCCTTCCGCCACGCGGTTGATCTCATTCAACCCGGTGACGAGACGCTCGGTTTGGCCCTGGGCCTCCGCTCCGATGAGCGTAGCCAACTCAGCAGCGGTGAGTGGTGGATTCAGGACCACGAGATGTGTTTGGCGGGTAAAGGTAGCCGGGGTCGGTATTGGGCCTGGGAATGCCGAAGCCCCCGACGGGTCGGGGGCTTCGGCAAGGATTCCGGCAGGGGTCACTTCTTCACCCGATCGAGGTATTCCCCCGTCTCGGTGTCGATGCGGATCACCGTGCCGGCATCCACGAAGATGGGCACCATGATCTCGGAGCCGTTATCGAGCTTGGCCACTTTCATCACCTTGTTGCTGGTGTCGCCCTTCACGGCGTGCTCGGCCTCGGCAACGGTAAGTTCGACCGTCTTTGGTGGTCGGGCGAAGATGGGCGTATCGCTCTCGAAGCCGATCTGCACCACCATCTCCTCGCGCATGTATTTCATGGCATCGCCGAACAGCTCCGCTGGGATGTACTTCTGCTCGTAGGTGGACTGGTCCATGCACACCAGATTGTCCCCTTCGCGGTAGAGGTATTGCAGCTCGTGTATCTCCACACGGAGCACCTCCATGCCCTCGCCGCTGCGCCAGCGGTGCTCGTTGAGCTTGCCGTTCCGCAGGTTGCGCATCTTGCCCTGATAGAAGGCGCGCAGATTGCCCGGGGTGCGGTGCTGCCATTCCATGATCTGGCAGATATCCCCATTGAAGCGGATATAGGAGCCGATATTGACGTCTGCGGTGCTGGCCATGAGGGGGTATTCCGTTGGTCGGGCGGCGAAAGTAGCCCATTGGAGCGGTCAGCCAAGGCGCGATGGCTTGTCCGGATCACGGAAGACGCTACATTTGCCGCCCCGCTCGCCGATTTGCGGGCCTAAAGCCAAGAGCCATGAAGAAAGGCATCCACCCGGACAACTACCGCCCCGTGGTTTTCAAGGACATGAGCAATGAATACATGTTCATGGGCAAGAGCTGCGCCCACACCAAGGACACCGTCAAATGGGAGGACGGCAATGAGTACCCGCTCGTGAAGCTGGATATCAGCCATACATCGCACCCCTTCTACACCGGTAAGATGATGCTGGTGGATACCGCTGGCCGCGTTGACAAGTTCAAGAAGCGCTTTGCCAAGTTCACGGACAAGCGCGACGCAGCCTCTTCTGCTTCGGAGGCCGCTCCTTCTGCCGAGTAGGCTCTCCCCGAATTGAAAAGCCCCCAATCTTGGGGGCTTTTTCGTTGCGGTCAATTGGTCCTCACACCCTGTGCTTGTCCTCCTTGCCCACGCCTTCGCGAATCATCTCCAATGCTTGGGCGATGCGCCGTTTACGGGTCTCGTCCTGTTTGGCATCGGTGATCCACTCCACATACTCCTTCTTGTAGGTGTAGTTGAACCTCTCCCAATGCTCCCATGCCTCTTCGTCCTTCTTGAGGCAGTTCTCGAGGTCTGCTGGCACTACCAAGGCCTTGCGTGGGGGTTTGGCATCACCCAGCTTGGCCCCGCTCTGGTTCACCTTCACGGCCTGCTTCACCAGGTCCACGAAGGCCTTCTCATCGATGGCCTCGCCTTCGGAGATTTTGTATTTCCGGATGCCCTTGTCCTCGTCCTTCTCCGGTTTATCGAAGAGTTTGTGCGTGTCCTTGAGCAAAGCGCCCTTGTGGAACCACACGCTCACGAAGGTCTTGAAGCCATGAAGCCCGATCATGATGCCGTCATGGTCGAAATGCGGTGAGTTCCAGCGCCAATGCTCTGTGATCGTATCGTCGGTGGAATGAACCAACTGACGAAGGCGCACCAGCAATTTCCGTTGCCACTCGGGCAGCTCGGCGATGTACAGGTTGATCTGTTCCTGAGGGAGCATGGTTCCGTGGAAATGGGCGACCAAACTAATACCGGCCGTTCCCGGGGGTGGATCCCGGCACTGGTCCGTCTTTCAACACCGCTCAATCACCACAGCATAACCCTGGCCTACACCAATGCACATGGTGCACAGCGCGTATCGTTTGCCAAGTAGCTGAAGCTCAATGGCTGCCGTTTGCATCAGGCGTGCGCCGCTCATGCCCAGTGGATGCCCCAAGGCGATTGCGCCACCGTTCGGGTTCATACGGACGTCATTATCGGCCAATCCGAGGCTCCGGGTGCAGCTAAGCACCTGTGCGGCAAAGGCTTCGTTCAGCTCAATCACGTCGATCTGGTCGAGAGTCAGCCCAGCGCGCTTCAGGGCCAACCGCGTTGCACTCACCGGTCCGATGCCCATGATGCGTGGCTCCACGCCTACAACGGCGCTGCTCACGATACGTGCCATGGGTTTCAGGCCATGGGTCTTCAGCCCATTCCCACTGGCCAATAGCATGGCTGCGGCTCCATCGTTCAGGCCGCTGGCACTGCCTGCGGTCACCGTACCGTTCTTCCGGAAGGCCGGCTTCAGCCCCGCAAGCCCTTCCAAGCTAGTCTTGGGCTTTACGAACTCATCTTGGGCGAAGAGCACCGGGTCACCCTTACGCTGGGGAATGGTCACAGGGGCGATTTCCTTGGCGAGGCGGCCATTGGCTTGCGCCGAAGCCGCCTTCTGCTGGCTCCAATGCGCGAACCTATCCTGATCCTCACGGGAGATCGGGTTCGCCTCCAGCAGGTTCTCGGCTGTCTCGCCCATTGCATCGGTGCCGAACTTCTCCTTCATCGCGGGGTTGATGAAGCGCCATCCGAAACTGCTGTCGAACATCTGGGCATCACGGCCAAAGGGCGTGCTGGTCTTGCTGATCACCCATGGTCCGCGCGTCATGTGCTCCACACCGCCAGCGATGAACAGGTCGCCGTGGTTCGCCGCCACCGCGCGGGCCGCGCCCACCACGGCGCTCATGCCGCTCGCGCAGAGCCGGTTTACCGTCTCACCGGGGACGCTCACTGGCAGTCCCGCGAGCAGGAGCGCCATGCGTGCGACATTCCGGTTGTCCTCACCGGCCTGATTTGCGCAGCCGAGGATGACATCGTCCACTGCCGCCGGATCCATTTCCGTGTGGCGCGCCATCAGCGCTTTGATCACATGAGCCGCGAGGTCGTCGGCCCGCACGGGCGCGAGACTTCCGCCGAAGCTTCCTATCGGGGTGCGAATTGCGTCGACGATGTAAGTGTCAATCATTGCGATGGGGTCGGTTCTTCCTCCGGGAACCAAGGCTTACCGGTGCGGTACACAGTGCCCTTGAATAATGCGACGTTGTCGCCGTGCTGGTTGGTAATGCTGATGTAGTAGATGCCGATGCCACGTGTAAGGCTCTTCTCCTCGCTCGTTGCGGTGAGCACATCGCATGCTTTCACCGGCTTGGTGTGGCTGATGGAAGTCTCTACGCTCACGCTTTGGATGCCGTGGCTGTTGCTGGCAAAGGCCAGGCAGCTATCGGCGAGCGAGAAGGTGATGCCGCCATGGGCGACGGAAAACCCGTTCAGCATCTCGTCGCGCACGGTCATGCGCAGCACGCATCGGCCCGGTTCCACTGCCACGCGTTCGATGCCAAGCCAGATGCTGAAGGGGTCGTGATCGTACATCCGTGCCACCACCTTGCGGGCCAGTTCCATCGCGTCCATCGGCGCGAAAGTACCCGCAGCGGATCAAGCATCCTCGAAGAGGTCGCGGGGCAGCACGCCTTCGTGCTGGAGCAGCCAGCGCTTACGCCACAAGCCCCCGATGTACCCGGTGAGCAGGCCGTTGCTGGCGATTACCCGATGGCAAGGAACAATGATGGGGAGCGGATTGGATCCGTTGGCATTGCCCACGGTGCGGGCGATGGCCTTCCCGCCGATCCAATCGGCGATTTCCTGATACGTGCGCGTGTCGCCCCAACGGATGCCATCGATGGACTGCCAGACCAGCTTCTGGAAGGGCGTGCCCAGTTGTTGGAGCGGAAGGTCGAAGTGCTTGCGGCGCCGCTTGAAGTAGCCCTCCATCTGGCGCTGGGCATCACGGAGCACGGCCGGGGGCTTCGCCTGGCGCATCCGAAGCGGCTCGAAGGAGATCCTGGTGATCAACTCGCCATCGCTCTCAATCCACACCTTGCCGATGGGGGAGTCCATCACCACGGCATGGAAGAGGTGGAACAGTTCGCGCTCACGAGCGGTCACGGCCTTTCTCGTGGGATGCGGCATGCGGCTACCTTGGGTCCAAATTAGAGCGCATGGCCTGGTTCACCGCGGATTTCAATCAGTTCTTCAAGGACCTCGCGAAGAACAACAACAAGGAGTGGTTCGACGCGAACAGGAAGCGCTACGAGGCTAGCGTGAAGAAGCCCTTCGAGGCATTCGTCGTGGAGGCGATCCAACGGATCGCCAAGCACGATAAGTCTGTGGCCATCGAAGCCAAGGAGGCGATCTTCCGCATCAACAAGGACATCCGCTTCAGCAAGGACAAGACGCCCTACAAGCTGGAGGTTTCGGCTATCATCTCGCCCGCTGGTCGCAAGGACCACAGCGTTCCGGGCATCTATTTCGCTCTGGGACCCGAAGCGGTGAAATTCTACGGAGGATGCTACCAGCCTGAGAAGGATCAGTTGCTCGGCATCCGCGAGGCGATCATGCGTGATGGCAAAGGCTTCCGCAAGGTTATCGAGGGCAAGCCGTTCAAGGCGCTCTTCGGCAGTGTGCAAGGCGAAGTGAACAAGGTGTTGCCGCCGGTGTTCAAGGCGCACGCGGCCAAAGAGCCGCTGATCGCGAACAAGCAGTTCTACGTGGCGGCCGAGAAGCCCGCGAAACTGGTCACCGATCCCAAGCTCATGGATACGCTCATGGACCATTGGCTGGCCATGTGCCCCTTCAATCAATGGCTGGCGAAATCGCTGAAGGCATGAAACGAGGAGGGCGCCCAGCTGTCGCGGGCGCCCTCCTTTCACCAACCGTTACCAATCAGTTGGCAGCGGTTCCGGTCAATGTGATCTCCAAGTCGATGTTGTCGCTGAGCACCGCGTCCTTGGAGCCGCTGTCCCAGGCCACACCGTACTTCTGCCGATCGAAGGCGAGCTTTCCGGTCACCTTGGCCACGCCGTTCTCTTCGGTCACGACGATGTCGGTTACCTTCTCAGTGTCAGACTTCCCACGCACGGTGAAGGTGCCAAGAGCGGTGTTGCCATCCACTCCCGTCACCTCGAACGAGGCCTGCGGGTAATTGGCAACATCGAAGAAGGCCGGCGATTTCAGGTGACCGATGAGGTTGGCCCGGGTGCCTTGTGGACTGCCATCCGGCGCATACGCGCTGTCCAATGCGGCGATGGTGTTCAGATCCACATTGAAGCTCCCACTGATTACCTGCCCGCCTTTCAAGGAGAACTTGCCTTCAGCGATGCTCACGACACCCCGGTGCTTCTTGATGCCCAGCATGGTGCCCGTCCACTGAAGTTGGCTGTTGGCAGCATCAACGGCGTAGACGTGCTCAGCTGCTGCGAATGCGGCCAGGCTGTCTTCCTTGGCCTTCATCCGGGCGGCCTCCCGTTCAGCATCGGAAGGGCCGCAGGCTACGAAGAGCAGGGCCAAAGCGGCGACGGACAGTACAGTGGACTTCATGGGTTCGATTCAGGTTGGGTTCAAGGCGCAAAGGAAGGGCAATTTGTTTCCACGGAGAGTATTATGACGCCAAAAAATGTTGTGTTCGTGTGAAATGGTCAATGAAACCGGCTGTTCTCTCTAACCATCCGCCGCAACAGGGGAGAGGGACGGTAGCGATCCTCGCCGTATTCGGCTTGAAGGCGCTCCAGAGTGCCGAGGCAATGTGCCAGTCCCCTCTCATCCGCCCATTGCAGGAGTCCCTTGGGATAGTTCACGCCCTTGGTCATCGCCAGTTCCAAGTCGTCCCGACCGGCGATGCCAAGATTGAGTGCCTCAGCAGCCTCATTGATGAGCATGACCAGGATCCGCCAGCAGATGTCATCGAGCAGTTGAGCATCGGTCTTCGGAGCCGGGGTAGCAGTGCCTTCGGTGTAATCGTAGTAGCCGCGACCCGATTTGCGGCCGAGCCTTCCGCTCTCCACCTGCCGTTGCTGCGTGATGCTCGGCTTGTAGCGCGGGTCGAAGAAGAAGGCCTCGAACACGCTCTTGGTCACCGCGAAGTTCACATCGTTGCCGATCAGGTCCATGAGTTCGAATGGGCCCATCTTGAAGCCGCCCACGCTGCGCATGGCGTGGTCGATCGTGGCCATGTCGGCAAGCCCCTCCTCGTAAATGCGCAACGCTTCACCATAGAATGGCCGCGCAACGCGATTCACGATGAAGCCCGGCGTGTCCTTGCACAGAACAGGCACCTTGCCCCAAGCCTTCATCAATTCGATGCATCGGGTGGGAAGAGCGCTCTGCGTCGCGATGCCCGGCACGACTTCAACCAGCGGAAGCACTGGTGCGGGATTGAAGAAGTGCAGGCCGATGACACGTTCCGGGTGCTTGCAGCCGCCAGCGATGGCCGTGACGGAGAGCGAAGAGGTGTTGGTGGCCAGAACGCATTCGTTGGAGACGAGCGCCTCCAACTCCGCGAAGAGATCCTTCTTGCTGCCGATGTCCTCGATGATGGCCTCGATCACCAGTCCGCTGCCCGCCAATTCCTTCAAGTCGCCGGCCGGGGCGATTCGCCCATGGGTGCTTGTCGCCTGATCGGCGGTGAGCTTGCCTTTCTCCGCCAGTTTGTCCAAGGTCCTCTTCAGCCCAGCCAGCGCCTTGTCCACGGCCCCGCGGCGGGTATCATAAAGCACCACGGCGTGCCCGGCTTGCGCGGCCACCTGCGCGATGCCGCTGCCCATGGTTCCGGCGCCGATAACGGCGACTTTCATCGATGTATCCATTGGCGCGAAGATGGGGATGGAGCATGTTCACCGCACCATATCGTGCATGGCGAAAGGATCTTAGCTTTCGGTTCAAAATCCGTCCCCATGATCATCTCCCGCACCATCTTCAGGTTGAAATTCGGGCAGGCCAAGCCGGCCATCGCGTTGTGGAAGGAGATCATGAATGTGTCACGCGACGATCCGAACGCGCGGCCCATGCGCTTAATGTGCGACCTGAGCGGCCCGAACTACTCCCTGGTGAGCGACGTGCATCTGCGTGGTTTCACCGATCTGGGACCGAGCACGCATGTCTGGATGACGCATGAACGCATCCGCGAGCTGTACCCGAAGTTCGTCCCGATGTGCGACCACTCCACGAGCCAGTTGTACCATTTGGAGCACCAGGTCGGCCCGGCTGTGGAGCCAGAGCACATTGTGGAGCAAATGTCCTTCCGGCTGAAGTTCGGGCAGGCGCGCCCGGCCTGCGCCATTTGGAAACGGATCTTGGACTCCGGCAAGGCCTCGGGCTTTCCCATGCGCATGTTCACCGACATCACCGGCCCCAGCTACATGCTTTTCATGGACATGAGCTATCGCAATATGTTGGAGTACGGTCCACACAAGCACTACTGGCTGACGAACGAGACCATGAAGGAGTCCTACCAGGAGTTCATCCCGCTGTGCGAGGGAGCGGAGCGCACGCTGTATACCGTGCTGCACGCCGTCTAAGGGCGGGTGAACTACGCCCCGGAATACACCGGCTTCCTTTTCTCAAGGAAGGCTTTCACGCCCTCGTTGTAGTCGTGGCTGCGGCCTGCGATGGTCTGCAGTTCGTTCTCCACATCGAGCTGCTGGGTGAGGTTGTTCGCCATGGAGCGGTTGAGCGCCTCCTTGGTGAGCGCGATGGCTTTGGTGGGCATGACGGCCAATTTCTGAGCGAGCGCTGTGGCCTCGTTCATCAATTCGGCATCGGGCACGGCCTTCCAGATCATGCCCCGCGCTTCGGCCTCTTTGGCGCCCACCTTGGGCGCCAGGATCATCTGCCCAAAGGCGCGCTGCATCCCGACCAGTCTTGGCAAGGTGAAGGTGCCTCCACTGTCCGGAATCAAGCCGATGTTGATGAAGCTCTGGATGAAATTGGCGCTCTCCGCGGCGAGGGTAAGGTCGCAGGCGTAAGCAATGTTGGCTCCGGCGCCGGCCGCCACGCCGTTCACGGCTGCTATCACCGGCTTCTTCAGCTCACGGATGCGACGCACGATCGGGTTGTACTGCATGGTGAGGATGTCCTCGATCTTGGTTCCCGGAGCGATGGCTTCGGCCAGGTCCTGGCCTGCGGAGAACGCGCGGCCCGCACCGGTGATGAGCACAGCCCGCACGGTCGCATCCGCTGCGCAGACATCGAGCGCGTGGATCACCTCCACCGACATCTGCCGATCGAAGCTGTTGAGCTTGTCGGGGCGGCTGAGCGTGAGCGTGGCGACACCGCTTGAGTTGGCGAAGAGGAGTTTCTCGTAGTTCATGGCACTAGTGTCTAGTAGTCTCGGACAAAACCGTTCGCGGATCGATGTTCAATGCACACTTGAAATGTCCTCTAGGGCACGCACTGTATCCGTGCAGTCCGCAAGGCCTGCAATCAAGCTTCTCGGCGGTCTCCACGATGCGGCCGTTCTCACGCAATGGCCCGAAGCCGAACGCGGGTACCGTGCTGCAGAAGACTACGGTCACCGGGGCGTTCATCGCGCTAGCGATGTGGAGCGGCGCGCTGTCGTTCACGTAATTCATGGTGGCGCCATGCATGAGCGCAGCCGTTCCGAGCAGCGAGAGCTTTCCGGCAAGGATCTCCCCGCGACCCGCAGCCTTCGCGATCCGCTCGCAGAGTTCCGCATCGCCCGGTGCACCGATCAGATAGACCCGCACTTCAGCAGCTGCCGATCTGATCAGTTCGATCCATTTGGCTTCGGGCCATTGCTTGGTGAACCACACAGAAGCAGGAGCCACGCACACGTAGCCGCCCGCCACGTGACCATGTGACCATGTGGCCATGTGGTCATGTACCTCCAACTTGTGCTTTTCGGTAGGGTACAAGCGGGGCAACGGACGCGACTTGTCGGTGAGATGCTCAATGAGCGCGTTCAACCGATCCACTTCGTGAGGGGTCCTGAGCGGAGTCGAAGGGTCTCCGATCACATGCTTCACCTTGCGCGAGAACAGGAAGCTCAGCGGGTTCTTGTCGTATCCGATCTTCTCCTTTCCACGGGCGAGAACGGTCATCAGCCCAGTGCTGAAGAAGCGCTGTGCATTGATGATGTCATCGTACTCGGTCATGCGCAGTTCGCCGATGATGCGGAAGAGGTCGCCCGTCTTGCCGCTTCGCTTGTCCCAGATGAGCAGCCTGCGCACGAATGGATGCTCGTCAAAGAGGCCTTCATTTCCCTTGCGCACCACCAGATCGATGGCGGCGTCCGGATGGAAGGCATGGAGCTTCTCCAGGATGCTCGTCACCAGCACGGCATCGCCGAGGAAGGCGGTCTGGATGACGAGGATTTGCTTCACACGGCAACGTTGTGCTCGCGGAGCGCGTCGTTGAGCGAGGTCTTCCTATCCGTGCTCGCTTTTCGTTGGCCGATGATGAGCGCGCAGGGCACGCCGTACTCACCAGCCGCGAATCGCTTCGGCACCGTGCCGGGAATCACCACGCTGCGTGGCGGCACAATGCCTTTCATCTCCTGGGGCTCAGGCTTGGTCACATCGATGATGCGCGTGCTGGCGGTGAGCACCACGTTGGCCCCCAGCACGGCTTCCTGGCACACCCGTACGCCCTCCACCACGATGGCGCGGGAGCCGATGAAGCAGCCATCCTCGATAATCACCGGCGCCGCCTGCACGGGCTCCAGCACGCCACCAATCCCCACGCCGCCGCTCAAATGCACATGCTTGCCAATCTGCGCGCAGCTGCCCACAGTGGCCCAGGTATCCACCATCGTTCCTTCATCCACGTAGGCGCCGATGTTCACGTAGCTCGGCATGAGGATCACGCCCGGTGCCAGGTAGCTGCCATGGCGCGCGATGGCATGCGGCACCACGCGCACGCCGAGCTGGGCGTAGCGCTTCTTCAGCGGGATCTTGTCGTGGAACTCAAGCGGACCCACTTCGAAGGTGTGCATCTGCTTGATGGGGAAGTACATGATCACGGCCTTCTTCACCCAGTCGTTCACGCGCCAACCGCCGTTCCCATCGGGCTCGGCCACGCGCACCACGCCACGGTCCAGCTCTTCCACCACCCGCTCGATGGCCATCACCACCTCGGGGTCGCGCAGCATGGAGCGGTCGTCCCAGGCCTTCTCGATCAGTTCGTGCATGTGTCGCATCCCGCAGCGCGGGAAGGCAAAGATGAAAGCCGCGCCCGGTTCACCGACATTTGGCACATGCCGCGTGTAATCGCGATTGATTTCGGCCTCAAACGAACCGGTCTGGCCGTGACCGATCCGCTGCGAATCATCGCGTCGGCACTCGAAACGGTGGAGAGCGCCAAGCTCATGGATTTCCTTGTTGCCTATTGCAGCAACGAAGTGGTGGATGGATTCGTGCTGGGGCTTCCCACCAACTTGGACGGGAGCGCGACCGACATCACAGCTAATGCACAAGCGCTGGCTGAGGAGATCGGCAAGCGGTTCCCAGAGAAGTTCATCGAGCTCATGGATGAGCGCTTCACCAGCCGGATGGCGCGGCAGGTCTTGAATGATAGCGGGAAAGGGCGGATGGCGCGTCGCGAGAAAGGGCAATTGGATCGCATCAGCGCCACGATCCTTCTCCAGGGCTGGCTTGAGCGCAACAGCAGGTAGGCTTTGAGTCGCTTGATTGGCCATGCATGGTAGCCAAGCCTATGCGCTTCGCTATGCAATACCCTTCTTGTTGCTATGATGCGTCCGGTACCCAACCTTCAACCCTCAACCGCTCAACCCAACCCACACCCTGCCCATCTGTCAGCCCAAGAATAGTCGGCACAATGGTTGGCCGTGGCGGGCAACGCCTGTTGAAAACCACGTTCCTGCAAAGGTTGGCATGGGCGGTACCTTAGCGCCTGACATCCTGACCAATCCTGTCGATGAACGACATCCTCCATAGCGACCCCAATCTGTTCAGCAGCGAAGCCCTCGAGAACGAGACCGAGCTCATCCCTCTCATCACCGCCGAGGATGAGGAGCAGATGAACGCAGAGACCACTCCGCCGGAACTGCCCATCCTGCCATTGCGCAACACCGTGCTCTTCCCCGGCGTGGTCATTCCCATCACCGTGGGCCGCGACCGCAGCATACGTCTGATCCAGGACGTCTACCGCGGCAACCGCACGCTCGGCGTAGTGAGCCAGAAGGACGGGCAGATCGAGGAGCCCCGCGCCGAGGACCTCAACAAAGTGGGCACCATCGCGACCATCATCCGCATGCTGCGCATGCCGGATGGCAGCACCACGGCCATCATCCAGGGCAAGAAGCGCTTCGAGGTGCTGGAGATGGTGAAGCTGGATCCCTACTTCACGGCGAAGGTGAAGGAGTTCGAGGAGATCCGTCCGGCCAAGGACGATAAGAGTTTCCACGCGTTGGTGAGCTCGTTGAAGGACCTTGCCACGGAGATCATCAAGCAGAGCCCGCAGATTCCCACAGAGGCGCAGTTCGCGCTGAAGAACATCGACTCCCCCTCGTTCCTGGTGAACTTCATCAGCAGCAACATGAACGCCGAGGTGGCCGAGAAGCAGCGCATGCTGGAGGTGGCCGACTTGCGCGAGCGCGCCTCGCTGCTGCTGGCGCACCTGACCAAGGAGCTGCAGATGCTCCAAATGAAGAACGAGATCCAGAGCAAGGTGCGCACCGAGGTGGACCGTCAGCAGCGCGAGTACTTCCTGCACCAGCAGATGAAGACCATCCAGGACGAGCTCGGCGGCAATCCCATCGAGACCGAACTGGAGGAGATGCGCGCCAAGGCGGCTCGGAAGAAGTGGACGAAGAAAGTGGGCGAGACCTTCGAGAAGGAGCTCGGCAAGCTCCAGCGCATGAACCCCGCTGGCGCCGAGTTCAGTGTTCAGTACAATTACGTGCAGTTCCTCCTCGAGCTACCATGGGGCGAATACAGCTCGGACAAGTTCGATCTGAAGAACGCCCAGAAGATCCTGGACCGCGACCACTTCGGCCTAGATAAGGTGAAGGAGCGCATCATCGAGCATCTGGCCGTGCTGAAGCTGAAGGGCGATATGAAGGCGCCCATCATCTGTCTCTACGGCCCACCGGGTGTGGGCAAGACCAGTTTGGGCAAGAGCATGGCCGAAGCGCTGGGGCGCAAGTACGTGCGCATGAGCCTTGGCGGCCTGCACGACGAAGCCGAGATCCGCGGCCACCGCAAGACCTACATCGGCGCGATGCCGGGCCGTCTGATCCAGAGTATGAAGAAGGCCGGCACCAGCAACCCGCTCTTCGTGCTCGATGAGATCGACAAGGTGGGGCGCAGCAACCAAGGCGATCCCGCAAGCGCTTTGCTCGAAGTGCTCGATCCCGAGCAAAACAACGCCTTCCACGACAACTTCGTTGAGGTCGAGTACGACCTCAGCCGCGTGATGTTCGTGGCCACGGCCAACAGCTTAAGCAGCATCCATCCGGCCCTGCGCGACCGCATGGAGATCATTGAAGTGAACGGCTACACGCAGGAGGAGAAGGTGGAGATCGCCGTGCGCCACCTGCTGCCCAAGCAGTTCACTGAGAACGGCATCAAGCCCAAGCAGCTGAAGCTCGCACCGGGCCTCATCGAAGCCATCATCGACCAATACTCCGATGAGAGCGGCGTGCGCACATTGGAGAAGCGCATCGCCAAGCTGGTGCGGTACCGCGCGAAGCAGATCGCGCTGAAGGAGAAGTATAACCTCACCATCACCGAGGAGGACCTTCCGAGGATCTACGGCCCCAGCCACGCGCGCGACAAGTACCAGGGCAACGATGTGGCAGGCGTGGTCACCGGCCTGGCGTGGACACCCACCGGCGGTGACATCCTTTTCATCGAGACCAGCATCACTAAAGGCGAGGGCAAACTCACGCTCACCGGCAACCTGGGCGATGTGATGAAGGAGAGCGCTGTGATCGCACTGGAGTACATCAAGGCCCACAGTGACATCATCGGCCTCGACCCCGATGTGTTCAAGCGCTGGAACGTTCACGTGCACGTGCCCGAGGGCGCCACGCCGAAGGATGGCCCCTCGGCAGGCATCACCATGCTCACGAGCATCGCCAGTGCCTTCACTCAGCAGAAGGTCCGCAAGTTCACCGCCATGACCGGCGAGATCACCCTGCGTGGCCGCGTGCTTCCCGTGGGCGGCATCAAGGAGAAGATCCTCGCAGCCAAGCGTGCCGGCATCAAGGAGATCATCCTCAGCGGCGACAACCGCAAGGACATCGAGGATATCGACGCGCGCTACACCAAGGGCATGCGCTTCACCTACGTGACCGAGATGATCGAGGTGGTGAAGCACGCGCTGCTGAAGGAGAAAGTGGAGAACGCGATGAAGGTGGCGTAGCCGTATTCATATTCCTTAGCCATGGTCACTTGGGGCATACCTTGGCAATTCCAAGGAAGCTTGATCATGCGACCATCGCTATTGTTCGGATTGCTAGTACCGCTGGGTTTGTGCGCCCAGCCTCGCCTCCCCGCCACCACCCACGCCGACCTCCTCCATCTGCAGAAGTTCGCAGCCTCGCAGCCTGATGCGCGCAAGCTCGTTGAGACTAGCGAGGGCCGTTATCCTGCGGCCTTGATCCATGGCAGGGCGATGGTCGGCTTCCTCGCGAAGGCGGAAGCGGGATTCGATGCGGAGCAAGCGGCGAATGAGCATGTCACCATCGGCGCACGCATCGGCGATGTGGTCTCCGTGCGAGTGGATGCCTACCACTTGGATGAAGCCCGAGCGATTCCCGGCCTTTCATGCATCGAATTGGCCGGCGTGGCCGAGCCGCACATGGACAAGGTCCTTTGGACCACACGGGTAGACAGCGTTCACCGCGGAATCAACCTGCCGATGCCGTACACGGGTCGCGACGTGCTCATCGGCATCTGCGACTGGGGCTTCGACTACACGCACCCCGACTTGTACGATACGCTGCTCACGCAGACGCGCATCCGTGCCGCATGGGACCAGTACAAGCAGAGCGGCCCCGCACCCGCAGGCTTCCCGTATGGCGCAGCGTATGATTCGCCCGGGGCCTTGCTCGCCGCCGGATCGGACACGGCGAACATCTACAGCTACCACTACCACGGCACGCACGTGGCGGGCATCGCAGGTGGCAGCGGCGCGGGAACGGCCTTCCGCGGCATTGCCTTCGAATCGCAATTCCTGCTCGCCACATGGCTGATCGATGCGGCAGCGGTGCTCGACTGCTACGCTTGGATGAAGCAGATCGCCGACTCCGACCAGAAGCGACTGGTGGTGAACCAGAGCTGGGGCCTTCATTACATGGGCACCCTCGATGGCACCTCGCTCCTAAGCCAGGCCATCAATACGCTCGCGGCGCAGGGCGTGGTATTCGTGAACTCGGCGGGCAACAATGGCGACGTGCAGTTCCACATCCGCAAGAGCTTCGCGAACGATACCCTGCGCTCGCGCATCCAGTTCTATTCGTACAGCGCCAATCCAAACATGTGGGGCCAGAGCATCAGCATGTGGGGCCAGCCGGGGCAGCCGTTCAGCGCGGGCTTCCTGATCACCACGAATAACAGCACCGTGCTAGCCGAAAGCCCCTGGTACAGCACCGCGACGCAACCGACCTATCTCGATTCCTTCATGGTTGAAGGTGTCGACACCGTGTACTTCAACCTCACCGCCGACGCAGCGCACCCGCTTAATGGCAGGCCGCATTTCCGCCTGCGCGTGAAGAACCGCAGCGCCAACATCAAGGTGGCGCTGAAGGCAACTGCTCCGACTGGAGTGGTGCACTTCTGGAACGTCACCGAGTTGATCACCGGCGTGGGCAATTGGGGCCAGGCATTCCAAGCCGCCGGTACGGGGTGGGCAGTGGGTGACACGCAGTACAGCATCAGCGAACCGGCCTGCACCGAGGATTTGATCAGCGTAGCGGCATTCACCTCGGAATACCTGTCTCCCAACGGCACCCTGCTCGGCGGTCCCATCGCGTCATTCTCGTCCTTCGGGCCCACGCTCGATGAGCGCGTGAAGCCCGACATCGCCGCGCCTGGCGTCAGCGTGTCGTCGGCCATCAGCTCCTTTACCGATGCCGGGTTCAACCCGTCGGCTCTGGTCGATTTCCAAGGCACCACGTATCCCTTCGCCCGTCTCTCCGGCACGAGCATGTCATCGCCCGCCGTCGCGGGCATCTGCGCGTTGCTGCTCGATGCCGATCCCACCCTCACCCCACAGGAGGTGAAGGATTTCATCCGGAGCACCGCGCGCACCGATCAGCACACCGGCGTGATCCCTCCAGGAGGCAGTTTGCGGTGGGGCATGGGCAAGGTGAATGCCTATCGCGCAATCACCGCGGCCTTGGGCATCGTGACTGTTGAAGAGCAATTTGGGTCGAGCTTCAGCATCTGGCCCAATCCAACGGAAGGCGAGGCGCTGATCCGATTGGACGCGCCAAGCGCCGGACGCATGCGTGTGCTAGATGCCATGGGCCGTGTGGTGATTGACCAACGCTTCGCGGGCCAGGCGCTGCTCATCGACCTGAAGGAAGCAGCGCCTGGTGCGTACGTGGTGGAGCTGAACTCCGCCGATGAGCGCCGCTTCGCACGATTGGTGAAGCGCTGAACAGCACTGCGATCTTCGCGCCCGACTGCCATGCATCCGCGCGAGCTCGCCATCGCCGATTACACCTACGCACTGCCGGAGGACCGCATCGCGCAGCAGCCGCTGCCTGAGCGTGACGCCAGCCGGTTGCTGGTCTATCGCGAGGGAAGCATCAGCGATCGCTTCTTCCGTGAGCTGACAAGCGAGATCCCGTCCGGAGCGTTGCTCGTGCTCAACGACACCCGTGTGGTGAATGCCCGGCTCGTCTTCCACCGCGATACCGGCGCGCGCATCGAGGTGCTCTGTCTGTCTCCTGCGGATGACGGGCCGGTCGAGGAGGCGTTCGCACAGAAGGGTTGCTGCGAATGGCGGTGCTTCATCGGCAATGCGAAGCGTTGGAAGGAGGGGGAGAGGCTGCTGCTTCGATCTGGCGCCATTGAGTTTGAGGCAGCACGGATCGCGCCCGATACGATCCGGTTCCGCTGGTCGCCCGCGGAGCACGACTTCGCGTACGTCCTCGAAGCCTTGGGGCATGTGCCCCTTCCGCCATACATGAAGCGCTCCGATTCGCCAGCCGATCGCGAGCGCTACAACACCGTGTTCGCGGAGCATGAAGGCTCGGTGGCAGCCCCAACCGCCAGCCTTCACCTCACCCCCGCGATCCTAGAGGCCTTGCGGTCGAATGGCACGCGCACTGCAAGCGTCACGCTCCATGTCGGGGCGGGGACCTTCCTTCCAGTGAAGAGCGGGCGCATGGAGGGCCATGGCATGCACGGTGAACAGGTGCGCATTCCGCTGGCAGCGCTCGAATCCTTTGCGGATCGAATGGGCAAAGGGCCCATCATCGCGGTGGGGACCACGGCATTGCGAACGCTGGAGAGCGTCTATTGGCATGGCGTGAAACTGCTGCAGGGGCCGGCCGTCGAGGAAATGGCCGTGGAGCAATGGGAACCCTATGATACGGTCGATCCGCTACCAACTGCCGCGCACGCCCTTGAAGCGGTACTCGCCGATCTGACCCGACGTGGCGAGGACCGGCTCGTGGGTCATACCAGTCTGCTCATCGCGCCAGGCTATCGATTCCGATTCACAGATGCGCTGGTCACGAATTTCCATCAACCGCAAAGCACCCTGCTGCTGCTCGTCGCCGCGTTCATCGGTCAGGATTGGCGAGCCGTCTATGACCATGCGCTCCTCAAGGGATACCGCTTCCTCAGCTACGGCGACGGCTCGCTCCTCTGGCGCAGTCAATGATGCACTATTTCGCCACCAATGGTTCCTGATGCCTTCATCCTAAATCCTTCGCCCTTCTGCCTTTGCCCTTCTGCTTTCGCCCTGCTGCCCTCAACAATAGTCGGCCCCTACCTTCGTTCCCCACCCGTATGATTCGATTCGTCGCCCTTCTTCTCCTGCTGGCTCCGTCTGTTCTTCGGGCCCAACTCGGCGGCAAGGATGCCTTCCGCGTGCTCACCATCCCCTCATCGGCGCGGGCCTCAGCGCTGGGCGGCAACTACATCGCGGTGAAGGACAACGACATCAATCTTGGCATCTTCAATCCTGGCTTGCTGAACAAGGACATGGGCCGGCAAGTGGCGCTGAGCTACCTGCCCTACTTCGAAGGCATCAAGATCGGATACGCCAGCTATGCCCATCACTTCGATAGCCTGAACACCACCTTCTCCGGGACCATCCAGTATGTGGACTACGGCGCTTTCCGCCGGACCGATGAAGTGGGCCATGACATCGGCGAGTTCCGCGCTGGAGAATATGTGATGCAGATCGGCGCGGGCCGTGCGTTGGACAGCCTGTTCAGCATCGGCGCCAACTTGAAGTTCATCACCAGCAGCTATGATACCTATTCAGCCTCGGCCTTCGCATTGGATGTGGGCGGGGTGTTCCACAAGCCCTCGAAGGGCGTGACCGTGGCGGCCATGCTGCGCAATGTGGGTCGGCAGACCAGCACATTCACCGACCAGCGGGAGGACCTGCCCTTCGAGGTACAGGTAGGCGTCACCTACAAGTTCAAGCACGCGCCCTTCCGCCTAGGCCTCATGCTGGAACAGCTGCAGCAATGGGACCTCACCTACGAGGACCCCAACGCGGCGGTGCAGATAGACCCCACAACGGGCGAGGTGATCGAGGAGAAGGTGACCACCATGCGGAAGGCCCTGCTGCATACCGTGCCCAGCGCCGAGATCCTCCTCAGCCGCAACTTCATGCTGCGCGTGGCCTACAATTTCCGCCGTCGGGATGAGCTCGTGATCGCCGACAAGCCATCGGCCGTGGGCCTCAGCTTCGGCATCGGCCTGAAAGTGACCAAGCTCCACCTGAGCTACGGATTCTCGCAGCTGCACCTGGCAGGGATCAGCAACACGCTGACGCTCGCGGTGCGCCTCAACGATTTCAAGAAGGAAGGCTGAGCTCCGCCGGGCTCCGGTCGTGTGCGTCGCACAGGCGTACTTTGCCCGCGTGAACCGCATCACCATCGCTGTGGATGGTTTCTCCTCCTGCGGGAAGAGCACCCTGGCCAAGCAGCTCGCCGGCCACCTCGGCTACACGTACATCGACAGCGGCGCCATGTACCGCGCAGTGGCGTTGTACGTGATGGAGAACGGCCTCGTCAAGGACGGCAAGCTCGATCGCGAGGGCCTCTTGCGCGTGATGGATGGCATCGACATCCGCTTCCAGCATGATCCGCTGGCGAACAAGAGCGTCACGACGCTGAACGGGCGCAATGTCGAGGAACGGATCCGCAGCATGGAGGTGAGCAACCACGTGACGCTCGTGAGCCCCGTGCCGGAAGTGCGCGCGAAGCTGGTGAAGCTCCAGCAGGCCTTCGGTCGCGAGAAGGGCGTGGTGATGGACGGACGCGACATCGGCACCGTGGTCTTCCCCGATGCTGAAGTGAAGCTGTACATGACCGCCCGGCCGGAGGTGCGCGCCCAGCGCCGCTATCAGGAGCTGAAGGGCAAGGGTGCGGAGGTGGAGTATGCCAGCGTGCTGGAGAACATCCGCCAGCGCGACCTGGACGACACCACGCGCAAGGCCGATCCACTCACCAAAGCGCCGGACGCGTTCGAGATCGACAACAGCGATATCACCGCGGAGGAACAGTTCGTGAAAGCGCTGGACATCGTGCTCGAGGTGCTGGCGCGGGTGGGGCAGGAGTGAACTCAGGCTATTGCTGCGTCCACCGCTTCAACTGGGTCCAGTGCGCCCTCCACGAACCCCAGCACCTTCAACATCACTTTATCCAACAAGGTATCCGGGCAGCTCGCCCCGCTGGTTAGGATGATGGTGAGCGGACGTTTCGGAGGCAACCAGTTGTTCGTGGTCTCCAGCTTGTGCGCCGGATAGTTGAAGTGCTGGATCGTTTCCGCGCTCAGGACCTCCGTTTCGTCCTTGATGAAGTAGGTGGGGAACTTGTGCTCAAGCAGTTCCACCAAGTGGCTGGTGTTGCTGCTGTTGTAGCCACCTACCACCATCGCGAGGTCCGCATCGGCCTTCAGCAATTCGTTCGTGGCGTCCTGGTTGTCGTTGGTGGCATAGCAGAGCGTGTCGCGCGTGTCGGCGAAATGATGCTTCAGGTCAGCTTCGCCGTGCTTCTTCACCATTACTTGTTTCAGATGGTCGGCGATGGCCTGTGTCTCGGTGGCCAGCATGGTGGTCTGATTCACCACGCCGATACGTTGCAGGTCACGGTCAGGGTCGAAGCCAGGCGTGCACCGTGTGCCGAATAGCGCTTGGAAGCGCTCAACAGGCAAATCGCCCGTGATGATGCGTCCCAGCTCCTCGGCCTCGGTCATGTCTTTGATGATGACGGCAGGCGCCCCAGCGGCAGTATGGCTGAAGGTGGCGCGCGTCTCTTCGTGCTTGGCCTTGCCGTGGATCACCACGGAGTATTCCTTCTGGCCGAGCTGCGCGCTGCGATTCCACACCTTCTCCACGAAAGGGCAAGTGGTGTTGTACTTCAACGGATCGATGCCGATGGCCTTCAGTTTCCCCTCCGTTTCCAATGTGGTTCCGAAGGCCGGGATGATCACGATGTCGTCGCCCGTCAGCTCATTCCAGTCCATCAGCATCTGCCCATGCGTGTCCTGGATGAAACGCATGCCGCGCGCGGTGAGGTCGCCGTTCACCGCCGGGTTGTGGATCATCTGGCTCAGCAGGAAAATGCGCTTGCCCGGATTCTCCTCAAGGGCCTTGTAACTGATCTCGATGGCGTTCTCCACGCCGTAGCAGAAGCCGAAGTGCCGCGCGAACACGAAGCGCACCGCACCCAGATCGAGCAGGGTGGGACTGAGGTCCTTCTTCTTCGGATCCTGCGCCTTGCGCCAGGCTTTCAAGCGCCCAATGAGATGGCTGCGGTAATGCGTGGGGATTTCGAAGGTGCGCATGGCATTGGGCGGCCTCAAAGGTAGCCGGGCAGGGGGGGTGAACAGGAGAGGAGGCCCGTTTGTTCACCAAGCCAATACCTTGCACGCATGCGCTACCTCACGCTGCTCATCCTCGGGGCTTCATTCCCGGCGTCGGCGCAGCCCTTCGCCATCGGCAGCCGAAGCATCACCTTCTTCGATGCCAGCCGCAACCGCAACATCGCCACCAACCTGTACTACCCGGGCGTTACTGCGGGCAGCAATGCCGAGGTGGCCAATGGAGCGTTTCCATTGCTGGTTGTCGGTCATGGCTTCGTGATGAGCACCGATGCCTACGCGAACCTTTGGAACCACTTCGTGCCACTCGGGTACATCGTGGCGCTGCCCACCACGGAGAGCGGTTTCGCACCCAGTCATGGCAACTTCGGGCAGGACATCGCATTCATCGTCACCGCGATGCAGGCGGCGAACAATGAGGCTTCTTCACCCTTTTTCGGCCACATGGCGCCAACCTCTGCGCTCATGGGACACAGCATGGGTGGTGGCAGCAGTTTCCTGGGAGCGGCCGGCAACACGGCCATCACCACGGTGGTGAACTTCGCGGCCGCGGAAACGAACCCCAGCGCGGTGGCCGCCTGCGCGCAGGTGCTGGTGCCGACGCTCATGTTCGCCGGAAGCAACGATTGCGTCACCCCTATCGCGCAACACACCGCACCGATGTACGCGGCGCTGACCATGCCGTGCCGCGCCTTCGTCAACATTACGGGAGGCGGACACTGCTACTTCGCGGAGAGCGATTTCAACTGCAGCTTCGGGGAACTCACCTGCTCGCCGGCACCGGCCATCTCGCGCGCACAACAGCACGATGTGATCAACGACTTCGCCACACTGTGGCTCGATCACTTCCTGAAAGGAGACCAAGGGGCGCTTGCATCGTTCGTGGACAGCATCGCCCTCTCCACGCGGGCCGTTTCCACCACCACCTGCGAACTCCCAACTGGCCTGAGCGTAGCGGAGCCCGAGTCATCCTTCCTTTCGCCCTCCATCGTCGATGACCGATTCCAAGTGAATTCGGCCAACGGCCCGGTGCACGTTCAAGTGTTCGACCTCAGGGGACGGACGGTGATGTCGTTGCCCGGTGTGGGTCCCGGCCAGTTCATCGATGCCCGATCGCTGCCGCAGGGCACCTATCTGGTCCTTGTGGGCACTGGTGCTGAGCGGATGGCGGAGCGGATGATCATCGCCCGCTGAGGCGCGTCTACCTTCGGCACGCCCTTGGACGGTGCTGAAGAATGCGCGCTTTGCTGTTCGTCCTATCGCTGATCGTTTCGACGTGGGCCTCCCCGCAGGAGCGCGACATCGTGCGCGTGAACCGCTCGCAGGTGGTTTTCCTCAGCACTGCTCCGCTTGAGACGATCACCGCCTCGAACGATCGCGTGAAGGGCGTGCTCGACCGGAGCGATCGCAGCTTCGCGGTGCAGGTGCCCGTGGTGGAGTTCGTGGGCTTCAACGCGCCGCTGCAGCGCGAGCACTTCAACGAGAATTATATGGTCTCGCGTGATTGGCCGAACGCGGTGTTCACTGGCCGTATCATCGAGGCGGTCGATCTCCTCGCGCCAGGAACCTATACGGTTCGTGCGAAAGGAACGCTCACCATTCGCGGCGTGCCGCAGGAGCGCATCGTCGCCTGTACCGTGGATGTGGATGCCGATGGCGTGCGCGTGCGATCGAGCTTTGAAGTATCCGTGGCGGATCACGGCATCCGGATACCACGTGTGGTGCAGCAGAAGGTGGCTGCCGTGGTGAAGGTTGACCTTGATCTGCGCTTCGCGCCTTGAGCACCGATGCGCGCCGCTGCCGTCATCGTCTTCACGTCCATCGCCACTTCGGCAGTGGCCCAATATCCCTTGGTGCGCACCATCGAGGTCCGCCCCGGCCAGCAGCGTCCGCGGATCCATGCCATCGCCCAGGACGCCCGCGGCCTTATTTGGGCGGCGAGCGACATGGGCCTATTGCGCACCGATGGCGAGGCGGTGGAAGTGATGGGGCGCTGGGAGGACGGACGGATCCAGGCCTTGACCGCCGATGGCGCAAGCGTCGTGGCCGTGACCGCTGGCGGGGTCCTCGTCCGATGCGGTGAACTCGGTTGCGACACCTTGCTGCGGGATAGCGCATTGGTTGGCGCTCGGGTGAGCGCCATGGCGGTGGATGGCGAAGGCCGCTTGCACATCGGCACCTATGGGCAGGGCCTTTTCATGTTCAGCAATCAGCTGCTGACCCATTGGAATACAATGAGCGGCCTTCCCGATGACCATGTGAACGACGTGGACCTACTGCCCAATGGCAGCGTGGTGGTGGCCACCGATCAAGGGCTTGCCCTGTGCGATGGTGAACGCATCGGCGAGGTGCTCGGTGAGGCGCAAGGCGCGCCGGATAACCTGGTGCTGTGCGTAGCCGTGGATGCCGATGGCGCGGTGTGGGCGGGAACCGATCGCGGTGGTGTATTCCGGTGGCTGCCCGGTAGCGCAGCGCCGCCCGAACCCATCGTGCAGCCATGGAAGTTCGGTGCGATCCGGCAACTGGCGTTGGCAGGCGGCATGGTCTGGGCCGCCACCGAGGAGGATGGCCCGGTCGTGATTGATCGGGCACTGGAGCATGGAACCTACCGCGAGAACTGGCGCGGCCGTGCCGAAGTGCTTGGCCTCCTGCGTGATGCCGATGGCGCGGTGTGGTGGTGCGATGGCTCCGAAGTGCTGCATCGTGCCGATCCGGCCATCCTCTTCGTTCCGGAGCATGAAGGGCTAGATCTGCGCGGCATCACCGCGTTATGCGCCGATGAGCAGCAGCGCATCTGGTTCGCCACTGCACAAGGCATCTATGAGCACGTCGCGTGGTTCTCTGAAGAGCGCAAGGTGAAGCGGCTGCCGATCCGGATCGATTCGCGCAAACCGGTGGTTTCGCTAGCCACCTCCGCGGATGGCACGTTATGGGCGGCGACCTTCGGCGGCGGCGTTTTCGCGTACCATTCGGACGGAACCATTCGGTCGTACACCACGGCCGATGGCCTCTCCAACGACAACGTGCTTTCCGTACGGCGCGGGCGCTCAGGGATGCTGTTCGCCACGCTGCATGGGGTCAGTCGCTTCAACGGTGGGCGTTTCGAGCGCCTTGCTCCTCGCACCGGCTTCATCTTCGATGTGGCCGAGAACCGCGATGGCGTCGTCCATCTCGCTGCCGATGGCCGGGGCGTGCTCCGCATCGAGGGGGAGGAACTGGTTCAAACCAGCGCTACGGATGGCAGCTACTACGCGCTTCAATCGGATGCGGACGGCGACCTGTGGGCAATTGGTCCGGGGACCGGCTTCCGCAGGCTTCATGGTTGCGATACCTGTGCTTTCGGCAGCGACCTGCCTCCGTTCGATGGCGACATGTATGCGCTGGGCTCGGTCGCTGGACGCCTGGTCGCCTTCGGGTCCACCGGTGTGCGGGCATTGGATCCCCGCACAGGTGCCACAGACGATGTCACGGCGGCGTTCGGCATGGAAGACATCACCGCGGAACTGAACGCCATCGCAACGGACCAGGCCGGGGCCTTGTGGTTCGCATGCAGCAAGGGTCTGGTGCGACTGCGCCCGGATGAGGCGCACTTCAATCATGCCGTTCGCACCTCGATCCTCACGGTCCAGGCCGGCGGTCATCCGGTGTCCGTTGGCCCGGAGGTCATCGTGCCGCATGACCGCAGCACCTTGGTGATCCGCTTCACTGGCACCCATTGGATCGATCCAGCCGGTGTCCGGTTCCAGTATCGCCTGGCCGGCTACAGCGACCGGATCATCGAGACCCGCGATCGTGAGGCCGCCTTCGTTTCGCTGCCACCGGGCCGCTATCGGTTCCAGGTCCGTGGCTTCACCGGCTCGCCGAATGACCGCATCCCGTGGACGGAGTTGGGCCTGGTCATCGATCCGCCCTGGTGGCGCGTGCCCTGGGTGATAGTGCTGGCGGCGCTGATTGCGCTGGTCGTCGTGTATGTGTTGATCCGGGCACGCGACCGCCGGATGAGGTACCGCGATCGGATGGAGCGGGAGCAGGTGCGCTTCCAGTTGGATGCGCTGCGCAGCCAGGTCGATCCGCACTTCCTCTTCAACAGCTTCAATGCGCTGGTGGAGTTGATCGAGGAGGCGCCCGCGAAAGCGGTGGAGCATGTGGAGCAGTTGAGCACCTTCTTCCGCGACATCCTCCAGGTCCGTGAGCGGGAACGCATCACGTTGGCGGAGGAACTCCGCCTGCTGCGGAACTACTTCGCGCTGGAACAGCGGCGCTTCGGTGATGCGATTGAATTGCGGGTGGAGATCGGCGACGCGATGCATCAGCGCGCCATCGTTCCGCTCACGCTGCAGATGCTGGTGGAGAATGCGCTCAAGCACAATGTCATCAGCGGTGGGCCGCCCTTCGTCATCGCCGTGAGCATTGCAGGCGACGCGGTGGAGGTGCGCAATCCGTTGAGGCCGCGCGCCACACCGCCGCGATCCACGGGCTTCGGACTGGACAGCATCACCAAGCGGTACCGGGCGCTCACGACCCGTCCCATCGAGGTGATGCGCGACGGCGCCGAGTTCATCGTCCGGGTACCTTTGATCGACCCGAGCCCATGAAGATCCTGATCGTCGAGGACGAGGCCGCGGCGGTGAAGCGGCTCCGGAAGATGCTGGCGGCGATCGACCCGGGCATCGAGGTGGTGGCTGAGGTGCCCAGCATCGTCGGCGCGGTTGAATGGTTCGGCGCCAACCCCGCTCCCGACTTGGCTCTCTTCGATGTGCAGCTGGCGGACGGTGACAGCTTCGAGGTGTTCAAGCGGGTGGCGGTGCCGTGCCCGGTGGTCTTCACCACCGCGTACGATGCGCACGCCCTGCAGGCCTTTCGCGTGAATGCCATCGACTACCTGCTGAAGCCCGTGAACAGCGTGGAGCTCGGAGCGGCCATCGAGCGGGTGCGCAAGCTGGGTGTGGTGCGCGATCACGCGCCGTTGGCGTCATCCGCCGCGGGCGATCAGCCGACGGCTTTCGTGAAGCGCTTCCTGATACGCTATGGTGACCATTACCGCGTGGTGGAGCCGGAGGGGATCGCTTACATCCACTCGCTCATGAAGAACACCTTCCTCCGCACGCGCGAAGGCCGCGACCTGCCGCTGGAGGAGAGCCTGGACAAACTCGAGAAGCAGCTCGATCCGCAGAAGTTCATCCGCCTCAACCGCCAGCTGATCGTGCACCTGCACAGCATCAAGGAACTGCTGGCGTACAGCAAGAGCCGGGTGAAGGTGCTGCTCGACCCGCCTTACGGCGATGATGCTATCGTGAGCAGTGAACGCAGCGCTGGCTTCAAGCGCTGGCTCGCGGGCGGTTAGCCGCTCTTGCCGCTTCATCCGCCCCGTTTACCGTTCCGTCCGTACCGGTGAGGCTGCCGCTTCGCCACGCCGCCACATTCGATGCACCAAACACCGAATGCCATGCGCACAACCATCGTTTTCTCTTCAACGCTGCTCGCCAGCGTAGCCTGCGCTCAATGGACCAGCGTCCCGAGCGGTACCCTGACACAACTGGAGGCGGTCCATCTGGTCAGCTCAACCACCATCCTCGCCTGCGGCAAGGACGGGGTGCTGATTCGCTCCATGAACGGGGGCACAAACTGGTCGCCTTTAACCTCTGGGTATGGCGATGACCTTAATGAGATCATGCAGCTCGACGCTGCCAGCTACCTCGTCTTCGCCGATGGCGGGGTGGTGCTCCGCTCGGTGAACGGGGGCGACTCGTGGACCCTGGCCGCCACCAGCACCGCCAACGAGCTGGTGAGCGCCGCACGCAACGGCAACGTGATCGTTGCGGTGGGTGAGAGCGGAACCATCGTGCGGAGCGCCGATCAAGGGAATGCCTGGGCTACCGTGGCATCCGGCACCCTCAGCGATCTGCAATCCGTTTGGGCCGTGGATGCCAGCACCTGGTTCGCTGTGGGCAAGGATGGCGTGGGGTTGCGGAGCACGAACGCCGGGCTGGCATGGACACCGGTGCTGACCGGTGTTTCATCGGATCTGAACGATGTGTGCTTCCTGGATGCGCTGTCCGGGTTGATCTGCGGCGATGAAGGCGTGATGCTGCGCAGCACTGATGGCGGAGCGACCTGGTCTCCTGCGGTGAGCGGCACCGCGAATGAACTGGATGCCCTGTGGCAGACGGGCAGTGGCACGGTTTACACGAGCGGTGTCGGCGGCATCGTGCGCGTGAGCCAGAACGAAGGGATTACCTGGAGCGCCATGACCACACCGGTATTCACCGAGCTGACCGATATCGCCTTGGGCTATGGAACCGGCTTCGCGGTCGGCGACGCTGGAACGATCATCCGGCTTGGCGGCGGCAGCACTGGCTTGGAGGAGGACCGTTACGTGCGCGGCATTGCGTTGGGCCCTAACCCAGGCGAAGGCGAAGTGGTGCTCACCGTGCTTGACTCCTCCTTGCAAGGGCAGCTCTCCATGGAGGTCGTGGATGAGCGTGGCCGAACGGTACGCCGCAGCGGGACTATCCCATCCACGGCGCGCATCGGCGATCTAGCTCCTGGAAGCTACCTCCTTCGCCTGCTCGCCGATGGCGTGCCGGTGCATACCAGGACCTTCATCATGCTGCACTGAACCGGAAAGGATGCGCCTGCGTGCCCGTCAACGGAACCCCAAACCCGATCGCGTCATGGAACAGCTGCTCCTGCTCGACCCCGCGGACCTGGCGATGCTCCTGGCCCTGAGCCCGATGGAGCGCCTCGGCGGCATCGTCCGCCTGAACGCCGCGCGGTACGCCAATCGGTTGAACGCCGTGGTTCTGATGAGCCTGCTGAGCGAAGCGCGTGCTCAAGTACCAAGCAGAGGGCGGGCACGGAACAGCGCTGTGCCCGTTTCATCGGCGGCTCTTCCCGCTTCGTCAGATGCGCAAAGAGCAGGGTTAATCCCTAGGGTAATTTCGCACGCAACCAGCAAGGATTGAAAGCCATGGCCAGGACGGTGAGCGGACATTGGGTCAGGTGGGCAGGAAAGCTCACCGGCCTGGTCATGGCCCTCCTGCTGGTGAGTGGGTGCAAGCATGAACCGTTGGATGAACCCTTGGACGATGACACCGGCGGCGGCGGGGGCGGTGAGGAGGTGCCTTGCGATCCGAATGTGATCTGGTTCCAGCAACAGGTACTGCCCATCCTCACGCGCACCTGCACGAACCCAGGTGCCGGGCTGAATTGCCACCACACAGCCAACGACGATAACGATGACATCCAGATCACCAGCTACGAGACCTTGATGTCCAGTGGCATCGTTCAGGATGGAGACCTGTGGGAGGCCATCAACGAGGACGATGAAGACGATATCATGCCACGACCTCCGTTCCCGCCGCTATCGCCGGACGAGATTGCGATCATTGGCCAATGGCTCCAGCAAGGGGCTCAGAACAACAGTTGCGAAGACGCCGCATGCGACACCCTTAATGTCACCTATTCGGGCACCATCGCACCCATCATCAATTCGCGTTGCATCACGTGCCACAGCAGCGGCAGCCCGAGCGGAGGCATCAACTTGACGCAATGGTCGGTGGTGAACGGATTGGCCATGGACGGCCGGTTGGAAGGGTCGATCCGCCGGTTGGGCGACCCTTACATTTCGATGCCGCCTTCCGGTCCGATCCTCTCCGACTGCCGCATCCGGCAGGTTCAGCTATGGATCGCACAGGGCGCGCCGAACAATTGATCGATGAAGAAGGCCCTGTTGCTCCTGCCGATGGCGACCCTGCTGATCCTTCCCGGCTGCTACTACGACAACGAGGAGGAGCTCTACCCGAATTCCTTCTGCGATACCACGAACATCACCTGGAGCGGCGCCATTCAGCCACTGGTGCAAAGCAGCTGCGCGATTCCCGGATGCCATGTGCCGGGTGCGCAATCACCTGACCTGAGCACCTACACCGGCGTGCAGGCCAACGCGGCTGCCGTGAAGGGAGTAGTGGCCGATGGCTCACCGTTCTACATGCCGCCCTCCGGGAAGCTGCCTGCCTGCGATCAGCAGAAGGTGCGCACCTGGGTTGACGCCGGCGCGATTCAAGATTGAACCATGCAGAGAAGAACCTGGATCGCCATCATCATCGTAGCTATCATCTTCGGCGGCGGCTATGCGTGGAAGGAGTACAACCGCGTGCCCACCGGAGCGGCTTCCATGGATGCAGCCTTCAGCACCACTGCCGAAGCGCTGCACGCCGACTTCCTTGCGGATGAAGCTGCAGCGACGGCGAAGTACGTCGGCGCCAAGGAGCAGGCCATCCGTGTGGAAGGCGTGATCCGAGCTGTGGAGCAGGCCGACGGCGGCGGCGCCACCGTGATCCTGGAGACCGCCGACGCCATGGCGGGGGTGCTGTGCGAATTCGCATCAGACGCGCTCCCCAAGGATTGGAAGAGTGGCGACCAGGTGACGGTGCAGGGCATCTGCACAGGCATGAATGACCTTATACCGGATGTGATCATGGTGCGCTGCGCCGCTGTGGAATGATCATTGCCTCGAGTAGAACAACAACAATAACCCAAACGAACATGACCCGCACCTTTCCTTGATCCTGGCCACGGCCACCATCTCCAGCGCAACCCTGGCACAGGACCGTTACATGACCCGCACAGGGCATGTGGAGTTCCATTCATCCACGTCCATGGAGGACATCCACGCCGACAACGACAAGGTGACCAGCGTATGGGACGTCAGCGCCGGGGTGGTGGAGTTCGCCGTGCTGATTAAAGCCTTCACCTTCGAGAAGGCGCTCATGCAGGAGCACTTCAACGAGAACTACATGGACAGCAACACCTTCCCCAAGGCCAATTTCAAGGGCAACATCAAGGGCGTGAGTGCAGAACAGCTCAAGACGGCCGGCAGCTATCCCGTCGCTGTGGAAGGGAAGATCACCATCCACGGCGTGGAGCAGCCGCTGATCGCCAAAGGCACCGTTACCGTTGATGCGACAGGCGGCATCCGCGCGGAGAGCGACTTCGCGGTGAAACCCTCCGACCACGACATCAAGATCCCCGGTGCCGTGCGCAAGAACATCGCTGAGGAGATCCAGGTGAAGGTTCGCATGGACTACACCAAGATGTGATTGACAGATCCAACTGAACGACATGCGAATCATCCTGTCCGTCCTCGCCAGCATCTTCTTCATCGGGATCGCTTCCTCGCAGGATGATTTGTTGAACCTGCTGGGGGAGGAGGAGACCGGGCCGGAATACACCACCGCATCGTTCAAGACCACGCGCGTGATCAACGGCCACAGCTTGGAGAACACGGCGCATGGCGTGCTCGATTTCAAGATCGGCCACCGCTTCGGCCCGGCCAATGGTGGAGCGGCGCAGGCCTACGGGCTGGATGGCGCCACCGTGCGGTTGGGCCTGGACTACGGCGTCACCGACCGGCTCATGATCGGCCTCGGGCGCAGCAGCTACCAGAAGACAGTGGATGGCTTCGTGAAGTACAAGTTCCTCCGCCAATGCGATGCGGGCTGCGCCATGCCGGTGACCCTGGCGCTGGTGGCCGCCTCCTCTGTGACAACCTTGGGGGCCACGGAAGTGCCGTGGTACAGCCCGGACCGCACCGATTACTTCACGCACCGGCTGTCGCACGCGTTCACGCTCATCGTCGGCCGCAAATTCAGCGAGCGTATCTCCTTCCAACTGAATCCCGGCGTGGTCCACCGCAACCTGGTCGCCGGCACAGAAGACCCGAACGACGTGATTCACGTGAGCGGGGCCGGGCGCGTGAAGCTCACCAAGCGCGTGGCCTTCAACGCGGAGTACTTCCATGTGCTGCGCGACCAGATCCCGGACAACTTCAAGAACTCCCTCTCGATCGGATTCGATATCGAGACCGGGGGGCACGTGTTCCAGCTCCACTTCACCAATAGCGCGGGCTTGTTCGAGCGGGCCTTCATCACCGAGACCACCGGTGATTGGGCCAACGCCTTCCAGCCCGCCAGCCGCGGCGGCGGCTTCCAGTTCGGCTTTAATATCTCTCGCGTCTTCACCGTGCACGAGCCGAAGAGGCCGAAGGGCTAGCTAACGCTGGTCAGTGCTCCTCTCTGCTCGCCTTAGCCGCAGGTATTCCTGGAGGTTCTGCAATTCCAGCACGCCCACCAAGCGGCCGGCTTCAATCACGGGCATCAAGGGCAGCCCGGACATGATCATGCGCTGGGTGGCCTCGTGCGCGTCATCGCTCGGTGCGATGGGAGCCGCGGGTCGTGGGGGCAGGTCGGATAGGCGTGTTGTGGAGCGTCCCTGCTCGATGGCTTGGATGATATCCGAGCCCGAGACCACGCCCATCGGCTGGCCTGCGATATCAAGCACCAGCAACGCGGTATCGCCACCGGCGAGCAGCTCATCGCGGGCCTCGGCCACGGATGCGGCCCCGCCCATGGTCCAGAAACGCGTGCGCATCACCTGGGCCACGCCGATCCCACGCAACTGCTCGCGCTGCGCCACGTTGCGCGCCTCGGCACCAGCGGCCATGTAGATGAACAGGCCGATCAAGGCCAGGAAGGGCTGCCCCGCATAAAGTCCGTATCCCATGCCGAGGATGGCTACCGCGCGACCCAGGCCGGCCGCGATGCGCGTGGCCCGCTCGCGCGGCATGCGCATGGCCAGCACCGAGCGAAGGATGCGCCCGCCGTCCATGGGGAAGGCCGGTATCAGGTTGAAGAGGAAGAGCCACAGGTTCGCCGCCACCAGGAAGAAGAGCAGGTTGGTGAACATGGTGGCGCCCAGCAGCAGGTCGGAAAAGAGCGTCACCAGGCCCATGGCGGCCACGATTATGAAGGAGAGCACCGCGATGACCAGGTTCACCGCCGGGCCGGCCACGGTGATCCAGAACTCCTGGCGTGGTTCTTCTGGCATCCGCTCCAAGGAGGCCACGCCCCCGATGGGCAGCAAGGTGATATCGCGCGTGCCCACGCCGAAGTGCCGCGCGGTGAGCGCATGGCCGAATTCATGCAGCACCACGCAGGCGAAGACGATGCCCACCATGGCGAGCTGCATCCATACGATGGACCATCCAAGCCCTTCGGAGAGCGAGGAGTACGCCACGTACAACGGCAAGGCGATGAAAGACCAGTGGAGCCGCACCTGGATGCCCTTGAAGCGGAAGAGGGGCAAGGCGCCCCGGCTCAACGCGCCGGCCATCAGCGATCGGCCTGCTGGAGGACGAGCAGCGGCAGGTGCGTGTGCATGGCCAGCTTGGCGGCCGTGCTCCGGTGGAAGAGCCCTTGGAAAACGCCGCGCTTGCGGTGAAGCACCACGAGCAGGTCGGCATCGCTCTGCTCGGCGACGTCGTTGAGCGCGGAATCCACGTTCTCACCGCTCATGTACTGCTGAGTGTGCGGTATGGCGCCGAGCAGGTTGTCGAAGACTTGGTCCGCTGTGCCCGTATCAGCGGTGGAGCGCTCGTTGATCACGCGCACCACGCGGATCTCACCCTGGTTCCGGCGCGCGATATCGAGGACGGGCGCAAGGCTGTCCTTGCTCACGGGGCCGCCGTCATCGGCGAGCACGATTCGCTTGGGCGCATGGTATTCGGCCTGTCCTGGAACCGCGAGCACTGGGAAATTGCCGTGCTTGATGACATTCGCGGTGTTGCTCCCGAAGAGCGCTTCCTGCAGGCCGGTGGCTCCTTGGGTGCCCATCACCACCATCACCGGACGGTCCTTATCGTTCGCAAAGCGAGCTACCACATTGGGTAGGTCGCCATGCTGCGCCTCGGCCTCCAGGCTGAGCGTCTGCCCTGGGAAATGCTTGCGCACCTCCTCGGCGAAGGCCTTGACGCCCGCGATCGCTTCACGGGCCAGCAGGTCATCCATGTTCCACATGGTGCTGGCAGCGCCATGCGGCATCATATAGGTGTTGAGCAAGCTGAAGCGGTTGCCCTCTGGACCGAAGAGCCGGATCGCGTATAGCGCGGCATTCAGCGCGTTGCGGCTGAAATCGGTGGGGATGAGGACGTGCGCCATGGTGCATGCTGCTTCAATGGCCGTGGCCCTCAGCGCTGGGGGTCTTGGCCGAGGAATCCACCAGCCAGTAGCCGATGAAGAGCAGGGTAATCATGGCCACGAAGCTGATCAGACCGATGGTGTTGTCCGCGCGACCGCTTTCCACCACCACCTCATCGGTATCGAGGATGGCGAAACGGAAAGGGATAAGGAAGGCGAGGAGCCAGAGCACGAGGCCGATGATCTTCTTCATGTGTGGTGGTTTGGTGCGGCGAAGGTAATCCGCGTCGTTAGAGACGCTTGGCCAGCCACTGGTGGAACTCGCCCTTCAGCTCGCGGTAGAGCTTCTCGAAGGTCTGGAAACGGTCGCGCAGCTCGGTGTGGTCGATGAAGTAGCGGTGCTCGATGGCTACCGGATGGTCCTTGCTCTCCTTCTCCAGCACATTCTCGTGCGCCTTGATGTCGTGGCGTAGTTCATCGATCACCTCGCGCTCGCGGATGAACTGGTTCTGGAAGTGTTCGAGCTCGGCCATCACCTCGTGCTGGTTGTTGCGTCGCACGATATCCTCCAGGCGATGCTCGAAGATGCCGATCTCCTCCTTGTAGAACTTCAGCGAATTAATCCACTCCATGTGGTCGAAGTGGAGGTCGGCGATGTACTTCCGAGCGGGGGAGGTTGCGGTTGTCATGCGGATGGGTTTTGAGTCCATGAACTTATGCAAAACAAAGCGGCCCGTTACGGGGCCGCTTGATGATTGTCAGGAATGATGCATCACTTCCGGTCCTTCAGCGCCATATAGTCGCGTTTGGTGGCACCGGTGTAGATCTGGCGCGGGCGGCCGATGGGCTCCTTATTCTCGATCATCTCCTTCCATTGCGCGATCCAGCCTGGCAGACGGCCCAGGGCGAACATCACGGTGAACATGCGTGTGGGGATGCCGATGGCGCGGTAGATGATGCCGCTGTAGAAGTCGACATTGGGATAGAGCTTGCGGCTCACGAAGTAGTCGTCCTTCAGGGCGATCTCCTCCAACTGCTTGGCGATCTCCAGCACGGGGTCGTTCACGCCGAGCTTGGTGAGCACATCGTCGCAGGCCTTCTTGATGATGCGCGCGCGCGGGTCGAAGTTCTTGTAGACGCGGTGGCCGAAGCCGAAGAGCCGGAATGGGTCGTTCTTGTCCTTTGCCTTGTCCACCCACTTCTGGATGTCTCCGCCGTCGTTGCGGATGGTCTCCAGCATCTCGATCACCTCCTGGTTCGCGCCGCCGTGCAACGGCCCCCACAGCGCGGCGATGCCTGCGCTCACGGCGCTGTACAGGTTGCTCTGGCTGCTGCCTACGATGCGCACCGTGCTGGTGCTGCAGTTCTGCTCGTGATCGGCGTGCAGGATCAACAGCGTGTTGAGCGCGTTGGCCACCACGGGGTCCACCTTGTACTCCTCGGTGGGGAGGGCGAACATCATGTAGAGGAAGTTCTCGACGTAGCCCAATTTGTTGTTGGGGTACATGTATGGATGGCCTAGGTTGTTCTTGTAGCTGATGGCTGCAAGCGTGGGCATCTTGGCGATGAGGCGGTACACCGTGCGGAGCACCTCGTGCTGCGGGCGGTGCGGGTCCTGGCTGCGCGGGTAGAAGGTGCTCAGCGAGTTCACCATCGCCGAGAGGATGCCCATGGGGTGGGCATTGCTCGGGAAGAACTCGAAGAAGTGCTTCATGTCCTCGTGGACCAGTGAGTGATAGCGGATATTGCCCTCGAACTCGTCGAGCTGCTTCTTGTTCGGCAGTTCGCCGAAGAGCAGCAGGTAGCTCACCTCGATGAAGCTCGCCTTCTCGGCCAGCTGCTCGATGGGATAGCCGCGGTAGCTGAGGATGCCCTCCTCGCCATCGAGGAAGGTGATGGCGCTCTTGGTGGCGCCGGTGTTCTTGTACCCGAAGTCGAGGGTGATGTAGCCGGTCTCGTCGCGCAGCTTGCTGATGTCGATGGCCTTCTCGCCCTCGCTCCCGGTGACCACGGGGAATTCATATGTCTTGCCATCCAGGATGATCTGCGCCTTGTCGCTCATCGCCGCTCGTTGGAATAGGTGGGTGATTTTGAGTGGCCGCTAAAGTAGCATGGGAACATCCTCGGCCGAACCGATGCGTCCGAAAGCACGGAAGCCCTGCTGTGGCAAGGCTTCCAAGTAGGTTCGCAGTTCCTTAAGGGGTGCTCCAGCGGCTCTTGAAGGTGCCGATGAAGGCCTGGTACTCCTGGATCTTGTAATGGCCCTCGCCGAAGTAGTTGAGGATGGGTTCCATCTGCTCGGGTGTCATCAGCCCCTGCACCGGAGCCAGCACGTTGAGGTCGCTATCCAAGTACACCACCGTGGGGTAGGCGATGCGCCCCTGCACGTTCGCAATGGCGTAGGTGAGGTGATGGGTGCCGTTCCGGCCGCCCACCATGCCCGGGTTGAAATCGGGATTCTCGTATTTCTGGCCCTTGAAGGTCACGGCCTCGCCGCTCTCCGCATTGAACTTCACCGGGTAGAAATGCTTGTTCACATAGTCGGCCACCTTGGGGTCGGCGAAGGTCTTCGCGTCGAGCATTTTGCAGGGGCCGCACCAACTGGTGTACACATCCACGAAAAGCGGCCTGGGGGCCTTCTTCGCTTGGGCCTGGGCCTCTTCGATGGTGAGCCATTTGATGCCTTTCGCGGCGGATTCAGCAGCGGGCTTGGCGGTGGTCTGCGCCAGCAAAGCGGCGGGCAGCAGGAGGGAGGCGAGGAGCAGGTAGCGCATGGTCGAGTTGAGCCGTATCGACAATGATCGTGCCGCGATCAACCGCGGCCGTGCATCATGACGACGAGTTTCCGGCTGATGAGGAACATGACCAGACCGGCGCCCATGACGAAGGCGGCGATGAGGCCGAAGACCATGAAGGCGCCCAGCTTCTCCACGTAGGAGGCGATATAGCCGCCGATGATCTGCGCCACGAAAGGCGAAAGGAACCACACGCCCATGAGCATGCTGGCAAACTTCACGGGCGCCAGCTTGGGTGATCATGCTCAGGCCGATGGGCGAGAGGCAGAGCTCGCCGACCGTGTGGAAGAAGTAGGTGAGCAGCAACCAGCTGAGGCCCGCCTTGATCGTCACGTCCTCGCTGTCGCCGCCGCGCTCCATCACCGCGCCCAGCATGAACAGGAAGCCGACGCCGAGCAGGATCATGCCCAGTCCCATCTTCACAGGGATGCTCCAATCCTTGCCCTTCTTCGCCAGCCGCAGCCAGATAGCGGCGATCGGTGCGCCGAGCAGCACGATGAACAGCGGGTTCACGCTCTGGAAGAAGGAGGTCGGGATGGTCCAGCCGAAGACCGTGCGGTTGATGTACTCATCCGTGTAGAGTGTGAGCGAGCTGCCCGCCTGCTCGAAGCCCGCCCAGAAGAAGGTGACGAACACGGTGATGGTGAAGATCACCGCCATGCGGTCGCGCTCCTGCTTCGTGAGCGGCCGGTTGGCCTCGGCATGGGCCTCGGCATCGGAGGTGTTCTTCTTCGCGGGACGCAGGCCAATCTCGCCGAGGTACCGTTTGGCCAACGAGTTGAAGATCACCTGGCCCAGCAGCATGCCCAGACCGGCGGCGAGGAAGCCGTACTCGAAGGCGTATCGAAGGATTTTGACGCTACCGTCCGGTTGCACCTCTTTCACAGCGAAGAGGTCCTCGGCGAAATAGCCGCAGACCAGCGGCGCCAGGAACGCGCCGAGGTTGATGCCCATGTAGAAGATGGTGAAAGCGCTATCGCGGCGCGGATCACCTTGGGGATAGAGCTGACCGACGATGGTGGAGATGTTCGGCTTGAAGAAGCCGTTGCCGATGATCAGCAGGGCGAAGCCGAGGTAGGCCGCCGACGGTCCCATGCCGCTGGCCAGGCTGAACTGGCCGAGCATCATGAGCACGCCACCGATGAGGATGGCGCGCCGCTGCCCGATGTAGGTGTCGGCGATCCAACCGCCGATGATCGGTGTGAGGTACACCAGGCCCGTGAACCAGCCATAGATCACCGTGGCATCGGCCTTGGCGAATCCGAGCCCACCCTCGATTGCGGTCTTGCTGAGGTACAACGTCAGGATCCCCCTCATCCCGTAGAAGGAGAACCGCTCCCACATTTCGGTGAAGAAGAGCAGGTAGAGGCCGCGCGGATGCTCCCTCTGCTGGAAGAGCCAGAAGATCACCGTGCCCAGGAACGCCACGATGATGGAGAAGAGCCAGATCTGGAAGAGCTCGCCTGAGGTCTCGGTGCCCATCCCCACGGCGAACCGTAGCAGGCCATAAGCGAGGGCGAGTAGCACGAGGAAGAAGCCGAGCATTCGGCCCATGGTCCCATTCTGTGGGGTGACGGTCGCGTTCATGCGCTATGGATTGGGTGAGGTTCCGGAGGGCGCCTTGCAGGTGACGCGCCCAAAGGCCCGCCAATATAGAAGGGAACTTGCTGGTGAGGGTCCGGTGCTGGAAACGGCCACCGAATCGTGATCTGGATCGCGGTTCGGGCAGGGCTTCGGTGATTGGTTTCGGGGCGCTACCGACCTCACCCCTCAACCCTCCCTCAACCCTCAACCCTCAACTCATCAACCCTCAACTCATCAACCCTCAACCACGAAGGACTCAAAGATTCCGCTCCAACCACTCGGTCATCATCTCATACAAGTGCAATCGCGTGGTGCCTCCGTGGATGCCGTGGTTGCGGTCGGGATAGATGAACTGATTGAAGGGCTTGTTGGCCTTGATGAGCGCATTGGTCATCTCGGCGGCGTTCTGGTAGTGGACGTTGTCGTCGGCGAGGCCGTGGATGAGGAAGTACTTCCCTTTCAGCTTGACCGCGTGGAACACCGGGCTGTTGTCGTCGTAGCCCTTGCCGTTGTCCTTGGGCAGGCCCATGTACCGCTCGGTGTAGATGCTGTCGTAATAACGCCAGTTGCTCACAGGTGCCACGGCGATGGCTGCCTTGAAGAGATCCGCGCCCTTGGTGATGCAGAGGCTGCTCATGTAGCCGCCGTAGCTCCAGCCGAAGATTCCGATACGGTCCTTGTCCACCCATGGCTGCCGACCGAGCCATTGCGCGGTGGCGATGTGGTCCTCGGTCTCGTACTTGCCTAGCTGGCCATAGGTGATGTGCCGGAAGTCGCGGCCCCGATGGCCGGTGCCACGCGGATCGACGCACACCACGATGTAGCCTTTCTGTGCCAGCAGAGAATACCAGAGGCTGCTGCGCCCGCCCCAGCGCTCCAGCACCTCGTTGCTGTTGGGGCCACTGTATTGCGTCATGAACACCGGGTAGCGCTCACGGCTCTGGAATCCGGGCGGCTTCATCATCCAGCCGCGCAGCTCCACGCCGCCCTCGGTGGTGAATTGAAAGAGCTCCCGCTGCACCAGTCCGTATTCGGCACAGGTCTTTGCCAGCTTGGCGTTGTCCTTCAGCACCTTCACCTGCTTGCCGCTGCCATCGTGCAGGGTGACCACCGGCGGCGAGTTCAGCGTGCTGCGGGTATTGATGAAGTAGCGGAAGCCCGTGCTGAACTCCGCATCGTTCACGCCGCTGATGGGCGAAAGCTGGATCACGCCTTTTCCGCTCAATGGCGCAGCCAGCACATCCTGATGCTCCGGCGCGCTCTTGGCCGCCGTGAAGATCACGCGCTGTCCTTTCTCGTCGATGCCTTTCACGGCGGTGATGTCCCATGCGCCGCGCGTGAGCTGCAGCTGTGCCCCATCCTTCAGGCTCACCTTATAGATGTGGTTCCAGCCATCCTTTTCGCTGGTGAGGATGAAGCCGCTGCCATCGCCGAGGAAGTAGAGGTCGTCCGTGACCTCGACGTAAGTGGGGCTCGTCTCGCGGTACACCTCGGTGGGTACGGGCCGCGCCTTGGTGCCTGTTGGCGGCAGCTGCACGGTATAGAGGAGCTTCTCGTTCTGAAGGCGGTTCATGCGCATGAACCACGGCTGGCCTTTCGGCGTGAAGCCCAGGCGCGGGATGTAGATGTCGGTCTCGTCGGTGCCGAGCGGGACGCTGTAGGTGAGGCCGCCGGCGAGGTCGCGCACGTGGAGCGAGACTTGGCTATTGTCCTCTCCCGCCTTGGGGTACTTGAAGCGGTACTCGCTCGGGTACAGCTGATTCTTATAGTAGGTGAGGTCGAATTCCTTCACGCCGCTCTCATCGCTACGGAGGTACATGAGCTTCGTGCCGTCGGGGCTCCATGCGTAGCCCTGCACCAGCGTGAATTCCTCCTCGTACACCCAGTCCGTCGCGCCGTTGAGGATCTTGTTCCATGCGCCATCGGTGGTGATCTGCGTCTCGGTCATGGTCGCTAGGTCCACCACGAAGAGGTTGTTGTCGCGCACGAAGGCGGCACGGCTGCCATCGGGGCTGAAGGTGGCCAGCCGCTGCTTGGGCTTCGTAAGGTCGGAGAGCGGCGACAGTTTCTTGCTCGCGCGATCGAAGACGTAGTTGTAGGCGAACGAGCTGTATCGGTAGATCTGTTCGCTGCCGGTCTCGAACATCATCTTCCGTTCATCGCCGCTGAAGCTGTATCCCTCGATCTCGATGGGCTCCTTTCCACCTGCTGGCACAAGCTCTCCCGCCTTCACTAGCGTGGCCACTTTGGCACCTGTACGGTAAGCGTATTGGTTGATCGCTGGCTGGCCGCCTTCCTCCTCGAGCACGGTGTAGTGGAGACCGTCCTTCATGCTGGCGAGACCGCCCACCATCTCGGCGCTGAACAGCGGGCTGGCCCAGATGTCCTTGTTGGTGAGTTTGCCTGCGCTTTGCTGGGCCGTGGCCGATTGGGCCACGCTGAAGACGATGAGGGCTGCGACGAATCCGATGCGTGTGTTCATGCGAGCGAGTGAATGGTGGGCAAGGTAGCAGCGCATGCACTTCCTTGGATGAGCGCCGCCACGCCCCCAACCGCCCGTCACCGGCACCTAACGAACGTTCTATTGCGACCGGCCCGGATTGGAGCTTCCTTTGGCCAGTCATTCGCGCCACGATCCCTCCGGCGCCTCTGGGCCTTCGGGCTTGGGGGCGCTGCCATTACATGGCTTTTCCCGCTTCGGAATAGTCCGTCCCGGCTGGATTGTTCCCGAGTGCTCCTCGCAGGAGACTCACGAGCCGCACAGAGCGAGCTGTTGCGCAGCAGCGGCATCTCCGGCCGCAGCCAGGCGCCGCAGCAATTCGCAGCCTTCATCCCTCCGGCCCTTGCGCAACAGCAGCACCGCTTTGTTGAGGTGCGCTGTGGCGTTGTTCGGGTCGCGCTTGATCGCCTCCTCGAAATCGGCCAGGGCCGAATCCCACTTCTGCTGCTGCATGCGGCAGCTCGCGCGGTTCATCCAGCCGTTGGCGAGCTTGGGGTCGAGCTTGATGTAGGCATCGAAGGCCGTGACCGCGCTATCGTACTTCTGCTGATTGAAGTAAGCGACCCCCAGGAGCTCCAGCCCCTCTTTCGACTTCTTGTCGCGGCGGAGGAAGGGACGGATGGCGCTGACCGCCCCGGCGTTATCGTTCATCCGCAACCGGCTCAGCGCGACGCTGTACTGCATGGTGTATAGCGCAGTGTCCTTGCGGAATACCCGTTGGAAGCAGCCGATGGCCTCCGCGTAGCGCGTCATATCGAAATAGGCCTGGCCTTCGGCGAGTATGCCCTCCACGTAATTGCTGTCGATGGCCACCATCCCTTTCGCCTCGGCCAGCGCATCCTCGAACCGCTTCGCACGGCTGTGCTCCTGGTTCAGCGCGTAGTGCGCGAAGAGGTTGTCCGGGTACGCCTTCATGAACCGCTCGCGCAGCGCGGCTGCATCCTTCCGACCCGGTTCCGTTTTCTGGAACAGCCCTGCGACGGTCCGATGGTCGTTCCCGACCACATGGACCAGTTCCACCACATCCGCTCGCTTATACATGTCGGCGAGCTGCAGGTCGCCTTGCAGCCGGTGTGAGTAGTGGTTCTCCCAAAGCACCACCGAATGGGCATCGGCGGTGTCCAGCGCGGCCTTGTTCAATGTTCGGTATCGCTTCACGTTCGGGTAGCCGAGGTCGTTCGGCCAGAAGAACCAGCGATGGTTCGCGTACAACGGCCATTCGCGCAGGTAGCTGTCCTTGTACAAGGTGCTGAGCAGCGAGATGGCTTTGCGCTCGTGATTGAGGTGGGCATCCGGCCGCTCGGTCCAGAGCGCGAAGGCGAGCGCCCCGGCGGAGACAAGACCAGCGGTGGTCGCGAGCACCGCGCGCGGTGCTTCACGCACGCGCCAAACAATCAGGAATACCAGCCCGATTGCGAGCAACGCACCGCCGATGATGGCCGGCAAATGATCGGGAGTCGTGGAGATCTTGTGGTGCGACTCCAGGTGCATGCTGAAGAAGAAGTGGAGCACCGCCACGGCGATCAGGCCGAAGAGGTGTACGCGACCGAATGACCACCAAGGGTTCTCGGTTCGCTTCGGGCCGCGGTCCATGGCCTTACGCTGTCGCTTCCGCTCGTCGCGGGAGAGCGTGGCGGTCTCCGCGTCGCTCGTAGCCGCCGCATGATGCACCCGGCCCTGCCAGGCCATCAAGCCATCGTAGGCCAGCAGCGCGACGAAGGGCGTCATCGGGATCAGGTTGCGCAGGAAGCCAGCCGAGTTGCCCATGTCGAGCTTCGAGGAGAAGACCACGTAGAGCAGCAGGATCGCGATGCCCTGCACCAGCACGAAGAGATCCATCCGCCGCCGCATGACGCGCTCCAGCGTTCCCGTGATGAGGAAGAAGAAGACCACGGGCCCCACCACGTACGCGTAGCGTTGGAAGTAGTGCCAGATGTCGCGGTAGCCATAGCGGTTCTTGCCTTCTTTGCCCATCGTGTCCTCCACCAGCCAGAGCGGGTTATCGGTGTCCTTCACGAAGTAGCCCACCACCATGAGCACGAGCACGGGCACGGCCATCCAGCCGATGCGCTTCCACTCCTTCGCCTGCAGGAGCACAATGCCCCAGATGGGCAGTATCACCACCAGTTCCAAGCGGGCAAGCGGCAGCAGGCCCCCCATGATAGCGAAGAGGGTGTAGCGTTGGTGCACGAGCGCGTGCAGCCCGACGCAGATCACTGTCACTGCCAGCGGCTCCGTTAGGAAGTTGCGCGAGATGGAGAAGTAGAAGGTCTGGAAGAAGAAGAAGGGCAGTACCCAATGAGCCTCGCGCGCGCCAATGCGCTGCAGGAAGCGGAACAGCAGCCAGCCGCTCCAGGCGCTCAGCAGGATCATCTGCACCATCATCACCTCGCGGCCGAGCAGCGCGGCAGGCGCGAAGAGGACCATGAAGAGTGGCCGGTTCCAGACGCTGAAGAAATGATCCGGCTTGCTCCAGGATTCGCGGGCGTGGAAGTAGCGCACGACGCAATCGTCATCCCATGGCGCGTCGCTGAGGAAGCCGTAAATGAAACTGGCGATGAGGTATGCGCCGATGAAGGCCAGCGCCCACAAGCGGCTGACGCGTTCGTCGCCTGTGCCGGGCAGGAGCGGCCGTGAGATGATCCAGGATGGGGCCATCGGGAGGAGGTGGGCAAAGCTGGGCATTGGCCGCAATCCGGCAAGGGCTAAGTGCGCGTAGTGCCGGAACTAGGATCAAAGCCCGTCCGGCTTAGGGAATGCACGTATCCGTCGCGCCGCTCAGCACTCCATGAAATCCATGTCGCTGTGGAAGGTCTCCTTCACGCCCATCACGCCTAGGAAGGAAAGGCCGATACAGACCCCTCCGACGATTAAGGCCGAGCCCGAAGCGCCGACCCAAGGAATCAAGCCCGTGAAGGAGAGGGTGATGGGGATGGTGGCTCCGCGCACCAGATTGGGAACCGTGTTGGTGACGGTGCTGCGCAAATTGGTGCCGAACTGCTCGCTGGCGATTGTGACGAAGAGTGCCCAGAAGCCGGTGCTGATCCCGAGCAGGCAGCACATGACATGGAACCAGGGCAGCGTGACATCCGTGCTCAGCGTGAATACGAGAGTGCATGCGGTGAGCACGGTGAGGTAGATGAGCACCACCCTCCGGCGGCTGCGCATCCATTGGCTAAGGATGCCGCTGAGCAGGTCGCCGATGCTCAGGCCCACGTAGCCCCACATCACGCTGTCGCCTACGTTCACCACGCCATCCACGCCGATGGCCTTGGCGATGGTATCGCTCTGGTTGATGAGCACGCCCACCACGAACCACACCGGCAGGCCGATGAGCACCGAACAGACGTAGCGCTTCATGCGCTCGCGGGGTCGGAAGAGCATGAGTATGCTGCCCTTGACGATGTCGGTGCGATCGAGCGCCGATTTGAAGAGCCCGCTCTCGAAGGCGCCGGCGCGCATCACTAAAAGGAGCAGCCCGAGCGTGCCGCCCACGATGTAGGCCATCTGCCAGCCTTGGAGCCCGAGACCGAGGGCATCGGACCATGCCGCGCCCTGTCCGCCCACGAGCCGTGCCATCACGCCACCCAGCGCGCCGAAGGTCACGATCACCATTGTACCCCATCCGCGCTGCGTGCGCTCCATGCTCTCTACCACCAATGTGATGCCCGCGCCCAGCTCGCCCGCCAGGCCGATGCCCGCAATGATCCGGCACGCCGCGTATGCGCTGGTGTCCGTGACGAAGGCGTTAGCGATGTTCGCCAGTGAGTACACCACGATGGAGCCGAAGAGCACCTGCACGCGTCCGCGCTTATCGCCAAGCACGCCCCAGAGCAGCCCGCCGATGAGCATGCCGCCCATCTGCCAGTTGAACAGCTGCACGTCGTAGCGCTTCAGCGTCTCTCCGCTCAGCCCGATGGCCTCCAGGCTCTCGCGCTTCACCACGTTGAAGAGCACAAGGTCGTAGATGTCGACGAAGTAGCCGAGCGCCGCCACGGTGATCAGCAGCAGCGTCCGGCGATGGATGCCCTTGGAAGACATGGCCGCGAAGATGGGCGTTCGTGCGACACGCGGGTGATGCCTGATTCACACCAGAGCAACCCTCAACCCCTCAACCCCCAACCTTCACATACATCTTCTTGATCCGCATCATCGGTCCCGGGCAGTGCGTGGTGTGGCAATTCGCACAGCTCTGGACCAGCGCGTTGTAGGCCGAGGCCCTGTCCTTGCGCGCCGCCTTGTACAGCGCATCCACCTTCGCTTGGTAGTCCTTCCCGAAGGTCGGGTAGGTGATGGGGTCGATGTGCATGTCCTTGGTGGGAGTGGCTGTGAGCAACGTTTTGACGCCAGCGGGGTAGGGCGGCAGTTTCTTGTCGTTGCGCGAGAGGCCGGCTCTCACGCTGTCCGCATGCGCAGCCATTTCCCGCATCAGCAGCGCCAGTTCACTGGGTGGCGTGAGGTCCTGCCCATTGGCAAGAGGTGGTCCTTCGGTGCGCAGCGCGGCGCATACCATGAGAGTGAGAATGGCGAGGGGAAGTATCAGGCGTAGGCGATGGGTCATGGTGCAAAGTAATTGGCAAGGATGCTGCCGATCTGTCCCGGGTGCCTGGCGGGCGCGATCCTTGCCACCTTCGCCCGATGCCTGACCTCGAAGAGCCGCAACCGCGCATCCGCAATCGTGCCCTCACCGCGGCCATTCTTCCGGCGGTGAGCGTTGTGCTGCTCTTGGCCATCTGGCTGCTCGATAATGGTCTGGACCTGGGCCTTGGCCACTATGGCTTGTACCCACGGACAGGCGCCGGGCTCATCGGCATCCTCACAGCACCGCTGCTCCACGACGATTGGGCGCATCTCTTCAACAATGGCACGGCCATCATCACCCTGGGATGGTGCCTCATGTATTTCTACCCGCGCGTTTCCGGTCGGGTGGTTTTCTTCACGTGGCTGCTCGGCGGAATCGGTGTCTGGCTGATGGGGCGCGCCAATTACCATATCGGCGCGAGCGGCGTCATCTATGGCATGGCGGCTTTCCTTTTCCTCAGCGGCATGCTGCGCGGGCAGCGCACGCTGATGGCGCTGGCGCTGCTGGTCACCTTTCTCTATGGCAGCCTCATCTGGGGCGTCTTCCCCATCATGGACAACATGAGCTGGGAGAGCCACCTCTGGGGAGCTATCGCTGGTGTCGGGCTCGCGCTGGCATACCGCAAGGTGCCGCCGGCCGTGAGCGACCCGAAGCCCGCCTTTGCCGATGAAGAGGAGGATGAGGAACCGCCGGTGCCCTACTTGGACGATGATGCCGGCGATGCGGTCAACGAGGCTGAACTCGTGTGGAAGCGCAAGTTGGCCCAGCGTTCTGAGCGACCCGGCAATGTGAGCACGACGTGGGATGAGTGAACAAGCCCGTGGATTGACGTCCTGAAAAGGAGTCGAGGGCTCGCTACTCTCCGCGCAGCTCCGCCACCTCCTTGCCCGCGCCGAGAAGCTTCACCGTACCCTCGCCGAGCTTGAAGCCCTCCACTTTCCCGAGCACCTCCTTCACGGCATTCTCGGTGGGCTGGATTCCTTCGCAATACTTCTTCGTGCTCGCGATATCTGTGAAGCTCAGTTTGTCGCCGCTGAGGGTGTAGCCGCCCATGAGCGCGTTGCAACCGCCGAAGCCCTGCAACTGGTCGCCGCTCAGCATCAGCCATGGCGTCTCGGTCCCATCCGGCAGGTCGAGGCGCTGGCCGTTGATGGTCTGGAAGACCCACTTCTTGTCCATGAGCCCGGCGGTGCTGGACGCGCCGGTCTTGTCGGCGCACTTGTTGGCGGTCAAGGTCAGTAGGACGGTGATCGCGAGGAGGGTCTTCTTCATGGAATGGGGTGATGGTGCCACGAAGTAACCAAGTTCAATGCCGAATGCAAACGCAGACCTAACGACGTGGAGGACGATGCAATCAGTTATTCAGCATCACCGGCATCACCAGCATGAGCACATCCTCGCCGGCCTCGCCCGCTTCACCGGGGAGGAGGATGCCCGCGCGGTTGGGCGCGCTCATCTCCAGGATTACGTGCTCGCTCTCCATGTTGTTCAGCATGTCCAGGAGGAAACGCGAGTTGAAGCCGATGGTGATCTCCTCGCCATCATAGCTGCACGTGAGCTTCTCGTTGGCCTCGTTGGCGAAGTCCAAGTCCTCGGCGCTCACGGTGAGCTGGCTGCCGTTGATGTGCAGCCGCACCTGATGGGTGGTCTTGTTGGCGAAGATGCTCACGCGGCGGATAGTGCTCAGGAAGGTGCCCCGGTCGATGGTGAGCTTGTTCGGGTTCTGCTTGGGGATCACCGCCTCGTAGTTGGGGTACTTGCCGTCGATCAGGCGGCACACGAGCAAGGTGTTGTCGAAGCGGAAGGCGGCGTTGTTCTCGTTGTATTCGATCGTGAGGTCCGCGTTGCTCCCTGCCAGCGTGTTCTTCAGCAGGTTCAGCGGTTTCTTCGGCACGATGAAGCTCGCCGATTTCTGCGCCTGCACGTCGGTGCGCTTGTAGCGCACCAGCTTGTGCGCGTCGGTGGCCACGAACCGGACGTCCTCGGGCGTGAGCTCGAAGAAGATCCCGCTCATCACCGGGCGCAGGTCGTCATTGCCAGTGGCGAAGATGGTCTTGTTGATGGCCTTGGCCAGGGTACCAGCGGGCAGCGCCAGGCTAGTGGCGCCTTCGAGTACCGGGCTCTTCGGGAACTCCGCTCCGTTGAAGCCGGTCATCTTGTACTTGCCCTGCTCGCTGTTGATTTCCACTCCGTGGTGCTTGCCATCGATGCTGAAGGTGAGCGGCTGTTCGGAGAAGGCCTTGAGCGTATCGAGCAGCAGGCGGGCTGGGATGGCCACGCTGCCCTTGTCCTTGGCCTCCACCGGCATGGTGACCGTGATGGTGGTCTCCAGGTCGCTGGCCGTCACGGTCAACTGCTTGCCGTCGATCTCGAAGAGGAAATTGTCAAGGATGGGCAGCGTGTTGCTACTGGCGAGCACCCCTTGGAGCAGCTGCAATTGCTTCAGGAGCGAGGTGCTGGATACGATGAATTTCATCGGTAGAAAGAGTGATTTTTCTGGGACGGGCAAAGGTATCCGGGCACCTTCCGGAGGCACCCCCTAGTTTTCAACACGAAAGGGCGGTTATCCACAGCCGCAATGTTACCGCATGAGCGCGCTTGCAGGCTGGGTGAAACGGTCCGCGTAGGCCCGCTGCACGGCCACGACCAGGGTGTCCTCCACCAAGGCATGCATCCGCAAGGGGTCGTGCAGCGGCCGGGGGGCATCGAAGCCGCCGGCCTCCCCGGTGTAGGGCATGTACCAGAGCTTCACCACCTGCTGACGGCCATCTCGCGGCGTTGCGCGCACGATGAAGCTCGGACGCGCGCTCAGCAGGGAATCGCGGGTGGCAGGCTTCATGGCCCGCTGGATGAAATCGAAGTTGAACTCCTTGAAGGCGAGCAACGCGCCTTGCACCAGCACCGTGTCCATGGGCAGCGGGCGCCCGTCCAAGGCCATCAACGCCGGCAGGCCATTGGGTGGGTTCTGGATCCGGAACGAATCCGCCGGGCGGGCCACATGTTCCACCTCCACCTGCGCCAGCGAGTGCAGGTCGGGGTAGTGGAACACGCGCGGACTGCGCCAATCATCCTCCGTAGGCGAGAACCGGGGGCTAAGCACGCCGGTGAAGCCGCCCATGCCCATGACGAAGGGGGCGCTGCTCCGCCCTTCTCCGGGCTTCTCCAGCACCATGTAGGTGCCGAAGTGGTCCTTGGTGGCGTGCCCGATGATCCATACCCGGCTGGGCCGACTACCGCCCTCGTAGATCTCCACTTTCGTGCTGGCGCCGGCCATGGTGCGGAGCACCATCGGTTCCTGGCTCTTGGGCACCGGGCTGCGCACCTCCACGCGCAGCAAGGTCTTCAGGGCCGTGTTGATCTCCGGTTGCCGCGCGAGGTACTTGCCACTGAGCACCCAGCGGTCGCCCTCGCGGCGCAGGTCCACGGTGCGCCCCTTCTTGTCAGCGATGAACAGGCGCGTCACACGCGCGGTGTCCTTCACGGCGAAGTCGGTGAGCGGCGCATCGAGCGTGGTGGGAGCAGAGCGGCGTTGGAGCCACCAGGCGGTAAGGGCCAGCGCGGCCAGCACGAGGAGCAAGACGAGGCGGCGGTTCATGCGCGCGGGGCTTGAGGCGCGGCTTGCGCACGGCGCCGGTACGATTGATAGGCGAAGCCGAAGGCCAGGGAGATCAGCAGCGGAACGCCAAGGTTGATGGCCTGCCAGGTGCGACGCTCGGCATCCACGCGGGCGGCATCCAACTGCCGCAGGGTGATCGCCCGCGACCGGATGCTGATGAGGCTGCGGTCATCGAGCAGGTAGTTCATCGCGTTCAGGATCAGCTCGCGATTGCCGTAGATCTTGGCGTTGGCATAGCGGTCGAAACCGAGCATGTAGTACATGCCCTTGGCGGCGTCCACGCGGTTGGCGATCACATCGCCATCGGCGACTACCAGTTGCGCGGTGCGCGGGCTGCGGTCGCGGAAGGCCACATCCTTGTCGCTGCGGAACGCGGTGGGGATGCGGTCGTGGTAGGCGCTGCGGAAGCTGCCTTCGAGCAGGACGGCAACCGGCAGATAGGGCGTCGCGCGGCGCTCGAAACCCTGGTTCATCTCCACCATGTTCAGGCTCACGCGCACCGGGGTACGTTGCGCGAAGGAGAGCGGCGAGCTGGTGAGCAGGATGGTCTTGCGCACGCTGTCCACCCCAATGGTGTCGATCGTGCTGGCGAAGCGCAGATGCACCGGGTCGATGTTCGCCACGATGGGATGCCCGCTCTGCGGGACGGAGACCGGCTCGAAGTACCACGGGAAGCGTTCCAGCTTGCGCTGATTGCCGAAGGGTTGCGTGAACAGCTCGATGGACGCGCAGCTGCGGTCGAGCACCAGATCCTTGTTGATGCGCGCGCCGTATGCGAAGAGCAGTTCCTCGATGCCCAGGTCGCGGCCGGTGGCGATGCTGAACTGGTTCCGTCGCAGGCTGTCCAGTTGCGGGTCCATGGCATCGATGCACCAGAGGATCCTCCCGCCGTTCATCACGAATTGGTCGAGCACGTAGCGGTCACGGTCGCTGAAGACGCTGTCGGGCTTGGCGATGATGAGCGCCTCGAAATCATTCGTGCGGAAGCGGAGCTGCTCGTTCTTGCTGCTCAGCGCATCGATGCGGCCGTCGATGCGCACGCGCGACACGGCGTAGAGAGCGCCCAGCGCGTTGGCGATGTCTGCGGTCTCGATCTCCGCCAGTTCGCCGTGTCCTTCGAGGAAAGCGACGCGCGGCCGGTGGCGCGTGGTGGCTTGGCGGAATGCGCTGGCCAGTTCGTACTCTACGTTGGTGATGGACCGCTGGACGATGTCGGCGTCGGGCGTGCGCAGCTGCGTCTTCAGCAACTGCACCGAAACGGTCTTGTCGCGGTAGGTCACCAGCGCGCCGGGGAACACGATCTTCTCGCTGAAGCCGCCCTTCTCCTTGATGCGGATGCTGCTGTAGGTGAGCCCTTGTTTCTGCAACTGGTCGTACACCTCGCCTCGCGTCTTCTCATCCCCGCTGGCGCTCGGGTCCACGAAGCTGTACTGCAGGTGCTCCGGATTCCCGGCGCGCATCTCGTCGAGCACGTCGCGGGTCGCGCGCTCCAATTGCTTCAGGTCGGCGGGCAGTTCCCCGGTGAGATAGACCTTCACGTAAAGGATGTCCTCCAAGTCGCGCACCAGTTCCATGGTGGCCGGGGTGAGCGTGTAGCGCTGCTCGCTGGTGAGGTCGAGGCGTACCCGCGCGAAGGAGCTGATGAACAGCACCAGCGCTACGATGGCGATGCCGATGAACAGTTCGCTCAGGTCGCTGAGCCGCTTGCTGCCGGTTGATCTTGATCGCCGCGCGCTCATTACCAAGTGCGGCTTTGCAGGGCTGCCCGCGTCAGCAGGAGCAGGATGGCGATCACGCCCAGGTGGTAGAGCACATCACCAAGGTCGAGCACGCCCCGGCCGAGGCTCTGGTAGTGCTGCTGGATGCCGATGGATTTGATCGGCCCTTCCAAGCCGCCGAGCGCGTCGAAGCTGGCGATGAGGTCGAAGCCGAGGTACAGGAAGAAGCAGAGGAAGACGGCGATGAGGAAGGCGACGATCTGGCTGTCGGTGAGCGCCGAGGCGAACAGGCCGATGGAGGCGAAGCAGGCGGCCAGCAGGAAGAGGCCGATGTATGAGCCCCAGGTGGCGCCCGCATCCACGCCGCCGATGAAGAGCATCCAATGCAACACGGCACGGAAGAGGATGATCCAGCAGGCGAGCACGATGCCGCGCGCGAGCCAGCCGCCTGCGCCCCATCGCTTGGAGCGGCCGCTGCGCACATACCAGATGATGCACACGGCGGCGTTCAGCAATGAGAGCAAGTGGAACAGGAATGTGCGCCATTTCGCCGCCGAGGCCGGTACAGCGGTGACGGCGGTGGAGAGCTGATCCACCGACCACACATACACCAGTGTGGGCACGAGCGCCACCAGGACCAGGATCACGGCAGCGGCGTATTTCGCCAGCACGATCTGCAATTCGGTGAGCGGCTTGGTGAGCAGCACCTCGATGGTGCCCGAGCGCTTCTCCTCGCTGAAGCTGCGCATGGTGACGGCCGGCACCAGGAAGAGGAAGACCCACGGGGCGATGAAGAACAGCGGACCCATGTCGGCGAAGCCGCTATCGAGGATGTTTTCCGGGAAGACCCAAAGGAAGAGGCCGGTGAGCAAGAGGAACACCGCGATGACGATGTGGCCGATGAGGGAGCCGAGGAAACCGCGGACCTCTTTGCGGATGAGCGCGAACATGCCGGTTGAAGGCGGCCAAGATAGCGGGCGTCCTGCGGGCCGCTGAGCCGGTGCTTGGGCCGACACGCTGGTTCGTCGTTCGCGAACAACCCGCGACCGCTCCGGTTTCCGCTAGAACTCGATCACCGTATTCCGCCGCTTGCCCGGCTTCTTCGGGATCTTCTCCGCGTCCGTGTTGCAGTAGTTGCGCACGATGAACTGCGCATCCTTGTCGCCCATCTCCGCGCAGCGCCGGAAATCCGGGCAGGCCTTGTCCTTCTGGCCGAGATTGTAATAGCAGTCAGCCCGGTAATAGTGGGCGAGTCGCTTCTCATCGTCCTTCGCGTCGATCACCCGAGTGAAGGTGGCGATGGCCCCCTCGTAGTCCTGATTCTCGAACTGAAGCACGCCCAGGCTCATCCATCCTCCCGGAATGTCGGGATTGATCCTCAACGCGCTCTGGATGTCGACGATCCCTGCGGCCTCCTTGTACTGCTCCCCCCGCACCACGCCCCGCAGGAAGAGCGCTTCAGCATGATCGCCATTCGCCTTCACGGCGCGCTCCAGGCTGCGCATGGCGCCGTCGTTGTTGCGGCCCATGTAGTCGGCGCAAGCGCGGTTGTACCACGCGTCGGCATCATTGGGATCGAGCTTGATCGCACGGTCGCAATCATTCACCGCTTCCCTCAAGTGCCCTTGGCTGATGTGAACGGCGGACCGGCTCACATACAACCGGGCGTTGTCGGGATTCAGCTTCTCCGCCTTGGTGTAATCCAGGAGCGCCCCGTGGAAGTTGCGCTGGCGCTGCTTGATGTCGCCTCGGAACTTCACCGCACCTTCCAGTTCGGGATCGAGCTTCAAGGCGCTGTCGGCATGGGCCAGGGCCAGCGATAATGTGTCGGTTTCGTAGGCGCTGCGCGCGGCGGCCAGATGATCTTCCGCGCTGCGCTGAGCCAGCGCGGGCAGGGCAGAGGGCAGGAAGAGGAATAGGATGAATCGGTTCATGGGATGAGCGGCGGATGATACGCTGCGGGGTCGTGCCCGCGAAGATCGTGCAAAGCGCATGCGTTCATGGCAATAGGTGCTCGCGGCGCACTGTCCACGCCTCGGTGGGAGCGGCGAAGAGCGGTTTCACCGTGGGCCAGACCTCGCTGAAGACATCGCTTGTGCGATACCGCTCCAAGCAATCAGCATCGTCCCAGTGGCTGTAGGTGAAGAACACACGCGTGTCCGCCGCGTCGTGAAGCAACTCGAGATGGCGACAGCCCGGAAAAGCGCGTATGCGCTCCTTCCATCCGATGAAGAGCGCTTGGAAACGCCCCACCTGCTCGGGGTGGAAGGTCATCTTCACGATGCGGACAATCATGTCAAAGGCAGGGTTGCATTCCGCTTTCACATGGTACTCACGCCATGCAATTTGCAGAGCCAGCTAAGGTGGCCGGTGTGCAGGGCCTCGTGGCGCACCGCATGCGTGATCACATCGCGAACCGTGTCGCCAATAAGCGGGAGACCGGTGATGTTGGGCCCGTCGAGCTGCTCGGTGGTGAGCGTGGGCAGGTGCGCCATCACTTTCTCATGCACGGCTTTGAAGGTGCCCCAGACCTCTTCATAGGGTGGGCATTGTTCTGGTGGCAGGCCTTGGCTGCCCAAGGTGAAATGCTTCGCCCAGCTGAATTTCTCGAAGGGACCGCCCGTTCCGCGCAACAGCAGCCCGTTCTGGCTGGTGGCCAGGTGAGCGATGAGCCAGAAGGCCGTATTGAGCGGCTTCCCTTCACAAACGAATACACGGTGCATGTCCTGGCCTTTCAGCATGCTGCAATAGAAGCGCGCGTATTGGCGGGTGCGGTCCACCATGTGGGCGAGGACCTGGGCTTCGGTTGAATGCGTCATGCGGCGAAGATGGAATGAAGCCGCGCATCGCCGATGATCCGGCGCGGAGATAAATGGCGCCGGCATGTGAATGGCCCGCTCTGCCTTCGGCAGCCAGGTCTTGCGCTTGCGGAGAGGGAGGGATTCGAACCCCCGTTACCCGTAGGTAAAGCGGTTTTCAAGACCGCCGCATTCGACCACTCTGCCACCTCTCCAGGCGGCGCGAAAGTAGGCCGTGCATTCCGCGGGCGGCGATCTTTGACCCGATGGCCAGCGCGTCGATCACCTTCCTCGGCACCGGTACCAGCCAGGGCGTACCTGTGGTCGGATGCGATTGCGCCGTGTGCGCCAGCACCGACTCACACGACAAGCGGTTGCGCACCTCGGCGCTGGTCCAAATGGGCGGTGTCCATCTCCTGATTGATGCAGGCCCCGACCTGCGCCAGCAGATGCTCGTTAACGGCACCCGACATTTGGACGCCGTGCTGCTGACCCACGAGCACATGGATCACGTGGGTGGCATCGACGATTTGCGCGCGTTCAATTACCGACAGCAGCGCGCCATGGACATCCATGCGAACGCCGCGACGCTGGCTGCGGTGCGCCGGACTTTCCATTATGCCTTCGCGGAGGAGCGCTACCCGGGCGTGCCGGAGCTGCGGCTGCACACCATTGAAGGACCGTTCTCCATCGGCGATGTGCCAGTGGAGCCCTTCGAGGTGATGCACGGGAACCTGCCGGTGCTCGGCTTCCGGATCGGCGGCTTGGCGTACATCACCGACGCCAAGGAACTCTCTGAACAGTTGGTGGAGCGCCTATCGGGGGTGGATACGCTCGTGCTCAATGCGCTGCGCAGGTCCGAGCACCCGACGCACTTGAACTTGCAGCAAGCCCTATCCATCGTAGCGCGCATCGGGCCTCGCCGCGCGTATTTCACGCACATTAGTCACTTGCTTGGCGCGCACGAGCCCGTGAGCCGCGACCTGCCGGCGCATGTGGCCTTGGCGCATGATGGGCTCCGGGTGGACTTCCCCGCATAGCATCAACTCCATCCGTCTTGGTTTTGCCCGGTTCGGTGCGATCCACCACCTTCGACCGCCTGAAAGCCCATGCCATGAACCTCCGTACCCTGTTCGCCACCCTCGTCGCTGCCCTCTTCGCGCTCGGATCCGACGCACAGCATCGCCCCGATCCCGCCGCAGTGTCCTTCATCAAGGACATCCGACAGATGCCGGACATCGCTTATCAGGCCCAGCTCCGGCAAGGTGAGGCCTGGCAGGGGTTCCTTGCAGCGCACCCCGAATGGGTGGTGGAGTACAACGAGTCGTCGGGAATGCCGCGCAAGGCATTCGGCCCGCCCATCGCCGCAGGTGGCGATACGCCGTTGGAGAAGGCGTTGAGCTTCATGACCAGCGAGCTTGCGCGCTTCGGACTGCCTGTGACGGAACTCGAACATGTGACCACTTCCCCAGCCACGCGTGTGACCTATGTGCATTTCCGACAGGTCCACAATGGCATGCCCGTGTTGCTGGCCAAAGCGCAGGTGAAGCTGGATGCACAAGGCCGCGTGATTGCCTTCGGCGCGGATGTGCATGCCGATATCCCCGAGGACCTGACACCTATCCTCAGCAGCGTGCAGGCCTTGGCTATCGCGCAGGAAGGACTGGTCGGCATCACTGGAGCGGAGGCCATGGGTGCCCGGTTTCTGCCGATACCCGGAGAGCGGACCACAGATCATCGCATCGTGGAAGAGGTGATCGTGCATACCCAAGGCGGGCGCCCCGGTCGCTACCAGTGCTTGGTGGATCTGCGCAGTGGCGAACTGCTGCACCGCGAGGATCAAGTGGTGAGCGAACACGGTCATGTTCAGGAGGCCGACGATGCCGCCGACGTTCAAGTGGATGCCAACGTTCACATGGACGGTGCGCTGGTCCCTGCAACGGTGCAGGGCCTGCCTGATCTGCGACTGACGATCAACGGCAGCTTCTACTACACCGACCAGAACGGCTATTTGCCGACTGGACTCACGGGCCCGGTATCGGCACAGGTGCAGCTCCGGGGCCGCTGGTCGAACACGCGCACGGCAGCGGTGACGCCGTCGTTCAACACCACGTTGAATGAAGGGAGCAACAATATCAGCTTCGATGCGAATGCCAACATCCGGCAGCGCACCGCCTACTATCATGTGAGCCGGATCCACAACCACTGCAACGCGGTGCTGCCCGGCTTCACCGGCATGGACGTGGTGCTGAACACGAACGTGGATGTGACCGGTGATACGTGCAACGCATACTACGACGGCAGCTCGATCAACTTCTACGCCCAGTCGGCCACCTGCCGCGCACTCTCGCTCTATGCCGATGTGGTGTACCACGAATACGGCCATGGCATCAATGCCACCTATTACCAATCACAGGGACAGGTCTTCAGCAACGGCGCCATGAATGAGGGTTACGCGGACGTGTGGGCGATCACACTCACCGAGAATCCGGTGATGACGCTGGGATGGCGGTTCAATGAGCCCAACAGCTTCATCCGCCGGTATGATGAGAACCCGCGCGTGTACCCGATCGACATCGTGGGCGAGGTCCATCGTGATGGAGAGATCATCGCCGGAGCCTGGTGGGACACGTACCGACTGCTGAACTGGAACATGCCGCTCACGCTGCAGCTGTTCCGCGACGCTTTCCCGGGCCACCAGGCGAACGTGGCCAATGGGCAGGAGGGAGCGGCATTCCGTGATGTCCTGATCGATGTGCTCCAGGCCGACGACGATGATGGCAACATCGCCAATGGCACGCCGAACGGGGTGGCCATCGTGGAGGCCTTCGCGCTGCATGGCATCACGCTGCTCAGCAACGCGCAGTTCAACCATACGGCCGTGGCTGCTGCCAACCAGGCCACCACCATCCCAATCAATGCCACCCTGGCGCTCACGTTCCCATTCAACACATACGTGGGCGGAGCCGAGCTGCATTACCGCGTGACCGAGAACTCACCTTGGGTCACCACCCCGATGAACATCAACGGCAATAATTACACTTCGCAGATCCCCGGACAGCCTGCCGGCACCGTCGTGGCTTATTACCTCACCGTGCAAGACGTCTTCGGCAGCATCAGCTCCGTGACCCCTGCGGGTGCGCAATTGCATGCGCTGGGCTATCTCCCGCATTACATCCTGGTCGGCTTCAACCTCATCGCCACTGAGGATGGGGACAATTTCAGCGAGCTTGGCAACTGGACCACTTCGCCGCAAGGGAATGCCATCACCGGGCAGTGGGAATACGGCGTGCTCATCCCGTCGTACATCACCCCGGGCAACGCGAGCACCATCGTGCAGCCGGGTCAGCAGCATACGCCAGGGGGATTCCTCTGTTGGTTCACCGGCAACGCGAGCGGCCCGAATGCGGGCGCCGGCGAGAACGATGTGGATGCTGGATCCACCTTCCTCGTCAGTGATCCGATGAACCTGACCAGCTACACGAATCCTGCCTTCACCTACTGGCGTTGGTACACGAATAACAGCGGGTCGAATCCCAGTGCTGATTGGTGGCAGGTGCAGATCAGTAATAATAGCGGCTCCACTTGGGTGAAGGTGGAGGACACCAAGAGCAGCGACAAGAGCTGGCGCCGGAAGGCTTTCCGGGTGGAAGAGTACCTGCCGCTCACGGCGAACATGCGCCTGCGTTTCATCGCCAGCGATAGCATCCGTCCCGGTGTCACTTCGAACGGCCAGAGCCTCGTCGAGGCAGCAATCGACGATATCCAACTGTGGAATGGCCCGGAGAACACCTTGACCGTGGAGGAGCCTGTGCAAGTCATCGCTGCTGTGTTCCCGAGTCCGGCCAACGATGTGCTCAATGTCACTTTCTCCATTGCGGAATTGCACGGGCTGCGCTTGCAGGTGATGGACCTCGCTGGCCGGGTGGTGCTGCAGAACGCGGCGACAAATGCTGGATCCGGCATGGCCCGGTTGGATATCCGCGCGCTCGCCGATGGACAGTACATCCTATCCGCGCGATGGGAGGGTGGACGGAGCGAGCGACGGTTCAGCGTGCTTCGTTGAGCGGCTTCATGCCATGACCTGACCGGTCTGGCGCCGAGTCATGGCAGAAGGACGCGAATGGCCTGCGACCGTTCGCCATCCTGCATGCGAATGAGCACCAGTCCGTGGCAACGTTCCTGGATACGGGCAATCGGGTTTCCGTTGGCAATCGTCCTAAGGACTTCTCGACCGAGCGCATCGTGAACAGTAATTCGACCGAGTGGGGAAGCTCCGTGCAGCAATTCCGCGAGTGAACTTGGGCGCGCTCCTTCGTCGCGCAGGCCGGTGGTGAGCGTCTCGAAGAGCAGATTGATGATCTCCGTGTCGGTGAGCGCGCGATCGTAGAGGCGCACGTCGTCGATCCAGCCGGAGAACGGATGCGCGCCGGTGCTGAGCGCGCCAAGCGAGGCCGGTGCCTGCGGGTGCAATCCGATGAGGCCGCCCTTGGGCAGCGCGCCCATGAGACCGGCGTTCACATAGAGCCGCATCTCCGAGCCGTCGTACACGCCGACAATGTGGTACCAGTTGCCACCGAAGAGCGAGGACGGCGGTGTGGCGAGCTCGGTGCCGACGCCACCCGACCGCAGCCGGAACCGCAATGCGCTTCCGTTCATGAAGGCGATGGACCAGACGTGGTCGCTCAACTGCGGCCCCGTGGCCTTGGCGATAAGCGTGCGCTCCATGCCGGTCACGAAGTCGGGCTTGGTCCAGAGTGAGATGGTGAAGCCCGTGTTGCCCGTCGTGATGTCGCAGGGCCCCAGCACGATCCGGTCATCCACGCCATCGAACCGTGCGGCGCCTTGGTGGTGGCCGCCGACGGGGTCCCAGAGCGTGCCGCCGACGAGCATGCCATTCGCACCGCCCCACGCGTGTGCCAGGGTGCCGCTGCTCTCATCCAAAGGCCAATGGAAGACGGGTGGTTGGGCAAGTGCGGCGGTCGCCAGCAGCGACGCACCTAGGAGCTGGAAGCGTTTCATGGCCGAGCGGTTTCACGCGGGAACGGCGGCTATCGGCCATGGTTCCGTGCGATCGACGAGCGGTCCGTCCGCGCGGACGATGGGCACTTCGTGATGGCTGTACGACGATTCAGCGGAAAGCCACCCCCATGCGGCTTGCGGCAAGTTGCTGGTATACGGACCGCAGCCGCTCGATGCCTGGACGCTTGCCGGCGCGGGCCAGGATCCGGGTCGCAAGGTCGCCGTGCTCGATGATCATGCCGATGTGGCCGCGGGCATTCTCACCCAACTCGCCGTAAAGCTCAACGAAGAGATGCTGCAAGAGCCTCGCGGCGGGGACATCCTCCTGCTTCATGAGCCCGAACATGAGAAGGTAGTCCTTGTTGGTCAGCACGGCTTGGCACCCATCCTTGATCGTGATGGTCATGATGGCCATCAGGTCATCGGTGCTCCATGCGCGTTGCAGGTAGTTGCTCACCCATCGGCCGGCGAGCTGCGCTTTCAGCACCGCGAGGATGAACTCCAGCACCGCCATGTCCGCAGCGGCATTCTCCTGGGCATCGATGGCGTGGATGGAGACCACATTCGGCTCGAAGGCCGTGGTGGCCGCCCGCCAGTCGAGCGATTGGAGGTCGGGCAACGCGGCCCGGTCCAATCGTGCGGCGGCTTGGGCAATGGGGCCGAGCACCTCGCGGTCATGATCGGCCTGCTCAAAGACCGCTTCCGGAATGAAGCCACCCACGCGCTCAGGGAACGCGTCGTAGAGGTCGAGGCAGGCACGCAGCCTGGCGCTTCGATGGCCGGTATTCCGACCGTCACGGAACGGTGTGGCGGCGCAGATGGCGGGAATCAGCGGAAGCACCAGCCGCACTGCCGAGATCAGCTTGCCGAAATCGCCGGCGCGGTCGAACGGCAGGTCGAGCCGGAGACCCGCACGCAGGCAGGCCGGAGACGCTCCATCGGTCGCGGGCCAAGGGGCGATGGGCGAAACACCGGGCAGCAGGGCGCAACCTGCCTGCTCCAGCGCAGGGGTGAGCGTGGCGTGCAGCGCAGTCAGTTTGCGCACCCAATTGGCCGGTCGGCGCGCCGGGCGGGAGCTCTGCACGGAGATGCGCTCGGGGGCGGAGCCAAGCACCACCTGTAGGTCCCGCCGGTCCGGATGCGTGCGCGATGTCGATGGGAGCGGAGTCAGGGCCACGGTGGCACCGATGGGCAGAATCGCCAGCGATTCTTGCTCGACACAGGCGGCCTCCACGGCAAATCCGAAGGAATCGAGCGGTGGGGTGCGGCGAAGGCGTTCGGCCATGGCCTTCAAAGGTCGCATTCGCCTGCTGAAAGCACCGACCCACCGCCGATCGTGGATTACCGGACGAACATCCTTCGGCTGCGCGATCGTCACCCGCTATTTTGCGGCTCACAAAACGTGAACCGCGATATGCGCCGAATTCTTATTGTCCTTCTGGCCCTCTTGCCTGGCCTTGTTCTCGGTCAGGACTCGCCTCAACGCGTCAGCCAGCGGATTCAATCAGCCCGGACTTTGGGCGCTTTCACGCCGGTAGGCCTATTCCAAGCTGTTCCGGAGTCGCCTGCCACCAGAGCGCTGTGGGCCAACGCGCTGAGGGCCTCCACCGTGCTGCGATTCGATGTGGACGCGGCTCAGGCACTGCTCCAAGCCCGGCATCCGTTCATCGCGTTCGAATTGACCAGTGATCGCGGCACCGAGATCCTGGATCTCGAGTTGAGGGGCATCACCGCCGAGGGCTTCGGTGTTCGGGTTTCCAGCACAGGGGATTGGACCGAGGTTCCAGCCGCTGTCCACTACCGGGGCGTCGTGCGCGGCGTGCCCGGCTCATTGGCGGCAATCAGCGTCTTCGAGAAGGAGGTGATGGGCTTGATCGGTGATGCACAGGGCGATCGCGTGCTGGGTCGGCTCGCAGACGACGATGAGGGAATGCATGTCTTCTATCACGAAGTCGACCTGCGCGGCACCTTCAATCCCGTTTGCGGCACGCCGGATCTGGACCTTAACGAGCGTCCGGAGCCACGCGGCGAAGGCGGTGCGAAAACCATGCGTTGCGTGAACCTGTACTGGGAGGCCGCATACGACCTCTTCCAGAACAAGGGAAGTGTTGCGAACGTCACGACCTACCTCACCGGGCTCTTCAACCAAGTGTCCACCTTACTGGATAACGATGGCGTTGACGTGCTGCTTTCGGAGATCTTCGTCTGGAACACGGCGAGCCCTTATCCAGGTCCGTCGAGCAGCAATAAGCTCAGCCAGTTCGGTCAGGTCCGCACGAGCTTCAATGGCAACCTGGCCCACTTGATCGACTTGGGCGGCACAGGTGGCGTCGCCTGGTTGAACTCGCTATGCGGTGGCACGAGCAGTCGCATGGCTTACAGCGGCATCAACACGACGTTCCAGAACGTGCCCACCTATAGCTGGAGCGTCGAGGTGGTCACGCACGAGACGGGCCACAACCTTGGTTCATCGCATACGCACGCCTGTGTCTGGAACGGCGACAACACCGCTATTGATGGCTGCGGACCTGCGGCAGGATACACGGAGGGCAGCTGCCCGCAGGCCCCCGTTCCGCCATCGAGCGTCGGCGGCACGATCATGAGCTATTGCCACCTCGTGAGCGCAGGCATCAAGTTCGCCAACGGCTTCGGCCCGCAGCCTGGCCTGCGCATCCGTGAGCGCGTGAATGCCAGTTCCTGCTTAGGAATGTGCGGCACCACATGCGACGCCCCTACGCCGCTCAGCGTAACCAACCTCAATGCCACGGCCGCGACGCTCAATTGGGCAAACTATGGAGCGGTTAGCTACACCCTCCGCTGGAAGCCCGTCAGCAGCGGCACCTGGACCACGCTCACTGGACTCACCGCCACGACCTACGGACTAACCGGCCTCACCCAGAACGTGCAGTATGAGTTTCAGGTGCTCTGCGTTTGCACCGCCAGCAGCAGCGCGTACAGCGCCAGCAGGCAGTTCACCACGCCGGTGCCGTGCCCGGAGGCTTATGAGCCGAATGGCACCACCGGAACCGCACCGACCGTCACCCTTCCGGCGACGATCAACGCGCTCATCGCCACCAATGGCGATGTGGACTACTACCGCTTCACCATTGCCGCCACCAGCACCATCAGCCTCTTTCTCGGCAACCTTCCGGCCGATTACGAGCTGCGGCTGCTGAATGGCGCTGGCTCAACGTTGGCCAACTCCACCAATGGCGGCACCACGAGTGAGTACATCTCATATCCGAACGCCGCTGCCGGCACCTACTTCGTCCGGGTCATCGGGTTCAGTGGGGCGTTCAATGCCAGCCAATGCTATCTCCTCACCATCAATGCGGTGGTGACCACGTGCAACGTGCCTCAGGGAATCCAGGTCTCAAGCATCACGTGGAACAGCGCCTCCGTTTCGTGGAGCGGTGGCCAGCCCGGTGGATCCACCACCTATGATCTCCGCTGGAAGCCGAGCAGCCTCACCTCCTGGAACACGGTGAGCGGCATTGCCGCCAGCCCCTACAGCCTCACCGGCCTCGACCCCCTTACCAGCTACGACGTGCAGGTGCGCGCGGTGTGCGGCGGTTTGCAGGGCATAACGTCCGATTGGTCTAGCACGGTGGTGTTCACCACGTTGCAAGCCCCGTGTGAGGTGGTGCCACGCTCGGTAGTGGCGGCGAAGGTCTTCCTGGAGGGGGCCTATCGCCAAGCAGCGGGACTTATGGCGGACAGTCTTCGCAAGCTGAATCTGCTTCCGCTCACCGAGCCGTACACGGCGATGGGACACACCATCAGCGGCCCGACCACGACCAGCCCAAGCGTGTTCTCCGTAACTGGCAGCAATGCCGTGGTGGACTGGGTGCTGGTGGAGGTCCGGCAGAACAGTTCGCCGCATGCGGTGCTGGAGGCGCGTGCTGGCCTGGTGCAACGCGATGGCGATGTGGTGGCGCCGGATGGCGTTTCACCCTTGGGCTTCTGTCAGAATGCCGGGACCTATCGTGTGGCCGTTCGCCATCGGAACCACTTGGGCGTGATGACCGGAACCGGCTACGCCTTGAGCGGGACTTCCACGGCGGTCAACCTGACCGTCAGCGGCACGGCGACCTATGGTTCCGGTGCGCGAAAGACGGTTGGCAGCATTGTGGCGCTATGGGCGGGCAATGTGGATGCGAACCATGAGCTGAAATACACCGGTCAGGACAATGACCGCGACCCCATCCTGCTGGCCGTGGGCGGCAGCGTGCCCACGAACACCGTGGTGGTGTACAGCGCGAGCGATGTGAACATGGACGGCACGGTCAAGTACATCGGTCAGGACAACGATCGTGACCCCATCCTCAGCAACGTAGGGGGGAGCGTCCCCACAAATACGTTGCCCCAACAGTTACCGTAGTGCGGATAGCGCTTGCGTTCAGGCGCGCACGGCCAGATACGTTTCGGTAGGGCCCACAGCAGCCGTTGGGTGACGATTCGGCAATCGGGGAAGAGCGCCTTCATTTCGTGCTTGGTGAGCAGGCGTGCATAGTCCACCATCACATCGATATCGGCCTTCGTCGGTTTCTTCTAGCCAGCCCCAAACAAGTGGTCCGGATACTGGTCCTTCTCCTTCACGGGTACACGGCAGGATCAGGAAGATGATTTCGTCTGCCTAGGGCATAAATGCGGAGGCTGGCGCTGTTCAAAACCCTCCCCGATCGTGGAAAACGCGGTTTTCAGATGCCGGTGCGCCGCCTTGGGAGCGGGATACCTTCGTCCCATCGCTGAGAACCCGCGCCAATGCTGGGGAGCAGCGCTCGCAGATGGTTGATAAGAGTTATGGAGAGGAGCATATCCGCTCCTTGGATTGGAAGGAGCACATCCGGCTGCGGCCGGGCATGTACATCGGCAAGCTGGGCGACGGCAGCAGCTACGACGACGGCATCTACATCCTGCTGAAGGAGGTGCTGGACAATTGCATCGATGAGTACGTGATGGGCCACGGCAAGAAGGTGGACATCACCATCGAGGGCTCAAAGGTCACCGTGCGGGATTACGGCCGCGGCGTGCCGCTGGGCAAGGTGATCGATGTGGTGAGCAAGATCAACACCGGAGCCAAGTACGACAGCAAGGCGTTCAAGAAGAGCGTGGGCCTGAATGGCGTTGGCACCAAAGCGGTGAACGCGTTGAGCAGCTACTTCCGCATCGAGAGCGTGCGCGATGGTGAGCTGATGCGCGCGGAGTTCGATCGCGGCGTGCTGCGCAGGAACAACAAGCTGGTGAAGACCGACGAGCCCAATGGCACCCGCGTGGTCTTCGAGCCTGACGAGCAGATGTTCCGGCACTTCCAGTACCGCGACCAGCACATCGAGCGCCTGATCTGGAACTACTGCTACCTGAATACCGGCCTCACCATCCACTACAACGGCAACAAGTTCCAGAGCAAGGACGGCTTGAAGGACCTGCTGGTGGAGCGCATGGACGGTGAGCCGCTCTATCCCATCATCCACCTGCGCGGCGACGATATCGAGGTGGCCATCACCCACGCCAACCATTACGGCGAGGAGTACTACAGCTTCGTGAATGGCCAGCACACCACGCAGGGCGGCACGCACCAGGGCGCCTTCCGCGAGGCGGTCGCGAAGACGATCAAGGACTTCTTCAAGAAGGAGTGGGAGGCCGGCGACGTGCGCACGGGCATCGTGGCGGCCATCAGCGTGAAGGTGATGGAGCCTGTGTTCGAGAGCCAAACCAAGACCAAGCTCGGCAGCTTGGAGATCGAGCCCGGCGGCCAGAGCGTGCGCGGCTTCGTCGGCGATTTCATCGGCAAGGAGCTCGACAACCACCTACACAAATTCCCGCAGGTGGCCGAGGTGCTGCAAGGGCGCATCCTGCAGAACGAACGCGAGCGCAAAGAGCTGAGCGGCATCCGCAAGCTGGCCCGCGAGCGCGCGAAGAAGGCCAGTTTGCACAACCGCAAGCTGCGCGACTGCCGCGTCCACCTCACCGACGCGAAGAAGGACGACCGCAAACTCGCCACCACGCTCTTCATCACCGAGGGCGACAGCGCCAGCGGCAGCATCACCAAGAGCCGCGACGTGGAGACGCAGGCCGTCTTCAGCCTCAAGGGCAAGCCGCTGAACTGCTACGGGCTCACCAAGAAGGTGGTGTACGAGAACGAGGAGTTCAACCTCATCCAGTCCGCGCTCGACATCGAGGACGGCATGGATGGCCTGCGGTACAACAAGATCGTCATCGCCACCGATGCCGACGTGGACGGCATGCACATCCGCCTGCTGCTGATGACCTTTTTCCTGCAGTTCTTCCCCGATCTGGTGAAGAACGACCACCTCTACATCTTGCAGACCCCGCTCTTCCGCGTGCGCAACAAGAAGGAGACGATTTATTGCTACAGCGATGAGGAGCGGCAGCGCGCCATCCTCAAGCTCGGCAAGGGCGCGGAGATCACGCGCTTCAAGGGCCTCGGCGAGATCAGCCCCGACGAGTTCAAGCACTTCATCGGGGAGGACATCCGGCTGGAACCGGTGATGATCACCAAGGAGGCCAGCGTTCACGAGCTCCTCGACTTCTACATGGGCAAGAACACCCCCGAGCGGCAGGGATTCATCATCCAGAACCTGCGCGTGGAGAAGGACCTCGTGCAGGATCAGGCCATCGACCCGGTGAAGGTGATCGCCCGGAAGCTGGAGGAGGTGGAGGAAGAAGCATGAGGTCCATCGCGCGCGATACCGCCCTTTGCTGCGGACTTATTGTCCTGCTGCTCGCCTGTGCAGAGGCTACGGGCCAGAGCACCGGCAAAGTGCGCGTGTTCTGCGAGCCCGGAGCTTGCGCGTACGTATTGGATGGGAAGAACCGGCTCAGCGACCGCGAGCTGACGCTGATGGAAGGCCCGCACCGCTTCGTCTTCTGGGCGCCGGAGCGCCGCATGCTCGACACCACCTTCCTGGTGCTGGCAAACACCACGCGCGAGCTGAAGGTGCAGCTCCGCTACTCCGAGGAGTACATCGATTACCGTCGCAAGGCCGATCGCCATACGCGCAGCGACCGTTGGCTGCGCTACGGGCCGCCGGTGGTTGCGGTGGGCGCGGGCGCTTGGGCGGGCGTCAGCATCAAGCGGGCGATCGATGCGCGCAAGGACCTCGATGCCCTGGAGGACGAGTACTACAACGCTTCTTACCCTGCCGGCCTCAGCGACTTGAAAGACGAGCGTATCCCTGCCGCGAACAAGGAGCTGCGCGATGCACGGACCATGGCTTACGTGAGCAGCGGCGTCTTCGTGGCGTCGGCTGCTGCTGCATGGTATGTGCGTCATAAGCTGCGCAATGGTCCACCCGTCTTCGAGGACAAGGAGAAGCTGCGCTTCGATGGACTGGTCTGGTTGCCGGGACGTGATAACGGTGGCGCATGGATGGCGAGCCTAACCCTTCCGATCCGATGAAGGCATTGCTCGCTGCATCCGTGATCCTGCTCTTGGCTTTGGGCTGCGGCAAGGGCGAATTGGATCCAGCTGCGCTCAACACCAATCCGTTCGATCCGGACTACAATGGTCCTGCGGTGTTCCAGACCGATTCCACCTATCTCATCACGAACGTCATCAACGGTGTGCTCGTGCAGTACCAGGCCATCGCATTCCATGTGCACGAGGAGCTTTTCACCGCGCCGGCCGAGTACTCCGTCCTGCTGGTGGACCGCACCACGGGTCTTGATCACGTCCTCGACCCGAATCCCGCAGGCAGCAACCGGTTCATCTTCCTGAAAGGGCAGCCCCAGCCGAACAGCCCCGTGTGCCTGGAGCTCCGGCTCTACAACAACCTCAGCGCTTCGCGGCCCGAAGAGGCCTGCGTGACTTTGATCCAATGAACGAGAACAACGACGGCGGACAGAACGGCCACACCAACGGCCACGGCGACCACCTCGGGCATGTGCCCGGTGGGGGCCATGCGAGCGGCTTCAGCGTGAGCGGCATGTACCAGGACTGGTTCCTCGATTACGCCAGCTACGTGATCCTGGAACGCGCCGTGCCGGCCTTGTACGACGGCCTGAAGCCCGTGCAGCGCCGGATACTGCATTCCATGGACGACCTGGATGATGGCCGCTACAACAAGGTGGCCAACATCATCGGGCACACCATGAAGTACCATCCGCATGGCGACGCCAGCATCGGCGATGCGCTCGTGCAATTGGGCCAGAAGGACCTGCTGATCGACTGCCAGGGCAACTGGGGCAACACCCTCACCGGCGACAGTGCCGCTGCGCCGCGCTACATCGAGGCACGCCTCAGCAAGTTCGCCAAGGAGGTCGTCTTCAATCCGAAGACCACCGAATGGCAGCTGAGCTACGACGGGCGCAACAAGGAACCGGTCTTCCTGCCGGTGAAGTTCCCGCTGCTGCTCGCACAGGGCGGCGAGGGCATCGCCGTGGG
>JADJXF010000021.1 GCA_016715995.1 Flavobacteriales bacterium
ACCTGCTCGCCATCGAGGAGGCCCCACGCAATGGCCACCACCGGCATCAGGTACGTGACCGTGCTCGCACGCAACGCGGAAGTGCGCTGGAGCAGGGCGTTCCATAGCACCAACGCCAGCGCCGAGCTCAGCACCGCCAGCACGGCCACATGGCCAAGCGCCCGCCAGGCATTCGGGTCTGCGCTCAGTTTCTCCGGCAATCCGCTCCCTAAGGCCAGGCCGATAGCGATGGGACCCACCCATGTGAGCGCCAGCACGCTCGTGGCCATGGGCGGCAGCCCGTACAAGTGCCGCTTCACGATGTTGCCGCTGAAGCCATAGCCCAAAGTGCCCAGCACGGGCAGGAGGGCGTACCACGACCATTGCCCCCAGCCGCCGGTCTGTCCGAACGCGAGCAGCCCAGCCGCGCCGATCAGCCCGATGCCGATTCCGGCCACATGGATGCCACGCACTCGGGTGGAGAAGAAGAGCAAACCGGTCATCAGCGTCATCAAGGGCGTCAGGCTGTTCAGCATGCCGCTCAACGCGCTGTCAATCCGCGTTTGGGCCGTAGCGAACAGGAGCGCCGGGAAGGCGTTTCCGAGCAGCCCTGAGCCGAGCAAGGGTTTCCAGTGCGGGCGCAGCAGGTGGGCATGGCGGAAGAGCAAGGGGGACAGCGCCAGCCAGGCGATGGCAATCCGGGCGGTAGCCATTTGCCAAGCTGTCAGCACCGGGATGCCCTCGTGGTACAATCCGCGCTTCATCAGGATGAAGCTGCTGCCCCAAATAAGGGCTAGGATGACCAGGATCGACCAAGTGCCGCGAGCGGTGCTACCAGCGGTCATGCGCAAGGTGGTGATGAATGGTTGAGCGCAGGATGACCGGTGACCGTGGTCGGTCGGCAAAGCTATCCGGCCGGCTCAGGCACATACATTTGTAACATCAATCGGGTTGAGCGCGTCCCATGACCGTCAGACTTCAGCACATGAGCACTCGAAACCTCTTCTTCGCAATGGCTGCAGCCCTCGTTCTGCTGGGGTGCGGCCGATCCGCAGCCCCGGCCGAGGAGGCCATGGCCCAGGTGCAGCGCACGGTCACCGAGGTGGCCATTGCCGTCGGCGAGCCTGTCGCGATAGCCGACCTGAGCATCGAGGGCATGAGCTGCGAAATGGCTTGCGGGAGCGCCATTCGGAAGGCCTTGGCCAAGCTCGGCGTTGCGGGTACCGAGATCATGATGTCCGAGACGGAAGGGCCGGACCATGCCGTGGTGACCTACGATGCCTCCAAGGTGAGCGATGAGCAGATGGTGAGCGCGATTCATACGATCCATGATGGCCAGTTCAAGGTGGTCGCCGTGTCCATCACCAAGCAGGTAAAGCAAGGCGCAAATGGCAAGGCAGACCCTGCCAAAGCGGAGAAGGAGGATGGCGTGCAGGTGTACTCGCCGCGCGAGGTCGTCCTGCCCAGCGTGCTGGCAATCCTCTCGAGGATCCTGCGGATGTGATCGATCGGTATTTCTGACGCATTGTGAAGGGGCTTCGGCCCCTTCCGCGTTCTTGGTTACCTGCGAATCGATGTGGATAGCTTCGCCCGCCGATGATCAACACGCAGGCTTCCGCACTGAAACCGGTCATGGCCTGGTTGGTCACCGGTTGCGTGCTCATCGCGTGCATGGTCGTGATCGGTGGAATCACGCGCCTCACGGGCAGTGGGCTCAGCATCACCGTCTGGGATCCCATCATGGGGGCCCTTCCACCGTTGGATGAGTCCGCGTGGAACAGGGCCTTCGATCAGTACAAGCGCATACCAGAGTACGAACTGGTGAACAGCGACATGGACCTCGCGGGTTTCAAGCGCATCTACTTCTGGGAGTACCTGCACCGGAACTGGGGCCGCTTGATGAGCCTGGTCTTCATCATCCCTTTCGTGTTCTTCTGGCGCAAGGGCCTGCTCACCGGATGGCTCATGAAGCGGTCCATCGCCATCCTCATCGGCGGAGGACTGGTGGGCGCGCTCGGCTGGTTCATGGTGAAGAGCGGCCTCGCTGACAACCCTGATGTGAGCCACTTCCGCTTGGCGATTCATTTGTGTGCCGCCTTCACTGTGTTCTGCATGGTGCTTTGGACAGTATTCGACATCCGTTCAGGGAAACGCGGTTTCGCGAACGATGGCTCTTCAGTGGGAAAGTGGTCGCGTGTCCTGCTGGCACTGCTCGCGGTGCAGATCGTATGGGGCGCTTTCACCGCAGGCCTCGATGCCGGACGCATCTACAACACCTGGCCGCTGATGAACGGCGCCTTCATTCCGGAGAACGTCACGGCCTTCAGCTCGCTCTGGCAGAACCTTGCGGACCACAAGGATGGCGTGCAGTTCGTGCATCGCAACCTGGCGTGGCTGGTGGCCATCGGCTTCGTGGGCTTCGCGTGGCGCTTCCGCTCAACGCCCGATCTGCCGTGGCGGCTGCTCATGGGCGCGGTGCTGCTTCAATTCACGCTGGGTGTCCTCGCCATCCTCACGCAGGTGCACCTCGCGCTCGGTGTGCTGCATCAGCTAGGCGCGCTGGCGTTGCTTGCCGTGCTATTGAGGGCGATGCACGTTACCGGGCGGAAGGCGCCCATTGCAACGTAGCCGCGAAGTGCCGCATGTCGGCGCGCAGGCGGTCGGTCACGGGCGCCAGCGAATCGGCATTCGGCCGCGTGTCGAAATAAAGAGCGCCATAAAGGAAGTTAGCGGTGCTGTCGGTGAGGTAGAACACGAAGGGGCTGGCCACGTCGCCTTCCACGTCGAAGAGGGTCCCGAACACGCGCGCCTCGGGCCGCAGTACGCGCTCGGAGCGTATGCGCGCGGCCTTCGCTTCATGCTTCCGCTTGAAGCCATGCGCGTTCTCGATCAATTCAGGCAGGTTGTCCTGCACCGGGCTATAGGTGAGGTGGATCGTCCCGCGCTGGCCTTTGAATCGCAGGTCGTACCAGCGGGCTGCTCCTTCCGCACGGCGCTCAGCCATCCTTCCGTAAACCGGTGTCTCGGCGCTGAGGGGCGCGCCTTCAGGTTGCCAGACGGAGAATTCCTGTGCTGGCAGATCGATGCGCGGCCAAGCCTTCGGTTTCGGCACGGGGTCGTCCCCGCAGCCGATGAGGAGCAGCGCGGCAACGAGCAGTTCAGGCCTGTGATTCATCGCGCATGGTGAGCTTCACGCGGCGGATCCGCTTATTGTCCGACGCCTCGATGACGAAGGTGAAGTTCCGCAAGGAGACCTGCTCGCCCTTCTTCGGGATGCGACCGGTGAGTTCCAGGACGAAGCCCCCAAGCGTTCCGCTATCGCCCTTGTTCTCCTCGAACACCTGCCCATCGATGCCCAGCACGCGGTACACGTCGGTGAGTGGCGCTCGGCCCTCGAAGACCCAGGTCCGGTCGTCAAGCTTGCTGTAGATCAGGTCCTCCTCATCGAACTCATCGGTTATCTCGCCCACGATCTCCTCGATCACATCCTCCAAGGTGATGATGCCGCTGGTGCCGCCGTGCTCGTCCACCACCACCGCCAGATGCACCTTCTCCAGCTGGAACTCCTTCAGCAGGTCATCGAGCTTCTTGTTCTCCGGCACGAAGTAGGGCTCGCGCAGCAGCGAATGCCAATCGAAATCATCCTTGCCGATGTGCGGCAGGACGTCCTTGATGTAGAGCATGCCCACCACGCGATCCAAGGTCTCATCGTAAACCGGCACGCGCGAGAAGCCGCTGTCCACGATGGCGGCGAGGAGTTGCTTGAAAGTGAGCTCTTTGTCGAAGGCCACCACCTCTGTGCGCGGCCGCATGATCTGCTTCACCTCGAAATTGCCGAACTTGACGATGCCACGCAGGATGCGCTGCTCCTCGGCCGTGGTGCTAGCGTCCTTGGTCAAATCAAGCGCGTGGCCAAGCGCATCCACTGAGAAGTTCTGCGAGGAGCGCTTGCGGTAGCGCTTCTCGATCCATGTAGTGCTGCGCACGAGTGTCTCGCTAACCGGCTTGAGGAGCCAGCGCAGCGCGAGCAACGGGCCGGCCATGACCTGCGCCACACGCATGGCATTGGCCGTGGCGTAAACCTTTGGCAGCACTTCGCCAATGAGCAGGATGATGAAGGTGACGGCCAGCACCTGAATCGCGAAGAGCAGGTACTCCGGCATGCGCTCCACCTCAAGCAGCGATGAAACCGCCACCGTGCTGAGGATCACAATCCCCACGTTCACGAAGTTGTTCGCGATGAGGATGGTGGCCAGCAGGCGGCGCGGCTTGCTCAGCAGGTCGAGCACGCGCTGACCCCAGGCGCCACCGCGCTCCTTCAGATCGCGCAGCTGGGTTGGGGAGAGTGAGAAGAGGGCCACTTCGCTCGCGCTGAAGGCGGCCGAGCAGATGAGCATTAGCCCGATCACCACGAGCATAAGCGCTGTGGCCGCGTCGAGCGGGCGCCAATACAGCGCGAAAGAGAGCAGGAGTGGGGAAGGGGGCTCCAAGCGGGGGATGCTGGGTTCGCTGGAATGGACGCGCGCCTAAAACGGCAGGTCGTCCACTTCATCCTGCGCCACGCTCACCGGTGCGGCCTGCGGCGCCGAGGCGGACTGCGCGCCAGGCTGGCTGCCCGGGGCATTGCTGCCAGCGCGGTCGAGCATGGTCATCTCATCGGCGTGGATCTCGGTGGTGTAGCGCGTGTTGCCGTCCTTATCCTGCCATTGGCGGGTGCGGAGCTTGCCCTCCACGTACACCTTGCTGCCCTTGCGCAGGTATTTCTCCACGATCTCGGCCAATGCGCGCCATGCCACGATGCTATGCCACTCGGTCTGCTCGCGTTTCTCGCCGGTCTGTTTGTCCTTGTACGTCTCGCTGGTGGCGATGCGGAAATTGGCCACGGCGGCGCCGTTCTGCAGGTGCCGCACTTCGGGGTCGGCGCCGAGGTTGCCGATCAGGATCACTTTGTTCACGCCAGCCATCGTCGCGCGGGTTTTGGGAGGGTCGAAGATAACGGCGGCCTCAGCGCGCTGTGGCCCACGAGTTTTCCACGTATCGTTCCAGAAGCCGCGGCAGGGCGAGTGAATCCAGCCGTGCGAGTGGAATCCGCTTCCAATCCGGCGGCGGCTTGAATCCCCCGGGTGGCACCACCTCCCAGAAGACCGCATTGATCACCTGGTGGCTGAGCACATGCTTCACGGGGCCTTCGTGCGCGACGATGGTCCAACGCGCCCCCAGTTGCTTCTTGATCACCGCCATGAAACCGCGCTTTGTCAGCGATTTATCCGTCTCAACAAGCGGCAACTCCCACAACCCTTGCCAGATGTCTTTCCCCGTTCGCTTCCGCAGGAAGACCCGGCCCTTCGCTTCGATGCGCAAGTAGTGGAAGTGCCGCTCGCGCACGGCGGCCCGCTTCGCCTTCACAGGCAGTTCCGCGATGCGCCCTTCCTTTAGAGCAATGCATTTGCGCGCCACCGGACAATCGCCGCAGCGCGGGTTCTTCGGCGTGCACACCGTGGCGCCCAATTCCATCACCGCCTGGTTGTGGTCGCCGGGGTGCTGCGGGTCGATCAGCTCCGCCGCCAGCGCTCGGAATTGCTTCCTTCCCTTGGTGCTGTCAATCGGCGTGTCGATCCCGAAGACCCGTGCCAGTACGCGGTACACATTGCCATCGACCACCGGCTCGGCGAGGCCGAAACATATGCTGGCTATGGCTGAAGCGGTGTAATCGCCCACGCCCTTGAGCCTCAGCAGAGCGGCATGGTTGGCAGGGAAGCGGCCACCGTGCTCGTTCATCACCTGCTGAGCGGCGGTGCGCAGGTTCCGGGCCCGGCTGTAGTAGCCCAGACCTTGCCATAGCTTCAGTACCTGCTGCTCCGGGGCTTTGGCCAGGGCGGCCACGTTGGGGTATTGCTCCACGAACCGATGCCAATAGGCGAGACCCTGGTCGACCCGGGTCTGCTGTAGTATCACCTCGCTCAGCCAGATGCGGTAAGGGTCTGCGGTGTCTCGCCAAGGCAGCGGACGTTGGTTTTCGCGGTACCAGGGCAAGAGCGCCCGGCTGAACCAAGAACGGCTTGACATACAGGCACAAAGATGGGTTGCGGGTGCGGTTGATCCGGCTATATTTGCGGCCCCAAATCAATCGGGCTATGACGAAGGCAGAGCTGGTGGGTATCATCTCCAAGAAGACCGGAATCGAACGGATGGTGGTCTTAGCCACCGTGGAGGCGTTCATGGATGAGGTGAAGAACCAACTGGCTCAGGGCGAGGCGGTTCACCTGCGCGGCTTCGGCAGCTTCGTGGTGAAGCACCGGGCCCAGAAGACCGGCCGTCTGCTTGCCAAGAACACCACGATCATCATCCCCGCGCACGATATCCCGGCCTTCAAACCAGCGGATGTCTTTGTGGATCAGGTGAAGAACCGAACCAAGGGCGGCGAAGGGCAATGATGGGATTTGGGAAGCCGCAGTGGCTGGCCTTGGCCGGCGCCGCGGTGGTAGTCGTTCTTTTGATATTGGTGCCCCGGACACCTTCCGGGAAGCGTGAGGAGGCAGCCGCGATCACCCCATCCAAGGCAAGGACCATGGAGGCGGTGGCGCTGGTACAGGGTCAGGATCCCATGCGCGGCATCATGATGCTGCGCGAGATCCTGGAACAGGAGCCGGATAATGCCGAGGCCCACTGGCATTTGGGCCTCTTCTCGGTCCAGAGCGGGCAGATGGCCAAGGCCCTGGAGCGCTTCAAGAAGGTGAGGGACCTGGATGCGGAGGGCTTTCCCGACGTATGGTTCTATCTGGGGCGCACCTATGCCACGTTGGATAGCACCGATCAAGCGATCAGCTGCCTGCGGAAGTACAGGACCTTGGTTGAGGATACGGCCATCACCCGCGTGGTGGATGGCTTCTTGAAGGAATTGGAAGGAAACGAACACGAACACTGAAGAGCACATGCCCTGCGGAAAGAAGCGGAAGCGCCACAAGATGGCCACCCACAAGCGCAAGAAGCGCCTGCGGAAGAACCGTCACAAGAAGAAGGTCCGGTAGGGGCCGTTGATGGTCCCTGCCGTGCGTGAGGGCTTCCTGCCCTCATGCTTCGTCGCATGCCTGTGGCTGCGGCGCGTCGCATTACACATGAACCGAACCATCGCGTGAACGTCGACCTGGTCATCCGTGCGGCTGGGGGTGAAGTCGCCATCGCCCTGTTGAAGGACAAGGTGCTGAGTGAGCTCCACCGCGAGAAGACCGAGCGCGGCTTCGCCGTGGGCGATGTCTACCTCGCCAAGATCCGCAAGGTGGCGCCCGGACTCAACGCCGCCTTCGTGGACGTGGGGCACGACAAAGACGCTTTCCTCCACTACTTCGACCTAGGGCCGCAGTACAGGAACAGCTACAAATTCGCCAAGGGCGCGGTGAACGGAAGCGTCACCTCCAGCCTGCTGGAGGATTGGAAGCTGGATGGCGACATCCCCAAGGACGGCAAGCTCTCCGAGATCGTCAGCGCGAGCCAGAGCATCCTGGTGCAGATCGCCAAAGAGCCGATCAGCACCAAGGGGCCGCGCCTCACCGCCGAAGTCACCCTCGCCGGTCGCTACATGGTGCTGGTGCCCTTCATCAACAAGGTCAGCATAAGCAGCCGCCTCACCGACGAGGCCGAGCGCAGGCGGCTGAAGGAGTTGATGCAGGCGATCCGCCCGAAGAACTTCGGCGTGATCATCCGCACCAACGCCGCTGACAAGGACAGCGCCGACCTGGAGAATGACCTGAAGACCCTGCTCGAGCGCTGGGACGTGATGTTCCGCAACCTGCGCAGCGCCATGCCGCCCAAGAAAGTGCTGGGCGAGGTGGACCGCACCAACGCCGTGCTGCGCGACGTCCTCAACAAGAGCTTCACTGGCATCCACGTGGATGACGAGCTGCTCGCCGAGGACATCCGCACCACCCTGCAGAGCATCGCCCCGGAGAAGGCGGGCATCGTCAAGCACTACAAGGGGAAGATCGACATCTTCGACAACTTCGGGATCAACAAGCAGATCAAGCAGGCCTTCGGCAAGCAGGTGATGCTCCAGAGCGGTGCCTACCTGGTGATCGAGAAGACCGAGGCCATGCACGTCATCGACGTGAACAGCGGCAGCCGCAAAGGCGGCAGCCAGGCCCAGGAGAAGAACGCGCTCGACATCAACATTGAAGCGGCCAACGAGATCGCCCGCCTGCTGCGCCTGCGCGACATGGGCGGCATCATCTGCGTCGATTTCATCGACCTCTACGAGCCCGAGAACCGGCGCCTGCTGCACAAGGCGCTGAAGGATGCCATGGAGGACGACAAGGCCAAGCACAATGTGCTGCCGCCTTCACGCTTCGGCGTCATCGAGATGACACGCCAGCGCGTGCGCCCCGAGACCGAGATCGACACCAGCGAGAGCTGCCCCACCTGCAAGGGCACCGGCGAGGTTGGCGCCCCTGTGCTGCTCATCGACGAGATCGAGAACACGCTCAATTACCTGCACGGCGAAAAAGGAATGAGCGGCCTCACGCTCTGCGTGCATCCGTTCATCCAAGCTTACCTCACCAAGGGATTATGGAGCATCCAGCGCAAATGGTATTGGCGCTGGAAGAAATGGGTGAGGGTGAAGCCCGAAGGTGCCTTCCAATACCTGGCGTACAGCGTGCAGGATGGAAGCGGGAATGAGGTGCCGGTGTGATTGGTGACTAGGTTCGGCATTCGGCCTACGCCGAAGAAGCCCTGTACCCCCGAAGTCCTCGCTGAAGCCCGCGCCTGTTGCGCACGTCCGGAGCCCTGCCAGCATGAGGTGCACGACAAGCTCGCCGCCTGTAGCGCGCACGGGAAAGAAGTAGGAGCGATAATCACCAAGCTGATCGCGAAAGACTCTCTGAGCGAAGCGCGCTTCACCCGCGGCTATAGTGTGTTCTGAAGCCTGCCGGTAACGCATCCTGGATGCGTGCGGTACCCTTCATTCAACGGCGCGCTTTCACTTGCAAGGTGTAGGCCTTGCGAGGCGTCCTCCCGAGGTTCCGCGACCGCACGCGTGACATCGTCGTCGATCCTTTCGGTTTCGTGTTGAGTCTTCCAATCCATGAATTGTATAACGTTCAGACCGAATTGTGTAAGGGTTGAGCTGAGGGGTGCTGGGAGATTTGCAATGCGAATTTCCGATCACGTCAAGCTCAACCACAATGACCAGAAAACTATACCCTGCGCTGCTAGCGGTCACGCTGCTACTGGCACCACGATTGAGCTTCGGACAAACGCCCGTACTGGGCACAACCGCCGACTTCGCGCTGTTCACCGCGGTGGGCGCGTTCAGCAATGATGGAGCAACGGTCGTTACCGGCGATATCGGCACCAACGTCGGTGCGTTCACCGGCTTCCCGCCGGGGACGGTGATCGGCGACATCCATGTGACCGATGGAGCTTCCGCGCAAGCGGCAACCGATGTGGCCGTGGCCTTCGGATCCTTCGCCGCCATTACATGCGGACAAGTGATCGGCACGACCCTCGGAAGTGGGCAGATCCTAACCCCCGACGTGTATTGTCTTGGTGCGGCTTCCACTTTGGTAGGGGAACTCATCCTCGATGCGGAAGGTGATCCAGACGCCATCTTCATCTTCAAGATCGACGGAGCGCTCTCCACCGCAACGCTTTCCAGCGTCACACTCATCAATGGTGCTTCGCTATGCAATGTGTACTGGCAGGTGAACGGCCAGTTCGAACAGGGTGCGGGATCCACCTTCAGAGGAACCGTTGTGGTGAACGGCGCCATCATCCTGTTGGAAGGTGCGGATCTCTATGGCCGCGCCGTTTCGCAAGCGGGTGCGGTCGAACTGCACAACAACATCGTCACCATGAGCCAGCAGCCTTTCGCTGCGGATATCACTGCTGGAGGAGCGATTTCATTCTGCGTTGGTGGTAGTGTCGTGCTTTCGGGCAACCTGGGTGGAACATGGAGCACGGGCGCCACCACACCCACGATCACCGTTTCCACCAGCGGCGAATTCTACGTGACGAACACCAACGAGTGCGGGACGGACACCTCGAACGTGATCACCGTTACAGTGAACCCACTGCCGGTCTGCGCGATTTCCGGTGACTTGGTAATCTGTGAAGGCGGCTCCACGGAACTCTGTGTTGCCGCAGGGGCTGCATTGTACTTGTGGAGTACGGGTGCCATCACCAACTGTATCACGGTCACCACCGCCGGGATCTACTCGGTAACGATAACCGATGCGAATGGTTGTAGCAGCACATGCGATGTAACCGTTGATGTGACGGCCGCACCGGTCTGCACCATTACCGGAGGTCTGACGATCTGCGATGGCGCTACCACCGAACTCTGCGCACCGCCTGGTGCGTCTTCCTATTTATGGAGCAACGGTGCCACGACGGCGTGCATCACCGTATCCGCAGCAGGTGCCTACTCTGTTACCATTACCGACGGCGCTGGTTGTAGCAGCACTTGCAATGTCACGGTCATCGTCAATCCCCTTCCGCTCTGTTCGATCACGGGCGGCCTGGTGCTGTGCGAGGGTGGTTCAACAGAACTCTGCGCTACGGGCACCGGTTCCTTCCTCTGGAGCACAGGTGCGATCACTAGCTGCATCACGGTTGATATGGCCGGTGTGTACTCGGTCACCATCACCAGTCCTGACGGATGCGAGCACCTGTCAAGTAACCGTGTTGGTCAACCCGCTGCCTATCTGCTCGATGGGCGGCTGGTGCTGTGCGAGGGGTCAGACTCGCGCTACGGCACGGTTCCTTCTTGTGGAGCAAGGCGCCCCCGCGGGCATCGGGCCCAGGCGCCTGTCAGGTGCGGTCATCGTCACCCGCTCTACTGCTCGATGCCGGCGGCGATGCGGCGCCTCGACCGAACTGCGCGCCACGAGGGCACCGGTTTCCTTCCTGTGGAGCACAGGAGCAACGACAGGTTGCATCACGGTGAGCACCGCGGGCATCTCCTCTGTCACGTCGCATCGGCGGCGGGCTGCATCAGTACGTGCGCGGTGGAGGTCATCGTGAACTCCGCACCGGTCTGCGTGATCACGGCGGCACGGTGTTCTGCGAAGGCGGATCAACGGAACTTTGCGTCCCCGCAGGAGCGTGGAGGCTACCTATGGAGCAATGGTGCCACCACCAACTGCATCACCGCCACAACCCCGGGTTGTACTCCGTGGTGGTGACCTATGCCCGGTGGCTCAGGAGAGCACCTGCCAGGCGACGGTCCTGGTCAATCCCCTTCCGCTCTGTTCGATCACGGGCGGCCTGGTGCTGTGCGAGGGTGGTTCAACAGAACTCTGCGCTACGGGCACCGGTTCCTTCCTCTGGAGCACAGGTGCGATCACTAGCTGCATCACGGTTGATATAGCCGGTGTGTACTCGGTCACCATCACCAGTCCTGACGGATGCGAGAGCACCTGTCAAGTAACCGTGTTGGTCAACCCGCTGCCTATCTGCTCGATCACGGGCGGCCTGGTGCTGTGCGAGGGTGGTTCAACAGAACTCTGCGCTACGGGCACAGGTTCCTTCTTGTGGAGCAATGGCGCGACCACGAGCTGCATCACCGTCAACACCGCGGGCATCTATTCGGTGACCATCACCAGTCCTGACGGTTGCGAGAGCACCTGTCAGGTGACGGTCATCGTCAACCCGCTGCCTATCTGCTCGATCACCGGCGGCTTGATCCTGTGCGAAGGCGCCTCGACCGAACTGTGCGCCACGGGCACCGGTTCCTTCCTGTGGAGCACGGGAGCGACGACGAGTTGCATCACGGTGAGCACCGCGGGCATCTACTCTGTCACGATCACATCGGCGGCGGGCTGCATCAGTACGTGCCAGGTAGAGGTCATCGTGAACTCCGCACCGGTCTGCGTGATCACGGGCGGACTGGTGTTCTGCGAAGGCGGATCAACGGAACTGTGCGTCCCCGCAGGAGCGGTGGGCTACCTATGGAGCAATGGTGCCACCACCAACTGCATCACCGCCACAACCCCCGGGTTGTACTCCGTGGTGGTGACCTATGCCGGTGGCTGTGAGAGCACCTGCCAGGCGACGGTCCTGGTCAATCCCCTTCCGCTCTGTTCGATCACGGGCGGCCTGGTGCTGTGCGAGGGTGGTTCAACAGAACTCTGCGCTACGGGCACAGGTTCCTTCTTGTGGAGCAATGGCGCGACCACGAGCTGCATCACGGTTGACGTGGCCGGTGTGTACTCGGTCACGATCACGAGCCCGGACGGTTGCGAGAGCACCTGCCAGGTGGAGGTGATCATCAACCCGCTGCCGATCTGTTCCATCACGGGTGGCCTGGTGCTGTGCGAAGGAGCATCGAGCGAGCTCTGTGCTACCGGCACCGGTTCCTTCCTATGGAGCACGGGTGCGACCACGAGTTGCATCACCGTCAATACCGCTGGCATCTACTCGGTCACGATCACGAGCCCTGATGGTTGCAGCAGCACCTGCAGGTGGGGTGATCGTCACCGACACGCCGACGCGTGATGGCGGCGGCCTGGTGTTCTGCGAGGGCGGATCGCTGAGCTCTGTGTTCCTGCAGGCGCTGTCTCTTACCTGTGGAGCAATGGGGGCGACCAACTGCATCACGGTGAGCGAACCGGGCCTGTACTCGGTGGTGGTCACCTACGAGGGTGGCTGCGGCAGCAGCTGCGAGGCGATGCGTCATCGAGAACCCATTGCCTATCTGTTCGATACGCGGCGGTCCTCTGCGAAGGCGGATCGACCGAGCTGTGCGCTACCGGTACCGGCAGCTTCCTGTGGAGCACGGGTGCGACAACGGGCTGCATCACGGTCAACACCGCAGGCATCTACTCGGACGATCACGGCCCGGACGGTTGCGAGAGCACCTGCCGGTGGAGGTGATCATCAACCCGCTGCCGATCTGTTCCATCACGGGTGGCCTGGTGCTGTGCGAAGGAGCATCGAGCGAGCTCTGTGCTACCGGCACCGGTTCCTTCCTATGGAGCACGGGAGCGACCACGAGTTGCATCACGGTGAGCACCGCGGGCATCTACTCGGTCACGATCACCAGTCCTGATGGTTGCAGCAGCACCTGCCAGGTGGAGGTGATCATCACCGACACGCCGGTCTGCGTGATCACGGGCGGTCTTGTGTTCTGCGAGGGCGGATCCACGGAGCTGTGCGTTCCTGCGGGAGCTGTGGGCTACCTGTGGAGCAATGGGGAGACGACCAACTGCATCACGGTGAGCGAACCGGGCCTGTACTCGGTCGTGGTCACCTATGAAGGTGGCTGCAGCAGCAGCTGCGAGGCGATCGTCATCGAGAACCCGCTGCCGATCTGCTCGATCACGGGCGGCCTGGTGCTGTGCGAGGGCGGTTCCACGGAGCTCTGCGCCACGGGCACCGGCAGCTTCCTCTGGAGCACGGGTGCGACAACGAGCTGCATCACGGTCAACACCGCAGGCATCTACTCGGTCACGATCACGAGCCCGGACGGTTGCGAGAGCACCTGCCAGGTGGAGGTGATCATCAACCCGCTGCCGATCTGTTCCATCACGGGTGGCCTGGTGCTGTGCGAAGGAGCATCAAGCAGGCTCTGTGCTACCGGCACCGGTTCCTTCCTATGGAGCACGGGTGCGACCACGAGTTGCATCACCGTCAATACCGCTGGCATCTACTCGGTCACGATCACGAGCCCTGATGGTTGCAGCAGCACCTGCCAGGTGGAGGTGATCATCACCGACACGCCGATCTGCGTGATCACCGGCGGCCTGGTGTTCTGCGAGGGCGGATCCACTGAGCTCTGTGTTCCTGCAGGCGCTGTCTCTTACCTGTGGAGCAATGGGGAGACGACCAACTGCATCACGGTGAGCGAACCGGGCCTGTACTCGGTGGTGGTCACCTACGAGGGTGGCTGCAGCAGCAGCTGCGAGGCGATCGTCATCGAGAACCCATTGCCTATCTGTTCGATCACGGGCGGCTTGGTCCTCTGCGAAGGCGGATCGACCGAGCTGTGCGCTACCGGTACCGGCAGCTTCCTGTGGAGCACGGGTGCGACAACGAGCTGCATCACGGTCAACACCGCAGGCATCTACTCGGTCACGATCACGAGCCCGGACGGTTGCGAGAGCACCTGCCAGGTAACCGTCATCATCAATCCGCTTCCGATCTGTTCCATCACGGGTGGCCTGATCCTCTGCGAAGGAGCATCGAGCGAGCTGTGCGCCACGGGCACCGGTTCGTTCCTGTGGAGCACGGGAGCGACCACGAGTTGCATCACGGTGAGCACCGCGGGCATCTACTCGGTCACGATCACCAGTCCTGATGGTTGCAGCAGCACCTGCCAGGTGGAGGTGATCATCACCGACACGCCGGTCTGCGTGATCACCGGCGGCCTGGTGTTCTGCGAAGGCGGATCAACGGAGCTGTGCGTTCCTGCGGGAGCGGTGGGCTACCTGTGGAGCAATGGCGAGACAACGAACTGCATCATCGTCACTGAACCCGGTCTGTACTCTGTCACCGTCACCTACGAGGGTGGTTGCAGCAGCACCTGCCAGGTGGAGGTGATCATCACCGACACGCCGGTGTGCGTGATCAACGGCGGCCTCACCTTCTGCGAGGGCGGATCCACTGAGCTCTGTGTTCCTGCAGGCGCTGTCTCTTACCTGTGGAGCAATGGGGAGACGACCAACTGCATCACGGTGAGCGAACCGGGCCTGTACTCGGTGGTGGTCACCTACGAGGGTGGCTGCAGCAGCAGCTGCGAGGCGATCGTCATCGAGAACCCGCTGCCGATCTGTTCGATCACCGGCGGCTTGATCCTCTGCGAAGGCGGATCGACCGAGCTGTGCGCTACCGGTACCGGCAGCTTCCTGTGGAGCACGGGTGCGACAACGAGCTGCATCACGGTCAACACCGCAGGCATCTACTCGGTCACGATCATGGCCCGGACGGTTGCGAGAGCACCTGCGGTGGAGGTGATCATCAACCCGCTGCCGATCTGTTCCATCACGGTGGCCTGGTGCTGTGCGAAGGAGCATCGAGCGAGCTCTGTGCTGGCACCGGTTCCTTCCTATGGAGCACGGGTGCGACCACGAGTTGCATCACCGTCAATACCGCAGGCATCTACTCGGTCACGATCACGAGCCCGGACGGTTGCGAGAGCACCTGCCAGGTGGAGGTGATCATCAACCCGCTGCCGATCTGTTCCATCACGGGTGGCCTGGTGCTGTGCGAAGGAGCATCGAGCGAGCTCTGTGCTACCGGCACCGGTTCCTTCCTATGGAGCACGGGTGCGACCACGAGTTGCATCACCGTCAATACCGCTGGCATCTACTCGGTCACGATCACCAGTCCTGATGGTTGCAGCAGCACCTGCCAGGTGGAGGTGATCATCACCGACACGCCGGTGTGCGTGATCAACGGCGGCCTCACCTTCTGCGAGGGAGGATCCACGGAGCTGTGCGTGCCAGCAGGAGCGCAGAGCTACCTGTGGAGCAATGGCGAGACAACGAACTGCATCATCGTCAACGAACCGGGCCTGTACTCGGTCGTGGTCACCTATGAGGGTGGCTGCAGCAGCAGCTGCGAGGCGATCGTCATCGAGAACCCGCTGCCTATCTGTTCGATCACGGGCGGACTGGTGCTGTGCGAAGGCGGATCGACCGAGCTGTGCGCTACCGGTACCGGCAGCTTCCTGTGGAGCACGGGTGCGACAACGAGCTGCATCACGGTGAACACCGCAGGCATCTACTCGGTCACGATCACGAGCCCGGACGGTTGCGAGAGCACCTGCCAGGTAACCGTCATCATCAACCCGCTGCCGATCTGTTCCATCACGGGTGGTACCACAATCTGTGAAGGCACTATCACCCAGATATGCGTGCCTGATGGCCAGGGAAGCTACCTGTGGAATACAGGAGCCACGACCAGTTGCATCACGGTAAGCGAAGGAGGCTTGTATTCTGTGACCATCACATCCTTGGATGGTTGCACAAGCACCTGCGAGCAACCCGTTACCGTGACGCCGGCACCGGTTTGCACCATTACGGGAGGAACCCTCTTCTGCGAAGGCGGTTCGACGGAATTGTGTGTGCCCGCAGGAGCGGTCTCATACCTATGGAGCAATGGCGGCACCTTGAACTGCACCACGGTAACAACCCCAGGGGTGTACTCGGTTGTGGTGACCTACGACGGAGGCTGCGAGAGCACCTGCAGCATCACGGTGACGACAACGCCTCCGCCGGTATGCACGATCATCGGCAGCACGAGCTTCTGCGAGGGCGAGCCGAGCAAGCTCTGCGGCCCGGAGGACGCCTACAGCTACCTGTGGAGCACGGGCGAGACCACCGAGTGCATCGACGTGACGGTCGCGGGGACCTACACCTGACGGTGACCAATGAGGAGGGGCTGCGAGAGCACCTGCAGCATCACGGTGACGACAACGCCTCCGCCTGTATGCACGATCATCGGGAGCACGAGCTTCTGCGAGGGCGAGCCGAGCAAGCTCTGCGGGCCGGAGGACGCCTACAGCTACCTGTGGAGCACGGGCGAGACCACCGAGTGCATCGACGTGACGGTCGCGGGGACCTACACCCTGACGGTGACCAATGAGGAGGGCTGCGAGAGCACCTGCAGCATCACGGTGACGACAACGCCTCCGCCGGTATGCACGATCATCGGGAGCACGAGCTTCTGCCTGGGCGAGCCGAGCAAGCTCTGCGGGCCGGAGGACGCCTACAGCTACCTGTGGAGCACGGGCGAGACCACCGAGTGCATCGACGTGACGGTCGCGGGGACCTACACCCTGACGGTGACCAATGAGGAGGGCTGCAGGAGCACCTGCAGCATCACGGTGACGATAACGCCTCCGCCGGTATGCACGGTCATCGGGAGCACGAGCTTCTGCCCGGCGAGCCGAGCAAGCTCTGCGGGCCGGAGGACGCCTACAGCTACCTGTGGAGCACGGGCGAGACCACCGAGGTGCATCGACGTGACGGTCGCGGGACCTACACCCTGACGGTGACCAATGAGGAGGGCTGCGAGAGCACCTGCAGCATCACGGTGACGACAACGCCTCCGCCGGCATGCACGATCATCGGGAGCACGAGCTCTGCCTGGGCGAGCCGAGCAAGCTCTGCGGGCCGGAGGACGCCTACAGCTACCTGTGGAGCACGGGCGAGACCACCGAGTGCATTGACGTGACGCGTCCGGCGACCTACTCCCTGCCGGTGACCAATGACGAGCGCTGCGAGAGCATCTGCAGAATCACGGTGACGACAACGCCTCCGCCGGTATGCACGATCATCGGAGCACGAGCCTGCCTGGCGAGCCGAGCAACTCTGCGGCCCGGAGGACGCCTACAGCTACCTGTGGAGCACGGGCGAGACCACCGAGTGCATCGACGTGACGGTCGCGGGGACCTACACCCTGACGGTGACCAATGAGGAGGGCTGCGAGAGCACCTGCAGCATCACGGTGACGACAACGCCTCCGCCGGTATGCACGATCATCGGGAGCACGAGCTTCTGCCTGGGCGAGCCGAGCAAGCTCTGCGGGCCGGAGGACGCCTACAGCTACCTGTGGAGCACGGGCGAGACCACCGAGTGCATCGACGTGACGGTTGCGGGGACCTACACCCTGACGGTGACCAATGAGGAGGGCTGCGAGAGCACCTGCAGCATCACGGTGACCACAACGCCTCCGCCGGTATGCACGATTGGAGTCGCGTTGAGCTGTGTTGAGAACGCCACCATGCTATGCGCTCCGAACGGTGACTACACCTACCTGTGGAGCACCGGCGAGACAAGCGCCTGCATCAACATTACCACCGGAGGGGCCTACTCGGTGACCGTTACCAATGCCAACGGTTGCAGTAGCATGTGCAGCATCCCTGTTACGGTTGCTTCCGGACCAGAGTGTATCATCACCGGTAACACCACGTTCTGCGAGGGCGAACTCAACAAGCTCTGCGGCCCGGAGGATGCCGCCAGCTACCTGTGGAGCACGGGCGAGACCACTGAGTGCATCGACGTGACCCAGGCAGGAACCTATACCCTGACCGTGACCAATGCGAACGAGTGCGCCAGCGACTGCATCATATCGGTCACCGTAACAGCCATTGGCCCTACGGGGGACATCGCCGGACCGATAGCTGTCGCGACGAACGCGGAGGTGAGCTATTCCATCGATCCGGTCCCTGGAGCGGACTCCTATGAATGGACTTTGCCCGAAGGCTGGACCGGCGAAACCACCGGCTTGGTAATCAATGCGGTCACGGACGGGACGAACAGCACGGACCAGCTCTGCGTCCACGCATGGTTCGGCGATTGTGCCGGTCCGGAAACGTGCATCACGGTGTCGTTCATCACCGGCATCACGGATGTGGATGGTTCGCCATGGTTCACCATCATGCCGAATCCATCCAATGGCGGGTTCCAGTTGATCCCATCGGGCGTGCACTCCGGACCGATCCACATCATGGTCTTCGATGTGCTCGGGCAGATGGTGGTAGCTCCCATGGTATTGAGCGGAACCCAATCGACCATGCTCCACATGGAGAACGAAGCGGATGGCGCGTACTTCCTTCGTGCGACATCTGGTGCCGGGACCAAGGTGTTCGAACTACTGATTCAGAAATGACCTGAGCTGGATGGAAAGGAAGACAATGACCGTGTCAGCATCAGGATGACCACGTCGATGAGGTGATCATCGTTACTGTACGTGAGAGTGCCCCCGTTTAGGGGGCATTCTGCGTTTGGTATCAACCGTGGTAGGAGTGTTGGAGTCTGCGTGGATCAAGAGGTCCCACGATGAGATGGCTGAAGCGTGGGCACTTGATTCCCCAAGAACGGCAACGAACGCCCGCACCAATATCGGGGCGGGAAGACCCCAATAATCTGGACCCCACTATCCAATTGGGACACGTGCCTTGGCAGGCCGTGGCACGATGATTCAGGTTCCCATTTTCCGAGGGCATGGTTCAATGGGAAGTATTCCAGCGGTCCATCCTCCCGCGAGCGATCAGAATCATGAAGCTATTCCTACAGACCATACCCAGCCTGCGATTCAAAATGCTCGTGGTGATCGAGCTTCGCCAACGGGGGTTCGATTACTCAATTGCCGAACTGGAAGCAGCGGATGATATCGAAACGATAGCCCCGGAGGTGAAGTATGCCATATTGTTCAGCGCGCTTCGCAAATACAACATTGTACTGTTGGGTGATGAACGAGCCATGCTCCTGGACAAGCTGAAGTCCGCGATCATCGAAGTCATCCACCATTCCGATGGAATGCCGCGGACGAGACTTTCCGTGCATCTCAGCGAGAAGATGAAGTACAACTACTGCTATCTGTCCAGGTTGTTCTCACATGTACACGGATACACATTAGAGCAGTTCATCATCGAGCACAAGATCGAGCGAGTCAAGCAGCTTTTGTTGTCCGGGAGTCTGACCTTGTCCGAGATCGCATGGAAGCTGCATTACAGTAGTGTGGCCCACCTCTCCAACCAATTCAAGAGGATCGTTGGCGCCACGCCGTCGTGCTTCAGAGCGGCGGAGCACAAGCGGCAGTTGGCGATACCTGTGGTCTGCGAGCTGGACCCGGCCTTTATTGGGCAGCATATCCCGAGAATCGTTGATGGGGCCGCAAGCCTGGGAAGTGCGGCGTGATGTCGCGCTGATCGGTCGTCCAGGACGTTTCTGCTCGTATCATCTTAGCGCCACGATGCGCCCCATTTCTTCACCCGGGACCCTGAGCAAGGCCCGCGCCTATTGCGCCCGCCAGGAACGCGCACAGCAGGAGTTGCGCGACAAGCTCTACGGATGGGGCGAGGCCAAAGCGCAGGTTGAATCCATCATCGCGCAGCTCATCGGCGAAGGTTTCCTCAACGAAGCGCGCTTCGCGGAGCACTTCGCGGTGAGCAAGTCGCGGCAGAAGGGCTGGGGCAAGCGCAAGATCGAGCAGGCGCTGCGGATGAAGCGTGTCTCCGAGCATTGCATCCGCCATGGCCTGAAAGCCATCGACGGGGAGGAATCCTTGGAGAGCCTGAAGAAGCTCGTCGCCAAGCGCTGGGAGAGGGAGAAGGAGCTGGATACATTCGTGAAGCGACAGAAGGTGATGGCGTTCTTCCTGAGGAAGGGGTACGCGGTGGAGGAGGTGAAGCGGGCGTTAGCCGAGAGGGCATAGTTGCCTGTTGTCGGGTGTCCTCTCCTGACAACTGACAACAAGCAACTGACAACCTTCACCACTACTTTCGCGCGCGATTCCATGATCACCATCGACAAGGTCACCGCCCTCAACGAGCGCCTCGAAGCCCTCAAGGGCTACCTCGACATCGAGGAGAAGCGCGGCCGCATCCTGGAGGAGGAGAAGTACACCCACGACCCCGACTTCTGGAACGACCAGAAGAAGGCCCAGGTGGTGATGCACAAGATCCGCGAATTGAAGCGGTGGGTAGGTCTCTATGAGAGCGTGGCCCGCGAGCTGGATGACCTCGGTGTGATGTTCGAGTTCTGGAAGGCCAAAGAGGTGACCGAGGCTGAGGTGGAGGTCCAGTTCAAGAAGGCGTCGGAGGCGCTCGAAGAGCTCGAGTTCAAGAACATGCTCAGCGCCGAGGAGGATCCGCTCAGCGCGGTGGTGCAGATCACCAGTGGCGCGGGCGGCACCGAGAGCAATGATTGGGCACTCATGCTCCTGCGCATGTACCGCATGTGGGCCGATAAGGAAGGGTATGCGGTGAAGGTGCTCGACTACCAGGACGGCGAGGCGGCCGGCATCAAGCAAGCCACACTGGAAGTGGCCGGCGAATTCGCCTTCGGCATGCTGAAGGGGGAGAATGGCGTGCACCGCTTGGTGCGCATCAGCCCTTTCGACAGCAACGCCCGCAGGCACACCAGCTTCGTGAGCGTGTACGTGTACCCGCTGGTGGACGAGACCATCGAGATCGACATCAACCCCGCCGACATCACCTGGGACACTTTCCGCAGCGGCGGCGCTGGCGGACAGAACGTGAACAAGGTGGAGACCGGCGTGCGACTGCGCCATGGCCCCACGGGCATCATCATCGAGAACACCGAAACGCGCAGCCAGCTGGACAACAAGAGCAAGGCGCTGCAGCTGCTCAAGAGCCAGCTCTACGAGGCGGAACTTGAGAAACGCCGTACTAAGCGCAGCGAGATCGAGGCGGGTAAGAAGAAGATCGAATGGGGGAGCCAGATCCGCAACTACGTGCTGCAACCGTACAAGCTGGTGAAGGACGTGCGCACCGAGCATGAGACGAGCAACGTCGATGACGTACTCAACGGCGACATCGGCGAGTTCCTGAAGGCCTACCTGATGATGCACGGACAGAGCCAGAAGGTCTGAGCCCGGGTCGGCAGTTGCCAGTTGGCAGTTGCCCGACCCCCGAGAATGTACTGCCAACTGATTACTGCCAACTGCCGACTGAAATGGACTACCGGATCGAGAAAGACACCATGGGCGAGGTGAAAGTCCCCACGGACAAGTACTGGGGCGCGCAAACGGAGCGCAGCCGTAACAACTTCAGGATCGGCCCTCCGGGCAGCATGCCGCGTGAGATCGTGCATGCATTCGCTTTTTTGAAGAAAGCCGCCGCGCTCACCAACCTGGAACTGGGCAAGCTTCCGCAGGACAAGTGCGACCTCATCGGCAAGGTCTGCGACGAGATCCTCGCCGGCAAACTCGACGACCAGTTCCCGCTGGTGATCTGGCAGACGGGCAGCGGCACGCAGAGCAACATGAACGTGAACGAGGTGATCGCGTACCGCGCGCACGTCTTGTCTGGCGGCCATCTCACCGATGAGCAGAAGGTGCTCAACCCCAACGATGACGTTAACAAGAGCCAGAGCAGCAACGACACCTTCCCCACGGCCATGCACATCGCGGCCTACAAACTCACGGTGGAGGTCACCATCCCCGGCGTGAAGAAGCTGCGGGATACGCTGGCGAGGAAGACCAAGGACTTCAAGAACATCGTGAAGACGGGCCGCACGCATTTCATGGACGCCACGCCGCTCACCTTGGGCCAGGAGTTCAGCGGCTACGTGCAACAACTGGACAATGGTCTTCGCGCCATCGAGAATGCCTTGCACATGATCGGCGAGCTGGCATTGGGCGGAACCGCGGTCGGGACCGGCCTCAATGCCCCCAAGGGCTACGCCGTGAAAGTGGCCGAGCAGATCGGACGGCTGACGGGTCTGCCCTTCGTGAGCGCACCGAACAAGTTCGAGGCCCTCGCCGCGCACGATGCCATGGTGGAGCTCAGCGGCGCGTTGAAGCGCCTTGCGGTCAGCCTGATGAAGATCGCCAACGACATCCGCATCCTCAGCAGCGGCCCGCGCAGCGGCATCGGCGAGCTCATCATCCCCGATAACGAGCCGGGCTCATCCATCATGCCCGGCAAGGTGAACCCGACACAACCGGAGGCGCTGACGATGGTGTGCGCCCAGGTCATCGGCAATGATGTGGCCGTGAGCATCGGCGGCATGCAAGGCCACTTCGAGCTGAATGTCTTCAAGCCTGTGATCGCAGCCAATGTGCTGCAGAGCGCGCGCTTGCTCGGTGATGCTTGCGTGAGCTTCAATGACAAGTGCGCCGAGGGGATACAGCCGAATGAAGAGGTGATCAAGCACCACCTGAACAACTCCCTGATGCTGGTCACCAGCCTCAATCCGCACATCGGCTACTACAAGGCCGCCGAGATCGCGAAGAAGGCGCACAAGGAGGGCACCACCTTGAAGGAGGCCGCGCTCACGCTCGGGTACGTGACCAGCGAACAGTTCGACCTCTGGTGCGATCCGAGCAAGATGGTGAGCGAGGGGTGAGGCCTCGCGGAGGATCGGAGCCATTACCTTCCGCGCATGTTCACGGATACGAAGCTCCAGAGGGAGTTCGACCAGGTCGTGGTCCATCGGTCGCTGAAAGCAGGAACGGAGATGATGCGCACGGGCGATCCGATCACGCACATCCCCATTGTCGAGAAGGGAAGCCTGCGCATCCTGGCGCAGGACCCGGAGGGCCGGGAGCGTTTCCTCTACCACATCATGCCGGGGGAATCCTGTGCCATGTCGCTCACCTGCTGCGGATCAAAGCGCACCAGCAGTGTGATGGCGGTGGTGGAGGAGGATGCGGACCTGCTGCTGGTGCCTGCCCGTTACATGGAGGAGTGGATGGTGTACCCCGAATGGCGCCGTTTCGTCAACGACACGCAAACCCAGCGTTTCGGTGAGTTGTTGGAGACGATAGAAGTGGTGGCTTTCCACAAGTTGGATGAGCAGCTCTGGAATTACCTGGTGAAGCGCGTCCAGGCCACGGGCACCCACGTGCTGAAGGCCACGCATCAGGATATCGCGCAGGAGCTGAATTCACCCCGGGAGGTGATCACGCGCTTACTGCATCAGCTTCAGCGCATGGGCCGCGTCACCGTGTCACGCGGCTCCATTGAGGTCCACTTGGCTGCGGATTGGCGGCCGCCGCTAGACAAAGGGTTGAAGGACGCTCTGTAGTTGCGCGGCGCTGATCACGCCGGATTTGCGCCACACCACCTGCCCGTTCTTGAAGATCGCCAAGGTGGGCACGCCACGAACGCCATAGGCTTGCGCCGCAGCCGGGTTCTTGTCCACGTCGATCTTGATCACCGTGGCGCGGTCGCCTACCATGCCCTTGAACTCGTCGAGGATGGGCTTCATCATCTTGCACGGTCCGCACCATTCGGCGAAGAAGTCCACGACCACCGGCTTATCGCCGTTGATTAGTTGCTGGAAGGACATGGGTTTGGTCTCCATGGTCATCGGATCTCTTCGTAAGTGATCTCTTTACGAGCAGGGCCTTTCGTGGCGCTGCGTTCCGTTCTTGGTGCGCACGCGGCACCGCAACAACCGATGTTGAATACGGCCTGCATGCCGAAGAAGGCCGCTGCCGCATAAGCGACGGGCTCCTGATTGGTGATCGCAGCGGCCAGGAATACCAATGCGAACACCAAGCGCAGTGCTCGTTGGAAGTCCCAGTTGCGGAGCAGCCGATCCCTCATCATTTCTTCAGCAGGTTGTTGAGGCTGGTCCAAGGGCCACCATTGTAGGCCTCAAAGCCCTGGCCCTTGAACACGTCCACGGCCATCCCGCTGCGCGCCCCGCTGCGGCAGCAGGTGATCACGGGCTTGCCTTTGGGGATGCGATGCAGGTTCTGCGTGAGGGAATCCAGCGGGATGTTAATGGATCCCTTCACATGTCCCTCGGCGTATTCGCTCTTGGTCCGGACATCCACGATGGTGGCATCCTGGGCAAGGACTTGGGTGAGGTCCACCTTGGGACCCATTCCGAAAAGTGCGCGGAGCATGGTGGTGTTTATTCGGTTGTGTTGTTGTGCTGGACTGGGTCTTTCTGGTCGCGCTTGAAGGTGTTCACCAAGAGGCCACCCATGAAGGCCCCGTACAAGCTGCTGTTCATGGGGCTGCTGGTGATCGCGCATCCGGTGGTGCAGCCGAAGTAGTTCCAATAGAGCCAACCACTCAAGCCACCCAGCAGGACGCCGATCGCGGTGAAGAGCAACGCGTACCTCATTTCTTTGAACAGGTGCTGATGCCGAGTGGCGCGTAGAGCGGGCAGAAGCCGATGAAGCTCGTCAATGCGAGCACCGCTGCTACGATGAGCAGCACGATGCCCAAGGTGCCCTCGATGCGGCCGGTGAAGTAGAGCACCGCGATCACCACGGCGATGATCAGGCGGATGATGCGGTCGGCGGATCCCATGTTGGCTTTCATCGCGTGTGTTTTGGTGAGGCAAAGGTCGAGCGAAGGCTACCTGCGGGCCGTGACGATCATCACCATGGGGTCTCAGGCGCAGGGTTTGTTTTGTTGCGGATGCCACGTCGCTGTTGAGGACTTGAATGACTGAACCCAAAACCCTTGATCGATGATTCGTCGTTTCGCTTTCGCCGCGCTCTTCGCGCCAGTTGTGCTTGTTGCCCAGGAAGTGGGGACTCGTGATGTGGTGCTCCAGGAGATCACCATTCCCGGTATGCCCGGATTGCAGTCCTTCGCATGGGGACAGCACGGTGGTCAGTGGTTCCTGATCGGAGGCCGCACCGATGGTTTGCATTGCCCGGTGTGATGAATGCCATCCGCAATGGTCAGCCCATCAATTCCTTCTTCCGGCAACTCACCGATGCGCGCATGGAAGTGACAGGTGGCCAGATGCGCTTGATGGATGATCGATTCTACTTGGTCGGCGGTCAGCGCTTCATCGGTCGATACAACCCCCAAGGCCCCACCTTCGGTCCCGGTTTCATTCAGGAGTACAGCAACTCCATCCGGCGCTTCGCCATCGACGACGATGGAGTCGGCCTAGGCATCTCGGACTACTGGACCGTGGTGGATACCGTGAACCTGCATCGCCGGGATTACAACATGCTTCCGCAGATCTTCCCCGACGGCAGTGAAGGCCTCACTGTGTTCAGCGGGGTCTTCCAATACGCTGCCGATGTGCCATGGCTGAACACAGTGGACATCGTGGGGACCAGCTACACGGTGGTGCCCGATTTCGAGCAACTGCTGAACCAGTACCATAGCGCGCATGCCACGGCGATCGATGCCGGGACGAACACCATGTACTCCTTGTTCTTCGGCGGTATCGGACGCTACTATTTCAATGGCAACCAACTGATGGACGACCCGAGCGTTCCCTTCGTGAGCACCATCAGCCTCGTGACGCGCGATGCCACTGGGGCGATGGAAGAGACCGCCATCGGGGACATGCCCGCCTTGCTCGGTGCCAGCGCGGAATTCATCCCATGGCCCGCAACGCCTCAGTACAGCAATGGCATCCTGCGGTTGGACCAGTTCAGTGGGGATACGGTGGTGGCAGGGCATATCGTTGGTGGCATCCAGAGCTCGGCGCCCAACATCTTCTTCATCAACACCGGCACCCAGAGTGATGCCACACCGCGTGTGTTCAAGGTGCTGCTCGTTGAGCCTTCATCTACGGGAGTGCATGCCAACGAGTCGCCGACCGCCACCATGAGCTTCGTGCGCGAAAGTGATCAGCTCAGGGTTCAGTTGAGTGCCCTGACCCCTGGTGCGACGAGCTTGCGCTTGATTGATACCACGGGACGTGCGTTGCGCATTGTGGTGGATGCGCTCCTGCCCGGCGGCGACCGCTCCTATTCCATTCCGTTGGCCGGCCTCGCGCCCGGTGCGTATGTCGTGGAACTCCGCAACGGCGGTCGACAGGTGTCGCAACGATTCATCCGCTGAGGCGGGTGCGTGGATGGCATCCAGCGCTTCCGCGCAGTTTCTGACTAGGTACGACCCAACTTGGCGCTGTTGTGATGAAGGTCACTCGGGACGGCCCGTGATTGTCGTCCCTTTGTACCGTCTTTAACGACTCAATGATCATGGAACATACAAGCATGCCCCGCATTGGAGATCCTGCCCCCGATTTCGAAGCCCTGACCACAACCGGTCCGATGAAGTTCAGTGAGTACATCAAGAACAGCTGGACCATTCTCTTCAGCCACCCGGCGGACTTCACTCCCGTATGCACCACGGAGCTTTCGGGCTTCGCGCAGGAGAAGCAATGGTTCGCGGAGCGCAATACGAAGCTCATTGGCGAGAGCATCGACAGCATCCATAGCCACATCGCCTGGGTGCAGGCCGTGCGTGAGAAGACCGGTGTATTCATGGACTTCCCCATCATCGCCGACATCGATATGAAGGTGGCGCGCCTCTACGGCATGCTTCACGAGAATGCCAGCAACACCGCTGCGGTGCGTGCCGTGTTCTTCATCGATCCCAAAGGCATCATCCGCCTCATCATGTATTACCCGCTGAACGTGGGCCGCAACATGGAGGAGATCAAGCGTGTGCTGGAGGCCATGCAGACCGCTGACGCCAATTCATGCGCCATGCCTTTGAACTGGAAGAAAGGAGAGAAGGTGATCGTGCCACCGCCCAAGACCTTGAAGGACCTGGATGCGCGCCTCAACGAGAAGGGCATCGAGTTAATCGACTTCTACCTCGCGAAGAAGCAGCTGGAAACAGCGTAGTCAAGGTTGCTTGTTACGAAGAAGGCTTCCGCGCGGAAGCCTTCTTCGTTTGAATACTATCGTTGCTTTTCAGCGCGCAACAGGTTTACCGGCGGCGCTCCACGCATTGAAGCCTCCTTGCAAGTCGGTCACATCCGTGAAACCCTTGTTCCGCAGGAAGGCGCTGGCCGCGGCACTGCGGCGACCCGAGGCGCAATAGACCATCACGGGACGAGCCTTGTCCAGCGTGTTCCACTCGGCCTCCAGTTGTCCGCCTGTCCAGTCCATGAGCCGTGCATCGCCAATGTGGCCCGCGCTGTACTCACTCGGAGTGCGCACATCGATTAGTTGCACATGGCTGTTCACCAGCAGGGCGCTGTACGCATCTGGTGCAAGCGGCGGCTTGGCGCCGGTGCCTTGACAAGCCCCGATGGACACCAGCATGAAGAGCAACGCAGCGGAAAGGAAGATTCCGAATGGCAATGCAGGTGTGTTGGGATGGCGCATGGTTCAGAAGGCGTAATTGATGATGAGGTCGGCGTGGTGCACGTTCACTTTGTTGAAGGTATGGCGTGGCGACAGCGGTTCGTCGTGCAGCGGAAGCTTCATCAGGTAGATCAGCTGCACGGCCAAGCCCTTCCAATTGCCCTTGAACTGGTATTGGGCATTGATGTCGAACTGCTGGTACGACGGGAAGGCATACTTATTCAGGCGGAAGTCGGTGGGCGAGGGGAGCCAGTAGAACCCGCCATCGAGTTGCACGCGCAAGCCGCTCTGGGTATGGTAGATTAAGTTGAGGGAAGTGGCATGCACATCGCCGAAGCCTTCGTTGCGTTCGCGGGGCAGGAAGGTGTACATCGGGTCGCGGCCCCATTCACGGGGCATCAGGTAGCGGCCATCGGCTGTGATGCGCGTGTAGTTGGCCTGCCAGCGGAAGCGGCCATGGTTCATACGGAAGCGGGTACTGAAGGTCCACGATGCATCGTCCCGGAAGTAGGCCAGTGAATCGACGGCGTTTCCGCCCCCGCCCACCCTGTCCTGCCGGAAGGCCATCGCGCTCCACATCCAGCGGTCATCACGCGTGCCACGTTCCAGGTGCAGCATGGCCGTGTTGAAGGTGTTCTCTACGAACACGTCCCAAACCGTTGCGCGCCATTTGCCGATCACCGGGATCGATGCGCTACCCATGAGGATGCCGGCCGAGTTCAGGTTGCCCTTGTACTTGCTGGGCTGGCCTTCGGCATCGAGGCCGATGGGATACAGCCCCACGCTTTGGCCGACGCCGTACCATTTCGCGCTGGATCGGGGCAGCATCCGGTACAGGTAGCCGCCTTCGAAGCGAAGACCCTTCTTCGTGCGGTGAAGCCCCCAAAGGCCTTCCACCATACCCGGATGCATGCGACCGTCCTGCGGGTTGATGAACGGCGTGTTGATGTCCTGCTTGCCGAAGATGATTCTGGTGCGTCCCTCGTTCCGTTCGTAGTTCAACTGGAAGGTCTGAAGGAAGGCCAGCTGGTTGTCTTTGGTGATGTTCGCCACATCGAAGAGACCTACCTCGTATCGGTTGGGCTGTTTGGTGATGGGGTCCAACTGCGTGAGGTCGCTGCTCCAGAGGTCGAAGGTGTACGCTCCGCTCATGCGGAACTGGAATCCATGCCAGCGCTGCGAAGCGAAGCCCAGTGAGCCGCCAAAAGCCTGCGCGTGGCAATCGCTCAGATCGCCATCGTTCAATGTGCCCATGAGGTACAGGCGGAAGCGACCTTCCAGCGTGCCGTTCCTCATGACGTCATGGAGCGCTGAACCCTGGCGCAACGAGTCGCTTCGCGGGATGTCCAGTTCATCCTGCTGGGCCGAAGCCGTCCATGCGACCAAGGACAGCGATAGCCAGAGTAGCGCGCGCCTCGCCCATTGATGACGGTCACTCACGGTATCCCGTTCCATCCATGCGTTCCTCCGTTCCTCTGCGGTTTCATCGTACTTCAGAAACCCGCCTTGATGTAGCTCCAGCCGTCCTCCTGCCGCTCCACGATGTGGATGATGCCGGCCTTCACGTAGCCCGCTTCGGGCACCACCTTTGAGCGATCGAGGTTGCGTTCCTTGATGGTGTTCTCGCAAGCGGTGAACACAATACCCTGCGCGGCGAATTCCTTCACCTTGCCTTGCACGGTGCTCCGGTCGCTCATCAGCAGATCCATGCCGGGGCCGTGACAGACGACCTCGAGCTGCAGGGTAGGAGAGGCCTCCTTCATATTCTTGAACTGCTTCATCAGGTTCTTGTGCACGAGTGTGTCGCCACTGGTGAGTTGCATCACGATGCGGTGCTGGCGAGCGGAGCCCACTTGGGCAAGCAGGGTGTACGGACTAACAAGCAGCACGGACAGAAGAAGGAGCATTTTCATGACCGCAAAGATCTGCCCGACCCCTTCAGCCGATGGTGACCTCTGTCACTACGGGATCAACGGAACTCGTAGTCGTAGCCTTCCAGCTGACTCAGGATGTCCTGCGGCGCATCCGTGGCCGTAATGCGTCCTTCCACCTTTGGCGCCACGGGAGAGAACTTTCCAAAGTACTCGCGCAGGATGTTGTGCATGGTGGCGTTCGCCCGGCGTGGGTTCTTCACCTTCTCCAGGCGGCACAGGGTGTCGTCGGGGTCTCCTTCGCGTTCGCAGGCGGCGATGAGATAGGTCCGTTCGAGGTCGATGGGTTTGCCAGCGACCTTGATCCAGTTCACGCGTTTGCCCAGGTCGTTGTGCATCGTGAAGTTGGCGGTCATGCCTTTGAAGCGCACCACCCAGCCACCGAAGCGTTTGGCGGGATCCTTCGCGAACACGTTGTGCAGTTCCTTCTCCAGCCAATCCCACAACTGCTGACCGGTGGCTTCGCCGTACTTGGCCTCGCTGTCCACCGGGATCATGCTCCACAGGTTGTCGTTCGTGATCGGCGTGGGCGTCTTGCCATCGGCCACGATGGGCGGGCAGAAGCGGAAGCCGTTGCTGATGGCCACATCGGGTTTCAGCTTCCACATGATGGCATCCGTGATCAAATTGTCCATCGGGTTCTCGATCACGTAGTAGCGCACCAGCGTGTTCTTCGTGCTGCCCACCACTTTGCTCAACTCTTCCTTGTATGGCGCGCTCACTTCCTCCACGAGTTGCAGCATGCCCTTGTCGGCGGGGAATTTCTCCGGGTCCACGTCGAGCAGCTCATAGTGGCTGTCCTTCACCTTGCCTTCTTCCACCACAACATCGAGGCGCGCAATGAATGATCCGAAGGCGCCGGGTTCAACCACCTTGCTGTACTTGCCATCGATGGGCTTGCGCACGCGCTCATGCGTGTCGGCGCCGAGGATCAGGTCCGCGCCTTCCACCTCGGGCTTGTTGGCCAGGTCTACTTGCTGGGCCAGACCCATGTGCGTAACGAGGAAGACCATAGCGCACTGCTCGTAGTCCCGCAAGAGTCGGATGTACTTGGCCACGTTCACCTCGGGCTTCGCGAAGCGGATGCCGCAGCTGTACGCGGGCGATTGGCGTTTGGGCGTGAGCGGGTCGTTGTAGCCAATGAAGCCGACCTTGATCCCCGCGACCTGCTTGGTCCAATAGGGCGGGAAGATCATCTCGCCCGCGAGGTCCGCATTGGGGTCCACCATGTCGCCGCAGTAGCTCGCCAGGGTTTCGTGGTACATGTTCGCGCAGATCTTCGCGCCACGGTAACCGCCGAGGTCCTTCAACATGTTCTCCTTGCCATAGACCACTTCCCAGTTGCCGGGTAGCAGCAGGTCATAGCCCACGTGGTTCATCAGCGGTACGATTGCACGGCCTTCGCTCTTGGCCGCCACGCCACCACCTTGGAAACAATCGCCGCCGTCGATGACGATTGTGTTCTCGGGATCCTCGTTGCGCAGGGTGTCCACCATCGTCTTCAGCACGCCGTAGCCGCCACGCCTCTTGTACACGGGCTTTCCATTCTCCAGGAAGAACTCGTCGTGCGTGTGCAGCTGCGCGTGGATATCGCTGGTGAAGAGGATTGTGAATTTCCCGGCCTTGCCGTTCTGCACAGCTCGGCTGCCCATGAGTTCTTCACGGCGTTGAGCATCGCTCATGGAGCCGAGCGCCACCGTTGGACCCAGCGTAAAACCAGCACCCAGCGCACCGAGCGACTTCAGCGCCTGCCTGCGACTTACTCCGGTGCGTTGTTCATCGTGGTTGCCGCAAGTGCAGCCGGGCGGGTGGTGGATCTCGCTCATGGTTTCTTGTTGTTCGCGGCGATGGCGTCGAAGGGGCCGTACTTGTGCTGCTGCTCGGTGAACTTGTCCGCGTAAGGTCCGAAGGGATGGTCCACAGGTTTCTTGCTGATGTCGGGCCAGTCGTCAGTGAGGTCCTTGCGGGGGCGCGGTTGCGAGTTCACGTAGGCCGCCACATCCCATGCCTCCTCATCGGTGAGCTGCGGCGCTAGGTAGGTTGCGCCCTGCGGCATGTTGGCCTTCGCGTATCCCGCGAAGCGGCTCAGGCGATAAAGGCCAGCACCGCTGTTGTAGCTGAGCGGACCCCACAGCGGCGGATAGAGTTGCGTGAGGCTATCCGCCTTGAGCATGCCCTGGCCGTCCTTGCCGTGGCACGATGCGCACTTCGCCTCGAATACCTCAGCACCGCGCTTGGGGTCGGCAGCGCGGTCCATGAAGGCGAGTTCCACGATACCGCTGCCCTTCGGTTTCGCGCCTTTGTCGATGCCCGTCCCCAACCATTCCATGTATGCGATGATGGCCTTCATCTCGCGGCCGGTGCTATCCAGCGCGGTGCCGTTGAGGCTGCGCTCCACGCAATCGTTCACGCGCTTCACCACGGTCTCGTTGGCCCCGCTGCGCGCACGGAACTTCGGATAGGTGCTCCATACCGCGCCGTAATTGTTGCCCCATGGCTTGGTGCCGGCTTCCAGGTGGCAGTTCTGGCAATTGAGCGCGTTGGTATTGCGCATCACTGTGCCATTGGGGCCGATGTAGCGCGCGGTGTTCTTGATAAGCTCTCGCCCATAGCGCACGAGTTCTTCGCGTTCACCATCAAAGAAGACGAGCCGCGTGGTATCCGCTCCGCTCCACAGGCTATCCGCTGTGAAGGTGGCGGCTTGCGGCAACGGTTCCGCGGGCGGCGGCTTCGGCGAGAACAGGGTGGTGGGCGCAAAGAACTGCGCGATCACGAGCGCCAGCAGCAGCCATACCAGCCGCTTGCTCCAATTCAGGCCGCTCTTTCGCGGTTGTCCGATGCGTTCCTGAAGCGTACCCAGTGCATCGTCCAGCACGTAGATGACCACCAGCACAAGCAGCGTGGCCACAAGGACGATGACAGGTACGAGCATGGCCTCGCGTGATTAGTGCGGCAGTTTCTCGCGGAAGACCCCGTATACGTAGGTGCCCGCTACTGCGCTCAGGAAGGTCACGATGATCACCGAGTAGCCCGCGCCGATCTGCGCGAACAACGGACCCGGGCACGCGCCGGTGATGGCCCAGCCCAAGCCGAACAGTAGCCCGCCGTAGATCGCCCTTTGTTGAAGGTCTTCTCGGGATGTGGATCACCTCACCGTGGATCGTCTTCGCTTTCATGCGCTTGATGAGCAGCACACTGATTGCGCCTACCACCACGGCCGTGCCGATGACGCCGTACATGTGGAAGCTTTCGAAGCGGAACATCTCCTGGATGCGGAACCAGCTGATGATCTCCGCTTTCACGAACACGATGCCGAAGAGGATGCCCCAAGCGCTGTACTTGAAGTTGTGCCACCAGGGATGGACCAGTTCGCTCTCGTTCACGCATATAGCGTCGAGCTCGCGCTGCTGCAGGTCGGACACGGGCTGGGCTTGTTGGAAGTTGGTCTCCATGCGGTTAGAGGGTGAGGAGGTGGGGCAGGATGAACCAGGTCATGACGATGCCGCCGATCATGAACATCACGGTGGCCACGAGGCTCGGCCATTGCAAGCTGCTCAGGCCCATAATGGCATGGCCGCTGGTGCAGCCACCGGCGTAACGCGTGCCGAAGCCCACCAGGAAACCGCCGAGGACGAAGAAGGTCAATCCGCGCAGGGTGAAGAGCTGATCCCAGCTGAAGATCTCGGCTGGCAGAAGGTGCCCAGTGTCCATGATGCCTTTCTCAGCGAGGTACGCGGCAGTGGAATCCGCGAGCACGATGGGGTTGGGGTCGCTGAGGTAGCGCGCAGCGATGAGCGCGCCCAACGCGATGCCGCCCACGAAGAAGAGGTTCCACGCCTCCTTCTTCCAGTCGTACTTGAAGAATTTCACGTCGCCTGGTATACACGCGGCGCAGAGGTGGCGCAAGGAACTGCTGATGCCGAATGATTTGTTTCCGACAAGCAACAAGTAGGGCACAGTGAGGCCGATGAGGGCGCCTGCCAAGTACCACGGCCAGGGTTGTTTGATCGCTTCGAGCATGACTTTCGTCGCGTTGATGTGTTGATGACTGTGAAAGGACGGACCTACCGCGATCCGGGCTTTCGCGGTTTATTCTTACTTGATGATCGTGCTAGGGCACACGTAGTCCGTCACCTTCACATCGGTCTTCTTGATGGCGTTGAATCCGCCGCGCACCTCCACGAGATTGTGGTAACCGCGCGACTTTAGCAGGCTGGCCGCGATCATGCTGCGGTATCCGCCCGCGCAATGCACGTAGTTCGTTTCCTCCTTGCTGAAGGCGGCCAGGTTCTGATTGATGTACTGCAGCGATGCATGCCACGCGCCGTCCACATGCTCAGCTTCGTACTCGCCATCCTTGCGCACATCCACCACGCGCAGCTTGTTGGCGTGAAAGCGCCGTGCGAACTCTTCAGCATCGATACGGTCGATGCTATCCACGTCCTTACCGCTTGACTTCCATGCGCCGATGCCGCCCTTCAGGTATCCGAACACGTTGTCGTAGCCCACGCGTGCCAAGCGGGTCACCACTTCGTCCTCCATGCCCTCGTCTGTCATCAGCAGGATCGGGTGCTTCACATCGGGGATCATGGCGCCCACCCACGGCGCGAAGTCGCCTTTGATGCCGATGTTGATGCTGCGCGGGATGAAACCATCCTTGAAGTCCTCGGCGCCGCGCGTGTCCAGCACCAATGCGCCTTCGGTCTCGGCCACCAGTTCGAACTGGTCGGGGGTGAGGGCGCGCAGGCCGCGCTTCTTCACGCTGTCCACGCTCTCGATCACGCCCTTGTTCAAGGCCACGTTCTGCGGGAAGTAGGCCGGGGGCGGAAGGAGGCCGTCGGTCACCTCTTTTATGAACTGCTCTTTCGTCGTCGCTTTCAGGGCGTAGTTGTTCTGCTTCTGATTGCCGAGCGTGTCCCAGGTCTCCTTGCTCATGTTTTTGCCGCAAGCACTGCCTGCGCCATGGGCGGGGTACACGATCACATCGTCGGGCAGGGGCAGGATCTTGTTGTGCAGGCTGTCGTAGAGGTAGCCGGCGAGATCCTCCTGCGTCAGCGAACCCATCTTCTGCGCGAGGTCTGGACGGCCCACATCGCCGATGAACAAGGTGTCGCCGCTGAAGATCGCGTGCGGCTTCCCGCTCTCATCCTTCAGTAGGTACGTGGTGCTCTCCATGGTGTGGCCGGGCGTGTGCAGCACGGTGATGGTCACCTTGCCCACGTTCAGCACCTCGCCATCGGTGGCGATGTGTGCCTCGAACTGCGGGTTGGCGTTGGGGCCGTAAACGATAGTGGCGCCGGTCTTCTTGGCGAGGTCCACGTGGCCGCTCACGAAGTCGGCGTGGAAGTGCGTCTCCAGCACGTACTTGATCCTGGCGCCGCTCTGCTTCGCGCGCTCGAGGTAAGGCTGCGTTTCGCGCAGCGGATCGATGATCACGGCCTCGCCGTTGCTCTCGATGTAGTAGGCGCCTTGTGCCAGGCAGCCGGTGTAGATCTGTTCGATTTTCATGTTCGTGGAGAGTTGTCGTGGCGCGTCATGACGCGCCCGTGCGGTTAGGAGAGGTTCGAGAGTTCCCTTCCGATGATGTACACGCCCATGGCGAGCACGAACCATCCGAAGGCAGGTTTGAGTTTTTCATTTGGGATGCGTTTGCTGAGCGCGCTGCCTAGTAAGATACCCGCGATGGCCACCGCGCTGAAGAGCCCGAGGAAGCGCCAATCGATGAATTCACCGCCCTTGAGGTCTCCTGTGAATCCGATGAGCGATTTGGCGGCGATGATGATGAGCGAGGTGCCCACCGCCTGCTTCATCGGGAGCTTCGCAAGCAGCACCAGCGCTGGGATGATGAGAAAGCCGCCACCGGCGCCCACGATACCTGTTAGTACGCCCACCACGATGCCTTCGCCCAGGATCAAGGGATAGTTGAATTTGATTGCTTCGTCGGCGCGCTCGCTTGGGCCTAATGGAACCTTCTGCTTTTTGATCATGCTGTAGGCCGCAGCCACCATGATCATCGCGAAGAAGACAAGGATGCCCAGCGCCTTGCTCACGGGCGTATCACCCACACTGAAAAGCGGGTCGGACAGCGCTGGCATCAGCCATGCGCGCGTGGCGTAAACCGCGAGGATGCTGGGGATGCCGAAGACGATGGCCGTGCGCCAGTGGATGTTGCCGAGGCGCATGTGGCTGCCGCTGCCGATCAAGCTGGTAAGGCCCACGATGAATAACGAGTATGCCGTAGCCAGCACCGGGTCCACTTGGAAGAGGTACACCAGGATGGGTACCGTCAGGATGCTTCCGCCACCGCCGATGAGGCCGAGTGACAGACCCATGAGGATTGCGCCGAGGTAGCCGAGGATCTCCATGCTCATAGCGTGTCGCAGCAGTTCTCCAAACAACCCACGATGCGCATGAACTCCGGTCGCTTCAGCTGCCAGTAGGTGTATTTGCCTTCCTTAGTGCAGATGAGCAGCCCCTCGTCGCGCATGAGCGTGAGGTGCTGGCTCAGGATCGCTTGCTCGATGCCGAGCATGGCTTCCAGATCGCGGTTGCATAAGCGCTCGCGCCGGCCCAGTGCATCAAGGATGTCCAAGCGGATGGGATGCGCTGCTGCGCGGAGCAATTCGCTTGCGCGGATCAACTTAGCGCTGCCTACACGCTCATGCAGCACTTCGGTGTCGAGGATGAATGTCATCAGCGGCGCAAACGTATAGCTATGCGCCTATGCGACATGGTGAGAATGGTCACGTAAGGCTGTGCCGAGCGCCCCCTTATGCTTCCAATGACTTCAACAGCGCTTCACCGAAGTGCTCCACTTGGTAGCGCCGCATGCCCGGGAGCGCAGCCAGCGCATCCAAGTCGCCGGGCAGGGTGCGCGCGATATCCGCCAGCATCTGGTTGCTGGCTACGATGCCTAGGCGCAGGTCGTGCTCTAGGGTGAGGCGGTCGCGCACCTGCTTCAGGCGCTTGAGCCGCTCGTCGTGGTTTGGGTCGCGCGGCCATCGCTTGCCCTTGGGCACCTGCGGCCATTGCTCCTTGGGGAGCTCCAGCGCGCGCTTGATCGTTTCCATGAACTCGCGTCCGTGGCGCTGAGCCATCTTTTCGCCGATGCCTTTGCGATGCCCAAGGTCCTTCGCCGATTTTGGCGGATCGGTCGCCAGGGCGAGCAGCGCCTCATTGCCCACAACCATGAATGGCGCGCGATCCATGCGCTCGGCGATGCGCTCCCGCAAGGCATGCACTTCGCGCAGCACGGCCAACTGATTCGGCTTCAGCAATTTGGCGGTCTTCAGTTTCAAAAACCCTAGCTCATCATCCGTGGGCAGGTTGAAGGGCGCATCGGTAAGCAGGTGGAACTCCTCTTCCGCCCATTCCCAGCGACCCTTCTCCTTCAGCTTCTCCTTCAGGATGTCGCGGAGGGCGATCAAATGGCTGGTATCTCCTGCGGCATACGCGAGCATGTCGGCGGGCAGCGGCCGCTTGCTCCAATCGGCTTTCTGGAACTTCTTGTCCACGTTCACCCCCTGGTATTTCCGCAGCAAGGATGCCAGGCCGATCTCCGGCTCGTTGATCAACTCTGCGGCCACCAGCGTATCGAAGACATTCTCCACGCGGATGCCGTGATACTTGGCTAGGATCCGCAGGTCGTAGTCGGCATCATGGATCACCACCTCCATGGCCTTGTCGGCTAGCAGGTGGCTCAATGGTGCTAGGTCCGGCAGAGCCAGCGGATCCACGAGGTAGGTGTGGTCGCGGGTGCTCAGTTGCACCAGGCACACCTGCTCCTTGTAGCGGTGGAAACTGCTCGCCTCCGTATCGAGCGCGATGATGGTGGCATCCGCGAGCGCAGCTATCCGCCGAGCCAGGGCCTCCTTGCCGGTGATGAGTTCGTATAGGGGCACGGGAGGCGCTGCGATGGCCGCAAAATAAGCGGACTAGGGCGCTAGGGCCTCCATGCCGGGTAGGTTGCGCAGGAGCCACCAGCCCGTGATGCCGATGCCCCAGGCCCAGACGATGCGGTTATCCTGGGAAAGGGGCCTGCTCCGCCAGCGGCCTGCGACCCATTGGATACCCAAGAGAGGCAGGGCGATCACCAGCAGCGCATTGTGGCCGAACCCCTCGACGACCCTGCCATGCAGCAGGTCGTGCAGGGCCCGCTGGGAGCCGCATCCGGGGCAGAAGAGGCCGGTGACCCAATGGAATGGGCAAGGGAGGAATCCGGGTCCGTGCTCCGGGTCGTGCAGGAAGAGATGAACCGCCCACGCGACGATTCCTGCAATAGCCAGAACGCGCCAAGCCATGGCCATCGGACTAAGCCTAGCCGCTGACCAGGCCCATGAGGGCCAGAAAGATGACCGACCCGTAGAAGAGCATGACCAGCACGATCGGCACCAGCCCGCACCAGAATCCGATCTTGGTCCACTTGCCAGCTTCGCTGCTAGCGCGTTGGGCACCGTCGAAATCCCCGGCGTCGTAGCGGCTGTTCACGCTGGACGCGTTGATGATGCCGATCAGTCCGAACGGCAGGCAGCACAGCAGGGTGACAATGATGGACTCGACCAGCCAATCCTTCGGTCGTTGGGGGGAATTCATTACGAGGCGCTTTGTTCCGGCAAGGATACTTGCTTCCCCGTTTCTGGGAGTGACGCTCAGATGTACCGCTCCCCGCTTTCGGCGGTGAGTTCGTTCACGAACTGCTTGATCTGCTGCTCGTCGCGCTTGCGGCACACCAGCAGGGCATCCGCAGTGCTCACCACGATGCAGTCCTCCAGGCCCTGCAGTACAAGCAGCCGGCCATCGTGGGCATGCACCACGTTCCCTGAGCAGTCATAGAGCCGCACGGCATCGCCGATGGCCGCGTTGCCGGCGGCATCCTTCGGCAGATGGGTGTAGAGGCTGCCCCAAGTGCCCAGGTCGCTCCAGCCGAAATCGCTGGCCACCGTGTACACGTTCGGCGCCTTCTCCATGATGCCATAATCGATGCTCTCGCTCGCGCATTCCGCATAGATGGAGGCGATGGCCGCCCGTTCCGTCGCCGAGCCGAAGTCCTTGCGTCGCGCATCGAACAGCGCCTTCGTCTCGGGGAGGTGCCGTTGGAAGGCGGCATCGATGCTCTTGAGGCTCCAGATGAAGATGCCGGAATTCCAGAGGAACTCACCGCTCTCGATGAATCGCAGCGCAGTCGCATGGTCGGGCTTCTCCGTGAAGGTGCGCACCTGCTTCACGCGCGGGTGCAACGTCCCCAGGCCCTCCTTGAATTGGATGTAGCCGTACCCGGTATCGGGACGGTTGGGCATGATGCCGAGCGTGACGAGGCAATCGGTGGCAGCGGCTTGTTCAAGCGCGATTCGGACCGTTTCCTGGAAGGCTTCTTCCTTCAGCACCAGATGATCGCTTGGGGCCACAATGATGCGCGCGTCGGGATCGCGTGCATTGATCACCGCATTGGCATAAGCCACGCAGGGAGCGGTGTTCTTCCGCTGGGGCTCTTCCAGGATCTGCCAGCCTTGCAGCTGCGGCAACTGCTCACGCACGATGGCCGAATAGCGCGCGTTGGTAACCACAATGATCCGCTCCGCGCCGCACAGGGGAACGAACCGGTCGTAGGTCTGCTGGAGCAGCGTCCGCCCAAGGCCAAGGAAATCGAGGAACTGCTTGGGATAGGCTGTACGGCTCATGGGCCAGAAGCGGCTACCGACACCGCCGGCCATAATCACGCACCAGGTGTGCTGTTGGTCCATCGAAGGCATTTATTTCGGTCAGGAGGCGTGCCCGAGCACTGCGGGATCATGCGTCACAACCTCGACGAGTGGGTCGAGGAGGTATGTGCGTCGGTTATTGAGGCAGCGGCAGCGGAACCGTTTCCGCAATCGGGGGCCTTTCACATAAATGGATCCATTGAAGCGGAAGACCGTCCGCTCGGGCAGGCGCTCCAGCAGCAGGCCTGGCTCGGAATCATGCTGGTGAAGCGCACGGATGAGCTGCGGGTCGGCGCAGCTGCTGGCCGGGGCTTTCTGCAGGTGTCGATGTAGGGCCGCCAGTACATCGTGCGGCAGCACTGCCGGTGAAAGGAACGGCCGCATGACGCGCTGGTATTCGGCCCGCCACACGGGGCCATGCGGTGCTGAGCGGCGGTCCTGCATGAAAGCGGTATGGTGCGCGAACTCATGCACCAGGGTCACGAGGAAGGCATAGGGGTTCAGCCCGGTGTTCACAGTAATCCGAGGCGGGCCTCCATCGCGCGGCACGCGGTAATCACCGAGCTTCGTTCGTCGCGCGCGGACAACCCGCACATGAACCGGGTGCTCCTGCATCCATTGCGCCACTGGTGGCCATGCCGGCTCGGGCAGGTGGAAGCGGATCAGGTCGATGTCCGAAGCGGGCATTCAGGATCCAGTGATCGGTTCGGATGTTGGAGCGACCAGTGCATGGCGTGCATGCGTGCCTTCACCAGCATCCGGCACCCGGTTCCATTGCGGACAATCGCAGCCTCGCTTCTTGCGGTACTTGCTGGGCTGCGTTGCGCAGGCGGAGAAGATGGCCATGGCCAGCACTAGGAGGCCCAAACGGATGCGAGCGCTGCGCGACATCGGGGCCAAGGTACGGGGGCGGCTGCTGCACGGGCCAGACGGCAACGGGCAGGGCGCTACTTTAGCCGCTCTCCACCTCGCAGGCGAACCGCATGAACATCCTGTACCATATCGGCCGGTACGTCTTGTTGCTCCGTGAGACCTTCGCCCGGCCCGAGCGCCTCAGCCTCTATTGGTCGCGGACCGTGGAGGAGATGGACTTGCTGGGCGTCAAGAGCCTGGGCATCGTCGCGCTGCTCTCGGCCTTCATGGGCGCGGTGATCACCATCCAGACGAAGACCAACATCGACAGCCCGCTGATCCAGGCCTGGGTGGTGGGCTTCGCCACGCGCCAGAGCACCATCTTGGAATTCAGTCCGACGGTGATCTCGCTGATCCTGGCCGGCAAGGTGGGCAGCAACATCGCAGCGGAGATCGGCTCCATGCGCGTGAAGGAGCAGATCGACGCCCTCGACATCATGGGCGTCAATTCAGCGGGCTACCTCATCCTGCCCAAGATCGTGGCCACCATGCTCATCAACCCCTTCTTGATCATGATCAGCATGTTCCTCGGCATCTTCGGGGGCTGGCTCGCCGGGGTGCAGACCGGTGTGGTGGTGAGCGACGATTTCATCATGGGCATCCAGCTCGGCTTCAAGCCGTACCACGTGGTGTACGCGTTGATCAAGACGGTCGTGTTCGCCTTCATCATCACCACGGTGAGCGCGTACCAGGGCTACTACACGCGTGGCGGCACCCGCGAGGTGGGCATCAGCAGCACCCGCGCGGTGGTGTACAGCGACGTGATGATCCTCCTGGCCAACCTGGTGCTCACGCAAGCCCTGCTGCTATGATCGTGGTGGAGGGCCTTGGCAAGCGCTTCGGCGACGTGCAGGTGATCGACGGCATCGACGCGGTCTTCCAGAAGGGACGCGTGAACCAGATCATCGGACGCAGCGGATCGGGCAAGAGCGTGATGGCCAAGTGCATGGTGGGCCTGCACCGTCCGGAAAAGGGCCGTGTGCTCTATGAGGGCCGATCCTTCCATGACATGGATGCTGAGGAGAAGCGCGGCATCAGGCAGCGCATCGGCATGCTGTTCCAGGGGTCGGCCCTGTTCGACAGCCTGACGGTGATCGAGAACGTGATGTTCCCGCTGCGCATGTTCGGCCTCATGGCGAAAAGCGAGATGGAGGACCGGGCGCACACCTGCCTGAAACGGGTGAGCATCATCGACAAGGACCAGCTCTTCCCGGCGGAGCTCAGCGGGGGCATGCAGAAGCGGGTGGGCATCGCGCGGGCCATCGCTATGAACCCCGAGTACCTGTTCTGCGATGAGCCCAACAGCGGCCTGGACCCGCAGACGAGCATTGTCATCGACGACTTGATCAAGGAGATCACCGAGGAGTTCGGCACCACCACCATCGTCATCACCCACGACATGAACAGTGTGATGGAGACCGGGGAGCACATCCTCTTCATCCACAAGGGCCGAAAGTGGTGGGAGGGGACCCGCGAGCAGCTCCTGCGCAGCGACAACAAGGAGCTCAACGAATTCGTGTTCGCGGGCAGCCTTATGCGCGAGGTGAAGCGATCGCTCACCGGCGAGGAATGACCGGACCGGCATGAAAGGCGAAGGCCCCCGCATCGCTGCGAGGGCCTTCGGTCGTGCGTGGCGCGGGGTCAGTCGACCATCACGCGTTGCACGGTGCTGGCATTTCCATCGCTCACACGCACGAGGTAGGCGCCTTTTGCGTGACCGCTCAGGTCGAGCGTCGAGCTGCCGTTGCTGCGCGTGTTGAGCACTTCCTGGCCGAGCACGTCGAGCACCTGGATGGTGAAGGCGCCCGGCGTGGCGCTGCGGAACTGCACCAGGCCGTCAAGCGCCGGGTTCGGGTAGATGGAGATCCCGGCGAGTTCTCCGGCCTCGGGCACGGATACCAGGGTGGTGGTGGCCATACGGATGGCGAAGCCATTCCCGTTGCTATAGATCCGGCTGTCCGAGGGCAGGTAGATCGCGCTGGTGAGCGCAGGCTGGGGAACAGTGAGGTCGTCAACGATCCGCAGGTTGTTCACTCCGCCGTTGCTGAAGAGCTTCACACCGATGTAGTACGCGTTCGGCTGAAGGAGCTGCGGCGAATCGAAAGGCACGACCACCCGGCCCGCAGTCACATCCGCCGCCGTGATGTCGATCACATCGGTCTCGTAGAGCGGTGGCAACAGGTCGAAGGTGGCGGTGACCGTGGTGTCATAAATGGAGCAGATCACATAGCTGTTCTCCTGCGAGGTCGAGGTGATCAGGAACTCCAGCCCGTGCACCGTTTGCGCCGTGCGGATCGGGTACTGGTTCAGGAGGATGATCCCGTCGGAATCGCCGGTGAAGCTGTTGGTCCCGAGCGAGGAAAGCGTCTGGTAACCGGTGGGATGGTTCCCTATGCCGTCCACGCTGTACCAATCTGGGTTCACCTCGAAGTTGCGCAGGTAGGTGTTGTTGCCCAGATCATCCTCCTGGTCGTCCTCATCGGCCACCACGGTGAAATTGCCCTGGTATAAGCCCCCGGCGAGCGCGCCGCCGTTCGGCAGATTCACGCTCTGGTCCATGGTGGCGCTCTCGGCGGAGGCAAGGTTCACTGAATTGCCAATGGCGCTGAAGCCGCTGGGGCCGTTCACATTCATCTGCACCTGGCAGTTGGTCATGGCGTTCACGCCGAAGTTGAGGACGGAGCCGCCCACGCGCATGGTTGGATTCAGATGTTGCTGCGGTACTCGGCCGTACTCCTCACCGTTGCCGGTATGCGAGAGGAAGCCATCCTCCATCACCAGCTCATAGGCCGGTTGCTCCAGCACTTTCACATCATCCACGAACCAGCTATAGCCCCATTCGCCGCTCCAGTAGAAGCGGATCCACACTTGCGGTTGATTGCCGGCCGCATCGCTGATGTTGATCCGCACCCGCGTTGGGTTGCTGATCACTGCTTGCACTTCCATGCCCGGGAAGACCTCATACACGCCGGGAATCGGGGTCACATCGGTGCTGGACGGTTCCAAGGGTATCCAGTCGGTGTTGTTCGTGCTCACCACGATGTAGATCTCCTCATTGGTCCATTTGCGGTAGAAGGTCTGGAACTCGAGGATGACGTTATCGTAGCCCGTCGTGTTGATCGGGTTGGCCGTGGTCATGTGGCTCTGCTCGATCAACCCGGTATTGTTGTTGAATCCATCGCTGTCCAGCATGGCGTAGCCATTTCCCTGCGAGGGGCTGTTCACGGGCTGGGTCGGGTAATCGCCGGTGTTGGTGAGCCCAACGCCAACCTGCCAGTTCAAGGCCAGCGTGCCGTCGTAACCAAGGGTCCAGTTTGAAGGCGTGGAGAAGTCGTCCTCCCAGATTACGGTGCTCCGTTCGCCCATAGCCGCAGGACCGATGGGCACGGTCTCGTCAAGCGTGGGCTTCACCGGAATCAGGGCTCGGCCTTGCGCCGTCCGCGTCTGAGCCATCACTGTTCCAGTGCTGGCTAGTACGAAGAAGAATGCTGATGCGTAGTATCTGTTCATGATGCGAGGGTTTAGTGCTGTGGGGTACGAGAGGGGTTCGACATACAAATCAAATCAACCTGAACCCCAATTCCTAGATCTTGGACCTGCGATTGACTGGAGCGCCCGGAGCCCAGCAAAAGACCCCGGCCAAGTGGCCGGGGTCTTTGAATGTGCTGGAATTCAGGCTTATTCCACGGGGAAGCGCTGCACGGTGCTGCCCTCAACGCTCGATACGCGCACCATGTAAACGCCCTTGGCATGGCCGGAGAGGTTCACGTTGGTGCTGCTGCCGGTGCGGGTGCTGTATACGACTTGGCCTAGGAGATCAAGGACTTCGATCGTGTAGGCACCGGGTTTCGCGAGACCGATGTTCACCACGCTGTTCGCCACGTTGTAGGTCATGGTCACACCCTCCAAAGCCGACTGCTCGGCCAATCCGGTGTTGCAAGGGGCTGATGGGGTCAGCAACAGGCGGATGTGGAACGCATTGCCATTGGAATAGACGTTATCGTTCGGGATGTAGATGGCGCTGGAGATGCCGGGCTGTGGGACGGTGAGGTCATCCACCACGCGGATGTGGTTCGCGGCTGCATTGCTGAACAGCGTCACGCTGGCGAAGTAGCCGTTGACACCCAGGTCCACGGGGTTATCGAAGCAGATCCGAGCGAAACCGGCGGTAACCATGCCAGCCGTCACGTCTGTGATGTCGCTTTCCGCGATCACCTGTGACATGTTGGGCACGGTGGCTAACACTGGCAGGGTATCGCGCAGGCTCACAATCATGGCGCCACCGGCCACGGTGGTGTTTCCCAAGCCTACTTCGATGCCATAAACGGTCACGGCGTTTCGAAGCTGGTAGTAGTTCAGAAGGATAAGGCCGTCCGTCGCATCCGTGAAACTCGCTGTGCCAATGGTGGACAGTTGTTGCATTCCGGTGGGGTGGTTCCCGATGCCGTCCAGGCTGTACACCGCATCGTTCACCTCGAAGTTGCGCAGGTAAACGTCGTTGGCCGGTACCTGGTCCGGATTATCCGCGCTAACCGTCGTCGTGCCGGTGTACAAGCCCGGGGTAAGGGCGGGCAACGCATAATCCTGCTGGATAGTGGTGGCAATGCCGGGATCCACCGAGCCGCCATTGATCTGCGTGTTAAAGGGCACCGGTCCTTGAACGTCGGCCGATACCGTGACATTGGCCTGGGTCGAAGCGCCGTTGTTCACCACGTCACCGCCGATGAGCATGGTGGGGTACAATTGGTTGGCAGGGACGCGGCCGTACTCCTCGCCCGTTCCGGTGTGGGAGAAGAACGCGTAATCCAGCTTCATGTCGTCGTCATACAGCTCAATCAGCTGCACATCGTCGATCTGCCAGAAGTACGCGGCCGCTGTGGGATTGTGCTTGAAGCGGAACTTCACATTGCTTGGATCGGCGGCGATTGCGGCCGTCAGCATCAGTTCGCGCGTCTGGGTGCCGGGGTCGTTGTTCGTGGCGATGCCGCTGGCGGCCTCCAAGGTGGTAGGCCAGCTCGCGCCGCCGTCGGTGCTCACTTCCACGGCGTGCGGGCTGATGGCTTGGCAGCACCAACGCAAACGCTGGCGCCAACGCAGCAGCACGCTCGGGGTAGCACTCAGGTTCAGGACGGGCGATTCCAGCGCGCCCTCCCATTCCGTCGGGGAGGCGGGCCAGTTGGCAGCGCCGCTGGTGCAATTGCAATTCGCGGAATCGCTCAAGAAGGCCATGAATCCATTGGCTGGGGCCGGTTGGGCGATGATTTGCGCGGGTGTGGTATATGCGCCAACAGGTCCGGTCGTCCGGCGCATCCAGATGTTGCCATTCGGGCCGCCGGTCGTCCAAGGCCCGAAGCCATTGTTGCCAGCGAAGCCATTGGCGAAGTCCTCATTGAAGATGATGTCTCCGCCATCGCGCAGGACGGGGGCGGGAGCATTCTCCTCCACGATTACATCAGAGGCGAACTGGTAGGTCTGCCGCATGTCGCGGCCGTTCTGCGCCATGCTCGTGCCGGCGATCAGCAGTGAGCTCAGGACAAGGTATCGATTGTTCATTGCGTGTTGGGTTTCCGGTTTTGAAGGGCTACGAAGCTAGGAGTTCCATGGATTCAGACAACCCATCGCCTTACAAAGCTGCCTGCTACCATATGCCGCACAGGTAACGGGTGGCGCCGACTGGGGACCGGCGAAGCAAGCGGAGCGGTGTTCAGCGCACCACCATCACGGGAACAATGCCTTTGGCGGTGGCACCCGTGGCTTCGAGGAAGTAGGTGCCAGCGGGCAGTAGTTCCACGTCAAGGGGAAGGGCATGGGCACCGGCGTAGAGCGAGAGTGTACCGATCTGCTTAACCGTCCGCCCCAAGGCATCGAGCAATCGGAGCGAAACGCGATCGTTGGTTCGCAGGAATAGACCAATGGTTCCACCCTCGCTCATGGGCTGTGGTTGAATCGTCAGATCCATCCGGGGGTGCAAGCCGACCTCGGAAACCCCGACGAGGTATTCGTTCAGATGAAGCCGCACCATCGGCGCAGCGGTGGTCCAGGTGATATCGAAGGTGTTGCCTTCCATGAAGGCGCTGGCCCCAGCGACGCAATTGCCGCTTGTGGCCACCGATACCCGTCCGCTCCCGGTCAACCGTTGGAAGCCCACGAAATAGTCGCCTGCGGGAAGGACAGGTGCGGTTGAGAATGGCAGGTAGAGCGGTCCGCCACCCCAGGCCAGGTCGATATCCGCTTCGGTGATTTCGTGCCGGGTGGAGGTGTCAAGGAAGGCCAGGTTCCCATCCATCAGGATTGCTCTTACAAATTCGCCCACTTGGGAGTCGGTGCCCAATACCGCGCTTGCCCCGAAGGCGGTGCTTCCGTTATTTGTCAGTTCGAAGCGATTGGCCGCGATGAAACCGAGCTCGCTGCCAATGGATCCCTGCACTTGGCCGCCGTCCAGAGCCATCGTCCCATAGCCATCATCCCAGCCGGGCCCGGTCATGGTCAACAAGGCCGCAGCGCTGTTGTCGCTGCCATCCTCCTCCCCGGTTGGCGACAGGGCCGAGGCCGTGAACGCGACATCGCCGAGCGCGTCGGGCGCCCAATCGGTGGTCACCACCACCGTTGCGCGCGAGCCGCTCAGAAGCGTATCGATCGGCACGGCCTGGTAGGACCCATGGTCCACGCCGTTCTGCTGCACGACCACGGTTACGTCAACATCGTACAGTGCCGCCGAGCCCCGGTTGTGCAGGTCGATGCTCACGGCCATGGCCCGCGACTGTTCGAGCGGGAGCAAACGGTATCCCAAGCCATTGGTCCCGGCGGCGAAAGGGGATGCCAGGTCATCGCCGATACGGGCGCCCGTGATGGCGAGGTCGTGGGTGAGCCAGCCGCGGATGCAGAAGTCGTCGATGGCGAAGCCGCTGGCCCAACTGCCATTGTCGCTCCAGCGCAAGCGCAGTCGAAGCGCGCTGGTGCCGCCGAGGAGGTTCATGTTGAAGGTGTGATGCTGCCATCCGGAGGCAGCAGGTACCTGAACGAAAGGGGTCCAGGCACCTCCATCCACGCTGAAGTCGATCCAGGCTTCGCCGCCGCCAAGCGCTTGGTCGTGGTGCGCGCGCAGGTCAAGGGCGATGTTGAATTGACCCGAGAGGTCGATTACAGCGGTCTCCAGCGTGGCCTCGCCCAAATCGCAATCGCAGGGCGGAGCATCATCGTTCGTCATCGCGAAACGATTGCCGATTGGCGCATCGGGCACCGGGAAGAAGCCTCCAGCATTGGCCTGGGCGCTGTTGCCGACGATCCATGCCGGCGTGTCCTCGCCGGTGGCGATGATGGTCGAAGTGCTGCTCTGCCAGCCTGCCGGGAGCGACCCGCTCTCGAAATCGGCGCTGAACAAGCACGTTTGCCCGTGCGATGCGGTGGTGAGGATGGCCGTCGCGGCGAGCGCGGCCCAGGGAAGTTGCTGCATCAGGCTTCTGCGGTCATGTATTCCTCAACCGGCGGACAGGTGCACACCAGGTTACGGTCGCCAAAGGCGTTGTCCACGCGGCTCACCGCCATCCAGTATTTCCAGTCACGCTGGTGCGGGCTGGGGAATGCCGCCTCCTCGCGGCTGTAGGCGTGGTTCCAACCATCGCCGGCCACCTCGTCCACGGTGTGCGGCGCGTTCTTCAGCACGTTGTCCAGCTTGTCGGCCTTGCCGCCCTCGATGGCGGCGATCTCCTTGCGGATCGCGATCATGGCATCGCAGAATCGGTCGAGCTCGGCCTTCGATTCGCTTTCCGTAGGCTCCACCATCAGCGTCTCCGCCACGGGGAAGCTCACCGTGGGCGCGTGGAAGCCGTAGTCCATCAGGCGCTTCGCGATGTCGCTCACATCCACGCCGGCACTGCGCTTGAACTCGCGGCAATCCAGGATCATCTCATGCGCCACCATGCCTTTGTCGCCCACGTAAAGGATGGGGTAGTGATCGGCAAGGCGGGTCCTCATGTAGTTGGCGTTGAGGATCGCCGCCTCGGTACTGGCTTTCAATCCAGCGCTGCCGAGCATCTTGATGTAGCCGTAGCTGATGAGCAGGATCAACGCGCTGCCCCATGGCGCGCTGCTCACCGCGTGGATGGCTTTTTCGCCACCGGTCTTGATCAGCGCATGGCCCGGCAGAAAAGGCTTCAGCTTGTCGTTCACGCAGATGGGCCCCATGCCGGGGCCGCCACCGCCATGTGGGATCGCAAAGGTCTTGTGCAGATTGAGGTGGCACACGTCGGCGCCGATGTTGCCGGGGCTGGTAAGGCCGACTTGGGCGTTCATGTTCGCGCCGTCCATGTACACGAGGCCTCCATTGGCGTGGATGATGCCCGTGATCTCGGTGATGCCTTCCTCATACACTCCATGCGTGCTGGGGTAGGTCACCATCACGCAGCTCAGGTCGTCCTTGTGGGCTTCGGCCTTGGCGCGCAGGTCGGCGATGTCGACATGGCCGTCCTCATCGGCCTTCACCACCACGATCTTCATGCCCACCATCGCAGCGCTGGCCGGATTCGTGCCGTGTGCGCTGCTGGGGATCAACGCGACGTTCCGGTGGTGGTCGCCGCGCGATTCATGGTAAGCCTTGATCACGAGCAGGCCCGCATATTCGCCTTGCGCGCCGCTGTTGGGCTGCAGGGAGACACCGGTGAAGCCCGTGCACTTCGCCAGCGCTTCGCTCAATTCGGCGAATACCTGCTGGTAGCCGGCCACCTGTTCCACCGGCGCGAAGGGATGGATGTAGGCCCACTCAGGTCGGGTGATCGGCCACAAGGTTGCTGCGGCGTTGAGCTTCATGGTGCAAGAGCCCAGAGGAATCATGCCATGCACGAGCGAGAAGTCCTTGTTCTCGAGTTTCTTCATGTAGCGCATCAGTTCCGTCTCGGTACGATGCGTGTTGAACACAGGGTGCGTGAGGAACGCGCTCTTGCGCTGCGAAGCTTCGGGAATCGCCGACGAAGAGCCGTTGATGCCCGCCGCCACACCTTTCTTGCCGGCCGCTTCCGCGAGCGCTGCCAGCACATCGTTCAGGTCCTCGGCGCGGACGGTCTCATCGAAGCAGATGGCCACGCCCTTGGCGGTGTAGCGCGCATTGATCATTCGTGACTCGAAGGCCTTGCGGAGCGCATCGCCCGAGGCGCCTTCGAGCGTCACCGTGTCGAAGTAGCCAATGCTCTTCACGCTGTACCCGAGCGACCGCGCGCCATCGGCCAGTTGCCGGGTGAGGCCGTGAACGCGCTGCGCGATGCGCATAAGGCCATCGGGTCCGTGGTACACCGCGTACATGCCGGCCATCACCGCCAGCAGCGCTTGCGCCGTGCAGATGTTCGAGGTGGCTTTGTCGCGGCGGATGTGCTGCTCGCGCGTTTGCAGCGCCATTCGGAGCGCGCGCTTGCCTCTGCGGTCCTGGCTCACTCCGATGATGCGGCCCGGGATCAGGCGCTTCCACTCGTCCGTGCATGCGAAGAAGGCCGCGTGCGGGCCGCCATAGCCCATGGGCACGCCGAAGCGCTGGCTATTGCCCACGCACACATCGGCACCCCACTCGCCGGGCGGCGCGATCAGCGTGAGCGCAAGCAGATCGGTGCAGGCGGCCACCTTCACTCCGGCGGCTTTCGCCTTCGCCACCACCTCGCGCAGGTCGTGGATGCTGCCATCGATCGCAGGGTACTGCACGATCATGCCGAAGAAGGAGGCGTCCGGTGTCCAGTTCATCACGTCACCTTCCACCAATTCGATGCCCACAGGCTTGGCGCGTGTCTTCAGCACGTCGATGGTCTGCGGGAAGAGGCTCTTGTCCACGAAGAACTTGTGGTTGCCCTGCTGGCCATGCGGGCGTGCATGGTCGAACATCAGCATGGCTTCCGCGGCCGCGGTGCCCTCATCCAGCAGCGATGCGTTCGCAATGGGCAGCGCCGTGAGGTCGCTCACCATCGTCTGGAAATTCAGCAGTGCTTCCAGTCGGCCCTGCGAGATCTCTGCCTGGTAGGGGGTGTAGGCCGTGTACCAGCCGGGATTCTCCAGGATGTTGCGCAGGATGGGTTGTGGCACGATGGTGCCGTGGTAACCTAGGCCGATGTAGCTGCGGAAGCGCAGGTTGCGTGCGCCGAGGTCGCGCATGTGCTCCAGGTACTCGAGCTCCTCCATCGCATCGCCGACGTCTAGGTCATTCTTGAGACGGATGCCCTTCGGAACGGTGCGGTCGATCAACTCATCGATGGAAGACACGCCGATCGCGTTCAGCATGGCCGTGGTTTCGGCGGCGTTCGGTCCGATGTGGCGCTCGCGGTAGGTGACAGCGTTCATGAGGTGGTGCTGAAAAGCGGTGCGAATATACCCCGGTGGCCTGCGCGGCTTCGGCCCTGCCTGCCGCCCGGCAGGTACATTTGGCCACCCTCCATGCGGCTCCGAATCACGATCCTGGCAATCGCCCTCGTATCGATCTGCCGCGCTCAGCTCCCGCCCTTCAAGCCCGACCGCGTCCTGCTCATGAACGGGCAGATCATCGAGACGCGCGTGCTCGGGCAGAGCACCTTGGAGGTGCGGTACCAGGAGTTCGGCAAGAACGGCCGGACCAAGGAGCGGAGCGAACCCACCGAGAACGTCTTCAGCGTCACCGACAGCCTCGGGCGCGAGCGCATCTGGTATTTCCAGGACACGGTCTTCGGCAACGACTTGAGCATTCAGGAGATGCGCTGGTTCATCAAGGGCGAGCAGGATGCCCGTGCCGGATACCGGCCGCGTGTGGCGCAATGGGGGGGCTTCCTGTTCGGCGCCGGTGCCAGCATCGCCTTGAATCTGGAGGTGAACGCGCTCTTCCTGCCTCCGGTATATGGGGCGGCCATGATCCTGCCACGCGTCCATGTCACGCGCGGCTCGCTCTCAGATCCCTACCTCGACGGTGAGCCCAACTATGCGTATGGCTATGCCAAGGTGGGCCGGAGCAAACGGGTCGTGCGCTCGTTGATCAGCACTGCGGCGGGCATCGTGGTGGGTGTGGCCGTGCGGCAATTGGTCATCAATCCCAATTTGGAGGGCTACGACTAGCCATGGCTCCCGACCCCCGAAACCCGATCCTCCGGTTCATGGTGTACGCGCATGTGCTGTTGGCCCTCGGGGCCGCGGCCCAGGTGCATTGGATTGGCGAGCAATGGTTCGGCAAGGCGGATTGGCGTATGCCGGCGTCGGCCTTCTTCGCCACGTTCGCATGCTACGGACTGTTGCGCTTGGTGCGCTCGCGCGAGAAGGGCTTGAAGCATGTGCCACTTTTCACTTGGTACAACGCGCATCTGAAAGCGATGATGATCGCGGTTGGCGCGAGCATGGTGCTGGCGATTGCCGTGCTAGGTCCTGAAGCGTGGGGGACGATCACGCGGACGTGGCCGGTGATCCTCCCGGCATTTCTCTATGTGGTGCCGTTGCGGAGGAATGATGGACGTCTGCTCGGGCTAAGGAGGATACCGGCGCTCAAATCGTTCCTGGTGGCGTGGGTGTGGGCGGCTGGCACGGTGCTGTTGGCCGCGGAAGAAGTGGATGGCATGGCCTGGCTGTTGGTGATGGTGTTCTTCTGTTTCTACCTGGCCATCGCAATCGCCTTCGATCTGCGCGATGCGCAAATGGATCCTCCAGGACTGCGTACGATGCCGCAACTCTTCGGGCCGAAAGCGGCGAAGGCAATTGCTGTTCTGTTCCTGACCCCCATGGTGTGGCTGCTGGTTGTTCAAAACGCATTGGACATCTCGGGTGATTACGATGGATCCTTGCTGCCGCTCGTTGGTCTTGGTTTGGCGCTGCTCATCATCATCCGCTCTTCTCCGCAACGCGGCTGGCTCCATTGGTTGCTGCTGGATGCGTGCATCGGGCTTCTGCCGCTCTTGGCATGGGTGTCTGGCGGCCTTTGAAGCGCATCATCACGGCCTTCCCCGTGCCCGTTACATTCGCGTCCCGCATGCCCGACTTCCAGAATACGCTCGACTTCGCCCGTGCGCAGGACGCTGCCGATCCGGTGCGTGCCTTCCGCGATGAGTTCCACTTCCCGCAGCAGGATGGACGGCCCGTCATCTACTTCAGCGGGAATTCGCTCGGCCTGCAGCCAAAAGGCTGTGCTGCTGCATTGAAGCAGGAGCTCGACGACTGGGCAGCGCTCGGCGTGGAAGGTCACCTGAAGGCCATGCACCCGTGGTACAGCTATCACGAGGAACTCACGGCGATGACGGCGCGTTTGGTAGGCGCCAAGGAGAGCGAAGTGGTGGTGATGAACCAACTCACCAGCAATTTGCACTTCTTGATGGTGAGCTTCTATCGCCCCAGCGGAAAGCGGAAGAAGATTCTCACTGAGCAGCGGCCGTTCCCGAGCGATACGTATGCTTTCGCATCACAGATCAGTTTCCACGGAGGCGATCCGGATAATGACCTGATCGAGGTGCAACCCCGCGCTGGCGAGCACACGCTTCGCACCGAGGACATCATCGCGCGCATCAACGAACTGGGCGATGAGCTCGCGCTCGTTTGTTTCGGCGGCGTCAACTTCTACACGGGCCAGGCCTTCGACATGGCAGCTATCACCAAAGCCACGCACAATGTGGGTGCCATCGCTGGCTTCGATCTCGCGCACGCCGCAGGCAATCTTCACCTGGCGCTGCACGAATGGGGGGTGGACTTCGCCGCGTGGTGTACTTACAAGTACCTCAACAGCGGTCCGGGCAGCGTAGCAGGCGCGTTCGTGCATGAGCAGCACCACGGCAAAGGCCTTCCGCTCTTCGCTGGCTGGTGGGGGCACGACAAGCACGAGCGCTTCAACATGGAGCGCACCTTCAAGCCCATGCACACGGCCGAAGCCTGGCAGGTGAGCAACGCGCCGGTCTTCAGCATGGCCGTGCACCGCGTGGCGCTGGAGCAGTTCGATCGCGCTGGCATCGGGAATCTTCGCGCGAAGAGTGAGCGGCTCACGGGCTACCTCGCATTCGTCATCAACGAAGTCGCGAAGGCCACCGGCGCGAAGCTGGAGACCATCACGCCTGCGTATCCTACGCAGCGTGGCTGCCAACTGAGCATCGTGGCACACGGCAAAGGCAAAGACCTGTTCCACGCGATCACCGCGAAAGGCGTGGTGGCTGATTGGCGCGAACCGAATGTCATTCGCGTAGCGCCGGTGCCATTGTACAATTCGTTCGAGGAGGTTTTCCGCTTCGGCGAGATTCTCCAAACCGCCTTGGCATGAAGAACATCACCATCGTCGGCGGTGGCCTTGTCGGGAGCCTGCTGGCCGTGTTCCTGGCCAAGCGCGGCCACCAGGTGAACGTGTTCGAGCGGCGTCCCGATCCGCGCAAGACGAATGTGTATGCGGGGCGCAGCATCAATCTCGTGGTGAGCCACCGCGGCTGGACAGCGCTGAAGGCCGCTGGCGTTCACGAGGCCGTGGAGCGCATCGTGGTACCCGTGCATGCGCGCATGACGCACGACCGCGACGGCAAGCTCACGCGCCTTCCGTACAGCATCGATGAGCGGCCCATCCACAGCGTGTCGCGCGGCGAACTGAACAAGGTGATGCTGAGCGAAGCGGAGCGCTTCCCCAACGTGAAACTGCATTTCGATCACCGTTGCACCGGTGTTCACCTCGATACCGGCACGTCCATGTTCCACAACGAGGTCACCGGTGAAGCATCAGCGGTACCGGCCGATGTCGTCTTCGGCAGCGACGGCGCGCCCAGCGCAGTGCGGCAGGAGTTCATGAAGCTGCGGTTCAACTTCAGCCAGAGCTTCATCGAGCACGACTACAAGGAGATCGCTTTTCCATCCAAGCCCGATGGCACGCCGCAGATGGACCCGCACTGCTTGCACATCTGGCCGCGCCGCTTTTTCCTCTTCATGCCGCACGAAGGCGAGTACTGCTTCGGCCAGATCAAGGACGAGCACGATCTCCTGCGCTTCTTCGAGGAGCATTTCCGCGATGCCATCCCCATGCTTCCCGACCTCGCCGAGCAGTACTTCCGCAACCCGCAGAGCAACCTCGCCATCATCCGCTGCGGGCCTTGGAACCACAAGGACAAAGTGGCGCTGATCGGCGATGCGGCCCACGCCATCGTGCCTTTCTATGGCGAGGGCATGAACGCCGGCTACGAGGATTGCAAAGTGCTCAACGAACTGCTCAACCAGCACGGCGACGACAACTGGGGCGTGGTGCTCGACGCCTACAACAGAGCGCGCAAGCCCAACGGCGACGCCATCGCCGACCTCAGCCTGCGCAACTTCGTGGAGATGCGCGATCTCGTGGCCGATCCGCGATTCATCCTGCGCAAGAAGATCGAAGGCCGACTGCAAGCCCGCCACCCGGGCAAATGGCTGCCGCTCTACAGCCAAGTGAAGTTCAGCGACATCGAGTACAAGGACGCGTGGAAGGAAGGCTTGCGCCAGGATCGCATCATGGAGCAGGTGCTTGCCATGCCTGGGATTGAAGAGAAATGGGAGAGTGAGGAGGTGGAGAGGATGGCCTTGGGGTTGTTGGAGTAGGGGAGTGATTCCTTTGCACAATGGTCTTCGCGATATCCATGATCGTATTCCTCTTTTCCGGGACGCTGCTTTCTCTCATGCTCCAGGATGTAGAGATGCAGAAACGCATTTTGCGTCGCTATATGAGACGGCTGGACGAAGATGGTCACCCTGGGAATCCGATCGGGTGGTGGGCCATGAAGTTCACCCTGTTCGTTCGACCTGCTTGGTTCTTCACTCTATCGAAGAGCGAGGAGCGTCCTGATTTGTACTCTATCCCAGAGCTGGTGGATGTCATCGAAAAGATCAAGATGAACTACCGCGTGATAAAATGGGTCTTACTTGTGTTCATGCCGTCAGCAGCGGTCTTCGCTTTGCAGGTCGTACAAATCGTGAATAGTGCCGTTCCGGATGGTAACTGATCCTAGTCTGTGCGATCAGTTTGTCTCAATGAATGAGCAGGCCCTGTGCCGCTAGGTTCCACGTCCAAAAGGGTTTCAAGAAGTGCGTTTATTACTGCCATGAGCAAGCGCGCAATACAGGCCGCGTTCAACAGAGCTGAAGTGGCGCCCATCGCCATTTACCTTTGATTCGCAACCCCCACCGCCATGACCACCGCCGCCCTCAAGAAGAAAATCAAAGCACTTGTCGACAAGGAGACCAGTGAAGGGAAGTTAGCCAAGGCATACAAGGTGTTGGTCGGACCGCCAGCCGCAGCTTCAGAACCTGAGGAGGCCTATAAGCGGATCAAGCTTGCAGAGGCGGATTTCGCAGCAGGTCGTTTCATGAGCGGCGACGAGGTGAAGGCGAAACTCAAGACCGCGTTGAAGAAGCGGCGGGCAGCCAAGAAGAAGGCTGCATGAGGCCGCTCGACCTGGAGGTCGCCGAGAGTGCTTGGGACAGTCTCCATAACCTTACAATCTTCTGGGAGAAGTTCCATTCCGACCAGCGCATCGATGAATTGGTGGATGAGTTGATGGAAGCGGCCGATTGGCTGCGAACGCATCCTGGAGCAGGGGCTGCGGAGGTGCATATGCGCAAGACCAGGTACTCCTATCGCCGCTGGGTCGTGGGTCATGTGAAGATCGTGTACCGGGTGACGCGCACCGCTATCCGGGTTTCCGACATCTTCGATAGCCGCCAGGATCCGAAGAACATGAAGGGTTGAATCATTCTTCAATAATACCCCACCACATCCGGCCTGGTGAAGGCGTAGTCGGGCGCCTTCAATGTGAAGTCCAGGAAGGAGCCCACCTCGAACACATTGCGGCCAGCATCGGGCATGTAGGGGAAGAAGCTGAGCGATACCTCGAAGGTGCTCGCCAGCAGGTTCTCGTTGCGCACGAGGATGCCGAGCGCGAAGGCCTGATAGATGCGGCCGCTGAAGACAGGATCGGACTCCGAGCCGATGGTGCCCATGCCCCAGACGAGCACGGGCGCGAAACGGAATCCAAGCAGGCTGTAAGGAGCGTATGCCACGGTCTCGAAGGAGAGCAGCTCCTTATGCGCGCCGCTCACCGACGGACTGCTGAAGCCGTAGAGCTGATTGCCATTTATGTCCAATCGTTCATAGGGCGCCTTGTCGAAGCCAGCGACGACAGTGCCCCGGATGAATTGCCGCAGGTGCCAGCGCTTGATTGGCACCAGATCGCTGAAATAAAAGAATCCGGAACGCAAAGTGGCATCAACGCCCGCGCTGTTGCGCCAAAAGGTGCCGTAGGCCGCGAATAGGCTGATGTAGCCCACGTTCTCGAAGTGCCGTCCGCGTGAGGCCTCGATGCTGGTGTACACCTGGCTGCGCACCCCCTCCACCTTCCGGAAGCCTGCGGTCGCCTTGAGCAGGAAGCCTTCGGGCACATCCTCCATGATGCCGAAGCGGAAGAGGTAGCGCTCGCGGTAGTACTGGCGCACGCTGAAGCCCGCACCGAGCAACGAGAGCGAGCGCCCGCTGTTGATGCGCAGGCTGTCCTCGGTGAACGATGGCCGCAATGGGAAGCGCGTTTCGGCATGCCGTACGCCGACGATGATGTTGCTCAGCCGCCCTGGCTCGGTGCCGTCGTTGGCGAGGGCGAAACTGCGACCTGCCCAGGAGTCCAGGTCCACCACGTTCAACCGCCGCGTACCGATGCGCTCGCCGGTGGAATCCATCACAGGCGTAGCGATCCAGGTCTTGCCTCCGCTGATCCCGCCTGCCCAGCGTGTGAGCGGTGAGAAGAACGGCCGGTCGAAGCCGAGGGAAAGGCGATCGGTGGTGCTGCTGGTGCTGTAGCGCAGCTCCGAGGTGATGTAGGTGCCCTCGATATTGTACACGACATGTTTCCCGCTAAGCTCCGGCTCCAGGAAACCGGGACCATAGACGATGGATTGCTGCAATTGCTGGCCCAGCCCGAACAGGTTGCGCTCCCTGGCCGTGATGCTCGCGGAGCTGAGGTCGCCTTCGGCCGAGATGTCGATGCTCCACTTGTCCAGAACGAAGACCAGCACATCCACGCTGTCGGAGCCGCTGCTTGCCGGCACCACGATCACGCGTGCGTCGTTGACAATGGGGCTGGCGCGCAGCAAGCGTTCGGATTCCGCGATCCTGACCGGGTCCAAGGTGTCCAGCCGGGCCACGAGGAGCAGGTCCTTTACCACATAGTCGCGCGTTCTGCGGTGCAGGTTGTTGCCGCCGCGTTGCAGCCAGGATACCGGAACATGCGTGGTATCGTCCACCGAGAAGCCGAACGGATCCCTGACGGTGACCTGCACGCTGCGCACGATCTTACCCGTATGCCGCAAGGCGGGGTTCACCCGGCGGGGCGGAGTCTTGGGTGCCGGCGGTTTGTGGCCGAAGTCGGGTGCCACGAAGATGGCCTCGTAGATCCATCGCGTCACCTTACGCTTCTGCGAGTAGTCGTGGATCTTCCGGTAGAGCGCCGTGCTGTCTTCTTGCGCGCGCGCCGAAGTGACAAGCATGAGCACGGTGAGCCCGGCAAGCGTGCAACGGGATACGGAAGTGCCAATGTGGAAGCTACCCATTGCTCAGGCACTTCTAAAAGGACAAATGGAGGGGCTCGTCATGCGCGCTAGTGAAGGTAGGCGGGTCTGTGCGCCTAGCTGCTGAGCACTGTTTGCGGATCGACAAGCCAGGGTTGACACTTTCGCAGCGCATCGAACGTTCCATCGTCAGGCCGGCCGCCACCTTTAACCGCGATGCGCAAGCTGTTCGTCCTTTTCTCATTGCTTTTGCTGCTGGGTGAGTTGAGCGCCCAGCGCATCTTCCAGCGCAAGCGCCCGGACATCATCCCGCTGGAAGGGCAGGCCAAGCGCCTCGGCTGGTTCGTGGGGCCGGGCGTCACCTGGACCCACACCCGCCTGAAGAACGAGGAAGAGGAGGTCTTCCGCAACGACAGCGCGCGCTACCTGGCGAGCTACGATCCATCGGGCAAGCTGGGCCTCTACCTAGAAGGGGGCGTGGCCTGGTTCACGCGCGACCCGGTGATTATCGACTACCTCGATCTGGGCATCGCCTACAAGAACCTGCGCGGCGCCGAATCGTTCGAGAGCAGCTTGCTGCGTGGTGATTCAACATCGGCCTATTCCGGCGAGGGCGATTTCGCGGAGCGCTTCCTCACGCTGGCCTTCAACGCCAACAAGTTCATTCAGACCGGCGACTACCAGTTCGTGCAGCTGAGCCTCGGCGCCAATGCCGATTATCGGTTGGGCAGCAGCTATTCCCACACCGGCGACCCAGTGCTGAATCAGCATGCCTTCCCGCCGGACCTCATCGCGCAAATGCATTTCAAGATCGGCTACGGCTTCAAGCTCACCGGCCGCATGCTCATGATTCCAACGCTCGAAACGCCCGTCTTCAGCGTGGTTCCGGAAGACCAGGGCTTCGGGCAGCTCCAATGGTTCAGCAGTCGTTACCGCCCCATCATCCTCAGCGTGCGCTTCCTCTTCCTGCGCGCCCGCAGCGGCTTCGATTGCCCACCGCCCATCAAGCACAAGGGCGATGTAAAACAGTACAAGCAGGACGGATACCACCCCAAGTAGGCTGGTCTCAGCCCTTGGTGTATGCCGCCGCCGGGCAACTGCGTCAACGCAGGAAGGGATTCTTCATCCGTTCGCGACCGATGGTTGTTTCCGGTCCGTGCCCTGAATACACCGTCACCTCATTGCCCAGCGGGAAGAGCTGCTCGCGGATGCTCCGCAACAGAGTCTCTGTATCGCCGCCGGGCAGATCGGTGCGGCCGATGCTGTCGCGGAAGAGCACATCGCCGGAAAGCACGAACCGGTGCGTCGCACTGAACAGCGCGATATGCCCCGGCGCATGTCCCGGCACGAAGAGCACCCGGAGCTCCTCATCGCCGAGCATGATGCGGTCTCCTTCCCGAATGAATCGCTCCGGTTCGGGCGATGCTTCACAACGCACGCCGTAGAGTTCGCCTTGCCGGGGCGCCATGCGCAGAAGGGTCAGGTCGTTCTTGTGTAGTTCCGGCAGCAGGCCGAAGCGTTGGTGGGCCCACGCACAGCCCAGTACATGATCGATGTGCGCATGGGTGAGGACAAGACGCACCGGGGTTAGGGCGTTCTCCGCCAACCAGCCCTCCAACTGCTGCTCCTCGTCGTGGTTCCAGCAGCCAGGGTCCACCAGGATGGCCTGCGAACCATCGTGGACTACGTAGGTGTTCTCCTGGAAGGGATTGAAGGTGAATCCGACGACGTTGAGCATGCTCCGAATTGCCGGAACTTCGCACCACGGGACGCCCGGCAACGGCGGCCAAAGTAGCTACCTTCAACACGTGCCATCCGCACCACTCGCACGTTCGCTTGCCCTTGCATGCGCCGCTCTGCTGGCGGTGACCGGCCTGCGCGCACAGTTCTATTCCGGCTCCCAGCAGGAGTACGGCAAGAACCGGGTGCAGTACCAGAGCTTCCTGTGGCAGCAATACCGCTTCCAGAACATGGAGGTCTTCTTCTACAAGGAGGGCCGGGACCTGGCGCGCTACACCGCGCAATCCGCGCAGCGGCATTTGGTTGAGTTGGAGCGGGAGTTCGATTTCGCGCTGGATGAGCGGCTGCAGTTCATCGTGTACAATTCACTCACCGACTTCCGCCAGAGCAACATCGGGCTGGAGGGCATGACCGGCCAGAACAACATCGGCGGCCTCACCCGCATCGTTGGCACCAAGATCTTCGTGTACTTCGAGGGCGACCATACACTGCTGGACCAGCAGATCCGTTCGGGCATCGCGCACGTGATCATCGATCAGATGATGTTCGGCGGGAACTGGCGCGAGATGATCCGCAGCGCCACCTTCCTCACGCTTCCGCCGTGGTACACCGAAGGCATCATCAGCTACCATTCGCGCCCATGGGACGCGGCGCTCACGAACCGTGTGCGCGATGGCGTGCTCAGCGGCCGGTACGACCGCTTCAACCGCCTTGAGGGCGATCACGCCCGCGATGGCGGCCACATGATCTGGCGGTATGTGGCTGAGGTGTACGGGCCGGGCGTGATCCCGAACATCCTGTACATGACCCGGGTGAGCCGCAACGCCGAGAGCGGCTTCCTCTTCGTGCTCGGGATTTCGCTGAAGACGCTCACCCAGGAATGCCTGGATTATTACAAGGGCCGTTTCAATGAGGAGGACCGAAGCCGCATGGATGTAGCGCTGGAGCCCCTGAAGATCAAGACGCGGAAAGCGCGCGCCTATGCGCAGTTCCAGCAGAGCCCCGATGGCCGCTGGCTCGCTTGGACGAGCAACGAGCTGGGGCAGTACAAGGTGTTCATCATGGAGGTCGCCACCGGTAAGGTGAAGCGCATCGTGAAGGGCGAGAAGAAGCTGGACCGCATCATCGACCGGAGCTATCCGGTGCTGGCATGGCATCCGAGCAGCAAGGCGCTCAGTTATGCTTTGGAACGCAAGGGCGAACTATGGCTGCGCACCTGGACCATGGATGATGGCAAGACCACCGAGCGGCCGATCCTCATGCTGGAGAAGGTGCTCAGTATGGATTACAGCAGCGATGGCCGCAACCTGGTCTTCAGCGGTGTGCGCGATGGCCGCAGCGACCTGTACCTCTTCTATGTGGTAGGCGGCCGACAGGAGCAGCTCACCGATGATCAATGGGATGACCTGGAGCCCCGTTTCGTGGACGGCGGCCGCCGCATCATCTTCAGCAGCGACCGCACGAACGACACCTTGCAGACGCACAAGGACGTCGCCCTGATCAACGGCAGCAAGGACATTTACCTGCTCGACCTGGCTACTCGCAGCCAGGTGCTCACGCGGTTGAGCAGCACGCCCAGGGTCAGCGAGACGCAGCCCTTCCAATGGGACAGCGTCAGCTACGGCTATCTGAACGATGCCGATGGCGTGCGCAACCGGTACCGCGTGCGCTACGACAGCACGGTGAGCCACATCGACACCACGATCCACTACCGCTATTTCACCGTGGAGGAACGGCTCACGGACCTCAAGCGGTCCATTCTCGAGCAGGACGTCGTCAGCGACCGCGGGCGCTACACCCAGTTGATGCTGGAGAAGGGGCGTTATCGCTTCTACACGGGCAGGGTTTCGAGCGATGACCGCACCGGCCGAACCGAACAGCGTGATGCGCCGCCGGACAAGCAGGACGCCGCGAATCCCGGTTCGGTGACCGACGACATGAGCCGCGTGGTGAAGGTGGAGCCGCAGCTTCCGCGCCGGACTGGAACGGATGCGGTGGATGTGCGGCGCTACGTGTTCAGCGATGAACCACCGGGCGGAGCGCCGGTGGCGGACCCCGCTCCCGTCCGAGCCGTGGCGCCAGCCCAGGCTGCAAGTGACTCCTTGGCGAACCGCCCCTTCGTGTATCCCGAGCAGCGGAACTACAACCTGAATTTCACTGTGGATCAGGTGGTGACACAGGTGGACAACAGCTACAGCAACCAGTTCTATCAGCCCTTCACGGGAGAGGGCGGTTTGAATCCCGGCTTGAGCGGGCTCACGCGCATGGGCATCAGCGACCTCTTCGAGGACCGCCGCATCGTGGGCGGTTTCCGCCTGGCGCTCGACCTGAACAACAACGACTACCTGGTCACCTACGAGAACCTGACCCATCGGATGGATCGGCGCATCTCCTTCCAGCGGCAGGCCTATCAGGGCATCAGCGATTTCGGCGTGGTGAAGGTCCATACGCACAACGCGCGCTATCAGCTGAGCTGGCCCTTCAACGAGCTGGAGAGCATCCGCGGATCAGTCATGTACCGCAACGACCGCTACGTGCAGCAGAGCATCGACCCCCTCAGCCTGGTGGTGCCCAATTTCAACGACCACATGGTGGGCGCGAAGCTCGAGTACGTGTACGACAGCAGTCTTCCGCGCGGATTGAACCTGTGGACCGGATGGAAGATGAAGGTCTTCGCGGAGTACTACCAGCAGCCCGAGGAAGAGGGCGATATGCAGGTGGTGGGCCTCGACCTGCGCCATTCGCTGAAGGTGCACCGCGAGCTGATCTGGGTGACGCGCTTCGCCGGTAGCAGCTCCTTCGGCAGCCGGCGCCTCATCCATTTCCTCGGCGGCGTGGACAACTGGCTCTTCGCGAAGTACGACAACAGCATCCCCATCGACTTCACGCAGAACTACTTCTACCAGACCATGGGCGTTCCCATGCGCGGCTTCTTCTACAACGCGCGCAACGGCACCAGCTTCGCCGTGGTCAACACCGAGCTGCGGGTACCCATAGTGCGCTACCTCATCAACCGCCCCATCCGGTCCGATCTCTTCAACCACTTGCAGGTGGCCGCCTTCGCCGACATCGGATCGGCTTGGACGGGCAGCCATCCGTACGCGGAGGACAATAGCTTCAACCGGATCACCATCGCGCGCAACCCGCTCACCATCACCCTCAACAGCCAGCGCGAGCCCATCGTGGCCGGTTATGGCTTCGGCCTGCGCACGCGCCTGCTCGGCTACTTCGTCCGGGCCGATTGGGCATGGGGCATCGATGACGGCGTGATCCTGCCGCAGGTCTTCCACTTCTCGCTGAACCTCGACATCTGATTGATGGACACACAGACCATCGGACTGCTCATCATCGTCGGTTTGCTGGCCGGCATCCTCAGTGGTTTCGTGGGCATCGGCGGCGGGCTGCTCATGGTGCCCGCGCTGGTGTGGCTGCTGGGCTACTCCCAGCATCAGGCGCAAGGCACGAGTCTCGCCGTGCTCATGCTGCCCGTGGTTGCGCTGGCAGTGCGCAACTATTGGAAGGACGGCATGATTGACTGGAAGGTGGTCGGCGTGATCGCCGCGGCCTTCCTTGCGGGCGGATACCTGGGCAGCAAAGGCGCGCTGGCGCTCCCGGCCGATACGGTGAAACGCGTCTTCGGAGTGATCATGCTCGTAGCGGCCATCAAGCTCATCCTCGGAAAGTGAGGTCGGCCATGCAGAAGGCGATTGCTGCGCTGCACGTCGACATGGTGAAGTGGCGGCGTCATCTGCACCGGCATCCGGAGCTCTCCTTCAAGGAGCACGAGACCGTAGCGTTCATCGCAGAGGTGCTGAAGCACGAAGGCATCGAAGTGCGCGAGGATGTGGCGAGGCTCACGCCCGAAGCGAAGGGTACCGGGCTGATCGCCTTGGTGCGTGGTGAGAAGAGCGCTAGCGAGCGATGCATCGCCCTGCGCGCCGACCTGGACGCGCTACCGATAACCGAGGTTGGCAAGCTGGAGTACTGCTCGCGCAATGCCGGGGTGATGCACGCCTGCGGTCACGATGCGCATACGGCCATGGTGCTCGGCGCAGGCATCGCGCTTCACCGGGCGCGGAAGGAATGGAGCGGCAACGTGATGCTCGTGTTCCAACCCGGCGAGGAGAAGGAACCTGGAGGCGCATCGCTCTTGGTGAAGGAAGGCGTGCTCGCGAACCCCGCGCCCTCAAGCATCATCGGGCAGCACGTGACGCCGGAACTGGCCGTTGGAAAGCTCGGCTTCCGCAGCGGGCCTTTCATGGCCGCAGCCGATGAGCTGTACATCACCGTGCAGGGCCTGGGAGGCCATGCCGCGCAGCGCGACAAGCTGGTTGACCCGATCCTGATCGCCGCGCAGCTGCTGCCGAGGCTTTATGACGAAGCGAAGCGCACCGTGCCGCCGGGCGAGCCCATGGTGATGAGCTTCGGCAAGCTGATCGCGAACGGCGCCACCAACATAGTCCCGGATACGGTGGCGATCGATGGCACGCTGCGCACCTTCAATGAAGAACTGCGCGAGCGACTGCACGAATTACTTCCGCGCATCACTAAGGAGTTGACGCAAGGCATGGGAGGCGATGCGCAGTTCCGATTGGTGAAGGGATCACCGGTGGTGAAGAACGATCCTGCGCTCACCGCGCGGCTGCGGGCGGTGGCCGTTGAGCTTGTCGGCGCGGAGAATGTCGTGGAGATGGACATCCGCATGGGTGCCGAGGACTTCGCCTACTACACGCACGTGATGCCCGGCTGTTTCTTCCGCTTGGGCACGGGCAATCCCGCCAAGCGCGGCACGCAGAGCGGGCTGCACACGGCGGCCTTCGACATCGATGAGGATGCGCTGTCGGTAGGGGCGGGGATGATGATGATGGGGGCGCTGAACGAACTCGGTACCTGATCCGGCAAGGAGACTCAACCAACGATGACATCGTCGATCACCACCATCGGCTTGCCATTGCGTTCCTGCACCGTCACCTCCACCGTGTGCGGCGTTCGGCCTCGGGCGTTCCATAACTCCATCGTCACCTCGAAGGCGCCGGGCTGATTGCGCACGGCACGTGCCCGCAGGTCGCGCCACACGGTCTCTGGAGGCATCGCGAGCCGGCTACCGATGTCGTCGACGGCGCCTTCGATGTCATCGGCGCTCAAGCCCATGCCGCCCGATGCTTCTTCCAACTCATTGAAGCGCCGCTCCACGAGCAGCTTCATCACATGCTTGAGGACCAAGCCTAGTTCGTCAGGGTTCATCGCTTCGGAATCGCTCACCGATGGCATTCAACCCCCCAACCTCCTCAACCCCCAACTCCACTCAATTCGCCACCTCGCTCATGAACTTGATCCGCATCATGCGCAGCTCCTCCTCGCTGAAATCACCGTCGAACTCCTTGTGCGCGGTCTCGATATCGTCCGAGTCGGCGCTGCGGAAGTAGTCCATGATCTCCTGCTGTGCATCGGACTCCAGCACATCGTTGAGCTGGTAGTTGATGTCGAGCTTGGTGCCGCTCATCACGATGCTCTCCAGCTCGGTGAGCAGGTTAGGCAGGGACAGGTTCTTGCTGCGCGCGATGGCGTCGAGGGGCAGGCGCTTATCGATGTTCTGGATGATGTGGACCTTGTTGCCGCTCTTGTTCACCACGTTGCGCACGGTGACCTCCTCGGCGCGCTCGATCTCGTTCTCCTCCACGTATGTGGCGATGAGGTCGATGAAGGGCTTGCCGAACTTCTGCGCCTTGCCCGGTCCTACGCCGGTGATCTGCGTGAGCTCCTCGATGGTGATGGGATACCGCATCGTCATCTCCTCCAAGGAGGGGTCCTGGAACAGCACCCACGGCTGCAGTTTCAGCTTCTGGGCCTGCTGCCTACGCAGGTCCTTCAGCATGGTCATCAGCTTCTCATCGGCGGCCGCGCCAGGACGCACGATCGGCTCATCCTCCGCGCCGCCCTCATAGTCGCTGTAGTCGCGCTCCTTCACGAACTTGATCGAGACAGGCTTCGCTTGGAACTTCTTGCCCGCCTCGGTGAGGCTGAGGTTGCCGTAGGTCTCGATGTCCTTGTGCAGGAAACCGCCCACCACGGCCTGGCGCACAATGGCCATCCAATGGTGAATGTCTTTCTCGTCGCCCTCGCCATACACCTTCAGCTTGTCGCCCTTGTAGTTCTTGATCTCGCTGGTCTCGGTACCGGTGAGCAGGTCGCAGATGAACTTGGCGCGGTGCCGCTCCTTGCTCTCCTTCACGGCGCGCAGCACCAATGCCAAGTCGTCCTTGCCCTCGAACTGCTCGCGCGGGGTGAGGCAGTTGTCGCAGCTCTTGCAGTTGTCATTCGGGTAGTGCTCGCCGAAATAGTGCAGTAGGAATCGGCGCCGGCACATGCTGGTTTCAGCGAAGCTCACGGTATCGGCGAGCAGCTGCCGACCGATCTCCTGTTCAGCCACAGGCTTGCCCTGCAGGAACTTCTCCAGCTTCTCGATGTCCTTGTAGCTGTAGAAGGCCACGCACTTGCCCTCGCCGCCGTCTCGACCGCCGCGGCCGGTCTCCTGGTAGTAGCTCTCCAGGCTCTTGGGGATGTCGTGATGGATGACGAAGCGCACATCGGGCTTGTCGATGCCCATGCCGAAGGCGATGGTGGCGACGATCACATCCACCTGCTCCATGAGGAACTGGTCCTGATGGCTGGCGCGCTGGCCAGCATCCATCCCGGCGTGGTAGGGCAGGGCCTTGATGCCGTTGACATTGAGCATCTGGGCCATCTCCTCCACCTTCTTCCGGCTGAGGCAGTAAACGATGCCGCTCTTGCCGTTGTGCTGCTTGATGAAGCGGATGATCTCCCGCTGCACGTCCTTCTTGGGCCGGATCTCGTAGTTGAGGTTGGGCCGGTTGAAGCTGGCCTTGTACACCACTGCGTCCGGGATATCGAGGTTCTTCAGGATGTCCTCCTGCACCTTCTCGGTGGCCGTGGCGGTGAGGGCGATGACGGGAACGCCGGTGATCTCGTTGAAGATGGTGCGGAGCCGCCGGTACTCGGGCCGGAAATCGTGGCCCCACTCGCTGATGCAATGCGCCTCGTCGATGGCGAAGAAGCTGATCTTGATGTCGCGGAAGAACTCCACGTTCTCCTTCTTGGTGAGGCTCTCGGGCGCCACGTACAGGATCTTCGTGCGCCCCTTGGTGATGTCGTCCCGGACCTGGAGGGTCTCGTTCCGCGTGAGCGAGCTGTTCAGGAAGTGGGCCACGCCGTCCTCCTCGCTGAAGCCGCGCATGGCATCCACCTGGTTCTTCATGAGCGCGATGAGCGGGCTCACCACGATCGCCACGCCATCCATCATCAGGGCCGGCAGCTGGTAGCATAGGCTCTTGCCGCCACCGGTCGGCATGATGACGAACGTGTTGCGCCCGTCGAGGACGCTTTGGATGACGGCTTCCTGCTCTCCTTTGAACTTCTTGAAACCGAAGAACTGCTCGAGCGCCTCTTTGGGCTTAAGGTCTACGTTGATCATTGAACGATGGCCGGGTAGTGCCGCTATTGAACGCTTAAATGTAAGGCAACCGGTACACTCAACAGAGGAGTGGTCGCCAACGTTCGTTAAGCGTGTTTTGAACAGCGTTGAGCGCGTTGAAAACCGCTGTATCGAAACGCGCTCCGGATATGGCCCCGGCTATCTTTGGCCGGGTCCGCGCAACTCGGACGATTCCCATCGCTTGGCACAGTCCGGACGTGAAATGACCTTCCTGGAGCACTTAGAGGAGCTCCGGTGGACGATCGTCCGCTCGGCCATTGCCGTTGCTGTGGGCTTTGTTCTCGCATTCGTCTTCAAGACCGCGCTCTTCGAGGAGGTGGTGCTGGCCGCTCGTGATCCGGACTTCATCACGTACCGGGCCTTGTGCCGACTGGGCGATTGGCTGGGCGTGCCGGCCATCTGCATCCAGGAGCTCGGATTCACGCTGCAGAATCTGCCGGTGAGCGGTCAGTTCATGACGCACATGACTGTGGCTCTTGTGGCGGGAATCATCCTGGCGTTCCCGTACATCCTCTGGGAGCTCTGGCGGTTTGTAGCCCCCGGCCTGCATGAGCGGGAGCGCAGTGCTTCCGGATCGTTCGTGCTCAGCGGCTCGCTGCTGTTCATCACCGGTGTGCTCTTCGGCTACTACCTGCTCGCCCCCATGAGCGTCCAGTTCTTCGGCAGCTATCAGGTGAGTCCTAGCGTGGCCAACAATTTCGCGCTCGAGAGCTTCATCGGCATCATCACGCAGGTGTCGCTGTGGACGGGAATGGTGTTCGAATTGCCGCTAGTGGTGCATTTGCTCAGCCGTCTGGGCATCCTGGGGCCACAGACCCTGCGGGCGTACCGTCGGCATGCATATGTGGGCCTGCTCGTCCTGGCGGCCATCCTCACCCCGCCCGATGTCATCAGCCAGCTGCTTGTCGCCGGGCCATTGATGCTCCTGTACGAGGTTAGCATCGGCATCAGCGCCCGCGTGGAGCAGCAGCGCCTCAAAGCAATGAATACCGCCACCCCAGCACGATCTGTGGCATGAAGCAAGCTCTTCGCTACACCGTCTTGATTGCCGCTGTGAGCTCGGCCACGATTGCATGGGCGCAGAGCACGGTCGTGAGCGGGCGCGTGACCGATGCCGTTACGGGCGAGCCGCTCCCATTCGTGAACATCGCTTTCCGCGACAGCCGCGTGGGCACCACCAGCGACATGGAGGGGCGGTACAAGATGGAGACCTATTACGCCACGGATTCGCTGCTCTTCTCCTCCGTCGGCTATGTGCCGCGCGCCTTCGCGGTGCGCAAGGACCGCACCCAGGTGATTGATGTGCCGATGCAGCCGAGCGCCACCATGCTGGCCGAGGTGGTGATCAAGCCGACGGAGAATCCGGCGTTCGAGATCCTGCGGCGGGTGGTGCGGTACAAGCCGGCGAACAACCGGGAGAAACTCGCGGCCTACGAGTACGAGGCCTACAACAAGGTCGAATTCGACCTGAACAACATCACGGAGGAGTTCACGAAGAAGAAACTCTTCAAGCCCTTCGCCTTCATCTTCGATAATATCGACAGCAGCGGCGCGAAGCCCTCCCTGCCCATCTTCATGACGGAGAGCCTCTCGGAGGTGTATTACCGGCAGCAGCCCAAGACGCAGCGCGAGTACATCCGCGGCACCAAGGTGAGCGGCATCGAGAACGAGAGCGTGGGCCAGTTCATGGGCGACATGTACCAGAACGTGAACATCTACGAGAACTTCCTCGTGATCTTCGGGAAGAACTTCATCAGCCCCATCGCCGATGGCGGTAAGGGCTACTACGACTACTACCTCACCGACAGCGCCTTCGTGGGCAAGTACTGGTGCTACCGGCTTGAGTTCAAGCCCAGGCGGGTGCAGGAACTCGCCTTCACCGGCCACATGTGGATCAACGATACCACCTACGCCGTACGGCGGATTGAGGCGGGCATCGCCGAAGGCGCGAACCTCAATTTCGTCGAGGGCTTCTGGGTGAAGCAGGAGTATGAACAGGTGCAGAGCGAGGTGTGGATGCTCACGCGCGACGAGCTGGTTGTGGATTTGAACGTGGTCAAGGACACCGGCAAACCCAACAAGAACCCGGTGCAGGGCTTCTATGGACGACGGACCGCCACGTACCGCGATTTCGTGATTAACCAGCCGCGCGAGCCGAGCTTCTACGACGGCGCGGATCAAGTACTGATGCGGATCGACCCATTGAGCCTTGGTGCCGACTACTGGGATACGCATCGGCACGTGCCCCTCACGGCGAAGGAGAACACCATCTACCACATGGTGGACACGATGAAGACCATCCCGCGGTTCCGCACGTACGTGGACATCGTGAGCACCATTATCAGCGGGTACTACGAACGCGGGCTGGTGGAGTACGGGCCGTACTTCACCGTGTTCAGTTTCAATCCCGTGGAAGGCGCGAGGTTCCGCGTCGGCGGCCGCACCAGTAACACGTTCAGCACCTGGGTGGAGTTCGAGGGCTACACGGCATACGGGCTCAAGGACGAGCGCTTCAAGTTCGGCCTCAGCACGCGGGGCTTCATCAGCAAACAGCCGCGACTGCTGTACAAGGCCGGCTACAAGCACGACCTGGAACAGTTGGGTCAGAGCGTGAACGCGTTCCGGAACGACAACATTTTAGGCAGCGTGTTCCGTGTGAACCCCAACAACAAGCTCACCGATGTGGAGGAGTGGCGCGGCAGCCTGGAACGCGAGTGGTTCACCGGCTTTACGAACGAGGTGATGCTCCGCTACCGGACCTTGCAGCCCTTGGGCAGCTTGCGCTATGAGCGCCTCGGCGATGATCTCATCGTCCGCAACGTAAGCAGCCTTCAGACCGCCGAGGTAGCGCTGAACACACGCTTCGCTTACCAGGAGAAATACGTGAGCGGCGAGTTCGACCGTGTGGCGATCGGCATCAACAAGTTCCCGGTGCTGGAGCTGCATCTAGCCTATGGCGCCCCGAGGCTGTTCGAGAGCGACTTCGAGTACACCAAGGTGATCGGCCGCATCTACAAGCGCTGGCAGTTGGGCGCCTTCGGATGGATGCGCACCACCGTTGAGGGCGGACGGATCTTCGGCGCGCTGCCCTACCCCTTGCTCACCGTCCACAGCGGCAACGAGACGCTCTACCTTGACGATGTGTCCTTCAATACCATGCGCTTCTTCGAGTTCATCAGCGACCGGTACGTGCACCTGTTCGCCGAGCACCACTTCGAAGGGTTGTTCCTGAATCGCATCCCCTTGATGCGTCGTTTGAAATGGCGCGAGGTGGCCGGCTTCAAGGCGGTGGCCGGCGACCTGGATGAGAAGCACTTCGCTGAGATGCAGTTGCTGGACAATATGTACGGCCTCTACAACGGGCCCTTTATGGAAGTGAGCGCGGGCCTGGAGAACATCTTCAAGATTCTGCGCGCCGACATCATCTGGCGCCTGCGCTACAACGACCACCCGGGCACCTCGCCGTTCGCGCTCCGGGCCAAGATCGTCATCAACTTCTAGGATGCTGCGCACACGCGATATCGTCAAGCGCTACAAGGGCCGCACCGTCGTGGGCGGCGTAAGCGTGCAGGTGGAGCAGGGCGAGATCGTGGGCCTGCTCGGCCCGAATGGCGCCGGGAAGACCACTACGTTCTACACCATCGTGGGCCTGATTAAGCCCAACGAAGGCCACGTGCTGCTGGATGATCAGGAGATCACCGGGCTGCCCATGTACAAGCGCGCCAAGCTCGGGGTCGGCTACTTGCCGCAGGAGGCGAGTGTGTTCCGCAAGCTGAGCGTGGAGGACAACATCCGCGCGATCCTGGAGGTGACCGAACGCACCCGCCCGGAGCAGGAGGCCAAGCTGGAGTCGCTGCTGGATGAGTTCGGCCTGCAGCATGTACGCAAAAGCATGGGCGATGTGCTGAGCGGTGGCGAGCGACGACGCACCGAGATCGCACGGGCGCTGGCAACTGAGCCGCGCTTCATCCTGCTGGATGAGCCCTTCGCCGGGGTGGATCCCATCGCCGTGGAGGACATCCAGGCCATCGTCAGCAAGTTGAAGCGCAAGAACATCGGGGTGCTCATCACCGATCACAACGTGCAGGAGACCTTGAGCATCACGGACCGCGCGTACCTGCTCTATGAGGGCCGCATCCTGAAGCAAGGGACGGCCGAAGAGCTTGCAGGTGATGCTGAGGTGCGCGAGAAGTACCTGGGCCGCAATTTCGAGCTACGCCGGGTGAAGCCGTGATCGCTGCCGACTCTGTTCGGCGAACAGGAAGGCGATCACCAGCAGCGCTTCCAATTGAAGGTATTCATGCCATGGATTGTCCTGCGGGATGCCCGTGGAAAGGATGAATCCCCGTCGGATCGTGCTGAACACAATCGCAATCACCAGGACGAAGACCAGTGCGGAGGCGGGCCGACGTATGAAGCTGAGCAGGCCGGTCCACCCGCCGAGCCTCGCCCATTCGCTGCTGAAGGCCTTGCCCAACAACGGCCAAACGATGATCAGCGGCAACGCCAGAACACGGGCCTCTCTTGCCTTTGCCGCAATCAGCACGACCAGGGTGTTCAGCACAAGCGAGATCCAGAATGCCTGCATGGTCTCGCGTGCGCGCGGTTCGGCAGCATTGCTCCCCCGGAAACGAACGAGCAGATACACGGGCAGAAGCAGCGTCATCGCCATATAACCCATCGTCTCTGCGGCCATGGCCGGGCTGCTGAAGTTGAAAGCCCACGTTCCGAATCGATGCAGGCTGTCGTCAAACGTGGGCCGCATCAAGTCTTGCGATGGCAGGTAGGCGAATAGGAACAAGGCGAATAGCACCACGGGCGAGGCGATGGTAATCGACATGCGCCTAGGAGAACGCCGGAGCATGACCATGAACAAGGGCATGATGAACAAGCTGGTCTCATGCGCGATCAGGGCAATCGTGAGCGCGGCGATGCTCAGCACGGTCCGGCCATGGACCATGGAGAGCACCGCGCCCAACAGGGCTGCGTATTGAATCGGCTCGTCGTAGGTGTACATAGGGTCGAACCATGCGAAGAGCACTGTGGGAGAAACATGGAAGAAGGCCTGCGCCAATAAGGCTTGTTTCGCGGTGGAACCGAATTCAATCGCGAGCCGATACACAAGCAGGCCGCTCGCGAGGAACAGCAGTAGGCTCAATGCGATGAAGGCGGTCTTGGCCGGGATGCGCGCAATACTGATCGCATCCACGCACCAGGTCGTGAGCGGCCGTCGACGGAAAGAGAAGTCGTCGCCGCTCCGATGGGCGTTGATGACCTCTTCCACATAGTCGTGCGCCAGTGGCGTGCCATCCCAGGTCTCCGGGCCGCGGTTCAGCATCGTCTCCCAGATCGGAAGGAAATGCAGCGCGAGCGAAAATGCCGTCAGCAGGATACCGAGCAACAGGCTGTTGCGAGACATGCGGTAAACCTAGCCGTAAGCAACGGCTCTGGGTTTTGCATTTCAGCCTTCAGCCGTTGCCCTTAGCCTTCCTCCACCGTGAACGCATACCGCTCCATGATCTGGTTCGCCAGCAGCTTCTTGCAGGCCTCGTCCACCTTGGCCTCGGCGGTCTTCTTGTCGGCGGCTTCCACATGCAGGGTGATGTGCTTGCCGATGCGCACGCCGCTGATCTCCGGCAGGCCCAGGTTGCCCACGGCGCCAGTGACGGCCTTGCCTTGCGGGTCGAGCAGGTTGTCGTGGGGCATCACATTGATGGAGGCGCGGAATTTCTTCATGGTGGAATGCGATTAACCGCAACGGCGCGACGGCGCAACGCGAACGCCACGTAGATTATTGGCGTTGCACATTCGTCGCGTCGTTGCGTCGCTGCGGTTCAATTCAGGCGGGTTGTTTTGGGAAGAGCCTACCCCACAACGGGCTGAGCAGGTAGATGATCAGGATCAAAGGAACGGCGAGGATGCCATACAGCAGCACCAGCACGACTCCAGCGCCCAGCAGCAAGTAGATGACCTCGTTGCCCTTCCACTTGAAGTGCTTGAACTTGAGGGAGGGAAGGGGAGTTCGGAGAGCATAAGAATGCCAAGGACAAGAGGAAGCCAGAAGATCAGTGGAAAGAGCAGGTGCAGTCTTAATGCACGCCAGAAGATCAACTGGATCGTTTCCACGAAGGGGCCAAATCCGATTCCAGTAGATCCTAGGATTAAGGGTATGCTAACCCAGAACAGTGCGTTCGAGGGTGTGGGTAAACCAAGGAACTCTGTCGACTGACGTTTATCGACGTTGAACTTTGCCAAGCGCCATGCGGAGCAGATTGGGATTGGGGCTAGGACGAGTCCTTTACCCAAGTCGATTAACGCGCTGGGCTCTGCACCCAACCCGAACCAGTCGATTCGAACGCCGCAACCCACGCAGTCTCCGAAGAAAAAGGAGTCTGGGATGTTGAAAATGACGAACATCGGCGCGACCCCGAAAGTCACCATGTCCGCCAAGCTGTCCAGTTGCTTGCCCAGTTCACTTCCTCCGCCCAAGGCCCGCGCCGCCAACCCGTCCAGCACATCGAAGGCCGCCCCGGCGAACACCAGCAAACACGCCAGTGTTAGCTGTCCTTGGGAGGCCAGGAGGATGGATGCGACCCCGCAGGATAGGTTCGCCGTGGTGAGCAGATCGGGAATTCGCGGGAGCCGGGGCATTGCCGGGGCCGAAGTTGGGATAATTTCGGGGCAATGATCCAGGCCACCGGCCGTTGAAGGCTGCGTCAATACGAAGCAAATGAAGAAGTTGGGAATGAAGGGAATGCGCAGCCTCTGGGCCGGTGCGATGATGGTGTTGTGCGCCACCGCGATGCCGCAGACCGATGCGCCCAAATACAGCAATGAGTTCCTGGCCATCGGCGTGGGCGCGCGTGCCCTCGGCATGGGCAGCGCATTTACAGCGGCCGTGAGCGATGTGACCAGCGGCTACTGGAACCCCGCGGGGCTGCTGGGCGTTCGCGGCGACCTCCAGGTGGGCGTGATGCACAGCGAGTATTTCGCGGGCATCGCCAAGTACGACTACGTCGGCCTCGCCAAGCCTATCGATTCCGCCAGCACCATCGGCTTCTCCTTCATCCGCTTCGGCATCGACAACATCCCTAACACGATCGACCTTATCGATCCGAGCGGCAACATCGATTACGACCGCATCACCACCTTCAGCAGCGCCGATCATGCCTTCATCATCAGCTACGCGCGCAAACTGCGTGTCCCCGGCCTGAGCGTTGGGGGAAATGCCAAGGTGATCTACCGCCGCGTGGGCGAGTTTGGCAAGGCCTGGGGCTTCGGCCTCGATGCCGCCGCGCGCTACGATATGGACCGCTTGCGCCTGAGCGCAGTGGTGCGCGATGTCACGGGCACCTTCAATGCCTGGAGCTACACCTTGGACGAGCGCACCATCGACGTCTTCACCCAGACCGGCAACGAGATTCCCGTGAACAGCGTGGAGGTCACCTTGCCGCGCTTGATGCTCGGCGTGGCGCGCCAATTCAACTTCGGTTCCAAGTTCGGGCTGGTGACGGCGCTGGACCTGGAGAACACCTTCGATGGCAAGCGCAACACACTGCTCAAGTCGGATCCGGTGAGCGTTGACCCGCGCCTCGGGCTTGAGGTCGGATACGCTGGCATCGTCTTCGTACGCGCCGGTGTCAGCAATTTCCAGCGCGTCACGGACCTCGCCGACAAGCAGCAGCTCACGGTTCAGCCCAACATCGGCGTTGGCCTCAAGATCAAGAGCCTCGCGCTCGATTACGCCCTCACGGACATCGGCGACAACAGCGTGGCGCTCTATTCGAACGTCTTCTCGTTGCGCTTCGACCTATTCAAGCGGCCCTCTTCATGATGAGACTGCTACAGTTGTCGGTCCTTGCCCTCTTGGTTCCCAGCGTGAATGGGCAATTCCTGGGCTACGGCAATGAGTGGATCGATTACGGCAAGCAGTACTGGAAGTTCGAGGTTTTTGCGGATGGCGTGTACCGCATCGACAGCGCCGCGTTGGTACAGTCGGGCTTCCCGATAGGCTCGGTGGACCCGCGGCATCTGATGCTCTTCGGCAAGGAGCAGCAGGTCCCCATCTACGTGCAGGGCGAGGACGACGGGGTATTCAATGCCGGCGATTTCATCGAGTTCCGCGCAGAGAAGGCGGATGGCGTGACCGACCGGCGGCTGTATCCGTTCCCGGCGGCCAATCCGAACCCGTACTACAGCCTTTACAACGACACGGTGCGCTACTTCCTCACCTGGGATGAGGATGCGCCGGCGATGCGCATCGAAACCTACACGAACACGGATGTCAGCGCATACACGCCACAGCCATGGGTGTGGACGGATGCGCTGCTGATCTATGCCGACAATTACATGCATGGTTTCATCGATCCATGGCTCGGCTCGCAGAACATCGCGGGCACATCCGGATTGATGATGGAAGCGGAGGGATTCTGCGGCCCGATGGTCTTCAACGCGAACCCCGGGGAGATGAACATGGACGTCGCGGTGGTCACGCCATCGGCATATACAGCCGCCGATGCGCCGCCCGCGCGCGTCACGACCACCTCCATCGGCATGGGTGTAACGGGTCAGGCATGGACGCCGGACCACCATTTGCGCATTTACGCTGGCCCTGGTCTGGGCGATCTCATGCTCGATACCCTCTTCAACGGTGGCACCACCATGAGGAAGTCCTTCAGCATGCCCGGCACCTGGGTGGGCGCCACCACACCGGTCCGCTTCAACGTGCCGCACGACCTGCCGCTAGGCGCCAGCAGCCCGAATTACCTCGATTGGCAGGCGGTATCCAACGTCCTCGTCCGCTATGCGCGCACGTTGAGCGCCGTGGGTCCTGGTCCGGTGATGACCGAATCACCCGATGACGGCACCGGACCGGTGGTGCGCTTGGACCTCGGCGGCTTCGCGGGCAGTCCGGTGGTGTATGCTTGGGGCGATACCGTGCGACGCATCATTCCTGTGGCCGGCACGGCATGGCATGCGTTGTTCCCACGCGCCACGGGCAGCCCTACCACACGAGCCTATGTGTTCGCGCAAGAATCCGTGCAGCCCATCACCGCGTTGCGCAAAGTCACTCCTTCCGGCTTCTTCACGGATTACGAAAGCCTTGGCTTGGACAGTGCGCTCATCATCGTGTCGCACCGCAAACTATGGCCGGGCAGCACGGCCTATCAGAACTACCGGCAGAACGAGGCGCCACCTCGCCGGCGGAGGAGCACCGTGCTTGTGGATGTGGATGAGCTCTACGACCAATACGGTGCAGGGGTGCCGATGAATGCCGGCGCGATCCGGATGTTCTGCAAGCACCTGCTCGATACCTGGGATTCGGCCCCGTCCGGGCTGTTCCTCATCGGTAAGGCGGTGAACACTTGGAACGCCTTCGGCTCGGGCAATCCGAGCGTGCGACCCGATGTCGCCGGTGCATATGCACGCACGCTGGTGCCCACCTTCGGCTATCCCAGCAGCGATCAGTGCTTCACCATGGGGCTGAACTTCGATCCCCGGCGGATGGACATCCCAGTTGGCCGTATCAGCGCGAACGTGAATGGCGATGTGGTGGCCTACCTCGACAAGGTGCGCGCCACTGAAACGCAGGCTGCCACGCCAGCGATCTGGCAGAAGAACATCATGCACTTCGCCGGGGGCTTCCAGGCTGACGAGATCAATACGCACGCGCTCCTGCTCAGCGGCCTTGGCCAGATTGTAGCGGACACGGCCTTTGGTGCGAATGTGATTCCGTTCAAGAAGACGGTGTCGGGCACCATCGGGCTTGCCGGCGACTCTGTGCGGCGCGTCATCGAGGACCAGGGCGTCACGCTCATGTCATTCCTGGCCCATGCGTACTCGAGCAGCTTCGATTACACCATTGATGAGCCGCAGAACTACAACTGGGGAGGAAAGCACCCGTTGGTCATCGGCAACTCGTGCTACATCGGGAATGTTCACCTGAACGGCAATTTCAGCACGAGTGAGGATTGGACCTTGGAGCCTGGCGCCGGCCCGATCGGATTCCTCGCCTCCACACAGCAGGGGTTCCGTCCGTATCTCATGGCATACACCGGCAATTTCTATGAGAGCTTCGGCCGGATCAATTACGGGGCCACCATCGGTGAGCACATGAAGCACGCGAGCCTCGCCTCGCAGATACAGTCGCCCACGGTTCCGATGGAATGGCATGTGCACACGTTCCATCTGGAAGCCGATCATGCGACGTTGGTGCTCAACACGCATCCGCTTCCCGACTATTCAGTGAACGAGGCTGAGATTTTCTTCGAGCCCCCGATCGTGACGGCTGATGTGGACAGCTTCACGGTGAAGGTGGTGGTGAGCAACCTGGCGCGCGCCGTCGATGCCCAGTTCAACGTGGAACTGCTTCGCATCAATCCTGGCCTAGGCGCGCAGCCGGTCAGCCACTTCACCTCGCTGTCGAACGTTTATCTGCGCGATACGGCAGTGTTCCGCATTCCCACCCTCGGCTTCAGCGGCGGCCAAGGCAGCAATCAGCTGGAGATGCGCGTGGACCTGGGCCCGGACCTGGTCGATGAGATGGAGAATGTGGCGAACAACACCGTCACGACATCGCTTTTCATCACCAGTGGGGATATCATACCGGTGTACCCGTATGATTTCGCCATCATCCCCGAGCCCGGCTCGCCCCTGAAGGCGAGCACCGGCGATCCACTCGCACCGGTCCGCACTTACGTGTTCCAGATTGATACCATCGATACGTTCAACAGCCCGGTGATGGAGAGCTTCACCACGCAGGCGCCGGGAGGCGTGGTCACGTGGGATCCGCCGGGCATCTTCGCGCTCAGCGCCACGCAGGACAGCCTCGTGTATTACTGGCGCTGCAGCATCGACAGCGCATCGTCGGGCAACAACCAGTACAATTGGTACGAGCGCTCCTTCCAGCATATCCCGGGCAAGCGTGGCTGGGGCCAGGCGCACTTCTTCCAATTCAAGAACGACAGCTACTCGGGCATCACGTGGGACCGTCCGGAGCGGGATTTCGACTTTGATGAGAGCGAACGTAACCTGCGGGCCAGCGTCAGTGGGAATGTCGGCGGACCAGGAATCAATTGGTCCATCGACCTCACCCCGCAGGATTATGGGGGCTGCGGACCTGCTGCTTGGAGCGTGGCGGTGGTGGACCCGGTAACGTTCGAGGCGTGGGCCACCTACTGGACCGATGCGCAAGGCCAGGTCTTCAACCCCAACAACAACTTCGGTAACGGGAACAACAACGGCGCCTGCAGGAACCGGCCGGAGAAGTACTTCGCTTTCAGCACGGGCTCTTCATCGCAGCTCGACGGGCTGGAGAGCATGCTCAACACGGGCATCCCCGATGGGCATCACATCCTGATCTATTCATGGCGCCACCTGGACAAGTACGGCACCAACTTGAACGGAGGTGCCGGAGTGTTGCAGGCTTTGGAGAACATGGGCGCGCCGGAGTTCGACTTGTTGCCAGACAGCGTGCCGTACATCTGTTACGTGCGCAAAGGCTATCCGGAGACTTTCCGCGATACGGTCGGCATCTCGCTCACCGATACGGTCAATCTTAGCGTGTGGGTGCCCACCGCCTTCGCGCAAGGCGTCATCACCACGATGGACGCCGGACCTGCGTTCAATTGGGAGGCATTGTATTGGGATGAGCGCCCGAGCGATGAGTTCGACACCACGCGCATCAAGCTGTACGGCCGTCCCACCGGCAGCAATCAATTCGTAGAATTGATGGACCTGCCTAGCGCGCAGGATTCGGTGCCTGACCTCGGCACCCTCGTGAGCGCTGCCCAGTACCCGGTGCTGCGCATCCAGGGGCGATTCCGGGATGGCAACACCTCCGATGCGAAGCCCGCGCAGTTGCAGCGCTGGCAGCTGCTGAGCAGCCCCGTGCCCGAATGCGCCATCCATCCGCCATTGGGCTATTACAATGCGCTTGATGGCTGGGCGGAAGGACAGCAGGCCGCTGTGGCCGTGGCGGTGCAGAACATCAGCGAGTTGGACATGGACAGCCTGCTCATGGGCGCCTGGGTGATTGGTCGCGACAACGTTCGGCGCGGCATCCACTACCGGTTGAATGCGCCCCTGCCGGCAGGGGCTTGGTTGGTGGACACCATACGGTTCAGCACGATCGGCCTGGGTGGTTGGAACACCTTGGTGATCGAGGCGAATCCGGTCGATAGCCTCACCGGCAGCTATCATCAATTCGAGCAATACCATTTCAACAACATCGCCCAATTGCGCTTCGAGGTGGACGAGGACCTCGAGAACCCCATCCTCGATGTCACCTTCGATGGCCGACACATCCTGAATGGCGACATCGTCTCCGCTCGGCCTGAGGTGCAGATTACCCTCGATGATGAGAACCCCATTCGTCTGCTTGAATCTCCCGGCGACACGGCGGTCTTCAAGGTCTTCCTACAGCGCCCAGGCGCGTCGACCGTGGAACGGCTATGGTTCCGTGATGGGGCCGGCAACGAGATTCTGCAGTTCATCCCTGCCAATGGGCCGCAGAACGTGGCGCGCATCCTGTACCACCCGAATTTCATGGCCGATGGGGAGTATTGCCTTACCGTACAAGCCTCGGACCTCAGCCTCAATCCCAGCGGCGACGACGATTATAAGATCTGCTTCGAGGTGGTGAACCGTAGCACGATCACGGATGTGCTCAACTATCCGAACCCCTTCACCACGAGCACGCGCTTCGTTTTCACGCTCACGGGCACGGAGGTGCCGAGCTACATGAAGATCCAGATCCTCACGGTCACGGGCAAGGTGGTGCGAGAGGTCTCGACGGCTGAGTTGGGCTCCTTGTACATCGGGCGGAACATCACGGACTTCGCATGGGACGGCACCGACCAGTTCGGGGACCGGCTCGCGCGTGGCGTTTACCTCTACCGCGTCATCGCGCGGCTGAACGGTGAGGAGATCGAGGTGCGGGAATCGCAGGCCTCGCAGTACCTCACCAAGGGCTTCGGCAAGATGTACCTCTTGCGCTGAGGGCGAGTGCTTCCTCCGCATCAGTGGCTTACCCGGCACCGGGTACATTCGCCGCATGCGCCCAACGCGTGCCCATGTTCTCTGCTGGTCGGCGCTGAGCGGTGTGCTCTGGGCGATTGCGTGGCCGGCCATCGGCGGAATGGCGGTGCTCGCTTTCGTGGCGTGGCTGCCGCTGCTGCATGCGGAGCGCCTTCATGAAACGCGCACGGAGAACCGTCGGCGGGCATTCTATCCGTATGTGCTCGCTGCGACCTTCATCTGGAACCTCTCCTGCTCGTGGTGGTTCTTCGCGGTGAGCGAGCCCATGACGACCCGGCTCGTGAGCGTCGGCGCGCCGGTAATCTGCAACACCCTGTTCATGGGGCTGCCATGGCTGCTGACGCGATGGGTGGCGGTGAGGTGGAATCGCCGATGGTCCCATCTCGCGTTCGCGGCTTGCTGGTTGGCGTTCGAGCGGCTTCACCACGACTGGGACCTTCAATGGCCGTGGTTCTCGCTCGGCAATGTCTTCGGGGAGCATCCGGCCTGGGTGCAGTGGTATGAAGGGAGCGGGATCCTCGGTGGGTCGCTTTGGGTGTTGGCATTGAACCTGCTGCTCGACAGCGCCATCGCGTCTTGGAGATCAGCACGACGTGAGGCCTATCGAAAGCTGGCAATCGCGCTTCTGGTGATCGCCGTGCCGCTCATCGGTTCCTTCTGGCGATTCCATACCTACCCGGAATCGAAGCCAGGTGGCGTACAGGTCGTGGTGGTTCAACCGAACGTGGATCCCTACACGGAGAAGTTCGGCGGACTGGATTCGATGGATCAACTGGAGCGCATGCTGGCGCTGGCGCGGCCGCTCATCACGCCGGACACGCGGCTGGTTGTCTTTCCGGAGACGGCACTGCAGGAAACGGGTTCCATTCGGCTGGGACCGGATGGATTGATCTTCAAAGGGCTTTGGGAGAATGCGCTCGATTCCGCTCGCAGTGTGATCAGGCTGCGTGCATTCCAAGCCGAGCACCCGCAGGTGGCCCTGCTCTGCGGCATGAGCAGCGATCGTTGGTTCAGCGATGAGGGCGAACGTCCCAGCACGGCGCGACCCATCGGCGACAGCCGCTATTGGTACGAGGCGTACAACGCTGCGCTATGGCTGCCTGTGCGGGGCGGGACGGAGAGCTACCATAAATCGAAGCTGGTGGCCGGGGTGGAGAGCATGCCCTTTGAACGCGTCCTGGGTCACTTGGGCGAACTTGCGCTCGACCTCGGCGGCACCACCGGTAGCCTGGGCCAGCAGCAGGAGCGATCAGTGCTGCGCGATGCAGCATCGGGACTGGCCATCGTCCCGGCAATCTGCTATGAATCGGTCTTCGGAGAGCACATCGCCGCGCATGTGCGCAATGGTGGCGAGCTGATCGTGGTGATGACGAATGATGGCTGGTGGGACAACACTCCGGGTTACAGGCAGCATCTCACCTTCTCTTCCCTGCGCGCGATCGAGACCAGGCGCGATGTGGTGCGCTCCGCGAACACGGGCATCTCGTGCATCGTCGATCAACGCGGTGTCATCCGGGCCGAGACCGATTGGTGGGTTCCGACGGCTTTCCGCGCCAACGTTCACCCCAATGAGTCGGTGACCTTCTTCGTCCGGTATGGCGATTTGGTTGGCCGCAGTGCCATCTGGGTCTCCCTACTGTTTCTCGTCGCCACGTTGTGGCATTGGTTCAGGAGAACCCGCTCAGTATAGCGGCACGCGACGGGTCATCGGCGTGCCATCACCGGCGGCGACCGCCAGTGTATAGATGCCCATTGCCAAGCCAGCCTGGTCGAAGCCAAGCGTGTTCAGGCCATGCAAGAGCGTGATACCGCTCTTCTGGAACACGAGCCTTCCTGCGGCATCATACAACTGCATCGCAGCCAACTGAGCGCTGGCAGAATTGATCACCACTTGGATTGTTTCTCCACCATCCCATGCGTTCACTAAAACGGTCTGCCCGTCGTTCATGCAATCGGCCACCACAATGGATGAAGCAGTCTCAGCTCCGCTTGCTTCCACGGTGCGAAGCCGGTAATAGGCGGGATAGCCCGGCGATGGGTCAACGAAGACATAGTTGGTGGCGACTCCTGGGCTTCCAACGGCGTTCACCTCGCCGACGGACTCGAATCCGACTCCATCCAAGCTCCGCTCCATCATGAAGCGCGTGACTTCGGATTCGCTCGCCGTGGTCCAACGAAGCACAGCGCGCGCATCATCGCAATCCGCGCTGAAGCGCACCAGTTCCACGGGCAGTGGCTGCAGGATGTTCGAGAGCGTCCATGACCGGAAGAAATGCGCGGCCCCGACGTTCACGTTCGTAACAGAATTGATCGCGCCCGCCGCGAATGTTCCCGCAGGCCAGAAGTCGCCCCATTGTCCCAACGGGGTGTTGAAGCGCTGCGCGCCCACCGTGCTCGCACCGGTGATGGCGTTTCCCGTGCGCACATCGCCGATACCCGCTCCAGGGTCGTAGGTGAAATCGAGCCGGATACCGGGTCTGGTGCCATACGCGAAGCCCGCGACGCCGGGGTCGAGGATCCAGAAACGATCCACCACGTTGTCTGAATTATTCACGGGCGCACCGGTCCAGAAGTTGTGCATATGCGTCACATCCGAAGGGCGGTAGGAGTTATTGTCCCAATTGGCGGGACCGATGCCGCCATAATTGAACGTGCTGAAGCAGACGCTCGCTGCAGCCTCATTCGAAGCGCCACCGATCGCTTCGTAGGTGAACGGCATCTTCACGCCATTCGCGGTGGTGAAGGGAACGGTGTACACCCCAGTGGTGTTGCGGATCTGCCAGCGGATGCGGTTGAATTCGCCCTCGCTCCGGATGTTGCCGCCGGTGCCCAAAGTCTGGATGCCCGCGTTCGCAGGGTTCTCCACAACCACCCACGCTCCATTGTCGATGCGCAGCCAAGCGTCGTTGTTGAAGACCAGACGCGCCTGACCGAAAGCACCGGCCCCCAATGCGCAATGGAGCACTGCGATGGCGATGGAGCGCTGTGCTATGTGGCTTGACGGTGGCATCGGAAAGGTCTCAATGGCTTCGGAAAGTTAAGTGATTGGCTGTGGGGTTTGATGGCTGGGTCGTGGTGCACGAACCTGAACTGTGCATGTCCGTGGACAGATACCTTGGCCACCATGCGCCAGCGCGTCAGTTTGGGAGGCGGTGTGGGTTTTCATCCAGAAGCCCTGCGGGAGGAGGACGTATTCCTGTATCGAAGGGTTGCCGATCGGAATCGGGCGGTCCTAGGAATCGGAGCGCTATCGTGGAGTGACTTCCCATATGCGGAATCAGGGCCGATCGCGTGAGTGGTCCATGGGTCAGTTGGCCTATGGATACAAGGACCGGCTAGAGCCGCTTGAATCGCGCTACGCGGATGGCTTCGGTTGGCCGGTGTCCAGCTGGTTCATTCCCCGCTGGGTGGTGGAATGGCAGGACGGGGAGGCTTGGCTGCACGCCCACGAAGCCGATGTTGAAAAAGGCCTGGCTTTCGTCCATCGGATGCGGGATGGCACACCGACCACTGCTGCTACGAGCACCTTGTACTGGAGACCGACGGTAGATCGCTTGACCTATCTGGAGCACGCCCGCATGTTGATGTCACATATCCAGCGCGGCGATATCTATGAGGTGAACTACTGCATCGCCCACGAGGCGGAGGACATCGGCTTCGATCCCTTCCGCGCATTCGAACGCCTGCTCGAAACGACCGATGCGCCGTTTGCCGGCTTCCTGCGCATGCAGCACCGATTCGCGTTGTGCGCCAGCCCGGAGCGATTCCTGTCCATCGACGGGAACCGCATGGTCGGAGAGCCGATGAAGGGGACCCGGCCGCGTGGGGCAGGGCCTGCGGAGGATGCGCGCTTTCGTTTGGAGCTGGCCGCCGATGCGAAGGAGCGCAGCGAGAACATCATGGCGGTGGACGTGATGCGCAACGATCTCTCCAGTGTTGCGGTGCCCGGATCGGTGCGCGTGACCGGCTTGTGCGAGGTGCGTTCGTATCCGCGCGTGCACCAGATGGTGAGCGTGATTGAGGGGGTAGTCGCCTCGCGATTCACCGTTTTCGATGCCGTCCGTGCCGCCTTCCCCATGGCCAGCATGACCGGTGCTCCGAAGATCCGCGCCATGCAGCTTATCGATGCGCATGAGGAGCAGGCGCGTGGACTCTTCAGCGGAACGTTGGGTTTCTTTGCTCCTGACGGCACGGTGGATCTCAACGTGGTCATCCGCACCGCGTTCTTCGATGCGTTGACCGGCCGGATTTCGGTTCCCACGGGGAGCGCGCTCACCGCTGCATGCGATCCGGAGTCGGAATGGGAGGAGTGCCTGTTGAAGTTCCATAGCGTCGCCAATGCCCTGGGTCATGCTCGATGAGGTGCGGCGATTCATCAAGCGCGAGCGGCTGCTGAACCCCGGTGAGGCAGTGTTGCTGGCCGTGAGCGGCGGCGTGGACAGCATGGTGCTGACGCATGTGATGCGCGAGCTGGACTACCCGTGCATGGTGCTCCACATGGAGCATGGCCTTCGGGGCAGCGAGGGCGAAGCCGATTGCGCCTTCGTGGAGGAGCAGAGCAGGATGCTGGGAGTTCCTTGCCGTTCCTCCCGCGTGGATGCGGCAGCCCATGCCAAGGAGAAGGGCATCTCAATCCAAATGGCGGCGCGTGAGCTCCGTTACGCGTTCATCAACGCGACCGCTGCAGAGTTCAAGCAGAAGGTCGCAATGGCCCACCATTCGGACGATGCGGCTGAGACCTTGTTGATCCATCTGCTTCGCGGTACGGGGTCCCAGGGATGGAGCTCCATCAAGCCGCGCAGCGGAGCAGTGGTGCGACCGCTTCTTTGTGTTGATCGTGCCGCCGTTCTATCCTACGCTCAGGAGCGTGGCATCCGATTCCGCGAGGATTCGAGCAACGCGGAGACGAAGTACTTGCGCAACCGGATTCGGCACGAACTTGTCCCATTGCTTGATCAATTGCGTCCGGGTGCTCGACGCAGCATGGGGAGGTCCACCACGATGCTTCGCGAACTGACCAAGGCCGCGGAGGCCCACACAGGGATGCTGCTTGCCGGCGTGGATCGCGGTCAGGTGCCGTTCAAGCTGATTGAGGAATCCGTGACGCCCGGCCTCCTGCTGCATGAGCTGCTCGCCGGGCATGGTTTCCATCCGGATGCGATTGACCGGATCCGAGATGCCATCGCCGACCGCAGCACGGGTGCCAGCTTCTTCGCTGGCGTGATGCAGGTCACGGTGGATCGCGAAGCCCTCTTCATCGGTCCTGTTGCGCCTGCTGGACCATCCTGCTTGATCGACCCTAGCTCATCGCTTCGTGAGTTCGGCCCCTTCCGGTGGTTCTGGTCATCGGACGAACCGCTCAGCATTCCCACAACCCGTGACGATGTGGTACTCGATGCGGATTGCTTGGCATACCCCCTGGAACTGCGTCCATGGCGCAGAGGCGACCGCATGCGACCTATCGGATTGGGTGGCAGCAAGCTCGTCAGTGACATCCTCATTGACGCCAAAGTGCCGCGTGGTGCGAAGCTGGCCAAGTATGTCCTCACCAGCGGGGGCGATGTGGTTTGGTTGGCAGGACACTGCATCGGTGAGGGTTATCCAGCCACGTTGTCAAGCCGGAATCGCCTGCGCATCTGCTTGCGTTGAGGACCTGATTGTTTTCAACGACCACTTGGATTCCGGCCCCAAGGCGTTAACTTCAGGCCACCTAACCCCCGGTGAGCCATGCCCCTGCACACCACGATCCCGAAAGAGCGCATCCCCTCGCTTCGGTTCCCGCGCCAGCCACTGCCGCTGAGTGCCGAAGAGCACCAAGAGATCCAGCGGAAAATGGAACAGGCCACACGCTTGGGCAACGGCGAGCACGGCAAGTGCCGCATCCTCTTCCAGGACGATGAGGGCCTGAAGGCCGTGGAGACGACCATTTGGGCGTTCGACCCGCAGAACATCGTGCTGAAGTACGGCATGACCATCCCGGTCTCCCGCGTGGTAAGCATCGAGTTCCCTTCGTGAACATTCCTTAACAAGCGCGCAGGATCCCTATGATCCGCGCGACGGCCAGCCCATAAGGCGTCGGGCCTGGTTAGTTTTGTGACCAGCCCAGGCACCATGCTCGCATTGCTCTCGCTCCTCGCATTGTTCTCCCTGAACGCGCCATCCAGCCCGGTGAAATGGACCTTCAGTGCCACCGCCACCGGGGAAGGTGCCGTGCGCATCGACATCCGCTCCGAGGTGGAGGAAGGTTGGCACATCTATGCCACTGAACTGCCGAGCGACCAAGGCCCCATCGCCACCAGCATCCGCTTCACGCCATCGGAGCACTACAATCTGAAGGGGGATTTGATGGAGCCTGCTCCGGTCGAAGTATTCGACCCGAACTTCGGTATGGTGGTACGCTATCATGATGCGGCGCCTGTCTTCACACAGTTGGTCAAACCGTTAGTGCCGGGCACATTTGAAGTAGCGGGCGAGGTGGAGTACATGGTGTGCAACGACAAGACCTGCCTGCCGCCAGTAGTGGTGCCGTTCAAGTTGAAGGTTGAATCGCTGTGATGATGAAGAACGTGCTGCGCGCCCTCTCGGTGATACTTGTCTTGGTGTTCGCATCCTGCGGGAAGGAGCAGGCTCCCCGCAACGATATGGCCATCAAGCTCGACCCCGAGATGGACAAGGCGGCTTGGGCCGTCACGGCCACCCCACAGGACGATGGCGCCTGGATGGTGTCCTTCCATGCGGAGATCGACGAGGGCTGGAGCGTGTATTCCACACAGAGCTATGGCGACATGGGTCCTTGGCCGAGCAGCTTCCCCTTCGATTCGCTGGGGCACGTGCAGCTGCAGGGCGGCATCGAGGAGGTGAGCGAGCACACCATCGATGGCCACGATCCGGTCTTCGACATGAAGGTGAAGAAGTTCAAGCACAGCGTGGACTTCAAGCAACGCGTGAGGCTCGCTGCCACCGAGATCCCGTTCTCGGGCACCATCGAGTACATGACGTGCAACGATGAGATGTGCCTGCCGCCGGCCACGCTCTTCTGGCAATGCAATGCCGACAGCGGCACCTTCCACCTCAGCACCACGCCCTTCGATCCCAGTGCTTACAGGGTGGTGGGCTGCGACGATGGTGTGTACAAGCTCGCGGGCGTCGATCTAGAGAAGCCCGCAGTGCCCGGTCCCAAAGTGCGCGAGAAGGACAGCACCCTGTTCACCATCTTCTTCCTCGGATTCATCGGCGGCCTGCTCGCGCTGCTCACGCCCTGCGTGTTCCCCATGATCCCGCTCACGGTGAGCTTCTTCACCAAAGGCAGCGAGGACCGCGCGAAGGGCTTGCGGAACGCCATCACCTACGGCGGCTTCATCCTCATCATCTACCTCATCTTCAGCATCCCTTTCCATGTGCTGGGCAGCGTCAACGAGGAGATCTTCAACGAGATCAGCACCAATCCCTGGCTCAACCTCTTCTTCTTCGTCATCTTCATCGTCTTCGCCATCTCGTTCTTCGGCTACTTCGAGATCACCCTGCCCAGCAGCTGGGTGAACCGGATGGACCAGAACGCGTCGCGCTTCGGCGGCATGATCGGCATCTTCTTCATGGCGCTCACCCTTGCGCTGGTCTCCTTCAGCTGTACGGGCCCCATTCTAGGTTCCTTACTCGCTGGCGCCCTCACCGCAGACGGTGGTGCATGGCAGCTCACGGTGGGCATGGGCGGTTTCGGCCTCGCCCTCGCACTGCCCTTCGCGCTCTTCGCGCTTTTCCCGCAATGGCTCAACAGCCTGCCGCGTAGCGGATCGTGGCTCAATAGCGTGAAGGTGGTGCTCGGCTTCATCGAAGTGGCGCTCGCGATCAAGTTCTTCAGCAACGCCGACCTCGTCATGAACTGGGGTCTGATGAAGCGTGAGCTTTTCATCGGCTTGTGGGTGCTCGTGGGCATCGGCCTCACGCTTTACCTCTTCGGTTTCATCCGCTTCCCGCACGATTCGCCCGTGAAGAAGCTCCCCCCCATGCGTTGGGGCCTGGGCATTGTCACGCTGCTCTTCACGGCCTACTTGGTTCCGGGCCTCACCAATGGCCCTTGGCGCAACCTGAAGCTGCTGAGCGGCTTCCCGCCACCGCTGTTCTACAGCTATTACCAGCAGAAGAGCGAATGCCCGCACGGCATCGTGTGCCATCACAGCATCGATGAAGGCATGGAGGCCGCGCAGCGCTCGGGCAAGCCGATCACCGTCGATAACACAGGCTGGGCATGCGTGAATTGCCGCAAGATGGAAGAGACCGTGTGGACCGAGCCCGAGATCCTGAAGACCTTGCAGGACAACTACGTGCTCGTTTCGCTCTATGTCGACGACAAGCGGGAGCTGCCGAAGGAGGAGCAGCACATCTACATCAGTTGTCGCGGGCAGAAGAAACTGATCAGGACCGAAGGGAATCGATGGGCCACCCTGCAAGCGGAGAGCTTCGGCAGCGTGAGCCAGCCGTGGTACGTGCTGCTGAGCCCTGATGGCAAGCTGCTCACCGACCCCGTGGGCTACACGCCCGATAAGGACGAGTACGGCGCCTTCCTCGCGCGCGGCATGCATGGCATGCAGGTGCTGGGTGCGAGCGCGAGCCGATGAGGCGGTTCGCTGGCCTCGAAAGCGCATCTTTGGCGGGATGACCACCGACCGCGTTCGTTTGCATTTCACCGAGGCAGCCGAGGTCCTCGCGCGCTTCCTTGCCGACCCCGCCAACATCGCCGCCGTGGAGCAGGCTGGCGCCTTCATGAGCTATTGCCTGAAGCAGGGCGCCAAGGTGATTAGCTGCGGCAATGGCGGCAGTATGTGCGATGCCATGCACTTCGCCGAGGAGCTCACCGGCCGCTTCCGAGATGACCGCGCGCCCATCGCCGCCCTCAGCATCAGCGACCCCAGCCACCTCACCTGTGTGGGAAATGACCATGGCTTCGAGCAGGTGTTCGCTCGCTTCGTGCAGGGGCATGGCAAGGAGGGCGATGTGCTGTTGGCCATCAGCACCAGCGGCAACAGCCCCAACGTACTGCGCGCCGCCGAGGTGGCCCGCGAGAAAGGCATGCACGTGATCGGCCTCACCGGAAGAGATGGTGGCAAGCTGGCCGCGCTCTGCACCGTGGAGGTGCGCGTGCCGCACGATGGCTACGCCGACCGAATCCAAGAGGTGCACATCAAGGTCATCCACGCGCTGATTGATCACATCGAGCGCGATTTGGCAGAACCCGTGCGGATGGACCGCTACTGAGCATGCTCGTCAAGGTCTTCGGCAGCGCGGTCTTCGGCATCAACGCCACCATTGTCACCGCAGAGGTGAACGTGGAGAATGGCGCCTTTTTCTTCCTGGTCGGATTGCCGGATAGCGCCGTGAAGGAGAGCCAGCAGCGCATGGATGCCGCGCTGCGCAACAATGGCCTCTATTTCCCGCGCGGGAAAGGCGTCACTATCAACCTCGCGCCGGCCGATATCCGCAAAGAGGGCACCGCCTATGACCTGCCGCTGGCTGTGGGTCTGCTGGCTGCAACGGACCAAGCGCCCTCCGACTTGCTAGGGACGCATCTGGTGATGGGCGAGCTCTCGCTCGATGGCGGCGTGCGTCCCATCAAGGGCGCCTTGCCCATTGCGCTGGAAGCGAAAAGGCAGGGCTTCAAGGGCATCATCCTTCCTGCGGCCAATGCACGCGAGGCGGCCATTGTCAGCGGGTTGGAGGTGTTCGGCGTGGAACACCTCCGTGAGGTGGTGGACTTGATGAAAGGGCAGAGCGAGCTGCAACCCATCGTGGTGAACATCGAGGAGGAGTTCGCGAATAGCAGCCGTAGCTATCCGGTGGACATCGCCGATGTGAAAGGGCAGGAGAACATCAAGCGCGCATTCGAGATCGCAGCGGCCGGCGGTCACAACATCATCCTCATCGGCCCTCCGGGCGCTGGCAAGACGATGCTTGCCAAGCGTCTGCCCACCATCCTTCCGCCGCTCACCATCGAAGAGGCACTGGAGACCACCAAGATCCACAGCGTGGCCGGCAAGCTGCGTAAGGAGGACAGCCTGCTGAGCGTTCGCCCGTACCGCAGCCCGCACCACACCATCAGCGATGTGGCCCTCGTGGGCGGTGGCTCCTTCCCGCAGCCGGGCGAGATCAGCCTAGCACACAACGGCGTGCTCTTCCTCGACGAGCTGCCCGAGTTCAAGCGGCAGGTGCTGGAAGTGCTGCGTCAGCCGTTGGAGGATCGCGTGGTCACCATCAGTCGCGCGAAGTTCACGGTGGAGTACCCAGCGAGCTTCATGTTGGTGGCCGCGATGAACCCTTGCCCGTGCGGCTACTACAATCATCCGGATAAGGAGTGCGTGTGCGCGCCGGGTGTTGTGCAGAAGTACTTGAACAAGGTGAGCGGACCGCTGCTCGATCGCATCGACATCCACATCGAGGTGACACCCGTGCCCTTTGCCGAGTTGAGCAATGAGCGACCCAGCGAGAAGAGCGCCGACATGCGCGAGCGCGTGATCGGTGCGCGGCGAGTGCAGCAGGATCGCTACACCGGGAAGAAGATTCAATGCAATGCGCAGATGGGCGGCAAGGGGGCTGCGTGAACCGTCGGATTGATGCCGTTGGCAAAGCATTGCTGGAGAAGGCCATGGAGCGCCTCGGCCTCAGCGCCCGCGCCTACGACCGGATCCTCAAGGTGGCGCGTACCATCGCCGATATGGCCGCCAGCCCCGACATCCGCACCGAGCACCTCGCCGAGGCCATCCAGTACCGCAGCCTCGACCGCGAGGGTTGGGCGGGTTGAGCCTGCTGTAACCCAATGCGGAATCCGCGCGTTGGAAGGGCCTGACTCCAAGACCCTTTAACCGTGAAGACCTATCAATTCCTGCTGATTGCCGCGATGCTCGCACCCATCGCCTCCAACTGCGCCTTCGGCCAGCAGGATGGACAAGGCGGGCGACAGTACCTCAGCGAGGTGCTCGCGCCGGCGCCCATGAAGAAGGCGGCCTATTACCGTGAATTGTCAGGCAAGGAAGGCGAGCTGTTCATCGGGAAGACCTTCACCATCGGCGGCAAATTGAAAGCAGAGGGCACATACAAAGATGAGGCCTTGAACCTGCCGCACGGCCATTTCACGTTCTACCACACGAATGGACGCGTGGAGAGCCGTGGCGAGTACATCGATGGCAACAAGGCTGGGGTTTGGGAGCGCTTCGATGCCTGGGGAGAGCCGTTGGCTGAGAAGATCTACAACCCGGAACCGCTCGCGAACATCGTCTATACACGAGCCCAGAGCATGCCGCAGTTCAAGGATGGGGATGAGAAGGCTTTGGTGCGGTACATCAAGACCCGTGTTGAATCCGAATCCAATCGCCGGGTGAAAGGCACGTATACATCCACGTTCATCGTTGAGAAGGACGGGACCTTGAGCGAGCTGAAGATGATCGAGGGGCAGGATGAGAAGATCGGCGAGCAGGTTGCTGGCGCGATTAAGAGCACCGAGCCTTGGAAGCCCGGTGAGGACAAGGGCCAACCCGTGCGCGTGCAGATGCGCGTGCCCGTGCAGTTCTAGAACCACACTCCATACACCATAAGCAGTAACGCCGGCCCCGTAAGGTCGGCGTTCGGCTATTCATTCGACTGTGTCGTTATGCACCCTTCCCATGGCACTGCTTGTACTTCTTGCCGCTGCCGCATGGGCAAGGGTCATTCCGGCCGGGCTCCTTCTCCACGCGCACCGGCGCGATGGGCTGGCGCGGGCCTTGGGGAGGCATTGAACCGCGAGACCCTTGGCCGCCCGAAGGCATCGGAGCCGACTGCCGCGACGTGCCGGATTGCGCCACATCGGTGCGGCTTGTTTGCAGGCGCTGCTGCGACGTGCGGGGCGTTTGAGCCTCCTGTACCTGCGGCTGTGCCGAAGGCAGGCCGGCACGGGCCAGGAAGCCCACCACCTCGGCGTGTATGCGCTCCATCATCGCCTTGAAGAGGTTGAAGCTCTCCAGCTTGTAGATCAGCAGGGGGTCCTTCTGCTCAATAGCGGCGTTCTGCACGCTGCGGCGCAACTCATCCATCTCGCGCAGGTGCTCCTTCCACTCGTTGTCGATGATGGCCAGGGTGATGTACTTCTCGATGCTGTTGCCCAACTCGCGGCCCTCGCTCTTGTAGCACTTCTGCAGGTTGGTTACCACCTGCATGGTCTTGATGCCATCGGTGATGGGAACCACGATGTTCTCGTACTGCGCGCCCTGGTTCAGGAACACGTCCGTGATCACGGGCATGGCCTGCAAAGCGGTGCGCGCCATGTGGCGATCGTAGGCGGCCATCACGCTTTCGAACACCCTGTCGGTTACCTCATCATCCTTCAGACGCTTGAATTCGTCCTCGCCGATCTGGCTCTCCGCGCTGAGCTTCCGGAAGATCTCGAACTGGAATCCATCGAAATCGCCGGCTGGATGGTATTCGGCGACGGTGCCGCTCACCACGTCGTGGAACATGTTGAGCACATCCAGCTTCAGGCGCTCGCCGAAAAGCGCGTTGTGGCGTCGCTTGTACACCACCGTGCGCTGGCTGTTCATCACGTCATCGTACTCCAGCAGGCGCTTCCGGATGCCGAAATTGTTCTCCTCCACTTTCTTCTGCGCGCGCTCGATGCTGCGCGTGACCATGCCATGCTGGATCACCTCGCCCTCCTTCAGGCCCATGGTATCCATGATCTTGGCGATTCGCTCGCTGTTGAACAGCCGCATGAGGTCGTCCTCCAGGCTCACGTAGAACTGGGAGCTGCCGGGATCGCCCTGGCGGCCAGCGCGGCCGCGCAACTGGCGGTCCACGCGGCGGCTCTCGTGCTTCTCCGTGCCGATGATGGCTAGGCCGCCCGCGTCCTTCACGCCCGGCCCAAGCTTAATGTCGGTGCCGCGCCCCGCCATGTTGGTGGCGATGGTGACGGTGCCCGCGAGGCCCGCCTGCGCCACGATCTCCGCCTCCCGCTGGTGTTGTTTCGCGTTCAGCACGTTGTGCGTGACCTTGCGCATGGTGAGCATCTTGCTCATAAGCTCGCTCACCTCCACGCTGGTGGTGCCCACGAGCACTGGGCGGCTTGCGTTGCGCAGCTGCTCGATCTCGTCGATCACCGCGTTGTACTTCTCGCGTTTGGTCTTGAAGACCATATCCTCGGCGTCCTTGCGCACCACCGGTCGGTTGGTGGGGATCACCATCACGTCCAGCTTGTAGATGTCCCACAGTTCCTGCGCCTCGGTCTCGGCTGTGCCCGTCATGCCGGCGAGCTTGTGGTACATGCGGAAGTAGTTCTGCAGCGTGATGGTGGCGTAGGTCTGCGTCGCCGCTTCCACCTTCACTTTCTCTTTGCTTTCGATGGCCTGGTGCAGCCCATCGCTGTAACGGCGCCCCTCCAGGATACGGCCAGTTTGCTCGTCAACGATTTTCACTTTGCCGTCCATTACCACGTACTCCACGTCCATTTCATAGAGTGCGTAGGCGCGGATGAGCTGGTTCACGGTGTGGATGCGCTCGCTCTTCACGCCGAAGTCGCGCAGCAGCTCGTCCTTGCGGCGGGCCTTCTCTTCAATCGTCGCGCCGCTCTTCTCGATCTCCGCGATGGTCCCGCCAACGTCGGGCATGATGAAGAAGATCGGGTCGTTGACATCACCGCTGATGAGGTCAACGCCCTTCTCGCAGAGTTCGATGCCATGCTGCTTCTCGTCGATCGTGAAGAACAGCTCGGCATCGGCCTTGGGCATCTCCTTCCCTTGGTCCTGCAGGTAGTAATTCTCGGTCTTCTGCAGATGGGCGCGGACGCCGGTCTCGCTCAGGTACTTGATCAGCGCCCCGTTCTTCGGCAGGCCGCGATAGGCGCGGAGCAGGGCCAATCCGCCTTTCTCCAGTTGTTCCTTGGTCGCCGTCCCATCGGAAAGCCCCTTCAGGTTCTCCTTGGCTTCGGTGAGCAGCTTGGTGACCAGCTGGCGCTGCGCGTTGTACAGGCGCTCCACCCGCGGCTTGTATTCATCGAACTGATGGATCTCGCCCTTGGGCGTGGGGCCGCTGATGATGAGCGGGGTGCGCGCATCGTCCACGAGCACGCTATCCACTTCATCCACGATGGCGTAGTGGTGCTTGCGCTGCACCAGCGCGCTGGGCGCATGGGCCATGTTGTCGCGTAGGTAGTCGAAACCGAACTCGTTGTTGGTGCCGTAGGTGATGTCCGCCAGGTAGGCGTTGCGGCGCTCAGGGCTGTTGGGCTGGTGCTTGTCGATGCAATCGACGCGCATGCCGTGGAACTCGTGGATGGGCCCCATCCATTCGGCGTCGCGTTTGGCGAGATAGTCATTCACCGTGACCAGGTGAACGCCTCGGCCCGGCAGGGCATTCAGGAATACGGGCAGGGTGCTCACCAGCGTCTTGCCTTCACCGGTGCCCATCTCGGCGATCCTGCCCTTGTGGAGCGCCACGCCACCAATCAGCTGCACGTCGTAGTGGACCATGTCCCAGGTCACAGGATTGCCGGCCGCCATCCAGGTGTTCTTCCAATAAGCCTGGTCGCCCTCGATGCGGATGGCGTCGGGGCGCTTGATGGCGAGTTCACGGTCCAGGTCGGTGGCATTCACACGCAATTCCTTGTTCTCCGTGAAGCGGCGCGCGGTCTCCTTCACGATGGCGAAGGCCTCTGGCAGGATTTCCAGGAGCACTTCCTCGATCTGCTTGACGCTATCCTCTTCCAGCCTGTCTATTTCCTCATACCGTTGCTCGCGCTCCTGGATGTGCATGCGCGGGTCGGCATCGATCTCCGTCCGGAGTTGGGCCACCCGTTCATCATTCGTCTGGGTACGCTGGCTGATGCGCGTCTTGAGTTCCTGCGTGCGCTGGCGCAGTTCATTGTTGGAGAGCGGGGCCAGCTTGGCGAACTCGGCTTTGGCCTGATCCACCAAGGGCATCACTTCCTTGAGGTCGCGCTGGTACTTGTCGCCGAAGACTTTCTTGAGGGCTTTGGATAAGGAACCGATCATGGTCGAGGATGTGATTGCGGCCGAAGCTGGGCTTGGGCAAAGGCTGGCAAATGTACCTGCCTGACGGTAGGCAGGGCCGTCCTCGTAGGCACAGACCTTGCCGCCCCCTAGGTGCTGCCAAGCTGTCGTATGGAAGCAACGAACCCCGCGAGTGGCGGGGTTCAGGAAGGAGCGAAACGAGCAGGTTCAGTATTCGTCCTCGTTGAAGAAGAAATCCTCCTTCGAGGGATAGTCCGGCCAGATGTCCTCAATGGATTCGAAGACCTCCTCTTCATCCTCGATGGCTTGGAGGTTCTCCACCACTTCGAGCGGAGCGCCGGTGCGCATGGCGAAATCGATCAGCTCCTCCTTGGTGGCTGGCCATGGCGCATCCTCCAGGTATGAGGCGAGTTCGAGGGTCCAATACATCTGCGGTCCGGTTGTGGGTATCCGTAAAACGGGCGCAAATATAGACGGATGACGATCCGTGGATCACCTATTTATCAACCGGTGTTGGAAGTCGTGGAAGCCGCGCCGGACAAGGCTTTCAGGAATCCGTCAGCCCTTTGGGCGCCATGGGGTGTCCGGCACCCCGTGCACCTTGGAGAGGTCGCGGGCCAGGACGAAGAAATAATCTGAGAGGCGGTTGAGGTAACGGATCAACAATCCGTCCACCTCTGCGATGGCTGCCAATTCAACTACGCGGCGTTCGGCCCGCCGGCAGACGGTACGGCAGATGTGGGCCTGTGACGAGCAAGGATGCCCGCCGGGCAGGATGAAGCTTCGCATGGGCTCCAGGCCCATATCCATCGCATCCATGGCCTGCTCCAACCCGGTGATGTCGGCTTCGGTGATTGCCGGCACCTTGAACCGTGCGCGTTCCTCGGCGCTGCTGCTGGCCAGGTGCGAGCCGATGGTGAAGAGTGCATGTTGGATGGTGACGAGCAGTTCACCGTGATGCGGCATCGCCAAGTCGCGCAACAAGCCCACATGGCTGTTGAGTTCATCCACGGTGCCGTATGCCTCGATGCGCAAATCGCTCTTCTGGACGCGCGCGCCACCGAGCAGGCCGGTCTCGCCCTTATCGCCGGTGCGGGTGTAGATCTTCATGTGGTCATCGCATTCGTTCAGCGCGCCAGGACGAACCAACCGTGCTTCATGTCATCGCGCCGCCCTTTCAACACGTACGCGTAGACGCCTTCAGGTGCAGCCGCTCCTCCCACCATTCCGTCCCACCCGCTGGCTGCATCGCCTTCCCACACCTGCTGCCCCCATTTGTTGTGGATCGTCATCTCAGGAGATGCGCATTCCTCGGGACCTTTGATACACAGCACGTCATTGACGCCATCCTGGTTCGGCGTGAATGCGTTGGGCACGAACCAGGCGACCGGTATGAGGCCATAGCCTGCGAGCAAAGTGGCCCGCGCGGTATCGGCGCACATGGTGCCCGGGTCGCTCACGAGAACAACATCGAATGCGCCCATCTGCTGGTATACATGCATTGGGTCGCGCCAGTGGGCACTGGTTTCCCCATCGCCGAAATCCCAATACCAGTCGGCGCCATCTATGGAGGTGTTCACGAGGTAGGTCCGCTCATCGCAGGGGTCGCTGTTGGTGTGGAAGGAGGCGATGGCTGCAGGAAGCACCTTCACCGTTTTCCGGGCCGTATCCACGATGCATCCTTCAACGGCCACGAGTGTCGCTGTTCGCATGCCGTGCTGGTGATAGGTGTGCCATGGGTCAACCGCCGTGCTAGTGCCCCCGTCGCCGAACCACCAGCGGTAGGCGCTTGCCAATTCCGAGGTGTTCGTGAACTGTACGGCGGCGTGCTGACAAATGCTATCCGCTGTTTCGAATCCGGCAACCGGCTGAATGCCTTCCACGGTGATGATGCCCGGTTGCGTGAGCGAGACCTCCTGCCCGCACGAGGTGAGCGTCAGGGTGACATCGAATGTGCCGACGCCATAACGGTGCGTGGGCTGCGCGCGCTGGTCGGTCCAGCCATCGCCGAAATCCCACTGCAGGTCGCTGCCTAGGCAGGCCTTTGAGATGAAGCGATGGCCTTCGCATCCCGGCAGCTCCTCCACGAGGAAATCCGCGTAGGCCGGGGTGCTGGTGGTACCAGGTGGCTCGCCTTCAATGGCGTTCGGCAGCACAGGCATGAATCCCAGACTGAGGAACACGACGGCATTGCGGTCATATCCCACGGCGGCCAGACCAGTCGCATCCGGATACCGCACCTCCGCCAGAGTTCGTGGGAAGCCAGAGGTGCCCACATAGAGGCGACCATTCGCGGCGCATTCCATGGAGAGCACCCAAGGTCCGATCGCGGGGTCAATGACCTCCACCTCGCTCGTGAGCAGGTTGATCCGGCCGAAGTCCATGTCGGGTAAAGCGCTGTTTCCCACGAAATACAGGAATCCGCCAGCGGGCGAGAACTCTATCCCAACTACGGGGTCGGTGCTCAGCGATAGTTGCTGCACCCCGCTGACTGTTCCATTGAACGCATCTAGATGCCAGATCGCGACATCCACGGCACCGGGCTGAACGGCGTTCGGGAGGCTGATGCCCAGCCGGTCATTTGCAGGCGAAAGCTTGAGCGTGCTGTACCAAGCGGTGCCGTTCGGGGCGTGCGTGCTGCCGATCGTCACCGGTTCACCGATCCCGCTCTGGGAGATCAGGGCGCGCTTCAAGTAAAGCACGTCGCCATCGATGCTGTAACAGAACAGCCATCGGCAGCCGTTCTCCAGCTGTCGGCTCACGGCCATCCCCTCGCCCAAGTCGGAGCCGATGAACTTGTTCTTCACGGTCACGTCGCCTTGCCCGCCATTGAGTGTCATGTCCACGATGGAATAGTAGTGCTCATGGTTCGCGCCATCGTGGTGGATGACATAGTACTGCGGACCATGGCAGGGGCGGGGAGCTATAGCAGAGCATTGACTGCTGGCATTGCTGATCAGACCGTTGCCGTTGGGCATCACGGTGAAGCTGGCCGTCCGGACCTGCACCTTGTTGTTCGAGCCCACCGCGGTATAGAACAATGGGTTTCCAGTGGCGGTAGTCATGAGGTTCACATCCTCAGTGCCACCGAGCCCGAATGACGGTACTAGGTTGCCGAGCACGGGATTGCCTCCGGAGAAATCGATGGAGCGTACCTCTCCGCTTCCAGCCCGCAGCAGCCAGGTATTCAACTGCGCGCGCGCATCGGTGCTAACGAACGCCAGCAGGCCGAGGACCGAAGTCCAAGAAAGAGCCGATGGGAGGGTCCGCATCGCGATGGCGCAAGTTAGTACGCTAGCGGTCAAGGGCATACGATTGATCAAACCACCCCTTCACCACACGGTGTGGGTTCCCGCTGCATTCAGTATCGCAGTCGGAAGTGCTCCCTGCCTTGCTCACTGCGCAAGAAAACTAGCCCCATTCCGTAGAGGTCAATGGTCACCGTGACCCTTGGGTGTGCTTTGATGCGACTCCAAGCCTCCTCCATCTCCCGGCTCCAATGAATGTCGTCCAGCACGAAGACCGTATCGTTGCCCGATTGCGCCATGCACTGCTCGAAGTAGGTCAGCGTAGGTGCCAACGAATGGTGGCCATCGATGAATACCAAGCCGAGGGTGCCGGTGCGCGCCAGCACTTCCGGTAGCTTCCGGCTGAAGCTCCCCAGCAGCGGGACGATGTTCGGCTGCCGAAGCTGCTCGAAATGATGCAAAGCGATGCGGTGGATCTGCGGGCAGCCCTCTATTGTATGCACCGTTCCGTTCTCGGCACCCTTGGCCAGATACAGCGTGGTCAGGCCGAAACAGGTTCCCAGCTCCAGCACGCTCCCGGGTTCGAAGCAGCGCGCCAAGCGGAAGAGCATCTGCGCCTGCCGCGTCCCTTTCATGGACGTTCGTGCCATGTCTGCTACTCGCCTCACAGGCAGGTCCAATTTGCGCGAACCGGCGCCGAGGTCATTCACCCGGATGGTCTGCTCGCTGCGGAACAGGTCATCGCGCAACGCCTCGATGGCCATGAAGTCCGGCAACGCGGGCTGCGGACGAAGCACCTTCTCCACCAGGTCGAAGACGAACGGCGAATGCACGCCGTGCCGAGTGCGTGCTTTGACTAAATGCTCGAAGTAGCTGCTTAGTCGTTGCAATGGTCAATCCTTCAGACCGGCCAAATGTAGCCGCGACCTGATTCGCTGAAGGGCTCCGTGCCGAGCGTTATGCACAGGACCGCATCACGCGTTACGCTGTGACAGGATGCGTCTCGCTTCTAGGTAGTATTTGAACGGGACCACCAGCATGCCAAAGCACTCGCCATCCTCCTTGCTCAGGTGCTTGTGGTGGGCCTTGTGAGCCCTGCGGATGGCGAGGAAGTATGGATTATTCGTGTCGCGGAGCCGCTTGATGCGCTGGTGGATGAACACCTCATGAACGATGAAGTACAGGATGCCATATACGAGAATGCCCAACCCGACCCAAAGCCACGGTGTGTGGATGCCTTGGATGCTTCCGACGATGAACAGGACCACGGACGGAATGGCGAAGATCAGGAAGAAGGCATCGTTGCGCTCGAGGAAGCTATAATGGTCCTTTCGATGATGATCGGAATGCAGGTACCAGAGAAAGCCATGCATCACGTACTTGTGCGCCGCCCATGCCACGAACTCCATGAACACCGCAGTTGCGATGACGATGCCGAGGATGGCCCAGATGGACATGTCTTCAGAACACCACCGTGCCCGGGAGGGTTCGGTGCTTCCGCCCGAAAAGTACCTCCAGTATGGCCCAGCGATGGTCGAAGATGCGCTTCAGTCTTTGCTTCACCAGCAAATCGTGCATGAAATCGCCCAGGAACCCGAAGGGCAGCTCGTATTCCACGCGGTCGCGCATCAGTACCCCATCTTCGAACGCTTCGAATGTATGCTGGTGCCACCAGCGCTTGTACGGGCCTTTGAGCTGAGTGTCCACGAAGCGATAGGGGGGCAAGACTTCCTCAATCCGTGTAATCCACGTGACGGGAATGTTGAAGAACGGCCGGACGGAATAGTGAATCAATTGTCCGGCATGCGCAGGACGGTCATCGAAGGGCTCCGTGATGACGAAGCCCATGTCCTCTGGCGTGATGCGCGCCAGATTCTTTGGGGTGCTGAAGAATGCCCACGCCTCATTCAAGGTGGCGTGCAGCAACTGCGACCGCTCCAGGACGTGCATGGCCATTCATTTGAGCACCTCGAGCTTCGGGTAACGCTTGCGCCAGTTCTCCAGAGCTTTCTGACTGCTAACAGTGATGATCGTACGTGCATCCAGGCGCACTTTGATTTCCTTCACGCCCTGCTTGATGGGGCGTTCCAGTATGAGGGCGGGCTTCTTGCGTGGCATGGCTTACCCGATCACCTCAAGTTTGGGGTACCGCTGCCTCCAGAACTCCAATGCCTTCTGGCTGGCCAACGTGATAACGGTTCGTGCATCGAGGCGCACCTTTATGGCTTTCAAGCCATCCTTCACCGGCTGGGTGAGGATGAGTGATTTCTTCTTGCGTGGCATGGCTAATAGAGCAATTTCGTTTGAGTGTCGGTCGTTTTCGCATTCTCTGACAGGGCCTCCTTATAGACTCGCAAAACCCTGTCTCTCGCTGCTTCGTGAACGACTATTGAGCGCACATAGTTTGCCGTTCCATGCTCTGGCACCCAATGCTTGACATAAATTAACTGGGGGTCGAATCGTTGGAGTTGCAACTGGGGGTTGAATATGCGGAAGTATGGGGCTGCGTCACAGCCTGAGCCTGAGGCCCATTGCCAGCCCCCGTTGTTACTGCTGAGCTCGAAATCGAGCAGTTTCTGGGCGAACCACGCCTCGCCCCATCGCCAATCAATCAGCAGGTGCTTGGTGAGGAAGCTGGCCACCACCATCCGGACCCGGTTGTGCATCAGGCCGGTAGCTGCCAGTTCACGCATTCCCGCATCCACCAAAGGATAGCCGGTTCGCCCTTCGCGCCAAGCGTCGAACCCGGCTTCATCATCGCGCCAGGGAATGTGGTCGTACGCCGGCTTGAAGGCCTTATCACGATGCGGGAAGTGCCACAGGACTTGCATGAAGAACTCACGCCAGATGAGCTCGTTGAGGTATTGCGCGCTTACGCTTAGGCTCTCTCGCACCAGAGCCCGCACGCTCACGGTGCCAAAGCGCAGGTGGGTGCTCATCCTGCTTGTCCCCATCACCGCTGGGTTGTCACGGGTGCGCTCGTAGTCCTGCAGGAGTGCCTCGGGTACGACCATGGGTGGTGATTGCAGGTCGGTAGGCAGGAAGCCGATGTCCGACAAGCTGGGCAGCTTCATCGGCTCGCGCTTCCAAAGCCGGTGCAGGTGCGATTCACTGCGGAAGGGATTTGCCATTTCTGGCTTGAACTGCGCCCGCCACTGGCGCATATACGGGGTGTATACCGTGTAGGGGCCGCCGCCGTCCTTCACCACTTCACCCCGCTCGTAGATGCTGATGTCCTTGAAGCTGCGGAAGGGAATGCCATGCATGGCCAGCAGCTCGCCCACGGCCTTGTCGCGTGTGATGGCGTATGGCTCGTGGTCGTGGTTGGTGGTCACTGACGCTATCTCAAAGCGCTCCATCAGGAGCTTCCAGACCTCGATGGGCTTGCCATGCTCCACCAGCAATGTGCTCCCGTGCTTCAGCAGCCCCTCTTGCATGCCAGCAAGCGCGCGGTGGATGAAATCGACGCGGCGGTCGTGCCTGTCCTCGAGCTTGCCCAGGATCTCCGTATCGAATATGAAGAGCGGCAGCACATCGCCGTGCTCACTCAGCGCGCGGAAGAAGCCGTGATTGTCCGCCAGCCGAAGATCGCGGCGGAACCAATGGATGCTGATGCGTGGCTTCATGCCACCGTCAATTTTCCTCTCTCCTCGAGCACGCGGGCCCAGCATTCCCGCAGCCATACGGTGTAGCGCTTAGGATTAGCATTCATGTCGGCTTCGAGCGCGGCAGGGTGAACGAATTTCCAGTCGTCGGCTTCCTGCGGAGCCGGTCGGGCCGGACCGGAATAGGAACCGAAGAGCACATGGTCCAGCTCATGCTCCTGCAACTCGTTGTCGAGGGCCGCGCGGTAGATGAAGCTGAACCGTGGAACAAGTTCTGCCTCGATGCCCATCTCTTCCTTCAGCCTGCGCCGGGCTGCTTCTGCAACGGCCTCATTGAGCCGTGGATGGCTGCAGCAGGTATTGGTCCACAGGCCGGCGCTATGGTACTTGCCCGGCGCTCTACGCTGCATCAGCAGTCGCCCCTGCTCATCGAAGAGGAATACGCTGAAGGCCCGGTGCAACGCGCCTTCCTTATGCGCGCGCAACTTGCCCATGGTGCCGATGACCTCGTCGAGCTCGTTCACCAGGACCACTTGATCCTCCTCCATCGCTGCGCGGTTCATCCCTTAGAGCAAGCCGAAACTATGGCGGAAGTAGCTGGTGGTGAGCAGCGCAAGCTTCTTGCGGTTGCGCACGCGAACGCGTTCTTGCAGGATGTGGCAGGCGGGCAACGCTTTGATCTTGCCGAAGAGCGCCACGTAGTAGATGTATGCCATGTATACGCCGAAACGAGCGCCCTTCGGGAGCTTCCGAATACCTGTGATCGCTGCATCGAAGTCGGCCTGGATGTCGTGTTCGATGGCCCGTTTGGCCTCCTCGTTCCATTCGTGCAGGTCGATTCCCGGGAAATATGTGCGCCCCAGATTCCGATGGTCGTCCTTCAGGTCGCGCAGGAAGTTCACTTTTTGGAACGCAGCGCCCAGCTTCATGGCAGCTGGCTTTAGCTGTTGGTAGAGCGATTCATCGCCTTCGCAGAACACGCGGAGGCACATCAGACCGACGACTTCAGCACTGCCCAGGATATAGGTGGCGTAGCTGCGCTTGTCGTGGCGCTTGTCTGTGAGATCCATGGCCATGCTGTCCAGGAAGGTGACGTACAACTCGCGCTCGATGCCGTATCGGTTTACCACACGCTGAAAGCTGTGCAGGATGGGGTTGAGACTGATGCCTTCGGCGACGGCGCGATGCGTGTCGTCACGGAATCGAGCCAGAAGCGCCTCTTTATCGAACCCATGGAAGGTGTCCACGATCTCATCGGCGAAGCGTACGAAGCCGTAGATTGCATGGATAGGACTGTGAAAGCGCTTGTCGAGCGAGCGGATGCCCAACGAGAACGAGGTGCTATAGTTGTATGTGGCCTGTCGGCTGGCCTTCAGGCAGACCTTGTCGTAAAGCGCGATCGTGTTCATGCCCTGATGGGTTTGCGTGCGTGTTCCTTCTCGATCAGCTCAGCCACCACCTGCCCGCTGATTATCGCAGGCGGCACGCCGGGACCGGGCACGGTGAGCTGGCCGGTGTAGTAGAGGCCCCTCACCTTGCGGCTCTTCATGCTCGGGCGCAACGGACCGGTCTGCAGGATAGTGTTGGCCATGCCATATGCGTTGCCTCGAAATGCGTTGTAATCGGATTGCAGGTCGTTGATGCTATAGCTGCGTTTGAGCACCACATGGGGTCGCGGATCGAAACCGATGTGTTTGCCGAGGCGCTCCATCACCCCATGGTAGTAGCGCTCGCGCGTGGCCTCTTCGTCCTTCAACCCCGGTGCGATGGGAATCAGGACCACCATGCTCTCCATGCCCTCTGGCGCCAAGCTCGCATCGGTCTTGCTAGCGCAGCTCGTGTAGAAGAGCGGTTTGCTCGGCCATGCGGGTTCATCGTAGATCTCCGAGCTGTGCACGTCCAGTGATGCATCGAAGAATAGCGTATGGTGATCCAGGCCGGGTAATTGGCGATTGAAGCCGAGGTAGAAGAGAAGTCCGCTGGGCGCCATGATGCGCTTCCTCCAATAGTCCGATGAATAGCTCTGCTGATCCTTTGGAAGCAGCTCCTGGTCCACGTGGTGGTAGTCGGCGCCCGCCACTACAATGTCCGCGCGCACCAGCCCTTTTTCGGTTTCCACGCCAATGGCCATGCCATTCTCCACACAGATGCGCCTCACCGGCGTGCCGCAATGGATGGTAGCGCCCTGCTTCTCAGCCACACGAACGAACGCTTCCACGACCTTGCCCATGCCGCCGATCGGGTACCAGGTGCCCAGTTCCATGTCGGCGTAGTTCATCAGGCTGTAGAGCGCCGGGGTGTTCTGTGGTGCAGCGCCGAGGAAGAGAACGGGGAATTCCATCAGCAGTCGGAGCTTCTCTTCGGTGAAGTGCGCCTGCACGTGCTTGCGCAGGCTGCGGAACACCTTCGCCTTCAGCAGTCCACCAATCAAGCCCGGGTGCATGTACTCTCGCCAACTGAGCGATGGACGGTAAACCAGCTCGCCCATGCCGAGGTTGTACTTCAACTTGGCTTCGGCAAGGAAGCGGTCGAGTTGCGCACCGGCGCCTTTCTCCTTGCTGTCGAAAAAGGCTCGGAGGGCGATGGGGTCAGCGGGCAGCGACCATTTCTCACCGGGACCGAAGACCACGCTGTAGCTCGGGTCGAGGCGCACGAGCTGGTAGTGGTCCTCGACGCGCTCACCGAAGGCCGCGAAGAAGCGCTCGAAAACCTCGGGCATCCAATCGAAGCTGGCCCCCATGTCGAAGGTGAAGCCCTTGTCGCTCCATGTCCGCGCGCGACCTCCTGGCTGGTCGTTCTTCTCCAACACGGTCACGCCGAAGCCCTTCTGTGCGAGCGCAGCCGCAGCGGCCAAACCAGCGAATCCGGAGCCAATGACCAAGGCGTGCTTCATTGCTCAGTTCTGCACGTGCTTGTCGGTGAGCGAATCCTGCAGGCGCTGGCGGGCATGATGGATCCGGCTCTTCACCGTACCGATAGGGATGCCCATGTGCTCTGCGATCTCGTGGTATTTGTATCCTTCGAAATGCATCAGGAAGGGCGTACGGAATGCGGGGCCCAAACGCTCCAAGCTACGCTCGATCTCGCCGCGCTTCACATTGGCTTCCACCGAGGCTGGCGTCTGAACCTGGCTCACCTGTTCACGCTCGCGTTCCACAGAGTCCATCAGTAAGCGGGTGCGCTTGCTGCGGCGGTGCCCATTGATGAATGTGTTCTTCACGATGGTATATACCCACGCTTTGAAGTTGGTGTTCTCACGGAACTTGTCGCGGAAGGTGATGGCCCGAAGCATGCTCTCCTGCACAAGGTCCAGCGCGTTGTCACGGTCCTTGGTCAAGCCCAAAGCGAAGTAGTACAGTTGCTGGCGGAGGCTCAGCAACTGCTGGTTGAACTCGAGGGTGGACATGTTCGATTGTTTATGGGTATGTCTAAAAGGCTGGACAAAGGAACGAAAAATGTCTAACTATACTAATAAAAAGATGAACAAAACATCAATTGATACACATCATCCTGATAAACAGGGGATTTGACATTTGGGAACGAATCGTTTTCAGCCATAGACGAGGTTGAATCGGACAATCAGATGCCGTGGAATCGGCCGTCTATATTTGCCGCCCTTCACCGGAAAACCATCTGGAGGAAGCAGTAGGCGTAGTTCTTTGGTTGTCGTTGCATCATGGAGGCATAGCTCAGCTGGTTCAGAGCATCTGCCTTACAAGCAGAGGGTCGCTGGTTCGAATCCGGCTGCCTCCACGCTCAGCCTGTCGACTCCGGCAGGGTCGTATGATGAACGCGATGGGACGTTAGCTCAGCTGGTTCAGAGCGCATGCTTCACACGCATGAGGTCACTGGTTCGAATCCAGTACGTCCCACAAGCCTCGGCGAAAGCCGGGGCTTTCTCGTTCACAACACTTCCGCCACCACGAACACACTGCCTGTCACCAGCACCAGGTCGTGCTCTTCGGCGCCCAGTCGCGCTGCTTCCAAGGCTTCGGCAACAGAAGCATGGCTGGTCCCCGTCAACCCGTACAATTCTCCCTTCACGCGCAGTTCATCGGCATCCAAGCCGCGCGGGATGTTGGCTTTGCAGAAGTGGTAGCTCCCGTTCTTCGGTAGCAGGTGGAGCACGGCATCGATGTCCTTGTCGTTCACCATGCCCAGCACCACATGCAGGCGGCCGTAGCTGGTGTGCGCGAGAAGCTCGTTCAGCACGCGCATACCATCCACATTGTGCGCCACATCGGCGATGGTGAGCGGTGCATGGCCGAGTATTTCCCAACGGCCGCGAAGCCCGGTGCGCGCCACAACTTCCACGAAGCCCAGCGCGACAGCTTCGTCCGGGATTCGCCAGCCGCGCTGCTTCAATTGCGAAATGGTGGCGAGAGCTGTACGTGCATTTCGATCCTGATGTGCGCCAGCTAGTGCGGTGCGAAAGGGAACCGGAACGCCGTGGTCCACGAAGGTGATGGGCGCCCGTTCGTGCTCGGCCTTCTGGCGGAGTACCTCGGCAACATCTCCCTCCGCCTCGCCGATCACCACCGGAACGCCGCGTTTGATGATGCCGGCCTTTTCGGCAGCGATCGCCTCCAAGGAGTTTCCAAGGAATTGCATGTGGTCCCAGCCGATATTGGTGATCACGCTCACCTCGGGCATCACCACGTTGGTGCTGTCGAGCCTTCCTCCCATGCCCGTCTCCAGCACGGCGATGTCCACCTGCTGCTCACGGAACCACCACAGCGCGAAGGCCACGCCCCACTCGAAGAACGACGGCGCGATGGGTTCGAACGCAGCGCGATGCTCCTCCACGAAGCGCGTCACCGTTTCCTCGCTCACCATCGCGCCATTGATGCGGAAGCGCTCGCGGAAGTCCTTCAGGTGCGGCGAGGTGTGCAGGCCGACCTTGTACCCTACGCATTGCAGCGCGCTGGCGATGAGTGAACTGGTGCTGCCCTTGCCGTTGGTGCCGGCCACGTGAACGAATTTCAGGCCGCGCTCCGGATGACCCAGCGATTCCACGAGCGCAAGCGTATTGTTCAGATCGGCCTTGTAGGCCGCCTGTCCCACCCGCTGGAACATGGGGAGCCGCGCGTAGAGGTACGCCAGCGTCTCCGTGTAGGTCACCGCTACTTCACCGTGAAATTGAAGACGATGTAGCCCACTTGGTCGAGGCTCGAGCCATCACGGCCCGTGAACTGGAACTGCTTCGCATAACCCTCGGCGAGGGCATGCAGCTGCGGAGAAGTGGTTGTGGTTGGACGGTCCAGCTTGCCTTTCGCGTAGATCACCTTACCGTTTGCATCCACTTTGATGTCCACCGCGACGATGCCGGCCTCGGTGTTGTCGTTGCGGAAGGTGGGGATTCGCGAGGTTCCACGGCCGTCCAATCGGCCCTCGAAGCCTGGGCCATGGAAGCTGCCGACACCACCGCCACCGGGATTGCTTGCATTGCTGTTGCTGCCCCCTGGATTGGTAGTGGTGGTCTGGCTGGGCGTGCCCGAAGGAGTGAAGAGGGCGTTCGGGTTGGGCTTGGGCGGCTTCGGTTCGCTGGGTTGCGGCTTTGGTTTGGGCTGCGGCTTCACGGGCTTCGGCGTTTCCACCGGGCTTTCCTCCTCGGTGGCCACATCCTCCGGAATCGCAGGCGACGGGTCGCTGGGTGCGGATTCCTGCGGCGAACCAGGGTTGGGTGCGGGGTCTCCGCCGGAGAGTCCACCGGCGCTCTCGAATATGAGTTCAATGCCTTCGTCCTTGGGAAGTGGATTGGGCTGGGTGAGGCCGAATAGCAGGAAGAGCAGGATCAAGATGACGTGGAAGACAATGGTGCCAATGGCACCGGTACGTCGGTCGCGGTCCTGCTGGTGTAGTGTCACGGTGCTCATGGCCCTTGGGATTCGAATCGCGTGCCGATCGCTGGTTTCCTGGATTGCCGTACGTGCTGCACTATTCAGGTTTTGTGGCCAGGATGATCTTCCACTTGTTGCGTTTCGCGATGTCCAGCACGCTCACCGTCATGCCGGTCGGCACGCTCTGATCCACGTGCATCACGATGGCCTGGTCGCCTGGGTGCTTGCTCATCTGGTCCTTCAGTACACCTTCCAGATCGGCGGGTTCGATCAGCGCATTATTCACGCTGTAGTGGAGTTCTGCATCGATGCGCACGGCCACCTTCGGCTTCTCCTTGGTCTTGTTGGCGCTCTTGGGTAGGTCCACAGGCAGCGCGTAAGGGCTCACCAATGTGCTCACAATGACGAAGAAGATGAGCAGCAAGAAGACCAGGTCGGTCATGGAGCTCATGCTGAACCCCGCATCGATCTTGTGTGTGCTTCGCAGTCCCATTGGGCCTTATTTGGCGGGTGATTCGAGCACGTCCATGAAGGCGATAGTGGTGGCCTCCATGGTCTGCACCACCTTGCCCACACGTGCCACCAGCGTGTTGTATGCAACGTATGCGATGATGCCGATGACCAAGCCCGCCACTGTGGTAACCATGGCCTGCATGATGCCGCCGCTCAACTGGGCGATCTCCACACCTGCACCGCTGATCTTCATGGTGTGGAAGGTGACGATCATGCCGATGACCGTGCCCAGGAAGCCCATCATCGGCGCCGCGCCAGCAATCGTCGCCAGCAGGCTCAGCCCCTTCTCTAGCTGATAGACCTCCAGTTTTCCCGCGTTCTCGATGCTCACCTCGATGTCCTTCAGCGGCTTGCCGATGCGGCTGAGGCCTTTGTCGAGCATCCGGGCGATGGGGGAGCTGGTCTGGGTACAGAGGTTGCGGGCGCTGTCGATCTTGCCTTCGCTCACGTAGTCGCGGATTTTGTTCATGAAGTCCTTCTCCTCCCTCAGCGCGCGCCGGATGGCCATGCTGCGCTCGATGATGAGGTAGATGGCGATGAGCGACATGAGGCCGAGGGGTCCCATGATGTACCAGCCGCCATTGGAGATGAGTTCCCAGATGGAAATGGTCTCCAGCACGGGCTCGGCAGGTGTGGTATTGGCCTGTTCCAGGACCTGGCGTGCCTGATCGATCTGGGTGAGGAGCGTGAAATGCATCGGTGGTGTTCGGGTTGAAGTGGAACGGCGGAAAGCCGCAGGGAATTATCTCAGTTCAATTGGGCAAGTGCGATTTCGAAGCCGGTGCGGGTGAGGTGTGTTCGTTCCGGATGGCGCTTGTGGCAATCCTCGAGAGCCTTGGAAATGGTCGCGCTGACATCGCCGAAGATGGCTTGGTCACTCAGCGCTTGATCCGGGCGCATGCAATAGGCGAACACACGTGCCATGCCGCAATTGGCGATGAAATCGGGTATCACAGTCACGAGTCCGTCCGCGTGCTCAGCGATGGGCCCATAGAAGATCTGCGGGTCAGCGAAGGGGACGTTAGCGCCGCAGCTGATCACTTCCAGGCCGGCCTTCGCCATGCGGTCCACCTGATCATTCGTCACCAAGCGGCTGGCGGCGCATGGCAGGAAGATCTCCGCACCCATGTCCCAGATGCGGGCGTTCACCTCATCGAATGAGAGCATGTCCTGCATGCGCAGCGCATTGCCCGCACGATCCAGGAATAACGTGCGCACCTCGTCAGCGCTGAAGCCTTCGGGCACGATGGCGCCGCCGTGCCGGTCGATGATTCCCACGATGCTGGCGCCTTGCTGCGCGAGGTAATAGCCCGCTGCCGCGCCCACATTGCCCCAGCCCTGCACAATCACGCGCTTGCCCTTCAAATCGCCGCCATGGATGCGGTAGCAATGGCGAACGCTTTCCGCCACGCCCCATCCGGTGATCATGTCGGCCACAGCGTATTTGCCAGGTACCGGCACATAAGCCGGGTCATCGACAACCTTGCTCACGCCGGCGCGCAGTTGGGCGATCGCCTTGGCTTTAGGTCCCTCTTCGCTGCCGATATGGCCATTCACTACGCCCTCCTGTGGGTGACGCAGGCCGTAACGCTCGGTGATGGGGATCACGTCGTGAAGCTCGTCCACGTTCATGTCGCCGCCAGTGCCGTAGTAGGTCTTCAACAGGGGCATCACGGCCTTGTACCAGCGGTCGAGCACGGCATTCTTGCGCGGGTCAGAAGGGTCGAAATCGATGCCGCTCTTTGCGCCGCCGATGGGCGGGCCGCACACGCTGAACTTGACCTCCATGGTCTTGGCCAGGCTCTCCACCTCGCGGCGATCGAGGCCTTTGCGCATGCGAGTGCCGCCGCCGGCCGCTCCGCCACGTAGGCTGTTGATCACCACCCAGCCACGCGCGCCCGTGGGGGCGTCGTTCCACTCGAAGACGACCTCAGGGGCACGCTCCTCGAAGCGTTGCAGGGCATCGCGCATCACAATCCAATTCGGGTCGGCGCGAATGTATGCGCGACCAGTAGCCGCAGAGGCTCATTGCTGTTGGGGTTATCCCGTTGGGCTGTTAATTGGGATGGTGGACCGCCCCTCCCACACTATCGCGTTTCGCCCCAGTCACGCAGGCCAGCGCGTTCACTTCGCCGCGCATGCGCAAGACACCGAGCAGCGCGAACACCAGCGCTTCCTTGTAGTCCACCGTTCGCTGGTCCGGCACTTCGATGGGCGTATGTGCGAGCTTCCTTAAGCGCTCCATGAGGAAGCGATTGTGCGCCCCGCCGCCAGTAACGAGAACCGGTCCATTCGCCTTCAACAAGGCTTTGGCCAACTGTTGCGCGATGTGCTCCACCACCGTGCGCAGGCGGTCATGCAACGGGATGCGCTTGTTCGCGATCAGCGGCCGCACTTCTGCATCGAACCATTCCCGGCCCAAGGAGCGCGGCGGCTTCTGGCGATGGAAGGGGAGCGCATTCAAAGCAGCGAGCAGCGGTTCATGCACAGAGCCGCTCCGGGCCAGGGCACCTTTCGCGTCGTACGCTTCGCCCATTTCGTTCGCGAGGAAGTTGAGCGCCTGGTTGCCGATGCACACGTCGTAGCCAACGATGCCCTTCGGGCCGTGCAGACTCACGTTGCAGATGCCGCCGATGTTGACGAAGGCGTTGTATTCCGGGAAAAGCAGTTGCTCGCCCAGCGGTACCAGCGGAGCGCCTTGCCCGCCCAGCGCCACATCGGTCGAACGGATGTCGCACACGGTGGTGATGGCGCTCGTCGTTGCGACCATGGCACCTGAACCGACCTGGGTGGTGAAGCCCTTGTCCGGCTGATGGAAGATGGTGTGTCCGTGCGAGGCGATCAGTTCAGCCCTGCCCGAGTAGCGCTTGCACGCGTTGCCGATGAAGCGCCCCAATTCAGCGTCCAGCTGTGCCAGTTCCCACGCAGAGCCACTCATCACGGTCAGCAAGCGCTCGCGCAGTATAGCGGGGTAGGGGATGGTGCGGGCTTCCTCGATCCGGTAGCTCCACTTGCCTCGTTGCAGCGTGAGGATGCACAGGGCCACGTCCAGCCCATCGAGCGAGCTGCCGCTCATGACACCGACGACGCGATACGAGGGCATACGGCAAAGGAAGGCCGAACACCGGTTGCCCCTCGCAGGTTACTTTCGCCAACCCCATTCAATCCCCGTCATGCAGGACACCGCCACCCTTTCCGGACTGAATTTCGAACTCAGCGAAGAGCAACTCGCCGTGCGCGATGCCGCCCGCGACTTCGCGCAGAACGTGCTGAAGCCAGGCGTGATCGACCGCGACCGCGAGCAGCGCTTCCCCAAGGACGAGGTCAAGCAGCTCGGCGAGCTCGGCTTCCTCGGCATGATGGTGAGCCCCGAGTACGGGGGCGGCGGCATGGACACCATCAGCTACGTGCTGGCCATGGAGGAGATCAGCAAGGTGGACGCCAGCACCAGCGTGGTGATGAGCGTGAACAACAGTCTTGTGTGCTGGGGACTGGAGCAGTTCGGCAACGAAGAGCAGAAGCGTAAGTACCTGGTGCCGCTGGCCAAGGGCGACGTGATCGGCGCGTTCTGCCTGAGTGAGCCCGAGGCGGGCAGCGATGCCACCAGCCAGCGCACCACGGCCATCGACATGGGCGACCACTACCTGTTGAACGGCACCAAGAACTGGATCACCAACGGCGGCACCGCCAGCACCTACCTGGTGATGGCCCAGACCGATGCGGCCAAAGGCCACAAAGGCATCAATTGCCTGATTGTTGAGAAGGGCATGCCCGGCTTCGTGGTGGGCGCCAAGGAGGACAAGCTCGGCATCCGCGGCAGCGACACCCACACACTCATGTTCCAGGATGTGAAAGTGCCGAAGGAGAACCGCATCGGAGCTGACGGCTTCGGCTTCACCTTCGCCATGAAGACCCTGAGCGGCGGCCGCATCGGCATCGCCTCGCAGGCACTGGGCATCGCCAGCGGCGCATACGAATTAGCGCTCGCCTACAGCAAGGAGCGCAAGGCCTTCGGCAAGCCGATTTGCGAGCACCAGGCCATCGCCTTCAAGCTGGCCGACATGGCCACGGAGATCGAGGCCGCGCGCCTGCTCTGCCTGAAGGCTGCCTGGCTGAAGGACCAACACCTGAATTACGATCAGGCCAGCGCCATGGCCAAGGTCTTCGCCAGTGAGGTGGCGATGCGCACCGCCGTGGAAGCGGTGCAGGTACACGGCGGCTATGGGTACGTGAAGGAGTACCACGTGGAGCGCCTGATGCGCGACGCCAAGATCACCCAGATCTACGAAGGCACCAGCGAGGTCCAGCGCATCGTGATCAGCCGGGGCGTGCTGAAAGGCTGATCCAAGGGTGGGCTTCCATCACCGGCCGATCGTGGATAGCGCTTCGTCGTGTGCTGCGCATGCCCGCGAACGCCGCGGCTATCTTTGGCCATGTTGCGATGGCCGACCAGGCCGGAGCGCCGAACCTCAGCCTCAAGCCTTACCGCATGTCTCATAAACCGGTCCTCTTCCTTGGCATCGGCCTATCACTCTTGCTTGGTGCCTGCGTGGGAAGCCGCACCATCAACTACCTGAACGATCCATCCCTCACGCCTGGCGCGAGCAAGCTGTTCGAGAACCAGAAGTTCGAATACCGTCTGCAGGTGAACGATGTGCTGAGCATCCGGGTCATGGGACTCGATGATCAGTCCTACCGCTACTTCAATGTGGAGAGCCAGAACAGCGCCATGATGGTGAGCGATGCGGCGCTTTACGTGAATGGATTCTCCGTGGACAAGAACGGGATGGTGCAGCTGCCACAGGTGGGCAAGGTGAAGCTGCAAGGGCTTACCGTGGGCGAGGCACAGGACCTGGTGCAGCGCAAGGTCAACGAGTACTTCCAGAACGCCACCGTCATCATGAAGATGGTGAATTGGCGCGTCAGCGTGCTGGGCAATGTCTCGCGCCCCGGTACGTATATCGTCTACAACAACCAGATCACCATGCTCGATGCGCTCTCCATGGCCGGTGGCCCGAACGAGTATGCCGACAAATCGCACGTGACGCTGATGCGGCAGAGCGATCGGGGGGTGCAGGCGCTCTACGTGGACCTGAGCACCACGGACGTGTTGCGCTCCGAATACTATTACCTCCTTCCGAATGACGTGGTGTACGTGCCGGCGCTCAGGGCTCGCCCTGGTCGCATGAACCTGGAGATCCTCTCGATCATCCTGGCCACGCTCAGCACCGCGGCCGTGGTCTTCACGGTGGTGAAGAACAATACACAGTGAGCATGGCCGCCAATCCTGCAAGCGACATCATCGATCTCCGGGCCGTCGTCAAGAAGGTGCTCCAGCGCTGGTGGTGGTTCGTCATCACCTGCGGATTGGCCGGAGCCTTGGCCGTTGCTTATCTCAAGGTCACGCCGAAGAACTACTTGGTGGAGGCCCGCATGCTCATGGGTGAAGGGGACCGCAGCGGCTTCGGCAAGAAGGAGGATTTCCTCAAGGGCATGTCGCTGGTGCGCGGCAGCTCACAACTGGAGGACGATATCGCCATGATGACCTCGCGCACCAACATCCTCAAGACCTTGCGCCGGCTCGATTTCAGCGTGACGTATTACGAGCGCGCGAATTTCATGGTCAAGGAGCGGTATGACTATCCGCCCTTCAAGGTGCATCTCGATTCGGCGGCCGTGCAGATCACCGGTATCCCAGTGAATGTGAGCGTGGACAAGGCGGCTGGGACTTACACGGTGAGCGCCGCTGGCGAGAATGTTCGGCTCTACAATGTGCAGCAACAGGAGCTGATGGATGAGTTCCTGCCGTCCTACCGCATCAAGCAGACCGTTCGCATCGGCGAGCCTTTCGTCGGCGACCACCTGAGCTTCCGCATCGATTTCCCGGAGGACCGCACGTACGACCCCCATTCGGAGTACTTCTTCCATATCGTGAGCCTGGAGCAGCAGCTGATGAACTACGGTTCCCGCCTTCAGGTGGAAGTGCCCGATAACAAAGGGCACATCGTAAGGCTCAGCATGACCGGCCATGCCCCGAACAAGGAGATCGCCTTCATCAACAAACTGATGGAGACCTTCATCGAGGGTGCGCTGTACAAGCAGCAGCAGAAGGGCCGGAAGACCATCTCGTTCATCGACGACCTCATCGGCAGTGCCTCGGACTCGCTGCGGCGCGCGGAGCAACGGCTGGAGCAGGAGCGCGTCGGGTCCGGCACGCTCGACCCGTTGGGCAACTCGAGCCTCCTGTTCCAGGAGCGCAGCAAACTGGAGGATGAGCGCGGCCGGATCGAGAGCCGCGTGATGTACTGCGGATCGATGCTCCAGCGGCTGCGCGCAAGCGATGACATCCGCAATTTCCCGCCGCCCACCGGCTTCGATGAACCGGCGCTCAACAGCTTGATCATCGACATCTCCCGGCTCAACGCCGAGATCGATGCCGAGAGCGTGAACGCTGGCGTGAAGAACAGCCCGGCCTTCATCGCCAAGCAGCGCAAGCGCAAGAACCTCCTTGGGCAATTGGAGCAACTGGCCGAGAGCGTCCTGGAGCGCTCCCAGTCGGACCTTGCCCGGACACGGGCGCGCATCTCCGAGATCAGCTACTCGCTTGGTCAGAAACCCAAGGCGGAACGAATCATCAGCCAGGCCGATCGCGAGTGGACCTCCGCGGAGGCGTCTACACCTACCTGATGGAGAAGAAGGCGGAGGCCGGCATCGCAATCGCCTCCGACGAAGTGGATAAGAGCATCGTTGATGATGCCCGCGTAGTCGGTGGCGCGGCCGTTGGACCCAGCAAGAAGGTGGTGCTGGGCGGTGCCATCTTCATCGGCTTGCTCATCCCCGTGCTCATTATCCTCGTGCGCGATTTCTTTAACGACCGCATCAGCAGCCTCGAGGAGCTCAAGCGTGCCACGCCGCTGGCGGTTCTCGCCGTGATTCCCGCCAGCAAGCGGAAGCGCGTATTGCCGAATGAGCCCAAATCGCTGCTGGCCGAATCGTTCCGCACCGCGCGCATCAACCTGCAATACCTAAATGCCAATGCGCCACGCCAGGTGATCGGCTTCACGTCTGGCACGAGCGGCGAGGGCAAGACTTTCTGCGCGGTGAACCTGGCCACGGTGCTGGCGCTCTCAGGCAAGAAAGTGCTGCTCGTCGATGCCGATATGCGGCGACCCAACGTGGTCAAGGCGATGGACCTGCCGGATGGACCGGGCCTTAGCACCTGGCTGATCGGCGAGGCGACCGTTGGCGATATTGTGAAGCCCTCCGACGTGCCAGGCCTCGACGTGATCGGCGCTGGGCCCATACCTCCCAATCCCGGTGAGCTTGCCGAGAGCCAACGCATGGGCGAATTGCTCACCCTCATGCGTGGCCAATACGATCATATCATCATCGATGCCTCGCCGATTGGATTGGTGAGCGAGTTCGTGGTGCTCATGGGTCACTTGGATGTGACGCTGTACGTCGTGCGCGAGCGGTTAACCCGCCGTAGCGCCTTGCGCGCCATCAATGAACTGACCGCCTTGGGCAAGTTGGGCCGTGTGGATATCCTGCTGAATGATATGAAGGCCGACAAGGCTGATGGTTACGGCTACTACACCAAGTAGTCCGGTTGGCGCATGATCCGCTCCGAGGGTTCGCGCAAGGTCCTGCATAGCGTTTCATGGCTCTTCGTGGAGCGCCTGGTACGCTTGGCGCTGGTCCTCCTCACCGGAGTGCTCGTGGCGCGCGCGCTGGGCGATGTGCTCTTCGGTCAGCTCAACTATGCAGTCGGCTTCGTGGGCCTGTTCTTCGCGTTGGGCGCCATGGGCATCGACGACATCCTTGTGCGCGACCTTGTTCGTCGCCCACAGGACCGCGATGTGCTGCTGGGAACGGCAGCGTTCATCAAGCTCGGAGGAGCGGTGATGCTCGTGCTGCTCGCGGTGGCGGGGTCGCTGCTCAAGGGCATGGACCATCTCCTGGTGATGCTCATCGCGATCATCGCCTGCGCCGAGCTGCAGCGGCCCTTCGGGGTGGTGGAGCATTTCTTCATGGCGCAGGTGAAGGCCGGCGCTGCGGTGGCGGTGCAACTGGCGCAACTGCTCATGAGTACGCTGGCGAAGCTCTTCCTCGTGTGGCTCATCCATACCGGCCGTATGGAGCCTGCCGATGCACTGATCTGGCTGGCCTGGATCTATGTGGCGGAGGGGGTCGTGAACACCATCGGTTACCTCCTCATCTACCGGCGCGCGGGCGGGCATTGGAAGCAGTGGAAGGTGAGCCGCAGCATGGCCGGCCATCTGCTCAATGAGTCCTGGCCGATGCTGATCTACGGCATGGCGCTCTTCATTCAGGCCCGCATCGATCAGGTGATGATCAAGGACATGCTCACTTCCCGTGTGGGCGAAAAGGAGGCCTTCGCGGAGGTGGGCCAGTATTCCGTGGCGCTGCGCATGATTGAGGCGCTCGGATTCATACCGGTTATTGTGCAGAAGACCCTCGCGCCGGCGGTCACCAAGGCCAAAGCCGTCTCGCATGCCTTGTACACCGACCGCTTGCTGAACCAGTACCGGCTCATGTTCGCGCTCTTTCTCATCACGGCCATTCCCTTGTACTTCCTCGCCAAGCCGATCATCGTGCTCCTGTTCGGGAACGAGTTCGCGCCAGCGGGTGCACTTCTTTCGCTCTTCGCGATTCGCCTCTTCTTCACGAACATGGGTACCGGCAAGAGCAGCTTCATTACCAACGAGAGCCTCTTCCGCTACTCGCTCTTCACCGCCTTTGTAGGCGTGGTCCTGAATGTGAGCATCAATTGGATGCTCATCCCGGAGCTGCGCTCCATCGGTGCCATCTGGGCCACCATCATCTCCTTCTTCGTGAGCATCTTCGCCCTCGATCTGCTCTTCCCGCGCACCAGGGAGAACCTGCGTCTCATGGTCACTGGCATCTTCACCTTCTGGAGGTTTCATCGCGCCGCATGATCCCTGTGAGCAAGCATCTCGTGCCCGTGAAGCCGTCGCTCTTCAACGAGCGGACCTGTCCGAAATGCGGAGCGGACCATCCACGTGCGGTCGGCGTGGTTTTCCCCGGCGTGCATGTGCTGGGTGAGTACGCCTGCATCGCCTGCGGCTACGCGTTCTATCACGATATGCCGGTCGGTTTCGCGGTGGATCATGATGTAGCCATTGGGAAGACCGATGGCACCATGCATGACACCAAGAGCGCGGAAGCATGGGTGACTGAGCCCTTGCGTGAAGGCTTCCGCTCACCGAGCGACCAGGAGGTGGGCATAGAGCGCCGTGTGCTTCGCGCGTGCAAGCGCGTTGTGCTGCTCAACACGCTCGATGTGCTCTACGGTCATGTGCTCCTGAAGCTCTGGAACGCCGAGTACTACTTGGATGCTCATCCTGATCTTGGATTGGTGATCCTCATGCCGAGGTCGTTCGAATGGCTGGTGCCCAAAGGAGTTGCCGAAGTATGGCTGGTGGACCAGAAGCTGAGCCATGCGCATGGGTGGTACCGGTCGATCGACCGGCAGGTGAAAGCCTTCCTCGATGATTACGATGAGGTTTGGCTCGGCAAAGGGTACGCGCATCCGGACAAATCGAAAGTGGATATCGAGCGCTTCACCGGTGTGAAGCCCTTCGACATCGGGGCCTTCCTTCAGGCACCGCCGCAGGTGACCTTCGTGCTCCGCGAGGATCGCCTGTGGTTCCGCACATCACTGCACAAGCTGAAGTACCGCACAATGGTGAAGCTCGGCATGGGCGGGCTCGCGCGATGGTATTTCCTCGGCGACCAGCAGCGCCTTGCCATGGCCACCTTGCGCCGGATCAGGAATGTCATCCCTGGTGTACGGGCCGTGGTAGCCGGGCTGGGCGACAAGCGACCGCTGCCTGCGGGTGTGATCGATCTGCGCACGCGCGCCATCGATGCGGATGTTGAGCGTAATTGGTGCCGTGCGTACGCCGCGAGCCAGATCGTGGTGGGCGTGCACGGCTCGAACATGCTGCTGCCCACGGCATTCGCTGCGGGCTGCATCGAAGTGCTTCCATACGACCGGTATGGCAACATCGTGCAGGATGTGGCGGTGCGATATCGCGATGTGATGCAGCTCTTCCTGTACCGCTTCGTGGATGAGTTCGCTTCGGCCCGCACGGTGGCGCGCCATGCCATCTCCATCTTCCGCCACTTCGAGGTCTTCCACCGCAACAATCGCGTCAACGTCCCCTGACCATGGCTGCATCCGTGGAACCGTTCACCCTGCGAACCCCGGTCCTGCTCATCGGATTCAACCGCATCGGGCCGCTGCGGCAGGTGTTCCAGGCCGTTCGTGAGGCACGTCCGCCACGCCTCTATTTCGCGGCCGACGGCCCGCGCAACGAGGAGGAGCGGGTGCGATGTGAGGAAGTGCGCGTGTTGGCGAAGGAGGTGGATTGGCCTTGCGAGGTGCATACCCGTTTCAACGATCGTAACATGGGCTTGCGCCAAGGCGTGAGCTCGGCCATCGCCTGGTTCTTCGAGCATGAGGAGGAGGGCATCGTGCTGGAGGATGACACGCTCCCCGTCCCTTCCTTCTTCCGCTTCAGCCAGGAGATGCTCGAACGATACCGCCATGATGAGCGGATTTGGGTGGTGATGGGCAACAACCTGCTGGATGATTGGGCCGGACCCGTTGGCGGCGATTATTACTTCAGCGCCCACGGCTACGGCGCGCCATGGGGTTGGGCCAGCTGGCGGCGCGTATGGGCGCATTACGACGTGGACATGAGCGTCTGGCCCGAACTGAAGGGAAGCCCCTTATTGCGCGACTTCTTCCTGAACCACCATGAGGAGGAAGTCGCCCGCGCGATCTTCGATCGCGTGCATGCGGGCGTGATGAATTCGTGGAGCTACCAGTTGGACATCACGCGCATCGCCAACCATGCGCTCAACATCCTTCCGCACATGAACCTGGTGGACAACATCGGTTTCGGAGAGGACGGAACGCACACCACCGGATTGGCGGACCCGAGGAATAAGCGGACCGCGAAGGACATCGTGTTCCCCTTGCGGCATCCACGGCTGATCATGCTCGATGCGCACCGCGATGCCGCATACTTCGACCGCTTCATCGGCTTCACGCGCGGGGAGCGGTTCAAGAACGCCGTGAAGGGCATGCTCGGCGGGCAGGATGGGGCGTTGGTGCAAGGCATCATTAAACTCAAGAACAGTCTGGCTGGAAAGGCACGCTGATCCATCGTCGTGATCCGCAAGAGCCAACTCGTTAATGCGCTGTTCGTTCTGGGCTTCGCGCTGTTCGGCATCGGCAGCTATTATGGGTTGAAGTCGGGCATCTCCAAAGGCATGATGATTTCGTCGGCCGCCTTTGTGGCCATCCTGATCTTCCATCTGTTGGATGCGCTCTACCGGCGGCGGATCGGCCGCATGCTCACCGGCACCTGGTGGCTCTGCATGGCGTACATCGGCACGCTCGCGGTGTCGATGTTCGTGGCCCTGCGAGGTGGCATTCCCGGTGTGCAGATGGGTAATGCCTTGTTATCCTGCATGGTCTTCCTGGCTCCTTTCAATGCAGCTGTAGTGGTGCTCCACCATAATGCGCACGACGAGCGGTTCCGGTTCGCGGATCTGCTATTCATGGGCCTGGGCGCCCTGCTGGCCATCAACGTGCTTGGTTATCTCGCAGGCATCCAGGCCGTTGGTCACAGCTTCGAGGGCCGCGCCAACTTCCCATTCATACGGGGGATCTATACCGGTTCGCATGTCCTGGCGGTATGGTCGCTCATGCTGTTGTTGCGCATGAACCGGTCCGTGCAGCGTCCGGCGGCGCTGGCGCTCGGTGTGCTCGGACTGATTGCGAGCCTTGCTTTCATGATCCAGATCAACAGCCGGCTTTCCATCCTGGTGTTCCTCTTCCTCGTTGTGCTATTGGCCATTCGGGCCATCAAGGCGGTGCGCGGCCTTTACACCATCTCGCTCTTCACCATGCCCTTGCTGTTGAGTTCGTCCTTGCTGGTGTATCAGTTGCTCAGCTTGCCCGTCTTCGCGCGCATCATGCAGCGGGTCTCCGTGGAGGATGTCACCACTTTCAACGGGCGCAGCTACATCTGGACGGCTGTCGGAGATTGGGCGCTGAACGATCGCACCGGCCTGTTGCTCGGTAACGGCTTTAAAGGACACTATGCGCTGGGCCTGCTCGAAGCCGTCGCGGTGCTGTGGGATGAGCCGCGCTCATACAACCTGCACACCCATGCAACCATCACGGAGGTCGCCGTGGCGCAAGGCATCCTCGGCGTGGTGCTCCTTTACGTGATCTTCTGGCGTGGCTTCAAGTTCTATCGGGCACAGTACCAGGAAGGAACAGCGCTGGCCCCGATCTTCGGTGGCTTCGCGTACCTGTTGTTCATCTGGCAGCTCGATATCTTCTGCTACGGTGTGGAGATCGGCCATGCCATCCTGTTCTGCATGATGGCGCCGCTCTGCCGCCAGGCGCTGCCCACTTCCGGAACCGGGCCTGGAACAACGAACGCGCCCCCCTGATGCCCGGGAGGCGCGTGGCCATGTTGGATGGGCCGGGTCAGAGCAGCATCACGCGTTCCTGCGCCATGCGCCCGTTTCCCTCAACCTGTAGCAGGTACATGCCGGCGCCCAAGGAAGGCGGCATCTCATGGGCAACAGCATCGCCGTGGAATCGATCGCTCCATACCAGTTGGCCGCTCAGGTCGAAGAGCCGGAGCTGTCCAGAGGTGATGCGTGTGTTCCCGATGCTGAGCGCCATGCCGCGAACGATAGGGTTCGGCATCACCATGAAGCCAATGGCTGCCATTTCCTCGTCGAGGTTGGGCACATCGGTGGAGAGGCAGGTGGCATCCTCCTCTTTCACGAGCACGATTGACGACCATGGCTGCAGCGTGACGCTGCCATGGTGAAGCCCCCCATGCACGTCGCTCCAGCAGCCGGTGAGCGGCATGTCCTGCGCCACGGCCTGGTCGTTCACAAGGAGCTGCTGCTGGAGGAATGGGTTGACGGGCGTGGCGGCCACACGGTGCAACTCCACATTGTCCAGGAAGTAGCGCCCTTCGGTGTAGTGGTTGGTGAAAGAGCAGTAGCCCTGATCGGTGATGGAGCTCTGGAAGAAGATCTCCATGTCCCGCCGGTTGCCGTCGAAGGGGATGAAGCGCGCCCCTTCCATTTGTGGGCCGGTGGCCTGGCTCAGTCCTTTGAAGCCCACTTTGACTTCACCCACCATGTCGCTGATCAGGCTGAAGCGCATGCGGTACCATTGGCCCTGTTGCACGGCCACGTTGGTGTTGTGTTTCAGATAGAACCAGGGTGAGCCGTTGTTCGCCGTGTAGTTGGCCCGCAGGCTGCCGTTGTCCAGTTGGGCGGTATTGTGCGTTACTGTTCCGCTGGTAGGCCAGCCGCCCCAATCGCTGACATTGCCGGCGAACGCGCCGTTGGGCACCAGATTTCCGCCGAACACCTCGGTCACATCCATATCCGCCAGGCGTAGGGGACTGCGGGTGGAGCCCTGGTCCTCGTTGCGCTCGGACTGCCAGCGCTCGAGCGTGTAGTACTTCTCGGTGCCGTTGAAGACGTTGTGCAGGAAGATGCTCCGGTCGTTGTAAGGATTGAAGTACCGGTTGTTGGTGAAGGTGCCGTAGTCGACCAAGTTGGCGTTGTACACGTGGTACTGCTTCATGCAGAGCTGTTCCTTCTTCACCGCATAGATCACGTTGCCCGAGTAGACATCGTTGAACTGCGGAACATGGTAGGGCGGTGTGGCGGCCGGGCCGTTGTTGTTGCTGAAGTCCGAGAGGAAGAGCCCGATGGCGTTGTTGAACAGCACGTTGTCCTCAATCCGGTTGCCCGTGCTGGCCATCGTGTGGTCGATGTAGATGCCCGAGCTGCAGTTGGACACCGTGTTGTTCTTCACCAGGGTGTTCTTGTTGCTGATGTTGCCGAAGTAGATGCCGAAGCTGATGGAGTAGCACGCATGGAAATTCGGCGCGCTGCTCTCGAAGTTCCCCACCAGGTCCTGCACGATGTTGTTCCGGATGATCATGCCATCCGCGTTGTCGAAGGCGATGCCCCCGCCATCGTTGAGGAGCTTCATGCAGTCGCGCACGATGTTGCGCTCCACCAACGCGTTGCGCTCGGTGTTGATGGCGCAGTAGCCGACCTCCGTGAACACGTTGTCCCGGATGATCATATCGTAGCCGTTGGTGCGCAGCCCGATGTAGCCCCAGTTGTTCTCCCCGAGGCCCGGCTCCCTGCAGACGTTGTGTATGATGTTGTTGGCGAAGGTGGTGCCGTTGTCCTGCAGGAAGACGGCAGTGGCATAGGTGCGCTGGATGTTGAGGTGATGGAAGCTCTGCTGGGATCCTGTGCTCAGGATCGCCTGCCAGGTATCGTTGATAAGGCAGTTCATCGCCTCGAGCTGGGTGCTGCCAGAGAGGCGCAGCGACGCGCTGGTGTGGTGCCTGAGGTGCAGGCCGTCGATGCGGATGTGGTGGCGCTGGTAGCTGACATAGATGCCATTGTCTAGCACCGTGCCTTCCACAAGCGCGTTGTTGGGGTTGATATTGCCGGGGCACCAGAAATAGAGATGGCCAGCGGCGCTGTCATAGAACCACTCGCCCGGGGCATCCAGCAGCTCAAGCTTATTCTGCATGAAATAGCCCCAGTTATAGCTCGCCAGGTTGTTGCCGGTGGCGCTGTGCGTGAGGATGCCATTGCCGTGCGCCGTCACATATGCGGTATCATAGCTCCAGTTGGTTGTGCGGATCACCGCTGTCGAGCCGTTCCAGTAGCCATTCGGCTGGGTGAGTTCCGCGTCCGTTAGGGAAGTGCTCGTGCCCTGGTCCACGCGAAGCCAGCCGCTATTTGGGAAGCGCGCGATGGTCTGGAGCGCGCCGTTGGAGTAGATGTGCTTGGGCCGCTGTGCGATGTTGGCGCGCCAGATGTTGCCGTTGTGCTGCGTCCATCCGGTCACCGGGATGCTGCCGCTGATGATGGGATGGTCACCGCTCCCATAGGCGCCCACTTCGATGCATGAGGCCGCGCTTCCGTTGGCGTTGATGGTGAGCTTGCCCCGGTAGAGCCCCCCCCGCTGAAACAGGATACGGTCCCCCGGTTGCAGGGAGGTGCCTAGCTGATTCACGCGGGCAATGGTCTGCCAGGCCGTGGTCTGACTGGTGCCGTTGTTTGAGTCGTTCCCTGTAGGCGACACGTAGTATGTGGCTGCTTTGAGGCCGAGGCCGAGGAGGAGCGCGATGAGAAATGAGTAGGAGCGATGCTTCATGCTAGCCACAGGTTTGATTGCTTGGGGCCTTGAACCGGCCTTATCCCCTGCCGGTTCAAGAATCTCGACGAGCGCAGCGCAGAAGTCGACGGAAGGGAAATGCGGCCGATGGGCTTCAACCGAGGATCGTTGGCTCCCGGAAGTCCCGGGCGGCGGATCGTGTGTTCGTGGGGATAGTTTCGCGGACGTGCTGCTGCGGATTGGAGTACCCGCTGCGCACCTTTAAATCCACCTTTACGTTGGAGGCGTCCGATCGCGCAGAGGCGCAAAGGCAAATGGCAGAGAGTGCGGGCATGCGTCTTCTAGTCACCGGTGGCTCAGGCTTCATTGGCACCAACGTGATGGCCAGGTTCATCAGGGCCGGTATCCCTTTGCTCAATCTGGACTGGAATCCGCCGCTGAATCCTGCGCATCAGACGTACTGGAAGGAAGTCGACATCCTTGACGCCGCTGCGATACTGTCAGCGCTGTTGACCTTCGAACCGACCCATGTGATTCACCTCGCGGCCCGGACCGATACCGAGGAGCCTGTTGATGTGGATGCGTACCGGCAGAATCACGAAGGAACGCGCATCCTGCTGGAGGCCATTAAGCAGGTTCCTACAATCAAGCGCGTCATCATCACCAGCACGCAATTCGTCTGCGAGGCAGGATATGTGCCCAAGGACGACCTGGATTTCAAGCCATTCACGGTATATGGCGAATCAAAGCGGCGCACCGAATTGGCGACACGCGAAGCCGGGCTCAGTTGCGTGTGGACGATTATCCGCCCGACAACGATCTGGGGACCTTGGTCACTGCGCTACCGCGATGTCATGTTCAAAGTGATGCGCAAAGGGCTCTACTTCCATCCAGGCAAGGGAAGGGTGATTCGTTCTTATGGCTACGTGGGCAATGTGGTGTGGCAGATTGAACGCATGCTCGATTCGCCGAAGGAGAAAGTTCATGAACGGGTGTTCTACGTCGGGGACCAACCAATCGACTTGAAGGATTGGGTGGAGGAGGTGTCGAAGCAGCTCGTGGGCCAACGCGTCCGTTACATCCCAACGTGGATTGTGAAGGGAATGGCGCTTTGTGGAGACTTGCTAAAGGCGGTCCACCTGCCCTTCCCGATCAACAGCGGTCGGTTCCGCAGCATGACGTCTGACTACATCACCCCAATGGATCGCACCATTGATGCGCTTGGTGAGGCGCCCTTCAACATGGTGGATGCCGTCAGGGAGACCGTCCGTTGGTACGATGATGGGAGCCATCGCTGGTCGGCCGGGAGCCGGAAGGATGCGCGGATACACACCGATCAACACCGCTCATGACGGAAGCCACCGTGCAACCTGGCAAGCTGCCCGTGCTCTCCTTGAGCATCAGCCACGCGCCCTTTGCCGAGCAGGTGCGGCGTATCATCGACCTGGGCCGTGCGCATCGTTCGGCATACGTGTGCTGCGTGAATGCGCATATGACCGTGGAGGCCAGAGACCCTGGCTTCGCACAAGTGGTGAATGGGGCCGACTTAGCGACGCCCGATGGCATGCCGGTGCTGTTCGCGATGCGATGGTTCCATCGCATCGCGCAAGAGCGGGTGGCGGGCAATGATCTCCTGCCCGCATTGCTGGAAGGCACAAGCGAGTCGGGGATCTCCGTCTTCCTATTTGGCGGCACGGCCGATGTGCAAGCGAGAATCATGGAGCGCGCGGTCAACGAATGGCCCCGCATCCAGTTTGCCGGGGCTTACGCACCTCCGTTCATACCGCTTGAAGAATTCGACCTCGAACAGGAAGCAGCCCGAATCAACGAGACGGGCGCGGGCATCGTCTTGGTTTCGCTGGGCTGCCCGAAGCAGGAACGCTTCATGGCGGCTATGAAAGGCCGTGTGCATGGGGTCATGCTCGGATTGGGGGGCGCCTTCCTGCTTTACGCCGGTGTGGACAAGCGGGCTCCGCGCTGGATGCGGTCTTTGGCACTAGAGTGGCTCTATCGGCTCTGGCTTGAACCGCGCCGCTTGTTCAGGCGCTATCTTGTGACGAATACCATCTTCATCGGCCTGTTCGTGCGCGATGTTTTCCGACCACCCGAGAAAAGAGCAGCAAGAACCAAGGGAAATGGTGTAATCAACTGACTATCTGCTTATTAGTGAATCGATTCTCATATTGATGTATGAAATCGTTCGACGAAGGCATGTTTTTTTTCGACCAACTTGACACATCAGCGAACGCGGCCTAGCTTTGCGCAACTCTCCAAGACCAGGTTTTTCGAGGGACGGAACGCAGCAGAACATCGAATGGAGCGAATCATTACCACCAACGGCGGCGCTGACGGCGGACGACGGGGATCGGATGTAGGGCAGGAGCTTTCCACCCTGCTTCGCTCCAGTCGCATGTCGCTCCAGAATGTGCAAAGCGGCCTGACGAAGGTGCTTGGCTTGGAGCCGCTCACCTCGGTGAAGGACTTGGTGATCGTTGGCTACAGCACGGCCGCAGAGGAGATCTTCCACTACTGTGATGACCAGACCGTTCGTGGGTATCGCTTCTGTGGCATCTTCAGCGACGAGCCGATCAAGGGCGCCTTGGCGAACCGTCGGGTTGGCGAGGTCGAGGCTGTGAAAGCCTTCGCGGTCATGAACCGGATCGACATCATTTATTGCGCTTTGCCAGGATCGCGCCGTCAGGAGATCACCGACCTGATGGAGTTCTGCGAGCGCAACACCATCCGGTTCCGAGTGATTCCGAGCGCCGAGAGCTTCATCCCGGTGGTGAAGACCAGCGACCTCGAGTTCCACGGCTCCGTGCCAGTGAGCAAATTGCGGAAGGAGCCGCTGGACCGGTTGGGGAACCGCTGGTTGAAGCGTGCCTTCGATATTGTCTTCTCGACGGGTGTCATCCTCTTCGTATTCACTTGGCTCTTCCCGCTGCTGGCACTGCTCGTGAAGCTTACCAGTAGGGGTCCGGTCTTCTTCAAGCAGATGCGTTTGGGACGCGACAACAAGCAATTCGTCTGTTGGAAGTTCCGCAGCATGCGCATGAACGGGGAGGCTGACGTGAAGCAGGCGACCAAGGATGATCCCCGTGTCACACGTGTGGGCCGGTTCCTTCGGAAGAGCAACCTGGATGAGATGCCGCAGTTCCTGAACGTGCTGCTCGGCCACATGAGCGTGGCAGGACCGCGACCCCATCCCCTGCGTCTCAACGACCAGTACCGTGACATCATCGACAAGTACATGGTCCGGCACTTCGTGCGCCCGGGTATTACTGGCTGGGCCCAGGTGAACGGGCTTCGCGGGGAGACCCGCACCCCGGAACTGATGGAGCGTCGGGTGGAGTTGGACGTCTGGTACCTAGAGAACTGGTCCTTCTGGCTGGACCTACGGATCATCGTGAAGACGGTGACCAACATGTTCGGCAGGGACGAGAACGCCTACTGAGCCTGCTCCAGGCCTTTTTGCCCGCCAATGCCTTTGTCATGAAGTAAAGCGGTCTATATTTGCGGCCCTTTCCCAAAGGACAACACAATGGCCAATCACAAGTCAGCATTGAAGCGGGTGCGTCAGACCGAGACCCGGAACGACCGTAACCGCTACCAGCACAAGACTACCCGGAACGCTGTCCGGACCCTGCGCAGCACCACGGATAAGAAGGAAGCCGAGAAGCTCCTGCCCGAGGTGGCATCCATGCTGGACAAGCTGGCGAAGCGCAACATCATCCACAAGAACAAGGCGGCCAATCTGAAGTCGTCCGTGAAGAAGCACGTGAACGGACTGAAGTGACCCGTTGTCGGCATACCTTGGACAGGTCCTCGCATGCGGGGACCTGTTCGTTTTAGGACCTGGCCATGGAGCAGCAGGACGAAAGCCGAATCCCCATTCGAGACTGGGCCAAGGACGACCGCCCACGGGAGAAACTCATGACCCTGGGGGCACGGTCGCTCTCAGATGCAGAGCTGCTGGCCATTTTGATCCGTTCTGGCTCCGCCAAGGAGAGCGCCTTGGACTTGGCGAAGCGGATCCTCGCGAAGACGGGCAATGATCTGCATCGGTTGAGCGCGTTGGGCGTGACTGAACTCACCGAGCACAAAGGCATGGGAGATGCAAAAGCCCTCACGATCGTTGCGGCGATGGAACTCGGCCGCAGAAGGCGATCCGCGGACGCACCCGACCGGCCTTCCATCACCAGCAGCGCGGCCGCCTTTGAGCTGATCCGGTCCAAACTGGCCGACTTGCAACACGAGGAGTTTTGGCTGCTTCTGCTCGACCGCGGGAATCGGCTCCTGGAACTGTTGCCCGTGAGCAGCGGCGGAATGCACGGCACTGTGGCCGATCCGAAGGTGATTTTCAAGAAAGCGCTTGATAAGCGGGCATCCTGCCTCGTTCTATGCCACAATCACCCCAGCGGTCAGCTACGGCCGAGCGAGGAGGACATCGTGCTCACCCGAAAGCTCACAGAAGGAGCGAGGCTTCTTGATATCGCGGTACAGGATCATCTCATCGTGGCTTCAACGGGTTATTACAGCTTCGCTGACAATGGCATGATGTGATGCGGAAGGTGATGAGCATCGTAGGGGCCCGTCCTCAGTTCGTGAAGGCTGCGGCCATCGATCGCGCATTCCACCGGGTCGGGCATGTGAAGCATATCCTACTACATACCGGCCAGCACTACGATGCAGCGATGAGCCAGGTATTCTTCGATGAGCTCGGCATCCCTCCGGCGGACATCAATCTCGGGGTGGGATCGGGTCCGCATGGACAGCAGACCGCGCGGATGCTGGAGGGTATCGAGCGCGCTTTGATCGAGCATCGGCCTGACGCGCTCATCCTTTATGGCGATACGAACAGCACGGTGGCCGGTGCTCTAGCCGCTGCGAAACTGCATGTGCCCATCGCGCATGTGGAAGCCGGCCTGCGGTCATTCAACATGGCCATGCCCGAGGAGGTGAACCGTGTCGTCTGCGACCATTGCTCCACCTGGCTGTTCTGCCCGACGGCCGCTGCGGTGCGGAATCTCGAACGCGAAGGGTTCAGCGTCGCGCCGGATGGCCCGCCTAGCATCGACCATCCGCATGTGCTCATGACCGGTGACGTGATGCTGGATAGCAGCATGCATTTCGCCGCGATCGCCGCGCAACGGTCCGATATTCTGGATCGGCTGGGGGTCATCAGCAATGCCTACTTGCTGGCCACCATCCATCGCGATTTCAATACGGATGATCCGCGTCGGCTGCTCGCCATTTGCGGCGCGCTGCGCTCGTGCAGTGCTTCCCATGCTATACCGGTGGTCGTGCCGGTGCATCCGCGGACACGTGAGCGCATTCTTCGGCTGCAAGCAGACGGTCTTTGGATGCTGGATGACGACACCCAGTTGCGGTTGATCCCCCCGGTTGGCTATTTGGACATGATTGAACTGGAGCGGCATGCACGGCTCATCCTCACAGACAGCGGGGGCGTGCAGAAGGAGGCTTATTTCTTCAACAAACCGTGTGTGGTGCTGCGTCCAGAGACCGAATGGGTTGAGCTGGTGGAGCATGGTCAGGCGCGGCTTGTCGACGCCGAGCCACATCGGATTCAAGACGCGGTGGGGGCCTTCCTGAAGAACGGAGTTCCATCCTGCCAGCCGCTCTATGGCGATGGTCATGCCGCGGACGCCATCGTCCGTTGCATGATTGAATGACCAAAGGCGACCGCGGACGCTCCGTTACCTTCCCGGCGTTCAGCAACCATGCAACCCGTCTACATCTGGATGGAATCGCCCGGGCCGCGCGCGCGTTATGCCGCGCAGCAGCTCTTAGGCAGCATGCTCGGATGGGAGCTTCGGTGGGCCGATAGCCGTGAGGCACTGGCGGGCGTTGATGGGCCGCGCATGGCCTATGGCGGATCATCCGTAGACGGCGCCTTTCACATCAAGCCGTGCGGATACCTGGATGCCGCTGGAACCGATGCACCGGACCCTCTTGTCGTGGATGTCGAGGGGATTCCTGCGCTCTTCCCCGTGCAGGGCGGTGACCTCACCTTCGATCCAATCGCGGCCACGTTCTTCCTGCTCGCACGCGTCGAGGAATGGTCGACCTTGCCCTTGGATGATCATGGTCGGCCGCTGTCTGACTCCTTGCACGCTGCGCGGCACGGTTACTTGCACCGGCCCGTGGTAGACGAATGGGCGCTTCTGATCGCGGACCGCTGGCGCGCCATCGATTCCCGTGTGCCTTCGGTGAAGCGCGCCTATGACCAGGTGGCCACCGTGGATCTGGACAATGGGTTCAAGTACCTGGGACGGCCAACGTGGCGAACCATGGGCTCAGGGACGCGCGATCTGCTGCGAGGCGATTGGGAAGCGGTTCGAGAGCGCGGACGTGTGCTTCGCGGTCGTTCGCCTGACCCCTACCTCCTCGATGATGAGGTGCTCGGCGCATTCAAGGCCTCCGCTGCGCGTTCCATCGCCTTCGTCCTTGCCGCTGACCGCGGTGAATGGGACCATGCTGTTCCGGTGGAAGAGCCCGCTTATGCCGGTTACCTGCAATCGCTCGCAACGCGTCTGGAGATTGGTGTGCATCCTTCCTATCAGAGCAGCGAAGTCGAGGGCATGACGCAGGGCGAATGCGCGCGGTTAGGCAGGATCCTTGATCGTGATGTGCATCTCAGCCGCCAGCATTTCCTGCGATTCTCCACGCCCGGCACGTTTCGCACCGCCGTGCAGCTCGGGATCCGCGAGGAGCATAGCATGGGGCTGCATGACCGACTCGGCTTCCGTGCGGGCACGTGCACCCCATACGCGTGGTACGACCTGGAGCGCGATGCGCCTACCAGCCTGATCATCCATCCTTTCGCCGTGATGGACAACACCTTGCGTGATAAGCTGGGGCTCACGCCGGACCAAGCGGTTGAGGAAGCACGTGTAATCATCGAAGCGGTGAGACGTGTGCGCGGCACCTTCACCGGGCTTTGGCACGAGAGCTTCCTAGCGCGGACCGGATTGAATTCGCCCTGGCGTGATGCCATTCTCACCATCATTCATGAAGCGGCTCCATGATCAGGCATCTGCGTCATAATGAAATAGACAAGGAGCGCTGGGATGCTTCGCTGTTGCAGTGCGTCAATCGCATGTGGTACGCCCAGAGTTGGGTGCTGGATTGCGCCAGCCCGGGGTGGGAGGCATTGGTGGATGATTCGGTGCAGGCAGTCATGCCGCTCACACATCGGCGCAAATGGGGCATCGACTACCTGTTCCAGCCGCTCGGCCTGCAGCAGCTCGGTGTATTCGCCGCCCAGCCGTCGGCCGAAGTGCATGCGCGGTTCATGGATGCGCTGCCCAAGCGATTCCGATATGCCGACATCCTTCTGAATGAGGCGATGCAAACCTGGGAGTTGGACGACGATCGATTGATCCCATGCACGAACCAGGTGCTGCCGTTGAATGCGGGCGTGGAACAGATTCGCGCAGCATACGCGAAGGGTCATCGGCGCAACTTGAAGGAGCGATACAGCGTGAGCTGGAGCATGTTGTCCGCAACGGAGTTCACCCGGCTCTTCGCAGCAACCACCGGGAAGCGTTACGGTCGCAGCGCGCTTCGTGGGTTGGCGGGACTCACTGAGGTGATTGAGCAGGGCATCGCCAACGGTCAATGCGAAGTGGTCGCCCTGTCACATGAAGGAAAGCCGATCGCCGCCGCGTGCTTCGCCACTTGGCAGGGCCGGACCATCCTGCTCAAGTCGGCGAACACAGAGGAAGGGCATGACGCACGCGCGATGTTCCGGATCGTTGATGCCTGGATCGAGCGGATGTCCGGCCGGGATCTGCTGCTCGACTTCGCGGGATCGAACACGCCGAGCGTGGCGCGCTTCAATGCCGGCTTCGGTGCGCAGCCCAAGGTATATTTACGCCTGATGCGGAATAGGCTTCCGTTGCCGCTACGTTGGATCAAGCGATAGGCCCATGGTGATGGAACTGGTGAAACAGCGCAGCGTGGCAGGGCACTTCCTCGCCGAGCTGCGCGATGCCGAGGTGCAGAAGGATGCGATGCGCTTCCGACGGAACCTGGAGCGAATCGGAGAGGTGCTGGCCATGGAGATGAGCCGGACGCTGGAATATGAAGAGCGCGAGGTAACCACGCCACTGGGGCTGGCGCGCGTGGAGATGCTCACGGAGCAGCCCGTGCTGGCCACCATCCTGCGGGCGGGCCTGCCGATGCACCAAGGCCTGCTCAATTACTTCGACCGCGCCGACAACGCCTTCATCAGCGCTTACCGGAAGCACCGCAAGGGAGAGGAGGGCTTCGATATCGAGGTGGAGTACCTCAGCAGCCCCTCGCTGCACGACCGGGTGCTCGTGATTTGCGACCCGATGCTCGCCACCGGCCAGAGCATGGTGCTGGTGTACCGTGCTCTGCTGCGGTTGGGCACGCCCAAATCGCTGCATGTGGTAGCGGCCATCGCCAGCGCGGAAGGGCTGGAGCATGCCCGGCTGCATCTCCCGGCCGGTACCCGTTTCTGGATCGGCGCCATTGATGAGGAGATGACCGCTCAGGCGTATATCGTCCCCGGTTTGGGCGATGCCGGTGATCTCGCATACGGCCGGAAGTCCTGAGGCATGGATGCGCTCGGCATCATCACCGTGCTCGGCATGAGCATCGCCAAGTTCGTGCTCGCTGCCGCCGTGTCCTACGGCTTCAACCACACCTACATGCAGACCATCGTGCTGCTGGCTTGCGGCGGCGCTGCAGGCACCGCGATCTTCTACCTGCTCGGTGTCCGCATCCTCGAATGGTTGCGCAAGCGCTACGTCCGCCGTCGCGCCATGCGGCTGGCGAAGGGGATCGCGCCCAAGCCCTCCTTCACGCGCACCAATCGCTTCATCGTCCGGCTCAAGCGTAGTTACGGGCTCGTCGGCCTAGCCGTGATGCCGCCCATCCTCTCCATTCCCATCACCTCCCTGCTCGCAGCGAAGTACTTCCGGCACGATCGGCGAACGCTGCCCTTGCTGCTCTCGGCCGTGGTCATGTGGTCGGTGGTGCTCAGCACGGCATGGGGCTTCCTCCGGTGAGCACCTACAAGCACCTCTTCTTCGACCTCGACCACACGCTGTGGGACTTCCGGGGCAATTCGCGCGAGACGCTGCGCGAATTGGTGGGGCAACACGACCTCCTGGCTCGTGGCATCCCGGACTCCGAAGCCTTCATCAGCGTGTACGAGGAGATCAATCATGCGCTTTGGGCGGATCATGGGGCCGGGCGCATGCCGAAGGAGGTGCTGCGCGTGCTTCGCTTCCGATCAGCGCTCCAGCGCTTCGGCATCACGGACAACCGATTGCCCGCTTCACTCTCGGAGGATTACCTCGCGCAATGTCCGAGGAAGCCCGGACTCATGCCCGGCGCGCGTGAATTGATCCACGCCTTGGAAGGACGGTTCCGCATGCATATCATCACCAATGGCTTCGAGGAGGTGCAGCAGGTGAAGCTGGCCAGCGCCGGGCTGGATGCCCATTTCGATGTGGTGCTCACCAGCGAGCGGGCTGGCGCTGCCAAGCCGTCGCAGCGCATCTTTCAGGAGGCGTTGCGGCAGGCCGGGGCCAACGCGACGGAGAGCCTCATGATCGGCGACAACGTGGAGGCGGACATGCAGGGAGCACGCAATGCGGGCTGGGACCACGCGCACTACACGGCTGAAACGGAACCGGACCTACTGGCCACTTACCGTATCGCCCACCTCGCCGACCTCGGCAGCTTGCTGCTGTAGCTGCGCCTCTTCCTCATCCGAGCGGAAGGTGTACACGAAGTCGAAGGTCTTGCCATTGATGTGGCTGTAGCGGATGAAGCGCACGGTGCGGTCGCTGGTCACCTTGCCGCGATAGCTGATTTCGCCCTTCATGGGGCGCGTGATGAAGAAGAGGCTGTCGCTCCGCACCTCCACCGGCACGTTGTACAGGCCCATCGACGGATTGCCCTGCGTGTCGCGGGTGAGGAACTTCGGAAGCGTGGCTTCCACCTCCTTGGTGCCGTTTACAGTGACCACGCGGCCTTCTGGGTAGAACCGCAACAGGTACCGCAGGCCGCCTGCCTCATGCCGGTAATGGCCGTCGTAACGGATGCCCATGCCCTCGAAGGGGCTGGGGCTTACCAACCCGTTCGCATCTGTGGAAGGCTTGTCCGTGCTGGGTCCGCTCTTCTTCCACATGCCGTACGCGACGTAGAGGGCGAGTGCTGCGATGAGGGCGAGCAGGAGGGTCTTAAGGGTGCGGGTCATGATTCAGGAGACGAATTGAGCAATCACGGTCGTGGCGCCTTGCACCTTGTCGCCGAGCTTCACGGTGATGCGGGCATTCAGCGGAAGGAGCACATCCACGCGCGATCCGAACTTGATGAACCCGAACTCATCGCCTTGACGCGCAGGTGCACCGATTCGGCTGTACGTGCAGATGCGACGTGCGAGCGCCCCGGCGATTTGCCGGAACAGCACCTCGCCGTGCTGGGGATGCCGCACCACCACGGTGCTGCGCTCGTTCTCGGTGCTGCTCTTCGGGTGCCATGCCACCAGGTATTTGCCGGGATGGTAACGGTAGTAGCTGGTGGTGCCGTTGATTGGGTAGTAGTTCACGTGCACGTTCAATGGGCTCATGAAGATGCTCACCTGCATCCGCTTGCCTTTGAAATGCTCCGGCTCATGCACCTCTTCAATCGCCACCACCTTGCCGTCGGCCGGAGAGAGCACATGCGCATCGTTCGCTGGAACAGTGCGGCCCGGCACGCGGAAGAACCAAAGGACGATGCACCAAATGGCCATGAGCATCGCGCTCAGGACGACGATGATGACCTTTGGCAGCACCGGCCATTGCCAGAGCGCGAAGAGCCCGAAGCAGGTCAGCGCCGTGATCAGCAGCAGAGTGGGGGTGCCTTCGCGGTGCAGGCGCATTGGAGCGCGGCGAAGATAGGCGCGGCTCGTTGGGGGCATGGTTCGCTTCAAGCGGCGCGTGGCTGTCAACGATCGGGCATGGATCTTCGCGATCAGCAGAAGGCACCGGCGCATGGTGCGGACCTAGTTTCGCGGCATGCACAGGAAGAGGCTGATGCGTGTGCTGGTGGTGGGCCAGACCCCACCGCCGTTCGGCGGGCAGGCGGTGATGATTGAGAAATTCCTCGAGGGGCGTTATGCTTCACTGGAACTCGCCCATGTGCGCCTAGCCTATTCCGAGGAAATGAGCGAGGTGGGCCGATTCAGCCTGCGCAAGGTGTGGGTGCTCTTCCGAACAATCGGAACCGTTTGGTCAAAGCGACTGAATCACCGGTCGGAGGTGCTCTACTATCCGCCAAGCGGCCCCAACCTGGTGCCGATCCTACGCGACATCGTCTTCCTGATCGCTGTCCGATGGTGTTTCCGCCGCACCGTCTTCCACTTCCACGCGGGTGGCGTTTCCACCTTCATGCAGAAGCTGCCGCTGCCGTTGCGCTGGCTGGCTTGGCTCGCCTATCGACGGCCGCACCTCGCCATCCGCACCTCCGACCTGGCGCCGCCCGATGCCGAGTATTTCCGGGCACGGCGCATCGTCCCCGTCTTCCATGGCATCGAG
>JADJXF010000022.1 GCA_016715995.1 Flavobacteriales bacterium
CCCTCATCCGAATCTCGTTCGGAATCGACGCCGACGGACCAACAAGCAAGACCGAAAGCATTTAACGGGCACCACAACCCGAACGGATTTCTGACCTCTTCACTTTTCCCTCTCTCAACACGATGAGCAACGATACCCAGATGAGCATGGAGCTCCCCGTCGATCCCGCCTTCACCAATGAGCCGCTCCTGAAGGAGAACAAGGATCGCTTCGTCATCTTCCCCATCCAGCACCACGACATCTGGAACTTCTATAAAAAGCACGAGGCCAGCTTCTGGACCGCGGAGGAGATCGACCTCCACGCCGACCTCGTGGACTGGGCCGAGAAGCTCAACGACGACGAGCGTTACTTCATCAAGCATGTGCTCGCCTTCTTCGCCGCCAGTGATGGCATCGTGAACGAGAACCTCGCGGAGAACTTCCTTCACGAGGTGCAGTACCCCGAGGCGCGCTTCTTCTACGGCTTCCAGATCGCCATGGAGAACATCCACAGCGAGACCTACAGTCTGCTGATCGACACGCTGATCAAGGATCCGCTGGAGAAGGACCGCCTGCTGCATGCCATCGACACCGTGCCCTGCGTGAAGAAGAAAGCCGACTGGGCCATGAAGTGGATCGGCAAGGGGACCTTCGCCGAGCGCCTCATCGCCTTCGCCGCAGTGGAGGGCATCTTCTTCAGCGGCAGCTTCTGCTCCATCTTCTGGCTGAAGAAGCGCGGCCTCATGCCCGGCCTCAGCTTCAGCAACGAGCTCATCAGCCGCGACGAGGGCCTGCACTGCGACTTCGCCTGCCTGCTCTACACCAAGCACCTGTTGAACAAGCTCCCGAAGAAGACCGTGGAGACCATCATCCGCGACGCCGTGGAGATCGAGAAGGAGTTCGTGACCGACGCGCTGCCCGTGAACCTGATCGGCATGAACGCCAAGCTGATGCAGCAGTACATCGAGTTCGTGGCCGATCGCCTGCTGATGGAACTGGGCAACGAGAAGATCTACCACGCCCTGAACCCCTTCGACTTCATGGAGATGATCTCCCTGCAGGGCAAGACCAACTTCTTCGAGAAGCGCGTGGGCGAATACCAGAAGGCCGGGGTGCTCAACAAGGACAACGAGCAGACCAAGAAGTTCACGCTGGACGCTGATTTCTAGTTGAACAGAGGGCAGTCAGCAGTTGGCAGTCGGCAATCGCTAACCCTACCAGCCGCTAACTGCCTACTGCTAACTGCCCGCTGCCTACTGGCATTCCAGCAACTCACATTGACCAGTTGACGAAGACCCGACGAGCGACCTCGGGACAGGAAATAGGAAGAAGACTTTAGAACCGCGAGAACGGAAGGACCAGCGAACCAGCAATCGGGAATCAGCTAATCCGCCAAGCCTCCCCCTCGCACCAGCAACATCCCATTCACCCCCCTTCACCGTGCGCGGGAGCCTGCGGTGCCGGGCCAATACCCACCAACAACACATGTATGTAGTCAAGCGCGACGGCCGCCGGGAGGCAGTGAAATTCGACAAGATCACCGCCCGTGTGAAGAAGCTCTGCTATGAGCTCGATCCCATCGTGGATGCCACCCAGGTCACCCTCAAGGTGATCGACGGCATCTTCGACGGCGTCACCACCACGCAACTCGACAACCTCACCGCCGAGGTGGCCGCCACCATGACGGTGAAGCACCCGGACTATGCGCAGCTCGCCAGCCGCATCGCCGTGAGCAACCTGCACAAGAACACCAAGAAGTCCTTCTCGGAAACGATGAAGGACCTCTACACCTATATGGACCCGAAGACCGGCGCCAAGGCAGCGCTGCTCGCCGACGATGTCCACGAGATCATCGCGAAGAACGCCGAGGTGCTCGATAGCGCCATCATCTACGACCGCGACTTCAACTACGACTACTTCGGCTTCAAGACCCTCGAGCGCAGCTACCTCCTTCGCCTGCACGGGCAAGTGGTGGAGCGTCCGCAGCACATGCTCATGCGCGTGGCCATCGGCATCCACAAGAGCGACCTCGAGAGCGCCATCCGCACCTACAACGACCTGAGCGAAGGCTGGTACACCCACGCCACGCCCACGCTCTTCAACGCCGGCTCGCCCAAGCCGCAGATGAGCAGCTGCTTCCTCCTGCAGCTGAAGGACGACAGCATCAGCGGCATCTACGACACGCTGAAGCAGTGCGCGCAGATCAGCCAGAGCGCCGGCGGCATCGGCCTGAGCGTGCATAACCTGCGCGCGAAGGGCAGCTACATCAAGGGCACCAACGGCACCAGCAACGGCATCGTGCCCATGCTGCGCGTCTTCAACGACACCGCGCGTTACGTGGACCAGGGCGGCGGCAAGCGCAAAGGCAGCTTCGCCATCTACCTGGAGCCCTGGCACGCCGACGTGTTCGACTTCCTCGAGCTCAAGAAGAACCACGGCAAGGAAGAGATGCGCGCGCGCGACCTCTTCTACGCCATGTGGATCCCCGACCTCTTCATGAAGCGCGTGGAGCAGAACGGCAACTGGACGCTCATGTGCCCCAACGAGTGCCCCGGCCTCTGCGACACCTTCGGCGATAAGTTCGAGGAGCTGTACGAAGGCTACGAGCAAGCCGGCAAGGGCCGCAGCACCATCAAGGCGCAGGACCTCTGGTTCAAGATCCTCGAGAGCCAGATCGAGACCGGCACGCCCTACATCCTCTTCAAGGACGCTGCCAACAGCAAGAGCAACCAGCAGAACCTGGGCACCATCAAGAGCAGCAACCTCTGCACGGAGATCATCGAGTACACCAGCCCCGATGAAGTGGCCGTGTGCAACCTCGGCTCCATCGCGCTGCCCAAGTTCGTGGAGAAGGGCAAGTTCGATCACGACAAGCTCTTCGAGGTCACCTACCAGCTCACGAAGAACCTCAACCGCGTCATCGACGAGAACTACTACCCGATCCCCGAGGCCAAGCGCAGCAACATGCGCCACCGCCCCATCGGCATCGGCGTGCAGGGCCTGGCGGATGCCTTCATCCTGATGCGCTACCCCTTCGATAGCGTCGAAGCGAAAGTGCTCAACCGCGAGGTCTTCGAGACCATCTACTACGCCGCCCTTACCGCCAGCAAGGACCTCGCGAAGGAGTACGGCCCCTACGAGACCTACGAAGGCAGCCCCATGAGCAAGGGCGTCTTCCAGCCCGACATGTGGAAGGCTAGCCCCGGAGCCTCATCCGGGGTGAAACCATCCGACCGTTGGGAGTGGGACGCGCTGCGTGCCGAAGTGAAGGAGCACGGCGTGCGCAACAGCCTGCTGCTCGCACCCATGCCCACCGCCAGCACCGCGCAGATCCTCGGCAACAACGAGTGCTTCGAACCTTACACCAGCAACATCTACACGCGCCGCGTGCTCAGCGGCGAGTTCGTGGTGGTGAACAAGTACCTGCTGCGCGACCTGGTGAAGCTCGGCCTCTGGGGAGAGGACCTCAAGAACAAGATCATCGGCGCCAACGGCAGCGTGGCCAACATCCCCGAGATCCCGCAGAACCTCAAGGACCTCTACAAGACCGCGTGGGAGATCAGCCAGAAGGTCATCATCGACATGGCCGCGGACCGTGGCGCCTACATCTGCCAGAGCCAGAGCCTCAACATCTTCATGGAGAACGCCAATTTCGGCAAGCTCACCAGCATGCACTTCTACAGCTGGAAGGCGGGCCTGAAGACCGGCATGTACTACCTGCGCACCAAGGCCGCCACCGACGCCATCAAGTTCACCGTGGACAAGGCCAAGCTCACCCAGACAGCGCCCTCCCTGAGCAACGCCGAAGGCGTAGATCGCAGCACGCATAGCGTGCGAGAGCTCGAAGGGGCGCGTGTCGAAGCGAAGGTGGTTGCAACCAACGGCATCGCCGTGGGCAGCACCGTGATCCTGGAGCCCGTGATGAGCGGACCCACCACTACCCGCGTAGTGTCTCCGGTGGAAGCCCCACGCGTAATGGAGCCCATGACCCGCGCAGGCGAGGACAACAACGACCTGCCCATGACCGCCGTGGAAGCCAACAACGCCGAGCGCATGAACGCACTCAGCAAACAAGCGCAGGCGCAGAAGGAGATCTCGTGCTCACTGGATGATCCAGAGGGGTGTGAGATGTGCAGTGGGTAGTAAGAGCATTTAATGAACAAAGCGCAGGGCTCACGGAAGTGGGCCCTGCGCATCACAACCCCATTCGAGCATGAAACCTTCGTCCAACATCGAGGCCGAAATCCTAAGTCACTTCGATGCTCAACAAGCGAACGGAGTACTCCACGTTGGTCTAATCATATGTGATGATGCACACGCGAGGTTGCTGGAGCATCTTGTGGCTACAGGCAAGGTGGCGGTGAGGCAATCCGGGCAGCGCTCACGGCTAGCACTCATTCCAGTTTTCAGAGTCAAGGATTACGCAGGGCCCGGATACCGAATTGGGCCGCTGGAGGACATCAGTCGAGAATGGAGGAATATCATGGACGGGCAGTGATTCTTTTCTCGCTGGGCGCCCTTCGCTCGCACGTGATGCCATCCGTGCTCACGGGCCAATAGAAGCTATTTCTTCATGTCCATTATGGTAACGTAGCTGCCAGCCTTGCAGGCGATTGTAAGTTCTGTCCCATCCGTTCCCCCGCTGCTGACCATGAAAGGGAACTTGCCACCGGCCCATATCGGAAACCTGCCTTCGGGGTCTATGTTCAAATGGTACATATCGGACATGCCCGAGACGGGTTCTATCCGAGCCTGATCCGCATTTGCGCTATTGCGCTTTATGGCACAAATACAGCCAGGACCCATTGTATAGATCCCCCATGTGTGGCCTAGCATAACGTCATAGACTTGGAAGAAATCCTTGTCCGGACTACCCATGCGCATCTCTGTTTGAGCATGGGCAAGCACTGGCAGGAATAGACCGATTGTTAGTAGGCTGCGCATGGGTGTAAATCTAGAACCGTTCCCGCGAATCTCTTCCGCTGGTTCGGGTCACAGATCCGAACCACAGGTATAGATTCGACCAACGGAGAGGGTCTGCGGATGGCCGCTGCGCTGAGCCGTGGCGGTAAGGCCAAAGCAAATTGCGACCAAAGTCCAACTGTACCACAATGACAACACTAGTGCAACAACTCACACACGGTGAGCCTTGGCTCGAGGCCTGGGTAACCCAACCCAAGCCACATCCGTCATCGGATGACTTGCAGCTTGCGCCTGTAAGAACCGTTGCCTACATAGATACCGGCTCTACGCAAACCCACATACACTGTGGGTTGCTTGCGGAGATTGGGAATCATCCACTTGGTCCGGCACCCAACATGGTCAGCACCGGAAATGGGATGCGCCAACCAATGCGGCACTGTGTGAGCCTGCGCTTGGTTGCGGATGAAGGCCAACTAGTCTTTCCCCGGATAGAGGTAATCGACTACGATGTGACCCGTATGCATGAAGCTCGCCATCACATTAAGGTGTTGATCGGACTTGACATATTGAAGCACTGTCGGGTCTATTGCGACTTCACGAAGTCAAAGCGGCTTACAATGCGCTTTGATGATAGTGCAGCCATGGATATTCTAGCTGCTAGCATAATGCCTCATTAGGCCCGGAATCTGAGCGTAGCCTTCGGCTACCCCCTAATAGCTCCTTGGGATGTACATCGGGTAGCCCAAGGGGTCGGTCGAATAGATGTCGGTTGACCGCTGTTGTTGGCAGCGGTATCGTCCCCGAATGACTTGGTTATAATAGGTGCCAGGGCTTTGTGCTCGAATCAGGCCAGCGAATACGATTCGGTCAACTCCGCAGAACTGGTAGACCTCGCCTTGCATTTTCATTAATAGAATGTCTTGTTCATAGCATACAACGCTGATCCAATCTGAACGGCCACTCAGGTCGTAGCAATCTTGGGAGAAGGATCCCAGCGAAACGACGCTCAGTAGACAGACCAGCATGGCCTTCATGATGCATCGAATATACCAGCTATCCTCCGCTCCCGCGAGTCGCTTCTCGCTGATTCGGATCTGTGATCCGGACCACACCTTTAGTTTAAGCCCACGTGGGGTGTCTCCCCACCAGCGCAGCGGTCTTCCGAGCGGGCGGCAAATGCGTGGCGGAGGAGACTTTGCCTCCGGTAGGCAAGCATGCGTCTCGCAGCCGTGCTCGCGGGCACGAGACCGATTAACTTGGCGCCATGGCACGCTACGTATTGGACATCGCCGACCCAGGCAAGCGCAAGTTGTTCGATCAACTGCTGAAGGAGTTGGACTTCGTCGAAGTGGTGAACATCTTCAAGACCGGCAAAAAGGCGCAAGTGGCCCTGGAGGTGATGGAGGCGATGGAGGATGTGAAGGCGCACCTCACCGGTCGCAAGAAACTGAAGTCCGCCAAGCAGTTGCTGGATGAGCTTTGATGTGAAGTATTCGCCCGTGTTCGAGCGGGCGATCAAACGGTTGGCGAAGAAGTATCCTTCCGTCCGTGGCGACCTTGCCGCGTTGATCGCGGAACTCGCCGACGAACCGCGCACCGGAACACCGCTCGGCAAGGATTGCTACAAGGTGCGCATGGCCATCCGGTCAAAAGGCAAGGGCCGCTCCGGTGGCGCAAGGGTGATCACCTGTGTGAAGGTGGTGAAGAGCATGGTGATCCTGCTCACGGTTTACGACAAGTCCGAGACAGACACGATCCGCGATAACGAACTTGGTCGCTTACTGGCACTGATCGGATAACCTCTATGCCTCGGCGGGCAAGCCTGCCGCTCGTGGCCGTGATCACAGCCCGCGCGTCGCTTCCCCAAACGCGTGGCTCAGGACAGATCCCGCCAAATGGGTGTGCAATGGCAACCGATTCCCCGCCGACTCGTCACCGGAGCGGAAGACCTAGATTCGACCGCCCGCATGGTGCCGCTGAAGTTGAAACGTACGCTGACCCGATTGGCCGCCGCGATGGCGCTGGCCGGCGCTGCGCCCGCCTCCGCGCAGGTCTTCCCCTTCACTAGCGGCCCCATCCCGATGTGCGATACCAGCACCTTCACCGCGTCGGTGAGCGGCGTGGGCTGGCTGATCACGCCGAACGGCTGGAATTGGGGGCCGTACCTGGACAACGTGGTGCTCAACATCACGAGCAACCACCCGCACACGCTGCAGATCTCGCTCACCTCGCCGGGGGGCACCACTCTGCTGCTCTCGGCCTTCAATGGTGCGGGCGGGCAGAACTACACCAATACGAACTTCCCTTTTTGGGGCGGGGCGAACATCACCACGGCTTCGGCTCCATTCACGGGCAGCTTCAGCCCGCAAGGAGGCTCCCTGGATGTCTTCTCCGGCCAGAACGCCGATGGCATATGGACCATCACGGTAATTGACACGGCCTGCGCCGGCGGCGGAACAGGACCGGGCGGACCATGGATGCCCGGCTGGTTCAACGGTGGCGTGGGAAGCGGGGGCTTCGCATTCGGTTTCAGCAGCCCGCCACCACCGTGCTGGATCGACATGGGGTCTTATTCGGCCACCATCTGCGCAGGGGAGACGGTGGATGTCCTCAGCGGATTCGAGAGCAATTGGTGGTGGGACGCGAGCGCGACGGTGTATGTGTACCTTGATTGGTCAGGCACGGTGGTGCCGGATCCTTATGCGGTGAGTGTTTCAGGCACGTACTACATCGAGGTCGATGACTGGTGGAACAACTGCACCTACTCGGGAAACTTCACCGTGAATGTGGCGCAAGGAATCGCCCTTGGCCCGGACCAGGTGGTGGAGCAATGCAGCGGTGCTGGCCCGGTGGACCTGGCGGCCGTGTTCAACACCGCAGGCGCCACTTCGTTCTCATGGACCTTGGATGGCGCGCCCATCGCCAGCGCAACGGCAGCGGCGGCCACGGTGCCCGGCCTCTATGAGGTCACCGCGTCGAACATTGGCTGCAGCGATATGGCGCAGGTGACGCTCTCCTTCTTGAGCGATCCTGTGCTTGGGCCTGATCAAGCGGTGAGCATCTGCCAAGGCAGCAGCGCTGACCTCGCCTCACTCTTCGATACGAGCGGCTTATCGGCTGATTGGAGCTTCGGCGGTTCTGCCATCGCGCCCCCAGTGGCCGCCACCCAGGCCGGCCTGTACACAATCACCGTCACCACACCGGAAGGCTGCACCGACAATGCCGAGGTGACGCTGGATGTTCAAGCGCCGCCAGCGCTCGGGGCCGATCAATCCATCGGCCTGTGCAGCGGCACCTCCGCCGACATCGCCGCGCTCTTCGCCACCACCGGCTTGGGCACATCGTGGACCTTGAACGGCGCAGCGGTGCCCGATCCCGGGGCAATAATCGCGGGCGGTGACTATGAGCTGGTGGCCACCGATGCCGTTGGCTGCTCCGATACGGCTGTGGTATCCGTGACCCTTTGGTCGTCTCCTTCGTTGGGGGCCGATGGGGCTGCCACCATCTGCGCAGGCGATGCGGCCGACCTCACCGCGCTCTACAACTCTGCCGGGCTCACGGCTGCATGGACGCTGGGCGGAGTGGCAGTGGCCGATCCCGCTGCCGTGAGCGCTGCGGGCACCTATACCCTCACCGTCACCGATGCCAACGGATGCAGCGATGCCGCGGAGGTGGTCGTTTCGGTTGCGGCGAACCCCGTGCTCGGCCCCGATCAGCAGATGAGCATCTGTGATGGCACATCCGTGAATCTGACCACGCTCTATGCCACCGGCGGTGCTTCCGCGAGCTGGTCGCTGAGCGGCGTCCCAATTGCCGATCCCAGCGCCGTTGGAAACAGTGGTGCCTACACGTTGACCGTCACGAACGCTTCGGGCTGCACCGCATCGGCGGTGGTCACCGTGTCCGTTGATCCTTCACCAGCGCTCGGTGGTGACCAGGCGCCTGCCATTTGCGAAGGGAGCAGCTTCGACCTCACAGTTCTGTATGCCACCGCAGGCCTGGCGGAAGAATGGACCATCAATGGCGGCGCGGTGACGGATCCATCGGCAGCGGCCGTCGCAGGCAGCTATCGGTTGGTGGTGACCAACGCAACGGGCTGCACCGATACGGCATGGGTATCGCTCGCCGTGAACGCCAATCCCGCGCTCGGCGATGACCAGTTCTTCACGCTCTGCCCCTGGCAGACGGTGGATTTGAGCGCCGCATTCCCGACGGTGGGGCTGAGTGCCAGCTACACGTTCGACGGCACTCCGCTCGCGGATCCCACGGCCGTGTCGGACAGCGGCACGTACGTCATCTCGGTGAGCGATGCGAATGGCTGCAGCGATGAGGCCCTGGCGTTCATCGTGGATGTGGAGTGCCTCTGCATCGCCGATTTCGAAACCGAGGCGCGGTGCCTGCAGGATCCCGCGCGCTTCACCCTGCTGGCCGATTCCGTGATCATCTCCGCGCATTGGGATTTCGGCGGAGCAGCGGACGCATCCATCGCCATCGATCCCGAGGTGCGCTTCGACGCTGAAGAGGAGGTGCGCGTGACGCTGGAGGCCACGCTCACCTGCGGCGTGGTCATCGTGGAACGTGTCATCCCCATCATCGATTGCTCGGATTCGTGCAGCGTATGGATCCCTAACGCCTTCACGCCCGATAAGGACGACCGCAACGACGCGTGGACGTGGCGCGGCGAGTGCGAGCCACAGGACTTCAGCATGGCCATCTTCAACCGGTGGGGCGAAGTCGTGTTCGAAACCACCGATCCGAGTGATGCTTGGGACGGCAGCTACCGTGGTGGTCCTGCGCCCGATGGGGTGTACGCTTATCGCGTGGGCTACAGGCTGCCATACCAGAAGGCGCGCAAGGTGGCCGGGTCGCTCACGCTGCTGCGATGAGCTGATCCGCTCCGCGCTCAATCCCCGTGCGCTGCACAGTCCAACCCTAGTGCCATGGGCGAGGGCCCGATTGCCGACCTTGTGCCCGATGTCCGCTTCGTTCACCGCCGGAAAGGCTGGCGTGCCACCAGATGCGGCGACTGATGCCGCCGGGCTCCGGCTCAGCATCCACGATTCCATCCATCTGATCCACCGCAAGGATTGGGAGGCCGTTGCGAAGGAAGCATCCATCTACCTGCGTTACGACCACCTGAGCGCCCTGGAGGATGCGATGGCCCAAGCGATGGGCTTCCGCTACGCCCTCTTCCACGACGAGCGGTATCAGCCCGTGGGCATCGCCTGCTTCCAAGTCCTCGATTTCGAGGACAACGGCAGCGCGAAGGCCGAAGCGCTGTGCAAACTCGGCAATGGGTTGGGGGCGCGCATCCGCCGCGATATGAAGGTGCGCAGCCTCGTGTGCGGCAACGTGTTCCATTGCGGCGACCACGGCGCTCACTTCCTGCCGGTCGTTTCGCGTGCGGGGCAGTTCCTGGCGCTGGAGATGGCGATGGAGCAGATCCGCGTCGATGAGCGCTTGCAGCCGCGGGTTTCGGCCTTGATGTTCAAGGAGCTCTGGCCCGGGCAGCGTGAAGACGCCGAGGTGCTCCTGAGCAAAGGCTACCACACGCTGGCAACGGACGTCAACATGGTCCTCGGCATCGACCCGGCCTGGAAAGACCTCGACGGCTATCAAGCGGCCCTCACGTCCAAGGCGCGCACGCGGATCAAGTCCATCCTGCGCCGCTCGGCCGCACTGGAGATTCAGGAACTGCCTGCTGCAGCGATACGCAGTGCAGCGCCCGACCTGCAACGCTTGTTCGATGGGGTACTCGCGCAATCACCCTTCATCTTCGGCCGCTTGAACGTCGGCGTTTACGCGCAGTGGAAGGAACACCTTGGGGACGGTATGATGTTCCAAGGCTACACGCTGAACGGCGAGCTGGTCGGCTTCAGCGCGGCCTTCGTGGTGGACGATATGCTCGATGCGCAGTTCGTGGGGATTGATTACGCGCGCAACCAGCAACACGCCATCTACCTGCGCATGCTCGTGGACCTGCTGCGCTTCGCGATGAAGAACAAGTTGCGCCGGATCAACTTCGGGCGCACCGCCGAGCAGGCTAAGAGCACCATCGGCGCCAGGCCCGTGCCCATGGGCGTTCTCGTGAAGCACAGCAACCGAGTGGCCAACCGCCTCATCGGACCCTTTCTCCGGAAGGTGAGGCCCGCCGCGTTCGAGGATCGGTCGCCGTTCCGCCGGTGAACCTGAGGTGAGGCATGCGCAGCGACCTGTCTATTGTCAGCTTCCCAGTCGCGCATGCCGCTTAGCTTTCAAAACCAACCATTCAAGTCATGGCCAGGAAATCCACTTCGAAAAAACCTGCTTCCAAGAAGACCGTCGGAATCGGCCGCAGCGCCATCACCGGCCGATTCATGAGCGTGAGCAGCGCCAAAGCGCATAAGAAAACCGCGATCGTGGAAGGGGCCTCGAAGCGCGGGAAGAAGAAGTAGGTCGCGCCGCGGTTCCGCTCATTGGGCGAATGAGCCCCGGTGGATTGGCCACACGCTAAGTCGGCGCAGCGCGGCACCACAGCGCTTGCAATGGTCCGGCTACCTTCGCCACCGCCCTGCGATGGGCAGTCGGATGAAGAATTACATCGAGGAATTGCGCTGGCGCGGGCTGCTGCACGACAGCATGCCGGGCGCGGAGGAGGAACTGGCCAAAGGCCCGCAGCGCGGCTACATCGGTTTCGACCCCACGGCCGACAGCCTGCACGTGGGCAACATGGTGCAGATCATGATGCTGGTCCACTTCCAGCGCTGCGGCAACACGCCCATCGCATTGGTGGGCGGCGCCACCGGCATGGTGGGCGATCCCAGCGGCAAGAGCGCCGAACGCAACCTGCTCGACGAGGATGCGCTGCGCCACAACCAGGCGTGCGTGCAAGCCCAGCTCGAGCGCTTCATCGACTTCACCGGCGCCAATGCCGCCGAGTTGGTGAACAACTACGACTGGTTCAAGGACATGGGCTTCCTGCGCTTCATCCGCGAGGTGGGCAAGCACATCTCCGTGAATTACATGATGGCGAAGGAGAGCGTCAAGAACCGCTTGGAGACGGGCATCAGCTTCACGGAGTTCAGCTACCAGCTGGTGCAGGGCTACGACTTCTACTGGCTGTGGAAGCACAAAGGCGTCCGCTTCCAGATGGGTGGCAGCGACCAGTGGGGCAACATCACCACGGGCACGGAATTGATCCGGCGGATGGGCGGCGAGGAGGCCACGCAGCGCCCTGCCTTCGCGATCACCACGCCGCTGCTCACCAAAGCCGATGGCAGCAAGTTCGGCAAGAGCGAAGGGGGCAACATCTGGCTTGATGCCAAGCGCACCTCACCTTACAAGTTCTACCAGTTCTGGTTGAACACCGCAGACGCCGAGGCCGAGAAGTGCCTGCGCATCTTCACCACGTGGGAGCAGGAGCGCGTTGATGCGTTGTTTGCGGAGCACACGAAGGCGCCGCACCTGCGCGTGGTGCAGAAGGCGCTGGCGGAGGAGATCACGATGCGCGTACATGGCGAGGATGAATTGAAGTCCGCGCAGCAGGCCAGTGAGATCCTCTTCGGCAATGCCACGGCCGATGCTTTGGCGCGGCTCACCGATCAGCAATGGCTCGACGTGTTCGAAGGCGTGCCGCAGGCCCAGGTACCGCGCGACCGCCTCTCTGGTGCCACCATCACGGACCTGCTCACGGACCTCACGGGCTTCCTGCCAAGCAAGGGCGAGGCGAAGCGTGCATTGAAGGAAGGCAGCATCAGCGTCAACCGTCAGAAGGTTGATGAGGCGTGGACCGCGAAGGCCGAGGGGCGGTTCCTGTTGCTGCAGCGGGGGAAGAAGAACTACTTCCTGGTGAAGGTGAGTTGAATCAGCGATCAGGAATCAGCCATACCCGATTGCTGATTCCTAATTCGCTTCGAGGAGCAGATTGCACCCCCTCGCATCGCTGTTGTCGAAGCGGCCGAGCACTTCGAACGACCCATCGGCGTTCCTGCGTCCCAGGTCCTGCGTGCTGATGAAGGGGCAGCTGGCGACGTTGGCGAGGTCGATCACATCGATGCCGCCGGTTCTTCCATCAGGCACTGAGGCGTAGGGGTCGTTCACTTCGCGGATGCGCACCTGCATCCACGGTGGGCAGCGGTAGAGGCCATCGCCAGTGCTCCACGCTTGCGAGAGCAGTTCCGTCATGCCGTACTCGCTGTGGATGGTCGGGACGCTGAACGCACGCTTCAATATCGCATGCAGCTCTTCGCGCACGATCTCCGGCCTGCGCCCCTTCATGCCGCCCGTCTCCATTACAGTCGTGTGTCTCAACGGCATCGGGAATCGTTCCGCGAGATCGAGCAAGGCGAAAGTGACGCCGATGAGCAAGGTTTTCCGGCCCTCCGCCTCTGAGCGCCTCAGCACTTCGGCAAGCTCCCCGTACTTGTCCAGGTAGGTGCCGCTGAGCGGATCGCCGCTCTCTGCAATCAGTTTCTCGGCCATGCACACGAGCGAACTGCCTGTTCGTTCCAGGTAAGAAGGGAGCAGCGCCAGCACGCGCCACTCCTTCGGATCACCATAGACCGCGCAGAACGAAGTGAGGAAGGAGCGCTCGTAGTGCTCAGGCCACGGCACATGGTGCGTGCTCGTAGTGCTGCCGGTTGTGCCGCTGCTTGTGAACGACACCGCAGGCTTCAACCCCTCCAGAAGCACGCGTTGGCTTCGGAAAAGGGTGATGGGCAGGCAGGGAATGGCGTCCACGTCTTCTATACGCTCAGTGTCGATGCGCGAGGCCTCGAGGTAGGCGCGATAAATCGGATTGTGCGCCCCGTGCAGCCTGAAGAGGTCCAGAGTCAACGCTTGGAAGCCTGCGGCATCCGCCACCTCGAACACGCGCCAACGCAGTTCAGCGACGGCAGATGGAGGGGCCGGGGGCAGCATACCTTTGGGACCATGCACGCAGCGGGCACATGGCGGGTAAAAGTAGGCGGGGGCCTCGCCCTTCTCCTTTCGCTGGTGCTTTCCGGTTGCGTCAAGCGCGATTCGTTCCCGCCGGAGCCCACGCTGAAGTTCAAGTCGTTCACCCAATTCGGCGATTCGGCCTCATTGGTCGTGCTCTTCACCGATGGTGATGGCGACATCGGCCTCGACGATTCGGACAACCAACCGCCCTTCAACACCGGTTCTGACTACTACTACAACCTCTTCCTCGAATACGAGGAGTACCGCAGCGTGACCGCTTCCTGGGTGCCGATCTCCCTGGCCCTCCCGCTCCGTTATCGCATCCCGCGCATCACACCCACCGGGCAGAACAAGGCGCTGGAGGGCGAGATCGCCGTTGCCCTGGCCTGGCCCATCATTCCCGATAACGTGGTTGATACCGTGCGCTTCCAGGTAAGGCTGGTGGATCGCGCGCTGCGCGAGAGCAACCGTGTCCCCACGGACCCGATTATCGAGACGAACTGATCAGAGCTCGCCGGCGAGCGCCTCGGATACGTTGATGAGGTGGTCGCCCACCTTCTCGCAGCTGCTGAACAGGTCGTTGTATACCAATCCGCTGCGGATGTTGTAATCACCCTGCTCGATGCTGCGGTAGTGCTGCATCCGCAACTGGTCGCGCATGGCATTGATGCGCTGCTCCACCTCCACGGCCGCGTCGAGCTTCACGTGCTCCTGGTCCACATCGAGGTTGGCGTGCATCACCATGAACGCCTGGTCGAGGATCTCCAGCATGCTCACCAGGTTCTGGCGCTGCTCCGGCGTGAACCAGAGGCGGTCATCGAGCTTGCGCTCCATGGTCTTGCTCATCTGGAAGAAGATGTCGCCGACCCGCTCCAGGTCGCCTACGATGCTGAGCATGCCGCGGATCCGCGCCGATTGCTCCTCATTGCGGACCTCGGCGCTGGTCTTGGTGAGGTAGCGGCCCACCTCCACCTCGATGCGATCGGTGATCTGCTCATAGCGGGCCAAGCGCTGCATGAGCTGGTCCCGCGCAAGGGCATCCTTGGCTACCAACAGGTCGCGCGTCATGCGCAGCATCTCATGGGTCACGGTGCCGAAGCGCGCGATCTCCCGGCGCGCCTCGATCAGCGACACCTCCGGGGAGAGCGGGATGTCCGCATCAAGGTACTCCAGCCGATACTCCTCATCGAGCTGGGTGCGCGCCGGCACCATCCATGTCACGATGCGCTCGAGCATCGGGATGAAGCCGATGAGAAGCACGGTGTTGATCACGTTGAACGAGATGTGCAAGGTGGTGAGCCCCCACTTGATCATGGCGCTGTCCGTGTACGGTGAGCCGCCGAAGGCCGCCTTCACGTAATCATCGATGGCATGGAGGTAGGGCTTGAACACCAGCAAGGCCCAGCACACGCCGATGACATTGAAGAGCAGGTGCGCGCGGGCGGTGCGCTTCGCCCAGGCGCTGGTGACGAGCGCCGCGATGTTCGCCGTGAGCGTGGTGCCGATGTTCTCGCCCAGCACCAGCGCAGCGGCCATCTCATAGTCGATGGTCCCCTGCTCGCACAGCACCAGGGTGAGGGCCACGGAAGCGCTGGAGGACTGGATGACGGCGGTGAGCGCAGTGCCGATGAACACGAAGAGGAGCACCGATGGCAGGCCGCCATCGCTCACGTGCTGCAGGAAGGCGAGCGCTTCCGCCGAAGGCACCGGCACCGCCTGTTTCATGAACTCGATGCCCAGGAAGAGCAGCGCCGCGCCGATGAGGAACTCGGCAGTGGCCCGCGTGCCCGGGGTCTTCACGAACAGCAGCGGGAAGGCGATGCCGATGATGGGGATGGCCAACTTGGTGATGCTGAAATCCGCGAACACCGCCCAGCTGATCAACAGCGCCTTCACCGTGGTGCCGATGTTGGCGCCCATGATCACGCTGATCGCCTGCCGCACCGAAAGCAGCCCGGCGTTCACGAAGCCCACCACCATCACCGTGGCGGCGCTGCTGCTCTGGATCACCGTGGTGCTCACCAGCCCCGTCAGCACACCGCGCAGGCGGCTGGCGGTCATGGAGCGCAGCACATTGCGCATGCGACGGCCCGCCACCTTTTGCAGGCCCTCGCTCATCACCTTCATGCCGTAGATGAAGAGCCCCAGCGAACCCGCGAGGGTGAGGATCTCGATCAATCCGAAGGACATGGATGCGGGTGCGTCAAAGCGGCGCCGAATGTATCTCGCGGGTGTTGCGCCAAGGTTAACGTGCCGCTGTCCGGCCCGCGCCCTATGCGGCATTCCCGAGAACAGCCCGGCTATCTTTGGCCGCCAACACCATGGGCCAGCTCAGCACCCGCCAGGTCGCACTGCTCTCAGCCCTCGTGGTGGCCGTGCTCGGCGGGCTGCTCGCAGGCGCTGCCGTCGACCTTGTGGGCACGTCCCTGGCGCCATGGTGGCCGTTCCTCTGCGCGCTCCTCATCCTCGCGCTGGCCTATGCCGCGTTCTCCATCGGCATCGAGCGCTTCGTCCATGGCCGAATCAAGAGCCTCTACCGCACAGTGCATGACCTCCGGCGCGGCAAGGCCTCGGGCAATGGGCGCGGTGATACCACGGACGAGCTTACCCGCGTGAACGCAGAGGTGGCCGAATGGGCCAGCCAGCGACGAACGGAGATCAAGGAGCTGGAGGACCGTGAGCGTTACCGCCGCGAGTTCATCGGCAACCTGGCGCACGAGCTGAAGACGCCGATCTTCAACATCCAAGGCTACATCCTCACGTTGCTGGAGGGCGGCCTGGAGGATCAGAAAGTGAACCGCGACTTCCTCGAGCGTGCGTCGAACAGCGTGGACCGGCTGATGAAGATCGTGGAGGACCTGGACCTGATCACCAAACTGGAGAGCGGTGTGATGGAACTGCGCCTGACGCGTGTGGACCTCCACGCGCTGGTGAAGGAGACCATGGACACCATGGAGATGCACGCGCGGGAGAAGGGTGTGCGACTGGTGAATGCCGTGGCGCCCGGTACCGAGGCCATGGCCGACCGCAACCGCATGGCGCAGGTGTTCACCAATCTGCTCAACAACGCCATCAACTACGGCCGGACCGATGGGAGCTGCAAGGTGACCAGCTATGCCTTGGGCGACCAGCTCGTCGTGGAGGTGAGCGACGACGGCGTGGGCATCAGCGGGGAGCATTTGCCGCGCCTATTCGAGCGCTTCTATCGCGTGGGCAAGAGCCGTTCGCGCAACGAGGGCGGATCAGGCCTTGGACTGGCCATCGTCAAGCACATCATCGATGCCCACGGCCAGACGATCGCTGTGAAGAGCGAGGAGGGCCGCGGCACCACCTTCGTGCTCACGCTCCAACAGCCGGAGTGAGCGACGCTCTCTCCTGTTGGCCGGTCACCGGCTCTTCACCGCTTCTTCGTACAGCATCACCTCCTTCTCGTTGTTGATGCTGATGCGCGGGATGTCGTCGAAAACGGTGACCTTCCCCGTGACGCACACCTGCTTGTTCAGCAGCCAGGCCTCGGGGTCGTAACTGAAGTTGGGGCCATTGTATTCCCAGATTGTGGCGTAGAAGTCCTGATGCGGATGCATCCGGTCGAAGTTGAGGTAGATGGCCTTTGCCTTCGCCGTTTTGCGCGTGCTCACCACGGTGCCGCATACCGTCACGGTCTTGCCGATGTGGTACTTTGCCTGCACCGTGTTGTACATGCTGCGGGGCAGCGGGGCCTTCAGCGGCTCCATCTCGCCGAAGAAGGGGTCCCCTTGGGCGTACCAGTCCTTCGGCTCGCGCATCGCCTCGATGCGGTCCTCGATGGCATCGTCCAATGCCGGGAAGAAATCGAGACCCGTGAGGCGCTCCACGCTGTCCACGCTCACGGCATAGCTGATCGGCGGGTATTCCTGCGCTGCGTTGCGCATCACGAAGGCGATGGTCTGAGGCCGCTCGCCATCGAGGTCTGCGATCACCTTCCAGAAAAGCTCAGGGATGCTCACCTCGTTCTGGCGGTCGGGCTTCTGCATCGTCGGCAGCCCATCGCGCAGCACAGGGCCGGTGACCACGAAGATCCGCCGCTTGCTGTAGTTCACGTACCGGCGGCCCCAGTCCTCCAACTCGGCCCAAGCGCCCCGGTTCAGCTCCGGCGTCTGCGGGCTCACATTGCTGTAGTAATAGGTGCCCTTCAAGGCCTCGTAGTTCCAGCGCATATCAGCGCTGGGCACCATGTGGCCGCGGTCGTATCCGCTGTTCCAGTAATCACTGGTGACGGCCGTGCCCGTCTTCACCTGCGGATCGGGCAGGAAGGAATCGATGCGCGCGAGGTTGCCGGTGATGAGCTCCGGCACCGCGATGTGCGCCACCCATCTCGGCTGCTCGTGCTTCTCGCTGTACACGAGCATGTGCCCCGGATGCACCACCACCTCCTCCCCTTGTTCCATCCTGGGCAAGCCCTTCGCAAGAAGGTCGCGGCGGATGATGGCCAGCTTCACGGAGTCGAGCTTGCTGCGCATGGCCTCCTGATCGCGCAGCATGTTCTGCTGCTGCTGCTCCAGCTTGCGCAGGGCATCATCCAGTCCATACTGGCCGAAGACAGGCGCAGCCTGGAGTACGGTGATCACAATGAAGCAGATGAGAGAGTCACGCATGGCCGGCAAGGTAAGCGCGCGCTCCTAGCGGAGCCGCGCTGCAAGGTCCTGCAAGGCCTGTTCCAGCAGCGTGCTGTCTGAGGCTGACGGCAACCGCTCCTTTCGGTCCAACGCTTTCATCGCCGCTTCCAGATCAATGGCCTCCTGTCGCTGCACAACGAATCGGCCCGTCTGTCGGTGCAGCTCACCGAGGTACTCCTGTTCCCGTTGTCCGGGGGTTGGGATGATGAGCGCCGACCGGCCCAAGGCGGCAAGGTCCATGAGCGTGGTGTAGCCGCTGCGCGAAACGATAAGCTGCGCATCCATCATGGCATCGGCCAGCTCCTCACCCACCATGTGCGATCGGATGGTGATGCGCCCGATGCGCTCGTTGCGCGATGCTTGCGGCTGTCCGAGCACAATCAGATGCTCGCCCGGGATGGCAGGCAACTGCTCCAGCAAGCGTTGCTCCAACAGGGTGCGTTGCGGCTCGGGCCCGCTGATCACTGCCACGACGGTGCGTCGCTGTACAACTTGGTTCACGCGCATCGACATGCGGCTCACCGGACCGATGTAGCGCGCGTTCGATGGCAGACCGGCACCGTGCGAAAGCTCTCCTGCGAGTCCCGGCGCTTGTGGCTCGTCCATCACCCAGCAATGATTGAAACGCTGGATGTGCCGCAGATTCAGCTGGCGCAAGGCACCCTGCGCGAAGGGGGTGAATGGGAAGACCTGATGCGTGATGAGCACGCTGGGCAGCTCGGGACTGCGCAGGCCGAACCGCTGATCGCTGACGACGGCATCGAGGCGCAGCGCTGGCCGCAGGCGATCGAACAAGGCGCGCTCGGCCTGCACGCTGCGCACCATCGCGGGGAACTGCCGCGCCATGCTCCAGAGCTGGTTGTTCCTTGTGGAATAGCGCACTTCAACGCCGGGGATACGGACATGCTCCAGCTGCGGGAACTCGGCGCGCAGCAGGGCCAGCGGTCCGTTGTCCCCGCCCATGATGGGTACCGAGCCCAGTTCCTTCAGCCGACGGATGATGGGCACGCAGCGAGCGGCATGGCCAAGGCCCCAATCGAGCGGAGCCACGAGGATGCGCGCACCTGCGAACATGGTGGCGAAGGTGTGCACGCCAAGGTGACGCCCGTGTTAAGCCGCTACTTTCGCCGCCTTCGCCATGGGTAAGAACAAGCTCGCCCGCTTCGCCGAGAACGAATCGTTCGCCCATGTGATCCAGCCCGGCTTCGAGGAACTCGTGCAGGGCCGTTTCCCGCTGAAGGGGCAATGGAACAGCATGATGTTCCACCGCGCGGCGCCGCTGGGGCTCGAACTCGGCTGCGGCCGCGGAGAGTACACGCTGGGGTTGGCGGCTCTCCAACCGGCGCGCAACTTCATCGGCGTGGACATCAAGGGTGCGCGCATCTGGCGGGGCGCGAAGAATGCTGCGGAACAAGGGCTCGCCAACGTCGCTTTCCTGCGAACGCACGTGGACCATATCACGCGGTGCTTCGGAACGCATGAGGTGGACGAGATCTGGCTCACCTTCAGCGACCCGCAACTGGGCAAGCCGCGCAAGCGCCTCACCAGCCCGCTCTTCCTCGCGCGCTACAAGGAGATCCTGAAGCCGAATGGCCTCATCCACCTAAAGACCGACAGCCCGGCGCTCTACGCGTACACGCTGGAGATGATCGCTGAGCACAAGCTGCGGATCCACGAAAAGAGCGCCGATGTCTACGCCGACGTCGTGCATCGCGCGTCGCCTGAAGAGCAGGCCATCCTGAGCATCCGCACCTACTACGAGCGCATGTGGCTGGAGGAGGGCCGCACGATTCACTACGTTCGCTTCGACTTGGACAACTACCCCGCGCATGGCGAAGAAGCAGGTTCGTGACGGCGCCATCCAAGAGCGCGATTTCTTCGCCGATGTGATGGCCGTGGTTCGGCAGATCCCGCGCGGCCGGGTGACGAGCTACGGGGCCATCGCGAAGTACCTGGGGGCGGCGCGCTCGGCACGCATCGTGGGCTATTGCATGAACAACAGCCACACCGTAAAGCCGCGCATTCCCGCGCACCGCGTGGTGAACAGCGCGGGCATCCTCAGCGGCAAGCACCACTTCGGGCCAGATGAACGCATGCGGAAGCTGCTGGAGCGCGAAGGCGTGAAGGTGAAGAACGACCAAGTGGTCGAATTCGCCAAGCGCTTCTGGGACCCTATGGTTGAACTCGGGCTCTGACTCATTCCGCTGCGATCATCCGCACGGTGGCGATCACGCGTCCATCGGCCACCAATCGGCAAAGGAAGAGTCCGGCGCCATGACGGTGCGCGTGGTCCAAGGTGCCGCTGCGACTGGCCGCATCCAATCTGCGCCGTTCCAATTCACGTCCTTGCGCATCTGTGAGGATGAGCCAAGCGTCGCGGACGCGCATGCCGGTCGGCAACTTCCAATCCAGCCGGGTGTGCCCAATGAAAGGGTCTGGCGCCACGGTCAAAGCGCGGGCAGCTCCAGCATTCATCTCCCCGATGCCAATCGGCACGCATTGCAACCGGTACGGCAGGTCGTCAATCGGCATGGTCGGCGTGGCCACATCGCTCACACGGATCTGCTCCTGGCTGAAGATGCTGGTGATGCCCTGCGCATCAACGCCCGCCAGGCTCACATAATAGCCTTGGTTGCCCGTGAGCCCTGGCACGAGGAAGCTCGTCTCTGCGGTGCGGTACATGGCATCGAACGCTTGCGGCGCGCTCAACCCGCGCACCCCGATGCGATAGGCGCTCCAGGCCGGCCCTCCCGTGATCTGCACGCGCAAGCCCATTGGCTCATCGAGCAGAGACCAAACAGGAATCTCGGGGCCATGGGCCAACAGCGTCGCGCTCATGCCATTGATCACAACGTTCCGCGCGAGGTAACTGAAGTCAACGAAGAAGGTGTCGATCACCGCATCCCCATCCAGGTCGAGGCCGAGGATGTCGTCGCTCGTGTGCTGCCGGTCGTCGTAGCCCTCGCCGCTGGGGTCGCCATCGCCGTGCTCGTTGGCTGCGGTGAATCGAACGCTCTGGTAGCCCAACTGCCGGAATGGGATGTGGTCGCTCCCCCGGCCTACACGGTCCTCGCGGTCCATCACGCTCACCAGCATGGGCACCTGCACGTGCTCCGCGAGCTTCTCGTCATAACCCAGGCGGATCATGCGCGCCAGTCCACGTGTGAGGCCATGCGAGAAGATGCGGAGCTGCAGGCTGTCCACCTCATTCACCACGCCGCAGCCCGGAGGCGATGCCGTTTCACCGCAAAGAATGCCGCCTACGATGTCGTTGTTGAGCACGCCCTTGATGGCAATGCCCTGTGCGGTGCAGAACTGCGCCATCGCACGCGAGCCGAACAGGCCCTGCTCCTCGCCTGTGACCAGCAGGAAGACCAACGTGTGCTTGAAGGTGAACCGGCTCATCACTCGCGCCAGTTCCAGCACCAGCGCGCTGCCGCTGCCGTTGTCCTCGGCGCCATTCGCGTCGCACAGCGGATCGCAGGTGTCGGAGCAGCGGCTATCCAAATGGGCCTCGATGATCACCACCCTATGGTCTTGCGTGGCCGAACCAGGCAGCACGGCCATCACGTTGCGCAGCCCCTGCACGCTGCCGCAGTTCTGCGGCTCGTTGGTGTAGTTGAACTGGAGGTAGGCGGGAATCAGCCGGCCCTCGTGCGCCGCGCTGAATTCCTCGAACTTGCCAAGGGCCCACCGCCGTGCGGCGCCATAGCCCGTGACAGCGCTCACCGTGTCGCTGTATGTGTTGCGCGTGCCGAATGCAACGATGCGTTCGAGGTAGGCCTTGAGCGAATCAGCCACCACGGCGGTTCGCAGCGCACATATGATCTCCTCGTGATCGTCAATCACCACGCTAGCCGCGTAATCCGCTGGGTCGTGCTGGCCCTTCATGGCCTGTAGGGCAGCCGGACTGGTGCAGGTGATGCTGGTGAACTGGGCGCTGGTCGGCTGAACCATCAGCACCACGATTGGAAGGAGTAGCGCACGCATGAGCACTGGGCTTGGTGAGGAAAGATAGACTGGTCCCCGTTCCCTTAGTGGCTCGGTCACCGATCGTTGCTATCAACCATAGCCGTCCTGCACAACCGTCCATCCCCTATCCAGCAACAAAAGGGGGCCTATGTCACGTCATCCCGGCAAAGTCCAGTCATGGCACATCGGTACCACATCCTCCTCTTGTTCGCCGCCACGTTGAAGTCTCTGACGAGCGCGGCGCAATACACCTCATATGAGCGGGTAATCCCCGTCGGGGCCTTCTCCATAGAACCGCACATCCGAAGCGGTCAGCTCATGCAGGGACAGGGCTCGGCCCTGCTGGCTTTCAATGCGGAGATCGGCACGTTGGGCGATGCGGACATGCTCCTGCGAACCGTCGATGCCAGCGGCACCACCCTGCACAACCTGACGTTGGGCGACATGAGCGGCATGGGCTATCATGATGTGGGCATGGAGGTGGTGCAGGTTGCCGACGCCTACTACCTCTGCGGCTACACGCGCAGCATCGACACTGAGAATCCGCCCACGTTCACCGCTTTCCTCATCAAGACCGATACGGCGCTGAACCTTCAATGGCAGCGCAACTACCTGCTGCCCGCGCCCTACGAGCTATACGCCAATGCGATGACGGCCACCAATGACGGCGGGCTGCTCATCGCCGGGCAGGTGTACGATGCCAGCGGATTCCACACGCTGCTGATGAAGGTCAGCGCGGCCGATGGCAGCCTCGTGTGGGCCAATCGATACGATCTGGAGTTCAGCGAGCGCGTGTACGCCGTGCGCGAGCTTCCCGGCGGCGATATCATGCTGAGCGGCAACGTCGTCTTCAGCTTCGAGCTGGTGCTGCCCCTGGCCATGAAAACCGGTCCGCATGGCGAATTCATCTGGGGCAAGTACTTCAACTACCCGCCCATGAGCATCGTGGAGCAATCGAACTTCCTGTCGCTGCATGTGCGCGATGTGGATGACATCCTGCTCTGCGGCCATACTGATGTGATGGGGCAGGGCGGGGAGGATATCTACGTGGTCAATATTGATAGCAGCGGGGCGGTGAACTGGGTGCGGACCTACGGCACACCCGCTTTCGACATGCCCTCGGCCTTTCAGTGGGACGAGGCTGGGCAAGAGCTGGTAGCGCTCGGCTTCTCCAGCTGGTTCACAGCCGCGCAATCCCCAACAGCGCTCAGCCTGCGCATCGCACCAGACGGTCTGCTCATCGATTCCAGGCTGCACGGTGATACAACGGGCGCGGTGCAGAATGGCTTGCTCACCACTTCCCAGCGCCTGAGCCCTTCCTCGCGTTTACTGGCAGGTTGGCATGGCTTCCCCGCGGAGCTCTATGTGACTGGCGTGGACAACGACCTCGGCAATACGTGCAACGCCCACGCGGTGCCCATCAGCCCTGGAAACTGGACGACCACCACCGGAGGATTCAGCGCCATCATCACTCCGCTCTCGCTTCAGTTGAACGACCTGACCTTCAATGCAAGCAGCCTGTCGGACGAGGTGATCCTGTGCGACAGTCCATTGGCTGCGCCAAGCCTGTCGGCTGCACCGATCTTCTCCGTGCAGCCCAATCCCGCCATGGATGATTTCGTGATCGTCCTACCACCGGAAAGCCGCGCGATCGATGTGGTGGAGATCCTCGATACACACGGCCGGACCGTGAGAACGATGCGAGCGAACAACGGCACCCGACTGATCATCGCGCGCAGCGGGTTGCGCGCCGGAGCCTATGCGGTGCGTTTTCTGCGCGACGGGCTTGTGCTTGGAAGTGCACGTTTGATCCTGGAGTGAAACTCCCAAACGACGAACGGGCCTCGGCTCTCGCCTCGACCCGTCCGTCCCCCTTTGGTCCCCTAACCCCGGACCAGACTGTTGAGCGCTACTTGCTCAGCACCTTGAACTCGGTGCGGCGGTTGCGCTGATGCTCATCCTCGCTGCATTTCTCGCAGACGCACTGCTCGCTCGGCTTGCTCTCGCCGTAGCCCTTGCTCACCAGGCGCGCCTTGGCGATGCCCTGCGAAATCAGGTAGTCCACGGCGCTCGTGGCGCGCTTCTCCGACAGGCTCATGTTGTACGCGTCCTTGCCGCGGCAATCGGTATGCGAACTGAGCTCGATGCGCACCGTTGGGTTGTCATTCAGTGTCTGCGCCAGCTTGTCCAGCTCAATGGCCGCATCCGGCCTGATGTTCCACTTGTTGTAGTCGTAGAAGATGTTCTCCAGGCGCACCACCTGATCCACCTTCAGCGGGAAGAGGCGGAAATCGGTGACGATGATTGCGCTCGGTTTCCCTTTGGTGGTGATGCGTGCGCTCTGCTTGAAGTAGTTCTCCTTTTCCACCTTCAAGCGATAGTCGGTGTCCTTGAGCAGCGGGAAGTGATAGGTGCCGGTCGCATCGGTGGTCACACGGCCGATCTCCTGGTCCTGCGCATCAGTGAGCACCACCAACGAACCGGCGAGCGGCTGGCTGGTCTCGCCATCGAACACGGTGCCTTCTGCGGCGTAGTCGTACTTGACCATCTCCACCACGATGTCCTCCAGCGGGTCCTCGTTCGTGGCGATGGGCAGCTCCGCTTGGTAATATCCGCTGGCGGTGGCCACTAAGAGGTACTTCTCATGGTACTCCGCATCCAGGCGGAACTTGCCCCCGGCAAGTGTCTCCAGTTGCACCCGCTTCACATGCTGGCCTTTCTCATCCTTCAGCAGGATGGTGGCCCCTTCGATGGGCTCGCGCGTGGCCTTGTCGATGACGATGCCCGCGAGGTGGATCATCTGCGGACGCAGGGTGCAGCCGTAGATGTCGTCGCTGCCCATGCCGCCGGGGCGGTCGCTGCTGAAGAAGCCGGTGCTGTCGTTGATGAGCATCAGGCCGTGGTCGTTGAAGCGCGTGTTCATGGGATAGCCCAAGTTGAACACGTTGCCTGGTCCGGCGGCGCTGATGCGCGTGAAGAAGAGGTCCATGCCACCCAGGCCGGGATGCCCCGTGCTGGCGAAGTAAAGCGTGTTGTTCGCGCCGATGTACGGATGCATCTCATCCGCCGGTGTGTTCACCTTGGGACCCATGTTCTGCGGCGCTCCCCATTGGTTGCCCAAGTTGTCGCAGAACCAGATGTCGGTGCCGCCCTCGCCGCCGGGGCGATCGCTGACGAAGTAGAGCCGGCGACCATCGGGGCTCACGCGGGGATGGCCGTTGCTGTAGGCCGGGTCGTTGTGGTCGAACGGGATCACGTTGCCCCACTCCAGCTGGCCGAACTCGCCATTCACCACATCGGTGAAGTAGATCCCCAGATTGAGCTCACCGCGCTCGCTGCGCGTTACACGGCCGTAGAAGTAGTTGTTGCGCGTGTAGTACATGCGCTTGGCCAGCGAATCGAAGCTCGCGATGCCATCGTGGTAGCGGCTGTTGACATCGCTGCGCATCACCACCGGATCCTCAGCGGTCTCGCCTTTCAGCAGGGCCGTGTGGAGGTTCAGGAAAGGCTGATCGTCCCACGTATACATGCGCCGGCCGCCAGCGCCATCGCCACGCGCGCTGCTGAAGAGCAGCAGTTCCTCCAGCACGCTCACGCCCAGATCGGCCTCCGTGCTGTTGATCGGGACCGTGCGGATGGTGGCGCTGGCACTATCGCTGCGCAGCCGGTAGAAGAGGTTCTCGCTCTTGAGGTAGCCCTGCGCACGAGCATCGTCCGGGCGTTCCTTGGCGTAGATCCCGTACTGCTCCAGCGCCTCAGAATACTTCCCATTGGCCCGCAACTGATCGGCGAAACTCAGGATATCATCCGGGGTGCGGCCCGTTGTGATCATGAGTCGTCGGTACGCGCCTTCAGCCGCTGGTGCATCGCCCACCTTCCGATAGGCGAGGGCCAGGCGACGCAGTGAAGCCGCATCACTCTTGCCCTTGGCGTCGAGGTTCTCATAGATGGCGGCCACCTTGCCATAGTCGAAGACGTCGGCGTAGCGGTCGGCCATGCGCTGCTGAAGTCGCTGCGCGCGTGCGCCGGGCAGGTTGAAGGCCATGAGGAAGGCCAGCGCCACCCAGGCATGCAGTTGGAGCTTGCGGTGCATCATGGTCAGAAGTAGCGTGGTGAACGGATGCCTTTCAACTTCTTGCCGAACTCATAGCCCAGCATGATCTCGTGACTGCCCCCGTTGTAGTTGCGCAAGGGCGAGAGCGTTATGTCGTAGGCATAGCCGGCTGTGAAGTCATCGGAGAGATGGTACTGCGCCATCAGCCCGATGCTGTCCTTGTGCCGGTACATGGTGCCGAGCCAGAACTTCTCGAAGAAGAGCACATTGGCGCTGAGGTCGAAGCTGACCGGCGCACCCTCCACGGCCTTCACCAAGAAGGTGGGCTTGAACTTGTGATAGAGGCCCAGGTCGAAGACGTAGCCGCCGGTGAGGAAGTAGTGCGAGCGCTGGCCGGGCGATGAGACGAAGGCGAGCGAGTCGGTCTGGAAGAACTCCGTGCGCAGCAGCTTCGGCGTGCTCAGGCCGAGGTAGTGCCGATCGCTGTACCACATCATGCCGAAGCCGAATTGCGGATCCAGTTTGGAGTTGACGTTCTGCTGGAAGACCTGATCGCCCGCGGTCTGCGGGTTGAGCTCGGCGAACTTCCCTTGGAAGAGGTTGAGCCCGCCCTTGAGGCCGAAGGCCAGCTTATGCTCGCCCATGAAGATGCGGTAGGCTGCATCCACCATGAAGGTGTACTGCGTGATTGGACCGTGCGCGTCACGCATGATGGTGCCACCCAGCGCGAAGCTCTCGTGGAACACGGGGCTGTGCACCGTGAGGGTCTGCGTGGTGGGCGCGCCCTCGAAGCCCACCCATTGGTGGCGGCTGAGCGCCTTGAGGCTCACGCGCTCGCTGCTTCCCGCGTAGGCCGGGTTCAGCGCCAGCAGATTGAACATGTACTGGGTGAACTGCGGATCCTGCTGGGCCAGCAGCGCGGTGCCCAGGAGCATCCCCAGCGCGCTGCCGATTCCTCGTTTGGCCGTTCTCATCTTCATGTGGTGATCTGTTGGAGCCGATGCTCATCGGCCCTTACGGATGTGGTGTTTAGCGGCGGAGGTAGATGAATCCGGTGTAGGCATCGCTGCCATTGCCGAGGTCGAGGATGTAGTAGTAGGTGCTCTCCGGCAAGCCCTCCTTGAAGGCGCTGCCGAACTGGCTCGTGCCATCCCATTTGTTGGTGTAAGGCTTGGCCTCGTATACCTTGTTTCCCCAGCGGTTGAAGACCTGGAAGGTGTTCTCCGGATAGCTCTCGATGTTGGTGATCTCGAACAGGTCGTTGGTGCCATCGCCGTTGGGCGAGAAGGCATCGGGGATGTTGATGGTGAGGCAGTCCTTGATGTACACCGTCATGGTGTCGGTGGTGGTGCCGCAATCGCCGTTGTCCACGGTCCACAGGAACACGTTGTAGCCGAGCACGAGTCCGGTGACGGTGGTGTTCGGGCTGCCGGGCTGCTCCACATTGCCGCTGCCACTCAACAGGCTCCAGCTGCCGCCCGCGGTGCTGGTGGCGGGCACGGCGGCCAACGTGGTGGTGCTCACGTCCTGGCAGAACTGCTGGCTCGGGCCGGCATCGGCAGCGGGCACGGTGTGGTCATACACCATGATCGTCGCTTGGTCGCTCGATGACCCGCAGGCGCCGTTGTCCACCGTCCATTGGAACACATTCGCGCCAAGGCCGAGGCCTGTGATCACCGTGAAGGGATCGTTGGGCTCGATGATGGTGGCCTGACCGCTCACGATGGTCCAGGTCCCCACGCCAGGCGACGCAACGGCGCTGGCCATCATGCTCACGGGATCGGGGATCGGCGTGCAGAACGATTGATCGGGACCGGCTGCCGCAGGTGCCGCGTTGCCATCGAACACCTCAATGGTCACTTGGTCCGTGGTGATGCCGCAGGGGCCGTTGTCCACCACCCATTGCAGCACGTAGGTGCCCACGTTCAAGCCGCTGAGCGCGGCGCCGGGGTTGTTGGCGTTGCTGATGGTGGCGCTGCCCGTGACGAATACCCAGGTTCCCGTCGCCGGGAAGGTGACCGCGCTGCCTTGGAGGGTGGTGGTGCTCGTGGGCGTGCACAGCTCCTGATCGGCGCCCGCGTTGGCCACTGGATGGTTCTCGTTGAACACCGTGATGGTCACCTCATCCTGCGTATCGCCGCAAGGGCCGTTGGTGATGGTCCAACGGAAGGTGTTGGTGCCGATGGAGAGACCGCTGACGCCGGTGTTCGGGTTGCTCGCATCAGCGAACACGCCGGTGCCAGCTGTCACGCTCCACTGACCGGATCCGGGGAAGGTGACACTGTTGGCGGCAAGGGTCGTGCTCGTGGTGGGCGTGCAGAGTTCCTGGTCGGGCCCTGCGTTCGCTGCGGCCTGATCACCGTCGTAGATGAACACGCTGATCTGGTCGCTGCTGCTGCCGCACGCGCCGTTGTCGATCGTCCACAGGAAGTCGTGCTGGCCCACACCTAGGTTGAAGACCGCAGTGTTCGGATCACTCGGGTCGGCGATGTCGCCGGTGCCGCTCAGGCTGGTCCATGTGCCTGTGGCGGGGAACACCGGGTCATTGGCGATGAGGACCGCGCTGTTGGTCGGTGTACACCAGCTGATGTCGTTGCCGGCCTGCGCGGGCGGCGCCTCGCCATCGAAGATGTCCACCTGCACGGTATCGCGGCTTGGCGGTCCGAAGCCGCAGATGCCGTTGTAGATCTCCCAAACGAACTGGTAGCTGCCCACGCCAAGGCCAGAGATGACCGAGGCCGGATCATTCGGCGAGACGATGGTGGCGGGATCACCAAGCACCTGCGTCCACGTGCCCACGCCCGGGATCTCAGGTGTGTTACCCGCCATGGTGGTCTGATCCACGGGCGTGCAGAGCGATTGATCGGGACCTGCATCGGCCAGCGGCGCATTCGGGTTGTACACGCGCACCTCCATGGTATCGGTGAGGATACCGTTGTTGGGGCAGGGATCCCATTCGAGGGTCCACACGAAGACGTTGGTGCCCTGAGAAAGACCGGTGACCTGCGTGTTCGGATCGTTCGGGTCGGCGATGATGCCCGTGCCGGCGATCAGTGTCCAGGTGCCATCGGCGGGCGCGGGCGGTTGCACGCCTTGCAGGAAGGCCTCAGTGATGGGCAGGCAGATCTCGATGTCCGGACCGGCGTTGGCAGCAGCGGTGGTGTCATCGTAGAGGATGATCGTCACCTGGTCGGTGCTGCTTCCGCACGGGCCATTGTACACGCTCCACTCGAAGGTGTTCACGCCGATGCTCAGCGTCTCGATGAGCGTGAGCGGATCGTTCGGATTCACGGGCACGCCTGTGCCCGTGATGGTGGTCCACGTGCCTTGCGCCGGGAAGATGAGCGAGCTGCCTGCCATGAACACGCTGTCCTGCGGCACGCACAGTTCCTGATCCAGGCCGGCGAACGCGGGCGGGTTGTTCGGGTCGAAGACGAAGATGCTCACCTCGTCATCGGTGGTCACGCAGATGCCACTGGTGATGGTCCAGCGCACAATGGTCTCACCTACCTCCAAATCGGTCACCGTGGTCACCGGCGAGCTCGGATCGGTAATCACGCCCGCGCCGCTTACGATGGTCCAGTTGCCCAAAGCGGCGCCCACCGGAGCATTCCCGGTGATGGTGGCCACATCATCAGGGAAGCAGAGCTCCTGATCGGGGCCTGCATCGGCCGTCGGCGCTTGCGCATCGAAGAGCGTGATCGTCATGATGTCGCTCGTGAGGCTGTTGGCACAGCTGCCGTTGTACACTTCCCACTGGAACTCATTCACGCCCAGGCCGAGGTTGGTGATCTCGGTATTCGGGTCATTCGGGTCAGCGATATCGCCGCTGCCGCTGATCAATGTCCAGGTGCCAACCGCTGGGAAGATGATCGCGCTGCCTTCCATGGTGGCGCTGGTCTCCGGCGTACACACCTGCTGGTCGGGGCCGGCATCCGCATCCAGGTTGTTCTCATCGAACACGAGGATGGTGACGATGTCGGTGGTGAAGCTCGGATCGCATGGCCCGTTGCTCACCGTCCATTCGAAGATGTGCTCACCGACCTCAAGGCCGGTCACCGCGCTTGCGGCATCGTTCGCGTTGATGACCGTGCCCGTGCCGCTCACCACGCTCCATGTGCCAGTGGCCGGGAAGATGATGGCGCTGCCCTGCAGGTTGGTGGACGCAGTGGTGCCGGTGGGCGTGCACAGTTCCTGATCCGGGCCTGCATCGGCCTCGGGGTTGTTCTCATCGAACAGCGTGATCACCATCTGATCGCTGGTGAGTCCGTTCGGGCAGGCACCATTGTCCACGGTCCATTCGCACACGATCACACCCACGCCGAGATCGGTGATGGTGGTGTTCGGATCGTTCGGGTCGGTGAATACGCCCTGCCCGCTCACCAGCGTCCATGTGCCGATGGCCGGGAAGGTCACCGGGCTGCCGCTCAGCTGCGCCGTGGTGCCGTCACTGGTGCAGAGGCTCTGATCCACACCTGCGTTGGCGCTCGGGTTGTTCTCATCGAACACCTGAATGCTCACCTGGTCGGTGGTGATACCATTGGCGCAGGGGCCATTGTCCACCGTCCATTCGAAGATGCTCTCGCCGATCTCCAGGTCGAAGACCACGGTGTTCGGGTCGTTCGGGTTGGCGATGGTGCCTGTGCCGCTCACCAGCGTCCACGTGCCCACGGCAGGGAAGGTCACGGAGCTCCCTTGCAAGGTGGTGCTGGTCACGTTCGGCGTGCACAGCTCTTGATCCGGGCCTGCGTTCGCATCCGGGTTCTCATCGAGGTACACGAAGATGCTCACCAGATCGCTGCTGCCAGTGGTCTCGCAGGGACCGTTGTCCATCGTCCACTGGAAGATGTTCTCGCCGACGCCGAGGTTGGTGACCAGCGTGTTCGGGTCGTTCGGATCACCGATGATGGCCTGCCCGTTGATCAATGTCCACGTGCCGATTGCGGGCACCGTTGGAGCGTTGCCCTCGAGGTTGGTGCTGGTCTGTGGCGTGCAGAGCGATTGATCGGGTCCGGCGTTCGCTGCCGGATTGTTCAGGTCGTAGAGGTAGATGGTCACCTCATCCTGCGTAAGGCCGTTGGGGCAAGGGCCATTGCTCACCGTCCAGCGGAACACGTTGATGCCCACCGCCAGATCAGTCACGGTCGTGACCGGTGAGGTGGGACTGGTGATCACCCCGAAGCCGCTCACGAGCGTCCAGGTGCCGGAAGCAGGGAAGATGGGCGTGTTGCCGAAGAGCGTGGTGATGTTCGTGGGTGTGCAGAGGTCCTGATCCTGGCCCGCATCCGCATCGGCGTTGTCCTCATCGAACACGAAGATGCTCACACGGTCCGCTGTAGGCGCGTTGCAGGGTCCGTTGAACACGGTCCACTCGAACACGTTCTCGCCCACGCCCATATCGGTAATCGCCGTGGTGGGGCTGCCGGGCGAGACAATGGTGCCCTGTCCGCTGATCAATGTCCACTGGCCCGTGGCCGGGAAGATCAGACTGCTGCCAGCCATGGTGGTGCTGACCTGCGGCGTGCAGAGCTCCTGATCCGGACCGGCGTCCGCCACCGGGTTGCTGCCATCGTAAACGCGCACATTCACCTGATCATCGGTGCTGCCGCACGGGCCGTTGCTGATGTTCCACTGGAAGATGTGCTCCCCCACCGGCAATCCCGTCACCGTGGTGTTCGGGTCGCTCGGATCGGTGATGGTGCCGAAGCCGCTCACTTGGAACCAGAAGCCATCGGCCGGGAAGATGACCGGGTTGCCCGCGAGGGTCACCTCGCTCTCCGGCGTGCAGATCTCGATGTCGGCGCCCGCATCCGCATCGGCCTGCGTGTCATCGAAGACGAAGATGCTCACCTGATCGGTGGTGAGCGGATTGGCGCACGGCCCATTGCTCACCGTCCACTGGAAGATGTTCTCACCGACAGTGAGTCCCGTGACGAAACTGTTGGGGTTGCTCGGATTGGTGGGCGTGCCGGTGCCCGCCACCAACGTCCAAGTGCCTGTGGCAGGACTGATGACGTTGCTGCCTTGGAGCGTGGTGGTGGTCGCAGGCAGGCAGAGCTGCTGGTCGTTGCCTGCATTCGCCACCGGGTTGAGCGCATTGAACACTCGGATCGTCACCTCGTCGGTGGTGGTGGCGCAATTGCCGTTCACGATCGTCCATGCGAACGTGTGCGTGCCGACCGGCAAATTGGTGATGGTGGTGTTGGGGTTGTTCGCGTCGGTGATGATGCCACCGGGGCCACCGGTGAGTGTCCATGTGCCCACCGCCACGCCCACCGGGCTGTTGGCCGACATGCTCACGCTATTGGTGGGCGTACATACATCCACATCGGGACCGGCATTCGCCACTGGTGCGGTATCGTCGTACACGAACACCGTGACCTGATCGGTGGTGATCGGGCTGGGGCATGCGCCATTGTTCACGGTCCACTGGAACACATTCGCGCCCACGCTCAATCCGCTCACTCCGGTGCTTGGTGTGTTCGCGCTGGCGACGGTGCCGCTGCCGCTGATCAGGGTCCAGGTGCCAACCGCGGGGAAAATCAAGCTGCTACCCGTGAGTACGGCGCTCGTCACCGGTGTGCAGAGCTGCTGATCGGGTCCGGCGTTCGCCACCGGGTTGGTCGGGTCGTACACATAGATGTCCACCAGATCGCTGGTGATTCCGCAGGCGCCGTTATCGATGCTCCAGCGCAAGGTGTTCAGCCCGATGCTCAGGTTGCTCACCGTGGCCGTGGGGCTGGTCACACTGCTGAAGTTGGCCGTGCCCACCACGACGCTCCAGCTGGCCGTTGCCACTCCGGTGGGTGCGTTGGCCGCCATCACCACCGTGCTGCCGGTGCCGCACACGCTCTGATCCGGACCCGCATCGGCAGCCTGGGCATCGCCATCGGCCAGCGTGATGGTCATGGTGCTGCTGGTGACGCCATTGGGGCAAGGACCATTGGTCACCGTCCAGGTGAATTCGCTCACACCAACCTGGATTCCTGTGATGGCCGTGGTCGGGCTGTTCGGGTTGCCAATCGTCGCCAACGGACCTTGGCTTTGGCTCCAAGTGCCTTGCGCAGGGAAGGTCACCGCGCTGCCCTGCATGGTGGTGCTCGTCACCGGTGTGCAGAAAGCCTGATTCGGACCCGCGCTGGCCAGCGGGTTGTTCGGATCATAGATGAAGATGCTCATCTGGTCGGTGGTGATTCCCGAGCAGGGGCCATTGCTCACCGTCCATTGGAAGATGTTCTCCCCGACCTGCAAGCCCGTCACCGTCGTGGTGGGGCTGGTCGGGCTTGTGATCGTGCCCGTGCCACTCACCAGCGTCCATGTGCCAATGGCCGGAGCGATGATGCTGCTGCCAGCCATGGTGGCCGTTCCATCGGTGGCGCAGAGCGATTGATCAGGACCGGCATTCGCCAACGGATTGCCGAAGTCGAACACGCGCACCACTACATCGTCGGAGGTGATACCCGTGGGGCATGGGCCATTATCCACCGTCCAGCGGAACACGTGTGTGCCAACCGCGAGGTTGCCGATTTGCGTGGTGGGGCTGTTCGCATTGGTGATTGTAGCGCCGGCCGGTCCGCTCACAATGCTCCAGGTTCCAATGGCCGGGAAGGTCACCGTGCTGGCGTTCATGAAGACGCTATTCGGCGCGACCGGGACGCAGATCTCCTGGTCGGGACCGGCGTTCGCCACCGGGTTGTTCGGATCGTAGTTCAGGATCACCACATCGTCGCTTGTGGTGCCGCACGGTCCATTGTTCACCGTCCAGCGGAGCGTGACAGAGCCTGTGACGAGACCCGTGATCGCCGTGCTCGCATTGTTGGGGTTGCTGATGACAGCAGTGCCGCTCACGACGGTCCAGGTTCCCACAGCAGGCGCGGCAACGGCATTACCCGCCATCACCGTGCTGCTCGCTCCACAAAGCGACTGGTCTGGCCCGGCACTCGCCGTGGCCACGGCCGCATCGAAGAGCGTGATCTGCACATCGTCGCTGGTGATCGCGCCGGGACAGGGTCCATTGTTCGTGGTCCAGCGGTACACATTCACGCCCAGCGCCATTCCGGTCACGGTGGTATTGGGCAGTCCGGCATTTGCGAATGATCCAGCGCCGCTCACCACGGTCCAGTTACCCGTGGCGGGTGCCGTAGGCGTGTTCGCAGCCAGCGTCACGCTCGCTACCGGCGCGCAGAGGTTCTGGTTGGGTCCGGCATTCGCAACCGCGGCGTTACGGTCGAAGACACGGATGACCACATCATCGGATGAGGTCGGCGGCACGCATGGACCATTGTTCACGGTCCAGCGCAACGTGTGCGTACCCACCGCCAGGTTGGTCACCGTGGTGGTGGCACTGGCCGGATTCGTGATCACCGCGCCAGCCGGACCACCAATGATGCTCCACGCTCCGGTGGCAGGGAATACGGTGGCGGAAGCAGCCATGGTCGTACTGGCCAGTCCTGTGCCATTCACCGTGCACAGGTCCTGATCAGATCCGGCGTTGGCCACCGGCGTGTTCGGATCGAAGCGCGTGATGGTGACCTGGTCGCTGGTGATGCCATTGGCGCAAGGGCCATTGCTCAGCGTCCATTGGAACACGTTGGTGCCGAAGGCAAGGCCGCTGACGCCGGAAGTGGGGCTATTCGCATTCGCGAACGTGCCTGTCCCGCTCACCACCGTCCAGGTACCGGTAGCCGGGGCCGACGGGGCATTGCCCGCGAGCGTAGTGCTGCTGGAACAGACCTCCTGGTCCGGACCGGCATTGGCATTCGGGCTGGCCGGGTTGAAGACCGTGATGACCACGTCGTCCAGGGAACTCGGGGGCACGCAAGGGCCATTGCTAATCGTCCATCGCAGGGTATTCACCCCGATGCTCAGGCCGTTCACGGTGGTGGTGGGACTGTTGGCATTGGCGAAGGCGCCGGTGCCATTCACCACGGTCCATGTTCCCGTCGCGGGGAAGATCACGGCATTCCCGGCCAGCGACGTGCTCGTCGTCGGCGCGCAGAGCTGCTGGTCCGGACCGGCGTTCGCTGCTGGTTGCGCATTGCTGAAGACGAACACCGTGACCTGATCATTCGTAGGCGCACCGCATGGGCCGTTGTTAATCGTCCACCGGAAGGTATTTGCGCCGACGCTGAGGCCGGTAACGGAAGTGTTGGGGCTGTTGGCGCTGGCGAACGCGCCGGTGCCACTCACCAGCGTCCAGGTGCCAGTGGCCGGTGCGGCAGCCGTATTCGCTGCAAGAGTTGTTGACGTGCTGGGCAGGCAGATGCTCTGGTCCGGCCCGGCGTTCGCCGCAGGCTGCGCCGGATTGAAGCTGGTGATCACCACATCATCGCTGGTGGTACCGCAAACCCCGTAGTTCACCGTCCACCGGAAGGTATTGGTGCCGGTGCTCAAGCCGCTCACCGCGGATGTGGGACTGTTGGCGTTGGCGAAGGCGCCTGTGCCATTCACTACGGACCATGTTCCCTGCACCGGCCAAGGCAGCTGTCCGGCCAAGGTGGCGGTGGTACCGCACACGCTTTGGTCGGGCCCGGCATTCGCTGGCGTGAAGGGGGGGGTTACCTGAACAGCGAACCCGAACTGGTTGGTACCCACGAGCGGACATGCATTGTCCTGCACGTTCACCGAGAACAGGTTCTGACCGATGCTGGCCGCCGTAGGCGTCCAGCAGAAGGTACCTACGGGCAGCGGGCCACCGGTGGTTGTGAAGGTCGCCCCCGCGATGCCGCTATTCCAGGTCATCGTCACCGTCTGGCCTGCGTTGGCATCGCTGCTGTTCACCGTGAAGCAGAAGGGCACGCCTGCGCACGTCTCATAGGTGTAGCTGCCGGTTCCGTTCACACCGCTGACCTGCGGCAGCGCATTGTTGCACGCGATGATGGCGAACTGCACATCGCGGATGAGTTCTCCGATGAGCACGCCATTGCGGTACTCGCGCACGCGCACAGTCACCACCGCGAACTGCTGGATGCTCGGCGTGAAGGTGATCGTGCCCGTGACCGGGTTGATCTGCACGGCATTGGCTCCACCGCCGGTCACCACCGGCTGTGTGGCGCTGTAGCCCGCATTGTAGGGAATGTTCGTTCCGCCGGAACCCAATGCATTCACGAGCGCGAAGGCAAGGGAGTCGCCATCCACGTCGTTGAAGCCATGGTTGTAGCTCACCGGCTGGCCCACGCAGCCGAAGGCCGTTGGGGTGTTCAGGAAGGCCGGGGAGTTGTTGCAGGGGGTTACCGTCTGCCGAAGGTTGGCGTACAGGTACAAGTTGCGGTTGCCGGGATTGTTCAGCGAGGTGATCGCGTTGTTGCGGCAGCACAGGTCCCAGTCTATGACCCAGTCGGTGCCGCAAGCCGCGTATGCGGAGAGGTTCACCGTGGCGCTGTACCGATAGCGCTCGATGCCATAGGGGGCGTTGGGATCCGAGCATCGGTCTGCCGCTCCGAAGCAAAGCGGGGTCACCACATCCACTCCATCCAGGCTGAAGCAGGGGTTCAGCGTGATGTTCCCGCAAGCTGTGCTTCGCAAACGGAACTGACGGCCGTTGCTGCAGTTGGTGGGTGCGGCAACGCCGTTGCAGTCGCGGTAGAAGTTCAACCGCACCCGGTAGATGCCATTTCCGATGCACTCATAAGTGAGTTCCCCGCCCATGGCATGGGTGGCGTGGGCCTCGCTCTGCCAAAGCAGGATCGCCGAGAAGGCGATGAGCGCAGTGCGGAAGAGGTGGGTCAGTGCGTTGCTCATTCGGAGCAACGCGGCGGTGGGGCGTAGTGATTCCGTCATGTACCGGCCGGCTAGGTGGCCCCTTCCGCTTCCACGCTGGTCACGGAACGCATGAGTGCTTGCGTTCCGGCGAATCGCCGTTGGCCTTGTCCATCGGCGGGGGAAGTCGGCTGATGAACGCGGCCTGTATCGAGCAATCCGCACGCGGAGCGGTCAGGTGCCGGGCAAACCTATCCGCGACCTCACCCTTGGCTTCCCAAGGCATTTCCCACTTCTCAACACGGCCATGTGTGCCGCACGCTTGACTTGACCTTTCACACGGCAGCGGAACATCACTATCAGCGCCGTCCCGGGAACGCGCATGCAACAGCCGATGACGGAGCCCTCGTCCCTTCAGGGATGACGCATTCACCCATCATCATCCTCCGCACGTTCTTCGCACGGCCAGGCGTCACGCTATTGATGAAGAATGTGCGCGCAGAGGCTTGTTCACTTCAATCGAACGAATAGCTTTCGGAGCACTAAACCCCACCCCATGCACCGCCTCACCGCACTCGTTCTTCTGATTCTTCTCGTTGCCGCCTGCCGACGCGAACAATTGACCGATGCAGTCACACCGCAGGGTCCGATCCTTCAGGAGCGCCAAGATCCTTTACCTATGCCGCAAGGCGATCCGCTCGCGCAGGACGACTTGGACCGGCTCGTGGTGCGCACGCTGGAAGAGCGGAACGATTTCAGATGGGAATGGATGGACCTGCACGTGTTGTGGAGCGCCGTTCAGTACAACGACCATAGCCTCGCCATCGGCTATCAGCCTGCCGGAGCAACAGGTGTCGACGACATCCTGCATGAAGTTGATATTCGGAGCGGCGCGTGGAAGGACGTGCATGACGCGCTGCTGGAGCGCATCATCGCCCTGCTGAATCAGGACCGTGCGGATGACCTGATCACGCTCGATGATATCCTGGTGGAGGACGACCCGGCCCTGCCGATCATCACGCTCCGGCTCACGGACAAGCGTGTGATCACGTGGCTGCGGAACCTGCGCAACGTGCGCTATGTGGAACCATTGGATTACTGGCCGGCATTTGCCGATGAGCAGCGCAGCACCAGCGGATGCAGCCCATCCACCACGGCCGTGAATGCCGCCGATGTATCCACGATCACCCCGAATGCCCGCTTGCCCTGGAACTTCAACAACCACGGCATTCCGGCGGCATGGAGCAACGCCACAGGGTCGGGCATCACTGTGGGCGTCATCGATGCTGGCATCAGCGCCACTCAGCCTCTCATCGGCTCGGACTTCAACAACGGCGAAAGCAACGTGGGCCGGACCATTGCGGCGGGCTACACGTTCGGCAACTCGGCCATGAGCACCTGCACGCATGGCACCAGCATGGCAGGCCAGGCCGTTGGCCCGCGCAATGTGAGTGGGGCCACCACGGGGGTGGCCTACCGTAGCAACCTCCGATTCATCCGTGCGTGTGAGGATGTGGTGCTGAATCTGAGCAGCGAGCGCACCGGCGTCAAGAACGCCTTGGTGGCGCTCGGGAATGACAACAGCATCCGCGTGATCAGCATGAGCATTGGCACACCTTTCAGCAGCAGCGTGCTCACCGATGGCGTTAACTATGCCTACGGCAAAGGGAAGATGATCATGGCTGCCGCAGGCACGAGTTTCAGTTGGACGAGCTGGTGGGGCGTGATCTATCCGGCAGCGCTGAGCAAGTGCGTTGCTGTCACTGGCGTGAAGGAGAATGGCAGCAAATGCGGCAGTTGCCATGACGGCAGCCAAGTGGACCTCACCATATGCATGGAACGCAACGCGAGCAGTTCCCGCAACTCGCTCAGCCTGCCTGCCAGCGGAACCGCGCCCACCTACATAGGTGGCAGCAGCAGCGCGACGGCAACAGCGGCGGGCATCGCGGCGCTCGTTTGGAGCGCGAGGCCATCCGCGACACGTGAACAAGTGCTGCAATGCCTCACCAGCACGGCGCAGTTCGCCAACGCGCCAAGCAGCACCAAGGGCTACGGCAATATCAACGCGGCCGCCGCTGTGAATTGCGCCTTGGCACCATGATCTGACCTAATGCTCCAGCCGACGTTGGCCGCAGCGGCCCGCGTCCAGGACGCTCCGGTGGCTGCACGGCCGACACCGTTGGCCGAGCCATCCATACCATTCAACGTATTTTTTAGTTGTTCAACTAATTTCTTAGTTAATATTGGTCAATGGAGCGATTGACCAAGGCGGAGGAACAGGTAATGCAGGTGCTCTGGCGGCTCGGGCCGTCCTTCGTGAAGGATGTCACGGCGGCCATGCCCAAGCCCAAGCCGGCTTTGACCACAGTGAGCACCATCGTGCGGATACTGGAGGAGAAAGGCTTCGTCGGACACGAGGCCTTTGGCCGGAGCCACCGCTACTTCGCACGTGTGACCAAGGAGGTTTATGGTAGCCGTTCGATGAAGCGACTGCTCCAGGACTATTTCTCCGGATCCCCAGGCAACCTCCTCTCCTTCTTCATCGAACGCGAGGATCTGAACGCGCAGGAATTGGACGAGCTGCTCCGATTGATAAAGCAACGGAAACAACACGAATGATGGAACCGATCATCTGGTATCTGAAGGCGAATGCCACGATGGCCATCCTGCTCGGCGCTTACCTCATTGCCCTGCGCAAGGAAACCTGGTTCGCGGCGAGGCGCGCGTGGCTCCTGGCGATGGCGTTCCTGTCCTTGACGCTGCCACTCCTGTCGTTCCCAACCGGATCAGCACCTGCGCTTCCCTTCACCCTGCCTGCATTCACCATGAGTCCGGAGCTTGCCTCAACCAGCGTCGGATTCCCTTGGCTCAAGGCTTTGGTCTTGTTGCATGCACTCGTGTCAGTGATGCTCATCGCACGGTTAGTCATGCGATTCATCAATGCCCTTCACCGTATTCAAGCGGGTTCACATGAGGCTGCCTCCTTCTTCAATCGCATCCATCTGCCCTCCGCGATCAACGAACGCGACCGAGCGGCCGTGCTGGCGCACGAGCATGCACATGCTCGACAGGGCCATTCCTTTGATGTGCTCGCGTTCGAGCTTCTGTCGGCACTCTGCTGGAGCAACCCGCTCTGGCGCCGTGCCGTGCACGAGCTAAGGTTGGTGCACGAGCACCTGGCTGACGCGGCGGCTGCGCCATCTTCAGCGGATTATCCGGAACTGCTCATCGCACGCGCAATGCGGGTCTCCACTAGCGCGCTGCATCACGGATTCAACCAGTCTAACCTCAAAACACGATTGCTCATGTTGCAGAACAAGCGTTCACCCAAACGGGCGATGCCCAAATTGCTCTGGTTCGCGCCGGCTCTCCTGCTGGCCACTGCGCTCACTTCCGCCGAAGTGCTTCCCCCTGCCGGCCGACCGGCGGATGCCGTTGCCTTTGCTGGCGGTGGCCGACCCGCTGAATTCCCTGGTGGCATGGATGCACTGATGCGCTTCCTGTCGGCCACAATCGTTTACCCTGAGCGCGCGGTGAAGGAGGGCGTGGAAGGAACATTGCATGTTTCCTTCACCATCAACGCCAGCGGGAAAGTGTCGCATGCTACGGTGAAACGTGGCATTCGGGAAGACTTGGATAAGGAAGGACTGCGCGTGGTGAATGCCATGCCGGATTGGAAACCCGCCGTCGCCAACGGCAAGTCCGTCGATTCGGAAATGACACTGCCGATCACTTTCAAGCTGCCCGTCAAGTAGGTGGCATGGAGGTCATTGATCAACGTCAGGTGAATTGTGGGCCGGGGTCTCGAACTTGGCGCCATGATGGTTCCGAATCGCCTGCAACGCATCTTCCACCCAACGAACCTGGAGGCGGAGTCTGAAAGCGCCTTCCTGCACGCGCTGCGCCTGGCAGTGGCGGGTCCGGCTACCCTCACGGTGCTGCATGTTGGCGCGAAGGCCGATCTCTCCATGGGTGCCTTGCCGCACGTTCGGAGCACCCTGCGCAAATGGGGAATCATCGAGCGGGAGAACGGGTCCGATGAGCTGAGCGCGAGAGGCATCGGTGTTCGGAAGGTGCTCGCCACCGGGGATCCCTTGCAGGCCTGTTTGGAGCACCTCACGGAGCATCAGACCGACTTGGTTGTGCTGCATACCCACCAGCGTGAAGGGCGCATGGCGTGGTTCCACGGCCGCGTGGCAGAGCCTATGGCGCGGGAAGCCCGACTGCCCACCTTGATCGTGCCGGGGCGTGCGAAGGGATTCGTGGACGCCACGACCGGTGCGCTGAAGCTGCATCGCGTGCTCGTCCCGATCGCCTCGATGCCGTCCGCTGCTGATGCAATCGCCTTGGCCGGATGGGTGGCCGATGTGTTGAAGGCCGATCACGGACGGTTCACGCTTCTTCACGTCGGCTCGGGGGGTCATGCCCCCCAGGTGCATCCTCCAAAACGGCCGGGTTGGGAATGGACCATGACGCTGCGCGATGGCGACGTGGTGCAGGAGATTGTTCGCGCGGAAAAGGAACTTCGACCGGACTTGGTGGTGATGACCACCAAGGGCCACGACGGTTTCCTCGATGCGCTGCGCGGCAGCCACACCGAACGGGTGCTCCGCCAGATTGATTGTCCCATGCTCACCGCCGTGGCCTGAGTCCCGGCTGCCAAGCCCCGGTACGATCATTGCAGACCAATATTCGAAACCCCACGCCATGAAGACCCTGCTGCTCATCGGTACCATCATTATCCATGGTCACGCCTTCGCCCAACCCCAGCAATCGGATAGCACCGGTCTGGCCGGCGACCATTTCAGCCTGCGCGGCGCATTGGAGATGTTCCGCCAATCCAGCGACCTGGAATCCTTCGAGCGGTCATTGAACGCCGAGGAACAGCGCGTAAACAACCTTGACCTCGATGGGAACGGGAAGGTGGATTACGTGCATGTGCGCACGCATGCCGATGGCGATGCTCGTGTGATTGTACTGCAAGTGGCCTTAGGCACGGAAGACCTCCAGGACGTGGCGGCCATTGAGATGGAGAAGACGGGCGAGGGCGTGGTGCTGGTGCAGATCCGGGGCGATGAGGTGCTCTATCCCGAGAACACCATCGTGGAACCGATGGAAGAGGCCAAGGAGAATGGGGGCAAGCGTGGCGGACCCTCTATGGCACCAATGCAGGTCACGGTATGGATGAATGTATGGGCCTGGCCATCGGTGCAGTGGTGCTACGGGCCCATGTGGTGGGAGTGGTCATCGCCGTGGTATTGGGGCTATTACCCGCCGTGGTATCGGCCATGGAGCCCTTGGGGCTGGAGCGTGTGGTGGGGCTACCCGAGGCCTTACTGGGGCTGGTACCATCACGCACCTTACTGCCGCGTGACACATGCGCACAGCGTGTACGCGCATCGCCGCAGCATATCGGCCACGGTGCAGCGTCGCGATGACGTGAGGCGGCAGATGCGGCCTGCCACCCAGGACGCGCGGCCCGGTGATAAGGGGGCAATCGAAAAGGACGAACGGAACAAACAGCCTGTCCGCAAGCCTGAGAAAGCGCCCGCTACGAAACCCGTGAGGAAGCCTACCGAACGCACTGCTCCACCGAAGCAGCCGCAGCGCACCGCACCGCCTTCCAAACCACCTACCCGGCAACCGGGCCGGGCACCGGGCAAGCGTTGAACACCCATTTCGATCGTGGCGCATTCTTGTTTGATGCGCGCGCTTTCTTTGGTTGGCCGTGAGAGGAGGATCAAACCACTACCGAGCGTCGCGGTCCTAGGCCTACATTCCACGTTATGCGCCTACTCGCGCTCTCCACCCGGTTGCTCTTCAGCCTACCCCTGCTGAGCCAAGGACCAATCGTCACATCGTGGATCATCAATCCGGGTGGGGAAACCGGGTATGGCGGATTCGCGACCAACGTCCAGTCGGTTCATTATACCGCAAGCGATGCATACGTGAGCGCGACGTGCATCCCGGGTTACGACATCGGACCATGGACCCAAAACCCCAACCTGCCCGCCAATCAAGATTTCTGCTTCAGGCTGACGCGCAATCCCATACAGAATACAGGCACCTTGGTGAATACGCCATTGGGCCACATCGGCGTATGGCGCAATGGGGTGAGCATCTTCAATGCGAAGGATGGGATGAGCTACAACAACCTGGGAATCTGGAACCGCGATGCACGGGTATTCGAGGGCGTGAGCTTCGATGCCTGCCTTGGGCATCCGGCACCCAACGGCGAATATCATCACCATGTGAGCCCCAACTGCCTCTACGACCATATGGATGAGATGCAGCACAGCGACCTCATCGGCTACGCGTTCGATGGCTTCCCCATCTATGGGGCGCATGGCTTCGCGAACGCCGATGGGAGCGGCGGCCTCACCCGCATGCGCAGCGGCTATCAGCTCAGGAGCATCACCGAGCGCACCACCCTTCCGAATGGAACCGCCTTGCCAGCGAATCAATACGGGCCGTCCATCGGCGGGCAGTACCCGCTCGGCGCGTTTCTGGAGGATTACGTGTACACCGTCGGCTCCGGAGACCTTGACGCGCACAACGGCCGATACTGCGTGACGCCGGATTATCCAAGTGGCACATACGCCTACTTCGTGACGCTTGATGCTGCGTATCAAGCCGCCTTCCCCTACGTACTCGGACCAACTTACTACGGCACCGTTCAGTCCGGCAACACCGGGCCGGGCAGCGGGCACAACACCATTCCGGGTAACGCAGTGCTCTATGATCCATCCGCTACCTCCAGCATCACGCGCACCATCGCGAGCGACAACGCTGCGATCTTCCCCAATCCAGCGCGCGAGATCATTACCGTGTCGAGCGCAGAACCCATGCGGTTCATCACGATCTCTGATGCACTCGGACGGATTGTCCACATGCAGCAAGCGGGAGCTTCTCGCTCATCTTACTTTAAGGTGGAAGGGCTTGTGAACGGAACTTATCTGGTCCTGGTGGAGCTCTCTGACGGTTCGATGGCCAGCAGCCGGTTCATCAAACACTGACGTTCGTCTTTAACCGGACAGGTAGTTTCCTTGACGCCAAGTCCTGTGCTTCAAGTAGAGAATCAGGAATTTGCCGGTTCAGAGCCCCAACAACACCTCCCCGGGGTCCTGGCCGCCGAACACCATCTTGTCGGGACCCTCGAGCATCTGCTTCACGGCCATGAGGAAGCTCACGCTCTCCTTGCCGTCGATGATGCGGTGATCGTAGCTGAGCGCTACGTACATGACTGGGCGGATGACGACCTGGCCGTGTACCGCGACCGGCCTCTCCACGATGTTGTGCATGCCGAGGATCGCGCTCTGCGGCGGATTGAGGATGGGCGTGCTGAGCATGCTGCCGAACACGCCGCCGTTGGTGATGGTGAAGGTGCCGCCGGTCATCTCGTCGATGCTGAGCTTGCCATCGCGGGCCTTCACCGCGAGTTCCTTGATCTTCGATTCGATCTCTGCGAGGGTCATCTTCTCCGCGTTGCGCACCACGGGTACCATCAGGCCTTTCGGTGAGCTCACCGCAATGCCTATGTCGGCGTAGTCGTGCAGGATCATCTCCTCGCCGTCGATGTGCGCATTCACCTGCGGGAAGAGGCGCAGCGCTTCGGTCACCGCCTTGGTGAAGAAGCTCATGAAGCCGAGGTTCACGCCGTGCGCCTCTTTGAACTTGTCCTTGTACTTGTCGCGCAGCGCCATCACCGCGCTCATGTCCACCTCGTTGAAGGTGGTGAGCATCGCGGTCTGGTTCTTCACGGCCACCAGGCGCTCGGCCACCTTCTTGCGGAGCGTGGTCATCTTCTGGCGGCTCTGGTTGCGCGTTCCGCCCCAGCCGTTCAGCGCAATCGCATCGGCCTTCACGCCGCCAGCCACGTACGCCGCCACATCGCTCTTGGTGATGCGCCCGTTGGGCCCGCTGCCTTTCACCTTGTCGGCGCTCACGCCTTTGTCGTCGAGCATCGCTTTGGCCACCGGCGTAACTGACCGGTTGTCGGTTGTTGGTTGTCGGTTGTCGGGCGGGGCGGTGGAAGCCACAACCTCCTTCTTCACCTCCTTCTCCACCTTCACCTCTTTCGCCTTGGGCTCGGCTTTGAACGCGGTATCCACCTTCACCACCACATCGCCAACGTTCACGGTCTGGTCCTCCTTCGCGAGCAGCTGCACTTTGCCTTCGGCTTCTGCGCTCAGCTCCAAGGTGGCCTTGTCGCTATCGATCTCGCCCAGCACCTGGTCCTTGCTCACCACATCGCCGTCCTTCACCATCCATCGCGCGATGCGCACTTCGCTGATGCTCTCTCCGGGGCTGGGTACTTTGATATCGACTATCGCCATGTTGGGAGGTTGAGGGTTGAGAGGTTGGCTACGCTGAATCGTGGTCGCTGATTGGAGTGCTCACGCCTTGGCTTTGGCGGGCGGGGCCTTCTTCGGTTTGGCGGCGATGGGCGCGAATGCCTTCTCGATGATCTCCTGCTGCTGCTTCGCGCTGCGTTTGCTGCTGCCGGTGGCGGGGGCGCCGCTCGCGGGTCGTGCGATCACCTCCCATTTCACTTCAGGGAAGCGCATGGCGATGTAGCTCCACGCGCCCATGTTCAGCGGCTCTTCCTGCACCCACAGGTAGCGCTCGGCTTTGCCGTACTTCTTGATCACCGCGCGCATCTGCTCGGCGGGCAGCGGATGAATCTGCTCGATGCGCACCAGGGCGGTGTCGGAGATGCCCTTCTCTTCGCGGTGCGCGGCCAGCTCGTAGTGAATCTTGCCTTGCGTGAAGATCACCGTGCGCACCTGTTTCGGGTCGGCGCTCGCATCGTCAATCAGCTCCTGGAACGAACCGGTCGCAAGGTCCTCTAGCTTGCTCACGCACTTCGCGTGGCGCAGCAGGCTCTTCGGCGAAAAGACCACCAGCGGCTTGCGGAAGGGCCATTTCACCTGGCGCCGCAGCGCATGGAAGAAATTGGCGGGCGTGGTGCAGTTCACCACCACCATGTTCTCATCGGCGCAGCTCTGGAGGAAACGCTCCATGCGCGCGCTGCTGTGCTCGGCGCCCTGCCCTTCGTAGCCGTGCGGCAGCAGGAGCACCACGCCGTTCTGCGTGCCCCACTTCTCCTCGGCGCAGCACAGGTACTGGTCCAGCACGATCTGCGCGCCGTTCACGAAATCGCCGAACTGCGCCTCCCAGATGGTGAGCGAGTTGGGCATGGCAAGCGCGTAGCCATACTCGAAGCCCAGCACCGCGTACTCGCTCAGCAACGAGTTGTAGATCTGCAGCAGCGCCTGCCCCTCGCGGATGTGCTTCAGGTGGAGGAACTCCTCCTCACTGTCCTCCACCTTCACCACGGCGTGGCGGTGGCTGAAAGTACCGCGCTCCACGTCCTGACCGGTCATGCGCACAGGATGCCCTTCGAGCAGGAGCGAGCCGTAGGCGAGCAATTCGCCCATGCTCCAGTCAATCACGCCGGTCTCCATCATCCTCTTACGGTCGCCGAGGATCTTCTCCAATTTACTAAAGAACTTCTTGCCGTCGGGGTGCAGCGCGCTCAGCTTCTCGCCGATCAGTTGCAGGTTCTCCATGGACACGCCGGTCTCGGGCGAATGCACAAAGTCCTTCGCCCCCGCGCGTTTGAATCCCTTCCAGCGCTCTTCGAGGAAGTTCGTGATCTTCCCTATGCGCACCTGCTTGGCCTCATCGAGCCGCGCGTTCAGCATGCCGGTGAAGGACGCCTCCATCTCAGCGGCCAGCTCTTCAGCCTCGTTCACGCCGCTGCTCTTCAGCTTGTCGATGTAGATCTTCCGCGGATCAGGATGCTCCTGGATCTTCTTGTACAGCATCGGCTGCGTGAACTTGGGCTCGTCGCCCTCGTTGTGGCCGTGCTTGCGGTAGCAGAGAATGTCCACCCAGATGTCGGTGCCGTACTTCTGGCGATAGTCCATCGCCAGCTTCATGGTGTAGGCCACGGCCTCGGCATCGTCGCCGTTCACGTGGAACACCGGGCATTGCGTCACCTTGGCCACATCGGTGCAGTAGGTGCTGGTGCGCGCATCAATGTAGTTGGTGGTGAAGCCCACCTGGTTGTTCACCACGATGTGGATGGTACCGCCCACTTCGTAAGCCTTGAGGCCCGCCATCTGCACCACTTCGTACACGACACCCTGTGCGGCCACGGCGGCATCGCCATGAATGAGGATCGACGCGGTGATGCCTTTTGCGAAGTTGTCGTCGTGCTCGATGATGGCGCGAGAGATGCCCTGCATGATGGGGCCTACCGTCTCAAGGTGACTGGGGTTGGGGGCGAGCGTTAGGCGAACCTCTTTGCCCGTATTGGTCTTCAGCACGCTGCTGTAGCCCATGTGGTACTTCACGTCGCCCTCCACAAGATCATCCTCGTAGTCCTTGCCCTCGAACTCGGAGAAGATCTGGTCGTAGCTCTTGCGCAGCGTGTTCGCTAGCACGTTCAAACGGCCACGGTGAGCCATGCCGATGACGTACTCGGTGATGCCCAGCTCTGCACCGTGCTCGATCACGGTATCCAACGCGGGAATCAATGCCTCGGCCCCTTCGATGCTGAAGCGCTTCTGGCCGATGAACTTCTTGCCGAGGAAGCGCTCGAAGACCACCGCTTCGTTGAGCTTTTCGAGGATTTCCTTCTTCTGATCGATAGTGAAGTCCGGCTGATTGCGCGTGCCCTCCATGCGGCCGATGAGCCAACGCCGCTTCTCCGGATTACGGATGAACATGAACTCTGCGCCCACGCTCTCGCAATAGGTCTGCTTCAGCAAGTCGATGATGTCGCGGAGCTTGGCTGGACCAATCCCCACCTCGTTGCCGGCGCTGAACACGGTATCGAGGTCGGAGGTGGAAAGCCCGTGGTTCTCCACGTCGAGGGTGGGTGAGTACAGACGGCGATCGCGCACCGGGTTGGTCTTGGTGAAGAGGTGGCCGCGCTGCCGGTAGGCGTTGATCAGCTCGATGACCCGGAACTCCTTCTCGAAGCGATCGTTGCCGCTTGGCGGTGGTGCAGCAGGTGTCTCACTTTCGATGCTGCCGCCCTCAAGCGCTCTTGCAAATTCAAAGCCCTCGAAGAAACGGGCCCAGCCGGTCTCGACGCTGGCGGGGTCTTTCAGGTATTGCTGGTAGAGGTCGTCGAGCCAGGCGCTGTCGACGTTGCTCAGGTAGGAAAGCTTGTCCATGGAAGCGGCGCAAAGGTATTCCTGCGGTTGGGGGTTGAAGGTTGTGGAGGCTCGGGGTTGTGAACGGGCGGAATGTTGCAAACAACCGCCTGCCGATCAGTGGCAAGCGAGCCTCAAAACCGCCCCGCGAAACGCATGCGCGTGAGCACCTTTTGTAAGGCCCGGAGCACGCATTCGCCGGCCAAGGCATGCAGCCCCCCCGCATCCATCGTTCGCCGCAGGTGCGCTTCCGGTATATCGACCCTGTACATCGCGGACTGCAATGCATGCAGACCACGCAGCTCCAGGACCTGCAATACCGGCAATACGGAACTCCGCAGTGCTTCGAATGCTTCTGCACCAACTGGTGGCAAGGGCAGCTCTTCCGCCATCAGAGACAAGTCCTTCCGCAACTGTTCCACCGTTGAGGAGAGCACCTCGGCCTGGTCCAAGTAGCGGGCCATGGCCCCGTCACCGGCTTTCGACAGATTCCTGTTCACGCGCGTCAGATCATTGCCAAAGGTGCGCAGGGGGTGGCACTATTTTCGCGCGGCTTGCTCGACCATGCGTTTCCCGTGAGTCGGCAGACAACGCTCCGGAGAATTCAACACGGACATCAGCAACCCTTACATCCCAGACAATGCGCAATCCGCTCAGCGTTCTCTCCGCCCTCATCTGCCTCGCCGGTCATGCCCAGTATGGCACCTTCGATGCCGCAGCCGTGAAGGCGGCTAGGTCAACGACGTTATTCGTAGTGCTCGACCCCGGTGATTCGCCATACAACCGCGCGATAACGAACGCGGTGAAGAGCGAGTGGAAGTTCAATTCCGGCGTGGAGTACATTACCGTGGCCGACCTAGCGACGCAGCCCATCGACCCGGCGAAGACCTATCTGCTGAAAACCCTGCGCACCGACCCAATCAAGTTTGAAGGCATATTCCTCGCCTTGGTACGTGGGTGGAAACCGAAAAAAGGCGAGGCCCTGCGACAAACCGACAACTCATTCACCAGCATACCGATGGAGCAAGAGTTGGCGTCCCTTCTCATCGAACCGAGAGCAATCAACGAGCAGGGCATGTCTGCCATGCTCCACGTGTACGTGAAGCATCTGCAGGATTACCTGAAACAGGTGGAGACTGGGAAAGTGATGGACAAGACAACGGCCGATCGGTTGTATGCCGGCCGTACCCGCCTGATTCGGGAAGCGGAATTTATCCTGGTGCGTGAGCACTTGGATAAGAGCCTTCCCGATGGCGATGCCATCAAGACGGAATACGCCTCACCCTTCCGAATCGGCGGATTGGCCGATGCGGCCGGGGCAGCTGAGGCGCAGGACCGCGACGCGATGGTCTCCGACGTGGTCATCACGGTCGGTGACCACAAGAACAAGCACTGCTTCAAGCGCGTGTTCAATGCGGGAACAGGGGAGCTCATGTACCTGCGCGACGATGCCGCAATCTTCGGAAAGAAGGAGGGCTTCATCGCCGAGGATTTCAAGGCGATCGCGCGGGCGCGGTAGCCATCTGCCCCTTGGGGTTGGAAAAGCCCCCGCGGTGGCTACATTGGCGATCCTTTAAACCAAAGCCCATGCGGATCGCTACCCTCCTCTTCGCCTGCGCGACCTTACCGTCGTTCGCAGACCACCTGCCCGGCGGCAGCATTCTCACGCGCTGCATCAGCGGTAACCAGCACGAGGTGACCTTGCAGCTCTGGCGCGAATGCACCGGGGTGCCCATGATAAACCAGAGCATGAACTTCAGGAACGAGTGCGGAGTCCAGTTCACCTTGAACAACATCCCGCTCATCTCTGTGGAGAACGTCTCGCCCGTATGCCCGGACCAGATCGATCAGACCAGCTGCAACGGCGGACCACTGATCGGCATCGAGATGTATACCTACCGCACCACGCTCTTCCTGAGTTCGTGCAACTATTGGACGATCAGTTGGAATACCTGTTGCCGGAACGCCTCCGTGAATCTCAATGGGTCACAAGGCATCTACATCGAGACCACGCTGAACAATGCCGGCGCCGCATGCAACGCATCGCCCGTATTCAATGATCTCATTCCGCCCTTTGTCTGCGTGGGCCAGCCGGTGAGCTTCGATCTGAGCGTGACTGCGACTCCCGGTCAGCAACTCTTCTTCCGCTTCCGCGAAGCCCGCCGTCAAACGAGCATCGACCCCATCGTCATTGAATCGGTCGCTTATCTGCCCAACTACTCCGGGGCCGAGCCGTTCACGGGCATGACCATCAACAGTTCTACGGGCAACATCACCTTTACTCCGACGATCGCGGGCTATGTGGTGGTGGTGGTTGAAGTGGAGTATTCCGACGCGAATGGAACGCTGATAGGCACGGTTATGCGCGATTTCCCGTTCGTGGTCTCGGCCTGCGCCAACCTGGTGCCCGATGCGGCCAGTGGCACTGTGGAGAACCTCAGTGGCAGCGCTACGGCCACGGGTGCTTACGCATTGGCCACCTGCGGAGGATCATTCTGCTTCGATGCTGTGGTGGTGGATGGTGATAGCGAACAGGAACTATTGCTCACGAGCATTGTGGAGCAGGTACTGCCCGGAGCCACGGTTCAATATGCCGGTACCAATCCGGTCACAGCCACCATCTGCTGGAACGCCGATGGCGCAGCGCTGGGTGCCTACGTCTTCACCATCAATGCCACTGACAATGCTTGTCCGCTGGTCGGCTCGCAGACCTACACTTACACCGTGCTCGTTGAGCAGGCGGACGCCACCGCCGGTGCCGATGCCTCGGCTGAGCTCTGCCCTGGGGAGACCATTGACCTGAGCACGCTGCTTACTGGTGATCCTGGCGGCATTTGGAGCGATGGGCCAATCGTAAACGCACCAGGGGTTTACACGTACACCATCGTCACGAGCTGCGGCAATGATGAGGCTGAATTCACGGTGAACGTTCTGGAGGCTCCGGATGCTGGCCAGGATGGAGTTACCGCGGTTTGCCAAGGGATTGGCCTTGACCTATCAGAACTAGTCTCCGGGGACCCTAACGGCTCTTGGAGCAATGGTGGGCCCATAGTTACCATGGGCGGGTCATATACGTACACGGTAACCAATGCGTGTGGAACAGATGAAGCGGTTTTCCTTGTCTTAGCCGTCAGCCCACCCAATGCTGGTGAAGATAATGCCATAGGCGTTTGTCAGAACGACGTCGCCATCCTGCTGGTGGATTCCCTTCTCGGCACACCGAACTCGGGGGGGGTATGGACTGGTCCAGATGGCAATCCAACCGGCGTTGAATTCAATCCGTCCACTGACCCTCCGGGGGTCTATTGCTACACATTGTCGGGTGGCGCATTCTGCCCTGATGCCCAAGCCTGCCTCACGATCAGCCTGCTTCCGCCAACCGATCCCTATTGCATCTTCCTCGGCGTGGAGCCCATTGAGCGCCATGTGCGCGTCTCCCCCAATCCGAGCGATGGCCTGCTGCGCATCGAGGGCATCGCCCTAACGCGGGCTGACGTCTTGTATGCCACAGGACGCGTTGCGTGGAGCATGAACGGCTCCCGTTACGAGCAGCCGTCATCCAGTTGCCTACGGGCCTGGTCAATGGCAGTTACGTGCTTCGAATGACCGATTCCAACGGACAGTCGCGGCTGCATCGCTTCGAACTGCTCCGCTAGCGCACGATCCAACGAAACGTCAAAGGGCTCCGATCCATTCGGGGCCCTTTGTTGTTTCGCGAGACCATGGCCACCATCCTCATCACCGGCGGAAGCGGGCTCATCGGCCAGCACCTCACCGAAGCGCTTCGACGCGAAGGCCACATCGTGCGTTGGTTGAGTCGGAGCGCGGGCCACCGGAATGGAGTGGCCGTCTATGCATGGGATGTGAACGCGGGCACCATCGATACGGAGGCCGTGCAAGAGGTGGATCATGTGGTGCATCTGGCCGGTGCGGGCATCGCCGATCAGCGCTGGACCCCGCCACGCGTCCAGGAGCTGATCGATAGCCGCGTTGAATCCGCGCGACTGCTCCTGCGCGCCTTTCAGCAGGCGGGCAACGCGCCTCGTTCAATGGTCAGCGCATCAGGCGTCGGCTACTACGGAGCATCGACCTCCGACCAGTTGATAACCGAAAACGATCCCCCTGGCAGGGACACTATCGCCCGCATCAGCTCGGAATGGGAACGCGCAGTTGACGAATGGGGCTCGCTCTGCCGCGTGGTGAAGCTCCGCACTCCATTGGTGCTGGCGAAAGACGGCGGCGCGCTACCACGCCTGGCTCAGCCTGCGCGTTTCGGACTGGGCGCGGCCATTGGATCGGGCAAGCAGTGGATGCCATGGGTCCACATCGATGACCTCATAGCGGCCTATCAGCGGGCCTTGAATGATGACCGCATGAGCGACGCCTACAACGTGGTGGCCGGGAACGCCACGAATGCTGAGTTCATGCGCACGCTGGCACAGGTGCTTGGTCGGCCCTTCTTCCTTCCTCGGGTTCCCGGCTGGGTGCTGCGTACAGTCCTCGGTGAGATGGCATCGCTGCTGCTCGAGGGCAGCCGGGTCAGCGGTGTGCGGTTGGAGGAGTCAGGCATGCGCTTCGGCCATACGCGGCTGCGCGATGCACTCACCGACCTGCTCCGCGGTTAATCAGGCGACACGGCCCATGAGGCCTGCAGCAAGTGATCGTAACGGGGACTTCCGGTCATTTGCGGTGTCCACCGCCTCGAGCTGCGCCATAGCCTCCGACTCCAGCGCTTTGATGCGCGCCTCCGACTCATCGCGCGCGCCAAGCGAGATCAATCCTTCAATCATCGCGCTGACATCACGCGAGATGCTCGGCATGCGAAGCTGATCGGCGAGTGTTGAAGAGCCTCTCCCACGTTCCAGCCCCAGTCCGCGGATCAGGAGCCAGGTCTTCTTCCCCGCGCGCAGGTCGCCGCCGCGTTGCTTTCCGCTGCGGCTGGGATCGCCAAAGGCATCGATGTGGTCATCGCGGAGCTGGAACGCCAGACCCAATTGCTCGCCGAAGCGGCCGATCGCCGTCTGCTGCGCGGCATCCGCACCAGCAAGGATGGCGCCTACCTCCAATGCACAGGCCAACAGCACGGCGGTCTTTCGGCGAATCATGTCCATGTACGCGTCCGCTGTCACTTCCACCTGCCGCTCGAAGGCCATGTCCATGGCCTGGCCCTCGCACACCTGCAAGGCATAGCGGCTGAAGACCGAAAGCGCGCGTGAATCTTCCGCCATGCATTGATACGCCTTCACGAGCATCGCATCCCCGCTGAGGATGGCGGTGTTCACATCCCATTGCACATGCACCGTGGGCCGACCGCGCCGCAATGGCGAAGCGTCCATGATGTCATCGTGCATGAGGGTGAAGCTGTGGAAGAGTTCGATTCCCATGGCGGCCTCCATGGCCCGGTCCACATCGCCATCGAAGAGCTCGCAGGCCATCAGGGTGGCGATGGGGCGCACGCGCTTGGCCGGAAGCCGCAGGAGGTAGGCCATGGGCTCGTACAGCGCGCCCGGAGGAAGCTCGCCGCACCAACTGGCGATACGCGCCTCAACAGCAGCACGATGCTCGTCCGTGGATCGCATCCGTTCAGCGCTTAAGCAGCTTGAGCAGATACTCGCCATAGCCGCTCTTCACCAACGGGCGCGCGAGCGCCTCCAATTGCTCATCCGAGATCCAGCCTTTCTTCCAGGCCACTTCCTCGATGCATCCGATGCGCAGGCCCTGCCGCTCCTCGATCACCTGGACGAACTGGCCGGCCTGCGTGAGCGAGGCGAAGGTGCCCGTATCGAGCCAGGCCGTGCCGCGATCGAGGATTTCCACGCGCAGCTTCCCGCGCCGCAAGTACTCTTTGTTCACATCGGTGATCTCGTACTCGCCGCGCGCGCTGGGCTTCAGTTCGCGCGCGATGTCCAGCACCGTGTTGTCGTAGAAGTAGAGGCCCGGCACCGCGTAGCTGCTCTTCGGCTTCAAGGGCTTTTCCTCGATGCTGAGCACCCGGCCTTCGGCATCGAAGTCCACTACGCCGTATCGCTCCGGGTCGCTCACATGGTATGCGAATACCAGGCCGCCATCAGGATTCGTGTGCTCGCTGAGCATGCGCCCGAGTCCTCTGCCGTAGAAGATGTTATCGCCGAGGATGAGCGCCACTGGATCGCGGCCCACATGCTCACGCCCGATGACGAAAGCCTGCGCCAGTCCGTTGGGCACGGGCTGTTCGGCGTAGCTGAAGTCGCATCCCAAGGCAGAACCATCGCCCAGGAGCCTCCGGAAGCTGGGCAGATCGTGTGGAGTGCTGATGATGAGCACCTCGCGGATGCCTGCCGCCATGATCGTGCTCAGGGGGTAGTAGATCATCGGCTTGTCGTACACTGGCATGAGCTGTTTGCTCACAGCCAGCGTCAAGGGATGAAGCCGGGTGCCGGAGCCGCCGGCGAGGATGATGCCTTTCATTCGTTCGGTTCTCGTTTCTCAGCGCTGCCTTCCACGCGCAGGAACGCCGGATCAACGTCCGGCTCCTCGTCCAAGATGTCCAGCAGCGGTTCCTCGAAGGCCTTCGTAGTCGCGCTTTTCTCGAAGCTGAGCAGCAGCGAGGGCAGGATGATGAGGTTGGTGAACATGGCCACGAGGAGCGTGAAGCTCACCAGCAGGCCCAAGGCTTGCGTGCCACCGAAATCGGAGAACACGAAGAGGGTAAAGCCGCAGAAGAGCACGATGCTGGTGTACATCATACTCACGCCAGCCTCGTGCAGCGCCAGCATCACGCTCTCACGCACCCTATGGCCCGTGATCCTGAGCTCTTGCCGGTACTTGCTCAGGTAATGGATGGCATCGTCCACGGCGATGCCGAAGGCGATGCTGAATACGAGCAGGGTGCTGGGTTTGATGGGTATGCCGAGGTATCCCATGAGACCGGCGGTCGCGATGAGCGGCACAAGGTTCGGCACAAGCGAGATGATCACCATGCGCCAAGAGCCGAAGAGCAGCGCCATCAGGAGGGAGATGATCACGATGGCCCCCACCAAGGAGATCACGAGGTTCGTCACCATGTATTTGCTGCCTTCGAGGAAGACCACGCTGGTGCCCGTGAGCGTGACCCGGAAATCCGCCGGGTTGAAAATGGAATCGACCTGCGCGCGAAGATCATCGAGCAGCACGTCCATGCGCGCGGTGCCTACGTCGGCCACCTGCATGGTGATCCGCGTGCTCCGCTTGTCCTCATCCAGGAAGGCGCGCGCCACACCGCCCTTGTCCTGCGCCGCCTCGAGGTAGGGCAGGATGAAGCTCTTCTCCGTGCTGGTGAGCAGGGCGTAGCGCTCGGGGTCGCCGCCGTAGAACGCCTGCTTGGTGAACTTCACCGCATCCGCCACCGAGAGCGAGCGCGATAGCTCCGGATGGGTGGCGAGCGAATCCTGCAGGCGGGAGAGTCGCTTGAGGTTGACATCCTTCAACGCCTGGCCCTTTTTGCGCGCATCCACCACCACCTCCAGCGGCAACACGCCATTGAAGCGGTCCTCGAACCAGCGCAGGTCCTGCATCACGGGGTCGTCCATGGGCAGGTCGTCCACCACGTGCGTCTCGCTCTTCAGCCGCATCACGCCGAACATCCCAACGACCACCAGGACAAGGGTCGCGAGGTACACGGCTGGCCGCTTGTGCTGCACCAGATAGGCGAGCGCCCGCGTGCTGCGGTCCACCCATTTGCGGTCGAGGTGCGCGAGGTGACGATCCTTGGGGTCGCCTTGGAAGCTCAAGAGGATGGGCACCAGCAACAGACTGAGCGCGAACACCGCCATGATGTTGATGCTCGCGATGACACCGAACTGCTTCAGCACATCGCTGTACGTAGGAATGAAGGTGGCGAAGCCGGCCGCCGTGGTGGCGTTGGTCATGAACGAGGCGCGGCCCACACGGTAGATGGTGCGAGAGAGCGCCTTCACGCGGTTGCGGTGCCCTGAAAACTCCTGATGGAACTTGTTGATGAGGAAGATGCAGTTCGGTATGCCGATGACGATGATCAACGGCGGAATCACGCTCATCACGCTGGTGAGCTTGTAGCCCAGCAGGCCGATGGAGCCCACGGCCCACACCACGCTCATCATGACCACGGTGAGGCACACGAGCATCACGCGCCAGCTGCGGAAGAAGGCCAGCAGCAGCAGCGCCACCACGACGATCATCAGGCCCACGAACATGCGCAGCTCCGCCTTGGTGCGTTCGGTGACCACGGTGCGCACGAAGGGCAGGCCGCTGCGGTACACCTTGAAGTGGTCGCGCTCGAACTCCTTCACGCGCGCATCAATCAGGTCCACCATGTCGCCGCGCTGCTCGCTGTTGAAGCGCTCGGCATTCACGAACACCATCATCAAACTGGCACCGGTGCTGTCGTTGTAGAGCAGGCCCTTGTAGAAGGGCAGCGCGCGCACCACCCCAAGCAGGCTGTCCAATTCGGCCTGCGTGCGTGGCGCTTCGGGCACCACTTGGGTGAGGCGGAAGCGTTTCAGGCTGTCGTCGCGCGTCAAGGTGTAGATGTGCGCCTCAGAGAAGACCGAATCCACGCCCGGCTGCGTCCGGAGTTCCTCTCCCAGCCTTCGCCACGCGTTGAACCCGTCCAGCTCATACAGCGCCTTATCCTGCGCGCCGAGCACGATAATGTTGCCATCCTCCGAGAAGTGCTCAAGCAGCTCCTCGTAATGGACGTACGCGCTATCTGTCTTGGGCAGCAGTCCGCCGAAGCGGTAGCTCACCTTCACGTTCTTCGTCTCGTAGCCGAGGAAGAGCGTGATGAGCCCCAGCACCACCAGGATGCCGTTGCGATTGCGGAGGATACGACTGCTGAGCCAGGCCCACATGGCTGGCAAAGGAACGGTTTCCGAAGGCGCTCGCCCTTCCTAGAATACCAAGCCCATCGTGGCCTTCACCACTAGGTTGTCCATGGGCTCGGGCAGAGCTAACGGACCGAAGCGCCAATACGCGCCCACACCAATTCCTGTGAACCCGGAGCGCAGCAGATTGTCCATCTGCAGGCCCGCCTCGTAGTAGCCATCGGTCATTGGGGTGAATCCGGATCCGCGGTGCCGCTCCGGCCGGTCAATCGCGCCCCACGCCGCATTGGCCACCAACACGGGCACCGGCTTCCACCGTTTGCCTTTGAAAAGCAGGTTGCCGAGGCTGTGGCGCAGGTGCAGGGCTGCATATCGATCGGCGAGGAACTCATTGGGCCGCATGGTCTCGAAGGTGTTGCGCGCACCGATGGGCAGCTTCGGATCGTTAGTGCCGCGCAGGTTGTAGAGGAAAGCATAGGGCGATTGGTTATCGGCCATGCCCCCCATGGCACGCAAGCTCAGTTCGCCGAGCATTCGCAGCCGGAAGCTCTTCTCAATCATGGCGTCCACCCGCCAGAGCTCGCGTTCGCCTCCCGAGCGACCGCCGACGGTCCAGAGCCCTTCCACCGCACGCATCACCTTCACATGGAGCACAGGCCATTTGGACGGAATCACGAACTGACGTTCAGGTACCCGCACCAGTTGTTCGCGGAAGGCGAAGCGCGCGCCGAGTGAAATGGTGCCGGTCAGGAATCGGTCGCTGAGGAGCGTGACGCCCTCACCCATCGGCTCCGCGAGCTGGTAGCCTCGGAGGTTCTCGCGGTCGTTGCGTTCGGTGGCAACCCAGAGCTTCAGCTGGCTGTTCAAGCGCCAGGACAGTTCGGCACCCGCTCGTTCCTGGCGGTCCATGCGGTCCACGTAGAACCAGCGGTAGCCATCCGGATCCGCCAGATTGGTGCGCGCCCCGGGAAATGCGACGCCACCGCTCTCAGCCACATCGAGGTCGTAGTAAAGCTTCAGCTCCGGACCAATTCCGGGACGCGGCTTGATCGTCAGGTCGCCGCCGTACTTCGAGGCGCGGTCAACGAAGCCATACGCATAGTAACCGCCCAGCGACGCATAGCGCGTGATGCGATCATTCGTGGCCACGCCCATGCCCAGCCGCAAACCCTCATAGCCATTGTACCGCAGCAGCTGGTCGAGCCGAAGGTCGAAGGGGCCGATCGGCAGCCGGCCGGTCAACAGCCGTTCCGCCCACTTCAGCTTCTTCTCCAGCCCCTCGGCTTCGCTGACGCTGTCGATGACGTGATACGTGCGCAGATCCTTGACGGCGAGCGTATCAGCGCGCACCCCGGTCCAAAAACCGCTGTCTCGTCTCGCGGCCAGGCGGTCCATCAAGAGCTCCGGCCCGCGCACCTCCTTGCGCGTGACCGGCGCATCCACCTCGATGTCCTTCAAGTAGGTCCGGCCGATGCCGAGCGCGGCCATGCTGTTGATCCGGACCTGCCCGAGATAGAGGAACGTGTTGAGCTGCACCGGGAACCACACGCCCTTCACCCGCTCGAACCGCTGCTGCAATTTGATGCCCGTGCCGCCATCGCGCTCCACCGGCTCCGCAATGACGTTCTGCAAGGCGTATCCGTCGGTGTTCACCCAGAGGATGCCCTTCAGCGCATCGAAGTTGCGGCCCAGTCGGGGCTGGTAACTGATCACAAAGACGGAGTCGCGCCCCTGCAGCAGGGTGTCCTCCAAGACGAAGAGGTAGCGGTCGGTGCTGTTGGGGCCGATGGGGCTGAGGTAGCTCTTCTCACTGATGCGGACCTGCGGCTCGTAGATGGAGAATGTCTTGGTGCTGGCGATCGGCGCAAGCAAGGATGGGTCCTTCAATCCGCTGACGCGCATGGCCAGCACTTCCTCCTTCTCGCCCGCTGGCGGGATGAAGCTCTTCCGCGTGGCGCTCTCGATCAGGAGCAAGTGCTGTCTATCCAGGAAGTCGATGGCCTGTCGATCGCCGCTGTCGAGCTTCGCCATTCGCTCCGGGTCGTTGAGAAGGGTGCTGTCCACCGCCGCCGTAAGGATGGTCCGGGAGTAGCTCGTGTAGCGATGCGCTCGGTTTCGCATGGCATCATTCGCAAAACGGTTCGCGCGGACACCCTGGATGATGCGGTGCGCCGGATTCTCGCCAGCGACGACCACGGCTCCACGTAATGCGATGGCCGTGCGCTCCATGCGCACCACGCCCGTTTCATGTTGATCGAACTCCAACGTGAGCGGCGCATAGCCTACGTAGCTGAACCGGAGCCGCGCAGGCATGGACACCACACGCACGGCGAAGCGGCCATCGATGTCGCTGGTTGCGCCCTCGCTGCCATCCCCCGGAAGCACGTGCACAAAGGCGAGCGGCTCCAAGGTTCGGACATCCACCACACGGCCTTGGACGAGCACTTGCGCGCCCAGCAGGCCTGCAAGCTGGCCGAAAACAAGTGTGAGGAAGCAACGCATCCTGTGAGGAACGTCCATGGGACGTTGAGTGGCGGGTGAATGTAACCGGCCGCCCTCGCCGACGCCCATACCTTGCCGCGATGCTTGCCCGTGCGCGCGACGCCTACGAATGGAGCCGGTACGCCACGCCGCGCCGTTTGCGCAACGCTGCCGCCTTGTGGACCAGCTTTCAACGCGCACAGCGCACCAAGGAACCGCGCATCGGCGGCCTGCCCTTCAGCATCAGCTTCGAGCCCACCACCGCGTGCAACCTGCGCTGCCCCGAATGCCCCAGCGGCCTTCGCAGCTTCACAAGGCCCACAGGAAATCTGAAACAGGAGCTCTTCACGCGGGTGATCGATGAGTTGGCGCCAGACCTCTGGGCGCTCACCTTCTATTTCCAAGGCGAGCCATACATCAACCCTGGCTTCCTGGACATGGTGCGGCATGCGCATGAGCAGGGCCTGTACACCGCCACCAGCACCAACGCACACTTCCTGGATGACGCTAAGGCCGAAGCCACCGTACGGAGCGGACTCTCGCGCCTGATCATCTCGCTCGATGGCACCACGCAGGAGACCTACGAACAGTATCGTCGTGAAGGAGAGCTGGCCAAGGTGATCGAGGGCACGCGCAATATCATCGCCTGGAAGCGCCACCTGAAGAGCCGAAAGCCGCACGTGGTTTTCCAGTTCCTGGTGGTGAAGCCCAATGAGCACGAGATCCCCGATGCGCGCAAGCTGGCACGCGAGCTGGGCGTTGACGAGCTCTGGTTGAAGACCGCGCAGATCTACGATCCGAAGGACGATCATCCGCTCATCCCCACGCAGGACCAATACGCGCGCTACCGGCGCAACGCCTCAGGCGTGTGGGAGGTGAAGAACCGGCTGGAGGACAACTGCTGGAAGATGTGGCACAGCTGCGTGATCACATGGGATGGTCGCGTGGTGCCTTGCTGTTTCGACAAGGACGCGCACCACGTGCTCGGCGACCTGCGCACGCATAGCTTCCGCGAACTGTGGCACAGCGACGCGTACAATGATTTCAGGCGTTCGCTGTTGCAGTCGCGCAGCAGCATCGAGATGTGCAGGAACTGCAGTGAGGGCAGTCCCGTGTGGGCATGACGCCAGCGCGTCACACCTTCATGATGTCCTTCTCCTTCGCGGCCAGCAGTTCCTCGGCCTTCTTGCCCCACGAGGCGGTTAGCTTCTCCACTTGGCTCTCGAGGTCCTTGGCGCTATCCTCGGGCAGGCCTTCCTTCTTCGCGGCCTTGATAGCGTCCATGGCTTTCTGACGGCTGCTGCGGATGCCCACCTTGGCGTGCTCCATCTCGGCATGCGCGGTCTTCACCAGCGCCTTTCGGCGCTCTTCGGTGAGCATGGGCACATGGATGATCACGCTCTCGCCGTTGTTGCTGGGGTTGAAGCCGAGGTTCGCTCCGATGATCGCCTTCTCGATGGGGTCGATCATCTTCTTCTCCCACGGCTTCACGAAGAGCGTGCGCGCATCACCGGTGTTGATGCCGGCCACCTGCGAAAGAGGAACCATCTGGCCGTAGTAATCCACCCGCACGCCTTCCAGCATGGCCGGGTTCGCAGCGCCGGCACGCACCTTCGTGAGCTCGTGCTCGAGGTGATCAACGGCTTTGCGCATGTGCTCCTCGCAGGTCTTCAGGGTGGCGGCGGTATCAATCATGGCGAAGGGAATTGGGGCGCCGTGGCGCGGGCCGCAAAAATAGCCGCGCCCGCCAGCACAGGAAAAATCAGAATTCAACGATGGTGCCCACCCGCTCACCGGCGATGAGGCGGCCGAGGTTGCCGGGCTTGTTCATGTCGAATACGATGATGGGCAGCTTGTTCTCCTTGCAGAGCGTGAAGGCCGTCATGTCCATCACATTGAGGCCCTTGGCATACACCTCGGCGAAGGAGATGCGGTCGTACTTGGTGGCGCTCTTGTCCTTCTCCGGGTCGGCGGTGTAGATGCCATCCACGCGCGTGCCCTTGAGGATCACATCGGCCTCGATCTCGATGGCGCGCAGGCTGGCGGCCGTATCGGTGGTGAAGTACGGGTTGCCCGTTCCGGCGCCGAAGATGACTGTGCGGCCCTTCTCGAGGTGGCGCACCGCACGGCGGCGGATGAAGGGCTCGGCGATCTGCTCCATCTTGATCGCCGACATGAGCCGGGTCTTGTGGCCCTTGGCCTCCAGCGCGCTCTGCAAAGCCAGGCTGTTGATCACCGTGGCCAGCATGCCCATGTGGTCGCCCTGCACGCGGTCGATGGCGCCATCGCTCTGCATGCCACGGTAGATGTTGCCACCACCGATGACCACCGCCACCTCCACCCCCTTGTCCGCGATGCTGATGATCTCATCGGCGTACCGGCCGAGGCGCTTGGGGTCGATGCCGTAATCCTGATCGCCCATGAGGCTTTCACCGGAGAGCTTCAGCAGGATGCGCTTGTACGAGTTGGCCATGGTGGTTGGAGCGGCTCAAAGAAAAGAAAAGAGGGAGGCCGAAGCCTCCCTCTCCATGGAATCGCGATGGTGCATCAGATCGTGAGCGAGTGCCGCTTGAAGCCGGAGACCGCGAGGTCCTTGTCGGCGCTCTTCACGTACTGCTCCACGTTGAGCTTGTTGTCCTTGATGAACTCCTGGGCGAGCAGTGTGCTCTCCTTGAAGAATTTGTTCAGGCGTCCGGCGGCGATCTTCTCTGCCATATCAGCGGGCTTGCCTTCCTGGATGGCCAGTTCCTTGCCGATCTCCAACTCCTTGTCGATGACGCTCTGCGGCGTGCTGGCCTTGTCGAGCGCGATGGGGGCCATGGCGGCCACCTGCATGGCCACATCCTTGGCTACGCTCTCGAAACCCGGCTTGCTGAGGCCGACGAGGCTCGCCACTTTGTTGCCCGGATGGTTGTAGGCGTACACAAAGCCTGCGCTCAGTCCATGGCAGGCGCTCACATCGATCTTCTCGCCGATCACGCCGGTCTGCTCGATGAGCTTCTCCGCCACGCTGAGTCCGTTGCTGTCATAGGCTGCGGCCTTCAACGCATCGATGCTGTCGATGCCCTTCTCCAAAGCGATGGCGGCGATGCGGTCAGCCATGGCGCCGAAGTCGGCGTTCTTGGCCACGAAGTCGGTCTCGCAGTTGGTGCAGACGAGCACGCCCCGGATTCCGTCGGCGGTGGTCTTGGCGATCACGAGGCCCTCAGAGGCGTCACGGTCGGCGCGCTTGGCGGCCACTTTCTGGCCCTGCTTGCGCAGGAAGTCGATGGCTGCGTCGAAGTCGCCGTTGGCCTCGGTGAGGGCCTTCTTGCAATCCATCATGCCCGCGCCGGTCATCTGGCGGAGCTTGTTCACGTCGGCGGCAGTGATTGCCATGGTGCTCATGTGTGGTTGAGTTGGGGCCGATCACGATCGGCCCATACAGTTGATATCAGGAAGGATCAGGCGTTCTCTTCAGAGCCCGAGTCAACGGCAGGAGCGGCTTCTTCAGCGGCAGGAGCGGCTTCTTCAATGGCAGCAGCCACTGGAGCGGCTTCCACCGCAGCCTCGACCGTGGCCTCGACGGCCTCGGTTGCTTCACCTTCCTCCTCCGCGCCTTCGTCCACTGCGGTCTTGTCGTTCTTGCGCTCCTCCAGGCCCTCGTTGATGGCGGCGATCATGGTGTCCACGATCAGCTCGATGCTCTTGGTGGCATCGTCGTTGGCTGGGATGGGGAAGTCCACCAGCGTGGGGTCGCTGTTGGTGTCGACCATCGCGAACGTGGGGATGTTCAGCTTGCGGGCCTCTGCCACCGCGATATGCTCCTTCACGATGTCCACGATGAACAGCGCGCTGGGCAGGCGGGTGAGGTCGGCGATGGAGCCCAGGTTCTTCTCCATCTTCTCACGCTGACGGCTCACCTGCAGCCGCTCGCGCTTGCTCATGTTCTCGAAGGTGCCATCGGTCTTCATCCGGTCGATGGTCGCCATCTTCTTGATGGTGCGGCGTATGGTGCCGAAGTTGGTGAGCATGCCGCCGCTCCAACGCTCGGTGACATAGGGCATGCCTGTCTCCTTCACCTTACCAGTGACGATGTCCTTCGCCTGCTTCTTGGTGGCCACGAAGAGCACCTTCTTGCCGCTGCGCGCGATGCTCTTCATCGCGTTGGCGGCCTCCTCCAGCTTGGCGCTGGTCTTGTTCAGGTCGATGATGTGGATGCCCTTCTTCTCCCCGAAGATGTACGGGGCCATGTTGGGGTTCCACTTCCGGCGCAGGTGGCCGAAATGCACGCCGGCGTCCAGCAGGCGTTCGAATTCTACACGTGCCATTTCCTCTTGTTTAGTTCACGTTCCTTGTTCCCGTTATCACAGGCATTCGGATGGTAGCCACCGGAGGTGAGTCCGTCCGAATTGGATCCTGAACAAGCGCAGGGACCTTAACGCTTGCTGAATTGGAAGCGCTTGCGCGCCTTCTTACGTCCGAATTTCTTGCGCTCCACCGCGCGGGGGTCGCGCGTCATGAGCTCCTCGGCCTTGAGCTTGGGCTTGTGCTCGGGGTCGAGCTTCACCAAGGCGCGGGCGATGCCCAGACGGGCGGCGTCCACCTGTCCGGTGATGCCACCGCCATCGACAGTGATGGTGACGTTGTACTTGCCCAGTGTCTCGGTGAGCTTGAAGGGCTGCTGCAGCTTGGCCTGCTGCATGAGGATGGGGAAGTACTCCTTGCTGTCACGGCCATTCACCGTGATGGTGCCCTTGCCCTCGGTGAGGACCACGCGGGCGATGGAGGTCTTGCGGCGGCCGAGGCTGTTGGTAGTGGCCATGTTACTTGAGCGTATTCAGGTCGAAGTTTCGGGGCTTCTGGGCTTCGTGCTTATGGCTGCTGCCTACCACCACATGGAGGTTGTTGAAGAGGCGGCGGCCCAATCGGTTCTTGGGAAGCATGCCGCGCACGGCATGCTCCAGCAAGGCTTCAGGCTTGCGGGCCTTGAGGTCCTTGGCCTTCTCACGGGTCTGGCCACCGGGGTACAGGCTGTAGCGCTGGTACTCCTTGTCGGCCATCTTGGTGCCGGTGAGGCGGACCTTGTCGGCGTTGATCACGACCACCTGGTCGCCGCAGTTCACGTGCGGGGTGAAGGTGGGCTTGTGTTTGCCCCGGACGAGCATGGCCACCTTGCTGGCGAGACGTCCAAGTACTTCATTATCAGCATCTACCAGCAGCCATTCTTGCTGCACGGTGGCCTTGTTGGCCATGCTGGTGGTGTGTGTGGTAGAGGCCACGGTTCCTGCGTATTGAAAATGTGCTTCCTGAAAACGGGCTGCGAATGTAGGGGCTTTCTTCGAAAAACGAACAAGCCGCGGCTCAGATCACGCCCATCTGCTTCCCCACCTTGGCGAATGCCGCCAAGGCACGGTCAATGTGTGCATCGGTATGGGCGGCGCTGAGCTGCACCCTGATGCGCGCTGTGTCCTTAGGCACCACGGGGTAGAAGAAGCCGATCACGTAGATGCCTTCGGCCAGCAGCTTGTCGGCCATTACCTGACTGAACTTGGCATCGCCGAGCATCACGGGCACGATGGCAGCGCCCGCGCCACGTGTCTTGAAGCCCAAGGTCTCGATTCCGCTGCGGAAGCGGCCCACGTTCCTCTCCAAACGGTCCCGCAGTTCAGTGGACGCACTGAGCAGGTCGATGACCTTGATGGATGCGCCAACGATGGCCGGGGCGAGTGAATTGCTGAAGAGGTATGGCCGGGAGCGCTGGCGCAGCATCTCGATGACTTCCTTTCGCCCCGTGGTGTAGCCGCCCATGGCCCCGCCCAAGGCTTTCCCCAAGGTCCCAGTGATGATGTCCACACGCCCCATCACGCCGCAATGCTCCACGCTGCCACGACCGGTCCTGCCGATGAAGCCCGCCGCGTGGCACTCATCCACCATCACCAATGCCTCATACTTGTCGGCTAGGTCGCAGATTCCTTTCAAGTCGGCCACGATACCATCCATGCTGAAGACGCCATCAGTGACGATCATGATGTGGCGCGCGCCATCGGCCCGGGCTGTCCTCAACTGCACCTCCAGGTCTGCCATGTCGTTGTTGGCGTATCGGTAGCGCATCGCTTTGCACAAACGCACCCCATCGATGATGCTGGCGTGGTTGAGCGCATCGCTGATAATGGCATCGCCCTCCCCTAGCAGCGGCTCGAACACGCCGCCATTGGCATCGAAGCAAGCGGCGTACAGGATGGTATCCTCCGTGCCGTGGAATGCGGCGAGTTTCGCTTCGAGCTCCTTGTGAATGTCCTGCGTGCCGCAGATGAAGCGGACGCTGCTCATGCCGTAGCCATGGGTGTCCAAGGCGGCGCGGGCGGCCTTCACGACCTCCGGATGAGAGGAGAGGCCGAGGTAGTTGTTGGCGCAGAAGTTCAGGACTTGGTGCCCATTCACCGTGATCTCGGCGCCTTGCTCGCTGGTGATGACGCGTTCGCGTTTGAAGAGGCCAGCGGATTCGATGGCCGCGAGTTCCTCCTGGAGGTGCTGCTGAAGTTTGCCGTACATGGTGCCCGGATAAAGCGCCGAAAGTAGGCTGCTGTTCACCGCACGGCCTTGACAACCCAGCCGCGCGGAACTGGACAAACAGAACCGTTCCTCCTAGTTTCGCCGCCATTCATCGAAGCCGTGCGGACGCTCATCGCTAAACATCCGGTGCTCAGCTTCGTACTCGCCACGCTGGCCTACCAATTCCTAGTGGTTGGTTTCGTGTGGTGGCGGTTACCCGAAGGAGGGCACATGCACGATGATGAAGCCGCTCATACGGTGTTCCGGCTTCGGGTCTTCGGGCCGCTAGTGTTCGCCGTCGCATTCACGGCATACCTGGAGGGTCGGGCCGGACTGCGCAACCTGTTCAGTGGATACCTGAAATGGCGGGTCCCCGGCCGATGGTATGTGCTGGCCCTCACATGGAAGTTCCTGTACACTTACCTGGGCATTGTCTCGCTGTTCCTGCTCGGGCTGCGCGCATGGCCGGGCTTCGTTGTGCATGATTTCTTCGAGGGCACCTTCGTCGGGTTGCGCAACCTGGCCATCTCGCTGCCGTTCATCATCGGCATCGCGCTGGTGGAGGAGACGGCGTGGATGAAGTATTGCGTCACCCGTATGCAGGAGCGTTACACCGCCTTCACGTCCTGCTTGCTGGTGGGCCTTAGCTGGGGCCTGTGGTACTTGCCGATGCTGCTGGTGGGCGAAGGCACACCGGATGGCTACCTCTGGCCGGTCTTTCTAGTGAGCATGGTCTGCCTCACCATCCTGCTAGGCTGGACCTACAACATGACCCGCAGCGGCGTGGTGCTGCTGATCATGCAGATCGTCAGCAACTGCGCCTTCTTCGTCATCCCGGTGCTTCCCGGCTGGCACGGCCTCGATTCAGCATATGTGAACAGCTTCGTGGCCTTCAATTTCATCAGCGCCGTCGTACTCGTCCTGGTTTATGGAGGGAAGGAACTGGGCAAAGGGCCACGCGCCCGATGGAGTGAGGGCATGCCCGACCAGGCGCCGTCCTCGCAGGACGATGTCGCGGTACGTGAATCGTCGCTGGCCTGAGCTTACAACCGTGCCCATCGCAGGCGCAGGCTGTTCAATACCACGCCCACGCTGCTCAGGGCCGTTCGCGGGATTCAATAGGTCATCGCGGCACCAACACCCCAACCCATGTCGCTATCGTAGTGCGCTCTTGCCGCCCATGTCTTGTCCAGCACATAACGCAGCCCAGCCATGTACTCCAAGTCTGTGTTCCCCATGAGGTCGAGGCGTAACCGGGGGGTAAGCGGGATGTCTTCGCGCATCAACTGTGACCGGAGCTGGCCATCGGTGTCGATGCGCATGTCCAGAACGAGGAGCATCGGAAGGGTGTACTGGAAGCCGATGTGCGCCACGGTCCTGCTGTTCTTGGTGTTCCGCTGCCCGAAGAGGTTGTCATCCGGATCGCTGCCGCCGTGTCCGTCGCGCGTGCGCCAATCCAGGCCCACGTTCACGAACAGCCATTGCATCTTGCCAAAGTAGCGGCCGAAGTGAGTCTCCACTTCCTGGCCATGCTCTTTCGTGTAGCCCAAACGCCATTCGCTCTGCAGGTTCCAGCGCTTGTTCATGTACATGGCCTCCCCGTCATTGCCATTGGTCGCGAAATCGTTCTGCACCATGAAGTGCCATTCCTTGTCGTCGCGTGCGAAGCGGCGGGCGGCCTTCCTCGCATCCGGCAGTTGCGGGTTGGGCGGGGTATTCTCGTAGCTGAACACGCGGCCCATGCCGCTCATCATGTGGTAGAGGATGTGGCAGTGGAAGAACCAGTCGCCCGTTTCGGTGGCGGCGAACTCGATGGTGTCCGTCTCCATGGGCATGATGTCGAGCACGTTCTTCAGCGGCGCATGGTCGCCCTGGCCGTTCACCACGCGGAAGAAGTGGCCGTGCAGGTGCATGGGGTGGCGCATCATGCTGTTGTTGTACATGATGATGCGCACGTTCTCGCCCTTGTGGATCAGGATCCGGTCGGTCTCCGAAACGGTCTTGTTGTCGATGGCCCAGAGGTAGCGGTTCATGTTACCGGTGAGCTCGAAGCGCATCTCCTTCACGGGTCCGGGCGGCAGTGCGGTGCTGGTGGGTGAACGCAACATGGCGTAGTTCAGCGTGACGATATCGGAGAGCGCATTGCTGTTGTATGCATCACCGCCATGGGAATGTCCGGTCCCTTCCACAGGTGTTGCATCCTTCGCGCCGGTGATCTCGGGATACATCACCACGTTCATGTCCATCTGCTGGAGGCTCATGTTCATGCCCATGTCGTCCAGGTCGCCGTTCATCTTCATCATGTCGTTCATCATCTTCATGCCAGCGAAGTACTTCAGCGGCTGGAGCGGTGCGGCGAGTTGTCGGATGCCGTTGCCAAGCCACAAGGAGGTGGAGCGTACGCGGTCCTCGGTGGTGGCAAGCAGTTCATAGGCTGTGCTGTCCGCCGGGATCGTCACGATGATGTCGTAGGTCTCGGCGATGCCCATGATGAAACGGTCGACCTCCACGGGTTCCACGTCGATCCCATCGCTGGCCACCACCTTCATCTTCCCACCGGCATAGGTGATCCAGAAGTAGCTGCTCGCGCCGCCGTTGATGATCCGCACGCGCACACGCTCACCGGCCTTGAACTGCCCCGCCTGGTCCACGGGCTTGCCGTTGGCAAAGAGCAGGTCGTAGTAGACATCGCTCACATCCATGGCGTTCATGCGCTTCCACTCGTTGGTGAGCTTGATGCCGAACGCGCCTTCCTTGATGGCGTCGCTGTAGCTCTGCACGCTGCCCGGTCGGATGCGGTGCTTCTTGATGGCGCTCCAATCGTTCGCGCTGTGCAGGCGACGGTGTACTTCGAAGGGCTTCATATCCGTCCACTCGCTCAGGATAAGCACGTGCTCGCGCATGGGTTCCGCACGGCGCTTGTGGATGATGAGCGCGCCGTGCATGCCGTTCTGCTCCTGAAGCTTGGTGTGCGAGTGGTACCAGTAGGTGCCGCTCTGCAGCAGTGGGAACTTGTACACCTGCGTCTCACCCGCCTTGATGGGGGCCGTGGTGAGGTAGGGAACGCCGTCCAGCTGATTGGGCAGGATGATCCCATGCCAGTGCAATGAGGTCTCTTCCTTCTCCATCGCGTTGTGTACGACGATCTCTGCCGTGTCGCCTTCGGTGAAGGTGAGCGTGGGCATGGGCATCTGCCCGTTCACGGTGAAGGCCATGCGCGCCTTGCCGGTGTAGTTGACGATGGTGTCTCGTACAGTGAGCTCGTAGCGGTTAATGCGTGGAGTGAAGTCGCCGCCCGGCACCGACGTGCCCAATGCTCTTGTGCCATATCCGTCTTGCGCAGTGGCCAAGCCTCCGCTCAGCAGGAGGAGCAAGAGCGCTACTAAATGGATTGTGATACGGAGGAAGCGAAGAAAGCCCATGGGGCGTTGTGCGCAAGCCTTACTTCTTGATGGTCTCCTTGACGCTGCCGCAAGTGAGCATCATCGAACCATAGAACGGGTTCTTGATGGCTTTCTCCTTGCTCAACCAGTCCGCACCGCCTTCATACATCGGACAGTGATCGTAATAGACCGCCTCCGGACGCGGCGCGACTTTCACCAGCGCGAGCATGGGCGATGAGAGTTCGGCGAAGGCCTTGCGTTGCGCGTCGATATCGGGCTTCGAAGCGATACTCGCGCTGATGTTCGCCAGCGGCTCCATCACTTGCATCCACACCACATGCAAGGCTGCGTCCATGCCCTCCATCGGTATGGCCTTCACCGCAGCGGCCAGTTCAGCGGCATGCGCGGCAGCCTTCTTCGCATCCGAGGCGACAAGGGCATCCTTCAGCGCGAAGTAGGCATCGAACACGGGACCGAGTGGATCACCTGTGGCCTGGGGCACACTGGTAGCCGGGGCATCGTGGCCATGACCGCTATGGTCCGCAGCAGCGCCGGTGGTCGCCACGGGTCTGCGTTGGAAGCTGCGCTCGTACTGGCAGCACCCGGGCAGCGCGGCGTAAGCGGCATCGGGGGCCAGGTAGCGCTCGTTGTCGTAGCCCGAGTGGGCGATGCGTTGCAGTACGGCATTTACATCGGTGCGGGTGCTATCGATGGTGATGCGCGCGGTCTTGGCATCCACGTCCCAGTCGGCTTCGGCCTCGCCCTTCACATAGGCGACCTTCTCGATGGTCTTCTCGCACATTGGGCAGTCGCCATCGATGCGGACGGTCGTGGTTTGTGCGTTCTTGATTTGTGCCCTGCAACCCGGCAGCAGCAGCCACAGGGCGGTCAATAGGGTGATGGTTCTCATGGTCTTGTTGGGTTGAAGATTCGTTGATTGGTTCACTGGTCCAGCTTCGCCCACCGCAACCGCAACGCATTGCCGATCACGCTCACACTGCTCAGAGCCATGGCCGCTGCGGCGAACATGGGTGACAGCATTGTGCCGAAGACCGGGTAGAACAATCCGGCCGCAATGGGTATGCCGAGGGCGTTGTAGATGAAGGCGAAGACCAGGTTCTGACGGATGTTGCGCATGGTGGCCTTTGAGAGGTGGCGGGAGCGCACGAGGCCGTTGAGGTCACCCTTCACCAAGGTGATGCCGGAGCTTTCCATGGCCACATCTGTGCCGTGCCCCATGGCGATGCCTACATCAGCGGCGGCCAGCGCAGGTGCGTCGTTCACGCCATCGCCTGCCATGGCCACCACGCGGCCTTCCTGTCGGAGGCGCTTAACGACCTCGCTCTTGCGTTCGGGCAAGACGCCGGCCTCCACTTCGGTGATGCCGAGTTCGGCTGCCACAGCCTCGGCCGTGGCGCGGTCATCGCCGGTGAGCATCACGATACGCAGACCCTGTGCACGCAATGCGGCCAGCGCGGAGGGCGTAGTGGGTTTCACGGCATCGGCGATCGCGAAGGTGCCAGCCACGCGGCCATCAATGCCGATGAAGATGGCGGTGGCGCCCTTGCGCCTTTGTGCATCCGCCTGTGCGGACAAGGGGCTGCTTTCCACGCCGTGCTCGCGAAGGAAATCCGCATTGCCGATGATGATGCGCTGGCCATCCACCGTGCCAAGCACGCCCTTGCCCACGGGGGAGTCGAAACCTTCCACCTCCGGCAATTGCAGGCCGCGCGCCTGGGCCGCCACCACGATGGCTTGCGCCAGGGGGTGTTCGCTCACGCGCTCCACGGCCGCAGCGACGCGCAGAATGGCATCGGTCTCGAAACCATCCGCCGGGAAAATACCCGTGACACTGGGCTTCCCTTCGGTGAGCGTGCCGGTCTTGTCCACTACGAGCGTATCCACCTTCTCCATACGCTCCAGGGCTTCCGCGTCGCGGATGAGCACGCCCATTTGCGCACCCTTTCCGACACCCACCATGATGCTCATGGGCGTGGCCAGGCCCAGCGCGCACGGGCAGGCAATGATGAGCACCGAGACGGCCGCGACCAGGCCGTAGGTGAAGCGGGGCTCAGGGCCGTAGATCGCCCAAAGCGCGAACGTGAGCAGGGCGATGCCGATCACCAGGGGAACGAACCAGCCGGAGACCTTGTCCGCCAGCCGCTGGATGGGTGCGCGTGATCGTTGTGCGCTGCCGACCAATTGCACGATCCGCGCGAGCACGGTGTCCGCGCCGACCTTCTCCGCGCGGATCACGAGCGCACCCGAACTGTTCAGTGCACCACCGATCACGGGATCGCCCACGGTGCGCGTGACCGGCATGGATTCGCCGGTGATCATGGATTCATCGATCGCGGAACGGCCTTCGGTCACCTCACCGTCCACGGGGATCTTCTCGCCGGGCCGCACGCGCAAGCGGTCACCCACGATGATCTGATCGACACGCACTTCGGCTTCGCTGCCATCCGCCGCGATACGCAAGGCCGTTCGCGGTGCGAGGTCGAGCAACGCGCGGATGGCTCCCGAGGTGTTCTCTCTCGCCCGCAGTTCAAGCACCTGGCCCAGCAGCACGAGCACGGTGATCACCGCCGCTGCTTCGAAGTAGACCGCAACTACCCCGTGTGCCGTGTGGAACGCGGCCGGAAAGAGACCCGGCGCGATGGCGGCCACGACGCTGAACAACCACGCCACGCCGATGCCCATGGCGATAAGCGTGAACATGTTGAGGTTGCGCGTGCGCAGCGAGGCCCAGCCACGTTGGAAGAAGGGCCAGCCCGCCCACAGCACCACGGGCGTGGCCAGGGCGAACTGGATCCAAACGGAGATACGCGGCGACACGATGTCGTGCAACGCGGGGAACAGATGCCCGCCCATTTCCAGCAGGAACACCGGAACCGTGAGCAACACCCCGATGCGGAAGCGCCGCGACATGTCCAGCAGCTCGGGATTGGGGCCTTGATCGGCAGTGATCAGCTCCGGCTCCAGCGCCATGCCGCAAATGGGGCAGCTCCCCGGCCCCATTTGCCGGACCTCCGGATGCATTGGGCAGGTGTGGATCACCTCCTTGTTCGCCACGGTGGGCGGCGCAGGTGCAAGAAACTTGGCTGGCTCCGCATCGAACTTCGTCTTACAGGCCGCGGAGCAGAAGTAGTAGGTGTGACCCGCGTGCGCAGAACGGTACTGCGCCGTTGCGGGATCCACGTCCATGCCGCAGACGGGGTCCTTCGCCAGGTGCCCGACTGCGGGTGCGGTGGTGTGCGCACGCGTCTGTGCCAGATACCTGGCTGGCTCGGCATCGAACTTCGCCTTGCAACTCGCCGCGCAGAAGTAGTGCGTGCCCCTCATGCACGGTGCTGTACCTCGCCGTGTGCGGATCCACGTCCATGCCGCAGACGGGGTCCTTTGCCAGCTCCCTGGGTGCGGAGCCAGTGGTGTGCGTGTGTGCTTGTTTCATCTATTCGGTATCGCGGAATGTTAAATCTACAGGGGCGCAAGTGTGGAATTGCCCCATTCACCGCGTGGTGATGTTCGTGTTGTCCAGAGTCGTTCGTGTTTGACGGTGCAAAGCACGTGCGACACAGGACGGTAGGTGTTACATCCTCTCCGAAATACGTTATATCCGCTTCAGCCCACGCGGTCCAACGGCAGGCGAACACCGCCCAATCCACGAAAAGCCGTTGGGGTCATGCCTGTGAACTTCTTGAACTGCGCACTGAGGTGTGCCACGCTGCTGAAGCCTGCGCGGTCCGCGATCTCGCTCATCGTCAGCTCCCCGTACTTGATCAGCTCCTTAACGCGCTCCAGTCGTTGAAGCAGGAAATACTGCTCGATGGTGATGCCTTCCACCTGGGTGAAGAGCGCGGAGAGGCCGGAGTATTCCTTGTGCAGCATTGCGGCCAGATATTCACCCAGCTTCATCCGACCCTGCTCACGTTCGTGGTGGACAAGGCTGACTATCGCCGCTTTGATGCGTGCGATGGTCGCCGAATCACGGTCATCCACCAGCTCGAAGCCTTCCACCCGCAACGCCGTGCGCAATGCGTCAATTTCCCCGGCGCGGGGTGCGCGTAGCAATTCCACCTCGCCGAGCTCAACATGCTTCACCGTCAGACCCTGCGCCTCCAGCACGCGCGCCACCGCAGCACGGCAGCGGTCGCAGACCATGTTCCGGATTGCGAGCAGGGCGCTCATCGCTGATGTGCGATGGCCAGCCGCGCAGCCTGCGTGGATCCATCCGTAGCGGTCAGGCGCAGCACGTAGGAGCCTGCGGCGACACCAGCCAAATGGATGCGGCTCGTGCCACCCGTTGCACGGCCGATCAATCTTCCATGGGCATCGAAAAGCTCAGCGCGCCGCCAACCGGCACTGCTCCAGCAGACCGCATTCCCACCTGGATCAACCCAGACCAATGGCGCAGGGGCATGAAGCTCGGACACATCACTGGTGCCGATAATCGACGCGGACCGATATCTTACGGTGTTCGTGCCTGGGTCGCCCCAAACGATATGGAAGCGGCCTGCCGCATAGGCGATGTCCGGTGTGCGTTGGTTCCCTGCGGACAAGGCATCGACCGTGTCTGGCGCACTCAGCCCGCCCGGACCTGAAATGCTCCAACTGAACAGAATGCGGCGAGCACCCGCACTGAAGTCCTCCCATACCACACCAAGGGTATCGCCCGCTCCCGCTAACCTCGGATGATTCTGCTGATTGCCTGTCGGCTGTCCTGCAAGCAGGAGCCGCTGCGGCCCGGCTGCCAGCGTCTCCAGCGCGGCGCTTCCTATGTATGCCTTGGTGCCGTTGCTCGCACCGCTCATCCACACATAGCGGATGCTGTCTCCTGCGATACAGCCATCCGGTCCGCTCGAAGGGCACGCATTGAGCACCCAACCCGTATTGTCGATCATGGCCCCGATCGGGAACGACGCGCCCCCATCCATGGAAGTGGCGCCCCACATTACGCGCAGGCTGGAGGTCGCATCACGGTACAGCGCTGCCGCAAGCGCACCGTCCGCGACGACCTGGCCGGGGCAGCAGTCGCACACCTCACCCGTAGAGAATGGCTGGCTCACGTGTAGTGGCGCGGCGAATGCCCCCGCCGACATGCGGGAGACCACCTGCCGCGCCCCGCTCCATCCACCGTCAAATTGCATGTATTGAACAATGGGCGCTTCAGGGTCCTCGCAAGCGATTGACGGGAACCGGGACACCAGGCCATCGAACGGATCAACCCTCAGGGTATCGCTCCACGTCAGCCCCTCATCATCGCTCCGTCGCACGTACAGTGGGCGAGACTCCTCGGGAGTGGCCTTCATCACCACCCAGATCGTGCTTCCCTTCGCAGCGATGTCGCTCCCCATCCAATCGGCCACCGAAGGGGAGAGCCCCGGCATGCTGAGTTCGATCGCCTCGGCGAATCCCGATCCCTCTCGGATGGTGAACAGATTCGCCCTTGGACTACTACGGCCCCAAAGGATCGCCGGCCGGCCTTCACCGGTCAGTGCGATGCGCGGCCGCAGCCACCCGCTGCTACCTGCCACCTGCGGTGCATCCCATGAGAGCACGGCCTGGGCTTGCGCGAGCAATACTGAAACGCTCAGATATCCGGCGAATCCGGCTCGTAAAAGACAGACATGTCGAAGCTTCATGGCATTCATGGCGTATCTGAGAATCGAGTGAGCGCCACCGAAAGTAAGCGCCCATCGCCATCAATCCTTTCGGATGTATGCGTGCGAGCACGGCCCGCCGTAGAGCAGATGCACCCGTTCCGGCTTGTCGGCGATGAAGCGGTCGGTGGCCGGGCGTGCGCCGGGATTCGCATCATAGCCCTGCACCGTGAGGCCTGAAACATGGTAATCCATCACAACGGCGATGCCGCCGGGGCTCATGCGGGGATAGGCATGGATGAGCGCATGCGTCACGAGCCGTTCGTGCAGCGCAGTGTCGGAGCCTACGCCAAGATCGATGTGCGCGAAGGCGATGCGCTCTGGAAGGCTGCTGGGGACGGTCTCGAAAAGGTCGCCTGCATGGATCTCGGGCATGGGCGCCCCGGTGGCGCGCAGGTTGGCCTCGAACTGCTCGCGAATGCCTTGCGAAGCACCCAACTCAATGTCGAAGCGATCGAAGACATGGAAGGCCCTTCGTTGCTCGTGCCGCTGCAGCAGCGTAGCGAAGATGGAAGCCGTGCGCCCCACGTAGCAGCCCAGTTCCACGAAATCCCTGGAACGTCGGCATCAATCACCTGACCGATGAGCAGCTCGAAATTGGCGGTCTGCTCCAGGCTCACCATGTCCTCCCGGTAATCGAAGCGGTTCTTGAGGTCCACGGGCGACCGTAGCTTGTACAGCACCTTATTCAAGAAGCGCGCGAAGCGCGGGAGCGTCCATCGACCTATGCCAGGTAATCCATGAATGCCGGGCATCACCTTCGCGTCTCGCATCGGAATCGGTTCAGGTCAGGTAGAAGCGCCGAAGGTCGTGTGCGTGCAATGATGCCGGTTCACCCCTTATCCACCACCCTAGGCACCTTGAAGTAATCACTGTCCTTCACGGGTGCGTTCATCAGCGCCTCCTGCTTAGTGATGGTCGTCTCCACCACATCCTCGCGCAGCACATCGGCCTCGTCGGTCATGAAGATGAGCGGCTCCACGCCCGTGGTGTCCACCTCCTTCAATTTCTCCACGAAACCGATCACCTTCTCCATGTCGGCGAGGATGGCCGCACGCGCGGCGGGATCGCTGTAGTCCAGCCGCGCCAGTTCAGCGATGCGGTCCAAGGTGGCCTCGTCGATCTTCATGCTTAGCTGCGGGTTGGGGGTTGCAGGTTGAATCGCGGGCTGGTTGAGGGTTGAGGAAATCTCTGTTGACTGCTATTGATGTCCGCCTGGCTGCAACCCTCAACCTCTACCAACCTTCACCCCCCAACCTTCTAAAAGCGGTTCTTCAATTACCTCATACACCCTTCGCCGCAAAGATGCGACGTCGGCATCGGTGAGGCCAACAGTGGTGATGGGGTCATGGATGACCACGCGGGCGATGCCGGGACGCGCGCGGGCCATCACCTCCAGCGGCTCGCCGAAGAGCCGCCAATGGTCCACGAAGGTGATGGGCACGATGGGCACTTGCTTCTCGATGGCCAGCTTGAAGGCACCGTCCTTGAAGGGCTTCATGCGCGGGGTGTACGCCGGGATCGTGCCTTCAGGGAATATGGCGATGCTGGTGCCGCGGTCGATGGCCTGGGCCGCCTTGCGGAAGGCCTTCGCCGCTTCGGTATGGCTGCCGCGGTTCACCGCGATGTTCATGCCCTTGAAGAAGATGTTGAAGAGGGGCCACTTCAGCAGCTCGTACTTGCCCATGAAGAGGAAGTAGCGCGGAATCACGTTGTACATCTGGATGATATCTAGGTAGCTGCTGTGGTTGCAGCAGATCACATACGGCGGCTCGGGCAGGGTCGCCTGCCGCACGAGGCGTGGGGGCACTCCGCTGGCGAAGGCCAGGAAACCCGCCCAGCGGCGCTTGAGGCGGAAAGCCCGGTAGTAGCGCCGCGGGCGATAGAGCAGGATGCGGAACGGGACATACAGCACCACCAGCGAACCGAAGAAGACCAGTGCGAACCAGATCTTGTACAACCAGCGGAACGGCAGGAAGAGCCAACGCCCCAAGGGGTGTCGGCGGCTCTCGCCATCGCGCACCTGGCCTCCGGCAGGCAGGCCGCGCGGTCGCTCAATCGCCGTGGTCTCGGTCATGGAAAGGCCGCGAAGGTAGAAGCGGTCCAAGGGTATCTTCGCCGGCCTTCCACCATGCCCCGCATCCTCACCGGCATCCAGAGCACCGGCACGCCGCACCTCGGCAACGTGCTCGGCGCCATCAAGCCCGCCATAGCCGAGAGCCTCAAGCCCGGTAACGACAGCTTCCTCTTCATCGCCGACCTGCACGCGCTCACGCAGATCAAGGATGCCGCCACGCTGCGCGGCAACACCCACAGCGTGGCCGCTGCATGGCTCGCGTGCGGGCTGGACACGCAGCGCACGTTGCTCTACCGACAGAGCGATGTGCCCGAGGTGACCGAGCTCACCTGGTACCTCAGCTGCTTCTTCCCCTATTCGCGCCTGGCGTTGGCGCACAGCTTCAAGGACAAGGCGGACCGGCTGGAGGATGTGAATGGCGGGCTCTTCTCCTACCCCATGCTCATGGCGGCCGACATCCTGCTCTACGATGCGGAGGTCGTGCCTGTGGGCAAGGACCAGAAGCAGCACCTGGAATTCACGCGCGATGTGGCCGAGCGCTTCAACCACCAGATGGGCGAGACCTTCGTGCTGCCCGACGCGCGCATCGATGCGCAGGTGATGATCGTGCCCGGCACCGACGGCGAGAAGATGAGCAAGAGCCGCAGCAACCTCGTCCGCCTATTCGCGCCCGAGAAGGATCTGAAGCAGGATGTGATGGGCATCGTCACCGACAGCGCGCCGCTCGAAGCGCCTAAGGACCCCGAGACGAACAACGTGTTCAAGCTCTTCAAGCTCGTGGCCCCCTCCGATGCCGCGATTTCTATGGCCGACCAATTCCGGGCGGGCGGTTACGGATACGGTCACGCGAAGAAGGAACTGCTGGCCGCGCTGATCGATGGCTACCGCAACGAGCGCGATACTTACGCTCGCTTGATGGACGACAAAGCCGAACTGGATGCGCAGCTGAAGGAAGGCGCTGCTAAGGCGCGCGCCGTGGCCAGCGTTGTGCTGAAGCGGGTGCGCGAGAAGCTGGGCTATTGACCCCCCTCCAGCCGCTTCCGATACTGCCGGTAGAGCTGCTTCTGGTGGTTATCCAGCGAGATGCGGCGGCCTTGAATGAAGGCGAGGCGCACATCGTTGCCGCGCATATCCAGCGCATCGCCTGCTGAGATGATCAGCGTGGCGTCCTTGCCCACGGCGAGGCTGCCGCAGCGCTGGTCGATGCCTAGGATGGCGGCGGCATCCAGCGTGATGGTGCGCAGGGCGTCCTCAGGGCTGAGACCATGGGCGCGCGCGGTACCCGCCACGAAGGGCAGGTTCCGCGCACCGGCGTGCTCGTGGTCGCCGGTGTAGCCGAGGCAGAAGCGGATGCCACGCTCCTTCAGTAGGGCAGGCAGCTTGTAGGGCATGTCGATGTCGTCCTCCGGCCGCATGGGCAAGGAGTGCGTGCGGCGCAGGATCACATCCACCTGATTGTCGCGCAGCAGGTCGGCCACGCGCCACGCATCGTAGCCGCCGGCGATCACGGTCCGCTTCACGCCCTCGGCCTTGGCGAAGAGCACGGCCTCGGTGATCTCCCGCGCAGCATCGGTGCGGATGAAGAGCGCCTTGCTGCCATTGAACAGCCCACGCATCGCCTCCATGCGCGCATCGATGGTGGAAGGCTTCAGTTCAGCGGCATAGGCCTTCGCCTTGCGGAAGAACGTGCGCAGCTCCTCAATCTTCTTCGCGCGCTCGTCCTTCTTCTCGCTGTCGGTCTCGCCAGGCTCGGCCCACCAGCCTTGGCGCTGGTAAGCCGCCGGCCATGTCATCCACACGCCGTCGTCGGCCTTCACGATGGCACCGTCGCTGTCCCACGCATCCAGTTGCACCACGCTGCTGGTGCCGGCAATCACCAAGCCGCGCGGCGCCACTTGCGCGAGCAGCACGCCGTTGGAGCGGATGGTGGGCGTGACGCGCGAATCGCTCTTGTAAGCGGAGATGGACCGCAGCTCGGGCTCGTACTGGCCGACGTCGCGCATATCCAGCGTGGCGCGCGCTTGCTCGATCTCAATGAGGCCTAAGGGCGAGTCGGGCACGATGAAGCCCGGATAGATGTGCTGGTCTTTAGCGTTGATTGTGGTGTCGTAGGCGGCCTTCACGCCGTAACCGAAGCCCACATAGTCGATGCGGCCATCGCGGAAGCCGACGGCGCCCTCGTCGATCACCTTGCCATCACCAACGTGAACGGTGCCGCCGGTGATGAGGATGCTCTTCGCTTGCGACAGGGCGGGCGTGGGGATCTGGGCGTGCGTCAGCATTCCGCTGAGCAGCGCCACGAACAGGAAGATGATGCGATCAGTGACCATCGTGCTCATCCATCATGTATTCATCATCGCCCATGTCGTCGCAATGCCAGAGGCGCGGGCGCTCGCGACCGGGTTTGCGTGAGGGCGCGCCATCCGCCTTCGCTTGCATCATGGCGCGCGTGATGCGGTCGCGCTCCGTGGCGATCCACGCGCGCTGTTCACGGTCGCGTGCCTCGTCGTAGTAGCGCACGCCATCCACCCAAGTGCTCAACGCGCGCGCATCGATGCTCAGCGGATCGGCGCTCCAGAGCACGAGGTCGGCATCCTTGCCCGGCTCCACGGCACCCACGCGGTGATCAAGGCCCAGCATCCGGGCGGGATTGAGCGTCACCATCTTCCATGCCTCCTCTGCGCTCACGCCTCCATACTTCACGGCCTTCGCGGCCTCCTGGTTCAAACGGCGGCTCATCTCGGCGTCGTCGCTGTTGATGCCGGTGTGGACGCCGTTGAGGTGCAACAAGGCAGCATTGTGAGGAATGGCGTCGTTCACCTCGAGCTTGTAGGCCCACCAATCGCTGAAGGTGCTTGCGCTGGCTCCGTGCCGCTTCATCGCTTGCGCCACCTTGTAGCCTTCGAGGATGTGCGTGAATGTGTTCACTTTGAAGCCCATGCTGTCGGCCACATGCATGAGCATGGCGATCTCGCTCTGCACATAACTGTGGCAGCTGATGTCGCGCTCGCCGCGCAGTATCTCGGCCAATGCCTCCATGCGCAAGTCGCGGCGTGGCGCGGCCTTGCCATCGCGCTCTTTGGGCTTCAGCACGCTCCAGCGGTCATGCTCGGCTTGGTATGCGCGTGCTTGGTGGAACGCATCGTAGAAGGCCTGCTCCACGCCCATGCGCGTCTGCGGGAACCGCGAGCTGGGTCCCCAATTGCTCTGCTTCACATTCTCGCCCAGCGCGAACTTGATCCTCGGCCGCGCGCCGCTCAGCACCAGGCTATCGGCGCTGCGGCCCCAGCGCAGCTTGATCACCGCGCTCTGCCCGCCGATGGGATTGGCGCTGCCGTGCAGCTGCTGAATGGTTGTGACGCCCCCGGCGAGGTTGCGGTAGATGTTGACGTCGTCCGGATTGATCACGTCGCCGATGCGCACTTCGCTGGTGTTGTAATGCGAGCCCTCGTTTACGCCGCGTGCGATGGCGATGTGCGAGTGCTCATCGACGATGCCGCAGGTGAGGTGCTTGCCGGTGCCATCAATCTCAGCAATGGCCGGCTTGCTCTTTCCGGGGAAGAGCGCTAACGCATCGAGCTTCTCGCCCACCGCCTTCACCTTGCCTTCGTGGATGAGCACATCGGCGCTGCGGAGGATGCCCTTCGCCGTGTTCGTCCAAACGGTGGCGTTGCGGATCACGATAGTTTCGTGCAGCAGCGCATCCTTCCATCCGTAGCCCACCAGCGGGTATGTGATCGGCCCGAAAACCTGCTTCGCTCTTGCCGCGGCTGAGTCCGGTTTCGTTGATGCGCCGAGCGGAGTCGAGGCGTCCTTCTTCACCTGCTTGCTATCAGCCCTCCTGACCGCGCTCCACGCGAACCACGCGCCACCGGGCCGCTGTCCTTGTCCGTCCCACACGCCGCCTTCGCCATGCACCGAGCCGTTGAGTCGTGTGACCTCTTCCGGCTTGCCCTTCGGTGCGAAACTGAGGCTCACCACACGGCCTTGCAGATCTAGCCGCGCCTTCACCTTCAGGCTGTCCGCTTCGTCGGGCCTGCGCACCGTTGCTTCGTTCTTGCCCGCCTCGCCGGTGACCTCCAGCAGCCAGATGGCATCGCCGAGGTTGAGGTCGTAGCTGCCCGCGAGGCGCGGCTTGTCGGGGTCATCGATCACGAAGCGCTTGCCTTCCACCCAGGTCTCGTGGATCGCATTCTTCTCGTGCAGCAAGTGTTGCGAGGTGATGAGGAAGCTCGCGCGCATGCCGGGCCGCAGCGCGCCGTAGCGCGAATCGAGCCCGAAGAGCCGCGCAGGCTCGCTGGTGAGCTTCTCGATGGCCTTCGCGCTATCGAGACCGTTAGCCACGAGCTTGCGCAGGTCCTTCCATATGTCTTTCAGCTCCTTGCGACCATGCGCGGTCAGGGCGAATGTGATCTCAGCACTGTCGAGCAGATAGGCGTTGCGCATGGCCAGCTCCCAGTGCTTCAAGCGTGCATAGGTCACCTCCAGCGCATCGTAGGGGTCTTCCACGTCGTAGGCCTCGGGCTGCGCGAAGGGCACGATCAGCGGCATGCCCACAGCCTTGATCTCCGGTAGCCGCGCGTACTCATCGCCTGCGCCCTTAACGATACCGGTGAGCTGGAACTCGCGCAGCAGCTTGGACCAGCGCAGCACGTCGTTGCGCTCGCTCGCCTCGCACACCATGCGGCCATCGATCTGACGGACCAAATCCAGCAGCACGGCATCGGTCTCCCTGTTCTGCGGAAGCGTGGCGTACCACTTCGCGTCGAGAAGCGTTTGGCGCAAGAGCGCGATGCTGCCCATGAGCGAGCCGGGGTAGCTGTCTTGCGAACTGCCCTTTCGGAAACTGAAGTGCGCGGCGGCATCCGGGGCGACGATGCTCTTCACCGCCGGTTCGTCGTTCAGCGCGATGGCAGCGGATGTTCCACGCGCGATGCCGTCCATGCGATGCGCGATCACCAGCGCGTAGCCCTGTTCGCGGAGCTTGGCGGAGCGCTCCGCATCGGCCTTGTACAGCTCATGCGCCTTCGCATCGGCGCGCAAGGCCGCATTCCAATGGCGTGCGGCGCGGTTCTCCGCTTTGCGCTCGTCTGGTGTGCTCGCAACAAGGCCCAGGTCGCTGTACGGCTCGATTAGCGCGGGCCAGATGTGCAGGCCGTTGAGGTCGCGCACGACAGCGTTGGGCGGAATGCTCACCTTATCGCCAATGGTGATCACCTCGCCATCACGGATGATGAGCGTGGCCTTCTTCACCACCGTGCGCGCATCGGTGTGCAGCGTGGCGTTGGTGAAAGCGATGAGCGTGGGTGCGGCATCGCGCACATGCGCTGGGGGTGGCGTGCTTTGCGAAAGAGCAAGCAGCGGCGCGAAGAGGAACGCGAAGAGTGATTTCCGCATCGGAGCGGACGAATGTAGCGGCTCACGCGCATCGGCCATCCCATCATCGTGTTCCGCCTATTTTGCGCCGCATGACCGACAAGCCGACGACCCAGAGGCGCAAAGCGCCCGATGCGCTGCTGATCATCGCTGCGGTGCTGGCCTTCGCCGTCGCCTGCACATGGCTGGTTCCCTCCGGAGCCTTCGAGCGCGTCGAGGTGCAGACCGAGGCGGGCACGCGCACCGCCGTGGTCCCGGGCACCTACCACCCCGTGGACGCCACACCGGTTCCGTGGTGGGGCTTCTTCACCGCGCCAGTGAAGGGTTTCACGGATCATCAGGCGGCCATGATCATCGCCTTCGTGCTGCTGATCGGCGGGGCATTCGCCGTGCTGAACGCCACCGGCGCGATCGACGCGGCCCTTTATCGCGTGCTGCGCTCGGCACGCGAGCATCCGGGACGAAAGAGGCTGGTCATCCCGCTGCTCATGCTGGCCTTCAGCATCGGCGGCAACACCTTCGGCATGGCGGAGGAAGTGCTGGTGTTCCTGATGATCACCATCCCGTTGGCGCGCAGCCTGGGCTGGGACGCGGTGGTGGGTATCGCGATCCCCTTCCTTGGCTCTGGTGTGGGCTTCGCGGGCGCCGCCTTCAACCCTTTCACGGTGGGCATCGCCCAGGGCTTGAGCGAGATCCCGCTCTTCAGCGGCTGGGAGTTCCGCATGGTCATGTGGGCGGTGCTCACACTGATCGCCATCGTGTTCGTGATGCGGTACGCCGCGCGCATCGAGCGCGACCCGAGTGCCAGCATCCTGCACGGCCGCGCGAATGCAGGGGCCGACCTCGGCGGACTGGGCGAACGGCCGCTGACGGTCAGGCGCGTCGCCGTGCTCCTCCTCTTCGCGCTCACGATCGTGGCGCTCATCGTCGGCGTGAACCGCTACGACTGGTACATCGAGGAGATCGCGGGCCTCTTCATCGGCATGGGGGTGCTGGCCGCGATCATCGGCGGAATCGGGGCGGAGAAAGCGGCCAAGTCATTCGTTGCCGGGGCGCGCGACATGGTGGGCGCCGCCATCCTCATCGGACTGAGCCGGAGCGTGCTGATCGTGATGCAGGAAGGCCAGGTGGTGGATACCGTGCTCCATGCGCTCAGCAGCGCCATCAGCGGGCTGCCGGCCTCGGTGAGCGCGCAGCTGATGTTCTTCGTGCAGTTCGCCATCAACTTCTTCGTGCCCAGCGGCAGCGGACAGGCAGCGCTCACCATGCCGGTGATGACGCCTTTGGCCGACCTGCTCCACATCCCGCGGCAGTCCGCCGTGATTGCCTTTCAGCTCGGCGATGGCCTGTGCAATTTCATCATCCCCACCAGCGGGGTCACCATGGGCATCCTGGAGATCGCGGGCATCCCCTTCAACCTTTGGCTGAAGTGGATCTGGAAGCTGATGCTGCTCCTGGTAGCCGCTGGGATGGTGTTCCTGGGCGCAAGCGTCATGATGTTCTAGGGCGGGAGCCGGGCCTACCTTCGCACCGTTGCGAAGCAACGCCTCCGCATGTCGAACGACTTCTTCCTCTTCCTGCACAGCCTGTTGCGGTACGCGGTGCTGCTCACCGTGGCGTTCGCGGGGCTTACGCACCTCTCCGGCTATCTCCGCCGAAAGCCCATCCTCAATGGCGAACGGACCATCGCTATCGTCGCGATGGTGCTCTGCCATGTGCAGCTCGTCGTGGGCCTCTCCCTCTACATCGGTCGCGTCAAGCACTACGTCACCGAGTCCGTTTCGGGGCGCTTCTGGAAATTCGAGCATATCGGCATGATGATCGTTGCGATCGCGTTGGTGACCATTGGCCGCATGCTCAGCAAACGCGCCAACATGGAGCCGAGCAAGCAGCTGCGCGTGGCGGTGTTCTACCTGATCGCCCTGGCCATCTTCCTGTGGGCCACCCCTTGGCCCTTCACCGAGTACGGGCACGGTCGCGGATGGCTATGAGCACGATCATGCGAATCGCAGCGCTCACGACGGTCGTGCTGATCTCGTGTGCGACCACGGGTGCCGATGAGGCGGAACCTAAAGGACGAATCGGTTCGGGCGAGCGGCTGTATCGCGCGCATTGCACGCTGTGCCATGGCGGGGACGGCAAATTGGGGCTCAACGGCTCAAAGGATCTCACCCTCTCCGTCCTCACCCGTGCGCAGATGATTGAGCAGGTGAGCAACGGGAAAGGCGCCATGGCGGCTTACAGGCATGTGCTCACCGCGAAGGAGATCGAGGCCGTGGTGGACTACACGCGCAGCCTCGGCAAGGCGCGATGATCGATTCGCTGGAACGGAAGGGCCAGGCCGAGAAGGCCGTGCTGGTGGGCCTGATCACCGATGCGCAGGACGCGGCGCACGTGAACGAATACCTCGATGAGCTCGAGTTCCTGGCCACCACGGCCGAAATTGCGACCCTGAAGCGCTTCACCCAGCGCCTGCACAAACCCGATGGCCACAGCTACATCGGCAGCGGCAAGCTCGCCGAGGTGAAGCAGTGGATGACCGACCATGCCGCCGACTGCGTGATCTTCGACGATGAGCTATCGCCCGCGCAGCAGCGCAACCTGGAGAAGGAGTTGGGCAAGCCCGTGCTCGACCGGCCGCGGCTGATCCTGGACATCTTCGCCCGCCGGGCGCGTTCCGCACATGCCAAGAAGCAGGTGGAGCTGGCGCAGTACGAATACATGCTGCCGCGACTCACGAAGCTCTGGACACACCTCGAGCGGCAACGCGGCGGCACAGGCACGCGCGGCGGCGCCGGTGAGAAGGAGATCGAGACCGACCGCCGGATCATCCGCGACCGGATCGCGCTGCTCAAATCGCAGCTCAAAGACATCGACAAGCAGATGGCCACGCAGCGGGGCAACCGCGGCAAGCTCGTGCGCCTGGCATTGGTCGGCTACACCAACGTGGGCAAGAGCACGCTTATGAACATCCTCAGCAAGAGCGACGTGTTCGCGGAGAACAAGCTCTTCGCCACGCTCGATACCACAGTGCGCAAGGTGGTGCTCGGCAACCTCCCCTTCCTGGTGAGCGATACGGTGGGCTTCATCCGCAAGCTGCCCACGCAGCTGATCGAGAGCTTCAAGAGCACGCTCGATGAGACGCGCGAAGCCGATCTCCTGCTGCATGTGGTTGACATCAGCCATCACAATTTCGAGGAGCAGTACGAGACCGTGAAGCAGACGCTCAACGAGATTCGGGCGGGCGAGAAGCCGGTAATCGTGGTCTTCAACAAAATCGACGCCTACCGCCCCGCGCACCACGACCCGGATGACCTCGCCCCGAAGCGGGTGGAGCAGTACAGCTTGGAAGAACTGAAAGAGACCTGGATGGCGCGGATGGCCGGCGAGGAGTGCATCTTCATCAGTGCTGCACAGCGCATCAACATCGATGGGCTGCGAAAGCTGCTTTACGAGCGGGTGAAGGCGCTGCACCTCGTGCGTTACCCGTACGAGAGCGACCTGCTGTTCAAGGACGATTACATCGAGCCTTGAGCGCACGGAAACGGGCCGCACGGCGTTCTCCCGCCATGAAGGCGAAACGCAGCGGGAAGAGCGCGCGCAGCGGGCACTTGCTCCTGCGCTGGGCCCTCATCGGCCTCGCCGCCGCGACCATCGGTTTCTTCGTTCTGCTGCAAGCGGTGCGCATGGGCACCTTCGGCGCGCTCCCCACCGAGGAGGAACTCCGCAGCATCCGCCATGAGCAGGCCACGCTCATCCTCGCGGAGGATGGCGCGCTCATCGGCAAGCTCTTCGCCAGGGACCGCACCAATGTGCGCTATGAAGACCTGCCGCAGCACCTCATCAATGCGCTCGTCTCCACCGAGGATGCCCGCTTCTTCCAGCATGCCGGCGTGGACGGCCGTAGCATCCGCGTTTCTTCCGCACCTGTTGGGCCGCGACCATAGCGGCGGCGGCGGCAGCCCCATCTCCCAGCAGATCATCAAGAACCTCTACGGCCGCCACGAGAATGGCCCGCTCACCATCCCGGTGAACAAGATGAAGGAGGCGCTGGTGGCGCAGCGCTTGGAGCGCGCTCTGAGCAAGAACGATGTATTGGTACTCTACTTCAACTCCGTGCCCTTCGGGGAGAACACCTGGGCGAGCGCTTCTTCAACAAGCCCGCCCGGCGACTCGATGTGCTTGAAGGCGCCGTCCTCGTAGGGATGCTGAAGGCCAACACCACCTTCAACCCACGCCTTCATCCGGAGCGCTCCAAAGGGCGTCGCAACCAGGTGTTAGAACTGCTGCAAGAGCGCGGTCACCTGACGCGTGCAGAGACCGACAGCCGGCGAAAGCGCCCCTGCGTCTCGACTACACCGGTGGCGACGCACTTGATCTCTACGGCTACTTCAACCATCAAGTGGAGCAGGAAGCGCGTGTCATTCTCCATGAGGCAGAGCGGCGCACCGGGCAGCACTACGACGTGGAGAAAGACGGCCTACGCATAATCACCACGCTTGATGCCGGACTTCAGCGAATCGCAGCCGATGCCGCGCATAATCACCTCGCGGCAATGCAGCCCAAGCTGGACCGTGAGTTGCGCAGCCGAAAGGCCCGGCAGTCCTGGGAACAATCGACACCGCACCAGCGCACAACGCGATGGAAGTCCAATCTGGTTAGCACGAGCGAGATTTTCGACCACAACGGCCGCCGCTTGGACACCCTCAGCCACCGCGACAGCCTGTGGCACTACCACCGCCTGTTGCACGCTGCGGTCCTCATCCTCGATCCCGGCAGCGGCGCTGTGCGCGCCTGGGTGGGCGGCAACGACCACCGCTACCTGCCATACGATCTGGTGAAGGCCCGGCGTTCCGCCGCCAGCACCATCAAGCCCTTATTTAGGCGGGGCCGGTCTGCAGCCGTGTGATACTCGACAATTCGCGCAAGACTAGGGTTACGACGACTGGACGCCGGACAACTGAGGACACCATGATGGCGAGGTGGCGCTGCAAGCCTCAATCCCCAGGTGGACCTCTACTTCCGGTGGGGACCATGCGGCGCTATGGGCGATGCGGACAAGCCGGCCATGGCATTGGGGCAACCGGCGTAACGCTGCATGAGCTGGTGCCGCCTGGCAGCTGCACTGGCTGCAAGCGTGCCGCTCCGCAGCAGAGGATGCAAGGGAAGGTGCTGCAGGGCGAGGCCTCCACGCCCAGGGCGAACCGTGAGCGCGGCCACAGCAGCAGGCATCACCACTATGCTGCAACGCGCCGTCAACGAGGGAACCGGCACTGTACTGCGCTCACGTTATGGACTCAATGGCCCTTATGCCGGCAAGACCGGTACATCGCAGGACTATAGCGACGCCTGGTTCGTGGCCTACACCCCAGGTCTCGTCATCGGTACCTGGGTCGGCGCGCACGACCCCTCGGTGCACTTCGGCAGCAGCCTTGGCACGGGGGCGTGCTCAGGGCCATCGAGGGCGACCCCAAGCGGCGCAAGCGATACATCAGCGGCTTCGGCTGGATGGCGGAGCATCCTGTTGACATGGACTGCCCGCCGGTGCGCGAGCCCAACCTGCTGCAGCGCCTATTCCAGCGACATGATCAGCTCAAAGCGCCGGGCCCAGAAGGGGAACGGAAGCCCGGGTTGCTCGAGCGGCTCTTCAAGAAGAAGAAGGGTCGATAGGCTCAGGTCCGAGCAGCCGCTCACCGATGCCCTCGCGCCGAGCCACGAAGCGCCACTACAGAGGGGACGATCCAGTTGCGCAGGACGGCCACGGCACGCAGAGGAAGAAACCAAAGATGCTATCGCGGAGGTCGCCGAAGGTCGCAGAGCCTCCGGTACTGACCGCCCGACGCGTAGAGCTCCGCATGTGTGCCCCGCTCGATGATGCGACCCTTGTCAATCACGCAGATCTCGTCGCAATGCTGGATCGTACTGAGTCGGTGCGCGATGACCAGGCTCGTGCGCCCCTCCATCATCTTCAGCAGGGCCTCCTGCACCAACCGCTCGCTCTCGGTGTCCAGCGCGCTGGTGGCCTCATCGAGGATGAGGATTGGCGGGTTCTTCAGCACGGCCCGGGCGATGCTCAAGCGCTGCTTCTGGCCGCCGCTCAAGCGGTTTCCGCCGTCGCCGATGCTCGTCTGATACCCATTCTCAAGCCGGGTGATGAACTCGTGCGCATTGGCGATGCGCGCGGCCCGCTCGATGTCGGCCATGCTGGTGCCCGGCGTGCCGAAGGCGATGTTGTTGGCCACGGTGTCGTTGAACAGGATGCTGTCCTGCGTGACGATGCCCATGAGCGCGCGCAGGTCGGTGATGCGCAGGTCGCGGATGTCATGGCCATCGATCATGAGTTCACCGCCGGTGACATCGAAGAAGCGCGGGAGCAGGTTCGCCAAGGTGGTCTTGCCGCCGCCGCTGGTACCCACCAGCGCCACGCTCCTCCCCTTGGGCACCACCAGATTGATCTCCTGCAGCACGGCGGTCCGTCCCTCTGACGCGGCGGATCTCGGAGCGCTTTCATAGGCGAAGGTGACGCCCCGGTATTCGATGCGCTCATTGAAGCCGGCGATGGGCTGTGCCCCGGCCTTCTCCTTAACGCTGTTCTCCACCGCCAGCAGGTCGAAGATGCGCTGCCCGCTGGCGCCGCCACGCGTGATGGCGCTCCAGCCCTGAGAGAAGCCCTTGATGGGTGCGAGCAGCTGCGAGAAGATGATGATGAAGCCGAGGAAGCTGTCGCCCGTGAGCGTGGGGTTGTCGCCCAGCACGTACGACCCGCCGATGTAGGCGATTGCCGCCATTACTGCCGCGCCCATGGTCTCGCTCAGCGGTGAGGCGATGTCCTGCCGGTTAAGCATGGCGATGCTGCCGCGCGTGAGCAGCTCGTTGTCGCGCTCGAAGCGCCTGCGCATGTCGGCCTCTCCGTTGAATGCCTTGATGACGCGGATGCCCGAGAGGGTCTCCTCCACGCGCGCCAGCAGGTCCGCGCTCTTCTCCTGCACGCGCGTGCTCTTGCGCTTGAGGCTCTTGCTGATGCGCGCGATGATCAGACCGCTGATGGGCAGCAGCAGTAAGGAGATCAACGTGAGCTGCGGAGAGAGCGTGAGCATGGTGCCGATGAACAGCAGCACGGCGATGGGCTCACGGAAGATCATCTCGATGTAATACATCACGCTGTACTCCACCACCTGCATATCGTTGGTGATGAGCGAGAGCAGGTCGCCCTTGCGCTCGTTGGTGTGGTAGCGCAGCGGCAGCTCCAGTAGCTTGTCGTAGATCCGCGAGCGGATGTCCTTGATGATGCGGTTGCGGAAATTGCAGATGGCCACGAGCGCCAGGTAGCGGAAGAAATTCTTGAAGAGGAAGAGGACTACGACAGCGATGCTGATCACCAGCAGCGCACCCATCTGGCCGTGCGCCTCGATCTGCTGGGTGAGGAACCAGTTGAAGGTACCCTCCAGTCCGTCGCGAGTCCAAAGCTCAGCCGGGCGATCATGCACCGGCCGCACCTGTCCGAGCAGGAGGCGCAGAAAGGGGATGAAGAGCAGTAGCGAGGCGAGGTGGAAGACCGTGCCCAGCAGGTTGAACAGCGCGTTGAGGAAGGCGAAGTGCCGGTAGGGTGCGCCGAAGCGGAGGATCCGGAAGAAGTTGCGCATCGCGGGCCGCGGCGAAGGTAGGGGCGCGACCCCGGCTCGTTGGCTGGGGTGACAACGCGCCCCGCCTACCTTCGCCACCATCATGGACAGCATCCGGCAGAACAAGGTGAACAGCCTGCTCCAGCGCGAACTGGCGGTGATCTTCCAGCAGGAGGCGCGCGGCCTGCTGCCCGGCGGGCTCATCACGGTAAGCGCTGTCCGCGTGAGCCCCGACCTCGGAGTGGCCAAGGTCTACCTGAGCCTCTTTCCCGTGAAGGACAAGGCAGCGGTCATCGGCCATATCAAGGACAGCGGTCATCGGCTGCGCGGCTTGCTTGGCGGGCGCATCGGCAAGCAGATGCGCGTGGTGCCCGAGCTCCTGTTCTACGTCGATGATTCGCTGGACCGCGCGGAGGCCATCGACAAACTGCTGAAGGGCTAGCGATGCAGTACGACCCGGTGAAGCGCCGGCTGGGCGTCGTTTTCAACCGCACTCCGTTCCTCCGCAAGCTGTTCTATCGCCTGCTCGACCTGCTGCTCCTACGCGCGTGGCACATCCAGCGCGAGCTGAGGTCTTGGCTTAGGGAAGTGAGGGAGCTTAAGGAGGCGCGCGTATACGATGCAGGAGCCGGCTTCGGGCAGTACAGCTACTGGCTCAGCAGCCAGTTACCGCAAGCGCGGATCACCGCCATCGATGTGAAGGAGGAGCAGGTGGCCGATTGCAACGCCTTCTTTCAGCGCATCGGACGGCCGCAAGTGAGGTTCGAAGTAGGTGATGTGACCAGTTTCAAGCAGCCGGACGCCTTCGATCTGGTGGTGTGCGTGGATGTGATGGAGCATATCGTGGAGGATGAGGCCGCGCTGCGCTGCTACAGCACCTCGCTCAAATCCGGCGGCATGCTAATCATCAGCACACCGAGCGACCAGGGTGGCAGCGATGTGCATGAAGAG
>JADJXF010000023.1 GCA_016715995.1 Flavobacteriales bacterium
TCGATGCCGTGGAGATCGATCAGGACGCTGCCGAGCAGGCGGCCATGAACGCGGAGGATTCGCCATGGCGCGAGCGCATCAGGGTGCATCGCATGGATGTGCGTCGCATGCGGGCCTCAGAACCTTACGACCTCATTCTATGCAACCCTCCGTATTACGGCGGCGAGATGGATGCGCCGGATGCGCGCGTATCGCTAGCGAAGCATGGCGCGGAACTGGGTTTCGAGGAGATCATCGATGCTGTTGACCGGCTCCTGGCCGCTGATGGGCGGTTCGCCACCATCGTTCCTTCCAATCGGGAGCACCACCTGCGGCTCGCTGGGGAGCGCAGAGACTTGCGGTTGCTTCGGCGCGGTCCATTATGGTATATCGAAGGACGGCCATTCAAGCGCGTGCTGCTTGAGCTTTGGCGGGGTGAGCCTCGAGATGATCACGATCCCATCACCGTGGAGCATGAGCCCGGCCGGTTCACGGATCAATACCACACTTTGCTAAGCGCATTCCTTCTGAAATTCTAGCGCTACACCTCCACCTCCTCCTCCTGGAACAAGATGCCGTGGTGCTCGAGTTCGTCGAGGATCGGGTTGTAGATGGCGGGAGCGAGCGGCAGCAGCACGCCGCGCTGGTCGACCTTGCCATTGAGCACCAGCTTGCAGGCCATGGCGATGGGCAGGCCCACGGTGCGTGCCATGGCCGTATGCGTTTGGTCCTGGCCAACCACTGCCAGCGAGGCTTGCAGCTCCTGATGCTGGCCGTCGATGCTGTATCGGAACCGGTGCCACATCACCACGAGGTCCTTGTCATCGGTGCCCAGCTTCCATTTCTCCTCAAGCAGGCGCTGTAGGGTGGCTGCAGGCGTGAGGCCGGTGGCGCCGATCGGTTTGCGGTCGAAGAGTCCGAGCCAGTCCATGCGCCGCATCACTTCGCCGTGCTCGTCGATGCCGAGGGTGGCAGCCATCACGCTTTGTGTATCGCGTCCCGCGACATGCGGAAGGAACGCGTCGATGAAATCCGTGTAGGTTGCATCGTCGTCAAGCTCCATGGCGAAGCCGTCGTCGGTGCAGCCCAGCTGCACGAAAGCATCCCACGCCGCGCAATACCCAGCCTTGCGCAAGGTGCCACGCAGCAGGGTAGGGATATCATCCAGGCCGTAGGCCTTGCGATACTTCAGCGAATCGCGGTTGGCGTATGCATCGAACGCGCCGAGGCCGGGCACCTCGATCTGAACGGTTTCCTGGAACAGACGATGGTAGGGGATGTACTTGACCTGTCCTTCGCGGATGTACTTCGCGGCGCCGCCTTGACCAGCAAGGATCACGTTGCGCGGGTTCCAGCTGAATTTGTAGCCCCACGGATTGTCATCGCTCTCAGGTGCAACCAGCCCACCGCAATGGCTCTCGAATGCCTCCATCCTCCCGCCCTCCGCGCGGATGCGATCGAGGATGCGCATGGCGCTCATGTGGTCGACGCCAGGGTCGAGGCCCATCTCGTTGAGCACGATCAAGTCTTTCGCTTGGAAATCGCCATTCATGGCCCATAGCGCATCCGGCACGTAGCTCGGTGTGATCACATGCTTGCCCAGACGCAGGCAATCCTGCAAAACATCCAGGTGCATGAAAGCGGGAAGCATGCTGATGACCAGATCATGCTGCCCGATCAGCGCGGCGCGTGTGTCCGGATCCGTCGCGTCAAGCATGATGCCCGTGGCCACTTCGGGTCCTTCCTGTACCATCCGTCGGGCTTGCGCGGCATCCTTGTCGGCCACCGTCACCCGCCATTCCTGCTGGTCGGCGTGCGTGATGAGGTAGTGGATAAGGGATGAGGCACTCCGGCCGGCACCGAGTATGAGGATCTGCCGCATTGCTAGCTGGCCTTATCGGTCGGCCGCCGCGAAGATGCGAACCAGTCACTGGCCATGGGATCCACGCCAGGCCTGGCACCGCTCCTTTGGCATGCCCATTGCCTTCCGGCCGCGCGACCTATTTTCGCGAACCCACCAACGAATCGCCATGAAAAAGCTCTGCTCCCTCGTTCTAGCCTCCTTGCTTACTGCGCCTGCGGCATGGGCGCAAACCACCGACCTTGTCTTCTTTACCGATGATGGGCAGAAGTTCACGCTCATCGTGGATGGCGACGTGAAGAACGATGCTCCGGCCACGCGCGTGGTGGCCACCGGCATCCGCAACGAATCACCCGTGGTGATGGTGCGATTCGAGGACGGCTCTATCCCGCAACTGAAGAAGCCAGGCTATTTCCCGCTCGGTAAGGAGTACACGGTGATGATCACCACCAACAAGAAGGGCGAGCGCGTGCTGCGCCCCACGGGCGAGGCTGATCTAGGCACTGCAGCGAAGGCCGAGCCAGCCAAGCCCAAGCCTGCAGAGTTCGTGGAGGACAAGCCTGCTGCGCCGCAGTCCACCACCATGCAGCAGAACGTCGGCATGGATGGTGTCCAGCAGACCACAACCGTCACCGTGGTGGAGGAGGGCGACGGAACCGGAACCACCCAAGGCGTGAACATGAACATGGGTGTGAACGGCGTGGGCATCAACATGAGCGTCGGCATCGTCGACGGTACGGGCACCGGCACGTCGACCACCACCCGCACCACGACAACGACCCACAGCACGATGTCGACAACGGGTGTAGTTGAACCGGCTCCTGCAGCTGTGAAAGCGCCGCCCGCCGAGGTCTACCGCATGCCCGGCTACACGGGTCCCATCGGTTGCGCCATGCCCATGAGCAGCACCGAGCTGGCCGACATCAAGAAGAGCATCGAGAGCAAAGGCTTCGAAGAGACCAAGCTTACGCTGGCCAAGCAGGTTGGCCGTGACCGTTGCTTCAGCGCCGATCAAGTGAAGACCATCATGGGCGTGTTCAACTTCGAGGAATCGAGGCTCGAGTTCGCCAAGTTCGCCTACGACCGCACACACGATATCGGCAACTACTACAAGGTGAACGACGCCTTCAACTTCTCCAGTTCCATCGACGACCTGAACGAGTACATCCAATCGCGCTGAGCGCGTCCTCCTGCCACAACCGTGCGAAGCCGATTCCATGGCACGCCTCACCTACATCCCCCTACTCGCAGCAGCCTTGGCGCTCGCCGGTTGCAGCGGGTCGAAGTCCTTCGCCAAGAAAGGGGCGAAGCTCGACGAGGCCGGGCTGTACGCTGAGGCGGCAGGGATGTATGAGCAGTCGGCGCAGCGGAACCTGAAGAACGTGGACGCCAAGATCGGCCTGAAGAAGACCGGTCAGATGCTGCTCAACGACAAGCTCTCGGCCTTCTTCAAAGGCATGGCCATGGGCACCGCGAAAGGTGATGCCGTGGCGGCCTACCTCGATGCCAAGGCGTACCAGGAACGCATTGCGCGAATGGGCGTCATGCTCGAGATCCCTGATCACTACCGCGCCGACTTCGAGCGGGTCAAAGGGGAATACCTGGTCGAACTCTACAACGAGGGCCAGGCTTTGATGGAGAAGGAGGACTTCAACGGCGCCCAAACGGTCTTCGCCAAGATCGCGAAGTTGGAGCCGGGGTATAAGGACGCCGGAAGCCTGCAGTCCATCGCGTACCTCGAACCGCTTTACCGAGCGGGGAAAGCCGATCTGGCGGCTGGCAGCTATCGCAAGGCGTACGCATCATTGGATAAGGTGGTCGCCAAGGATGCCTCCTACAAGGATGCGAGCACCCTTCGTCAGGAGTGCGTCACGAAAGGCCAATACACGATCGCCGTTCTGCCCTTCACCTCCGCGGTGAAGCGGACGGATGTCTCAGCCAAGCTACAGGCGCTTGCGATCAGCGCGCTCACCGGCACGAACGATCCGTTCCTACGCGTGGTGGACCGCGAGAACATGGACCGCATCCTGCAGGAGCAGCGGCTCAGCCTCAGCGGAGTAGTGGATGAGCAGACCGCCGTCCGGGCGGGGAACCTCTTGGGCGCTCAAGCCATCCTCGTGGGAGAGGTGGTGGACTACCGCGAGGAGTCCGGCGACCTGCGTCGCAGCACCAAGGACGGTTATGAATCGTACCGCGTGGAGCAGGTCAACAAGGAGACCGGCGAGAAGTTCTTCGTGACCAAGTACAAGCCTGTGCGCTACACCGAGCACTATCAGGAGAACAAGGCGTTCATCTCGTTCAGCTTCCGATTGGTTTCACTGGAGACCGGAGAGGTGATCACCAGCAAGGTGGTGGACCGCCAGACACAGGATCACATGTATTACGCCGCATACGACGGCAACCGCGACCTGCTTCATCCCATGCTCAACGGCGTCGTGGATCCACGCGACCAGGCCCGCCGCGATCTTCGGACTTTGCTGAACGCACCACGACAGGTGAAGACGGCTGCCACATTGGGCGCGGAACTCACCCGCAGCGCGACCAGCCAACTGGCTTCCACCGTGCAGCAGGAGCTGAGCGCCAAGCTGCCATGATCCAACGCTACCTCCTTTTCAGCCTGGTTGCGCTTGCAGCGTGTAAAGGCAACCAGCGAACGCAGGGTCCTGTGGAGCCGCCGGTCCAGCCCGAGGCACAGCGTCCTGATTGGGTGCGGTCACGGCCGTCAAGCAGCGCTTACTACATCGGCGTGGGCCTGGCCAGCAAGGGCCGCCCGGACCACCAAGAGGCCGCGAAGAAGAATGCACTCAACGACCTGTCCAGTGAGATCAGTGTGACGGTGGAAGGGAACAGCCTACTCTACACACTCGACCGCAAGTACCAGTTCGACGAGTCCTTCACGAGTACCATCCGCACCACCACCAACGAGCTCATCGAGGGCTTCGAGCTGGTGGATAGCTGGGAGAACGGCACGGAGTATTGGACCTATTACCGGCTCTCGAAAGGAGAGCACGCGCGGCTGAAGGCGGAGCGCAAGGCGAAGGCCATCGGCACAGCGTTGGATCTGCATCAGCGTTCCCGCGCGAGCATCGACGCCGGTGACCTTAAGGGCGCCATCGACCAGGACCTGCGGGCGCTCATCGCCATGAAGGCCTATTGGGGCGAGAACGACATGGTGACGATTGACGACCGCCAGGCACCCTTGGTGAATGAGGTGTTCGCGCATCTTCAAGCGCTCACTTCCGGCGTTCGGATCTCGCTCCTGCCCGAACGCTGCGAGTTGAGCCATGCGAACCAGTACCGCCGCGAACTGCTCATTTCGGCCAGACATCAGACGAATGGCCTTACTCGCGACCTGCCGCAACTGCCCTTGCGATTGGAGTACCCCGGATTGAACGGTAAGGTGGTGGAGTTGAAGAGCACCGATGCCGAAGGTCGGCTGAGGAGCTTGGTGCAGAGGGTCGCCATCGAGGCACCTGGCGACTTGGTGGTACGCCCGGACATGGATGCTTTGGTGAGCAAGGAACTCGATCAAGCGCTCGTGAATGTGCTGGTGAAGAGCTTGACAGTGCCCGAGGCGCGCGCACCGATTGACCTGCGCATGCCGCGTGTGCTCATGCGTGCGCTGGAGACGAACCTGGGCCAGCCGCTCTCCGATGCCGGCGTGGGCGTGGTCTTTCGCGAGGAACTCACCCGCAAGGGCTTCCGGATGGTGGACCGTGAAACAGAGGCCGACCTTCTGCTCAACCTGAACGCGAGCACCCGCCAGGGCGGCGAGGCCAGCGGGTTCTTCACCTCCTACCTCGACGTGACTTACGCTTTCCGCGACCGCAAGACCGGCGAAGTGGTGCATGAGGGGGCCAAGCAGGGCGTGAAAGGTGTGCAGCTGGATTACGCCCGTGCCGGGCTGGATGCCTACAAGAAGGCCGCGCAGGAGATCCGGAAGGACCTGATGCCGGGCATGATAAGCGCCCTGTTCTAAGCATGGGAAGTCCCCCAACCATTAGTTTGGCACGCGATCCGCAAACCGCTCCCCAGGAACCACAATCCTCCAACGAACACCAACGCCATCGCCGGGCTTCGGCGCAACACATGAAAACCATGATCACCCAACGCACCCTCTCCATCGCGCTCACCGCGCTGATGCTCACTGGCGCGATGACGGCCTGCAAGAGCAAGAAGAAGCAGGCCGAAGCCGCCAAGCAGAACCCGCCCGAGGGCGAGACCGAAGTGAAGGTGCTCTGCTCCGGACCGGAGTTCTTCACCGATAACAAGGTCTTCCGCGCCAATGCGCTGGGCGAGAGCATGGACCAGGCCACCGCCAAGAAGAAGGCGATGAGCAACGCCCGCGCCGACCTGGCCGGTGCCATCAACACTCGCGTGAAGGCCGTGATCGACAACTACGTGAACAGCCGCGAGATGCAGAACCGCGAGGAGATCGGGGAACGCTACGAGTCCCTGGCCCGCGAGGTGGTCGATCAGCAGCTTACCGGGGTGAAGACCATCTGTGAGAAGAGCATGAAGGTGAACGCCACAGGCAACTTCAAGACCTACGTGGCCATCGAGCTCAGCGCCCAGGAGTTGCTCGCCGCCTACAACCAGCGCCTCAGCAGCGATGAGCGCCTGCGCATCGACTACGACTACGAGAAGTTCAAGGAGACCTTCGAGAGGGAGATGGAGAACATGAAGAAGTAAGGTCACCAATCTGATTGAAGGCCCTTCCGCCCAGCGGAGGGGCCTTCGATTTTTCGCATCGCACCTTTGCGGCATGCGTGACCGGATCCTCGCCCTTGGCGCCGCCTTGATGGCGCTGACAGTCTTGCTCGGCGCCTTCGGTGCGCACACGTTGAAGGACTCCTTACCCGAATCAGCGCTGGCCCAGTGGCACACCGGCGTCAACTACCAGTTCATCCACGCCATTGGATTGCTGATCCTGGCCGCATTGGGCGACCGCGTTCCAGGCCGCTGGGCGGGGTCCATCGCTTTGGCCTTCACAGTGGGAATCGGCCTTTTCAGCGGCTCGCTATACCTGTTGAGCACGAGGGAGTTGACCGGACTCCATGCGCTTACGGGCCTCCTTGGACCCCTCACCCCCTTGGGCGGACTCTGCTTTCTGGGAGGCTGGTTGGCCCTGTTCATATCGGCGTTAAGGCAAGGTGACGGGCGTTAGTTCCCGCGTTCCTCACCAAGCTACTTTTGGCGCCCAATTCAATCCTCAGGAACATGAACGATTTCGGTAACAAGCCGAAGAACGCGGACCTCTCCAAGATCGGACTCGGACGCGTGGGTGACATTTACTGGAACCTGGAGCCCGCCGAATTGGTGGAGCACGTGATCGTGAACGGGCAAGGCGTGCTGGCCGACTCCGGGGCGCTCGCCATCGAGACCGGTGAGTTCACCGGCCGTAGCCCCAAGGACAAGTTCGCGGTGAAGGATGCCAAGACCGAGGGCACCGTATGGTGGGGCGATGTGAACATCCCCCTCTCAACCGAAGCCTTCGACAAGCTGCACGACAAGGTGGCCAGCTACCTGCAGGGCCGCGATGTTTACGTAAAGGATACCTACGCCTGTGCCGACCACACGTACCGGTTGAACATCCGCATAGTGGCCGAGTTGCCCAGCAGCGCCATGTTCGCAGGCAACATGTTCCTGCGTCCGACGCACGGCGCGCTGCACGATTTCGAGCCGGAGTGGACCATCCTCTGCGCTCCAGGATTCACGGCCAACGGTCCGGCCGATGGGGTCCGCCAGCACAACTTCGCCGCCATCGACTTCAGCCGCAAGATGATCCTCATCGGCGGTACCGGCTACACCGGCGAGATCAAGAAGGGCATCTTCACCGTGCTGAACTACGTGCTGCCCCAGGAGCGCGGCGTGCTCAGCATGCACTGCAGCGCCAACATCGGCAAGGATGGCGATACCGCCGTGTTCTTCGGCCTCAGCGGCACCGGCAAGACCACTCTCAGCGCCGATCCCGACCGTAAGCTCATCGGCGACGATGAGCACGGCTGGAGCGACGAGGCGTGTTCAACTTCGAGGGCGGCTGCTACGCCAAGTGCATCGACCTGAGCGCCGAGAAGGAGCCGCAGATCTGGAGCGCCATCAAGTTCGGCGCCATCCTCGAGAACATCACCTTCAATGAAGGCACATCCAGCGTGGATTTCGCGGATGGCTCCAAGACGGAGAACACGCGCGTGAGCTATCCGATCCACCATATCGAGAACATCGCCGAGCCCAGCGTCGGCGGCCATCCGAAGAACATCTTCTTCCTCACGTGCGACGCCTATGGCGTGCTGCCGCCGATCAGCCGGCTCACTCCCGGACAGGCCATGTACCACTTCATCAGCGGCTACACGGCGAAGGTGGCGGGCACCGAAGCTGGCGTAACCGAGCCGCAGAGCACGTTCTCGGCATGCTTCGGCAAGGCCTTCCTTCCCCTGCACCCAGCCAAGTACGCCGACATGCTCGGTGAGCGCATGAAGAAGCACGATGTGCATGTGTGGCTCGTGAACACGGGTTGGAGCGGAGGGGCATACGGCACCGGCGAGCGCATGAAGCTCAAATTCACCCGCGCCATGATCACCGCCGCCTTGCGCGGTGAATTGGACAAGGTGGATTACAAGGAGCATCCGGTCTTCGGAGTGAGCTTCCCGACCAGTTGCCCGCAGGTGCCTTCTGAGATCCTCGATCCACGCAGCACATGGAAGGATAAGGCCGCCTATGACAAGACCGCGGAGAAGCTCGCGAAGCAGTTCAACGACAACTTCGACAAGTACAAGGACGGTTGCGGGCCCGAGACACTAGCCGCCGCCCCACGACTCGCGGTGAAGGCTTGAGCAGAGTCCAGAATGAAGCCCCCGGTTCATCGAATCGGGGGCTTCTTGCTGCTCGCTTCGACCGATCGTGGCTTTCCATACGCAACGGGCCGACTAGCTTTGAAGCCGATCATGGGAAGTTGGAAGCTGCTGTGCGGGGCTTTGCTGTTGTGGGCGTGTCCCTCATTCGCCCAGTATGCAGGGATGGGGGAATTAATCTACCCCGAGAAGCTATGGGCCGATTTGGACGTGGTGCGAGACGCCATCCACCAAGCGCATCCGGATCCGTATCGATATGTCACCAAGGGTGAACTGGATCAGGAGTTCGATGCCCTGCGCGATTCCATCCGGACGCCATTGACCACGGATCGGTTCGTCGCCAAGCTGATGCCCGTGCTGCAACGCATCGGTGATGGCGGACTACGGGTCGAACTCGATCAACGGACAATGCAGCGGATCCGTGAGCAGAGCACCATGCTGCCGCTTCGGGTCCGGTTGATCGAGGAGTCGCTGTACATCGAAGAAGAGTTGAAGGGCTTCCGAACCTTTCCCCCGGGCAGCCGCATCGTTTCCGTGAACGGCATATCGGCTGCACGCATCCTCTCGGAATGCGGCGCATGGGTGATTGCCGATGGCGCCAATGAGAGCCGTCGCCGCTTCGTCATTGAGAAAGAGATTCCATTACTGTTTGTGCTGACCTATGGGAACGCCGCAGCCTATGTGGTTGAGGTGGAGACCCCCGATGGCAGGCGGATGGAGGAGGTGCTCACCGGTATGCGTGAAGAAGAGATGCAGCGGATGCGGAAGCCCGAGGGCGTGGCCATGCATCCCTGGCGCTCCACCTGGGAGTCGGAGACAGCGACGCTGTGGGTCACGTTATCGAGTCTTGACCCGGACGTGCTTGCGCGCAGCGGACAGCGTCCAGCATCATTCCTGACGGCCATGCGGAAGGAGCTGGAGGTGAACAAAGCCAGGAACCTCGTGATTGACATTCGCGGTTGCACGGGAACCGAGCTCGCCGTGGCCGAACAGGTTTTCGCCGCCGTGGCACTTGCCCCGTTCCGAATCGTGCAGGGCATGACTTCGCGTCCTGGGCCATGGCAATCCGTTGAAGGCATGGTGGACCTTCCTGATCAACATGTCGCCTCCATCGGCCGCAACTACCTGCCGGCCCGCCACGGTGTGGTCGCGTTGCGTCCCGACGACCCGCGGCTTGCTTTGCTTGATCCGCGAAAAAGTGCGTTCCGAGGGACGGTGTTCGTCGTGTGCGATGGTGGCACCCGGCAGGCTGCCGCAGCGCTTGCGATGCTTGCTAAGCGCAGCGGCCGGGCAAGGCTCGTGGGCGAGGAGACGGGATCAAACGCCCATTCCTTCACCGGCGGCCATGAATTGGCGGTGACCATGCCCAATTCTGGAGTGAAGCTCCATGTGCCGCTGGTGCGTTACCTGCCCGATGGGTCACCCGACGGCCCTGCGGATCATGGCGAGCAGCCGAGGCATTCCGCCCATCAACAGCCGTGGGGTGTGGCCAAGGGACGCGATACCGTGAAAATGGCCCTGATCGAGATGATCCGCGCGCTGCAATGAGGCTGCTTGTGCCCTTTGTGGCGATGGTGCTCGTCGGATGTCGTCCTGCTGCTCCTGCGAACGAGAACGGGGATTGGACCGAGCGTTCTTGTCGTTACGCGCGCTGCTTCCAGGTGCTTCAGCGCGGTGAGGAGCGTCGGCTCATCATTTTCGGATCCGCCAGCCGCTCGGATACGCTCGATGTGATAACCATCCCCGCATCAAGCGGATCACCTGCCCTGCAACGGATTGCGCTTCTCAGCACCACGCATGTGCCCTTCATCGCGGCATTGGGTATGGAGGACCATGTGGCGGCCGGAGCGTTCATCGATCGCGCGCATAATGTGCGGCTGTCTGAACGCGTCAAGAACGGCGAGCTGCAGGAGGTGGCCACGGCGGACGGCATTGATTGCGAGCGATTGACGCTGGCACGTGTGGATGCCATCTTCGATTACCCCTTCGGCCGCTCTCAGGTGCGCTCAACGTTGCCGGCGCGCGCTTCATACCGGTCACCGAGTACCTTGAAGAGCATCCCTTGGGACGCGCTGAGTGGTTGCGCTTCTTCGGTACGGTGATGGGAGCGGAGCGCATGGCCGACAGCCTGTTCGAGGTAATCGCCCTTCGATATGACGCAGAGGCGGGCAGGAGCTCGAGAGGCGCACCTGGACCAGTGGTCTTCTTCGGCAGCGCATGGCAGAGCCAATGGCATGTGCCGCCGGGCAACAGCTACATGGCGCATCTCATCCAAGACGCCGGAGGGCGTTACGCCTTCGCGGATCGCTCCGGAGATGCGAACATCGGCCTCGATCTGGAAACGGTGAGCGCTGCGGCGCGCAAGGCTGATCGCTTCGGCGTGATCCTGGCGCATGGTGGCGCGGTGACCAGGCTCGACATGACTGGTGATGCGCGCCTCGCTGGACTGCCCGTCTTGCGCAAGGGCGCGTTCTACCTGGACAGCGAGCAATCGGATGTCTTCGGGATGGCCTTGCTCGAACCGGATGCGCTTCTGCGTGAACTGGCCTGCGTGCTGCGGAGCGATACCTGCTCCTGCACCGGGCACGCCTACGTGTTCCGACCTGCTTAGTAAGGGATGCCCAGCCGCTGGTAGATGAATCCCATCAGCCACGCCGGCCCGATGAGCAGGAACTGCAGGTCGTCGAGGAAGCTCGGTTTCCGGCCTTCGATCTTGTGGCCGATGAACTGCCCGATCCATGCCAGCACGAAGAGCACGGTGCAGATGGACCAGAGCGGCCACGGCGCCTGCGCGATGAGGACCTTGCAGAGCCAGAGGCAGAAATAGCTCCAGAGCGCCATACCAGCCGTCAGGGTGAGCGACCGCGGCAGATAGAATCCGATCAGCACCACGCCGATGGTGATCTTGGCCCATGGGATCAACCCGATCCACGGCATCTCCGCAGGAGGAATCGAGGCGAGCAGGCCGATCACGCAGAAGAAGATGGTCGGAACGCAGACCCAATGCACGAGCTTGTTCGTGGGGTTCTGGTGGCTCTCGCCATAGAGATTGAACCACTGCTGGATGCTACGCTTCGGCATGGGTCAGATAGCGTTCGTTGATGACGTTCACATGGTGCAGCGTATGGCCGGCGATGATCCAGCCAGCGGCCCGCGCGCTGCACGGATGCCCGTTGGCGCTGCCGGACCGCAGCAAGGCCTCTTGCGGCAGGCCGTCGAAGAGCGCCACGGTCGATTCGCGGACGACCAACGCTTCGCGGTATAGGTGCTCCATGGAGAGCCCAGCGGTGTCCACCTCGCGCGCCCAGTCATCCTCCTCGAAGCCGGGCAGTGGCGTCTTGTCGTTGCGGGCGAAGCGCAGCGCGCGGTAGGCCATCACTCGTTCGGTATCGATCATGTGCCGGAGCACCTGCTTCACCGTCCACTTCCCCGGCGCGTATCGGTGGTCGACGTTCAATTCGGTCAGTCGCCGCAACAGGCCATCGAATTTCTTCCAGCTCTCGCGCAATGCCTGCATCAAGTCATCCGTCCCGCAGAGATCCACATAGCGCTGATAGAAGGGTGCCAGCTCCTCGGGGCCGGGCTTGCCGATCGGGTTCATGCTCCGAAGTTATCGGACGGAACGTGACGCCGCCTGATCATCGTCGATGATCGATGGTGCTGGGATGGCCACCACTTCCTTCATCACCAGGATCCAGCCGAAGGGGCGGAGCCACCAACGCCCGCGTGGGCACCAAGGGTCGTGGATGGAGCGGATGCCGATGCCTTCGGTGCTGCCCATGGCCTTTCGATACAGACGCCATGTGCGGCGTGCATGAACGCCCATGGTGGCCACATCGAAATGACCGATGCTGTTCGCGTTGGCGAATTGCGCGAAGGCGCGTGCGTTGGACCACGTTCGGCCACCGCGCTCCAAGGATGCCGGCACCGGAGTGATGCTGGTTTCCGGGATGCCAGCGGCGATGAGGCATGCACGGGCTTCGTGCGCGAAGCTGAACGAGCCGTCCTCGACGCTTCCGTTGGCCCGGTGGATCCGGATGTCCGAAGCACTCGCGTGCGCGTTCACACCATTGATGGCCAGATGCCCTGCGAAGATCACGGCCTGCCCATCCGGAGGCGGATCGGCGCTGGAGGCCGTGATACGGATCCGCTCGCAATAGCGCAGCGCGAAGCGGATGCCATCGGCGGAAGGTGCCGCTGCGATGGTGTCGGAATCATCGATGAGGATACGTGCCGATGCGTGGGGCAGTCCATCGATGCGCAGGGTAGCGATACCGCTCGCCAGTGGATCGAATTCGATGATGAGCGTGTCGCCGTGGTGCAGGTAGTAAGTGAAAGGCCGGATCGTCCCTGTCGTATAGATGCGCTCGTAGGCGCCGCTCCTGTACCACGCAGCGATGGTATCGCAGCCACCTGCGTAGAGCCATCCTTCCACCACCAGGTCCCGAGCGCCGGAGGTTCTTGAAATGGCGAACCAGCGGTGCGCGAAGAGCACGAGCAGCAGCCAGATGACCACCAATGCGAGCAAGGCCCTTTTGCCCCAACGACGCAGGCTCTTCTTCATGCCTCATCGGTCAGCGCCTCTTTCAGCGCCAACAGTTCTGCTCGCGTCTTCCGATCGCCTGCAACGATGCAGCGCAGCGCCCCGGAGTCGCACACGGCAATGGCTTCCTCCTTCCGCCCGGCCTCAGCGAGCAGCGTGGCCAATTGATAGTAGGTGGCGATGTGCTCCGGCCGGTCGGACACCAGTTCCTCAAGCTGCGTCATAGCCTCGTCCGGTCGGCCCATGCGTTTGAGTTCAAGGGCGATGGCATAGCGCAGGAAGGCATCCTCAGGCTCATCGGCGAGCAGTGTCCGAAGCTGGGAGAGACGGTCGGCGCTCATGTCGAGAACGGATGCGCCTCCCACTCCATGCGCACCTCATCGGCCCGGGCCACCCGTGCGATCCGGCCCCGATCCATCACCGCGATGCGGTCGCCGAGATGGTAAGCGTCCTCACGGTCGTGGCTGACGATGACGGCGGTGACACCATGTTCGCGGATGATGCGCAGCACTTCCACGCGCACCTCGGCCCGCGTCGTGGAATCGAGGTCGCTGAAGGGCTCGTCCATGAGCAGCAGCCGTGGGCGCATCACGAGCGAGCGTGCGATGGCCACGCGCTGCTGCTGGCCGCCGCTCAACTGGTGCGGGTACCTGTCGCCGAGGCCTTCAAGGCCGACGCTCACCAGTTCCTCGTTCACGCGCCGCTCCCGTTCCGCACGCGACGAACCGGCAAGCCCGAAGCCCACGTTGGCCTTGACGGTGAGGTGGGGGAAGAGCGCGAGTCCTTGGAAGACCATGCCGGTATGCCGATGCTGCGGGGGAAGATGGATGCCATCCCCGCTCAAGGTTTCCGAATCGAGTTGGATATGGCCGGACCGCAGTCGCTGCAGGCCTGCAATCGCACGGAGCAGGGTGCTCTTGCCACAACCGCTCGGACCAACGATGATCATCACCTCGCCTTCCGAGACCTGCAGGTTGATGCCACGAAGGACATCGCGGCCGCCAAGGGCGACGCGCGCATCATGGATACCTAGGAGCGAGGCGGTCACGGTCGCTGACGTTGCAAGAGGCGGTTGAGAAGCAGCACTGGCGGCACGGCACAAAGTACGATCAGCAGCGCGGGGCGTGAGGCTTCGCGCAATTGCTCGATGGACGCGGAACGATAGGCCGCAGTGCTCAGCGTCTCGAAGTTGAAGGGCCTCAGGATGAGGGTGAGCGGCAATTCCTTCATGACATCGATGGCCACCAGCATGGCAGCGGCGAGCAGCGCTGGTCGGAGCAGGGGCAGGTTGATTCGGGTGAAGACCCGCCAGGCCGATGCCCCCAGCACCAGTGCGCTCTCGTCCAGCGCACGGGGCTGCGAACGAAGCGCGCCGAACAGCGGTTGCGTGCCGACAGCGAGGAAGCGGGCGGCATAGGCATAGAGCAGCAGCCCGAGGCTGCCGATGAGGACCGGGCCGTGCCAGCCGCTCCGATCAAGTGGGCCTGCGATCGCCATCGCGCCCACGGCAATGACCGCTCCGGGAATGGCGTAGCCCAGGTTCGCCGCGCGCACTGCAAGGTCTGCCCTGCGGCCGTGCCGTTCGCGGTAGGTGAGGAGGATGGCGATGGAGAGGACTAGCAACGCCGCACCGGCGGCGACCAACAAGCTGTTCGTAAGAGCTTGCCCCAGTCCCGCGTCCAACCAGGAGGATCCAGGTTGGAATACGTCCGCGACTATGCTCGCGAGCGGCAACCCAGCGGTGAAGAATAGGATGAGCATGCACCAGGCCGTGGCCAGCCAGCTCTTCGCGCCGCGGAGGCGAATACGTTCAGTAGGCACCTGGTCTGTCTGGAAGGAGCGGTTGCGCCGTAGGTGTCGCTCGATCCAGAGTAGCAGCGCCATGCCACCGATCAGCACCATGCCGATCCGCAAAGCGCTGCCCAGGTCGTACAAGCCGCCCCAGCTGCGGAAAAGGCCTGTGGTGAGCGTGCGAACGCCGAAGTGCTTCGCGGCGCCGAAGTCGTTGATCACTTCCATGGCCAGCAGCAGCGAGCCGGCAGCGAGGGCTGGTCGTGCCAACGGCACGCCGATGCGCAAGAAGGCGCGCAGGCCGGTGGCGCCCAGCAGCGCGGCCGCCTCCCGTTGCGTGGTCATCCCATGAGCGAATGCAGCTCGCGCAGGCAGGTACACGTATGGGAAGAGCACCAGTCCGAGCACGACACCGAGCCCTGGGAGGTGCACGATATCCGGTCGCACGCCAAGATGCGCTGCGCTCCAATTCGATATCGACCCCGTTGGACCGAGCAGGCCAGCGAACGTGTACGCCGCGATGTACGTTGGCATGGCCAAGGGAAGCACGAGCGCCCAACTCACCAGTCGGCGGCCGCGGAATTCCGTGGTGGCCACCAGCCAAGCGGAAGGCAGGGCGATGAGCCACGCAGTGCAGAGGGCGATGAGAAGAAGAAGCCCGGTCTCGCGCGCCGCGACGGGTAGGATGGCGACGGATACATGCGCCCATTCGGGAGCCGCGGTGTGCCACGGAGCTGTGAGCACTACCAGCAAGGGAGCCGCCAAGACAAGGGCGAGTAGGGAAATGGCCCAGAAGCCGACGCGAGCGGGTGATTGCCCCTGTCCCATGCGCCTTGCTCTCAGCGCCAATCCGCAGCGTCGAAGACCTTCACCGCATCGGGATTGAGGCGTGCGAGCGCCTCAAGGTTCAGGCTGTCAGGCGTGAAGGTGCCGAAGGCCTGGAGTTCACTGGCCATCGGGATGCCGGGGCGCACCGGATATTCCTTGTTGCCCTCCGCAAAGAGCCGCTGCGCCTCTTCCCCGGCGAGGAATTCGAGCAGGGCGAGCGCTTCAGCCTTGTGCGGCGCATGCTTCGCGATGCCTCCTCCACTCACATTCACGTGTACGCCATGCGCACCGATCGTAGGGAAGGCCACGCCAATCATGGCCTTTGCCTTCTGCTTCTCCGCCTCGTCGCTGGCCATGAGCTTGCCGACATAATAGCTGTTCACGATGGCGATGGTGCCGAGCCCTTCGCCGAGCGCGAGGAGCTGATCGGTGTCGTTGCCTTTTGGTGTCCGGGCCATGTTGCGCACGATGCCATCGGCCCAAGCTCTTGCCGCGAACGGTCCATCGTGGGCGATCATCGCCGCCAAGAGGCTTTGGTTGTACACATTCTCCGAAGCACGCACGAGGATCTTCCCTTTCCATTGCGGCCCGGTGAGGTCAGCCCAGCTTGTGATGGCGTCCGGCTTGACCTTGGTCTTATCGTACGCAACGATGCGCGCTCGCATGGTCAGCCCGAACCATTGCCCATCCGGATCGCGCAGATGCGCCGGGATGCTTGCGAGGAGGACTTCGCTCGTGGCCGACTGAAGCAGCCCGCGGGACTTCGCAAGGCCCAGCCGCCCCGCATCGGCGGTGATGAGGATGTCGCAAGGGCTGGTGGCGCCCTCCTGCTCCAGTCGGGCGAGCAGCTCGTCATCACCGGCCTGCACCACATTCACCGCGATGCCGGTCTTCTGTGTGAATGCTGCGAAGAGATCCTTGTCGGTGTCGTAATGGCGGTGGGTATAGACGTTCACCTCGCGCTTTTCGGTTGATTCCGGGGCGCGCTCCGCTTGGCCACAGCCAAGGCCAATCAGGGACAGAAGGAGAATTGAACGCATCATGGAGCGGCCTTGAATATTTGGGCGGGCACGAAAGTACCCTGAGCAACGGGGCCTGCCATACCGCGATCGGGGTATTCAGAAAGCGAACCCCTGCGGTTCGAGGCACGTATCCACGCGCGCTTGCTACCTGGCCGCGCCTCACCTGCGCGATGCTATTGGCCGGTACCGCCACCATCGCGCGGCAGGCCTCATCGCGCTTCACTTATGTCAACCTGCTCTGGCTGGATTCGGGCCTGTCCGTCATCGCGCTCGGCCTTTATGCATGGACGATCATGGGTGTTCCGTTCGCTTGGGATCTCTGGCTCGCGCCGCTCCTGCCCATCACAACTGCCTTGGGGCTGACTTTCGGCTATGTGCAGGATGGATTCCGCATCCGTCGCAGCACCCGTTTCGGGTATCGGGTCCAGGTGGGTACGGAGGCACCCGATTTCGCCTTGCCCGATCAGGACGGCACTGTCATCCGGCTTTCGGAGTACAGGGGTCAGCATCCGGTACTGCTCATCTTCGTTCGTGGCGACTGGTGCCCAGGCTGTCACATGATGCTGCGCACTTACGAGCGCAACCGCGAGCGCTTCCTCGGGAAAGGCGTGCATGTCCTGGCCGTGGGTCCGGATGACATCGAGGTGAACCGCGACATGGTTGCGCGGATCGGCGTCGGTTTCCGCATGCTCAGCGACGATGACCAGCTTGTAAGCGGCGAGTTCGGCGTGGTGTACAGCAATCCCGTGCTGGAGATGGGCTTGGACTATGCCCAGGGCATACCGCTGCCGGCTTCCTTTCTAATCGACGCAACAGGAATGGTTCGCTATGTGTCGCGCCCCGACCGCGTTGGCGAGTTCCTCGATCCGGAACTGATCTTCGGTGTGCTCGATGGACTGCCGATCAACCTTTCATCGGCATGGAGTTGACCATCGGACTGGCATTGGGCGCCATTCCCGTGGCCCTGCTGGGCGCCTCCGCGTTGCTGGCGCATGCCTACAACCGCTTGCAGGAACGGAACCGGCGCTCCGAGCTGGACCGCGCCAGCTACTTGGAGGTGCTGGAAGGCAGCAACGATGGGCTCTTCGTGATCAACTTCGTGAATGGCCGGATCTACCAGGCCAACGAGCGCGCAGCCGCTATGCTGGGCTACGCGCGCGAGGAGCTGATCGGCCTCACCATCTTCCAATTGCACCCCGACAGCATGCTGCACCGCAGCGCCGAGCGCATTGCTGACGCCTGGGAGCGCAAGGGCGCCGTGTACGAGGATGTGCCTATGCTCACCGCCGATGGCACTGTGCTGCCCGTGGAGAGCAGCGCGCGGGTGACGAGCTACACCGGCAAACCGGCCATCATCCTCTTCATCCGCGACATCCGCGAACGACTGGCGCTGCAGCGCAAACTGAATGAGCAGCAGGCCGTCGTCGCGCAGCAGAACGTGGACCTCCTCAGCAGCATTCGCTACGCGCAGCGCATCCAGCGCGCCGTGCTGCCCGAGGCCGATGGACTGCAGGCGCTTTTCCCCGAATCCTTCATCCTCTTCCGACCACGCGACATCGTGAGCGGCGATCTCTTCTGGTTCGCGGAGGTGCATGGCCTGAAGGTGCTGGCCGCTGCGGATTGCACAGGGCACGGCGTGCCAGGAGCGCTGTTGAGCCTCATCGCTGCGTCACTGTTCCAAGAGGTGGTCCAGGAGCGCCGCATCACCGAGCCAGGTGCTATCCTCGACTCCTTGCGCGAGGGATTCGAGCAGGCGCTGAACAAGGGTGATGATGCCGGCCACCGCGATGGCATGAACGTGAGCCTTGCCGTGATTGACACGCGCTCGGGTGTCCTACGCTTCGCAGGCGCCTACCATCCGCTCTACGTGCTGCGCGACGGAGCCATCATCGAGATGAAGGGCGACCGCATGCCCATCGGCCTGCACGATGGTGGCGACGCGCCATTCACGCAGCGGGAGGTGCCGTATCGCACGGGCGATCGGGTCTTCCTCTTCAGTGATGGCATCGCTGACCAGTTCGGCGGCCCGCAGGGCAAGAAGCTGCGCAGCGCGGGCTTCAGGCAATGGCTCTCCGAGACCGCCGGACTCTCGATGGATGACCAGCATCAAGCCATCTCCGACCGCTTCCGATGGTGGAAAGGCGATGAGGAGCAGGTGGACGATGTGTTGTTGATCGGCGTGCAGCTCTGATCAACGGCCGAGATTGTCGTCAACGCCCATACGTAGGAGGAAGTCGCCGACCGGGATGGTGTCGCACCGCGCGATGTGCATGGCTTTTCCGGCATGACTGAGATCCTCGACGATGCGTCCTGCTGCGATCGCGCGCCGCCACGCTGCAGGATCCCCGCCGATGAAGAGGACGCGACCCTGGGGTGGTGCTTCGTGCGCTGCACGGATCCACGAGCGTCGGTCGTAGCCAGCGCCGAACACCGGCGGAAAGGAATCGACGAGCACTTCGCAAGCGTAGCAGTTGAAGTGCGCGGTGAAGTGCTTCTGGTGGTCCACAAGAATAGATGGCCAGCGGATTGGGACGATGAGGTCAGCCTGGTGCTTGATTGCCGCATCCTTGATCGACGCGCAGCGCTCTTGCGTTTCGGCCACTGGTTCCTCCCGCACCCATGCGCATTCCTGATGAGCGAGCTGGTGTGCCACTCGCCCGGGCAACTCGGACATCTTCAGGACAATGGCGCCGAGCCAAGCGAAAGGCAGTAGCAGCAGAGCCGTTCGCGGAAACCGGACATCACGGAGCAGGTTCGCCGCGGCGATTGCCAAGAGGATCGGGAGCGAAAGCATCATTCGTGACTGCGGGAAGAACACGCTCGCGCAGCCTTCATGCACCTTGGGGATGCCGAGGGCGAGGAGCATGACGACTACAGGAATCACCAGCGCAAAGGATGCCATGCGTTCCCTACGCTTCCAGAACGCGCCAGCCCCGGCCAGCAAGAGCACAATAGGGATCCACGCCAACCCCAGGAATGGATGGAGATGAAGGAAATGCTCACCATTGTGGCTCAGACCATCGAGCAGCAAGTCCTCACTGAATCGCAGGTCTGTTGGCAAGAGCGGGTGAATCACACGGTCGGGATGCGCGGCATGGAACCCTTGCATGGCGCGGTGCACGAGCCATCCAAGCGCTCCGGCTAGTCCGCTCAATGCCCAGAAGCGCGCATCGCGGCGGTGCCATGCAATCAGCACTACGCTCACACTTGCCGCCAATGGCAGCGCGTTCGGATTGCAGAGCACCGAGGCTACAAGGACGAGTGCGGTTAGGAGGTGCTTCGCGAAGGGTCGCCTCACATCCTGTGCCCAAGGGATGAAGGAGAGCAGCGCGATTCCATGCACCCACCCGCGCGGCATGGTGGTGATCATGCCCCATTCCAGCGGAAGCGCCATTGGGAAGGCGGCGATGATCATGGCTGGAATGCCATGCCCCCGACGCAGGTACCAGATTGCCATGGACCAGAAGGGGAGTAGCGCCAGCGCGGAGGTGATGATGGGCAGCACGATCCAGGGCGCGGCGCCCAAGCGGACGAAGGGCGCCGCCAGCAGCGCCTCCAACATGGGGTTGTAGTTCTGCCCGTAGAGGTAGGGCTCGCGGAAGATGCCGTGACCGTAATCCTTGGCCACCTGCATGATCAGCGCATCGTCGATGCCGATGTGCGTGAATCCGAAACCAGCGAGCAGCATCGCGCGCTCGAGGAATCCGAGGCCCAAGGCCAGCCAGACCGCTGCGCGGATCAGCCGCTCATAGCTGAGCCTCCACATAGGCGATGTGCGCAATGTGATCGCTGGTCGGGAGCCAATGCCAGGACGCGTCGCGGCGGAGCCAGGTGAGTTGGCGCTTGGCATAGTTGCGGCTGTGCTGTTTGATGAGGGCAATGGCCTCTGGCAGCTTCAGCTGCCCATCGAATTGCGCGAACAGTTCCTTGTAGCCAACGGTCTGCAGGGCGTTACATGAGCGATGAGGAAGGAGCGCGCGGGCTTCCTCCACCAGGCCTTCAGCCACCATGCGGTCCACGCGTTGATCGATGCGGCGATAGAGTTCGTCGCGCGGCACATCCATGGCGATGCGCACCAAGCGCATGTCTTCGCGGTCATGCGCTCCGGCGCGCTGCTCGCTGAACGGCCTTCCGGTGAGCAAGCACACTTCCAGGGCGCGGATCACGCGATGCGGGTTGTTGCGGTCGATGCGCGCATGCGTGGTGGGATCGAGCTTCTGCAATTCGTCGACTAGCGTTGCAAGTCCGCGTTGCTTCAACTGTGTTTGCAATCGCTCGCGAAGACGCGGGTCGCTGAGCGGCAAGGGGTCGAGGCCCTTCACCAGCGCATCAATGTACAAGCCGCTCCCGCCTACCAATACGGCGATGCCATGCTCGTGCATCAACTGCTGCAGCACGGGTTCGGCTTCGCGCGCGAACCGGCCGGCGCTCCAGGTCTCCTCCAGGGCCAGGTGCCCGAGGAAATGATGCCTGACACCGTGCAGCTCGTGTTCTTCCGGCCGTGCCGTGCCGATGCGCATGGCGGTGTAGAACTGCCGCGAATCGGCGCTGATGACCTCGGTCCTGAAGTGCTTCGCCAGCGCGATGCCCGCATCGGTCTTGCCTGATGCAGTGGGTCCGCTAACGACTACGAGCACGCGGTCAGGCATCAGCGGAACGCATCGTCCTCGCCACCACCATGGCCGAACTCGTCATGGCCGCCGCCCTCCTCCTCATCGCCGAAATGCTCGTCGCCCTCGCCCTCTTCGTACTCGTGCTCTTCTTCGCCCAGGGCGTAAGGGTCATCCGGCTCGATGCCGGCCGTGAGGTCATCCTCTTTGCTGTGCTCGTCCGGCGCTTCCTTCATGCTGAGCACCACGCGCGGGTAGGTGACGCCAGGCTCCGGGTCGCCGGCATGAATCAGCTCCACCATGAACATCCACAGGTGCAGGAAGTCGTAGGCGTAAACGAAGCGCTGGCTCGTGCTGCGCATGTGATCGCTGATGAGCACCTGGTCCATCAACGCGGGCACCTGGCCTTCCTCTGCGAAGCCCAGGTCAGCGAGCGGGATCTCCGGGCCCTTGCCCCATTCCTCGTCGCTCACGTAGAAGCAAGCCATCTCCTGGCCGATGAATCCGAAGGCGTCCTTGATGGCAGTGTGCAGATCCTTGAAGGACTGCTCGCTGCCGATCTCGATGTCACGGAAGGCCTCGCTCGGATGGTCAATCAGGACACGGAAGCGGTAGATGCGCATGGGCTCAAAGGGCAGGTGGCAGGGGCAGTAGGCAGGAGCGGGGCGAGTGCTTCCGGTTCGCGAAACTAACGTTCACTGTCAGGACGTGATCGCGACCGACGTGTAGAGGGACCGTTGCCCCTGCTCCTGCCTACTGCCCCTTGTCCTCCAATACCACTGGATCAACCCCGAGCTTCCTGCCCGTTGCAAGCATCAGCTGCCAAGCCTCCGAGCGCTCGTTGTGGATCACGCCATCGAGGATCGCGTCCTTGATCACCGTCTTGATGTCACCGATGAGCTTGCAGGGCGGGATGTTGAAGGCGCGCATGATGTCCTCGCCGGTGATGGGCGGCTGGAAATTGCGGACGCGGTCCTTCTCCTCCACATCCTTCAGCTTCTGCATCACCACCTCGTAGTTGCGCAGGTAGCGGTCCTTCTTCTTCTCGTTCTTGCTGGTGATGTCCGCACGGCAGAGGATCATCAACGCGTCGATATCGTCGCCGGCATCGAAGAGCAGGCGGCGGATGGCGCTGTCGGTGACCTCCTCTTTGGTGAGGGCGATGGGGCGGAGGTGCAGGGCAACCAGCTTCTGCACCAGCTTCATCTGGTCGTCGAGCGGCAGCTTCAGGCGGCGGAAGATCTTCGGCACCATGCGCGCGCCCTTGTCTTCGTGGCCGTAGAAGGTCCAACCGGTGCCCGGCACGAAACGCTTGGTGGCGGGCTTCGCGATGTCGTGAAGCACGGCGGCCCAGCGCAGCCAGAGGTCATCGCTCTTCTCGCACACATTGTCCAGCACCTGCAGCGTGTGGTAGAAGTTGTCCTTGTGGCCGATGCCGAACATCTCCTCAGCGCCCGCGAGTTCGAGGAACTCGGGGAGGAACTCTGCCATCAGCCCGCTATCACGCAGCAGGATGAATCCCGAGCTCGGCTTGGGGGTGAGGATGATCTTGTTGAACTCGCCGTGGATGCGCTCGGCGCTGATGATCTCCAGCCTTTTCGCATTACGCTGGATGGCCTCGAAGGTGGCCGGGTCGATGGTGAAGCCGAGCTGCGTAGCGAAGCGCACGGCGCGCAGCATGCGCAACGGATCGTCGCTGAAGGTGATGTCCGGATCGAGCGGTGTGCGCAACAGGCCGCGGTCCAGATCGAGGATGCCACCGAAGGGATCCACCAGCGCGCCGAGGCTGCCTTGGTTCATCGAAATGGCCAGCGCGTTGATCGTGAAATCACGCCGCTCCTGGTCGTCCTTGATCGTGCCGGGCTCCACCTCGGGTTTCCGGCTGTTGCGGCTGTAGCTCTCCTTGCGCGCGCCCACGAACTCCACTTGTTCATCGCCATGCATGAACATGGCCGTCCCGAAATTCTTGAACACATGCACCGGACCTGAGCCCAAGCGTTCCGCCACGGCCTGGGCGAACGCGATGCCATCGCCCTCCACCACGAAGTCAATGTCCTTGCAAGGGCGTCCAATCAAGCGGTCGCGTACGTAACCGCCGATGGCGAAGGCTGGGATGTTCTGCTTCGCCGCCTCAGCGGCCACTGCGGCAAAGAGCGGCTCGCTCGCAACGCCTTCGAGGCGCGCGGGATCCACGGTGTATTTCTGCCCGGAGGCCATCGGGCCGCGAAAGTAGGACCGACCAAGGTCTAACCTCCGTGCTATCTCCTAGCGGTATGGTTGCTTGCCGTGTGCCGTTCAATGACAGCGTCAATCTCACGCCGAATCAACTTGGTCAATTCAAAGAAGTCATTGCCGTTGATGAAGATGGATTCACCCATATTGAACTTCTTGAAGACCTTGGCCTTGCCGCAAACAGCCAGCGCAATGCCGTTGTGGTGAATGATGGACTTTCGGAGCTGTCGAACATCATCCATGAGGTCTATCTGGAGGTCATTCATGTTCGCGAATCCCAAGGCCTCCGCTAGCTTCCTGCGGAACACCTTCTCCCAAAGCTGGTAGACATATACCAGTGCCATATTGCCAACTAGTCGACTATTCATGCCTCCAGGACTGCTACGCGCAACGATTTCACCCGCAGTCGCTCTATGCTCAGTGAACTGCGCATCAGGTCCGTTGGGCATTATTTCAGGCGGAGGCTTGGTAACCACATTGATGATTGTTCCCGGAGGCCGTTTCGCAAACTCGTTCGCATACATGCTCAAACCAATTGAGCAATCCATGACCATGCCTTGGGCAGCACTTACATGACCCATGAACTCGGCTGCGACTTCTATTGCAGATGGTGCAGCCATCACAAGCACTTGAACTGATCGAACGGCTCCAAACAATCCTGGCACTTCCACAGCGCCTTGCAGGCCGTGCTGCCGAAGAGCGAGAGCAATACCGTGTTCTTCGAGCCGCACTGGGGACAGGCCACCACGGGTTGTTCGCCTTTCAGCGCACGGATGTCCGCGGTCTTCTCCGGCGGTGCGATGCCGTATTCCTTCAGCTTGCGTTTGCCCTCGTCGGTGATCCAGTCGGTGGTCCAGGCGGGGGCGAGGCTCATCTTCACTTCCACCTCGGGCACGCCGGCCTCCAGCAGTTCCTTCTTGATGTCGGCCGCCATCACGTCCATGGCCGGGCAGCCGGTGTAGGTGGGGGTGATGGTGATGATGGCCTTGCCGCTCTCCTCCACCTCCACGCCGCGCACCACGCCCAGCTCCAGCACGTTGATGGCCGGGATCTCCGGGTCCTTCACGTAGTCGAGGAGCTCGAGGATGCGGTGTTTGGGTGATCATGAGAATTCCTTCAGCCGCGATGACGCAACGGCGCAACGGGACCGCGACGTATAGTTCGTGTGACGTTGCGCATTCGTCGCGTCGCCGCGTCGTTGCGGTTCAGTTTACCACTCCACCCCCGGATACGCCCGCGTCACATGCTGCATCTCCGCAAGGATGAAACCCATGTACTCGCTGTGCAGGCCCTTGCGGCCGCCGGTCATCATGAAGGCATCGGCGGGGCGCTTCAGCGTGGCTTCAGAAAGCACCTGGTCCACGGTCCTGCTCCATGCTTCCTTGATGGTGGCGATGTCCGGCGCGATGCCCGCCTTGGTCATCTCCTCCAGCACGGCATCGGTCTCGAAAAGCTCGCCCGTGCAGGTCCACAGGTCGTCGAGGGCGGCTTGGGCGCGCTGGTGGCTCTCCTCGGTGCCATCCCCGAAGCGGATCAACCATTCGCTGCTGTGACGCAGGTGGTAGGTGGCCTCCTTCACGCTCTTGCCCGCGATGGCCGCCAGCTGTTCGTCGTTGCTCTTGGTCAGCGCCTGCATCAGCGGCAGGTGGTAGGCATCGAAGAGGAAGCTGCGCACGATGGTGTGGGCGTAATCGCCGTTGGGCTGCTCCACCAATTTCACGTTGGTGAATTGGCGCTCCATGCGCAGGTACGCGAGGTCGTCCTCTGAGCGGCCTTTGCCTTCCACCTGTCCGGCATAAGTCAAGAGGTTGCGGGCTTCGCCGAGGTGGTCCAACGCGCGGTTGGTAAGGGCGATGTCCTCCTCCAGCACAGGGCCGTGGCCGCACCATTCACCCAGCCGTTGGCTCAGGATGAGGAGGTCGTCGGCGAGGCGGAGGGTGTAGGTGAAAAGCGATTGGCTCATGGTGAATGGGACTTGGCGAATGGTGAATGGGGAATGCGCGCGTGCGCCATTCACCAAGTCCCATTCGCCATTCACTAAATGTATTTCGCGCCTTCAGGCATCGTGTAGAACGTCGGGTGCCGGTACACTTTGTCGTCAGCGGATCGAAGAAGCTCTCGGCGTCCTCAGGTCGGCTGGCGTGGATGTGTTCGGCCCTCACCACCCAGATACTGTTGCCTTCCTGACGGCGGGTGTACACATCGCGGGCGTTCTCGATGGCCATCCCGGCGTCGGCGGCGTGCAAGCTGCCCACGTGCTTATGGTCGAGGCCGCGCTTGCTCTGGATGAAGATTTCCCAGAGGGGCCATCCTTGCTCATTCGTGTTGCTCATGGTCGTCGGTTCTCGGTATCGCGATGGAGTTCGGCGAGTTGGCAGTCCGCAGTAGGCAGTTGGCAATGCGCATCGGTAGCCAACTGCCCACTGCCAATTGCCGACTGGTTCATGCTGCTTGTTTCTTCCCAGCCTTCTTCGCGGCGTATGCCACGGCCGCCTGCCTTACCCACGCGCCATCGTTGTGGGCCTTGTTGCGTGCGGCCAAGCGCTCCTTGTTGCAGGGGCCATTGCCGGCCACCACGTTGTTGAACTCGGTCCAGTCGATGGTGCCCCAGTCGAAGTGCTGGGTGGCTTCGTTCCACTTCAGGTCGGGATCGGGGATAGTGAGGCCGATCACTTCCGCCTGCTGCACGGTGCGGTCGATGAAGATCTGGCGCAGCTCGTCGTTGCTCTGGCGCTTGATCTTCCACTTCATGCTCTGCGCGCTGTGCGGGCTGTTGGCATCCGTGGGACCGAACATCATCAAACTCGGCCACCACCAGCGGTTGAGGGCGTCCTGGGCCATCTCCTTCTGCTCGGGGCTGCCCTTGGCCAGAACGCCCATGATCTCGTAGCCCTGGCGTTGGTGGAAGCTCTCCTCCTTGCAGATGCGCACCATGGCGCGGGCGTAAGGGCCGTAGCTGGTGCGGCAGAGCATCACCTGATTCATGATGGCTGCACCGTCCACCAGCCAGCCGATGGCGCCGATGTCGGCCCAGGTGAGGGTGGGGTAGTTGAAGATGCTGCTGTACTTGGCCTTGCCGCTCAACAAGTCGTCGATGGTCTGCTCTCGGCTGGTGCCCATGGTCTCCACAGCGCTGTATAGGTATAGGCCGTGTCCAGCTTCGTCCTGCACTTTGGCCAGCAGGATGGCCTTGCGCTTCAGGCTGGGCGCGCGAGTGATCCAGTTGCCTTCGGGCAGCATGCCCACCACCTCGCTGTGCGCGTGCTGGCTGATCTGCCTGACCAGGTTCTTGCGGTAGGCATCGGGCATCCAGTCCTTGGGCTCGATCTTCTGCTCAGCGTCGATCTTGGCTTGGAAGAGGTCTTCAAGGTTCTTCACATCGGTCATGGAAGGCGTGCGGTTACGGTTGGCGAAAGTACGGGTGGGCCTTCAAGCTTGCTTGATTCCCGTCATCTCCGAACGATGCGCTGGATGAATCTGTTCAGGAGGAGCCAGCCTCGGCATCCACGTCTATTTTTGCCCGCCTTCCGCATGAGCAGCACCCGTATGGCCCATTTCCACACCCTTTCCGTCGCTGATGTGCATCAAGAGACCCCCGAGTGCATCGTGGTGGGCTTCGATGTGCCGCCTGAGCTTCGTAAGGAGTTCGCCTTCCAGCATGGCCAATACGTCACCTTGAAGCTCACCGTGGACGGAGAGGAGCTCCGCCGCTCCTACAGCATCTGCAGCAGCCCGCTTGATCAGGAGCAGTTCCGCATCGCGGTGAAGAAAGTGCCGCACGGCCGGGCTAGCACGCAGCTGGTGGATAAGTTGAAGCCCGGAATGCGCATCGAGGTGATGTCGCCCATGGGCAATTTCACGACTGCACTCGATTCTTCGCGGGCCCGGCATTTCGTCGCCTTCGCTGCCGGAAGCGGCATCACGCCGATCCTCAGCATCCTGAAGACGGTGCTGCGCACCGAGCCGAAGAGCCGATTCACGCTCTTCTATGGCAATACCGATGTTGACCGCATCATCTTCCGACGTCGACTGGAGGAGATCAAAGTGCTGCATGGCGATCGACTAGCTGTCCATCACATCCTCACCAAGGGAATCGACGAGGATCGACTGTTCAATGGCAGGATCACCACGGAGAAGGCGATTCAGCTGCTGAAGCGCTTCGTCTCGGACCCGCTGGACAAGGAGTTCTTCATCTGCGGCCCCGAGCAGATGATGGTGAACGTGAGCGAGGCGTTGGAGAACCAGGGCGTTGACAAGAAGCGTATCCACATCGAGCTTTTCGGCACACCGGTCAGCACGGAGGCGAAGAAGGAGGCGACGCATGCCACATCAACGGCCTTCAGCGGCGTAGCCGATGTGAAGATCATCCTGGACGGAAGGGAGCATGAACTGAAGGCGAAGGCCAATGGCGATGCTGTGCTCGACGTTGCCCTGGACGCGGGACTGGATGTCCCATTCGCATGCAAGGGCGCCGTTTGCTGCACGTGCAAGGCCCGGGTGCTTGAAGGGCAGGTGGAGATGGAGATGAACTACGCACTTACGGATGAGGAGGTGGCCGATGGCTACGTGCTCACCTGCCAGACCCATCCCCGCTCACCGCGTGTGGTGATTGATTACGACCAGCACTAGGAGCATTTCCCTGGAAAAGATCAAGGCGGGCTTACGGGCCCGCCTTGCTTTTTCTCCTGCCTTGGTTGGTTGATTTTGTAGGCAGGGGAGAAGATGTTCAGTGCTCAGAACGTGGCGCTGGCGATGCCTGCCAGTCGGGTCTGGATGTGGCTGAGGTAATGCTCGCTGTGGTAGAAGCCGCCCTGGGCCTCTTCCCACTTAACGATTGCTGACGGGAAGTCGGTGTAGAAGGGGTCAACGCCTTGCGCGTTCGGCTTTTGCAGGTTCACGTAGCACTCGTAGTCGGGGTACTTCACCAGGTCCTTCGGCAGGCTGGTGTCGATGTAGAGCATCTTCTCCTGATAGCCTTCCTTGATGAGACGCACGGTATAGAACTGGTCGATATCGAGTTCCAACTCGAATCGGCCGCTCTTGTCGCTCTTGAGCTTGCCGAGTTCCACATTGTCCTTGTACAGCACCATGTCCACCTCGCCGGCTTTGTCGCCATCGGCCATCACATGGCCGTGCACCGGTAGGTACCAGCCTTCGGCCTGGTCGCGCTGGTCCACCAGCTTGCCGCGGTTCTTGGATTTGCCTTGTGCCAAGGCAACGGTGCTGAGGCCGATCATGGCGATTGCGGCCAGCAGGACATGGGGTGCGCGCGTGGAGATCATGGGTCCAGGATGAGGTTCTAGGCGCTTGAACGCCGGGTTCCGCCCATTGGTTTCACTCAGGCTACTCGTGCAAATGGGAGTTGGTTCCGGTCAACGATGTTGACAGGGAGCTCGACGTGGATGGTGGCCCCTTGCCCCACAGCGCTCTCGGCCCAAGTGCGGCCGCCATGCTTGTTCACCACCCGTTGCACGATGGCCAGGCCCACGCCGGTCCCTTCGAATTGATCGGCCTTGTGTAGGCGCTTGAAGACGCCGAACGCCTGGTCCTTGTGCTCCGCGGCGAAGCCTACGCCGTTGTCCCTGACCCAGATGTGATCATGTTCGCCCTCGCGTTTGTGGCCAACCGCGATTCGCGGCGTGCCCACGGTGCGCGTGAACTTCAGCGCGTTCGAAAGGAGGTTGTGGAGCACCACTTTGAGCATCGGCGCATCGGCCAGCACTTCGGCACCAGCGTCCATCTCGACGACGACCTGCCCCTGCCTATCCTCAGGCACGATGTCGGCTATGGCTTCCGAAACCAGGTCGATGAGCGGCACGCTTCGACGTTCCAATTCGCGCGTGTTCGTCTGTGAGAAGCGCAGCAGGTCGTCCACGAGCTGGATCATGTGCTTCGCGCCTTTCTCGATGCGCTCAGCGAAGGGCAGGCATTCCTCCAGAGCGGGATCGCCATCCGCCGTCGAGCGAAGCATCTCGCTCAACGCGGCGATGTTCTTCAACGGCGACCGAAGGTCGTGGGCCACGGAGTAGGAGAAGGAGCCGAGATCCTCCAGGGCTTCCAGGAGCTGCGTGGTCCGGGCAGCGACCCGCCGATCCAGGTCGGCATTGAGCTTCTGCAGGCGCTTCTCCTCCTGCTTGCGGTCGGTGACGTCCTTGATGATGGCCTGGAAGACATCGCGGTGCGCGCCTTGGGCGCCTAGGTAAGTCGCGGTCATCAGGCAGTCGACGAGGCTCCCCGACTGGGTGCGGAGCGTGAGGTCCACATTCACGAAGTCCTTGCCGGAGCGATGGTGCTTGAGGCTGCGCACCAGCCCGTGCGGATTCTCAAGGTATTCCGTGAACCGCGCATGCTTCAGGTGCGCGCGTGGCACACCCAGGAGCTTCGCGCAGGCCTCGTTCGCTTCCAGCACTGCGCCGCGATGGTCCACGATCACAATGGGATCGGCACTGGCTTCGAACACCTGCCCATAGCGGTCCAGCAAGCGGTCCTTCTCGCCACGGAGTTGCTGGATCTCGAAGGCTTGCTGGATCCGGAGGCGGAGGTCGTTCTCGTCCCAGGGCTTGGTGGCGTATGCATAGATGCCTCCCTTGTTCACGGCCTCCACCACGGCTTCCAGGTCGGCATAACCGGTCAGGAGCATGCGCATGGCTCGCGGATGGCGTTCTCGCGCGATGGACAGGAATTCGCTCCCCGTCATGCCCGGCATGCGCTGGTCGGAGACAATCACATGCACTTCCTGCTTTTCCAGGATCTCCAGCGCGTCGTGACCGGAGCTCGCAAGCAGCACGTCCATCTCACGGCGGAAGGAGGCCTTGAAGGCCTTCAAATTGTGCTCTTCATCATCCACGAAGAGCACACGGATGTGATCGGTCGCCATGGATCAAGCGCGTTTCTCCTGCATCGACGTGCGACGGACGGGAAGAACGATGGTGAAGGCGCTGCCCATGCCGGGCTCGCTCTCCACCTGGATCTCGCCGCCGTGGTCGTTGATGATGCCGTAGACGATGGCCAGCCCGAGGCCAGTTCCCTCGCCCACGGGCTTGGTGGTGAAGAATGGATCGAAGATGCGGGCCTTCACGTCGTCGCCCATGCCGACGCCGGTGTCGCTGATGACCACATGCACACGACCATCATCGGCGTGGCGCGTCGTCACTGTTACGTGACGGGGCCGTCCGTCGGCTCGCGCGAGCGTGGCCTGTGCGGCGTTGTTCAGGATGTTCATGAACACCTGATTGACCTTGCCGGGGAAGCACTCCACCTTGGGCAGCTCGCCAAGTTCCATGCGCAGTTCCACCTTGTCTCGGTATTGCGGCGAGAGCACCGTGAGCGTGCTGCGCAGCCCTTCATTCAGGTCCGACAACTTCAGGTCATCCTCGTCAAGGCGTGAGAAGTTCCGCAAGCCGCGCACGATCTCGGCGGTTCGCGTGGCGCCTTCCGCCACACTGCCGATGATCTCATCAAGCTCATTGATGGTCTCGTCGAGGCCCATCCGCCGCTCCTTCTCTCTTACGGCCAGCAGATCTGGTGATGCCGCATCGGCGTCCACGGCGCGATAGGCTTTGATCACCTCCACCACGTCGCCAACGTTCCGGCGCAATGGCGCGATGTTGCTGCTGATGAAGTTGATGGGGTTGTTGATCTCGTGCGCGATGCCAGCGGTGAGTTGACCCAAGGAGGCCATCTTCTCCGAGTTCACCAGCTGCGCCTGCGTGCGCTTCAAGTTGTCATTGCTCTCCTGCAGCGCGGCGGTGCGCTCCTGGACCTTTTGCTCCAGGATGACATTCTGCTCGCGGATTAACCGTTCCTTGTCGCGGCGCAACACGTTTATGCGGTCAGCCAGACCGAAGGAGAGCAGGACGCCTTCGATTGCGGAGCCCAAGGTCATGGAGGAGTGCGTGAGCCAGTTGAAGGGCAGCACACCGGCATCCTTGAGCACGAAGAGCACCACGCCGACAAGGAAGAAGGTCCATGCGAGCAGGAAGAAGCGGGCCTGGCGCGACCCTCGTTTGATGGCGAGCACCGACATCACCAGGAGGTAGACAGCAGTGATTCCGCAGACCGCTTGAGCCAGGTTGTAACCCACCCAGGCGTCACCAGCGAAGTACACGGCGATGATGCCTGCGATGAGGACATAGAAGACGGGGATGAACCGATGCATGCGCGGTAACAGCTGTCTGGTCCCGATGAAGCGTCGGCTGAACTCCATGCCGAAGACGACGGCGAGCAGGGCGGCAAGCATCGAAGTGCGCGAGGCGAGGAAGGGATGCGCGCTCAACCACTCGGCGGGACCTACTCCCTGAAAGGTGAGTTGGGCGACGCAGATGGCCGCCATGTAAAGTGGATACAGCAGGTAGCTCTTTTCGCGGATGGAGAAGAACAGGAAGAGGTTGTAAAGGGCCATAGCGAGCATGATGCCTGCGTACGCGCCCATCGCCAGGTTCCTTCTGCCACTTGCGCTGCGGTAGCTAGCCGCATCCGAGACGACCAACGGAACATGGATGGCGTGGAATCCCCGCACACGCAGCAAGGCGGTTGCGGTTTCACCCTGTTCAATCGGCAGTTCAAATGCGAATTCGTGCCCCTGTTCCTTTGACCTGGACCTTCCAAGTCCGGTTCTCGCAATCTCGATGATCCTTCCTTCCATGGCCAGGTACAGGTCCAACTCGTCGATCTCGGTGTAGGGAATCGTCAGGACGACCTGATGGGCGGGAGAGCTGTTCTGGAGATCAAACCGGATCCAGTGCGCTGAGCGTGAGACCGCGAGATTCGGGACCGCGGCCATGCACGCTCGTGCCGTGGTATCCAGTAAGGCTTCGTCCGGAGTGAGTTGACCGCCCGGATCTTCCAGGATCAGGCAATGCCTGCCGATCGGGTTCTGTAGCGCACCGCCATGGAAATCGATCGGGACTCGGGTAGGATGGGATGCCGCGAATACGGGCAAGCCCATCACAAGCATCAGGAGGATAGCAGAACAGCGCATGGCCCGCTTTTACGCGGGTCATGGCTGATGGTTTTGCCGCTTACGCGGCGAACCGTTCGCGATGCCGGATCACATCCAGGAACCCTCTGCTCAGCCCGTGGTCCACAACGAGTTCATAGCGGACGCAGAGCATCTTGCCTTTCGGGCATTCAAAGCGCTCCTGGCCGGGACGCAAGCGAAGGCTTAGCATCCGTTGTCTGGTCAGGAAGGAGGCATTGCATACGGTCAACACATCGCTGAGGACGAGGGCATGGGTGCGGATGGATGGTATCGGATAGACCAACACGCCGTTCTCTCCAACAGCCTGGATCGGAACGAAGCCGGTCCCGACGGCATACGGCGCCACATATTCCGCGATGAACGTCACGATGGTGCGAACGCCCAATTGGCTGGAGGTTGCTATAGCCGCTTCGATGAGCAGCTTCGGAACGCCCCTGCCAGCGAACCGATGCGCATTCCACAGGCCGCACAGTTCAGCGTTGCCATGCGGTGCGAGGGAATCAAGGATTTCCGTGATCTCCGGTGCCATTGGCGCGACGCAGTCATCCATGCGAAGGCGACTTCCAACTGAGGCTTTGTCCAGTCGAATGCCGGCCACCATGCCTAGGGCCTCGTGCTCCGCGATGAACACGTAGACGTTCGGATCCCTGCTCCACGACTCATCCGGAACAACGACCTGATCCACTCCGAGGTCGCTCAGGACCTTGGCATGCTCCATGGCATACAACCGGCAGCGTGCCGGATCATCCACCGCCCTGAAAGCCTTGATTGTGACTTTGTCCATGTTCAAGCAGGTGAGGGTTGATTGACGTGCATGAAGGCTGCAACGGGCCGGCGCAGGCTACGCGCCGTCGGGGCATCGGCATGCGAGAGTCGCAGCATGAAGACCGGCTCATGCCCTTGCAGGCCGAATGCTCCGCAGAGCTGCTGGAAAAGGGCGAGCAATGAGTCGCGATGGGCCTGGTCCATCCCGCGACCGGACCCGTGCCGCACGTGATGCGCGAGCAGAATCGGGGCCGCGCACGGATGGACCGATAGTCCACTTGCCGTGGCGCTCAACCAGACGCGCTGCACGGCGCGCCCGGCCTGCAGCAAACCTGCGCGGCTGGCATCGGTGGCGGAGATGAGCACCAGGCCCGAGGCTGATCGGAAGTTGTCGCGGGTCATCTTCATGAAGCCTCGGGCACCGTCCCATTCAGCCAGGAGATCCATGGCCTTGCGGTCACGCGCTATGTGGAACCCGACTTCCTCAGTCTTTTTCAGCTCCATGGTCGCCAGGTCCAGGCCATCGCGCCCAGCCGTTGCTTCCCGCGCGCTCCAGCGCATCTCCTTCTCAAAAAGCTCGAAGTGGCCGATCGGGTTCAACACCCGGATCCGCTCGGCCTCGCCGATCAACTCGGCCATTCCCATGAGGTGCTCCGGTTCCGTGATCACATGAGCATCGCAACCTGCTACGCCTCGCGCAGCAGTGCGCATACTTTCAATCGCGTCCGGCGGGACAGGCCGGCCATCGCCCTTGCGCCGATTCGTGCAGCGCTGGTTGATGAGCTCGTGCAACGCATCCGTGTCAGGACGCATGGCCACGGCTTCCACGAGTGCCACCAACCGCTGGTCGTTGGTTGGATAGGGGCGGATATCAACGCCAACCCCAAGCGCGGAAGCCCGCAAGCGCAGGTTCTCGAGGCAGGTGCCCATGTCAACGGCGGGAATGAGCCGGCCGTCGTCGAGCTGCGAATCCCCCAATGCGGCATCGTGGAAGACAAGCAACCGGTCATCGTGATACAGGAACCGCCAAGGCTGAAGATTGCCCGCCGAAGGGGCCATGATTGCCGCTTGCACCAGCTCCTCGGCTGTCGAAGCACTCAACGGCTGCGCTGGAGCGGCACCACCCAATGCCTCGGCTATCGCCGTCATCGTCTCCAGGCCGAGCGAAGCTTTTGAATCCGGCGATGGGGGAGCGGTTGAATCGTGATTGCGTGGACCATCCGCGATCAACTCCTCGCTATCGACGTACCATCGCCCGCTGCGGGTGAACTGGCCCAGCGCGATGCGCCGATGGATGTCCGCCACGAGCGCGCCGCCCAGCACCACCGAGCTTGCGAGTTGGGGCCATGTGCCCACAGTGCTCTCGATTTCCAGCATGCTCGCTTTCATGCGCGTGCTCATCGTTTCCAACCCGATGATGGGGACCACGAAGGGCAGCTTCTCCTCGTTGGTGCGGGCCTTGGCTGCGAGTGAGAGGTCCAGGTGCTCCACCAGTCCGTGCAGGATCGGACGCTCGGGCTCAAGGTCGAATCGCTCCACGTCGATTAATCCGCGGTCGCTGGTGTCCATCACCACAGGAATGCGATGAGCCTTGGCTTTCTGTCGGGCCAGGATCTTCACGGCCACGCTGTCGCACTCCTCGATCAGCAGGTCCAGCTTGCCGCCTTCGGTAAGGAAGCGCTCGATGTTCGCTTCGTTGATGCCTTCGAGGAAGGCCGTTATGCGCAAGAAGGGGTCGAGCTCAGCGATCTCGCGCGCCGTATTCACCACTTTGTTCACGCCGAGGTGATGCACGCCGCTGCGGATGCGGTTGAGGTTGCTGAGGTCCAGGGTATCGAAATCGGCTAGGCGGAGCTCGCCGAAGCTCCGCTCCATGGCCAGCGCCAGGCTCACGCTCTGCCCGACGCTGAGGCCGATGACGCCGACCTTCTTAGTTCCCAGCGTGGCTTGTTCCTCCCGCGTGATCTTGTTCCGGTTCCGATCCGTGCGCACCAGTGCGAACTCTTGCTCATCGAGCAGATGGACCAAGCGATGCGACCAAGGGTAGTGGACCCAGACGCCATAGTCCTCCGAAGGGACGGAGCCGCAGTGGGCGTTCGCCGCTTGTTTCAGTTCAGCTAGGGTGAACTTCACGGCAGGGTTCATCGCCTTCACCAGTTCGAGCAACTGCGTCGGCAGCTGGTCGTGAATGGTGAGGCGCGGCTCACGCTTCAGCAGGTCTTCCAATGCAGCCCGGTCAGCCGGGTGCGCAGGGCGGAAGATCACGGGCCGGAAGACGTTCAGGTCCGCTGCTGAAGCGCCTTTCAGCGCTTCGTGCCAGTAGGTCATCGCAGGTCAGAAGAGTGTTGTCCAAGATGTCCGAGCGGGGGTAAATCTAATCAACAACGAGTTATGAACAATTTATCCACAGTTCTTATCGGAACCCTTGTCAACCCCCTGCGTATCAAGGTCCCATGAATGCTGTAGCCAAGGACCTCCGACCCGCCGAACTGCCGTTGGTGCTCTTCGTGGACGACGATGCCGGCAACCGGCAGGCCTTCCAAGCGGCTTTCCGCCACCACATGCAGGTGCTCCTCGCTGCGGACCTCCGCGAGGCATGGATCCAACTGCAGGCACACCCGGTGCATGTGGTCATCGCTGACCAGCGAATGCCGAGCACCACGGGCAGTGAATTGCTCACCATGGTCAAGGAGCGCTATCCTCAAGTGCGCAGGATGCTCGTGACAGCCTATTCAGACCTCGAGGCCATCATCGATGCGGTGAACAACGGCGGGGTGACGAAGTACTTCGCGAAGCCTTGGGTGAATGATCAGCTCGTGAAAGCCGTGCAGGAGGCCCACGCCGAGGTGAAGGCCGAAGCTGAGCGTACTGCCTATACCGAGCGGTTGATCGAGGCCAATCGCCAGTTGGAGTTCGCGCTGCGTCAGCGCCTGATCTCATGACCTCGCGCAGGTAGCAAGGGCGGGTACCTTCGCGCCCTGCGGATGCGCCCCGTTCACCTCGAGTACGCCCAAACGAACCGCTTCTCCAGGCTGGTGCTCGACCATGCGGCGGGCGATGCCTTCCTCGACGCCTTCCGCCAATTTCCGCCGACGCTGGAAGGCTTGCGAAGCGCAGCTGAGAAGCGCTCATTCGCTACGGGGCACCGGTCCGCGCTCATTCATGCGCTGCACAAGCAGTACGATGGCCTGAACATGGGTGAGCAGGTGATCCGCAGCCTCGAACATCTTGCACGAGAGGATGCTCTCACGGTAACCACAGGCCATCAGCTCTGCCTCTTCATGGGGCCGCTGTATGTGCCGTTCAAGCTGCTGAACACAATTCGCTTGGCGAAGCAGTTGACGGAAACGCTGCGAAGACCAGTGGTGCCGGTGTTCTGGATGGCCACCGAGGACCATGATCGCACGGAGATTGACCACGTTTGCATCAGCGGGAGCAAAGTGGCCTGGCCGGGACAGGCTGGTGGTGCCGCAGGGCGGTTGCCGGTGGATGGGATCGAAGCTGTGCTTGATGAAGCGGAGCTCCTCCTTGGCAACGGTGCCGAGGCGCAGGCGATCATCGGCCAGTTGCGTTCCAGCTACATCGCAGGCCGGAGCCTTGCTGAAGCCACACGATGTCTCATCCATGCGCTCTTCGGGCGCTTCGGGCTGATCATCGTCGATGGCGATGACCGTTCATTGAAGCAGCTTTTCCTGCCGGTGATGCGCGAAGAGGTCCTTAACGGCATCGTTGAGCGCACCGTGATGTACGCCGACGAGAAGCTGAAGGAGCGGTACGGACCGCAGGCGCATGCACGCGCTCTTAACCTCTTCCACCTGAGGGCGGGGCATCGTGCGCGCATCGAACGGCAAGGTGATCACTTCCAAGTGCTGCATGGAGGGCCGCGGTTCACGGTGGATGAACTGCTGCTCGATCTGGAGATCCGTCCGCAGGACTACTCACCGAACGTGCTGATGCGACCTTTGTATCAGGAGACCATCCTTCCCAACATCGCATACATAGGCGGTGGGGGCGAACTGGCTTATTGGATGCAATTGCGGTGGCTCTTTCAAGCCGTGCAGATTCCCATGCCGGTGGTGCTGCTGCGGACAAGCGCTGCCATCCTTGATCCAGCGAGTGAGAGCCTGAGGCATAGGCTTTCATTGTCCATGGAGGACCTGTTCCTTCCAGAGCATGAGCTGTTGAACAAGGTGGCGCGCAGGGCTTCCGGCACTTCGACAGGCATGGAGCCGGAACGCGCATCCATCCAAGCCGTATTCGAAGCACTGGCGGTGCGCGCGGCGAGCATCGATCCAACACTGAAGGCAAACGTGGGCGCCGCCCATGCCCGCACCGAACGCATCCTCCGCAGCGTCCAAAGCGGCATGGACCGTGCGCTTCGGCGGCGTGAATCCGTGGAACTGGGACGGGTGCGGTCCTTGCGCGATGGGCTGCTGCCCGGCGGCGGATTGCAGGAACGCAGGGAGAGCATCCTGCCGATAATCGCCGCACGCGGCACTCGGGTTCTGGATGAACTATTGGATACACTCGACCCTCTTGACAAGCGCTTCACAGTGCTGGTGGAGGAATGACGGCTCTGCCGAAGAGCGGCAAGCATCGATGATCCGTATGGCCAATTCGCGTGCGCAGTTCCAAGCAAAGCGAAAGCACTACAGGCAGCTCATTCTACCAAGGCACTAGAGCGGGTCGAGCGCGATGCGGGCCACGCGTCCAAGCATGCCGTGGCGCAGGAGATAGATACCCGATGCTAGTGCGCTAAGGTCCACGCTGCGCTGGCCTGGTTCAATGGCCACGGTTGCGATGAGTCTGCCCCAAGCATCCACTACTTCAAGGTGTGCAGCCTGCGGCCCCGCTACGCCCGTGTCGAAATGGACAATGCCGCTGCTGGGGTTCGGCCAGAATGCTATGGTCGGTGAAACGTGCGCCATCACGGGTGTCGCACATGCCGCCATGAACCATGGGCAGGTCGTGGGGTCCGTGCTGAAGAAATCGAAAAGCAGGCCGGCGATTTTCGTGCGTCCGGTGGTGGAGGGATGCGTACCATCGGTCTGCACATCAGCTGGGCAATCCCAGGTGAAGCCATCGCTGCGCGGCGTGGTGCCATCGGCCCAGAGGTAGGGGCCCCAGGCAATCCATGGCGAACTGGTGCTGGGGCCATCCCAAGCGATGCCAGGGTCGCCGCTGATCTGGTCCAGGATCAACTCCTGCACCACCCAGCCCTGCTCGTAGGCATATGGCTCGGGGTTGAGCCCGGTGGTGGCATAGCCGCCGTACGTGCGGCTGCTCAGGTAGCAAAGTCGTGCGTTTGGAAAGCGCGCGTGGAACTCATGAAGGATTCGCCTGAACTGCACCGCGAGGCTATCGCGGTAGGTCTCGATGGCCTGCCCGTTCGCGACGTTGGCCTCCTTGAGCCAGATGGCTTGCACTTGCTGCGCAGTGGCACCCGCCTGTTCCAGCCTGTCAGAAACAGTGCTCCAATAGTTCTGGTAGCCAGCGCTCCAAGGTGATGAGATGACCGCAGCGGTCTGTCCGCCCACGCCGCCATTCACCACCGTGAGCGATGGGTGGATGCCCGTGCTGCTATTCACCAGGTCGATGAATGCCTGCGATTCCTGCTGCGTGTTGGACATGCCGATGGAGAGCAGCACCACCTTCCCGAGCGCCGCATCGGGCGCGCCTGATGCATCCAGCGGTTGCACGGCCTGAGCAAGCGAAAGCCCAGCACTCAGGTGCGCCGCTGGCATCTGGTTCGTGCCATCGCCATACAAGCCGCCGGTCATTCCATTGTACGTGCCCAGGCCCAGGTCCATAATGGGGGTGAGGCCCACAGAGATCTGGTCGCAATTGGCTTGGGCGCAGGTGAGCATCGGGAATGCCAAGGCCAGCGGAATGAGGAGCTGTTTCATGCATCCAAAGATGAGCACCACAGGCGCGCGCCGGACGCCTCCATGCGCGCTGGCTAACTTCGCCCGCCGCCTTTGCCATATCCCTGCGGCCGCCCGTTTTGCCCGAATCCATCCTCATCCTCGACCACGGTTCGCAGTACACGCAGCTCATCGCCCGCCGCGTGCGCGAGCTGAACGTCTACTGCGAGATCCATCCCTTCACGAAGGCCCAACAGTTCGCCAATGACCCTTCAATCAAGGGCGTCATCCTCAGCGGCAGCCCCAGCAGCGTGCATGAGCCCAACGCCCCGGATACCGCGCTCGCGGGCATTCTCGGGCGCCTTCCCGTGCTGGGCGTCTGCTATGGCGCTCAGTTGCTGGCCAAGCGTGCCGGCGCCACCGTTGAGCGGAGCACCGTACGCGAGTATGGCCGCGCGCACCTGAGCACCATCGCCGAAAGCCACTTGTTCGATGGCATTCAAGCCGGCACGCAGGTGTGGATGAGCCACGGTGATAGCATCACCGCGCCCAGCGAGGCCATGGAGGTGATCGCCAGCACCAAGGATGTGCCCGTGGCCGCGTACGCGCTGCGCGACCAGCTCACCTACGCGGTGCAGTTCCACCCCGAGGTGTACCACACCACCGATGGCCTCCAGCTGCTGCACAACTTCGTCATCGGTATCTGCGGCTGCGCAGGCGATTGGACGCCGCATGGATTCGTGGAGCACACCGTCACCCGGCTGAAGGAACAGCTCGGCGATGACCAGGTCGTCCTCGCGCTCAGCGGTGGCGTGGACAGCAGCGTGGCCGCATTGCTCCTGGATCGCGCCGTTGGCGATCGCCTGCACTGCATCTTCGTCGACAATGGCCTGCTGCGCAAGGATGAGTACAACCGCGTGCTGGAGAGCTACCACCACCTCGGCCTCAACATCATGGGCGTGGATGCCAAGGCGGAGTTCTATTCCGCACTGAAAGGATTGGAAGAGCCGGAGGCGAAGCGTAAGGCCATCGGCCGCACCTTCATCGAGGTCTTCGATCGCGAGGCGCACCGCATCCAGGATGTCAAGTGGCTCGGCCAAGGCACCATCTACCCCGATGTGATCGAGAGCGTGAGCGTGAACGGCCCCAGCGTCACCATCAAGAGCCATCACAACGTGGGCGGCCTGCCAGATCGCATGAAGCTGCAAGTGGTCGAGCCGTTGCGCCTGCTCTTCAAGGATGAGGTGCGGCGCGTGGGGCGCGAGCTCGGCCTCGATCCCAACATCCTCGGTCGTCATCCTTTCCCCGGCCCCGGCCTCGCCATCCGCATCCTCGGCGAGATCACGCCCGAGAAGGTGGCCCTGCTGCAGGAGGTGGATCATATCTTCATCCAAGGCCTGCGCGACGAAGGCCTCTACGACAAGGTTTGGCAAGCCGGCGCCATCCTGCTGCCTGTGCGGAGCGTGGGTGTGATGGGTGATGAGCGAACCTATGAGAACGCCGTGGCCCTGCGCGCCGTCACGAGCACCGATGGCATGACGGCCGACTGGTGCCACTTGCCGTACGAGTTCCTGGCACGGATCTCGAACAGCATCATCAACCGCGTGAAAGGCGTGAACCGCGTGGTGTATGACATCAGTAGCAAGCCACCCGCCACCATTGAATGGGAATGAGGTTGAAGCTTGATATGGGATTTGGATTTGCCCGGCGTGCATGGCCATCGCAGGTTGCAGGTTGCCTAGTGCTCCTTCTCCTGCCCACTGCTTCCTTCTCCCAAGAAACCCGCACCATCGACGGCAAGAAATTCGCCGTTCACGCTGTGCAGCAAGGCCAGACGCTCTTCGCTATCTCGCGCGCCTACGCTGTGCCCGTGAATGACTTGTTGAAGGCGAACCCCGATGCCAAAGAGGGCCTGCGCATCGGCCAGGAGCTGTTGATACCGCAGTCGGCCGTGGTGAAGAAGGAAGCCCGCAAAGCGCCCGTCCTGCTCAGCGACGGTGAGATGAAGCACACGGCAGCGAAGAAGGAAACGCTCTTCGGCATCGCGCGCAAGTATGGCCTCGACATCAACGACCTGCTCGACCGCAACCCGGAGCTCACCAGTGGTTTGCGCGAAGGCATGGAAGTCATCATTCCGGTGAGGCCTGCGTCCGCTTCAACTGATCCCGCACTGCGTCCCGCCGAGCCCACGCATTTGATCGACCACGTGGTGCAGCCCGGCGAGACGCTCTTCAGCCTAGGCCAGCGCTATGGTGTGAGGCCCGATGAGATCGTCGAGGCCAACAACAGTTTGCCCGAGGGCTTGAAGGCCGGCACCACCATCCGGATCCCGCAACGGGGGGCAGCGCCGGAGACGAAGCCTGCTGACACGGAGGTGAGGCCGCCATCGGCAATGCAACGCATCGGGTTCCTCCTGCCATTCTCCGCCGCGCGCAACGACAGCGTCATGGTGGCCTCTGCGAATGCGCCGAACGGATCGCGCTTCTACGAGGCCTCACGCATCGCCGCCCAGTTTTACGCTGGCGCGCAGCTGGCACTTGATTCGCTCGCGAAGATTGGCCTCAACGCAGAGGCGACGGTGATCGACGTTGGCGATGATACCCGTCGTTGGGGCGTCGCCCTGAAGAACCCCGCGATCAACGGGCTCGACCTCTGCATCGGCCCCTTCCACCGCACGGCCATCGAGCAGCTCGCGCGCGCCAATCCACGGCTGCCCATCATCTGCCCGGTGCCGCAGAGCAACAAGGTGGTGCTCGGGCTGCCTAACGTGAGCAAGACCGTACCGGCGCGGAGCGACCTGGTGAAGCATGCCGCGCGCCATGTGGCGGCCAAGCATGCCCGGGACAACATCATTGTGCTTCGTCCGGATATCGCCGGAGACAAAGACATCCAGGAACAGATGTCGACCACCATGAACGCCTCGTTGGCCAGCATGCCCGTCCGTTATCGCGACAGCGTATTGGTGATGAAGCCCGGGCGCCGCGATATCGGCGACCTGGCCGCGAAGCTGGATGCCAACCGGCTCAATGTGATCGTGGCGCCCAGCGAGGACGTGGAGTTCGTGACGGCGATCGTCGGCAAATTGAAAGGCCTCGCGGCCAAGCACCAGGTCCTAGTGGTGGGCGTTGAGAGCTGGCTCAGCATGGATCCCGTTGCCGCAGCGGACCTCGACCTGCTTGGCTTCACCTTCGCGTCGGGCACCTTCGCCGACCCCGCAGATGCCGCCATCCAGCGATTCACGCGCGCATTCCGTCAGCGCTTCAACACCGACATAGACGAGTACGCGCTGCTCGGCTTTGATGTGACGATGCACTATGGCTTGGAACTGCTCGGCCAATCAACTGCCGAGCCGGCGCTGCACATGGGCTTCCGCATGAGCCGCACGGGGCCGGAGAATGGCCAGCGAAACGAGCATGGCATCATGCTGCGCATGCGAGATCTGCGGTTGGAGCGGGCGCAATAGCCCTGTTATCCAATCGCCTCGTTCAGATCCGGAAGGCCGATTCGGCGCAGCAGCTTGAAGTGCGATCGCAGCGCCTCCGACAAGGTCCGATTCTCCAAGTAGGGCAGGCCGAACTCATGCGCCGTGCGCCTCACAATGGGGGCGATGGCAGGGTAGTGGACGTGCGCTACACGCGGGAAGAGATGGTGCTCCACCTGATAGTTGAGGCCGCCCACATACCAGCTGATCAGCTTGTTGCCCGGACTGAAATTCATCGTGGTGCGCATCTGGTGCGCGGCCCAATCATCGGTGATGATGCCCTGCGCGTCCGGAAGTGGATGCTCAGTGCCCTCCACGGTATGCGCGAGTTGGAACACCAACGTGAGGATCATGCCCGAGATGAAGTGCATGATCAGGAAACCGGTGAGCACCTGCAGCCAAGGAAGCCCAGCCGCGATGGGAAGTCCGACGAACACCGCGAAGTAGGCCAGCTTAAGCGCCACGATGCGCGCGAGGGTGATGCGACGGCGCGATGGGCTGCCAGGATCAACGCCATCGCGGGTGAATTGCGCGAACTGGACCAGGTCCTTTGCGAGCACCCAATAGAGGGTGAGCAGCCCGTAGAAGAATGAGGCATAGGCCCATTGGAAGCGATGGAACCAGCGGCGCCGGGTGTGCGGCGAGAACTTCAGCACCAGCCGGTCCTCGATGTCCTCATCCACATGCGTGATATTGGTGTAGGTGTGGTGCAGGATATTGTGCTGCAGTTTCCAGTTGTGCGTACTTCCGCCAAGCAGGTTCAGCGTATGCCCCAGCCACCAGTTCACGCGCTCGTAAGCCGAATAGGCTCCGTGGTTGGCATCGTGCATCACGCTCATCCCGATGCCCGCCACACCGAAGCCCATGATGGCCCATAACGCCAATGCCCATAAGAGCGATGGCTGAATAAGCAACAACAACGCGAAGGGAACGAGATACAGGCCCAACAGCACGATGGTCTTCACCACAAGCGCCGCGTTGGCATGTGGGCTGATGCCTTGCTCCTTGAAATAGGCATCCACCCGTGCCCGGACGGTTGAATGGAAATCGGTCTTCTCGTTCGGTACGAATTTGATCCTTCGTTTAGGGCCCATGAGGTTCGCGGGGGCCGAAAGACAGAGTCGCGCGGCTGCGCGGCGAAGGTAAGCCGCGCCGGATGTCGCTCAGGACAAGGCCGATGAATGCCAACTCCAGTACGATGAGCGCAAGGGAATGGCGGTGGCCGTAGATGCCAACAGCAGGGGAGAGCAGGCGCGTGGCAAGCACATACCCGAATAGCTGGAGCGTGAGTCCGGCCGTGCGCCCCATCCGTCGAGCAGCCAACAACCTGACCAACGCATACAGGAAAGCGACGTGAATGGGGAGCCAGTGCCATCGCGTTTGGAAAGCCTCATTCAACACACTGTAATCCCCCAGTAACGCGCGTATAGATCGAGCTATGTGCTGCCATTGGAGGATCCGGTCCAGCGGAAGATGCCCAGTATCGGCCATCCACAAGGGGACTGGGCGCCATTGCTCATACTGAATCCACCAGCGCGCCATGTAGAAGGCAAGCGCGGCGAACGGAACAAGCACCATGCACCACCTGTCACGCGATGACCAGCCCCGTTCGCCACGGGCAGCGAACAAGACAATCAACGGTGCCGCGATCATCTCCAAGCGTGAGAGGTACAGCGCTGCGCCGATTATTCCCAGGACCAGGCCTGAGGCCAGACGCTGGAACGCGCGAATGAGCGCGATGAGCAGGAAGAGCGGAACCATGTCGCCAAGCAAGTGCCAGGCATAGTGCAGCTCGATGTCGATGGCTACGAACCCAAGCAGCACCGCTCCCCAAGCGACTCGAAGCGCGCTGCGAGCATCTCGGAGCAGCGTCAACCCAAGAGGAACCAGGAGCGGATAGATGGCGAACTGCACCACCAGAACGGGATGGATCGAAGGCCCCAAGATCACATGCAGCAATGCGAGCACCGGAACATAGAGGGGGCTCCAGAGCTCCACCCCACCGGGTGGTGGCATCAGCCACAGGTTCCCGTTGAGCAGCGAACGTGCGCCGGTCTCGAAGAACAGCCAATCATCGGGACGGGAGAGGAAGACGTTGGACAGCCATGTCCCTGGCGGAGAGATCACCGACGCGATAATCAGCCCAGCCAAAGCGAGCAGGGCGGCGCTCTCCCTGGTGCAGGTACGCGGGCTGCGGATCGCCAATTCCTTGCCGAAGCGATACGCCCAGTATGAGAGGATTATCAGGCACGATGTCAGTATCGTGATCAGAATTGGAGGAAAAGTCCACTCCGGACCTCCGCGTTCAGGCATCAGCTGCGCCAGTGTTGTGCGGACCGTCGGGCCTTCGCTCCAAGTGACGGTGCATGGCGTATCATCGGCTGAGAGGACCGACCAGATGTCGTTCACACCGCGGAATGGAATGCGGGAAGGAGTAGTCGATGCGTCGGCATAACGCGCCGGATCCACCAAGCGGATGTCGCCATGAGGTGCATGGATGTCAATGGTGACGGAATGGCCGACCCCTCGACTTTGGACCCAGGCGATCGCTACCAGCGTGATGAATGCAACCAACATGACCCAGAAGTCACGCCTTTTCATTTTTGGCAGCAGCGCCAAGGCCAGCGGCAGCGCCGCCAACAGGAATAGCATGGCCCATGGGCCTTGGTCCGCGTTGATGCGGTGCACCAGATGGCTTACCACCACCAGGCAAGCGACCAGGAGCAGGATCGTGAACAGCCGAGCAACGTAAGGGCGCATGGAGAGCGCCGCGTAGGCGCCCCGCTAACGTACCACGGCGATCCGAAACGGTGCGGTGATTCCTTCCGTCAGCAGAAAGTAATTGCCCGGTTCCAAACCAACCAGCGAAAGCGTGGCGCTATGGCCGCCGTTGAAACGTCCCGTCTGGATCAACCTGCCCGAAGCATCCATCAGGCGCCAGGCACCATGCAACGGCTCATTGAATGTGACGGTGCACTGATCCGTTGCCGGATTAGGCCACGCTCGGAGCGAAAGTGCTCGATCCTGGTCATGGATGCCGAGCACCACATCGTGGGGTTCCGATAGTCCCGGTCCGCACACCTTGATGTACGAAGCGCTCACGGTGTAGCTCCCTGCCACCGTCGGCGTGAAGCACTCGCCGAAGCCCATGGGCTCGCCATCAAAGTACCATTGATGCCATGTGAAGTCATTGGGATAGATGCAGAGCATATCTCCGATTTCGATGATGGTGGGTTGGAAGGCCGGTTGGAATGCGATCGCGATGGTGACGCCCAATTGCTGTTGGAAATTCGGGCAGATGCCAGGTGCGCCGCTAGCGCTGTAGGATCCGGCCTCGGTCACGACCAACGTGTCATTGTCCGCGCCTGGGATCGGATTCCCGCTCTCGGTCCATTGAATGTTGGTGTCGTACGGCGGCATCAGGATCAGCAGAGCGGTATCACCTTCGCAATAGATTGAGCCGTTCGGCCCGACATCGATTGGGTCATCGCCGGCGTGCATCACGAACGGGAGGAGGAAGACCCAGCCATCCACCAGCACCCCGGGTGAAGCTTCGGCACAGCCATCCACCGTGGCGATGACGGTGAACATGGACCCGCCATCGTCGAAGGCACTCACGATATGGTCCTGCTGATCGGCGCCGGGGATGGGGGTGCCGTCCTTGAGCCACTGGTAGCTGTCGGCTTCTTGCGTGGTGAGCGTGATGCTCTCACTTGGGCAGAGGATCACCTCATCCGGCGCGATCAAGGGGTCGTGCAGGCACTGGGCGGCCGCGGCAACGGTCATGGCTGTGAGCGCAAGGGTGAAGGATGTTCTCATGATTTCTTCAGATTCGCGCTGAAGACATCGTTCGCATCACGTTGCGCTGCCTGTGTTGCAAAACAGCCCATCAACTCAACAGCCTGATGAACGATGAACCCGTGAATGCCCAGCCCTGTTACACGCACCCGGCTAGTTCCATCGTTAGCCGCAGACCTGCCCGGAATAGGCGCTCGTTGCACTTTGCCAGCTCCACGAAGGTGGCGCCTTTCGCGCCCCATTTGTTGGGCACGGGGAAGAAGACAACCGGTTGGCGGGCATGCAGGTCGGCTTGCCGTTCCATATCGAGCATCAGGACGGCGCGCTGCTCCTCGATCCACAGCGTGAGGAAGATCTTCGAGGGCTTGCCTTTGGCAGTGATGCCCCGATAAGCGGCCTTGCCGAAATGGTCATGCTCCGTCACGCCCTTTAGCGCGAGCAGCAGTTCACGGGCATCCTGCGCGTCCACGGCGCCGACTTCAGTTCAGGAAAGGCCAGCTCTGCGCGGGACTGAGCACCTCGAAATGCAGCTCACCAGCGCCATCGTGCCATTGCAGGGCCACGCAATCGGGTTTGCGGCGGCTATGGCAACGCACTGCCACCAGCAGTTCATCGGGCATGCGCGCAGCAGGCTTCCGATGGTTCCGGCTCTTGGTGTTACGCAGTGGCATGCACCGAATGTACAGCACCGTGCGGCATTTTCGACCGACTGGGCGTTGTTCGCCAGCGGCAGCGTTACCGGCGCCAATCTCCAGGCGCCAGGCCAACCGTTACTGCCCCAGCAGCACTTTCACAGCCGCCTCCAGTTGCTGGTCGCGGCCTTGTGATACAATGCCGGGTTCCAGCGGCTGCCGCACATCGGGCTCCAGCTGCTGGTTCTCCAGGTAGTTGCCATTGTTGTCCACCATGCCCACTTGCGGGATGCCGAACCACATGCCGTTCTGCAAGCCTTCCCACCACACGGCGGTGCCGGTGCCGGGCACGGGCATGCCCACCAGCTTGCCGATGCCCATGGCCTTGTAGGTGACCGGGAACATGTGCGCGTCGCTGTAGTTGCTCTCGCTCATCACCACCACGCTGGGGCGCTGGTACTTGAAGTGCGGCTCGGTGCCCAGCTTCTGGTCGCGCGGCAGGAAGCTCATGTAGGTCTTGCCGTTGAGGAAGGTGGCCAGGTCGTCGTGGAGCCAGCCGCCGCCATTGAAGCGGGTGTCCACCACCAAGCCCTTTTTGTTGTGGTAGCGGCCCAGCGCTTCTTCATACACCGTGCGGAAGCTCCAGTCGTCCATGCCGCGCACATGCACGTAGCCGAGCTGCCCGCCGCTGAGGCTGTCCACCAGATGGCGGCAGCGCTCCACCCAGCGCTTGTAGAGCAGTTCGTTGTCGCCGCCTTCGGGCAGGGGTTTCACGGTCTCGTCCCAGCGCGTCTTGGTCGCGGGGTCGAGCATGCTCAGCAGCATCGGCTTGTTGCCCTTCCGGTTGAAGAGCTTCGCCCAATCCATGTCGGCGGCCACCTCCACGCCGTCAACCTTCTCAATCACGTGGCCGGCCTTCACCTTGCTGCCCTCCTTCAGCAGCGGGCTCTTGGGCATGATCTCCACGATACGCAGGCCCGGACCCGGCTCGTTGGCGAAGAAGCAGCCGAGCGTGGCGGTCTGGTCGCTGTTGGGCGCTTCGTGCCAGAAGCCCGCGCCGGTGTGCGATGCGTTCAGCTCGCCGAGCATCTCGCTGCATAGCTCGGCCATGTCCCAGTTGTTGTTGATGTGCGGCAGGTAGCGCTGGTACTCGGCCTTGTACTTGTCCCAATCCACGCCCTGCAGGTCAACTCGGTAGAACTTCTTCTTCACCTGCCGCCAGATGTGCTCGAAGAGGTAGGCGCGCTCGGCCGTCTCGTTCAGCACCATCTCGCCGCCGATGCCCACGCCCTTGTTCTCGTTCTTCTCGATGTCATAGCGGTTGATGCTGCCTTTGCTGAGATAGAACAGCTGCTTCTGGTCCTTGTCCCAGATGAGGCCATTCGCCCAGCCATCGCCCAGCTTGTGCAGGATCTTGGTCTCGCGCGTACGGATCTCGAACTGCCACAGGTCGGTGCCTTTCTCGAAGGCGGCGAGGTAGTAGAGCTTCTCGCCGTCCTTGCTGAGCTGTGCGCCGCTGAGATCGCTGCTGTTGGGCGTGAGGCGCACGCGGCGGTGATCAAGGCCCTCCATATCGATCTTTGTCGGCTTCACTTCCTCCTTCTTCTCATCCCTTGCCTTCTTCTCGTCCTTCTCCTTCTTCCCATCCTTCTCGTCCTTCCCCTCGTCCTTCTTCTCTTCCTCCTCCTTTGCCAGCGCGGCCTCTTCCTTCGTCATCTTGAACTTGTCGTAGGCCTCCTGCGTGAGGAAGATGGCATAGGCATCGCTCTCGCCGCCCCAACTGGCGTGGTTCTTCTGTCCGTCACGGTCGCTCATGTACACGATGGCCTTGCCCTCCATGGCCCATCGCGGCATGTAACCGCCATAGCCGCTGCGCGTGAGGTTGATGATGGCCTCTTTGCCTGAGGCGTTCACCAGGCCCACTTGCCCTATCCATTGCTCGTCGTGCAGGAAATTGACGACGAACCACTTGCTGTCGGGGCCCCACTCGTACCACTGGTCGCCATCGCTGTAGCTGTAGTTCTTGTTGCCGGGCAACACGGTGCGTGCCTGCTTGGTAGCAAGGTTCAGCACCTTCAGGGTGGTGCGCTCTTCCAGGTAGGCCACCTCCTTGCCATCTGGTGAATAGGCGCACTGGAACTCCTCAGCAGGCGTGTTGAGCAGCGCTTCATCCTTCAGCAGGGTGGCGTTGAAGAAGTACTTCTCCTCCTTGCGCACGAGGGTGGTGGTGTACAGGTCCCAGCTCTGGCCGCGCTCGCTGGCGTAGAGGATGGTACGCCCATCGGGGCTGAAGCTCACGTTCCGCTCCTGCTCGGGCGTAGTGGTGATGCGGCGTGTGGTGCCTTCCGCCACGCTGGTCACGAAGACCTCGCCGCGATGGATGAAAGCCACTTCCTTGCCATTGGGGCTCACGACGAATTCATCGGCGCTGCCTACATTGATGGTGCGCTCCGGGTTGTAACGGCCGTCGCTGTTGATGCGGATGTCCACCTTCTTCGGTTCGCCTCCGTCGCTCATCGTGTATAGCTCCCGCGGTAACTGAAGCAGAGCGTGCCGCTATCGCTGATGCTGAGGTAGCGCACAGGGTGATCGGTGAAGCGGCTCACTTGGGTGCTGGTACCTCCCGATGCCGGCATGCGGTGAACATTGAAACTGCCGCGCTCCTCGCTCAGGTAGAAGAGGGTGCTTCCATCATTGCTCCATACGGGGTTGCGGTCCTCGCCGGGAAAGCTGGTGAGCTGCTTGTATTCCTTGGTGGCGGGATTGAAGGTCCAGATGTCGCGGGTGACGGACGATGTGTGGTGCTTGCGCCAATTGTCCTCGTAGCCCTTGCGGTCGTGGTAGGCGATGAGCCGGCCATCGGGGCTGTAGCGCGCATTCTGCATGGCGACGGTGCTCACCTGCAAGGGCCTGCCGCCATTCGCGGGCACGGTGTACAACTCGCCCAAGCCGCCCACGGGGAATTGCTGGTGCTTTACATCGTCCTGCCGTGTGCCGTAGAAGACCACCTGCGTGCCATCGGCGCTGAAATCGCTGGCTATTTCGCCATTGCCGTGGAAAGTGAGCCGCACCGGCGTGCCCCCGGTGGCGGGCATCACGAACACATCATTGTTGCCGTGGCGGTTGCTGGTGAAGGCGATCTGCTTGCCGTCGCGGCTCCACACCGGTGTGTGGTCGTAAGCTTCGTTGGTGGTGAGCGGCACGGCCTCGCCGCCACCTGTGGGCACCCGCCAGACATCTCCTTGAAAACAGAAAGCGATGGTGGCGCCATCGGGTGAAATGGCTGAATGGCGCAGCCATAGGGAGTTTGTCTGAGCGTGAGCGGTGAGCGTGGCGGCGAAGAGTGTGGGGAGGAGGATTCGTTTCATGACGTTTATCAGGGCGCCAAAGCTATCCGCAGGTCCATTCCAAGGTTCGCCATTCATCACAGGATCGGCCATCCGTCATCGACCGGTCCCACTCATCTTTGGCGCCATGACCACCAACCGGCTCGAGGCCTTCAGCGACGGCGTCCTGGCAATCATCATCACCATCATGGTGCTGGAGATGAAGGTGCCCAAGGAAACCAGCCTCAGCGCGCTGCTGAAGCTGTGGCCGGTCTTCATGAGCTATGTGTTGAGCTTCGTGTACATCGCCATCTATTGGAACAACCACCATCATCTCCTCCATGCTACGCGATCAGTGAATGGCCGGATCCTCTGGGCCAACCTGCACCTGCTCTTCTGGCTGTCCTTGGTGCCGTTCACCACAGGCTGGATGGGGGAGAATCATTTCACGGCGTTGCCCACGGCTTTGTATGGCTTGGTGCTCTTCTTCGCAGCATTCGCTTATTGGCTCCTGCAATCGGCCATTGTGAGTGCTGACGGTCGGGACGGGGTGTTGGCCAGGGCATTCGGGAAGGATCTGAAGGGGAAGAGTTCCATCGCGCTCTATGCGGTGGCCGTGCTCGGTGCCTACTGGCAGCCTATTCTCGCGTGGGTGCTCTACGTCATGGTTGCATTGATCTGGCTTGTTCCAGACCGACGCATCGAGCGCATCATTCGGAAGGCGGAATGAGTGGCGCTTACTTCGACCGGCTGAGCTTCTGCTGATAGCGGCGCAGCTCATCCCATCGGTTCTCCACCATCAGCTTGCACTGCTCCGGCCAACTGCTGGGGTCATGAAGTTGGAAGCGGTCGCCGCCTTCCTCGAGCACCTTGCGCAACTGCGTAGGCTTCGCTGTGGCCAGATCGCGCCAGGTCTTGAGCCCATGTTTGGTGAGATGGTCGGCGATCTTCGGTCCGATTCCTTCAACAAGTTGCAGGTCGTCGGGCTGGATGCGCCGTCCGAATCCCGCGGACATCACGCGGTACACTTGCTCGGGCAATGGCAGCGCCTTGTCGTCCTTGGCTTTGCGACCCTTGGTCGCTGGCTGCTTCACCCTGGCCAGTTGCTTCTCTAGGTCCGGTACGCGCGCGGCGAGTCGCTCCAAGTCCGCCAAGCGCTGTGCATGGCGCTGGTCGTTGGGCATTTGCGCTGGCACCGTGCGCTTGGCTGCTGCGAGCGCCATCTTGAGGCTGCCCACCTCTGCGTTCAGCGCGGCGACTTCTTGTTCCAATCCCCGGCGGCTCTGGCCATGTTCACGCTCGAGCAACTGGTTCCTCTGTGTCATCACGCTGCCGGCGGTGGCGAGCTTCTGCTCCAACTCTTTGATCCGCCGCCCAGCCGCTTCCAATTCGGCACGTAATGGTGCTGCGGCCGCCCGTGCGCTCGGTGCGGCTGTGTAACCGATGGCTGATCCGATGATGATGGCGCCGAGCATAAATGCCAACAATGGCGCTAGGCATTGCAGGCCGGCGGTGAGCAATTCCCCAGTCGGGTTGATCATTGTTGAGCGGTTGAATCGGATTCCGAGGCCAGCGCGACCTCCACGCGGCGGTTCAAGGCCTTGCCCCTGCTGGTAAGGTTATCCGCAAGTGGTCGACTGGCACCAACGCCAATCGTGCGCAAACGGTCCGCGGGAAGTCCTGCCTCCACGAGCAGGGCGCGTACTTGCTCAGCCCGCACCAAGGACAATCGCTGATTGACCATGGAATCACCATCGGCGTCGGTGTGCCCGGCGATGATCAACGAGGAAGCTCCATCGCCGGAGAGCCATCCAGCAGCAACAGATATCCAAGCCTGATCCTCCGTGGTCAGTTCCGGGCCACCGGCATTCTTGCTGAACCGGATCGTCAATGGCGTGGCAAGCGCCGGGTGGGGCGTTGCTACCGGGGCTTCAACTGCTGTGCTCGCAATGGCTGCAGCGGCAGGACCGAGCTGAGTGACGGCAGGCATGGTCTTCATCTGCGCGTGTGATCGGGTGGTTCCGCAATCGCAGCCGTTGCGATGCCCCATCCACCATGCACCGGCGATGAACCAGGATGCCGCGCAGGCGACCAAGGCCCAATGGATGATCCTCATCGTGTTCTTCTTCTGGTCAGCCTCTCTCATCCTTCGCGGCGCAGCGTTCGCCACGCGATTCCCCAGCTCTGGCATCAGCCAGTCAAGTGTAACCGAAGGCCGACCGACCGCAAAGGGCTTTTTCTCAACAGGTGTTGATGGCGACTCAGGACGCCTCGCCGACCAAGGCCCTCACACGCGGCACCACTTGGGTGGCGTATAGCTCGATGCACCGCAGCATCTTCTCATGCGGCACGCTGCCCACGCTGAATTGCAGGCTGAAGCGTGTGAATCCGAAGAGATGGTGTTCGCGCGCGATCTTCCGCGCCACGGTCTCCGGATCGCCGAGGAGCATGGCGCCGCTGGGCGCGATCTCGAATTCGAACTGCGGGCGGCCCACCGGCCCCCATCCGCGTTCGCGGCCGATGCGGCCCATCATCATCTGGTAGCGCGGCCAGATCAGTTCTGCCGCCTCTTCGGTGCTATCGGCGATGAAGCCATGCGATCCGATCGCAAGCTGGAAATCACTTTCCGAATGACCTGCTTGCTTCCATGTTTCCCGGTACAGGTCGGTGAAAGGCTGGAACCGCGCGGGTTCGCCTCCGATGATGGCCAATGTCATGGGCAGCCCTAGGGTGGCGGCGCGCACCACGCTCTCCGGAGTTCCGCCCACCGCGATCCACACAGGGAGCAGACCCTGCACGGGGCGCGGGTAGATGCCACGGTCCTCCACCTTCTGGGTGTGTTTGCCTTTCCAATTGAGCCGCTCGCCTTTGCGGATCTCCAGCAGCATGCCCAGCTTCTCGGTGAACAACGCATCATAGTCCGCGAGGTCGTAGCCGAAGAGCGGGAACGATTCCGTGAACGATCCACGTCCGGCCATGATCTCCGCCCGTCCACCGCTGACGAGATCCAGCGTGGCGAATTGTTGGAACACGCGTACGGGATCGTCGCTGCTAAGCACGCTGACCGCGCTGCTCAGCCGTATGCGATTGGTACGTGCCGCAATGGCGGCCAGTAGCACCGCTGGTGCCGAGGCGATGAAGTCCGGCCGATGGTGCTCACCGATCGCGAAGACTTCGAGCCCTAGCCGATCCGCGAGTTCTGCTTCCTCCAGCAGGTTCCGGTGCCGTTGCTCAGCAGGGATATGCTCACCCGTCACCGGATCGGGCGTATGGTCAACGAAGGTGTAGATGCCGAACTCCAGGCGCATGCCGGCAAAGGAAGCACGGGCGCATGCGCCGCGCAGCGACCTGCGGTTATTGCTCAGCGCATCGAGGACTGCTTCACGGCCCGGGCAGCGGTCCAATCCTGGCCATCGAACACGAGGATGGTGTAGGTCCCATCCGGAAGGCCTTCGAGATTCACGATCGGGTCTTCGGCTGTGAGCGGCGCCTTCATCACCACTTGCATGGCATGATTCAGCACCGTCACCTCCTGTCCTTCAGGTGCCATGCCGCTGAGATGAAGCATCCCTTCCGTTGGATTGGGGTACGGCACGAGCATCATCGTGTCGAAAGTCACGGCGACGATGGAAGAGGATGAGCTTGTGCCATCCGTATCGACCTGCTTCAATCGGTAGTAGTTGGTTCCCGGCAGCGGGTGATGGTCGATGGCGGAGTATTCGATCAACGTGTTGGAGTTCCCGGTTCCAGGCACCGAAAGCACCTGTGAGAAGGACTGACCATCGGTGCCGCGCAATACCTCGAATCGATCATTGCCCAACTCCGAAGCGGTGGCCCAATCCAATCGCACACGCTGCCCCTCCTGCCACGCACGGAAGTACAGAAGCTCCACCGGCAAGGTGCTGTAGTAGAATACCGTGATCCGCATATGGTCCACGCGTGCTGTTCCGTTTTGCACCCGTGCAGCGAGGGCCGCGCCGAAATTGCTTGCGTTGACATCCGCAAGGTTCCAGGCCTGTCCCCAGAGTTCCGTTGCACCGCCATACGTGGCGTACGCATCGCTCGTGGGCCAAGCGGATGCGCTCGCCAGGTTGTTGCCGGCGATGACCCCGCCTTTCACCAACCGGACCGCGTGGTCCAGTTCACGGGCGCGCTGTAGCGTGAGTCCGATCATGGCCCACCGGTTCACGCTGCCGTTGAAGGTGCATGAGGGTTGTTCGGTGCCGCCGGTCGTGATTGCTTTGTGCGCGGTCTGGATGCAGGCGCCGGAGGTTGGGGCATCCACGGTGTTGGCGAAGTACAGGTCGGTGCCTTCGGTGTACCCGGAGTTGATTGTGTAGGTGTCGGTGCCTCCATTCGTGATTCCGGGCGTGGTGTTGTTGCCGGAGGTCGCGATGTTCAGTGCCATGCTGCCATCCTGCGTGCCGATGGCAGAGCCAAGTTGGTGCGGGTTCGTAGTGGCCACCGCGCCTGACGCTTGTTGGCTGGAGACCGGATTGAGCTGATCCACATGCTGGAAGACCGCAGCGCTGAAGGCCTCGCAGTATTCCTGTGGAGTGTAGGCGCCGTAAGTCGGGACGATGGTGGTGCCGCTGGCCAATGCGATGTCGGCATCCAGAAGGACCCACACCTCCAACCTGGCGTGGAAGCCTCCGGGAGTGCCAGAGGCGATCTCCACCATCTGTGTCATCGCACGGCCACCGTATGTCATGGCGGTGATGTCGCGCGACCCGTTTCCGTTCTCCTGCGCATAGGTCACTACCAAGCAGCGGTTGATACCTGCGGAAACCGTGCGCGTGAGGCCGGTGGCCCAAGCGTCGAGCAATGCCACGTTGTTCACCGCGCTGGCGCTGCGTTCCACATCGACCTGAATGCCGGAGATCCCAGCTGGGCTGGAAATGCCGAAGCCGAATTGGCTCGCTTGCAAGTAGTTGGTGACGCCTTTCGTGGAAAGCGTTGCGCGCGCATTGTCGCTGGACAACGCGTTGCCCGGATTCGTCCAGGCGTTGCTCCCGATACCGGCATCGTTGACCGCGGTCGCAGGGCTGTTCGGACCAACGCTCTGGCCGTGTGCAACGGTGGCGGAGAAGAGGCCGCAGACCAGCAATGAGCCAAGCAGAAGGTATCCGGCTGTGCGGTTGAGTGGAAGGTGAAGTCTGGAATTCATGGCGCCGTTCAACGCAGGGCGCGGTCAGGAGGTTATGGAATCGGACAGCCTGTGCACGCGCATGCGGGACTCATGGTGATACCCAGCCTCGCCCTGGGCGCCATGGCCCTGTACTTCGGCGTGCGGCGGATGTGAGGCTCAGTGCTTGAACCGGAGCGCCGCCTTCAGCGGCTCGGGCAGCGCGGGGATGCTGCGGCGTTCGAAGAGGAAGCTGCTCAGGTCGGCGATCTCCTGGAAGATGTGGTGGCTGCCAAGCGCACCCGCGAGGTATTGCTTCCCCGTGCTGCCGCCCGTGCCCACGCGCAGGCCGATGGTGCGGTGCACCATGCTCATGTGGCGGTAGCGCCAGGTGGCCATCGCCTCATCGATGTCGAGCAGGCGCTCCAGGAAGCGGAAGGGCATCTGCAGGATGGGTTCGTCGCGGTAAAGCATGATGAATACGGCGTTGCGCGCCGCGGTGGGCGAGAGACGTCGACCCTCGCCGGTCTCGAAGAGCTTCTCCCACAGCGCCAAGTTGTCTTCCTCGCCCTTCACGAGCGATGCGGCATAGAGGTCTTTCAGTTGCGAGAAGAATGGCGCGCTGCCCGCAGGCCAGAATTGCTCGTCGAGGAAGGGCATTCGTCCCAACCAGCCGTTCACCATGTCGAGGAAGGTGGGCTGGCCCTCGAGTGCTTCGATCTCCGCCTTGTGCTCGGGCCTCAGCTGGCTGGTGTAGTACTGCTTGCCGAAGCGCTGCTCCATGCGCAGCCCAAGCTTCGCCTCCAGGATCTTGAACTGCATGCTCTGGAAGCCGCTCGCCGGCCGGAGCATATCGCGGAAGTCGAGAAAGTCCAGCGGCGTCATCGTCTCCAGGATGTCGATCTTCTTCACGAGCACTTGAAGGATGGTATGGACGCGCCCCAACCGGTGCACCGCCACGCTCAGTTCGCCCCCGTTGTCATCCACATGACCGTCGGCGAAGAGGTCCATCACGCTGCCCACTTCGTGCAGGATCTGCTTGAACCAGAGCTCATAGCTCTGGTGGATGATGATGAAGAGCATCTCGTCATGCGCAGCAGCGCCGTGCTTCGCGCTTTCCGGCGCCTGCGCCCCCAGGATCTTCTCCAATTGCAGGTAATCGGGGTAGTAGACGTTGCTCATGGTCAAGGGCGGTTCGGCCAAATGTAGCCGGGGCCGCATCGATGGAACTAACTTCGGTCATGCGTTGCATCCTCCTTCTGGCAGCCGTGCTCGCGCTAGATGCATCCGCGCAGTTCGGCGTGGGCATCATGATCCCCACCGGGCGATCAACACGGAGGCCGGGCACCGTGCCGGATAGCATGGCCACGTACCTGTCCCGCGAACTGGACCTTCATCCGAGGAGCCCCGGTGGAATCGAACAGTGGGTGTCGGAGTTGAAGCAGGACCCATCCTGTCGGCAGGATGCCGGATCAATGACCTGCCGCAAGCATGAGCAGGTGGTCGTGCGCTTCATTGTGGAGCGCGATGGCCGGCTGACCGATCCGGTGATCGTGAAGGGCCGGTGCGCTGCGCTGGAGCAGCAGATTCTGTGCGCCATTGCCGCCTCGCCGCGATGGGAACCCGGCCGAATCGACTACCACAAGGTGCGTTCGCGCATGCAGGTCACCATCCGGTTCCCGTGACGATTGCGCTACTGCTTCACGAAGCGAAGCGGAACAGCGCCGCCATCGCAAGCGAGAACGTAGGTGCCTGCGACCAGGTCGCCGGTCTCGTAGGTGTTGTCGCCGGGCTGCACGCGAATGGCTCGGATGATTCGGCCGGAGGCGTCCAGGATTCGGGCCTGACGCACATGCGGATCACCGGAATAGACGACGACCTCATCCTGCACAATGTTCAGACGCAAGCTGAGTCGCCCTTGTACGGGTTCATTGATGCTGGTGGGAACCGAGAACGTCGGCTCGAAGTGGAAGGTGACGCCGGATTCGGGCAGTCCGAAGAGGGCTGGGAACTCGCAGTTGGAATCGTACGCCACTTGAGGGTTGCCGGGGTCGCCGAACGGCCAGACGCGCTCCATGCAGTCGCTGCCATCGGCCATGGCCTGGTGGATGCCCACGTGCGGGCCGCTATCGCCGGGGAATCCGCTTCCATTCTCGTCGGAGCGCGGTCCGAAACGCATGCTCAACCGCCCTGTCTCCAGATTGATCCAGAGCTGGGCGTTCATGTGGTTCACGGCAACGCCGTTCATCAGGCGCATGTGGCGCAGCTGCACCACGAACATGTCGCCATCTGCCGTCTCCACGAGTTTATAGCTGATGCCGGAGGTGCCATCGATCGGCTCCAGGCCGGTGCCGGCGAGGTGAAGGAACACGGTCGCATCGTCGTTCCGCAGCCGCGCGATGCCATCGCGATGGATGGCCAGCGTGCTGAGGTCGTAGGCGGCGCCGAAGAGCCAGACCGCGTGCTGCGGCACGCCGTTGGTCTGGTGCCAGCCCTCCTCGTCCCAGAGCTGCACGGCTGTGCCGCCGGTCACGCTGTGGTAGGGTGACAATGTTCCTGCGAGAAGAGGTAGCTCACCTGGCCCAAGGCCGATGAAGCGCACAGAGCCGAAACGCTGCTGAAGATGGCCGTCCAGGTTCTCATGATCGGTTGGTTTCATGGCCGGCGTCACGTCGCCGTCCGATGCAAACCAACCCTTGCCCTGCCGCGAACTCCTACGAATGAGTGACCATCAGCGGGCCGTGTGATGATCCGTGCGCCGAATGTTAACGAAGCCCTTTCCTGGCGCGGATGAGCGGTCGATTCCCGGGATGAACGATCACTCCTGATGCGGCTTCACGGGCTCGTCACCGCGCTGCTTCAGCGCCGCATCGCGCCGCTGCTGCTTCAGCTGCTGCCAGTGCACGGACTGCTCCGCGGTGAGCACGGCCTTGGTATCCGACAGCTTCTTGTCGCGCAAGGCGATGGACCGCGCGTGCTTTTCGCCTTCATCGAGGCCTTCGCGGCTGAGCGCGGTCATGGCCTCGGTGTGGCGCTGGTTGATCGCTTCCAACTGCCGCACCTGCTCCGGCGTGAGCTTCAATTCATCGGCGAAGCCAAGCGGCCCCATCGGGCCGGGAGGCACGGCTTGCTCCACGGCGACCGGCGTCGGAGCTATCGCGTCTTGTTGCGCATGAATGAGAATGCTGCTCGCAAAAGCAGAGCGTGAAGAGAAGGATCCGGGTCTTCATGGTGGCGAAGCTAGGTCGCGAGCGGTGGTTGTGAATGTCGATAGCGCCAG
>JADJXF010000024.1 GCA_016715995.1 Flavobacteriales bacterium
ATCGCCGCCCGGCGTGCAGGGCTACGGCAAGGTGGTCAGCTACCTCATCGAGAAGACCAGCACCGCGCTATCCTTTCGCCGCCTTGTATTCACCTCACGGAGTCAGCGCACATGTGCGTGCGCGGCGGCACTGGCCCGCACCTCGCCTCGGGCGTGCTCTGGTGCTGGCTTGCCCCCGGCGATGAAGTTATCACCACCGGGAATACCAATGCCGGCCTCAGCCCCATCGTTCGCCGTGTGGACGCCCAACGTCCCGTTCGGCTTGATCGGCCTGTGGATCTACCGCAACGCGCCCAAGTAGCCCAACGTCGCGTCACAATGCCCGCCCATCGTGATATTGCGATGATGCTTGACGTGGCGTAATGTCGCGATCCAATTACGTTTTATGGAATCATCAAGACCGACCTCTTCAATTCGAAGCAGCCAGAACCGTGCCGCGGCACTGGCGAAGGTGCTCGGCCAATTCCGCGCGCACGCCATCCCGCAAACCCTCGTGAAGCGCGGCACCTGCGTGAACGGCTGCTCGTGGAGGAGCTGGGACTGGCGAGCCACCATCAGCCAGCACTTGTGGGAGCTGAAGAACACCGGGCCTATCAAAGGCACCGGAAGGCACGAGCGTCCGCTACTGCATCGACCCCAAGGGCTTGGAATGCGCTGAAGAAGGACTCAACAAGCTGCTCACCCCGGTGAGCGACAACTGCTGCTGATTCGTCGTACGGGCCGACCATGATTGGCCCAACAACCAACAACAATGAAACACCAACCAGGAAACCAAAGACATGGTCCGCGCCAAGTACGCGGAGATCGCCCGCAAGACAGAGGCACCCAACGCCAGTAGCCGCTGCGGTGCGGAGCGGCTGCAGCACCGAGGCGTACAACATCTTGACCGATGACTGCGAACGCTGAAGGGCTATAACCCGACGCGGTCGACCTCGCCTCGGCTGCGGCCCGCCCACTGAATTCGCAGGCATCAAGCCCGGCGATACCGTGCTCGACCTCGGCCTGCGCAGGCAACGACCGCTTGCGTGGCGCGGCCGAGATCGGCGAGACGGCCGCGCGATCGGCGTGGATTCACACCCGAGACGATCGCCAAGGCGAAGGCCAACGCAGCCAAGCTCGGCTATCCAGAACGTGGAATTCCGCCAGGGCGATATCGAAGCGCTGCCGCTCACGAGCAAGATCGTGGGACGTTGTGGTGAGCAACTGCGTGCTGAATCTGGTGCCCGACAAGGCGGCCTTCACTGAGGTGCTGCGCGTGCTGAAACCTGCGGGGCATTTCAGCATCAGCGATGCGGTGCTGCACGGTGAGTTACCGGGCCAACTCGGCCAAAGCCGCCGAGATGTACGCGGGCTGCGTGAGCGCGGGGCCAGTGGAGGAGAGCGACCACCTCGGCATCATCCACGAACTCGGCTTCGAGCAAGTGAGCGTGCAGAAGCGCAAGCCCATCGTGGTGCCCGATGACATCCTCGCGAACTACTCCTCAGCGAAGAAGAGAACCTGCGCCTTCGGGCGCCAGCGCACGTGAGGCATCGTCAGCATCACCGTTTCGGCGGCGAAGCCCACGGTGAAAGCAGAAAAGGACGAACTGAAAGCCGCCTGTTGCGGAAGCGGAAGCAATTGCTGCTGAGCCATGAAGATCCTCGTCCTCTGCACCGGCAACAGCTGCCGCAGCCAGATCGCCCACGGCTATCTGCAGCACTTCGCCGGCAAACGCGCGGAGGTTCAGCCCGAGCGGAGACCGCGCGACGTGAACCCGCGCGTGCATCGCCATCCTGGGAGGACGGCATCGACATCAGTTACTACCGCCGAGCAACAACGGACGAATACCGCGAGCTGTCCTTCGACCGCGCGATCACCGTGCGAAGCGAACGGAGCGCTGCCCCGTTCCCACCACGGCGCGAGCACCACCGTGATTTCACGGATCCCGCGAAGGCAACGGGCAGCGAGGACACCTGATGGCCGCATCAGGAAGGGCGCGACTGCGGCACCATCGCCCTTGACCCTGCTGAACGCCATGTGCCGGTCTTCGACCCCGCGAATCAGCCATCACCCACCATTGGCTGCCGTGAAGCCCGCACGGCTTCAAGGTGCTCTGCACGCCTCGGCATTGACGGGCGAACTGGCCGGCAGCGAGATGCAGCGCATCGACCTGGGAGATCAACCACGAACATCCGCGGCGATCCCCATCTGGCTGACGCAACCCATGATGGCAGTGATCGACTTCGGGTCCATTGCCCGCGCAGGGCGCGATGATCCGAGCCTGACCGTGGTGGAGTCCGACAAGATCTTCACCACCTGGCCTCTTCGCGTGGCCTCTTGAGCGCAGCAGCGCATGGCTGGAACCAGAACCCTCAGGAGCACATCGCCGGCACTATCCTGCGGGCGCCGCGCCGCGCACGGCGAGTGGCTCGTGTGGAGCCGCCGTAGCGGCGGGCGATCCCAACTCACACCTTGCGCAGGTGAGCGTGAACGAACCACGGTTGTGCTCGGTTCGTGCCCATCGGATGAATCCTCGGCATCACGGGCATCACCGTGTCCATGAGTGCTCCACCTCGGTGCTGGTTTGAAGCTGCCGCATGCGCAGGCTATATCACCAACCGTTGGTTCTCCAGCGCAGCCTGCTTCGGAGCACGCTTCCCGCTCCGCGCTGAAGCCGCTCTCCATCGCCGCAGGCCTGCTTACGCTCGTGCCGGCTGCGCCTGCAGGCGACGTGACATGGAGAACCCCTTCCACATCCCCTGACGCCATCCCTCGCGCGGCAGGACCCATCATCTCTTCTGACCGAAAGGCCCGGTGATGCTGAAGGTCCGATACCGTACATGCGCCCCGGCCAGCGAGATCGGCGCCAGCAACTTCTTGGAGCTGTCCAGGCCGTGGCCATCGCCTTGTTCGGCTTGAAAGCGGCGCGGCGCTTGCCACCGTAGTGGGCGTGCTGATTGAGGTGCCGTAACTTCTGCATTTCGTGCGCATCGCGAAAGGATGGCGGTATGAATGAAGAATGTAAAATGAAGAATGCAAAATGTAGAATGTAGAACCGAGAGTGGAAATCCTGCCCGGACGGAGATGGTCAAGGGCTGCGCCATTGGCATTCACCATTTACATTCTTCATTCTCACATTCTATCCGCTATCGGGCACTAACCATTGCGCGGATTGATGGACGCGTCTTTCCTCCTCATTCCATGGCTGCCCTCGCTGCCTCGCTCATCACCCTTATCCAGCCGCTTCGCTGGGCACCTTGCTGCCGCCGGTCTTCGCGCTGTTCTTCCGCTGAATGGCCATCCCTGCTCACGTCCGTGGTGCATCTGCTGAACAACCTGTTTTCAAGCTCGGCCTGCTGTGGAAGGACATCCGTGGTCCACCGTGGCGCGCCCGGACTGGCGGGCATCCTTGGCGCCTACGCTGGCGCGTCTCATGCTGATGCTGGGCACGCGCGAGCCGTGTACCAAGGCCCGTTCATCCCGTGGACCCGCTGGACCTCGTCATCGCCGGTCTGATGCTCGTGTTCGGGCTCTTCGAGTTGTCCAAGACCGAACAAGCCTCACTACCATCGAACTGGATGATCCCCTGGCGGCTCGACCGCGGCTTCTTCGGCGGACTGAGCGGCCATCAGGGCGCCCTGCGCAGCGTGTTCTTGTTGCGCAGCGGGCTGAGCAGGAAGCCTTCATCGCCACGGGCGTCGCCATCGCTTGCTGGTGGACCTGACGCGCGGCACCCACCTGCCCAAGGCGGCTTACTCACGGGCATTCAGGAACAATGGCTGTTGCTGAGCATAACAACCCTCGCGGCCTGCATGCGGTGCTTGGTGGGGACGGAAACTTATTCCCGTGACCCTGCGCGGCGTGCAGCTACGGTGGGTGGCCTCGATCGTCGCTATTGCTGCCCGGTGGCCACCGGCATCATTTGAGCAACGATCGTCCGCCCCCGATACGCGACCTTGGTAGCACGAACATGCGCACATCCACCTGCTCGGCCTCCGCGCCAACTGGAAGCAGTTCACGCTGCTGGTGATCGTCGACCGCTTTCGTGGGCGGCATGGTGGGCATCGAACGCACAGTGCTGCCCGTGCTCGCCGAGCTGGAGTTCGGCATCGCTTGCACGCGGCGGCGCTCAGCTTCATCATGGCCTTCGGTGTGAGCAAGGCGCTGGCCAACTACTTCACCGGAAGGCTCGCAGGACGGTACGGTCGCAAAGCGTTGCTCCTTACCGGTTGGTTCCTCGCGCTGCCCGTACCCTTCATGCTGATCTACGCCGATGCCTGGGCATGGATCGTGGTGGCCAACATCCTGCTGGGCATCCACCAAGGCTTCGCGTGGAGCAGCACCGTGGTGATGAAGATGGACCTCGTGGGCGAGAAGGACCGTGGGCTGGCGATGGGCCTCAACGAGTTCGCCGGCTACCTCGCCGTGGGTGGCATGGCCTTCCTCACCGGCTACCTCGCCGCGCAGTATGGTCCGCGGCCGGTGCCGTTCCAGGTGGGCATCGTCATCGCCGTGGTCGGTCTGCTGCTCACGCTGCTGTGGGTGAAGGACACCACGCACCATGTGTCCGCCGAAGCTGCGCAGAGCGCATTGCCCAAACTGAAACGTGTTTTCGTGGAGACGAGCCTTACGCACCGCACATTGGGCAGCGTGACGCAGGCCGGACTGGTGAACAACCTGAACGACGGCATGCTGTGGGGCCTGCTGCCCGTGCTGCTGCTGAACGAGGGATTCGGGCAGGAACGCATCGGCCTCATCGCCGCCGTATACCCCGGGGCCTGGGCCAGCTCTTCACCGGCAAACTCGCTGATCATGTGAACCGCCGCTCGCTGCTCGTCATCGGCATGGTGCTGCAAGGCGTGGCCATCCTCGGCCTGCCCTTCATGCATGCACAGGGTGCCTACATCGCACTTAGCGCTGCGCTCGGGCTGGGCACCGCACTGGTGTACCCCACCTTCCTCGCCGTGCTGGCCGCGCACACGCACCCGCAACAACGCAGCGAGGCCGTGGGTGTGTTCCGCCTGTGGCGCGATCTGGGTTATGCCATCGGCGCGTTGGCCACCGGGCTCATCGCCGACCGTTTCGGCATCACGGCCTCCATCCTGGCCATCGGGGGCGTCACGGTGCTGAGTGGCATCGTGGTGTGGTTGCGCATGCCCAGTGAGCGGAAGTGCCTGGAGCCCGAGGACGTGAAGCCGCTGCTGGTCAAGCCCAACGTGCGTGTGGTGGATGTGCGCAGCCCCGAGGAGTACGCCAGCGGACATCTGCCCGATGCGATCAACGTTCCCCTTGCCGAATTACTGGAGCGCGCACGTAGTTGGTCGCCCAAGGAGCGCATCATCACCGTGTGCGCGAAGGGTGGCGGGCGCAGTGCACAGGCCGCGCAGGTTTTGCGCGACATGGGTTTCGGGCGGACGTGGTGGTTGTGCGGAGGGACGGTGGGGTGGCGGTGAGCTAATAACCCAACCCAGCACCCGCATCAACTTATTCAAGAGAACCAATGGTCGGCCATCAACCGCCCAGCCAGAAATGACCGATCGACCAGCTCAGGCCGGCTTGATGTTCAGGCAATCCGGGAAGCTCAGCTACCGACAAGGTCCTTTCGCAGGAGCGCACAGTGATGGTTGCTATTTCGGTCACCGCGGTAATGCGCGCAAGTCCAGCACATGCGTTGAACTTGAACCTCACCACTGCTGAGCAACGACTCGAGCAGGCGCATCAACGCCAGCAACAACATCTCACGTTCGCGAAGGGGCAAGGTTGCAAGCGCCTCGGTGAAGGGACCACCTTCCGGCATCCATCGCTTGCCGGCCGCCGTAACTCGAAGCGCATGGCTGCGTCCATCCTGCATCGGTCAGCGCAAGAGGCCGCGATCCACAAGGAGTCGCCACACTATCACTGACCGTTGGCCGTGTTACTTGCAGCTCTTCCGCCAGGCGCGCTACGCCCACCGATTCACCGGGGTGCTCGGAGACAAATCCCAAGATCCGGATCTGCAAGGGGCTCAACCCGGCACTTGTGGCCTGCCGCCAGCGAAGAGCACGTGACACCTCTGCGATGCGCTCCAACAGGCGGGCCAGATGGGCGTTCAATATGGCGTCATTGTGTGTCGGCTTGGCCATGGCGGAAAGGTATCACACGCAAAGGGACCCGGCACGAACGGCCGGGTCCCCTTGCATCGCTCCGATCCAATTAGAACTCGCCCTTGTTCACGTAAGGCTGGCACCAGAGGGTGGCCGTCATGGTCACTGCTTTGAACCAGGCGGCGTGCATCATCTCCACCTCCTCCGCGCTGTGACCCTTATTGGCCAGGAAATCCTTGATGGTGGCGGTGATGGGGAAGATGAAGCCGACCAGGTACCGCATGTGGATGATGGGTTCGGCCTGCACGCCGTCGGTGGCGTTCTTCTTGGTGCTGTGGTGACGCAGGGCGATCTCGTACTGGTAGTTGAGCCAGTCCTGATCATAGGGCCGGTTGCAGAGGTCAATGATCCACTGGCCGAATCGGGCGCGCACAGCGGTCAGGTATTCCATGTCAGGCTGGCCATTGTGCGAGAAGTAGTGCACCAGATGTGGATGGCTACCCACATAGCCGTACCACAGGTCGAGTACGGCGTCCGTCTGGTCCTTCAGCACTTCGCCTGCCATGCGCAGGTATCTCTCATCCTCAGGCCCGAAAAGCACGGTGGCCTTCAAATCGTCAAGGTCCTTCATGGTGAACGGCGAAGCGCCCACCTTTCCATACGTGTATCCTTTGGGTGTTTCCATGGTCGTTGAGGGTGAGGTTTGTTCCGATGAAGTGGTCTTCGTTCGCTGGGCGAGCACGGGAACCGTGGTCAGGCCCATGGTGATGATGATGGCGCTTCTTCTCATTGGAGTCAAGGGTTTAGGAGTGTCGTTCAGAAGGGATCGCGATCCTTCGGGGGCCAATATAGTTAGGTTTCCTTACTTTTGTACTCAGGGATCTCTAAAGCCATGGTAAATCTCCTCACCCTCCTGTCGGCCCTCCGGACCGGGATGGCCGTGCAAGCCCAACAACACATCAACATGAACGAGCACATGACAGCGGCCGCAGTGGCCGTATGGGACACCTTTGTCACCCGCAAGGATGGCCGGGTGATGCACTTCGACATCATCGCACCGAGCGGCCAGCGAGACATAGCCGTGATCCATCGATACGGTCGTGCCTACCTTGAGCGCAAGGGAGAGAATAGTCAGTCACTCACAGCGAAGGAGTGCCGTTTCTGCCACGTGCGCACTTTGCAGCCCAAGTGGGAGGCCGACATCCGGCGCCAGGGCTATTTCATCCTGGAGATGGAGAATTGTGACTGAGCCTACCTGGCGCCCGGGCTGCGCAGGTCCTGCGAGATCTGGGCTTCGGACGTACGTGGTGGTTGTGCGGAGGGACGGTGGGGTGACGGTGAAGTGTCTTTACTCAACAACCAACCTGCCTGTCAACCGCCCATGTGTATGATCGAGCATAACATGGTAAAGGCCCGGCGTCCATGCACCAACATCGAACAGCATGCGATCTTTTTGACCGCTTGGCGAATGTTCATGGATGATCTGACCATTGGTATCGAAAACCTTGATCTGTGTCACCAGAAGCATCGAAGGCCATTGGATCGTGGTCCTGTCTGTTGATGGGTTCGGGTACACGAGCGGCAGTTTGACCCTGGGCTCCAAAACGCCCACCGCAGTGGGTAGTCCGGTCACATCAATGCAACTGAGGAAAGCATCATTGAAGTCCGCGCCGGTGTACGTAGCCACTCCACCGGTCACGTCCAGATCGCCGGTGCCGCGAAAGAAACTGCCAAAGCAGAGTTGTTCAGCGTGATACCCCAAGTGGGGAGCACCATCGGCCAAAGGATGGTCTCCCCCATACGCACCGTGCCACAGGTAGGTGCCATCGAGGGTGAAGGCGGCAATGAAAGAATCGGTGGTTCCGGCCGTACTACTTACGATGATGGAAGGCCCAGCGCTGTTCAACTCCGATCCATCACCGTAGCTGCCGCCCACCCACACCCGACCTTGATCATCCACGATGACATCGGTACAGCTATCGTGACTGATGGGCGCTCCGAAACGCTTCTCCCAGATCAGTTCCAGATCCGCACTGAACTTCAGCAAGAAACCGTCGGTAAAGGTCGACGACGCGTCAAGCGTGACGCTGTTCCCGGGGTAGTCGCTGAAGTCCGAGATGAACACGCCGCATGCGTACACATCGCCATTCGCATCCGTTGCCAAGCGCCGCGGTCGATTGTCCCAGTACCCAAAGTCGGTATCGTTCCCACGCACGAAGTGATGGGCTGCCAGATCACCATTGGCCTCGAAAGCCAGAAAGGCCATGACATCGGCCGCAGCCAGCCCGCCTTCCAGCGGATCCAGGGTGCCCGGACCAGGATCAAAGTCGTAAGTGCCCGGTGTGATCACCTCGGCACCACCCCCCACGATCACACGGCCCGAGTTCACGTCCACGCCGAAATACAACTCGAGCGCGGGGAGCCGATGGACCCATACGACCGCGCCGGTCAGATCGTATCGTCCGATCCACGTGCCGCTGGAAAGAGAGCTAACGCCAGTGCCCGGGTCGGCATCCATCGTGTCGAAATTCTGGCCACTCAGGTACACCGACCCGTTGCCATCCGCTTCCAGTTGGTAAGGGAACTGGCGCCCCACTCCACCTATCTGGCCTACCCACAACAGGTTGCCATCGGCATCCAAGCGTAGCCAGTAAACATCCCAATCGTCGATGCTGGTCAGATCCGTTACGCCCGATCCGGGATCCGCATCCATAGTGCCCCCGAAGCGGCCTACCACATGGATATGACCGTTCTCATCCACAGCCACTTCACTCGCGCTGACCAGGTCCGTGCTGGTGACAGCCGCCCCCCAGAGCAACGCTCCCGTTGCATCGTAACGCGCCATGAAGCCACCTGTGGTGCTTGGGGGCACACTGACGATGGACGTTCCGGGCCCGGGATCCAGGTCCATCGTCTCACTGAAACCGCCGACCACCACCACGCTCCCATCGAGCATCACAGCTATGTCCGTGACCCCGTCCATGCCAGGCCCGGGCAGGTGGGCGATGAAGCTGGGTTGAGCGAAAGCACAGGCCGACGATAGCAAAGCGACCCATGCTTGTATGTGTAAGCGTGTTGTCATGGATAAGCACATGAAGCAACGAAGGTGCGACACGGACCCAGAAAGGCGAATCTGGAGCGGATGAATGGGATGTTGGCAAGAATGGCTCGTGTGAAGATATGATCTATCGTCACATCATTCTCCATCGACCATACCATACGGAGATAACGGAATATCAGTGCATTGGATCCCGGAGATCGCGCGGTATGGTGCGGTCACACATCAAGGTGTGGTTAGGCAAACCCAGCCAGCCTACCTAACGAACGTAAGTGATTAGAGCTGGAAGACCTGAAGCCGCCGCTGAACACTCCCGGTGTGCGCGTGGCGGATGTGCGCTGCCCGGAAGAGATCGCCAACGGACACCTTCCCGCCGCTCGATGGGCTGCTGGAACACGCGCGCTCATGGAGCCGGAAACAGCGCATTGTCAAGGTCTGCGCCTAAGGCGGTGGGCGCAGCGCGCAAGCGGCACAAGCGCTGCGCGATCTGGGTTTCGGACGTACGTGGTGGTTGTGCGGGGGAACGTTGGGTTGGCGTTGAGCCTTCGCCTATACCCGGATGATCAGGGTGAGGTTCGGACTGTAAATCACTCATCCAGCTTCGCCCACTTCAGGCGCAGGCTGTTACTCACCACGCTCACGCTGCTCAGGGCCATGGCCGCACCGGCGAGCATGGGATCCAGCAGGAAGCCGGTGAAGGGATAGAGAACACCCGCCGCGATGGGGATGCCGAGCACGTTGTAGATGAAGGCCCAGAACAGGTTCTGGCGGATGAGGCTCACGGTCTTCCGTGAAAGCGTGATGGCACGTGGGATCGTGTTGAGGTCGGTGCTGATGAGCGTCATGCGCGCAACATCCATGGCGATGTCGCTGCCCTGGCCCATGGCGATGCTCACATCGGCCTTCGCCAGTGCCTCGCTGTCGTTGATGCCGTCGCCCACCATCGCCACCACGTGCCCTTGTTGCTGAAGTCCGATGACGAAAGCCGCCTTGTCCTTGGGCAGCACTTCACTGCGGAAGTCATCGATGCCGACCGCTTTCGACACGGCCTGTGCGGTGCGCCGCGAATCACCGGTCTGCATGTAGACCTTGATGCCGGCATCCTTCAATCGCGCAATGGCTTCTGCTGCGGACGGCTTGATGCGGTCAGCAATGGCGATGGCGGCGCGCACTTGTTTCGCATCAGCGAACCAGATCACGGTGTGCGCGGCCTCCTGCCAACGCTTCTCTGTATCGCGGTATTCGGGGCCGATGGCGATGCCGTGCTCCTCTATTAGTCGGCGGCTACCTACCAGCCAGGTGGTGCCATCAATGGTGGCTTTCACGCCTTTGCCGGTCATGTCTTCGAATCCGGCGATCGTTGGGCTTACATCCGGTAGGTCGACCCCGCTTCGACTCCGCTCAGCATGGGTCGACGCTACAGGATCTCCGTGGCCAGCTTTGGCGCTTTGTAAATGGCGCACAACGGCATCGGCCAAGGGGTGCGTGGATCGCGATTCGATGGCCAGCAAGGCACCTGAAACTTCGGTTTCGTCCAGGCCCATGGCCTCCACCACCTCCGGCTTGCCTTCGGTGATGGTGCCGGTCTTGTCCAGCACGATGGCGGTGATGTTGCGCGCGCGCTCCAGGCTCTCGGCGTCCTTGATCAGGATGCCGTTCTCGGCGCCCTTGCCCATGCCGGCCATGATGGCAGTGGGTGTGGCCAGGCCCAAAGCACAGGGGCAGGCGATCACCAGCACGGTGACCATGGCCAACAGACCCTGCGTGAACGCATGCTCGCCGCCGAAGATCCACCACACGATGGCGCTGACGATGGCAATGCCGATGACGATGGGCACGAACACGCCGGCGATCTTGTCCACCAGCTTCTGCACGGGCGCCTTGCTGCCCTGCGCATCCTGCACAGTGCGCACGATCTGCGCGAGCAACGTGGCGGCTCCGACCTTGCGGGCCTTCATGCGCAAGCTGCCCTTCTGGTTGATGGTGCCGGCCAGCACTTGCGCGCCAACGAGCTTTGCCACGGGCACCGGTTCTCCACTGAGCATGCTCTCGTCCACATAGCTCTCACCGCTGATCACCTCGCCGTCCACCGCGATGCTCTCGCCCGGACGCACCACCAGGATGTCGTCCACGTTCACGTCGGCGATCGCCACTTCACTGGTCTGACCGTTGCTCCCTTCGCGCAGCACGGTGCTGGGGCGCAAGCCCATCAGTTTCTTGATCGCGCTGCTGGTACCGGCCTTGGCGCGTTCCTCCAGGAACTTGCCGAGCAGGATGAAGGTGATGACCACCGCTGCGGCCTCGAAGTACACGTGGGGCATCAGCCCGCGACTGCTCCAGAATGAAGGGTAGGTGGTGTTGAAGACGCTGAAGACATACGCGACACCCGTGCTCAAGGAGACCAACGTGTCCATGTTGGCGCTGCGGTGTTTCGCCTGCTTCCACGCGTTGATGAAGAAGGAGCGGCCGAATACCAGCACCACCGGCGTGCTCAGGGCCCACTGCACCCAAGGCGACCATGGCGCGTGCATGAACGCCATGCCCGCGATCACGAGCGGAACGCTGAGCATGATGGAGGCGAACAGGCGTCGTTTCAGCGAGCGGAGGCTCCTGTCCTGCTGTACCTCGGCCTCCGCCAAGGCGTCCTGTTCGGCGGTGATCAGCAGGTCATACCCGGCGTTGACCACGGCTGACTTCAGCGCGGCATCATCCGTGGCCTTTGGATCGAAGGCCACCTGAGCCGTGTTCGTGGCGAGGTTCACCACCACCTCCTGCACCCCCGGCTGCTTGCGCAGCGTGTTCTCCACGCTGGCCACACAGCTCGCGCAGGTCATGCCCGTCACGGGAAAGGTGCGCTTCAGCGTGGTCACGGTCCGTTCGGTGGGTGTGGCGTTCGTGTCATCCATGGCATTCGTGTTTGACGGTACAAAGCACGTGTGACACGGCGCCGAAGCTCTTACATCCTCGCCGATAAGCGTTACATCGTCTTCAGCCTACGTGGTCCAAGGGCAGCCGGGCACCCCCGATCGCCTTGAACGCGGTGGGCGTCATGCCGGTGAACTTCTTGAATTGTGTGCTCAGGTGCGCCACGCTGCTGAAGCCCGTGCGGTCGGCGATCTCGCTGATGGTGAGCTCATCGTACTTGATCAGCTCCTTCACCCGCTCCATGCGCTGTAGGAGGAAGAACTGCTCGATGGTGATGCCCTCCACCTGGGTGAACAGCGTGCTGAGGCCGGAGTACTCCTTGTGCAACGCATCGCTCAGGTGATCGGCCAGCTTCACGCGCCCTTCGCTTCCATCGCTGTGGTGCACAAGCTTCACGATAGCGGCCTTGATGCGGGCGATGGTCACCGCCTCGCGGTTGTCCACGAGGTCGAAGCCCTCCTTCTGCAATACCACACGCAAGGCCTCGCGCTCGCTGTCCGGCACCGCGCGCTGCAGTTCAACCTCCCCCAGCTCGATGCGCTGCACCGGCAGGCCCTGCGCCCCGAGCACGCGTGCAACAGCAGTACGACAGCGGTCGCACACCATGTTGCGGATGGTCAGGTGGTGGGATGTGGCCATCGGTATTGCAATTCGGCTACAAAGTTGCGTGTTCGATCGCGACCACACCTACGAGCACCGCTCCATTTCCCGAAAGTAGGGCGGTAACTTCGGTGTGTTCTGATATCACCGAGTATGGATCCCCGAACCACTTCCCTCCTCACCCTCTACACCGAAGGCCGCACGCGCTTCACCAAGGTGCTCGACACGCTCACCGCGGCCGATCTGCCGAAAAAGCTTGCGCCCTCACCCAACAGCGCCGGTTTCCTAGTGCGGCACATCGGCGATGTCGAACTGCTCTTCGCGAAGAACGTGTTCGGACATACTGATGTACAGGTGCGCGCCAGCACCGTGGCCAAGGGTTATGATACCGGCGAGTGGACGGACCTTGCTGCGCTGAAAGCCTACGTGCAGGAGAGCGCCGAAACCCTGCGTCGTGCAATTGAAGCCACCAGCGACGCCGACTGGGACACCGTGATCGAAACGAAGGAGTTCGGGAAGAAGACCAAGGCCGAGGCACTGGGACGGATCGTCACGCACACCGCCTACCATGCAGGGCAGATCGGGATGGTGGTGAAATATGGGGAGTGGGCATCTTGACCATTTTGCGTAGCGCACCCCATTCGGAGAAATCTGAAACACCAGGGACGCTTATCTTCATGACCGACGAACGACACGACGAAGCCCATCCATGCCAACCGACTATTACCAAGTGCTCGGACTTGCCCGCACGGCCACGGCGGACGAGATCAAGCAGGCCTATCGGAAACTGGCGCGCAAGCACCACCCCGACCTGAACCCGAACAACGTCGAAGCAAAGAAGAAGTTCCAGGAGATCAACGAGGCGAACGAAGTGCTCAGCGATCCGGAGAGCCGGAAGAAGTACGATCAGTACGGCGCCCAGTGGAAACATGCCGAGCAGTTCGAGCAAGCCAGGCGTGAGCAAGGAGCGCGGCAGGGCAGCGGCGGGCAAGGCGGTGCTCCCTTTGGTGGAGGTGCGATGGATGAGGAGGACTTGTTCAGCTCCATGTTCGGAGGTGGCCGCGGAAGGCAGGTGAAGTTCCGCGGGCAGGACTACCAGACCGAACTGCGGTTGGACATGGAGGCGGCCTATCGCACCCACAAACAAACGCTCAACGTCAATGGCAAACCGATCCGCATCACGGTGCCTGCGGGTGTGGAGAACGAACAGACCATCCGCATCCCCGGCCAAGGCGGTCCCGGTGTGAACGGCGGACCGAACGGCGACCTCTACATCACCTTCATGGTTGCACCACATCCGCGCTTCAAGCGCGTGGGCAAGGATCTCTTCATCTCGCAGGACCTCGACCTGCCCACGGCCATGCTGGGTGGCGAGATCACCGTGGAGACGATGGACGGCAAAGTGAAACTGAAGGTCGCGCCAGAAACGCAGAACGGCACCAAGGTGAAGCTGAAAGGCAAGGGCTTCCCGGTGTACAAGCAGGAAGGACAGTTCGGCGACCTCTATGTGACCTACAACGTGAAGTTGCCCACCGGACTCAGCGAGCGCGAACAGGAACTCTTCCGTGAACTGGCCGCCATCCGAAACACCGCTTCCGCATGACCACAGAACAACTGATCGCCGTCGAGGTCTTCGCCTCGCATCAAGGGGTGGAGCCAGCATTCGTCCACGCACTGCACGAACGCGGGTTGATCCGCATCACCGTGGTGCATGAGCAGCAGTTCCTGGAACCCGATGAGCTGGCGCGTATCGAGCAGCTCGCACGCATGCACTACGACCTGGACATCAACCTCGAAGGACTGGAAGCCATCAGCCACTTATTGGATCGCATGGGAGCGGCACAACAGGATCTGCGCGCCTTGCGCGAACGACTTCGCATCTACGAGGTGGACCAGCCATGACCGAAGGAACGCCCCCCAAGCAGGTCGAGGCGATTCATGCGGCAGCGGTTTCCGCACCCGTGGCGCGCGACGGCCGTCACCGCATCGAAATGAAGGTGCGCAACATCAGCGCCCTCTTCAACTCCTTGGATCCAGCGCCCTTCCGGGAGAAGGACCTGGACGCGGCGGCAGAAGCCTTCATTGTTGGCTGGGCGGAAGAGTACGCGGTGGGCACCTCGCTCAGCTTGCGCATCCATGTGCAGGAAGCCCCCACCGAAGAAGCCACGCCCATGGTGCGCGAGGCGGTCCACAACTATTTTCGCATACCGTGGAGGCATCGTGAAGATGGAGCTGCGACGGCTGATGAAACGGGGCCGGGTGAGCTTGCTCATCGGCATCGCATTCCTTTCCAGCTGCCTGTTGGTGAAGGCATACCTGCTGCCGGATACAGGAGGCCCAGCAATGGAAGTGCTCCGCGAAAGCCTCGCCATTGCGGGCTGGGTAGCCATGTGGGAGCCGATGCAGATCTACTTGTACGGTTGGTGGCCCTTGCGTCGGCGTGGAAGGTTGTTCGCCAACCTCGGTCGTATGCCGGTGGAAGTGGTGGTCGCCAAGTGAACGCAGAAGACCGCGTTCACCGGCCCGTCGGGACCGGTACGGGTCGTCGCGCTGCCTCGACCGGTGTTCCCTTCGTGCTCACTGCGCCAGATACCCGCCATCCACGTTGTAGTAGGAGCCGGTGACGAAGGAGGCCTTTTCCGAAGCGAGCCACAGCACCAGTTCAGCGACTTCTAGCGCGGTGCCCAACCGTTGCATGGGGTGCATGGCCGCAATGCCGACCAATTGTTCCGGTGTCAGGTTCTTGTCGAGCAACGGAGTCTTGATGAAGCCTGGACCAACAGCGTTCACGCGGATGCCTTGCGTGGCGTACTCGCATGCGGCGGTCTCGGTCAGTCCGATCACACCGTGCTTGGCGGAGACATACGCACCGCTCATGGGGAAGCCCACCTTGCCCAGGATCGAGGCCATGTTCACGATGGAGCCTCCGCGGTTCTTCAGCATGGCCGGTATCTGATAGCGCATACCATAGAATACACCGCTGAGGTTAATGGCGATCACCTTGTCCCAGCCATCGATGGGATACTCGCCCGTTGGTGCAGCCGGACCGGCGATGCCCGCGTTGTTCACCGCGATATCCAGCCGACCGTATTGCTCTACCGCTTCATTGACTAGGCGCTCGCATTCATCGGGTTTGGAGACGTCCGTGCTCACGACCAGTCCTTTGCCGCCTTGCTTCTCGATCAGTCCGAGCACTCGATCCGCGCCGTCGGTATCCATGTCGGCCAGCACGACGCTTGCCCCGTTGGCGGCGAAGAGTTGGGCAACGGCTTCACCGATACCGGAGCCAGCGCCGGTCACCAACGCGATCTTGTTCTTGAGCATGTTATGGGACTGTGTGAAAGAAAGTTGAAGGTGATCCAAGTAGCTGCATCGTTGCGTGACAAGGGTCAGCCTTGGCGCTCCTTCCCTCCGCAACCCTCACAGATCAGGGTCCGAAAGACCTAGAGGCTACTACGACCGCATGGTGTTCGGACTGTTGCTCAACGTGGGGTGTGAACACCCCGCTTGAATTGCGGAAGTTGCACACGGCGCGGAATGCAACCGCACGCGGGCGGAGTTACCCGCTTCAGTATCGAAGCACCAGGCACACCCTGCGGTAAGCCTCCAGCGAACCTAACGCGGAGCTGCAGATCCCGTTCGGCGGCGTGTTCTCACCGCTCCACCCGTGCGATTTCCCATTCAAATCGAACCCATTGGTCGAAAATGAACGGATCAAGGAAACTGTTCGGTTATTGGTTGAACTACCTTGGCGGCGCGATGAAGACTCTGGCAGCCCTCGTGATGTGCCTGCACATCTGCATGGCCAGCGTCGCTCCGGGTGGCCTCATCGAGTTGATCAAGCTGCCTGATCTCGCCGAGCACTATCATCAACATGCATTGGAAAGCGATGGTGATCTGACCATCGTAGAGTTCCTGATGATGCACTACTTCGATGCCGAGCACGAGAAGCGCGATGCTTCCAGGCACGGCGATCTTCCTTTTCATCACACGACCACCATTGGTCTGATCTACCTCGCCACCGCTGACCCACCCGGACCCACTTCCATTGAAGCATCAGTTGCTTCTGGATACGTACCCATGGAGTTATGGGCCTGTGGCCAATGGCCTGGTCGCTCTGTCTTCCATCCTCCCAAGTTGAACGGTTGATCCACGCGTGAGCAGGAACGCCTGCTGCGCGGACAAGAACCATTGCAACGCATTGGTTTCTTGAGCGTTCGTCAACTGTTCAATCTTGTTACATGCGGATCCTTGGGGCTGTGGCCCGCAAAGCCGTCCTGCTGCTGTTCTTGTCGAGCGTCACGTTCAGCGTGAATGCCCAATGCACATGGTACACCATCACGGTCACGGATGGCGTCGGCGCTCCAGATGTGACCTGGGAGCTCATCGATGCCATGGGTGTTACATGGACGAGCGGGAACGCGCCGTGGGAGGAGGATATCTGCCTGCCTGATGGCTGCTACACCTTGCTGATGTACGACAGCAACAGCGATGGCTGGGATGACATCGATTGGTTCATCGAGGATTGGACCGGCGACTTCGATTGGGACACCAACCTCCCTAACGGCCCTCACGGCACTGACACCTTCGTGCTGGGCGAGGGCCAACCATGCGATCCTGCCAACGGCGGAGGATGCCCACCAGGGACCACCACCTTGCAGTTCATCGTCACCAACGGAAGCGCACCCGCACAAGTGTCGTGGGACTTCACATGGAACGGCACGGTGGTTCAGAGCGGTGGAGCAGGATACAACGACACGCTTTGCTTGGGCGAGGGCTGCTATGTGCTGTACATGATGGACGCTGCGGCCAATGGATGGAACGGGGCGGCCTATACGTTGAAGTACTTCGGTGGCGCTGTGCTGTTCTCCGGCACATTGAGTACCGGTGGCTTGGATTCGGTGCTCATTTCCATCGGTGGCGCTACCTGTTCGTGGGACGGAGGCGGCGAGCCGGGCCCGGGCGGCAGCTGCGGCACTGTGGTGAACAGCGGTGATCCAAGCGGTGATTGCCCGAGCGTGATGTGCGTCTGCGATCCGTTCACCTTCCCGATCACGCCAAGCGGCTTCGGGAGCATCAACGAGATCCCGGGGCCGGGCTCTATCAGCAATCCCGCCTTCGGTGGCGGCATTCCGCCTCCGCCGTGGGGCGGCACCGATTACGGTTGTCTTCTGGCGGCAGAGCTCAACAGCAGCTGGATGCTCTTCACCATTGGCACGAGCGGAAGCCTGGGTTTCAGTTTCGGGGCGGGCGGGCAGCAGGTGGGCTACTATGACTGGGCGATGTGGGCCTATTCCGGGCCTGCAACCTGTTCTGCGATCGCGAACAATACGCTGCCTCCTGTGCGGTGCGTGTGGGATGCGGTCCCATGGGGTGGCGCAGGGCTGGCCAATACCCTTCCGCCCGGTGGCGATCCAGGCAATTACGCCCCTGAGCTGCCGGTGATCGCTGGCCAGCAGTTCATCATCTGCATGAGCAATTGGAGTTACGTGACCACCACCGTCACGCTCGATTTCTTCGGAACCGCCACGATCTCTTGCACTCCCGTATTGCCGATTGAACTGATCGACTTCGCTGCCACCTGCGATGGCGATGTGGTGCTTGTGCATTGGAACACGGCCACGGAACGGAACAACGACCTGTTCACCGTTGAACGCAGCCTGGACGCGAGCATCTGGGCACCCATTGGGGAGCTCCACGGTGCAGGCAACCCGCAATACATGACCCACTATGAGATCCGGGATACGGAGCCCGTGGCGGCAACCCGCTACTACCGTCTCCGGCAGACCGACTTCGATGGGATCAGCACCTACTCAACAATCGTGGCGGCTACTACCTGCACCGAAAAGGAAGCGGTGCGACAGTGGTTGATGGATGCGAGTGGTCGTGCCTGCGGATCCTGGCCGACCGATCCTGGCATAATTGCTACGGGTATCTACCAACTGAGAACGGAATTCATCGACGGAAGCTCATCGGCCAAGAACGTGTTCATACTCGCGCAATGACCCGGCTCCACGCTTTCCCTCGGGCGTTTCATACCCCAGCATGGTCAATTTGGACCCGTTCCAGACAGGCGGTCGCTTGCGTCACGTTCCGCCATTCCTCATTGATCCCCAGCCCGATGAATGCGGCGGTTCGACCTGAAACCGCTCGGACTCAGCGACCTTATTGCCTGTCCCGGCAGAATAAGCTGGTCCCGTCCAGCGATGACCTCCACCTTCGTGAGCGAAATGGGCAATTTCCGGATACCTGCACATGGGCCGGGTCGTTCGGTGCTTGCCGTCGCAGGGTCCATGGAGAACTGAACACACCTGAGCAAGCCAGATGACGCGGACCACCCATTCGATCTTCATCGGCTCCATGGTTACGGTGGTCGTTCTCGTGACCGCCTACCTGTCTTACACCGGCTATTCCTATTACCAGCTTCCCGAGGAGGAGCGCTTCTACCACCCGCAGCACAACTGGTTCAAGCCGAGCGGTGCTTACGGCCATGGCATCGGCATACTCGGCACGTTCATGATCCTCTTCGGGGTGGTGCTCTACATCGCCCGCAAGCGGTACAACTTCATGTCAAAGCAGCTCCGGCTGAAGTATCTGCTGGAGTTCCACATCTTCCTCTGCACGCTAGGACCGATCTTGATCCTCTTCCACACCGCATTCAAATTCGGAGGCCTGGTCTCCGTGGCGTTCTGGAGCATGGTGGCGGTGGTGGCCAGTGGCGTGATCGGGCGCTTCATCTACATCCAGATCCCGCGCACCATCGAGGGGCGCGAGTTGAGCCTGAACGAGGTGAAAGGCCTGCGCTCCGAACTGGTGGCGACGTTGAAGGGGCGTGCCCACTTGGACGAGTCCCTCATCGCGCTGATCACGGGTTCGCAGGACGAGGGCAACAATGGCTCGACGCGCAAGTCGTTCATGGCGCGATACGCCGAAGAGCGTAAGGTGCTGGCCACCATCCGAACGAACCTCAGAAAACGGAACGTGGCGCAGGAAGAACGCGCGTGGGTCATCCAGACGGTCAAGGAGGAGTTCGCGATCAGCCATCGCATCGGCCGCTTGCAGACCATGCAAAAGCTGTTCAAGTACTGGCATGTGGCACACCTGCCCTTCGCCCTCATCATGCTCATCGTGCTCATCATCCATGTGGCCGTTACGCTGGCCTTTGGATACAGATGGATCTTCTGATGGAAGTGCTCATTGAACAAATAGCGATCTACGGTTCCGTGATCCTGCTGTGCGGGCTCGTGGTCTTCTTCTATATGCGCAGCCTCAGCAAGAAATCGGCGATCGTGGAGAAGAAGGTGGAGAAGGCCAAGGCCGAGGGGATGTTCGAGCCGGTTTCCCTCCATCCGTACATCGACCTGAACACCTGCATCGGCAGTGCTGCCTGCGTGGCGGAATGCCCGGAGAAGGACATCCTGGGTATCGTGGACGGCAAGGCCACGGTCATCATCGCTTCCAACTGCGTAGGCCATGGGGCCTGCTTCCATGCCTGCCCCGTGGAGGCCATTTCACTGCGCATCGGCACGGAGACGCGCGGCGTAGATCTGCCGCACGTGGACCAGTCCTTCGAAACGAACATCAAGGGGATGTACATCGCAGGAGAGCTTGGTGGCATGGGCCTGATCCGCAATAGTGTGGAACAAGGCCAACAGGCGATGATCAGCATTGCTGGCAACAAGAAACCCAAGGCCGAGGGCGTGCTCGACGTGGTGATTATCGGTGCCGGACCAGCGGGGATATCGGCAACCTTGGAAGCGAAGAAGCAAGGCTTGACCAGTGCCACCTTGGAACAGGATTCCCTCGGTGGTACAGTGTACACCTTCCCGCGCGCCAAACTGGTGATGACCGCACCGGTGGATCTCCCCCTCTACGGGAAGGTGAAGCTGTATGACACCACCAAGGATGAGCTGTTGCAGCTCTGGCATACAGTGATTGCCAAGCACGGCATAGAGATCACGGAGCGTGTGAAGGTGGAGAGCATCGTACCGCAGAAGGATGGGACCTTCAAGCTGTCCACCAACGCGGGCAAGGAGTACATCGCCAACAACGTTCTGCTCGCCATAGGACGTCGTGGCAGTCCGCGGAAGCTCGGCATCCCTGGGGAGGAATCGACCAAGGTCGCTTACAGGCTCCTGGAGCCTGAGAACATCGCCGGAAAGAAGGTGGTGGTGGTGGGCGGAGGTGATGCGGGGGTGGAATCCGCGATGATGCTGATGGCCACCAATGACGTAACGCTGGTGAACCGCAACGAGAATTTCGCAGGCTGCAAACCGAAGAACAAGGAAGCGATCACCAGTGCCATCGATTCCGGTGCGATGAAGGCGGTCTATAAAGCGAACCTGGTCTCCATCTCGCCGGAATCCGTGTTGTGCAAAGTCGGAGAGGAGGTGCGGCAGATGGAGAACGACCTCGTGTTCGTTTTTGCAGGTGGCGAGCTCCCTACTGGCTTCCTGCAGAAGGCGGGCATCGAGATTACCAAGCGTTTCGGGCATATCGTGAAGAAGCACAAGTGAACCGGCTGAAGACATACCTCCTCGTTGTGCTGTCGCTGACGGCCGCGATTGGCTTCGCGCAGCTCGCCCGGAGACCTTACCACCGCCCATGCCAAGCTGGAGGGCATGAGCAACTGCACGCAATGCCATGACCTCGGCAACAAAGTGACGAATGAGAAGTGCTTGGCCTGTCATAAGGATGTGCAGTCGCTGATCACGCAGAAGCGGGGATACCATGTGAGCCGAGAGGCGAAAGGCAAGGATTGCTTCACCTGCCATAGCGAGCACCACGGAAGGAAATTCGAGATGGTGCGCTTCGATGAGAAGGCGTTCGATCACGCGCTCGCCGGTTATCCGCTGGAGGGCGCGCACAAGCCGTTGGATTGCCGCAAGTGCCATGCGCCCGAGAAGATCAAGGACCCGGAGATCCGCGTACGGCCGAAGACCTTCATGGGACTTGATCAGGCCTGCCTCTCCTGCCACACCGATTTCCACCAGGGGAGCATGTCAAAGGATTGCCGGAGCTGCCATGACCTGACGGCCTGGAAGCCGGTGAAGAAGTTCGACCACGCCAAGACCGATTTCCCCTTGCGCGGCGGGCACGTGCAGGTTGATTGCAAGGAGTGCCACAAGGTGACCACCCGCAATGGCAAGGAGTTCCAGCAGTTCGCCGACCTGCCGCATGCCGATTGCAAAACCTGCCACAGCGATCCGCACAAATCGCATTTCGTGAACGCCTGCGCGCAATGCCACACCGATGAGGCCTTCAAGGTCTTCGTCGGCAAGGATCGGTTCGAACACAATGCGACCCATTTCAGGTTGCTGGGCAAGCACGCGACCACGGACTGCTACGAGTGCCACAAGAAGACCAGTGATCCGGTGGCGGTTTTCCAGGACCGTATTGGTGTGAAGGAGAACGACTGCGCCACCTGTCACAAGGACCCGCATGAAGGGAAGTTCGGCACCGACTGCGCGAAGTGCCACCAGGAAAAGGGCTTCAAGGCTTTGCGCTCCATGGATCGGTTCGACCACAACCTCACGGACTATCCGCTGCAAGGGAAGCACATCGGGGTGGACTGCAAGAAGTGCCATAAGGGTCCTTACACGGATCCAATCGTATTCGATGCCTGCAACCGGTGCCACGAGGACTTCCACAAAGGCGTGTTCGACAAGAACGGCGTGGCAACCGACTGCGTGGAATGCCACTTCCTCACGGATGGATTCGAGGTGAGCATGTTCAGCATCGAACAGCACAAGGAGACGCCTTTCCCACTTGAAGGCGCGCACCAGGCCACTCCCTGCTTCGAGTGCCACATGAAGGATGGGAAGAACTGGACCTTCAGGAGCATTGGCAGTGCATGCGCCGATTGCCACGACAATGTGCACGGAGAGGATTTCGTGGAGAACGGAGTGACGGATTGCAAACGCTGCCATGTCGCGGACGACTGGTTCCCCAAGCTCTTCGACCATGACCTCACCGGGTTCCCGCTCGTGGGCGAGCACGTGAAAGTGGAATGCCGAGAATGCCACAAGGTGGCCGACGATGGCAAGGTCCCATCCTTCAGGATCGAACGCTTCGAATGCGCAGACTGCCACAAATAGCCGTGCTCTTGCTGCTGACCGCAGTGCGGCTATCCGCGCAATCGCCCCATGGCGAGAACCTCACCATTGATTGTTCCAAATGCCATAGTCCTGCGGGCTGGACCAACGCCAACCTCATCTGGGTCGAATCCAACGCAGGCGCCCTCGATCACAAGGGTCGCGCCCGTGGGAAGCAGCCGCTGTTGGATGCCAACGCCGCGTCGATCGTTTTCAGCCATGATTCCACGGATTTCCCGTTGGAGGGAACGCATGCGATTGTGGATTGCAAGTCCTGCCATGCTTCCTTGGTCTTCGACACAGCCCCCATGGAGTGCGCGGCTTGCCACACGGATGTGCATGGGATGAGCGTAGGAAATGACTGCGCGCGCTGCCACACATCGTTGGATTGGATCGTGCATACCATCCCGGAATTGCACGAGCAGAATGGTTTCGCTCTTGTCGGTGCCCATGGGAACCTGAGTTGCACGGATTGCCACACCGCCGGGAACCCGTTGCAATTCGACCGTGTCGGCAACGATTGTTTCAGCTGCCATCAGAATGACTACGCGGCTGCGAAGGCACCGGACCATGCTGCCAACGGCTTCTCGACGGATTGCATCGATTGCCATGATCCGATGGGCAGTGGTTGGCACACGACAAACGTGGTGCACGACTTCTTCCCGCTAACACTGGGGCATGCCATCCAGGATTGCAGCCAATGCCACGTTACCGGCAACTTCTCCGACGCATCGCCGGAATGTTCGACCTGTCACCAGCAGGACTTCAACAGCACGACCAACCCGAACCACCAGGCCGCCGGTTTCACTGCGGACTGTGCCACCTGCCACACCACGAATCCGGGTTGGAGCCCGGCGACATATGACCATGCGGTTTGGCCACTGGTCGGATCTCACATCCCGGTCAGTTGTGATCAATGCCACAACGGGAACTACGCCAACACGCCGAACACCTGCGAGGCCTGCCACCTCACGGACTACAACGCCACCACCGATCCGAACCATATTTCGGCAGGCATACCCACGGACTGCGCGCAATGCCACAACGAAGGATCCTGGGGCGATGCGGCATTCGACCATGACCTGACGAGCTTCCCGCTCACGGGGATGCACGTGAACGTGAACTGCCTCGAATGCCACGCTGCGGGCTACACGGGCACACCCACGAACTGTGATGCGTGCCATATGACGGATTACAACGGCACGGTCGAGCCCAACCACACACAGGCCCAGTTCAGTACGGATTGCACGCAATGCCACACGGCGGATGGCTGGACGCCTTCCTCCTTCGACCACACGAGCGCCACGGGCTGGGCACTGAACGGCTCTCATGCCAACGTGAACTGCAACCAGTGCCATGCGGCAGGCTACGCCAATACGCCCAATACCTGCGAAGCCTGCCACCTGACGGACTACAATGCCACCACCGATCCGAACCACGTGACGGCGGGATTCCCGACGGACTGCGCGCAATGCCACAACGAAGGATCCTGGGACGATGCGGCATTCGACCATGACCTGACGAGCTTCCCGCTCACGGGCATGCACACCAACGTGGCCTGTATCGAGTGCCACGCTGCGGGCTACGCCAACACGCCCACGAACTGCGATGCGTGCCACCTGACCGACTACAACGGCACGGTCGAGCCCAACCACACACAGGCCCAGTTCAGCACGGACTGCACGCAGTGCCACACCGCGGACGGCTGGACGCCGAGCAGCTTCGATCATACCTCAGCGACGGGCTTCGCGCTCAACGGCTCGCACGCGAACGTGAATTGCAACCAGTGCCACTCGGCGGGCTACGCGAACACGCCCAACACCTGCGAGGCATGCCATCTCACGGACTACAACGCTACGGCGGACCCCAACCACGTGACGGCGGGCTTCCCCACGGACTGTGCGCTGTGCCATGATGAGGGCAGCTGGGGCAACGCCACCTTCGACCACAATACGACGGCGTTCCCGCTTACCGGCCAGCATACCACGGTGGACTGCATGCAATGCCACGCCAACGGCTTCGCTGGCACGCCTACGAACTGCAATGCGTGCCATATGCCGGATTACAACGGCACGGTCGAGCCCAACCACACACAGGCCCAGTTCAGCACGGACTGCACGCAATGCCACACGGCGGATGGCTGGACGCCTTCCTCCTTCGACCACACGAGCGCCACGGGCTGGGCACTGAACGGCTCGCACGCGAACGTGAACTGCAATCAGTGCCATGCGGCGGGGTACGCCAATACGCCCAACACCTGCGAGGCCTGCCACCTGACGGACTACAACGCGACCACGGACCCCAACCACGCAACGGCGGGCTTCCCCACGGACTGCGCGCTATGCCACGATGAGGGCAGTTGGGGAACTGCGACGTTTGACCACAACACCACGAGCTTCCCGCTCACGGGGATGCACACCAACGTGGCCTGTATCGAGTGCCACGCTGCGGGCTACACCAACACGCCCACGAACTGCGATGCGTGTCACCTGACCGACTACAACGGCACGGTCGAGCCCAACCACACCCAGGCGCAGTTCAGCACGGACTGCACGCAGTGCCACACGGCGGATGGCTGGACGCCTTCCTCCTTCGACCACACGAGCGCCACCGGCTGGGCGCTCAACGGCTCGCACGCGAACGTGAACTGTAACCAGTGCCATGCGGCGGGTTACGCCAACACGCCCAACACCTGCGAGGCCTGCCACCTGACGGACTACAACACGACGACCGATCCGAACCACGTGACGGCGGGCTTCCCCACGGACTGCGCGCTGTGCCATGATGAGGGCAGCTGGGGCAACGCCACCTTCGACCACAATACGACGGCGTTCCCGCTTACCGGCCAGCATACCACGGTGGATTGCATGCAATGCCACGCCAACGGCTTTGCTGGCACTCCGACGAACTGCGATGCGTGCCATATGCCGGACTATAATGCGACCACAGCACCGAACCACGTCCAGTCCGGCTTCCCGACCGATTGTGCGCAATGTCATAGTTCCGCGGCATGGACCCCGGCTACCTTCGACCATGACAATACGGGCTTCCCCCTGACCGGACAGCATGTGAATGCGAGTTGTGGCCAATGTCACGCGAACGGATACGCAGGTACACCTACAAACTGCGACGCTTGTCACATGTCGGACTACAACAGCGCCCCCAACCACGCCGGGGAGGTCTATCCAACGGATTGTACGCTATGTCACAGCACCTCGGCATGGGATCCGTCCTCATTCAACCATGACTCCCAGTATTTCCCGATCTATAGCGGGAACCATAATGGTGAATGGAATACTTGTTCGGAATGCCATACCACTCCCGGTGACTTCAGCACATTCAGTTGCATCGATTGCCACGAGCACGACAGCCAGAACTCGGTGAACAACGACCACAATGGGGTATCCGGGTATTCCTACAACAGCACCGCGTGCTTTAACTGTCACCCTAATGGGAACTGAGGATTCGCCCCAGTTCGGTCCGGCTGTTTACCCAATTCGGGGCTCATTCTTCCCATCTCGTCCGATATCTCCCAAAATCCCAGCTGAATCCCCGGTCCTTCGTATACATGCTCGGCTAGATTGACCAGACACTCAATGAGTTCTAAGCCATTGCACACGGTCCTTCTTGGCTTGCTCGGATCATGTACCCGAGCGGGGCAACTGTGTGCATTCATCGCTGGCCTGTCATTCTCCACTTGGGCGGTAGGTCAGTCGCCGCATGGTGCTTCCTTCAAGATCGACTGCGCGGCCTGCCACGTTCCGGATAGCTGGGTGACAATGCGCGATCCCCTGGTCTTCGACCATGATACCACGGCGCTCCCGTTGGTGGGTATGCATGCGCAGGTGGATTGCCGGTCCTGTCATGGTTCCCTGGTGTTCGATACACCGATGCCAACGGATTGCATCTCCTGCCACACCGATGTTCATGCGATGACCGTCGGTGATGACTGCGCCCGGTGCCACACACCTCGGACCTGGCTGGTGGATGATATCCCGGAGCTGCATGAGCAGAACGGATTCGCGCTCATCGGCGCGCACAGCAACCTCAGCTGCGTGGACTGCCACGTCGCTGACAATACGCTGGCGTTCGCCCGCGTGGGCAACGATTGCATCAACTGCCACAACGACGAGTTCAACGCCACCAGGTTCCCGAACCACGCGAGTTCCGGCTTCTCCACGGATTGCATCGAATGCCACGCATCCGATGGGTACGGGTTGGGGTACCCAGTTCACCGACCACGATTTCTTCCCTCTGACCGGTGGCCACGCCATCCAGGACTGCGCTCGCTGCCACACCACAGGCAATTTCGCGGACGCCTCACCGGAATGCGCCAGTTGTCACCTGACGGAATACAACGGGACTACGGACCCGAACCATCAATCCGCTGGGTTCTCCACGGACTGCGCGAGCTGCCACACCACCGGTCCGGGTTGGACGGCCTCCTTCGACCATAACATCACGGACTTCCCGTTGCATGGCGCCCACGTGACCACGGCATGCATCGAATGTCATGCGAACGGCTACACCGGTACTCCGACCGCGTGCAGTGCCTGCCACATGACCGAATACAATGGCACCACGGAACCCAACCATGCTACCTCAGGATTCAGCACGGATTGCGCCATGTGCCATGACGAGACCGCCTGGGGTAATGCGACCTTCAATCACGACAACACAGGCTTCCCGCTGCATGGCACGCACGTGACCACCGCGTGCATCGAATGCCACGCCAACGGTTATGCCGGAACACCCACCGCTTGCAGCGCATGCCACATGGCCGACTACAATGGAACTACCGATCCCAACCATGCTGCTTCCGGCTTCAGCACGGATTGCGCTGCGTGCCACGATGAGACCGCATGGGGCAACGCCACCTTCAATCACAACAACACGGATTTCCCGCTGCAAGGTGCACACACAACCACCGCGTGCATCCAGTGCCATGCGAACGGCTATGCCGGAACGCCCACGGCTTGCAGCGCGTGCCACATGCCTGACTACAACGCCACAACGGATCCCAACCATACGGCTGCACAGTTCCCGACGAACTGCGCCGAATGCCACAACGAGAATGCCTGGGAGCCATCCACGTTCAACCACGACTCTCAGTACTTCCCCATCTACAGCGGGAACCACAATGGGGAATGGAACACCTGTGCGGAATGCCATACCAATCCGAATGACTACAGCGTGTTCAGTTGCATCATCTGTCACGATAACCAGGCAGATCTGGCAGATGAGCATAGTGATGAGAGCGGGTATTCGTATAACAGCAACGCCTGCTTCAACTGCCACCCGAATGGCAACTGACCAGATGCTGAAGAATTGGTTCGGCATACTGCCCCTTATACTCATGTCCACTGTGACGGCCGCCCAGAACGTGGTTCCCGGTGAAGTGACCTTCATCACCGCACAACACATCTATGTCAGGTTCGAACGAACGGAGGGTATCGCGGTGAAGGACACATTAGAGCTGGTGAAGGGCGGGGTCGCAACCGCCTGTCTGGTCGTCAGCAGCATGTCATCCACTTCGTGCGTTTGCACGCCGGTGAGTGGTTGCAGATTCGAGAAAGGAGACCGCGTTCAGACGAGGAGCCTCCACGTGGTCGAGACCCAGGCGATCGGAACTGGTCGAAGGAAACCGGTACTAACCAAGCCTTTAGACGTGGACACGCTCGGCAGCAAGGGCGAGCGGATCCGAGGTCGGCTCTCTGCCGCAACGTACAGCACCATGCCTTCAACACGAGAGAACGATCATCGCGTGATGTACCGGTTCTCCATGAACGCCCACAACATCTCGAACTCGAAGTTCTCCGCAGAGACCTATTTGAACTACCGGAAGTTATACCCCGCGAACCTAGAGAGCCATCCCCAGCGCACGGAGTTGTTCAATGTGTACAGCCTAGCGGTGAACTTTGCTCCGGATTCGAATACGACCATCGCGCTGGGCAGGAGGATCAACAACAGTGCTTCTTCCTTGGGTGCCATCGATGGGTTGCAGATGGAGCGAAGCTTCGGGACCGTATTCGCTGGAGCCATCGCTGGTTTCCGGCCGGACATCTACACCTATGGCCTCAATTTCAACCTACTGGAATACGGTGGATACATCGGCGCGCAAGTGAGCTCTTCAACCATCAGCTCGCGTTCCACTGTGGGCCTTCTGCAGCAGACGAACAGCGGCATGGTGGACCGGCGCTATGCCTACCTCCAACACACCAGTACGTTCCACGGCAATCTGAATTTCTTCTCTTCTGGCGAGCTCGACCTTTATAGCACCACAGGCAGCAGTATGCGGCTGACCAACTTGTTCATCTCCTCTCGCTATCGGCTCAGCAGGAATGTCGATGTCTTCGCCTCCTATGACAGCCGACGGCGCGTGGTGTACTTCGAGACCTTCCGCAATGATGTGGAAGTGCTTCTTGATGACGATGATGCGCGACAAGGCGCGAGGCTCCGGCTCAATGTCAGGCCCACCAGGAAGCTCGGGCTCGGAGTCGCATACAGCAAACGGTTCCAAGCCGATGGGGCCAACGCCTCGGACAACATCGGAGGCAACGTGAATTTCAACCTTGACCCGAAAGGTGTTGGGAGGTGGTCCGTGCAAGCGAATCGCAATACGTCCAGTTATGTGCGTAGCGATGTGCTTTCGTTCAGGCATTCCCGCACGTTGGTCCCCAAGTACGTGACCTTGAGCCTGTACTACCGGATGGTGGAGTATGTGTACGCGAATCGCCAGGAGGGATCCCCCCTTTCCGCGCGGACTTCGCAACGCTACTATGGCGCGGATCTCTCAGTGAACCTTGCCCGCGGTTTTGCATTCATGGTGCTGGGTGAATTGGCGACGATCCTCGAGGAGCGCAACTACCGGCTCAACATGAGCCTGGTGAAACGATTCGATAGCAAGAAACAACGATGAAGGACCTACGAATCAACTTCGCCATGGTGGTCGTCGCGTTCCTTTTGCATGCATGCAGCGGAGGCCCCAAGACCATCCCCGAGGAGCAGGGTGATGCTGATGAGGGAACAAGCACGGGAGTCTTCTCCAACAGTGGAGGACAGGCGCCGGCTGGTGCTCTTGACCCCGCCGCAGGGAAGGACCTGCACACCGTGGTGGCCTTGGAGACCTTGCCGACGACCAAATACGTTTACGTGCGCGTGAAGGAGGGAGAGGAGGAGTTCTGGATAGCGACACTGTTGCAGGAGGTCGCCATTGGTCGCAGCTACTTCTATCGCGGCGGCTTGTTGAAGACCGGCTTCGAAAGCAAGGAGTACAACCGCACCTTCGACAAGTTGTACCTGATCTCCCAACTAGTGCCGTCGGATCATGGCAGCAGCATGAGTGGCTCGACCGCCGCGCCGGGCGCAAGCCCAATGCCCTCGGCAGCAGCGCCGTTGCCCCAAGTGGACGTGCCCGGTTCCACCAGGATCGCGGACCTGATCGCGGACCCCAAGAAGTTCGGTGGGAAGACCATTCAGGTGAGCGGGACCTGCACGAAGGTGAATCCCAATATCATGGGCCGTAATTGGATCCACGTGAAGGATGGGAGCAAGGGCGATCCCGAGCTCGTGATCACTACCGACATCCCCATCACAGAAGGTCAAGCGGTGACCATGATTGGAACGGTTGCATTGAACAAGGACTTCGGCGCTGGATACAAGTACGATATCCTGCTTGAAGATGGTCGCCTTGTGAAGTGACCGGATCCGCATAGCGTGGTCGGTGACCGGCCAGGAACGTGCACAACCTCACGCAACTAGAGCTGGGGGCCGAGGAACTCAATGGGTTCCGGGGATCGCCGCATCAACGCAGATGATGATGTCGGCTTGGCCGAGGTGCTCGCGATCGAGCCGGCCTACTTGATCCTGGCTCACCGTGGCGATGGTGACCCTTGCCAACTCCGGTCGGGTCCGCTCCAGATACCACCCGATGCCTTCGTTGAAATCGGAATGGAAGCTCCCGTTGAAGTGGAGGAAGCGCGAACCCTTTGTCGCGTGCTTGGCGATGAAATGAGCCATGGTGGCATCCTTCAGCGCTTGTGCCATGGCCATTTCCGGACTGGCGTGATCGCCCATCAGCGTCAACATCTTCACGTAGCCTGGCAGTGCCGGGTCAAAAGCGATCGGCAACGGGGCTATCCAAGCGCGTTCGTTGGCAGGCACGGTATCAAGGGCTGAAAATCCACCCTTGCTCACGGCGCGTGCATACCGTCGGGGTATGTTGCACGCTATGAAGGGCAACTTCTTCTCCTTGGCAAGGTCCACTAGGGGCGCGTAGTCAGTGGAATGGTTCTTCCAAAGGCGCGCAAGGGTGTCCAGCCCCGCCTGGTCGATCTCTCCGTGCAAGTAGCGATCCAAGGCAGTCTGGTCGTCCGCTTCGATCATTTCGGCGCCCATGATCAAAGGTCCCTGTGCCGCCAGGTCCTGCGCAACCAACAGTTGCAGCCAGTGCGCGATGGGATCGTCATGCTCCTCGCCGAAAAGGATGATGTCGCCATCGCGAACGATGCGCAACATCTCGTTGTGCGAGATCTTCTTCCCCTTCGCGTTGAAGAGCGTGTATGCTGGCCGTACCTGGGCAAGAGAGGACAAAGCCAGTACGATGCTGAGAGCGAAGGTGACGTATCGGGGCATGATGTGAGGTAGCTTGTCGATTGGAGGTCACGATACTACTTGAACAGCGCGAATCTCCGTTTCCGGATGAAGGCCAGAATGCTGATGCCCACAAGGGTCGCGACCCCGATGTAGACCCATTGTGGCACAGGAACCGGATCACCCGCGGCGTATGAATGCAGTCCGCTGAGGTAGTAGTTCACGCCGTAGTAGGTCATGATCACTGTTGCAAGGCCGAAAAGGGAACTGACGTTGTACGCGAACAGACCCTGCATCTTCGGGATGATGCGCATATGCAGGATGAAGGCATACACCAGGATCGTCACCAAAGCCCAGGTCTCCTTCGCATCCCAGCCCCAGTAGCGCCCCCACGATTCATTGGCCCACACCCCGCCCAGGTAGGTGCCGATGCTGATCATGAAGAGCCCCCCGATCAAGGTCATCTCGCTGAGGTACGACATCTCCTTCACGATGCGGTGGATGCGTCGCTCGTTCTCCTTGGTGAGGATGGTCATCAGGATCAGGTTCATCAACCCGATCACCGCACCGAGCATCAGGAAACCATAGCTGCCCGCTTCCAGGGAAACGTGTATGGTGAGCCAGTAGGAACGCAGCACCGGTACCAACGGTGTGATCTCCGGATCGAGGTAGCTGAGCATGGCCACGAGCAGTACGGCGGCGGAGAGGATCATGGTGGCGGCCGAGCCGCCGAGGGACCTCCGGCTGAACAAGAGCCCTGCCAATACGGTGGTCCACGCGATGTAGATCATGGATTCGTACCCGTTGCTCCATGGCGCGCGGCCAGAGACGAACCAGCGCAGGCCCAGCCCCAGGGTATGCAGCACGAAACCGCTGAGCAGGAGAATCAGCATGACCTTCTGGATCTTGCGCAGGTCGATCGCCGGCTTGAACACGGAGAAGAACAGGAAGAAGAGGAAGGTGAAGCCGAGCAACGTATAGAACAGCGCCAGGCGGTTGAAGACGTTCAACTCGTTGAGGAATATCTCGGCCTTCACCTTCGCCTCAGAAGGCATCACTGCCGCCCCGGCATCCTTCTGATAAGCGCTCAGTTCCTTCAGCAGCTTGTTCGGCAGGCTGTAGTTGTTGGTCGTCATGGCCTCCCGCAAGGCCGGCACGTACGCAGCGAAGAAACGCTCGGCCACGGGGTCGCTGGCATGCACATGCCCACCTTCCTCCGCGTTCACAGCCGCCCAGGTATTGTTGGCGTCGCCTGGGACGGGGATGATCCGCAACAGGCCACCGCCGAGCATCATGTGGATGATGTTCACCCGTTCATCCACCTTCAACAGGTCCTTCTCGAAGACACCGCGATCGATCGGCTTCAACGCATTGACCCGACGCATCTCATCACGCAGGATATATGCTCCGTTCTCGTCGAAGAAGTCCGCATAGGCGGCCAACGGACCTGCAACACCGAGGAGGCGGTGGGTCTCCGGGTGCTCGCCCAGCTTCACCATCGGCACGTCAACCCATTCGGAGCTGTTCACGAAGATGCCGAGCATGACCTGGTCGGCGTTGAGGCCGTTGATGCTCTCCTTGCGGTACACCTTGCGCATCACCTCCCGCGAAAGCGTGTGCATGGGTTTCATGCGGCCATTGTGGTCCTGCACGACCAACCTGCTGAACAGTTCTGCATGCCCCGGGTCCACCACATGCGTGCTGTTCGCGAGATCGATGACCTTCTGAGCGACCAGGGTCGCCGGTGCGCAGATGAGCGACACAAGGACCAATGCAACCGCATTCGTGCGCCTCAAGTCCCTGATGCTCTCGGCGAGCCTCTGGAACCGGCTCTTCTTGCTGAAAAGCGATAGGACCATGCCGAGCGTAAGCAGGATGTAACCTACATACGTGACCCAGGTGCCCCAGAAGTCATGGTTCACGCTCAGGTAGGTCCCAAGCTCGTCCCGGTCGTAGGACGATTGGAAGAAGCGGTATCCATCGTGATCGAGCACATTGTTCATGAAGATGCGGTGATTCTCCGCGATGCTCCCACGCTCATCGATGAGTTGAACTTCACTCGCATACGATGTGGGACTGTCCGTGCCGGGGTAGCGATCCATGATGAAGTCGTGCAGCTTTAGGGAGAACGGTAGGGCTATCTCCTTGGCGCCGTAGGAAACGGCCACATCCAATTTGTCACCATGCCTGATGGCAGGCCTTCCTTGTGATCCCTTCTGGCCAAAGACCAAGAGCTCCTGCGTTTCACCGTTCACGGTCACGTCCATGCGGAGCGCGGTCATGCTTTCGTTCTTCACCTTGGGGCCCTCCGATGCCAGATGCACGACGCCCTGAGTATTGAAGTCGCCGAAGACGAAGCCGTTCATTCCATCATTGTACATGGCACGCAGCATCAAGGCGTGGTAGGCTTCCTGAGGTTGCAGCGTGTCGGTGGTCTGCGTCGCCATCACCGTCTGCACCAGCGGCCGGTCGTACTTGATGAGGAGCGAACCCTCGCGATAGGCGATGTTCACCGCGCCCTCCCTTGCCGGCTCCTGGAAATTGAAGAGCACGTTGCGGATCCGACGCACATCACCGGCGCTCACGAAATACTCCTCGCGGCCACTCATTCCCGCGAAGACCACCTTGATCGTGGGCTTGCCCATAGGGCTCTCCTCCATCACCTCCTTGGGGTTGGGGATGAACTCCTTCATCGACACCTCGATCAGGTCGCTCCCAATCAGGTAGGAACCCTTCCAATCGTTGTCGCCGAGCGTGGAGAAAAGCACGGGTTCATCGAATCGGTAGCTACGCTCTCCCTTGCGCACCTCGAACTGCAGGAATGTCTCCGCGGATAGGATGACATTGGAGGAGCCGCCCTCACGGATGTGCATGATGCCCTCAAAGCCGAAGTACCGTGTGATCGCCGCGCCGATGAGTATGAGGATCATGGACAGATGGAACAGGAGCAGCCCCCACCTCCTTTGCCGCACCATCTTGAAGCGTACGACGTTCACGGCAATGGTGATGCAGAACAATGCCAACAGCACGGAGAACCAGGTGGACTTGTAGATGACGTGTTGCGCCGAACTGGTGCCGAAGTCGTTCTCCACGAAGGTGCCCACCGCGATGGCAGCAGCGAACAACAGGATGTAAACACCTGCCGCGCGGGTACTGAACAGCGGGCCCACAAAGCGCTTCACAAGGTCGGTTGGTGCGATCATGTCGCAGGGATGATTGAAAGGTTCAACGAAGGACGGGCTGTGGCTCTGTTTGCACGCAAGCCTTTCGACGGGGAGGCGAAGTTGCTCGGCGGGTTAGTCATGGTTCTCCTCATGCTCGGCGCCTGAGCCATCCTCCTTCGGCATGTGGGCATCGAACCAGTCCACCAGCCGACCGCGCTGCGCGTCGGTCAACTGGGCATGGCCGTGGATGAACGCGTAGTTCTTCGGGGGCATCTCACCCTCCCGGAGCACCTCACCGCACTCGTAGGCCTCCTCCCGGCTGGCGGGATCGTTCCACCTCGAGAAGTTCATCTTCTCCCGGCCTTCGTTGATGTGGCTCTGCAGCCAGAAGTTCATCGGGGTCACGTAGGCGTACCATGGATAGGTGGACTTGTCGCTGTGGCAGTCATAACAGGCCCCTTCAACCAGTACCCGGATGTCCGGCGGGGCTTGCGTCAAGGTCAGCATGTCGTTCGCTGGGGCCGGAGCTGGAACGGAACGGTCGGGTTGGATCAACTGCGCCAAGGCGAACAGGGCGATCAGGATCAAGGCGATGCGCTTCTTCATGTGTCTGGTTGTTGGCGAACCTGGTTCGCGGTGAATTCCGTGATTCGTTCTATTGAATTCTTGCGATCATTCCTCGCTGCTGTTCTTCAAGGTGGAAAGCAGGTGATACGCGCCCTTGAGCACGACAGGGCCAGTGATCAGCGCTGACGGCGGATCACGCAGCTCCATCATGCCATACTCCTCCGCCCCAGTGCTGACAGGCACCATGGTATAGCTGCCATCCGCGTTCGCGGTGAACACGGCCTGACCATCACCAGTGCGCACGACGGCATCCTTGGGTATGCACCAAACGGTGTCCGTGCGGATCTCCAGTGTGGCGCTCATGGCCATTCCCGGCACTAGGTCACGGTGCGTCCTGGTGAAGTGGCAGTGCACGATGGTGCTGCGGTCCGCATCGAGGCTGCGCCCCACGAGGATCACCTCCGCCTTGTACTCGTCGTCGGGATGAGCCGTCGGGCGCGCGTGCACCTCCTGGCCGATCCGCACGTTGGGCAGGTCCTTCTCGAAGACCGTCAGGGCGAGGTGGATGTCCTTGGGGTCCACGAGTTCGAAGAGCACATCCATGGGCTGCACGTACCGCCCGATGTTGACGTTCACCTTCGCCACCCAACCGTGGATGGGCGAGCGAAGCGCCACGCTGCGTGAGATGGTCTCGGCACTCAGCGATGCAGGGTCCAAACCGATCAACCGGAGCTGTTCCGCCAGGGAGCGCAGGGTCACCTTCTGCGTGTTCAACTCAGACGCTGCTGCTTGAAGCACCTTGTCGCTGCTCGTCTTCGACGCGTTCAGGGCCCTCTGGCGCTCGAAATCCTGCGCGAGCATCTCCACTTTGCCTTCGGCGATCAGGTACTCCTGTTGCAGCTGTATGAACCGTGGATCCTCCATGATCCCGAGCGTCTGCCCTTTCTGGATCTCCATGCCGGGCAGCAGGTCCGTGGAGCGCAGATAACCACCGAGCGGCGCACTGATGCTGACCAGGTTCTGCGGGGGAACATCGACGACCCCCTGCACCGGCATGAGTACGCCTAGCGATCGCCGCTCCGCCTTGCCACTGACAATACCCGCGTTCTCAAGTTGTTCAGCGCTGAGGGTGACAGTTGTGGCGGATGCTTCCAGGGTAGGAGCATCGGCAGGTGGTTCGGTTGTGGAACACGACGCGAACACCACCAGAATGGTGATGATGCCGATCAATGGCACGCGTAGCGCCGACCCACAGGGCCGATTCGTTGACATTGAAATGAAATGACGCATGTTCTGCGAGAGGTTAGAATTCGTTGAAGGCGTTGAGTTCGAAAGCAGCGCGGCCCAAGGCACGCAGCGCATCGAGGTATTCCATGGAAAGACTGATGGACTGCCCGGTGAGCAGGCTCCATTCCAACCGATCGAGTTGGCCGCTGTGGTACGCTTCTTCCGCCGATCTGCGGAGTTGTTCGGCCTCCTGCGCGGCCCCTTGCTCAAGGGATTCCACCCTGGACAATTGCGCAGTGTAGCGTTGCTGCGCTTGTTGCAATTGGGTACGGATCTCCTGCGTCAGCGCTGCCGTCTCGTTGCTGGCGCGTTCGGTACCGAGGCGAGCGGCCTTGTTGCGTGCGCTCTGTGCACCGAAGAACAGCGGCAAACCGATGCCGGCCCGCACCATATTGAAGCGCTCGTTTCGCCCATAAATCACCGAACCATCGGGGACAGAGGGCGATTGGTAGAGTGTCATGGATGAAACACCCAGTGTGAATTCGGGCAGCAGCGTGGAGCGTTCCATCCGCCAGCGTGCATCCGCTGCGGCCTCCTGTTCATTGGCCGATCGCACGATGGGATGCTGCAGCACCGTGCTTTCACCGGGCAGTACCGGTACCGTCTGTTTCATCGGAATTGGAGCGCTCGACCAGTTGCCGGTGCTGTTCGTCAATTGCGAAAGGCGTGTGCGGGCCTGTTGCAATTCGGCACTGGTCTGTTGCACACGGGCACGCATCAGCATGGCTTGGGTGCGGGCCGTGGCGCGTTGCAGAACGTTGCTCGACCCCAGGTCGAAGCGCTGTTCCTCACCGGAAACGGCCAACGTGTAGATGCTGTCGGCTTCTTGCAGAAGACGTACTTGCTCACCGAGGATCAAAACCTCGTGATAGGTCTGTTGCACTTGCACCCGCACTTCGCGTTGGCGCATCGCCTGTTCCCAACGCACACCGGCCGCGTTGTGCTTCAGCATCCTCCTGCGTTGCGCATACACCGTGGGGAAGGCGAGGCTCTGCGTCACGCTGATGCGATCATCGTCCACGTTGGTGTTCACCTTGCCATACTCCACGTCCACATTGGTGCGTGGCAGGTCCCACGCGCTGCCTATGAGGGCCTCCTCCGCATCGGTGTGCAGTGCGGCGCTCTTCAGGTAGAGGTTGTTGCGCATCGCGCTGTCCACGGCCTGCTCCAATGTGATCGGCCGCACGGTCACCTGAGCGATCGTGCCGATGGGTGAGGCAAGAAGCAGGACCAACAACGCAACTGCCACGGAACTGCTGATTAGCGGACCGTCCTTGCTCCGCTTGCGATGCACGAGCATGTACAACGCGGGCAGCACGAAGAGCGTGAGGAAGGTGGCCGTCAGCAATCCGCCAATCACCACGGTGGCCAACGGACGCTGCACTTCGGCACCAGCGCCATTGCTCAACGCCATGGGCAGGAAACCGAGCGAAGCCACGCTGGCCGTCATGAGCACGGGACGCAATCGCGTAGCGGTGCCTAGTCGGATGCGTTCTGCCACATCCTGCAATCCGCCCTTGGCCAAGTGCTCGAATTCGCTGATCAGCACGATGCCGTTGAGCACCGCCACACCGAACAGCGCGATGAAGCCCACCCCAGCCGAGATGCTGAAGGGCATACCGCGACCGGCCAAGGCGAATACGCCTCCGATCGCAGAGAGCGGCACGGCACTGAAGACCAGCAAACTCAGCTTCAGGGAACCGAATGCGAAGTAGAGCAGCAACAGGATCAGCAGCAGCGCCAGCGGCACTACCACGCTCAGTCGCTTCTTGGCGTCCATGAGGTTTTCGAACGCGCCGCCGTAAGTGGTGTAGTAGCCGACAGGCAGATTCAATCGTGCATCCACCTTGCCTTGCAGTTCCTCCACGATGCTCTGCACATCGCGGCCGCGTACGTTGAAGCCCACGGTGATCCGGCGTTTCGCATCCTCGCGCTGCACCTGATTGGGTCCATCCTCGATTCGGACCTCAGCGAGGATGGAGAGCGGCACGGGCTTACCCATGGGTGTGGGCACCAACAATCGCTGCACATCGCTGAGCCCAGAACGGCTCTGAGAACGTGCGCGCACCACGAGGTCGAAGCGACGCTCCCCCTCGAAGACCTGTCCGGCCACACTGCCTGCAAACGCTGTACGCACCACATCATTCACCGCTTCCACATCCAGCCCATAGCGAGCCAGCGCAGCGCGGTCATGCCGCACCACGATCTGCGGCAGCCCGCCTACGGTCTCCACGTAGAGGTCCTTGGCGCCTTCCACCGTGTTCACCAGCTCGCCAAGCTTGTGCGCATACAGCGCCAGCGAGTCCAGGTCCTCGCCGTAGATCTTGCACACCACGTCCTGGCGTGCGCCGGTCATCAGTTCGTTGAAGCGCATCTGCACGGGGTATTGGAATCCGAAGGTGACGCCGGGCAGAGCGCTCAGCGTGGCGCCCATCCTCTCGGCCAGTTCATCGAACGTCTTCGCGCTGGTCCATTCCTTCTTGGGTTTCAGGATCACCATCATGTCCGCTGCCTCAATGGGCATGGGGTCGGTCGGAATCTCGCCGCTGCCGATCTTGGCCACCACCTTCTCCACTTCGGGGTAGTTCGCTTTCAGCATACCTCCTGCTTTCAAACACGTTTCCACGGTATTGGTGAGTGAACTGCCGGTGAGCAGTCGCGTGTCAATCGCGAAGTCGCCTTCCTCCAGTTCGGGGATGAACTCCCCTCCCATCGCTGCCATGATGCCGCCCGCCACCACGAGCAGCGCCAGCGCAGCGACCACCAGTCGCATGGGCTTCAGGATGGCCTTGTCCAGCCACGTGCGGTAGATTCTCCCGAGACGTTCCATCATGCGATCCGTCCATGTCGCTGGGGGGTTGAGCTTCTTGCTGAGGAAGAGCGCGCTCATCATGGGCACATAGGTGAGCGAAAGGATCGCTGCGCCCAGCACGGCGAAGGCCACGGTCTGCGCCATGGGCTTGAACATCTTTCCTTCGATGCCCTGCAGCGAGAGGATCGGCAGGTACACGATGAGAATGATCACCTGGCCGAACATGGCGGAGTTCATCATGCGGCTTGCGGAACTGCGCACCGTTTCATCCATGCGTTGCTGATCGAGTTTGCCAGCGCCCAGACCATGACCGGTGCCATGCAAGCGATGCAGCACGGCTTCCACGATGATCACCGCGCCGTCCACGATCAGCCCGAAGTCCAGGGCGCCCAGGCTCATCAGGTTGCCGCTCACGCCGAAGAGGTTCATCATGATCACCGCGAAGAGCATCGCCAACGGGATCACCGATGCTACCACAAGTCCCGCGCGCAGGTTGGCCAGGAAGAACACAAGGATCAGCACCACGATCAGCGCGCCTTCCATCAGATTCGTCTCCACGGTGCTGATGGCGTTGTTCACCATCTTGGTGCGGTCCAGGAAGGGTTCAATGGACACGCCTTCGGGCAGTGTCTTCTCGATCTGCGCCATGCGTTCCTTCACTTGCTCAATCACCGCGCTGGAGTTGGCTCCCTTCAGCATCATCACCACCGCGCCGGCCACTTCGCCTTCATCGTTGTAGGTCATGGCACCGTACCGTGTGGCCGTGCCCAAGCGCACCTCGGCCACATCGTGCAGAAGCACCGGGGTATGGTCGGGCAGCACCTTCACTTGGATGGTGCGGATCGCCTCCATGTCAGCGATGAGGCCTTCTGTTCGGATGAACAACATGGCCGGCCCCTTCTCGATGTAGGCCCCGCCGGTATTGCTGTTGTTGCGTGCCACGGCAGTGAACACGTCCGCGATGGTGATGCCCATAGCGCCGAGCCTCTCCGGATCAACAGCGATCTCGTACTGCTTCAGCTTTCCGCCGAAACTGCTCACGTCGGCCACGCCTTCCGTGCCGATGAGCTGGCGACGCACGATCCAATCCTGGATGGTGCGCAGCTCCGTCGCATCGTACTTCCCCTCGTATCCGGGCTTCGGCTTCACGACGTATTGGAAGATCTCACCGAGGCCGCTGGAAACAGGGCCGAGTTCAGGCTTTCCTAACGACTCCGGAATGGTGATCTGCGCGAGCCGTTCCGTGACCTGTTGCCGCGCCCAGTAGACATCCGTGGCATCGTCGAACACGATGGTGACGAGCGATAGCCCGAACCGGCTGAAGCTGCGCTGCTCGATGATGCCCGGTACGTTGCGCGTGGCCTGCTCGATAGGGAAGGTGATCAGCCGCTCGATATCACCGGCGCCCAACGCTGGGCTCACGGTGATCACTTGCACCTGGTTGTTGGTGTGATCAGGCCCGGGTTCGGGGCGGACGCAGAAGCTCGGACTGGTGCCCCGCAAGAAGGTCCTCGTCCACAGGAACAGTTATCGCTTTGCGAGCGGAAAGCGTGGGAAAGCTGACCGGTCGCAATGGATCCGAACCGATCACTTTCGCCATATGCTGATCAACAGCTGCACCATGGTGGTGGTGGAAGGGGAGGTTCTCGTGGCCGTCTTCAGCTTGATGCTCTTCGCTGGCGTAGTGCAACGCGATGAATGACGACAGGTCCAACTCTTCGTCTGATGCTTGATGTTCAAAGAAATGCGCGAAGAGCAACGGCAACTTCACCAAGTCCGGGCTCACCAAGAACCCCTGTACCCAAAGTATTGGCAGAATGGACCAAAAGCGCGAGTTCACGCGCCAAAGGTACAGAGGCACTAAACTGGTGTGCTGATGTTTGTCAGGTCGTTCTCGCGCTCAGCGCCCAAAGGGCTTTGCCGATTCATCTGCGCCGGATCAAGGGTTCGTGAAAGGCTTCGGTGCGCACCACTTTACCATCACGAGGTCCGGCCGTTGGACCACCCCGACCCCGGATTACTGGATGAGTTCCACTAAAAGCGATGGCGAACGAAGGCTAATGGCCCGGAAGCTCTTCCGCTTGACCGCGCGCGCAGCGAACCCAACGGGATCTATGTCTCGGTCACTCCAGCGCGATCACCAAAGGTGCGGCCATACAAATCAATCGCCTCCTCCACGATCCGCATCGCCTCCTCCCGGCCCATGAACTGCTCCACCTTCACCTCCTTGCCCTCGAGTACCGTGTAGTCCATGAAGAAGCGGCGGATCTGCTTCTCGGTGTGCGGGGCGAGCTGCGACACGTCGGTGATGTGGTTCACGCTCTCATCCTTCGTAGCCACGGCGATGATCTTGTCGTCGGCCTCGCCTTGATCCACCATGCGCATCACGCCGATCACCGTGGCATCCACCAGGCAGAGGTGCGGCAACGTGAGACTGGTGAGCACGAGGATGTCCAGCGGGTCCCTGTCGTCGCAATAGGTGCGTGGGATGAAGCCATAGTTGGCGGGGTAATGCACGGCGCTGAAGAGCGCACGGTCCAGCATCAGCAGGCCGCTCTCCTTGTGCAGTTCATACTTGCCCTTGCTCTCTTTGGGGATCTCGATGATGGCGTTGACGCGCAGCGGTGCGCGCTCGCCAGGCGAGAGGTCGTGCCAAGGATGATTCATGGGGTGAAGATCAGGAAATCAGAAAATGAAAGGCGGCCATCAACCGCGAACAGCAGCTTCATCCCGGCCGTCGTCAGCACCAAGAAGAGCGCGATGAGGATGGCGCGCGCTCCGAAGCGTGAGACGCCGAGCCACGACCCGATGATGCCGCCTGCAACCACAGCCAGAAGCCACCAAGGCATGAAGGGATGCACCTCCAAGCCTTTGGTCATGCGCCCGGCCAATCCCGAAAGGGAGTTGATGAAGATGAAGAGCGCGGCGATGCCCGAGATGTGCCGAAGCGCGGCCCAACGCCCCGCGATGAGGATTGGCGAGAGGAAGATGCCGCCGCCCACGCCGATGATGCCAGACAGGAAGCCGATGGGTAGGCCAACACCGATGGATGCAAACAGTGGCATGGGACGGGGGTCCCGATCTTCAGGCTTGCGCAGCGCCCGCCAAGCCATGAGCAAAGCAGAAGCAATCAGGAACACGCCGGCCACGACCGCGAATGCGCGCGACGGCAGTTGCAGGCGACCGCCGAGGAAAGCCAGCGGCAGCGCGACAACCGCCACGGGCCAGAACACCTTCCAACTGAAACAGCCCGCGCGCAAGAAGCGCCAGCTGGCGATACCTGCCACCGCCACGTTCAGCACCAGCGAGGTGGGCTTGATGGTCTCCGGTGCGAATGACAGCAATGCCATCACCGCCAGGTAGCCGCTGGCGCCGGCATGACCTACGCTGCTGTAGAGCAAGGCGACGCAGAAGAAGATGGGAAGCGCGAGGAAGTGGGGATCCAAGATCGCGAAGATCGCGATGGTAGGCGACAGCCATAGCGAATGCCCTATTCACTACCACTACCTCCACCCACCTCCCAGCGCTTTGTACATATCCACCATCGCGTTCAGCTGCTGCTTCTTCGTCTCCACCAACTCGAATCGTGATTCGAGCGCATCGCGCTGGGTGAGCAGCACCTCCATGTAATCGGCGCGGGCGGAACGGAAGAGGTTCGACGAGATCGTGATCGAACTGGAAAGCGCATCCACCTGCTGCGCGCGCAGGTCGTAGCTGCGACGCAGGTTCTGGATATTCGAGAGCTGGTTCACCACTTCCACATAAGCGTTCAGCACCGCGCGTTCATAGTCATACACGGCTTGGAGTTGACGCGCGTTGGCGCCTGCATAGGTGGCCCTGATCGCGTTCCTGTTGATGAGCGGCGCCACAAGGTCACCGGCCACGTTGTAGAGCAGTGATGCAGGCGTTTCCGTGAGCAGCGAGGCTTCGAATGCATTCAAGCCGACACCGGCGGTAAGACGCACCGACGGATAGCAGTTCGCGCGCGCCGCCTTCACTTCGAGCTTGGCTGCGGCCAGCTCCAGCTCAGCCTTGCGGATGTCCGGACGGTATGACAGCAGTTGTGATGGAAGGCCGGCATAGACTGTATCGGGGATGAGACCTGAGAACGCCGCCGAATTGCGTTGCACGGATCTTGGATAGCGGCCAACCAGGAAGTTTATGCGATTCTCCGTCTCCACGATGCGCTGCTGGATGTCGAACTGGACACTGCGGTTCTTCAGCACCTCCGCCTCGAAGCGTCGCACGGCCAGCTCGGTGACCTTGGCCGCCTGCTTCTCCATCCGCACGATCTCCAGCGCGTCCTGCTGGATGGCGATGTTGGTCCGCAGGATCTCCAACTGATTGTCCAGCGCCATGAGCTCGTAGTACGAGTTGGCGATCTCCGCCACCAGGTTGGTGACCATGAAGTTCCGGCCCTCCACGGTTCCGAGGTAGCGCAGTACAGCGGCCTGTTTGGCATTGCGCAGCTTCTTCCAGATGTCCAACTCCCATGAGGCACGCACACCCACCATGAAATCCGGCAGCGGCTCGGGGAACCTGGTGTCGTGATCGATCTCCAAGCTGTGTTCCACCGCTCCATTGCGCGTGAACTCGCCCACCTTCTCTGCACCAGCGGCCGCACTGAAGTCCACGAAGGGCAGGTACTCCCCTTTACGAGCCCGCACCTCGCTCTGGGCGATGGTGATCTCCTGCAGCATGATGTTCAGTTCCTGATTGTTGGCCAGGGCACTGTCGATGAGCGCACGGAGGTCCGGGTCGGTGAAGAACTGCCGCCAACTCTTCGTTGCGGCGTCCGTGGTGTCGTTCGAGCCAGCATACGTGGCAGGCTCGGTCTTCAGGGCTTCACGCACCTGCAGCGATGGCACACAGGATGACAGGGAAAGCAATGCCAGCAGGCATGCGCTCGCGAAGCGGTTGGTTGACCGGCTCATGGTTCCCGTGCAGTGCATCATGGCTTCCTTCGCTTCAGGAGATCCTTCAACCGCGCGTTCAGGGATCGGATCACCTCCTTCGATTCGATGGCCTCTTCGCTCTTGCGCACGAACTCCTCCGACACCGGTTCATCGCGCTCGTCGCTGATGAGCTTGCGGCCTTCAATCAAGGTAGCGAACACGTAGTAAAGGCCAGGAATCACGAGCACACCGATCACCGTGCCGACCAACATGCCCCCCAACGAGGATGAACCGATCGTGCGGTTGCCGATTGCACCAGCGCCCGATGCGAGCACCAAGGGGATGAGGCCAGCTACGAAGGCGAAGGAGGTCATGAGGATCGGGCGGAACCGCGCCTTCGATCCTTCGATGGCAGCTTCCAGCACGGTCGCGCCGGCGCGCTGCCTCTGTACTGCGAACTCCACGATGAGCACCGCGTTCTTGCCCAGCAGGCCGATGAGCATGATGATGCCAATCTGCGCGTACACGTCGTTCGCCAGGCCCATGGCCTTCAGCAACAGGAAGGAGCCCAGCACACCGACCGGCAGGGATAGGATGACCACCAAGGGCAGCACGAAGCTCTCATACTGGGCAGCGAGCACGAGATACACGAAAATGAGAACCACGATGAAGATGTAAATGGCCTCGTTCCCGCGCTTCGCCTCATCATACGAAAGGCCCTCCCATGCGATGTCGTAGCCGCGCGGCAAGGATTCCCGAGCCACTTCCTGGATCGCCTTGATGGCGTCCCCACTGGTGTAGCCCTCCACCGAAAGCCCGCGGATGGTGGCCGAGTTGTATAGGTTGTAGCGCGTGATCTCGTTTGGACCCAGGCGCTTCTCGAAGCGCATGAACGAGGAGTACGGCACCATCTCCCCTTCCTCGTTCTTCACGAACAGATCCGTGAGGTCCGTGGGAAAGCGACGGTACTCCGGCGCGGCCTGGGCGTATACCTTGAAGAAGCGGCCGAAGCGGATGAAGCCCTGTTCGTAGGTGCTGCCGATGAGGATGTTCAGGTTCTCCACCGCCTTGCCGATGGACACGCCCTTCTGCATGGCCATCTCGTTGTCGATGATCATCTCGTACTGCGGGAAGTTCGCCGCGTAGAAGGTGAACAGTCCAGTGAGTTCTTTGCGTTCACCCAGCGCGGCCATGAACTCGTTGTTGATGCGCTCGAACTCGTGGTAGTCGGTGCCGTTCGTCTTGTCGAGCATGCGCAGAGAGAAACCGGCCGATGAGCCGAATCCCGGAACGGCGGGTGGTTCGAAGTACTCGATGATGGCACCGAGGTCCTTGGTCTTCTCCTCGAGCTCCTCCATCACCTCGTGTACGTCCTTGTCGCGCTCGTGCCAAGGCTTAAGGTCGATGAGGCAGGTGCCCGCGTTGGATCCGCGGCCCTCGGTCATGATCTCGTAACCGGCCAAGGACGAGACCGACTCCACCTCGGGAATCTCCTCACAGATCTTCATCAGGTCCTGCGCCACCTTGTTGGTCGTCTCCAACGTGGAGCCGGGCGGGGTTTGCACGATGGCGTAGATCGTGCCTTGGTCCTCACTGGGGATGAAGCCCGCCGGCAATACCAGGTTGGCCAGGTAGATGGCCACGCAGAAGCCGGCCAGCGCACCGAAGGTGAGCACGCGCCGCATCGCGATCCTGTTGAGCACGGCCACGTAGCGACCGGTCAAACGCTCGAACCATCGGTTGAAGGCGTCGATGAAGCGGTCCATGATGGACTTTCTCCGCGCATTGGTATGGGGCTTCATCAACATGGCGCAGAGCACTGGTGTGAGAGTGAGCGCAACAACGGCGGAGATGATGATGGAACCGGCCATGGTGATGGAGAACTGCCGGTAGAACACCCCGACCGGGCCGGTCATGAACGAGATGGGGATGAAGACCGAGACCATCACCAGCGTGATCGCGATGATGGCTCCACTGATCTCGCCCATCACCTCCTTCACCGCAGCGTAAGGCGTGAGCAAGTGGTTGCCTTCCATCTTGGCGTGGACCGCCTCCACCACCACGATGGCGTTGTCCACCACGATACCGATGGCAAGCACCAGCGCGAAGAGCGTGATCAGGTTGATCGAAAGCCCGAATAGCTGCATGACGAAGAATGCGCCGATCAAGGACACCGGTACGGCGAGTATGGGGATCAACGTAGAACGCCAATCGCCCAGGAAAAGGAAGACCACAAGCGCCACCAGGATGAAAGCATCGCGCAGCGTGTGCAAGACCTGCTCGATGGAGGCATCGAGGAAGGTGCTCACGTCGTAGCTCACCTTGTAGCCGATGCCCGGCGGCATGAACTCGGCCTGTTCCTTCAGCTTCTCCTTCACCTGCGCAATCACCTCGCTCGCATTGCTGCCGAGCGTCTGCTTCAGCACGATGGAAGCCGAGGGCTTTCCATCGAGGTTGGAGTAGATGTCGAAGAACTCGCTGCCCAGCTCCACATCAGCGATGTCTCGCAACTTGATCATCTCGCCTTCCTCGTTGGCGCGGATGATGATGTTGCGGTACTGCTCGGGCTCGTTGTACTGGCCCTGGTAAATCAGCACGTACTCCAGCGATTGGGATTCGATGCCGGAGCTCTGGCCGAGGCGTCCGGGCCGTGCGATCAGGCTCTGCTCCTCCATGGCCTTCATCACTTCCTCCGCGCTGATGTTGTAGGCGCGCATGCGATCAGGCTTCATCCAGATGCGCATGGCGTACTTGCGGCTGCCGAGGATCTGCGCCTGCGCCACACCGGGGATCCGCTGGATCTCCGGGATCAATTGCGTGAACGCATAGTTGTACAGGAAGAGCTCGTCCGCGTCCTCTCCGTTGCCGAAGAGGTTCACATACATGAGCATGCTCGGCTGCACCGGGGTGATAATCACACCTTCGCGCTGCACCAGCAAAGGCAGGTTGGGCATCACCTGGTCCACGCGTGTCTTCACGCGCACCACGGCCTCATTGGGATCGGTGCCAGGTTCGAAGATCACGCGGATAGTTCCCTCGCCAGCGCTCGTGGCGTCCGAGGCGATGTAGCGCATGCCCTGCACACCGTTGATCGCCGTTTCCAATTGGATGATGGTGGACTTCGTGAGCACGTCCGCGCTGGAGCCCGGGTAGGCGATGAAGATGTTCACCGTGGTGGGCGCGATCTCCGGGAACTGCGCGGTGGGCAGCTGCATCATGGCGAGCCCGCCGACGAAGAGGATCAGCACCGAGATGACGATGGCCAGTACCGGCCGTTGGATGAAATTCCTGAACATGGCTCAGCTGTTTCCGTGCGCGATCATTCGGCGTAGAGGTCCAGGTGCTTCATCACGGAATCGGGAGCGATGAACGCGTAATCCACCTTCGCTGCGTCCTTCACCTTGCGCAGGCCTTCCAGCAGGATGCGATCATCCTTCTTGAGCCCCTCGCTCACCACGAAGAGGTGCTGCAGCTCCGGGCCGATTCCGATCCGTGCGGTGTGCAACACGCTGTCCTTGTCGATCACGAAGACGTAGCGGTGGTCGAGCACTTCGAAGGTGGCCTTCTGGGGGATCAGCAGCACGCCCTTCAGATCGGAATCCATCAGGATGTTGCCCGTCTCGCCGTGTCGCAACAGCCGCTCGGGATTCGGGAATGTGGCCCGGAAAGCGATGTTGCCGGTGGTGTTGTTGAAGTCGGATTCGATGGCGGTGATCTCGCCTGTATGATCGAACTCTTCCCCGTTGGCCATCTTCAGCTTCACTTGGGTGCCGTTTCCAGCCCGCGCGCTCTTCTGGTAGGCCAGGTACTCGGTTTCGGGCACGTTGAAATAGACCCACATGGCACTGTTGTCTGATAGCTCCGTGAGCAGTTCGCCCTCGTCCAGGAAGCTGCCCTTCCGCACATGGAAGCGACCCACGATGCCCTCGAAAGGCGCGTGGATCTCGGTGAAGCCCAGGTGGGCCTGGGCCATGTTCAATTCCGCCTTCGCCTTATCGTAGCGGGCGCTGGCCATCGCCAGTTCGTTCGGCGACACCACGTTGCTATCGGCCAATGACTTGGTATTGCGGTACTCGATCTCCGCGAACTCCGCTTCGGCCTTCGCCCTGTCAACCTCCGCTTGGTACAGCACCGGCTGGATCCGGAACATCAGCTGCCCCTCCTTCACGTACTGTCCCTCATCCACCAGAATTTCCTTCAAGTAGCCTTTCTCCATGGCCCGCAGCTCAATGTGCTGCTCGGAATGGATCTGGCATACATACTCGTGCGCGACCGATGTGTCGGTCAAAAGCGGACTGGTAGCGGGATAGCGGCCTTGCGCGTGGCCTTCGTGTTCCTCGTCGTGGTCCCCGCCGCACGCGGCGAACAGGGTGAGCACGGCGGCGGTCAAGATCGCTGAGAGAAAAGCTGAACCGTGCTGGTTGAACGCACGATGGCCCTTCGATCCTTCGATATGGAGCATGCTTCGGTAGATGAACGGGAATGATGAAACCTTGAGGCCCGGCGGGGAACCGCTCATCGCGTTCTCCCCTGGAACTACGGCTCAATACCTGAGAAGGCATGAGCGAATAGGGCGGCCGAGTGCCACCGCACCCAGCTATGGCTGGGTGATAGTCCAGAACTCAGGGCGCCGAAGGGAAGCGTCCGGCTGTGGGGAGCGGCGGATCGCACTTGCGATCAGGCTCCGTCAGAGCCCGTTCCGCTGGCACGTCCGATCGCACATCCCGCACCAGCGCTATCAATTGGAAAGTGGGCAGGTCTAGGCCGGTGGGCACATCCACCTTGCACTCGGCATCATTAACCCCGAGGCTGATCATTTCAGCCACCTGCGTTTGCCCTCCCGCCTTCAGCATCAGCGGATGGCAGAACTGCAGCCCTAGCATGACCGTGCAGGCCAGCAGCAGGTTCTTCATACGGAGGTGTTCCATGCCGAAAGGACCAAATCGGGTGCGAACGTAGGTCGGTGCGTATTCCGATCCACGGACCTTAACAGATTATTACCAAAGGAGGATGCAGGTTCGGCGAACGCATTTTGGATCCGTGGCCGACCCCTGAAACGCAGCTCGCCTTTCGTCCCCGGCGCAATGCTGGCAATGATCATTACGTCCAGATAGCCGCTGAATCGTAGAATGAAGAATGGAAAATGATCAATTGCGAAGCCAACGATCACGCCAGACCATGGCCATTCTACTTTCTGCGGTTCTGCATTCAACATTCTTCATTTCATCCCGTCCACTCCGCCCAACTCGTCGCCGTCTCCTGCAAGCGTGCCGCGCTGAGCTTCACCCCGGCCGGCAGCTTCGGCACCAGCTCATCAACAATAGCCAACAGGATGTTCTCGCACGTGGGCTGGTAGCTCGTGAAGATCACCCGGCCGAAGAGCGCGTTGGATAGATCAATGGAGCCCTTCTCCCGCTCGTGAAGGAAGAGCGCATGGTCATAGCGCTCCACAATAGGCTTCACCATCCGCTTCAGGTCGGCGAAGTCGATGACCATGCCGTCCTTGGGGTGGCCAGGCGCAACCGCGGGGATGCCGCTGATCGTGATATCCAGCACGTAGCTGTGGCCGTGGATATTGGCACACTGGCCATCGTGGCAGCGGAGGGCGTGGGCCATCTCGAAGCTGAAGCGTTTGGTGACGCGGACGGATCGGGGTGCGTTCATGGCCGCGAAGATCCGATTTCGATTGGATGCGAGGCCTCGGCATGCACCGCTGCTGCGGTGCGAGGAACAGCCTGTGGTTGAAAGCCCTGACGATGATCACCAAGACGTTCATAGGCACCCAATAGCTTCGCCGACGTGAGCAAGGAATTCGTTCCCAAGCTCCTCACCACGCTGCGTTCCGGCTATACCCGGCAGCAGTTCGGCAGGGATGTGATGGCAGGTGTGATCGTCGGCATCGTGGCGCTGCCGTTGGCCATCGCCTTCGCCATTGCTTCAGGCGTACCACCCGAGAAAGGCCTGATCACCGCTGTGGTAGCGGGCTTCTTCATCAGCGCCTTCGGCGGAAGCCGTGTGCAGATCGGCGGTCCCACCGGCGCCTTCATCGTCATCGTGTACGGCATCGTGCAGGAGCATGGCCTCGCAGGGCTCACCATGGCCACCTTCATGGCCGGCCTGCTGCTCATCGCCATGGGCCTGCTGCGCTTCGGCGCGCTGCTGCGCTATTTCCCGCACACCCTCATCGTGGGCTTCACCACGGGAATCGCCGTCATCATCTTCTCCGCGCAGATCAACGACCTATTTGGGCTTCGCATCGCGCAAGTTCCTGCCGGCTTTGTGGAGAAGTGGCCGGTCTACTTCCGTTCCAGCGGCATCGACTCCACCAGCGCCGCCATCGGCCTGGGCACCATCGCGGTCACGGTGCTCTCCGGGCGCTTCATCAAGCTGGTGCCCGGATCGCTCATCGCCATTGTACTGGCCACCGTGGCATCGCAAGTGTTGCACCTGCCCGTAGACACCATCGGCTCGCGCTTCGGCGGCATCCCGGATACGCTGCCACTCCCCTCTTTCCAAGCGGTTGACCTAGGCACGGTGAAGGAATTGTTCCGCCCGGCACTGGCCATCGCGCTGCTTGGCGGCATCGAGTCGCTGCTCAGCGCCGTGGTGGCTGACGGCTCCATCGGCGGACGGCACCGCAGCAACATGGAGCTGGTGGCGCAGGGCGGCGCCAACATGCTATCCGCGCTCTTCGGCGGCATCCCTGCCACTGGCGCCATTGCCCGCACGGCCACCAACATCAAGAACGGCGGCCGCACACCGGTGGCTGGCATCGTGCATGCCATCGTGCTGCTCGCGATCATGCTCGTGGCCGGCAAATGGGCCGCCATGATCCCCATGGCCTGCTTGGCGGGCATCCTGGTGGTGGTGGCTTGGAACATGGCGGAGCTGCACGGCTTCATCGCAGTGTTCCGCACCAGCCGGCACGACATGGCGGTGCTCCTCGCCACCTTCCTGCTCACGGTCTTCGTGGACCTCATCGTGGCCATCGAGGTGGGCATGGTGCTGGCCGCCTTCCTCTTCATGAAGCGCATGAGCGATGTGTTGGTGCTGAAGCCACTGACGGATCCCGGCAATCAGGGCGATGCCTTGCTCGAATCGGAACTGGGTCGTATTCCCAAAGGAGTCCTGGTCTACGAGATCAACGGCCCGCTCTTCTTCGGCGCGGCGCAGACCTTCGTGGACACCCTGAAGACCATTGGCGATGGCCACCGCATGCTCATCCTTCGCATGCGGCACGTGCCCTTCATCGATGCCACCGGCCTGCACCGGTTGCACGACATCATTCAGACGCTGCGGAAGCGAAAGGTGGATGTGCAACTCGTGGAGGTGATGCCGGAGGTGCGCGGGGCACTTCTGAGGGCCGGCATCCTCAGTGCCGATGAACAGTCGGCCACCATGGAAGAAGCGCTTGCGCGGGTGAAGCGCTGAGCGGCGTTCGCATCAACCACGGCACGCTTCCGTCTTGCATGTAGTAGTGGCCGCCACGCACGCGGGCTTTCACCGGATGCCCATCGGCGGCGCTACACTCATCGAGCCGTTGCTCCAGTGCATGCACGCCGTGCGCGATGCGCGGCAACAGGACGAGCCGACGGCGCAGCCACAGCGCTGCGGCGCATCGTCGGTTTGGTCTTCAAATCAAAGCAAAGTCGTTGGGCACACGTACGCGGTGCGCTTCACATCGGTCTCCCTGATCGCGCTGAAGCCGCCTACCACATCCACGAAGTCGTCCCAGCCGCGCTGCTTCAGGATGGAGGCAGCGATCATGCTGCGGTAGCCACCCGCACAGTGCAGGATGAAGGGCTTGTCCTTCGGGAACTCGGCGAGGTGCTCACTGATCCGGTTCAAGGGCACGTTGACCGCCCCTTCCACATGCTCACTGTCGAACTCACTCTTCCTCCGCACGTCGAACACCAGCGGCTTCGCCGGGTAGCGCTTCGCGAACTCATCGGCGTTGATCCGCACAACCGTGTCCACTTCCTTCCCGGCGGCCTTCCAAGCATCGAAGCCACCATCGAGGTAACCGATGGTGTTGTCGTATCCCACACGGCTCAAGCGGATGATGCTCTCCTCCTCCTTACCCGGCTCGGTCACTAAGAGGATGGCCTGCTTGATGTCCGTGATCATCTCACCCACCCACATGGCGAAATTGCTGTCCAAGCCGATGTTGACGCTGTTGGGGATGAATCCTTTGGAGAAGACCGCCGCCGGGCGCGTATCGAGCACCAACGGGCGCTCCTCATTGGCCACCACTTCGAAGTCACTCGGAGTCAACCCGCGTTTGCCACGCGCCATCACGTCATCGAGGGGCTCGTAGCCCTGTATGTTCATGAGCACGTTCTTCGGGAAGTAGCCCGGAGGCGCGGTGAGCCCGGTGAGCAGCGCCTTCTTGAACTCTTCCTTCGTGAGCGTCGGATCAAGCGCGTAGTTGGTGCGCTTCTGGTTGCCGAGCGTGTCGGTGGTCTCCTTGCTCATCATCTTCCCGCAGGCGCTGCCGGCGCCGTGGTTCGGATACACGATCAGCTCGTCGCTCAGTGGCATGATCTTGTTCCGGAGTGAATCGAAGAGGTATCCCGCGAGCTTGTCCTCGGTGAGGTCGGCGATCACGTGCTGCGCCAGGTCAGGGCGGCCCACGTCGCCGATGAAGAGCGTGTCGCCGGTGATGATGCCGTGCTCCTTGCCGTCCTCATCAATCACCAAGTAGGTGGTGCTCTCCATCGTATGTCCCGGCGTGTGGATGGCCTTCACGCGCACCTTGCCGATGGTGAATACCTCGCCATCGGTGGCCACATGCGCCGCGAAGCCCGGTTTGGCGGTGGGGCCATAGACGATGGTAGCGCCGGTCTTCTTCGCCAGGTCCAAGTGTCCGCTCACGAAGTCGGCGTGGAAGTGCGTCTCGAAGACGTACTTGATGTTCGCCTTGTCGGCGGTGGCGCGATCGATGTAGGGCTGCACCTCGCGCAAGGGGTCGAAGATGGCCGCCTCGCCGTTGCTCTCGAGGTAGTATGCCGCATGCGCGATGCAGCCGGTGTAGATCTGTTGGAGTTTCATGCCCGTTCTCGGTTGAGGGTTGAAGGTTGATGCGGGTTGTGGGTTGCAACCTGACGTTCGCTCCGCAAAGGTCCCGTCTATGCGAAACGGGGTTGGTGACATTCATCATCCGGCCCGGCCTTGCGTGACTTACGTCACCAACCAGAAAAGCGAAGGCCCAGCTCCGGGGTGAACCGGGCCGGGCCTTCGAGCGGATTCGATACTACTGGTTGGGGGTGGCGGCGGGCGCCTCCTCGGTCTTCGTGTCCTCGTGCGAATGGGCTTCGGCCTTGCCGTGGCAATTGCCCTTGTCGGCCTTGGCCTTACCGGCGCAGCAGCTCTTGTCGGCTGTGGCATTGGCGCAGCAGGCGGCCTTGGGCGCGCCTTCCGCCGCTCCATCGATGACGGTGGCGGCAGCGTCCACAGGAACCGTCTCGTTCATGGCATCGGCTTTCACATCGCCCTTGCCGGCGCAGCCTGCCTTACTGGCGCTGGCCTTGCCCGCGCAGCAGGCAGCCTTCGGGGTGACTGCTTCGGGCGCAACGCTGACGGCCTCGATCTTGTCGACCTTGCGGTTCTTCTTCTTCTTCTCGGTGGTGGCGGTTTGCGCCGACGCGGTGGCGACGACGAAGGCCAAGGCCAGGATGCTCAGGATGATGCGCATGGGTTCAGTGTTGTTGGTGCGCAAAAGTAGGCTAAGACCATGCCGCGACCGAATGAGTTTGCTCAGCAACGCGCTTCAGCCTTGGAATCGCGGCGGTTACTCCTTCACGAAACGTCCCGCGAATCGCCGCCCATCGGCCTCGGCCACGTAAGTGTACGCGCCTGCGGGCAGGTGGCGCAGGTCGAGCGCATGGCTGCGGCCGACAAGCCCCGCGCGTTGCAGGACAACCCGACCCGCTGCGTCAGCAATCACGAGTTCCACCTGCGCGCTCGCGGGGATGTTCAGGAGCAAGCTGGTCTCGCCGCTCGTGGGCGAGGGATAGAAGCGCTGGGCGCTGCTTGTGAGCTGATCGAAGCGCACCTGCTTCACGGAGCTGCGCCCCTCGGTGCCGAGTTGGATGCGGTAGAACAAGGTGCTCAGCTCCGGCGGTGCGGCATCGGCCCAACTGAAGGATACGGGCACCTCGGGATCACCGCAGAGCCCCTCGATGCGATGCACCACGCTGAAGGTCTCGCCATCGGTGCTGCGCTCCACCTCAGAGCCGTCGCAGGTGCTGCCGCCTTTCATCACCCATTGCACCAGCACACGGCCCTCCTGCACCGTGAGCGTGAACGATTCGATGAAGGGGTGCTCGTCCTGCGCCCATGTGGGCATGGTGCTCATCGCGAACAACAGCGCGGCATAGCGGTACATGCACCGAAGGTACCATGGCCGCGTGCCGTCTGCGTTCCTTTGGCCGCCACGCAATGCTCGCCGACCGCCTGCTCCAGCACGTCCTCTCCTTCTCGCTTGATGCGGTGAAGCTCCCCAGAGGCGTGGGCGTGCTCGATCCCTTCAATGGCCCGCACGCCGAGGAGGTGCGCCGCATCGTCACCGCCTTCCACCGCAAGTATTACAGTGATGAGCAGCCGCGCGTGCTCATGCTCGGCATCAATCCCGGCCGCTTGGGCGCAGGCAGTACCGGCCTCTCCTTCACCGACACCAAGCGTTGCGAGAGCGACCTCGGCATCGCGGTGAAGGGCATCAGCACCCACGAGCCCAGCAGCGATTTCTTCTACCGCATGGTGCGCGCTGCGGGCGGTGCTGATGCCTTCTACCGAAAGGTGTATGTGCATGCCATCTGCCCGCTGGGCTTCGTGAAGGACGGCGTGAACCTGAACTACTACGACGACAAGGTGCTGGAGCAAGCCGTCACCCCCTTCGTGGAGGACTGGCTGCGGACGCTCGTGAAATGCGGCATGCGCACCGACCGGGTGTACTGCATCGGCACGGGCAAGAACGCGGCCTACTTCACCAAGCTGAATGAACGGCTAGGGCTCTTCGATCGCATCACCGCGCTGGAGCACCCGCGGTTCATCATGCAATACAAAGCGAAACAGGTGGATGCCTACACGGCTAGGTATACCGAAGCTTTGAAAGGTATCTGAGCGTTCCAGCAATCGAGGCAGATACGCTTATCGGATATGGGCGAAGTCGCATCGGGCTCCTACATGCTCGTCCTGCGCACCGATAACGGCCACCAGGCATTGCATGTGGTCGTGAACTGAGGACGTGGCACCGAGCGAGAGGGACAGCCCATGACCGTGAGCGCCCTATCCGGAATCGGACAGGGCGCGCAATGAGCACCGTGCCATCACGATCGCCGCCAGCGGCATCGGCTCACAGGATCGACACCGTGCGCATGATGGACGTGATGGCACCGGTGGGATCATAGGACTCGGTGATCACCGCACCGCCGAGCTGGGGCACGAACCAGGTCTTGCTGTACATGACCATGTAGCCCAGCTTGTTGGTAAAGCCCTTGCGCACCATCAAGCGCTCCTGCTTCCCCTGCAACCTTGCCATATTGGCCTCCTGCTCCCGGTTCACCTCCTCATCGGCCGATTCGTAGGTGATGTTCATCTGGCCCTTGGTCCACGATTCCGATTCGATGATGAAGGCCCTGTACTTCACACCGCCCACGGTCACCTCTTCCTCGCCGGTCACCTGGGCGTTCATTCCCTGCAAGCTGTGTGCGGAGAAGCCCAGGCTCTGGCGCACGGCCACATCGATGCTCTTGTACACCGCCTTGGTGGTGGTGGTCGTGTACTTGCCGAAGCCCTGCTCGCCGGTGCGCGAATCCGTGGCAAAGCCGAAGCCATCCTTGCTGCTGGTGCCCATGTGCGAGAACACCCGCTTCTTCACGGTCATGTCCGTGGTGGTGGGGAAGATGAAGGAGGCATCCTCGAAGGGTTGGAGGATGTCGCCCACCTTCAAGTGCACCGGTACCTTCTGCACGCCTTGCAGGCTGAAGCCGATCGGGTCTTCCGGCGGGCCGGCGAAAACGGGCCCTCGATTGCGGCAGATGTAGAGCGTATCATCCTTGCACACCACGTAGCTGAAGTAGTCGGTGCCGCCCACGTTGTAGCCGATGGTGTATTCATCGCCGGCCTCCACCACCGCTTTGGTGATGGTGAAGACCATCTCGGCATTGCTGGCCGCAGGGACCGTACCGGCGCGGACACCGGCGTTGAAAGCCGCGACAACCTCATCCTTCTTCTCCTCCTTGCCCTTCATGAACTTGGGGTCGGTGAACATGGGGCCGGAGAAGGTCTGAATGGCCAAGGTGCTCTTCCCGTTCTCGGGAATGGCCAGCACGCAGGTCTGCGCAGGAAGCGGGAGGCCCAGCAAACAGGCGGCGGTGCCGGAAAGAAGAAGGGGGATCGTGGTTCTCATTCGTGTGTTGGTTGTGTGGTTGGCGTTGCGGTGCGTGTTGCCGCAGCACGCAAGGGCCATCGAATGTAGGCGGTTGGTCGTGGGCCGTCCATAGCCCGGGGAGCAATGCGAGGAAAAGAGCAACGGACGGTGCGGTTCCGCATGAGGCGAGCAGCGGGTGGCACGGACGCATTCTACCACAAGGCGAATGTCACCCCGTGCCGATGCACCCCTTTTACCGTGGAGTCGCATCAGTGGTCCGTTTCACCACATCCGGATAGCTTAGTGCCGCATGCCCATCACTTCGCACCTCCTTTTCCTCGCGGCCGTGCTCTGGTGCCTGCTCTGGCTCCTCGCCGCCACGCGCAACCGGTGGTTCGTGCTTGGCGCGGTTGCTCTGGGTCTCGTGCATTGGATGCTTGCGGAACGCGGCATCTACGACAACACTACCGCCTTCCCGCCGCCGCAGGCCGCGCTGCTCGTGCCGCCGGCGATCGCCTTGCTCATTGCATTGGCACTGCCAAGGGGCAGGGCTTGGCTGCGCGGGTTACCGCTGTTCGCGCTCACCGCCATCCACGCCCTGCGGCTGCCTGTAGAGCTGGTGCTGCACGATGGCTTCGAGGCCGGGCTTGTGCCGCAGGACATGACCTACAGCGGCTTCAACTTCGACATCGTGAGCGGCCTCACCGCGCTGGCGATGATGGCCTGGCTGCGCAGCAGGCGGCCACCGGGCCGGTCCGTGCTCATCGTTTGGAACTGCTGCTGCCTCGTCCTGCTCGTGATCGTGGTGACCACGGCGGTGCTCAGCATCCCCAGCGCCGTGCAGCGCATCAACTTCGATCAGCCCAACGTGCTGGTGACGGCGACGCCGTGGGTGCTGCTGCCCGCTGTGCTCGTGCCTGCGGTGCTCTTCGCGCATATTGCAGCGCTGGCGCAATTGCTGAACAGGCGCTACGCCCCCGCGAGAACCTGAGGGGCGACCCTCCATGAACGCGAAATGCGCCCACCGGGGCGCATTTCCCAGTGCGGTGCAGCGGATTATTGGGCGGGTGCCGCCTTGGGCTTGCCACTCACCGCGATGTCGCGGATGCAGGCCCAACCACTGCCATTCTTCTTGAACACGCTGAAGTAGGTGCCGTAGTCCACCACAGCGCCGCTCTGGTCGGTATCGGACCACGAACCGATCTCGGTGATGTGGTCGTTGCCCACGAAGAGCTCAAGCACCTTGAAGGAGGGCGTGCGACCGAGGCTGTCCTTGGCCATGCGCTCGGCCAAGCTCGCGCGCAATGCGGCCTTGCCTTGCAGGGGCTCTTTCTCATGCGAGTAGCTCACTACGTCATCAGCATAGTAGGCCACCACCGCATCGGCGTCCTTGGCCGCGCTGGCGGCGGCATACGCGTCTTCCATGGCCTGCACCTGGGCGGTGAGGGCGGCCATGTCGACAGCAGGCGCGGTCTCGGCGGGCGCGGGGGCGTTGTTGCACGCTGCCAGCAGGGTGATTGAAGCGGCGAACAGAAGGGCGGTGGTTTGGAAGGTCCGGGTCATGACAACAAGGGTTTGGTGAATGCAGGCGGAATCCTGCCGACCAAAGGTGATCATTCCCTTTCAGCCGATGGCGCAGTCCCGATTCGTGGCACCCCTTGTGCCTGAACAGTCTCATGATTCGCGTCTGTTTCGTCCTCGTTCTCTTCATCCTGGGCTCTTTCTCCGGTGCATCGCATGCCTCTGCCCAAGGCGCCACCACCGACGCGGGCGAACCCGTCATCTCGCGCATGTGCCTATGGAATGCGGACCAGGGGACGTGGAAGACGCTGAATGTGAAGCGCCGGCAAATCAGACTGTTGAATGAGCTCAAGCTGAAGTACCCGGCCGTGGTCGGTGGCCAATGGGATGTGGAGAGCGAAGGTGGTGATGCGGTGATGCCTCAGGTGGGAAGCGAGCGCCACACGACCGGCGCCCCTACGGACCCCTACCCTGCTCAACCGGCACTTGCCAGCGATCAGAATGCGAATGCCGCGTCCAAGCCCGCGCTATCCCGATTACAGGCCGACCTGCGCGCCGTGCTCACCACCAAACAGCTGCGGGCGTGGGCTGAACTCTGCGGCGGACGCTACTCCATGCTGCCGGAATTGCGGAAGATGCCCTGATCGCGGGGGAGCATTTTCCTCCGGGCTGTTCCGTACCTGCATGTCGCGAGTGCCAGATGGGGCGCTTCAACCTCATCCGACGAAGCGCTTTCCCCATCGCGCAACAGGCGATGCGCCGATTCGTGCTCGTGCGCGCTTCAATCGTCACCATTCGGTCCGGGCAGCGTTATTGCCGGTGCGGGGCAATGCACAGCGCAACCGCACCTTGGATGGCCGAGCACCTGCGCCAGCGGATGGCCATCAACGACCTTCACTTCACCTACCGGCACCTGCGGCGCAGGCTGCCCGTGCTCGCCCAGCGCTCGCCGGTACCGCTCGGCACCCTGCTGAGCGACCAGCACAAGCACGATAGCGCGATCATGGAGAGCCTGGTGGCCGAGGCCTTGCGCATCGGCCAGATCCCGGGCCCGCAGTTGTGCGAGGAGGCGCGCATACTCATCGATGACCTGCACCTTGCCGGCATGGGCAGGCCGGAGAGCGCGGCGCGCATGCTGGCCATCATCGAGGCGTTGCAGCGCGTGCGGGCGCTCCTCGCGCGGGTCTGGAACCAGTTGCTGTACACACTGCCGGCCGGCGGCATGCCTGAATTCCACGCGGAGGCCATGAACGCGCAGGAACAAGTGCTTCGGCAATACCACGATCTCGGTGTACTCGCCCAGCGCTTGAGCAACACATGACCCTGATTCCGGCGTACCTTCAACCAACCGAACGCACCCGCCATGAAAACGCCAATGCTGATCATCGCCCTGTTGCTCTCCGTAACGGTATGCGCCCAAGAACCCCGGGCTACGGCTTCCGACGCGCTGCTTCAAACCTGCCTGCTGGGCACCGGCACGCACACCTGGACCACGTTGAAGCTCACACGCGATCAATTGGTCCGCGTGCAACGGGTGCAGGAGGCCTGCAAGGAGGAATGCGACGCGGCGGGTGTGCCTGTAGTGGACAATCCGCTGTCGAGCGCGAATGGGAACACGATCATCTCGGAACTCAAAGGCATCCTCACCAGCGAGCAATATCAGGGCTGGGTGGCTTATTGCACGAGCAGCGGGAAGAGCATGAAGCCATCGAACTAGCGCACGAGGCGGCAGGGCGGTAATCGCCGTGGCTCCTCATACAACACGCAATCCAACCAACGCACCATGCGCAAAGCACTCCCCATCCTCCTGCTCGTCGCAGGGCTCGGCATCGTCGGCTACGGACTCATGGAGAAGGACGACAAGCAGGCGACGATCGACCTGGGCAGGACCGAGATCCAACTAGGCGAGAAGGACAGCGTGTTCTCCCCCTACTTCATCGTGGGCGGCATCCTCGCCGCCGTCGGACTCGTGCTGCTGCTGCGCGGCGGGAAGAACTGACCGGCCTCACGAGGTCCGCATATGCTGCCCGTACACGGGAGGCTCCCTCAGGCGCTGAATGCCTTTCCACGCGTAGTGGCCATAGCCAGCCGCCAGTGCGGCGCGCATGCCGATGCTCAGCCAGGCGATGGGCCGCAGCAGCCCGGTGCTCACCCATACGATATCGCACGCCACGGTGAAGAGCAGGTAAAGGAGGGTGCCGGCTAGGATGGCGTTGAGCGCACGTCCGGGGGTGGCGTTCTGCGCCATCAGGCTCATGCCGCCGAAGGCCGCCACGATGCCGCTGAGGCCCTTCACCAGCAGGTGCATGTGCTCGCCGGGTGTCTCGATCATCAACGCCGTCGCTTCCTTCGTGAAGACGAAGAAGACGGCGCCGAGCACCACATGGAATGTGCCCGCCAGGCGGAGGAAGAGGGGGCGCGTCATTGGCCGTGGCATCGCATGGCGAACCGCGTCGCCCACAGAACAAGGGGCAAGCTCATCCCGACGGGCCGACGGGCCGCCATGCTTGCGCATGGATGCAAGCGTCGTGCGCGAACGTGATTCGGCCGCCAGCGCGCCCGATACACTGTCCATCCCGGCGGCCTGTGGATGGACATGCCCCGCGATGGGTAATTTCCGACACGGCACGCCCCACGTCCCGGTCGAATGAGTGGTGCGCGCATCCGATGGAAGTGCCTGCGGGCCCTGCTTGTGCTCATCCGTGTAATCACTGCGTCAACCGCATGCGGCGCTGGCTTGAACGCGGAACGAAATTCGCGGACTTATCGGTATGAAAAACACACATCCAATCAAAGCCGCGCTGCTCGTCAGCGGGCTAATCCTGTTCGGCGGAGTGACCGCCACCGCGCAGGAAGAGAAGAAGCTCCCACCCACCAGTCGTGCATGGGTGGCCATGAACGTGGCCAAGCTCAACGTGCAGCTCGGCCTGAACGATGTGCAGCAAGCCAAGGTGAAGGAGATCGATGAGCGCTACATGCTGAAGCACCAGGCCTTCGAAGCATCGACACCCAAGCCCACCGACAAGGAGGTGGAGGACAAGGTGGCGAAGCTGATGACCGAGCGCGACCGCGACATGCAAGCGGTGCTGAACGCCGATCAGTACGCCAAGTGGATCGACATGCGCCAGAAGGGAACCGGTGAGCTGCGCGAGGAGCAACAGGAGAAGAAGGAGCAGCAGAAGGAAATGAAGCAGTAAGGCAGTTGCTGCCCCGTGAGGCACAGCTTGAAAACGCCCCCGATGACCCTGTCGTCGGGGGCGTTGCCGTTTCTGCTCGCGTCCTCCATGTTCAGCAGCCAGGCCATTCTCCCGCATGCGCCGCTACATCCGCTCCAATGCCCGCTTCGTCGGGTCCGGCTACGCATCGCGCATCGGCTCAAGCCAAGTTCGCCTCACCAAACCCTACAACATGACAACGCGCTACCTGCTCCCTTCGCTGATGACCTCATCAGTGCTTCTTCTGGCCTGCGGATACACACAGGCTCAAGTACAATGGATGCGACAGGGCGGTATCGGAGGACGGGGGACCGCCATCGCGCACGACACCAACGGCAATGCCTACGTGGCGGGTGTGGTGAATGACCCTGCACTGTTCGATGCGCAAACCACCCCGTCGCATTTCGCGGATGCGTTCCTCGCGAAGTACGATCCCAGCGGCACCATCCAATGGGTGCGGACCGGTGGCGACGACCTCCTCGATCACGCGAACGACGTGGCGGTGGACGCCGATGGCAACGCATACATCACCGGCTACATCAGCACCAATGCGCCCAATCCCACGGTCGCCTTCGACGGCACCGTGATTACGGGCCTCGGCTCCACGGATCTCTTCCTGGCGAAGTACGATGCGGACGGGGACCTACTATGGATCCGCCATGGCGGCGGCCCATTAGCCGATGAGGGGCGCGGTGTTGCCCTGACCCCGGACGGCGACGTGGTGGTGAGCGGCAACTTCCAGGGCACGGCCGCATTCGGCACCGCCACACTGGTGAGCGCTGGCCTGAGCGATGCGCTGCTGCTGAAGTACGATGCGGATGGCAACCTGCTTTGGGGCCTTCGTGCGGGCGGCGCAGGCGAAGAGCAAGCGGGCAAGCTCACGGCGCTGCCCAACGGCGACATCGCCGTGGTCGGGCAGTTCCAGCAGGCGGTGGTCTTCGGGACAACCACACTGACATCCGCAGGTTTGCACAACATCTTCCTTGCCCGGTTCAACGGCGACGGCACACCACTATGGGCAGCGCGCGCGGGTAGCACGACGAGCTTCATCGGCGACAAGGCCTTCGACATCGCATCCGACTCCAGCGGCGACCTCGTGTTCTGCGGGGAAATCGCGGGCGCGGCCGATTTCGGGGGCGTCAGCGTCCCGAGCAATGGCAGCCTCGATGTCTTCCTCGCGCGCTACACCGGCAGTGGCGCACCGGTTTGGGTGCGCCATGGCGGCGGTCCACTCCAGGACCATGCTTACGGAATCGCACTGGACGCCGAAGGCAACTGCTATCTCACCGGGCAGGTCGCTGATGGGAGCGCCACCATGTTCGAAGGAATCACCCTTGCGCCATTCGGCAACGAGAGCGTGTTCCTGGCGAAGTACAACGCCGCAGGCACCCTGCAATGGGTCAGGCGCTATGCGCCAGGCCTTGGCGGCGCTGTCGATGCGCTTGATGACGGTTGCCTCTACTTCACCGGTGGTGCTTCGGGCATCATCGGTCAGCCGGCGTTCGATGACCAGCCCTGGCAGTATAAGGACCGGGCCATCTTCACCGCATTGTTCTGCGAGCCGGCCACCTCGGTCCTGGACCACGCGTTGGAAGCAGCCCGCACCCCGTCCGTGTTCCCGAACCCCGTCGCGCAGCGCGCGCAGTTCACCGGCCTGGCACCGAACGCGCCGGTGCAGGTCTTCGATGCGCTGGGGCAGGCCGTCACACCGGTGCTGCGCGGCACGTCGCTCGATGTGAGCGCTTGGAACGAGGGCCTCTACTTCGCGCGCACGCCGAAGGGAACGGTGCGGTTCGCGGTGCAGCGCTGAGGATTGGACCGGCGCAGGTTGACTGACATACGAAGGCATACTGCGGCGCCATCAACGCAGGGTCGGCTGCGCGATTTCGCGCGACCAGTCACACGCCGCCCGCGTCAGATGCCCAACCGGTACACATCCATCCCGTTGCGGGCGATGCCGGGCACGTAGAAGCCGCCATCCTCAGGGATCTCCTCCACCAGGTCGAAGAGCTCGCACGCGCGCGGCAATGCGGCGAACAGCAGCGTGAAGGCGATGCGCCTGCCCGGTGGCACCACGCGCCAGGTGGGCGCATGGGGAATGCCTTCCGCGTGCAGCAGCGGACTGCGTTGTCCGCTGGTGCGGCACAGCAGGTAGGTGCTCGGCCAGATGCGGATGCCATCCATGAAGCCCGCGGTGAAGGCGAGGTGAACCGTCACCTGCCCGCGTTCTTCCACATCGGCGCACAACTCCTCGCGCAGCAATGGAGCCACGCGTTCCAGCGGGCGCGGCGGGGCGATGACCAGATCGCCGAAGCGGAAAGAGCCCGTCGTCATGGTCCGGAAGATAGGAGTTGTTCTCCTTGACGTCCGAGAGCGATGATTGCCATTCCCCGGCCGACTACCTTTCACCTGCCGAAGCCACCAACCTCCGCAGCCATGAAGCCTTCCACCCCACTGCTTCCTTTGCTATTCGTTGCAACCGCCGGCATCGCCAGCGCGCAAGTGCAATGGTCGTGGGCGCGCAACGGCATTGGCGAGGGCTACGACCAGGTCCTCGCGGTGACCACCGATCCCGCAGGGAACGTGATCGCGGTGGGCGAATTCACCAGCGCGACCATCGCCTTCGGAGCGTTCACGCTCACGAACAACGCGGCAGGCGACGATGACCTCTTCGTGGTGAAGTACGATCCGGCGGGCACCGTGCTCTGGGCGCGCAGCGCCGGCGCGGGTCTCGACGACAAGGCCACCGCCGTGGCCACCGACGCCGCCGGCAACGTGTACATGACCGGCTACTTCTACAGCCCCAGCATCACCTTCGGCGCCTTCACCCTCACCAATGCGGGCAACGTCGGCGACGTGTGCGTGGTGAAGTACGACCCCGACGGCAACGTGCTCTGGGCCACGCGCGAAGGCGGCCCCGCGCTCGAGATCCCCTATGCCATCGCGGTGGACGACCAGCAGAACATCGTCGTAGCCGGACGCTTCTCCAGCAACACGCTGACCATCGGCACCACCACCCTGACGCAGGCCGGCAGCATGGACGTGTTCGTGGTGAAGTACGGCGCCGCCGGCAACGTGCTCTGGGCCAAGGGCGCCGGTGGCGGCAGCAACGATGAGGCCTACGCGCTCGCCGTCGATTCCAATGGCGACATCATCGTGGCGGGCTACTACACGCAGGTGGCCACCTTCGGCACCTTCACGCTGCCCAACCCCGGCCTCGCCAACATCTTCCTTGCCAAGTGCGATGCCGCCACCGGCGCATTCCTATGGGCCAAGTCCACCGGGAACAATGGCGATGAACGCCCGCTGGCCATCGACCTCGATGCGCAGGACAACATCTATGTCGCCGGCTTCTTCCAGAGCGACGAGCTGGTCTTTGGCGGCACCACCCTGTATTCCGTGGCCTTCGACAATGGCTTCATTGCGCGCTACACCAACACTGGCGACCCGGTGTGGGCGCATGGCCTCGACGGCGATAGCCGCGCGCGCGGCATCGTGGTGGCGAACAACGCGGTGTACGCGTGCGGCGACATCCATGAGGACACCTTGCACTATGGCGCCAGCGAACTGGTGGTGCAGGGCAATGCGGATCTCTTCGTGCTCAAGAGCTCCCTGGCCGGCACTGCGCAATGGGCCGCGAAGCAGACCGCGGGCGGCGACAGCGGCGAATTGGCCAACGGCATGGCGGCCGATGCCAATGGCCAGCTGGTGGTCGCCGGCATCTTCAACAGCGACGAGATCACCTTCGGCAGCGCGCAACTCACCCTCAGCAACAGCTGGGACACCTTCGTGCTGCGCATGGGCGATGCCGGAGTGGGCTTTGCAGAACTTCCCGGCGCCGAAGCAGGCATGCTGTACCCCAACCCGGGTGCCGACACCTTCATCCTCGAAGGAATGCGCGGCATCCGCTCGGTGGAGCTCGTCAACCACTTGGGCGCGGTGGTCCATACCGCAGGCGTGCAGCTTGCGCAGGATCGCATCGTGCTGCACCTGCCCGGCCTCGCTCCCGGGCACTACCTGTTGCGCGCCCGTGGCGATGACCGCAATGTGGTGAAGCGGATGGTGGTGCAGTAGTCGCTGATACGAGCGTGCCGCCGGCTAGCGCGAAGGGCGCGGTTGCTCAATGCCGATGTGATCTGATGGGTATCGTATCGATTTGCCAGCACTAGAATGGATTCGCCGAATAGGAAGTGAACTTGTTCTTTTCCACCTTTTCCTTGACGAAAAGGTGGAGCCAAAAGTCAACCACGGCCAAGCCCTTGGCCCTCGCCGCACGAGCCACCGCACTATCGGCTCGGGCCGGGCCGCGCAGGCCGTGGACATCCACCGCACGCGGTACCTGAACACTCAGAAGCACCCTGCCCACAAGTGCCGATCAAGCAGGTCGTGCAGGTCCAAATTGAGACACTACCCAACACGGGCAATGATCTAATTTTGGAAGCGCCGATATGGAAACCGTGCACCTGCCTTTGATCATTGAGACCGATGAGGATGGCGTCTTCATCGTGAGCTGTCCGGCATTCAAGGGCTGCCACAGCTACGGCAAGACCATAGACGAAGCCATCGCGAATGTGCGCGAAGTGATTGCCATGTGCATGGAAGAGGAGCGGCCGGAGCAACTGAACCGCTTCGTGGGTTTCCGCGAAATCGAGGTGCCTTCACAGACGGCCGGGTGACCACCGTTCCGCTCCATGGCAATGCCGATCTTCCGAAGGGTTTGCTGCGCAAAATCATCCGCGAGGACCTGAAACTGGAATTGGCGGAGTTCGTGGCGGTGATGGAACGGAATCGGTAGCGCGCTCGCGCCATAGCCATGCCCACCGTCTACACGGTCTACGTCGTCGAGCTCTCCCGCAAGGTCTTCACCGAGGACAGGCGATTCCGTGAAGCCAACCCCCAGTACAACGGTGTGCTGGAATGCGTGTATGTGGGCATGACGAGCAAGACGCCGCAGGAGCGCTTCGCTCAGCACAAGAGCGGCGCGCTGAGCAAGAAGGGACATAAGCTCAGCAGCAGCATCGTGCAGAAATACGGTCGCTACTTGCGCTCCAGCTTGTACCAGCACATCGGCCCGCTGAGCCGCGCGGAGGCGCTGGAAGTGGAACGCGGGCTTGCGCTGGAGTTGCGCCACAAGGGCTATGCGGTGTGGACGAATTGAGGGGACTGCAGCCCCCCTTCGAAGACGTCACTGCGGCTCTCCTCCGAACACGTCACCGCGCCCCCCTCGAAGACGTCACGGCGGCTCTCCTCCGAACACGTCACCACGCCCCCCTTCGAAGACGTCACGGCGGGTTCGACCCGCCGTCCCCCCCAACACGCCACAAGAACACCATTACAGGCACTGCGATGGAGCAAGGCATTGGATGGAGTGGGGGGCGCCCTCCGTCACGGGGCATGGGAAGAGGGGACTGCGGCATCCGCCGCAGTGACGACCCGAAAGGGAAACGGTGACCAACTCCTACCCCACCCGCCCATCCGCCGCCAGGTCCTTCCACTCCGGATTCATTTGCGCCACCAAGTCCTCCTTCCACGACCGCTTCCAATCCTTCAGCTGCTTCTCGCGCGCGATCGCGGCCAGGATGCTTGTGTGGGCTTCGTGCCACACCAGCTTGTTCACGTTGTACCGCGCGGTGAACGATTGCGGGTGCATCCGCGACTTGTGCTCCCGCGCGCGCCGCTCGATGTTATTGGTGACGCCGATGTACAGGACGGTATTGTGCGCATTCGCCATCATATACACCCAATAGAATTTCATTCTGGGAAAGTAGTTGAGTACGTCTCTCCTTCGAACACGTCACCGCGGCCCCCCTTCGAACCACGTCACCACAGCCCCCCCCTCGAAGACGTCACGGCGGGCTTGACCCGCCGTCCCCCCCAACACGAACGGAACACCATTACAGGCACTGCGATGGAGCAAGGCATTGGAGGGAGTGTTGTGCATGGGAAGAGGGGACTGCGGCATCCGCCGCAGATGCATATGAAAGGGGGACGGGGCGCCCCACGGCCACCGCGGACACCATCTCCGGGCGCAGCTTAGGCGCCCCGCCGCCGATGCGCAGGCCCGCAGAGCGCACGGCATAGCCCTGCGCCACCAGGTGCGCGTGCGCATCCAGCGCGCCCACCGGCCGATTCGACTTCCCCGTGCCGGGCCAGAGCCAGCCGCTGCAACGCCCAGCGAGCCCACGACGGGGCTGTCGGCCACGATGAGGCCGCGGCCCACCAGCGGCAGCAGGAAACCGCGCAATCGGTTCTCATCGGCCCATGCGTTGCCCAGGTAGAGGTGCTCGCGCAGCCAGGCGCTGGTCCTCGCCGCTGGCGCGGCGGTCCAGGTGCAGCAGGGCGAGCAGGTGGTGCGGCTCCAGCGGACGCACCACATCGCGCGTAGCCTGCAGGAAACAGCCGCCGCTGTATGCGCGGAGCTCCAGTTCGGGCACGAAACCCTGCTTCAACCGCCTAAAGCCCTCGGTGCCGGCGCCGCCACGACGCCCTGCGCGGCGCGGAACCCTGCTCCTCCAACCAGCGCAGCAGCGTTGTGCACCAGCGCGGTCCCAGTCCCACGTTGGCGCGTAGGCGCCACCAGAAGCGCGCGCGTGCCGGTGCGCGCGTGGTGCAGCGCGCACGCCGACCAACGGGCTCGGCGCCCAAGTAGTGCCAGCAGCGCGCGCGCATATGGGGGCAGGCGCGTGCCCAGCCGGCGCGCAGCGCGGCGCGTGCGCCGGCGGCGCCGCGGCGGCCAGCGTGGCGGGCGTGAGCGGTACGATGGTCAGGTTGCGCATGGTGCGTGTTGTTGGCGTAGGTCCATCATTCGGTAGAGGCTCAATTCGATTCGTCTCAAATCAGTTTCTGCGAAGCATAGGTCCATACCCGCCTCAGGCAGAATGGCCATTTGATGAGCACCTGGTTCCAGCGTAGCGCTATGCGCGCAGGTGCAACGTGCGGTGGGCGTCCACGGCCTGCGCGGCCCGGCCCGAGCCGATAGTGCGGCAGCCCGTGTGGCGAGGGCCAAGGGCTTGGCCGGTGGTCGCCCGGCTCCGGCCTTTTAGCGCGCGAAGGTGGAAGAGACTATTTCCATTTTGGCTTCGGTGTTTTCGTCCATCGGCAAACTGAGACTCTCCGTCTCAACGCCGCAACCCCGGCGCCAACCGCATCTGCGGAAGGTCACCGGGGTCTTGGCTCTGCGTACTACTCAGGCGGCCTTCGCGCTGGCCAGATCGCTCACCGGGCTGTAGCCGGCGGCGCCCAGGGCCGTCACGCGGAAAGTAAAAGTGCACCTTGGCTGCTCTCCGGCTCTCCACCACCACAAGCGGGTCTTGCCTGTGGGTGGCGTGCTGCCGTCCGCCTCCACCCGGGTCGCCCTCCGCACATCTGCACACCATACGAGAAGCGGCCCTTCACCCCGGCGAAGCGCAGCTCCAAGCTCCCCGGGAACGGGCGCACCACCACCCGCACGTTGCCCGGTGCCGGCAGCTGTCCCATCGGCTGGCCACTCTTCTCGATGGCGAAGCCCGCGCTGGTGATCAAGGCCTGATCACCGTTGCTGATGCTCTGGACATAGCTGCCCAGGTCCTTCCGCAGCCCCTTCAGCTCCGCGGGCCAGTTGTCGCGCCCCTGCTTGCCCAAGGGCCACGCGTGAACGCACAGGCTTACCCGGCAGCATCGAGGCGGTCGACGGCGGCGGTGAAGGTGGCCAGCGAAGGGTTCGGCGTCCCGAAGGCCGCGTTGCCTGTGAGCATGGTCACATTGGTGCGGCCCTTATCGACCAGGGCCACTGGGGTCACTCGAGTGTGCTCGAGATTCACGTCGTAATACACCTTTTTCATGTGCGAGGGCCTGTCGATGCTGTACCCACAAAGCGTTGGTTATGGCCTTTGCACGCAGGGCAGGCCATCGTGGCTTTGCGGCATCCCGCTGCACCGGGAGTCCGAACCTTCCCGCTACAGCAGGAGAAGGCCTTCTGGAACCCGCATTCAGCGGGACATGCAGCGATTGCTCATCGACCTCCGGAAAATGTGGCCTTGCCCCCGGACGTGAAGGCCCGACAATCGCACGTGACCAATGACTTGCGCCGTGTGGCGTACCGACGACCGCGCGTGACCAATGACCTGCGCCGCGTGGCGTACCGACGA
>JADJXF010000025.1 GCA_016715995.1 Flavobacteriales bacterium
GGTGAACGACCTCACTGACAACCGGACGCTCGCCCACCTCTTCAAGTACGACAGCATTCATGGTGTGTTCAATGGCGATGTGGGTCACGATGAGGAGCATTTGCATCTGGGCGGGAAGACCATTAGGGCTTTCGCCGAGAAAGACCCTGCCAACCTGCCATGGAAAGCGCTCGGCATCGACGTGGTGATTGAATGCACCGGATTCTTCCTCACGCGTGAATCGGCAGGTCAGCACCTGCTAGCCGGGGCCCGGCGAGTGATTCTCTCAGCACCTGCTAAGGATGCCGATATCCCCAGCGTGGTGATCGGCGTGAATGACGGCATCCTCCAGGGCGATGAGCCGATCATCAGCAATGCGAGCTGCACCACGAATTGCGCGGCGCCGATGATCATGGGCATCCATGAGCTTTGCGGCATCGAGGACGGCTTCATCACCACCGTGCACAGCTACACCGGCGATCAGCGACTGCACGACGCCCCGCACAAGGACCTGCGTCGGGCGCGTGCTGCCGCCGTGAGCATGGTGCCCACCACCACCGGCGCCGCCAAGGCCATCACGCGCATCTTCCCTGAACTCGAGGGACGGCTCGGCGGCGGCGGCATCCGGGTGCCCGTGCCCGATGGCTCCATCACCGACATCACCTGCCGCGTGAAGAATTTGAAGAGCGCCGAGGAAATCAACAACTACTTCCAGTCATTGGCGGGTGGCAGCCTCAAGGGAATCCTGCGCTACACCGCGGACCCCATCGTGAGCGTGGACATCGTCGGCGACCCGCATAGCTGCATTTTCGATGCGCAGCTCACCAGCGTGGTGGGCAACATGGTGAAAGTGATGGGCTGGTACGACAATGAGTACGGGTACAGCTCCAGGTTGGTGGATTTGGTCCTGAAGCTCAAGAAGTAGTTGTTGGTTGTCAGTGGTCAGGCAGACTGACAACGGAAAATTGACAACGAACAACTTTGCTTCAAGCAGCTGGCCCCCCTGTGATTCGTACATCCCCGCTCAGCGGCCCATCGCTCGTGCGCTTCATCAGCTTCAGTTCGTTGCCGTCAAAGGTGGCATAGGTGAACCACGTGATCCAATCGCCGAGGTTGACGTACCGCGAGCCGGAGGCGATCTCCATGTCGATGGGCAGATGGCGGTGGCCGAAAACCATGTAGTCGAATCGATCCTTCTTCAGCAGATTGAGACAATACTGAACAAGCCATTCCTTGTCTGCGCCAAGCCATTTACGGTCGTTGGCATAGCTCTTCTTCCGGCTGCGTCCGCTCCAGAAGTCGCCAAGCCACAGGCCGAAATTGGGGTGTATACGTGCGAAGAGCCATTGGCACACCGGGTTGCGGAAGACCTGCTTGATGAACTTGTAGCCGTGATCGCCTGGGCCGAGGCCATCGCCGTGGCCGATGTAGAAGCGCTTGCCCGCGATCTCGCGCACCACTGGCTCGCGATGCACGAGCACCCCGGTCTCATTGGGCACGTAATCGAAGATCCACATGTCGTGGTTGCCGATGAAGACGTGCACCGGGATGCCCTTGTCGGTCAGTTCAGCAAGCTTGCCGAGCAACCGCACGTGCCCCCGTGGCACGGCACGTCGGTACTCGAACCAGAAATCGAAGAGGTCGCCAAGCAGGATGATCTCCTCCGCATCCTTGGCAGCTTCGTCCAGGAAGGCGCAGATGCGCCTCTCCCGCACCAGGCTGCTCACCGCATCGGGCACACCCAAGTGGAAGTCGCTGAGGAAGTGGATGCGTTTGCCGGGCTGCATGCGTGCGAAGGTCGTTCACCCCGATCAAGGGCGTATGCTGCGGATGATCCGGGTGGGGTCGAGCTTCTCCAGTGCGAAAACGAAGCGGATCCGGTCGCCAATGTCGCGCCCCAGGAATTCCTCCTCATCGCGGATCCTCTCGGAAACGTAGAGCGGCACCCACACCTCCAGCACATCCTTCACGACCTGTATGCCGATGCCCGCCTCCACATACGTTGCCGAGCTCGTGCTCTTGCCGTCCTGCGCAACGGTGGTGATGGGCACCCAGCCGGCAGTGGCGAATGCCGCCAAGGGCAGCTTGAAGGGGAAATCCAGCTCCAAACCCAACGAAGCGATCCACGAGTCGCTGCCGCCTTGAAGGAAAGGTGTCTTGAAAGCACCCTGCTGCCTGCTGAACTGCCGACTGAGGAAGCGGTCATTGGCGCCGCGTTCGAAGTAGGCGTGATCGTAGAGCATGTCCTCCGGACCCCAGGTGAGGCCCCAGGCTTCGAGGCTGGAAGCGAGGGGGCCATCCGTATGGAGATAGGAGCCCGCAAAGACGCGTAAGCGCAACTGCTTGCCGTGCTCATTGTATGCGAAGCCCTGCCTGGCCTCCAGTGAGCCGCGTATCCAGCCCTCCGCTGCCGTGACCGAGGTGCTGACGCTGGTCGGGTGCAGCTTGCGCGTATCCTCCATCACGTGACTGATCTCCAAATAGTCGCGTGATTCCCGGAAGCGGTACAGCACGTCCCCATCCCGGGTCACTTCGCTGGTGTTGTAGATCCTCACCCCTCTCAGGTTCACCGTGTGCGCCCATGGCCGCGCCAGCGGTTCGCGTTTCAGGTCGAACCGGATTGACGGCGAGAGCTTGTCGTACCACGCCATCGCATCGTGGTCGTGGAAGGTGCCCGATGTCCGCGCGTTGAAACCGAGGTGGATGTTCTGGAACACGCGGCTGCGCATGCGGTCGAAATGATGCTCGATGCGCGCCGCACCCACGATGCGGTCGCTGCCGAATGCATAGAGCGGGGCCACCACCCATTCGGTACGCTGGCTAGGAAACGAGGTGTTGCGCAAGGCCAGGCCCGCCTGCCAGCCATCGTGCCCGTTCCAAGCGGGCAGGAGCGTGTAGTAGATGCTGCGACGGTCGTTTCGCTCGAGGCCCAGCATCGATTCGAACTTGAGCAGTGCCCAACGCTTGAAGAGGCCATGCGCGCGCACCTCATTGTTTCGGCGGTCGATGTCGAGCGTACGGTTGCCGGCGTCGATACGGATGCGGTCGGCGTTTGGCCAGGGGAGGTATTCCTTCTTTTTGACACCATGTTGATTGGTCTGTAACCAGATGGTTCCAAGACTGTCGGTGCCTTGATATCCGGTGACAGGAAAGGGAATCGGCCAAGGGGAGGGAATCGTTCTCCACGGAGCGACACGGATCTTCGGGGCTTTGCTTCTGAAAACCAGGCTACTTGCCAGCCAGTCTAAGTCAGGAGATGTCTCACTGCGCCACACATGAGTTTGGGATTTGGCAGCGCGCAACTTCTCAGCTTTCACGTCCAATTTCTCATCCGTCTTTAGTAGCCCTTCGAACACCCAACTCAGATTCTTCCCGCTCTCCCGCTCGAACACTTTCTTCATGTCCTCTGGCCGCGGGTGCTTGAACTTCCATTCTTCAAAGTAGGCCTGCATGCACTTGTCCATGGTCTCTTCGCCCAGATAGGCCATGAGGTGGTCCATGATCAGTGCTGTCTTCATGTACACCATGGTGCCATAGTTCAGTGTGGTGTAGTCGTCACTAGTGAGCGCGAGGGGCTGGTCCAGGTTGCGGCGGGCGTTGAGGCGATAGGCCATCTCGCTCTGGTAGCGGTGCGCATCGGTGATGCCTTCGGCGAGCTTCTTCAGGCCCGGCAAATCGATGCTCAGCCCGCTATTCGGATAGCGCTCGCGCATGTAGCGCAGTTCCACGAAGCTGTTAATGCCTTCATCCATCCACGCATGATCGCGCTCGTTGCTTCCGAGGATACCGTAGAACCAGTTGTGCCCCACTTCGTGCGCGATCACATTGTCCAGGCTCTCCTTGTCGCCCATGTTGCCAATGACCGTGATCATCGGGTACTCCATGCCGCCACCGGCGCTGATGGTGCCGTCGATGGCGGTACACGCATCGTAGGGGTAATCGCTCACCCATTGGCTGTAAAGACGGACGCTCTCGTTCACGTAGGTGATGGCATCACTCCAGAGCAGCGCATTCTTCGGGGTGAACATCACCCAGGTCGAAACGGTACGGCCGGACCTCGGCAACGTCACGCTCCCTTTCCTCACGATGAACCGCTTGTCCGCGAACCAAGCGAAGTCATGCACGCGGTCCTGCGTGTATCGGATGGTCTTGGTGACCGCCGATGTGGAAGGGAACCCGTTCGACTCCTTGGTGCCATGTGCGCCCAGCGGAAGCCGTGCACGCTCCTCGAGGAAGGCTGATTCCTCCGATGTCTGGAGCACACCCGTTGCTCCAACCACGTAGTTCTCCGGCAAGGTGATGGTGACATCGAAGCTCCCGAACTCACTGTAGAACTCGCCCAACGTGAGGTATGGCATCGCATGCCATCCGCTGCGGTCGTACACGGCCGGCTTCGGGTACCACTGGGTGATGTAGTAGGCCTGCTTGCTGTGCCCGAGGCGCGAGAAACGGCCATCAGGAATCCTCACTCGGAAGGGCGTGCTGAGGGTAACGGACCGACCCGACTGCACCGGGGTCGGCAGCTTCACCCAGCCGATGTCCGCATGACGCGCGTGATAGCCCCAAGCGGCTTTCGCGCCATCCACGCTGAAATCAAGGCTGTCGATCCAGCCGCGGTCCTGCTCTGGCGCGAAATGCAGCGATAGGTCACCCATACGGTCCATCTGCTCGCAGAGCGCGGTGGTCCGATCGCGGTAAGCGTTCGGCCACAAGTGGATCCAGATGGTATCGAGCGCGACGGGCGCACGGTTCGTGTACCGGAACGACTCCTGCGCGTGGAGCTCATGCCGCTCGTCATCGAGCCGCACGTTGATGGAGTAATCCACCTGCTGCTGGAAATACTCCTGTGCAGTGAGCGCTGAAGGCAAGCACAAGATGATCGGGACGAGCCGGTTCAGGACCATGAGACGAAGATGCCCCAAGAACGGCGACCGGGGCCTAACCGCCCAGCAGCGCGGCCAGCTTGGCCTCCAGGTCGTTCCCGCGCAGGCCTTTCTCGAGCACCTTGCCTTCCCGGTCCAACAGCACCGTGTAGGGGATGCTGCTCACGCCATACTCCTGCGCGGCCGCGTTGTTCCAGAACCCAAGGTCGCTCACGTGCTTCCACGGCAGGCCATCGGCCTTGATCGCTTCCACCCAGGCCGTATGGTCGCGGTCCAGGCTCACGCCGAGGATCTCGAAGCCTTTCTTGTGGAAGCGGTCATAGACGCGCTTCACGTTCGGGTTCTCGATCCGGCAGGGTCGGCACCAACTGGCCCAGAAATCCACAAGGACCACCTTGCCGCGCAACTGACTCAGGGCGTATGTGCCGCCTTCCGGGGTGGTCTGCCGGATCTCCGGCGCCACGCTGCCCACAGGCAGGAGATTGCTCATGCGCTTCATCTCCTCCTCTTGGGCCTTTATCATGACCATCTCCTGCTCGTAGCGGTCCACCTGCTCGCGGAAACTGGTGAAGAAGCCCGACTGCGGCATGCTCTTGCGCAACGCGTCGCGCACCTGCTTGAACAGCTCGAACTCCTCCTGCATGTTGAGCCGGCTGAGCACGCTGATCGCCAGCGGCGAGCCCGTATGTTCCTGTACGAAGCGCTTACAGCTCTGGTAATAGGCCGTGTTCGTGATGTTCAGCTCGTCCATGTTGGCCTGGTTCGTAGGATCGGATGCCAAGGCCTCACGTAGCGCTGCCACTTTCTGCTCGTAGCCTCGCGACTCCTCTTGGAAGCGGCGCATGGCATCGCTGTGCGCGGAGCCCTCGATCCGCTTGGGCTCCTGCAGCGCACCGCCCTGTGCCTCCACGGTGAGGCTCTCGGTGCTGTCGAGCACCACGACGAGTTGCTCATTACCCACAGCGATCCGATAGAAGTCCAACGGCATGGGTGGAATCTTGATGACGCCCTTGCCATCACCGTTGAGCTTCACAGAATCCACGTGGTACGGCCGTCCGTTCATGAAGCGGTCGAAATAGGCCATCTGGTCGCCAGCGCCCTCCACGCTCAGCGTGATGGTGCGGCTGGATCCGCCGCCCTGGCATGAAACCAGGACGAATGCGGTGATTGCGGAGAGGAGCTTGTTGAGCGTCATGGTGCTTTAATCTTGTTCAAGTATTTGGCGCACCACGTCGCTGGCGCGCTTGGGGTCGGCCTTGCCCTTAGTGCCTTTCATCACTTCGCCCATGAAGAGGCCGAGCAAGCCCTTTTGACCGCCGCGGTATGCGGCCACCTTGTCCGGGTACTTCGCCATCGCCTCGCGGGTGAGCGCTTCAATCACATCCTCTTTGATGCCCTGGACAAGGTCGTGCTTCACGGCAAGCTGATCGGCGGTGCTGGCGTTGTCCTCGAGCATCAGCGGGAAGAGCTTCTGGCTGGCGATGGTGTGGCTGACCTTTCCGGAATCAATGAGCCCGACGAGGCCCGCGAGCCGTTCGGCGCTAATGGGGAACTGGTCCATGGTGAGGCCGCGCTCGTTCACCCAGCCGCGCACATCGCCCATGACCCAGTTGGCGGCGCCCTTGTAGTTCGCGGTCTTCGCGATTACCGCTTCGTAGTAAAGCGCAGTGCCCTTGTCGTCGGTGAGGATCGCCGCGTCGTAGTCGCTCAGCCCCAACGTCGACACGTATTTCTCACGCAGCTCGCGAGGCAGCGGTGGCATCGCTTTCCGGATGGCCTCCTTCATGGCCTCGCTCACGGTGATGGGCTGCAGATCCGGCTCGGGGAAATAGCGGTAGTCGTGCGCCAATTCCTTGCTCCGCATGCCGATGGTGCTGCCCTTCGATGCATCGAAGGTGCGCGTCTCCATGTGAATCGTGCCGCCCGCATCCAGGATCTCGCTCTGGCGCTGCGCCTCGAACTCGATGGCCCGCACCACATTCCGGAAGCTGTTCATGTTCTTCACCTCGCAGCGCGTGCCGAATTCCTTTGCCCGTTTCAAGCGCAAGCTGATGTTGGCATCGCAGCGCAAGCTGCCCTCCTCCATATTGCCATCGCAGATGTCGAGGTAACGCACCAGGCGTCGGATTTCCACTAGGTAATCATAGGCCTCTTGACCGCTGCGGATGTCGGGCCTCGCTCACGATCTCCACCAACGGCACGCCCGCTCGATTCAGGTCAACCAGCGTGTTGAACGGATCCACATCGTGGATGCTTTTGCCGGCATCCTCCTCCATGTGGATCCGCGTGATGCCAATCCTCTTCTCGCCACCATCACCGGGAATCAACACCTGACCCTTGGTGCAAATTGGTGTTTGATCCTGCGTGATCTGGTATCCCTTGGGCAGATCGGGGTAGAAATAATTCTTGCGCGCATAGTGCATACGCGGCGCAATGGTGCAGTTCGTTGCCAAGCCCATACGCACGGCCAGTTCAACAACTTTCTTATTCGCCACCGGCAATGTTCCGGGATGGCCCAGGGTCACCACGCTCACGTTCGTGTTCGGGTGGTCGCCATAAGCGTTGGGATCGCTGCTATATGCTTTGCTCCTGGTGATGAGCTGGGCGTGCACCTCCAGGCCCACGACGAGCTCGTACTTCCCGCTCCAATGCGGAGCGCCCGTGCCGGTCACCGCTTCCTTCGTCGCGCTCATCTCAGCAGCTGGCGATCAATTCCTTCATGATGTGCGTGAGCTTGGGCTCGGCCTTCTCGGCCACGCGCTGCACCATCTCGTGCGTGGTCTTCTCGATGCGGCCTTTCACGCCCATATCGGTGATCACGCTCATGGCGAAGCACGGCAGGCCTAGGTGCCGTGCGGCAATCACCTCGGGCACGGTGCTCATGCCCACCGCGTCTCCGCCGATCACGCGCACATAGTGGTACTCGGCGGGGGTCTCCAGCGTCGGCCCCGTAAGGCCCACGTAGCAACCCTCCTGAAGGGTGATCCCGTTCCGATTCGCAATCCCCTTCGCTTTCCCTATCAGCGCATGGTCGTATGGTTCGCTCATGTCCGGGAAGCGCGGGCCGAGTTCATCGATGTTCCGTCCGATGAGCGGATTCGGAAACAGACAGATGTGATCGTTCAGGATCATCAGGTCGCCGGTCTCAAAGGCCGGGTTCACGCCGCCGCAAGCATTGCTCACAAAGAGCCGATGGATGCCGAGGAACTTGAAGACGCGCACGGGGAGCACCACCTCATCCATGGTCCAGCCCTCGTAGAAATGGAAGCGGCCCTGCATGGCCACCACCGGCTTGCCGGACAGGTTTCCGAACAGCAGTTTCCCCGGATGCCCCTGCACCGTGCTCACCGGGAATTCGGGAATCTCGCCATAGGGGATCGTGTACTTCACGTCAATCTCCTTGCCCAGGCCGCTGAGTCCGGTGCCGAGGATGATGCCGGTCTCGGGCACGAATCCGCCGGTTACCTTCTTCAGGTGCTCAGCGATGCGCTGGATGCGTTGCAACATGGCGGCGGATCAGGTCAGCGAAATGATCTGGTTCGTTCAAGATGACGGCCCGCATGCCGATGGTCGCCAGCGGTAGGCCTTCGAGCGGGGTGCCTTTCAGCGAACCCAGCCGGGCGGCGTCCTTCTCCGTGGTGACCAGCGTTTTCGGGCCGGGCGCGAAGGTATCGAATCGCCTTGCCAGCCGTTCCAGGTCGGCTCGGGTGAACAGGTGGTGGTCGGGGAAGGCGATGTGCTCCAGTGTACTTGTCCGCTGGAGATGCTCGAGCAATGGTTGAGGATTCTCGATTCCTGTGAAGAGGAGAATCCTGCTCGTTGTCCGTTGTCCGTTGTCGGGCTGAGCTGATTGCGCGACGAACAACTGAGAACCGACAGCTGACAACTCCTCATACTCAATCCCCGCGAAGAACAATTCCTGGCCCTCTGGCAAACCCAATCGCTCGCGCCAACGTGCTTGGTCCTTCTGCGATGGTAGGGACGGGCACTTCGTCACCACGATCACCTGCGCGACCTTCCTGCGGGATGGCAGATCACGGAGCCGTCCGGCAGGCAGCAGGGCATCATCGCACCAGGGCCGCTGCCAGGTGGTGAGCAGGATACTTAGTCCGGCATCCAGCCGTCGGTGCTGCAGGGCGTCATCGAGCACCACCGCCTTCACGTCAGGCACATCCTGTTGGATGCGGGCGATGGCTCCCACCCTATCCGCACCAACGAACACGCGCGCTTCGGGGAACTTGCGCTTCACCTGCAAGGGCTCATCGCCGCTTCGCGTAGCGGTATCGGTGCCTTGCACTTCAAGGATGCCCGTACCACTGCGGCCATAGCCGCGACTCAAAGCGGCCAACGGTGCCACATCGTGAAGCGTGCGGAGGATCAGTTCCAGCATGGGTGTCTTGCCCGTGCCGCCCAAAGCCAGGTTGCCAATGGCGATGGTGGGCAGCGTCGGCCGGATGGATCGACGTATCCCCAAATCATACAGTGCGTGGCGCATCACTAGCCCAGCACCATAGAGCCAAGCGAAGGGGGCAAGCGCGATGCGTCGAAGGCCCATGGTTACTTTGCCGCGAGCCTGCACAACAGGCGCGAAGCGTCAAAGATGAAGATCAAGGACCTCATCGCCCCGCTTGAGCAGTGGGCGCCACGCTCACTGCAAGAGGACTATGACAATAGCGGCTTGCAGGTCGGCGACCCCGAAGCCGAGGTTTCCTCCGCCATGGTGTGCCTCGACTGCACCGAGGCCGTGGTGGAAGAAGCAGCCGCTACAGGCTGTGGGCTCATCATCAGCCATCACCCCGTGATCTTCAAGGGCTTGAAAAGCCTGGTAGCGCGCACGTATGTTGAACGGACGATCCTCGCTGCGCTCAAGCATGGCATCGCCCTGTATGCTATACATACCAATCTCGACAACGTCATCGACGGCGTGAACGGGGAGATTGCCGCCCGATTGGGTTTGACCGGGTTGCGTGTGCTCGATCCCAAACCAGCCCAGCTCAGCAAACTGGTGGTCTTCGTGCCATTGAGTCACGCCGATGCCGTGCGCGACGCTGCCTTCGCCGCCGGCGCCGGTCACATCGGCGGCTACGACGAGTGCAGCTTCGCTGTCGGTGGCGCTGGCACCTTCCGACCGGGGCCCGGTTCGCGGCCCTTCGTCGGCGAGCAGGGCGCGCGCCACTCCGAAGCCGAGATGCGGCTGGAGCTCATCCTGCCCGTTTTCCGGCAGCACGCGGTGCTGAGCGCCATTCGGTCCGTGCATCCCTATGAGGAGATGGCCTACGACCTCTACCTCTTAGCCAATGAGCACCAGGGCATTGGCAGCGGATTGGTAGGTGAATGGCCGACCCCTATAGCGGAGACCGACTTTCTTGATAGTCTTAAGCAGGTCTTTGGTCTTCAGGTGGTTAGGCATACCCGACTGACGGGTCGTGCTATCCGGCGCGTGGCGCTGTGCGGCGGGTCGGGCGCATTCCTGCTGACCAAGGCGATAGCCGCAGGAGCCGATGCCTATGTGACAGGCGATGTGAAGTACCACCAGTTCTTCGACGCGGATGGGAAGCTCTTGCTGGCGGACATCGGGCACTACGGCAGCGAGCAGTTTACCATGCACTTGGCCCAGCGCCGGTTAGGGGAACATTTCCCTACATTTGCCGTCCGTTTGACGGAAATCGTCACGGACCCCATATATCATCATTGACATGGCGAAGAGCGACGTGAAGGCTCCGGCGAAGGAGGCCAAGGCAGCCGGCAACAACGGAAAAGCCGCACCAACGCTGGGAAAGGCCGAGATCACCATCGCTGAGAAGCTCGTTGAGCTCTACCGCCTTCAGACCGTCGACTCGCAAGTGGACCGCATCAAGGTCCAGCGCGGCGAGCTTCCGCTGGAGGTGCAGGACCTGGAGGATGAGGTGACCGGTTTGGAGACCCGCCTGACCAAGCTGCAGGACGAGCTTTCGGAGATTGAGACCCAGGTCTCGGATAAGCAGAACCAGATCAAGGACGCCAAGGCCCAGATCAAGAAGTACGAAGGGCAGCAGGCCAAGGTCCGGAACAACCGTGAGTACGACTCACTGACCAAGGAGATCGAGTTCCAGAACCTCGAGATCCAATTGGCCGAGAAGCGGATCAAGGAGTTCAAGGCACAGGTCGAGGGAAAGAAGGCCGTGGTGGACGAGAGCAAGTCCAAGCATGACGAGCGTAAGAAGGACCTGGAGCAGAAGAAGAAGGAGCTCGACGACATCATAGCCGAGACCGAGAAGGAGGAGAAGGACCTGAAGAAGAAGAGCGATGCAGCCAGTAAGCACATCGAGGAGCGCCTGCTGAGCGCCTACCACCGCATCCGGAGCAATACGCGGAATGGCCTGGCCGTGGTGCCCGTTGAGCGCGGCAGCTGCGGCGGCTGCTTCAATGCCATCCCGCCCCAGCGCCATCTCGATATCGGCAGCCACAAGAAGATCATCGTTTGCGAGCATTGCGGACGCATCCTGGTGGATGAGTACGTAGTGGGTCGAGTGAACGAAGGCAAGTAACCACGACCCCATTCAGCACGAAAGGCCCTCCGCGAGAGGGCCTTTCCCATTCCATCAGCCACTACGGGCGCAAGGCCACAGTGATCATGCTTCGGAAGCCGGACCGGTCAATCACCGTGCTCTCCACCAACGCTGGATCGTACAAGTAGGTCTGCAACCCTTGCAACCAACGCTCCAGCCCTAGATCAACCGTGAGATGCGCGCTACGGTAACCGACGCCGAGCGCGAATGACCGGAGCGCCTGGCCGCTCTCCAGATCGTTGGTGCGGAAGGGATCCGGCACGAATCCGAATCCGCCGCGCAGGTACCAGTTCTCCAACCGCCACTCCGTGCCCACACGCACCGAATGAGTGGCGATGAACCTGCGCTGGATTGCCTGATTCTCCAACTCGAAGTCGTAGAGGTCCTCCAGGTTGTTCGCGGCGCGGAAACGCATGCTCCGCAAATCGGCGTACTCATAATCGAGGCTCACCAGCCCGTGCTGGCCTGCGATGTAGGCCGCGCTTGCGGTTGCGCGCCACGGCGTATGCAGGCGATACGAGAAGGTGCCATCCGGCGAGATCGATTCATACGCGTAGTTGCCTTCGGTGTCCGGCGAACGGAACGTGGTGCTCATCTGATGCACGTATGAATCGTTCAATTGCCACCACTGAGGGCTGAAGAAGGCTGCCCCGAGCCGCACACGATCGTTCACGCGGAAGATGGCGCCCAGGCTCAGCTCGAACCCGTTCCCGCTCGTGGCCAGCTTCTCCTTGTAGTTCACGGTACCGAGGTCGAGGGTGCCGTCCAGGCTGTTCTCTGTATGGCTCAACGTCCGGTTGAACCGATGCCCCATGATGTTCAACGCGCCGCCCAGGTAGACCCGGTCATCCAGATTGCCTGCATAGAACAGCCCGGTCCGGGTGGTGGCACCGTGCGCTTCTATGCTTCGCCGCTGCTGTGTGGACGAGCCAAAGGGAATGAAAGGAATGTACTGGTCCACTGTTCCTGTCAACGTATCTAGCCCATACGCATCCCAAGCAAGGCCAGCCGTAAATGGCAGATCATCGAGGATACGGGAATAAGGGGTGCCGAACGCCTCCTCGGCGAATGCCTGCAGGATGGTGCTCGGCACAGTGTTGCCTAGGATGTTCGTGCTGTTGTGATGGCTCTGTACGCGGTCGTACACCACACCGAAAACAGAGCTCCGCCCCTCCTTATCGCTCTCCCGCTGCAGCACGAGTGCCGCATTGCTCAACGCGAAGCGCTGCTGAAGGTCCTTGCTGGTGGTGCCATAGTGCATCGCTTGGTCCGCATTGAAATCCAACGAAGCGGAGATCGACAGGCTGCTGGCGCGATACAATCCGAAACCGGCCGGGTTGATGCTCAGTGCGACGGGATCAGCGCCCAAGGCTCCGAACGCGTTGCCCATGCCCAAGCTCCGCGCCGTGCCTCCTGGCCGCTGGGTTGCGATGCGCAGGGCATCCGATTCATTCTGGGCGGACAGCGCATGCACCAGACACAAAGCGCCGAGCACCGCCAATCCACGACTTCGGATGGAACGCATGGGTATAGGCTATCGTGCCCGACGTCCGGGAGCACTGCCTCCACCACCACCCGACCGCGATGGTGCGGAACCACCACCGTCACCGCCCCGACCAATGGAGGGTCGCATCTCAAAGGATCCCCGACGGGCGGGCTCCTGACCCCCTGGGCGATTGAACGAGGGCCGTTGCCTTGGCTCGCGATTAAAGGTGCCTGGCCTCATCGTAGGATTGACTCCGGCGCCACGCATCGCATCGCGCTGCGCAGGGGCGCTACGGTCCAGCGAACGATGGCTCACCACGGGCTGCAAACTGATGGGGTTGCGGACTGCCATACGAGGCTGTCGCACATCGGTGCCACCCGATGCGCCGACATGCGAGATGCCAGGCCGGTGCCCTACAACGACGTTGCTCGATAGCATGATGGGTGAATACCAGCTGCACTGGCCCATCGGCCCCCAGTAGTTTCCGTAGCCGTAGCCCCAACCGTATGGGTCATTCCATGGATTGCCCCAGCCCATCGGGCGGTTCCAGCCCCATGGCCGATTCCATCCCCATGGATCGTTGTAGCCCCAAGGCCGGTTCCAGCCCCAAGCATTCCCCCAACCGATGTTCATGTTCATCCATGGATCACCCCAGCCGAAGCCCATGCCCCATCCCGGACCATTCCAACCGCTCTGCCAGCCCATCATCCCCATGCCGAAGCCGAAGCGCCCGTAGTTGTAGTAGTACGGATCGTTGTAAGCCATGTCATAAAAACCCCGGTTAGTGCCCATGTCCTGGGCAGTGCCTGCATCGTAGTAATCATCGCTCGGGGCAGCCGCCGTCGCCGGGGCTTCCTCCACCGGCTTGGCGGCTTTCGGTGGCACCTGCGACGGAATGACGTACACATCATCGCTGTGCTGCGCCAGTGGCTGTGTGGACTGGCAAGAGGCCAGAATGGCTATCGCGGCAATCAACACGGGAAGATTCAAGCGGGTGCTCATGGCTGCGCGGGTGTTGGTGATTCTCTCTCGCTCCTGCGCCGAAAGGGCGATGCGTACTTTCGGCGCTTCCTCGGTAGGAACAAAAATAGTACCGGGATAGGGCGATGGCAGACCTCTTGACGAAGCGTGCGGACGACTATGCGCAATGGTACAACGACCTGGTGCTGAAGGCCGACCTCGCCGAGCACAGCGACGTGCGCGGTTGCATGGTGATCAAGCCGCACGGTTATGCCATCTGGGAGAAGATGCAACGTGCCCTCGACGACATGTTCAAGGAGACCGGGCATGTGAACGCCTATTTCCCGCTTTTCATCCCCAAGAGCTACCTCGCCAAGGAAGCCAGCCATGTGGAAGGCTTCGCCAAGGAATGCGCTGTGGTGACGCATTACCGCCTTAAGAGCGATCCCGTTCATGGCATTGTCGTTGATCCCGAGGCGAAGCTGGAGGAAGAGCTCATCATCCGCCCTACCAGCGAGACCATCATCTGGAACACCTACCGGGGCTGGGTGAAGAGCTACCGCGACCTTCCACTGCTAATCAACCAATGGGCGAACGTGGTGCGCTGGGAGATGCGCACGCGGCTCTTCCTGCGCACCGCCGAGTTCCTTTGGCAAGAGGGCCACACCGCGCATGCCACGAAAGCGGAAGCCATCACCGAGACCGAGCGCATGCTGGAGGTTTATCGCCGCTTCGCCGAGGAATGGCTCGCGATCCCGGTGATCAAGGGCGTGAAGACCGCGAGCGAGCGCTTCGCTGGAGCCGAGGAGACCTATTGCATCGAGGCCATGATGCAGGATGGCAAGGCGCTGCAAGCAGGCACCTCGCATTTCCTCGGGCAGAACTTCGCCAAGGCCTTCGATGTGCTCTTCACCAACAAAGAGAACCGGCAGGAGCACGTGTGGGCCACGAGCTGGGGCGTGTCCACGCGGCTGGTGGGCGCATTGATCATGACCCACAGCGACGACCAGGGGCTCGTGCTACCGCCCAAGTTGGCACCGGTGCAAGTGGCGATCGTGCCCATCGCGAAGAACGAGGAGCAGCTCAGCGCCGTCCGCGCCTACGTCGAGCCAATGGTGGCCGCACTGCGCGCTAAGGGCATCACCGTGAAGTTCGACGACGACGACACGAAGAAGCCCGGTTGGAAATTCGCCGAGTACGAGTTCAAGGGCTACCCCGTGCGCATCGCCATCGGCCCGCGCGACATGGAGAACGGCACCGTGGAGGTGGCCCGGCGCGACACGCTGGAGAAACAGGTGATGCAGGTCACCGACATCGCCGACAAGGTGGAGCACCTGCTCCAGGCCATCCAGGACAACCTCTTCCAGAAGGCCCTGGCCATGCGCGAGAACAGCACCCGCGCGGTGGATACGTACGAGGAATTCAAGGCCGAGATCGAGAAGGGCGGCTTCCTGCTGGCCCATTGGGACGGCACGCCGGAGACCGAGGCGCAGGTGAAGGAGGAGACCAAAGCCACCATTCGCTGCATCCCACTGGATGGCGATGCCACGCCCGGCAGTTGCATGGTCACCGGACTGCCGAGCACACGGCGCGTCATCTTCGCAAGAGCCTACTAGATGAAGAAGAAGCAGCCCACCGACGCGCGCGCGCTCATCGTGAACGCGCTCCGCACCAAGTCCTGCATGAAGCAGGACGTCTACCACAACACGGTGGCGCTCTTCGAGATGGTGAAGGAACTGCTGCAGGAGATCGCCGATGACCTGGCCAAGGAGGTGAAAGGCCACGACGAGCGCCTCACGGTCACCTTCACTGACAAAGGCGCCACGGCCTGCGAGCTGCGCGTGGCCGGCGACGTCATCATCTTCCACATGCACACCAACGTGTTCAAGTTGGACCAGAGCCACAGCCTGTGGAAGAGCAGCTACCTGGAGGAGGACGAACTGCGCGGCTACTTCGGGGTGGTGAACATGTACAATTTCCTCAGCGACTCCTTCAAGTTCAACCGCGAGCGCGACCTCGGCTACCTCGTCGCGCGCCTCTTCCTCAACCGCGACAAGAAGTTCTTCGTGCAGGGCAAGCGCCAGCTCGGCTTCCTCTACGACGACCTCTTGGCCAACGACCTGGACCGCGGCCGCATCAAGGACGTGCTGCTCTCCGTGCTGCTCTACGTGCTCGAATTCGACCTGCTCGCCCCGCCCTACGACCAGGTGAACCAGGTGACCGTGAGCGAGATGAACGAGCTCAATGCCAACCTGCAGCTCAGCACCGGCAAGCGCCTCGGCTTCCGCTTCCAGAGCGATGCCGACGACCTCACCTGATCGTGCTTGGCATTCAGCCCGACTGTTTACATTTGCGGCCCCTTCGGGGATTTGACATCGTGGCCCGTTCGTCTAGGGGTTAGGACGCGTCCCTTTCACGGATGAAACAGGGGTTCGATTCCCCTACGGGCTACACTGAAAAGCCTCGGCATATGCCGGGGCTTTCTTGTTGCAAAGCCGCTTCCCCAGCACACCCCTGTCCCATTCTACCTTCGTGCATCCATGCACCCCACCTCTCTCCTCTTGGGCCTGCTGGCCGGCGCATTGGCCGGGCTGCTGGGCCACGCCTGGTGGACCAGGCGGCGCGGTGGCGATGCCGTGGCGCTGCTGCGCGAGCAGGCCGAGCGCGAGAAGGCGGAGCTGCTGGCACGCGGCGCGCGGCTGGAGCAGGAGCTCGGCGCGCGCAACCAGCAGGTGGTGGAGCTGAGCCGGACGCTGGCTGCTGAGGAGGAGCGTGGACGCGCCCTCGCCGCACGGCTGGAGGAGCAGAAGGCGGAGCTGGAACTGCTGCAGAAGCGCATGACCACCGAGTTCGAGAACATCGCCAACCGTCTGCTGGCAGAGCGCGGCAAGGCGCTGAACGAACAGCAGCAGGAGCGGCTCAGCACCATCCTGAAGCCCTTGCAGGAGCGCATCAAGGATTTCGAGGACAAGGTGCAGAAGGCGTATGACGAGGAAGGCCGCCAACGCTTCGCATTGAAGAGCGAGATCATCAAGCTGGTGGAGCAGAACCAGAAGCTGAGCCAGGAGGCCAACGACCTCACCAAGGCGCTGAAGGGCGACTCGCAGGCCCAGGGCGCTTGGGGCGAGATGATCCTGGAGAAGCTGCTCGAATCGTCGGGCTTGGTGAAGGGCCAGGAGTACAGCATGCAGGAGAGCACCACCCTCGCCGACGGCTCGCGCCTACGGCCCGATGCCGTGGTGCTGCTGCCCGAGGACAAGCACCTGGTGATCGACAGCAAGGTGAGCCTGCTGCACTACGAGCGCTTCGCCGCCAGCACCGATGAAGCCGAGCGCGCGCGCCTGCTGCGGCTGCACGTGGACAGCCTTCGCCTGCACGCGAAGGGGCTCTCGGAGAGGGACTACACGCAGCTCTACGGCGTGCGCAGCGTCGACTTCGTGCTGATGTTCGTGCCCATCGAGCCGGCCTTCCTGCTGGCGCTGCGCGAGCGTCCGGAGATCTTCCAGGAGGCCTACGACCGGCAGGTGGTGATGGTGACGCACAGCACGCTCATGGCCACCCTGCGCACCATCCACGGCATCTGGAAGCACGAGCGCATCGCACGCAACCACCTGGAAATCGCTGAGCGGGCGGGCGCGCTGTACGAGAAGTTCGCCGGCTTCACCGACGACCTGCTGCGCGTGGGCCAGCAGATGGACCTGGCGAAGAAGAGCTACACCGATGCCATGGGCAAACTGAGCGAAGGGCGCGGCAACCTCGTGCGACAAGTGGAGCTGCTAAAGGAATTGGGCGCGAAGACCAACAAAGGTTTGAACGAACGGCTGCTCGCGCGGTCGGTGGAGGAATAGCATGCGGAACAACTCGCCTCGTTGGAACAAGTGCATCGCCCCGCTGGTAGCGATGCCCTTGCTGCTGGCCTGCGGCGGCAGCGCGCCATCGGTGCAGCGCGATAACCTCGCTTACCTCTATGGCAAAGGACCCAGCACGCTGCGCGTGCAAGCCCGCGTGTATCATGAAGGCACTGAGCGCAGCCTGATACACTACAAGCTCAACACCACCGACCTGCTGTACAAAAGCGACGGCGGTGGTGGACCGTACAAGGCACAGGTGCGAATCACCTACAGCACCTACGCGGAGGCGAACGCCAGGCACTTGCTGGACAGCGCCAGCACCTTGGTGATCGACAAGAACGACCTGCCCGGCGAGGAGCGCGAGCTGATCGGCACCATGGAACTGCGCCGCAAGCCCGGCACCAGCTTCACGGTCATCGTCGCGGCACGCGACATGAACCGCGACAACGAGAGCAAAGTGCTCCTGACGGTGGATGCCGACCCTGCCGCATCGCCGCAGTATTACATGCCCATCGATCCGATGAACGGTCTCCCGCTCTTCTCGGACCATCTGCCGCTTGGCCGCGCCGTGAGCGTGCGCTGCGAGCGCTGCGCCGGCGATAGCATCCAGGTGTCTCGCCTGCCCATCGCCACCGGTCTACCCACTCCCGTCTTCTCCGGTGACCCGCGCACGCGCGCGGATGCCCCGCCGGATAGCAGCTTCCGATTGGTCGCCGACGCCAACGGGCGCATCGACCTTGGCACACCAGCCGTCGGCACCTATGTGTTGAAAGCCGCCGGTGATAGCCTCGGCTTCGCCCTGCATGTGCTGGAGAATGCATACCCCTACGTCGACCGCGCCACCGACATGCTCGGCCCGCTGCGCTACATCACCTCCACACAGGAATACGAGCGCATGGCCGCAGCGGAGGACCTGCGGAAAGCCGTGGAGCGCTTCTGGCTCGATGCCACCGGCGACCGGGAGCGCGCACGCGAAGCCATCCGCATCTACTACGGCCGGGTGGAGAACGCCAACCGCCATTTCAGTGCGGGCGTGGAGGGCTGGCGCAGCGACCGCGGCCTTGTGCATATCATCTTCGGCACCCCTACGACCATCTATCGCGGCACGAACGGCGAGACTTGGATCTTCGGCGAGGAGAACAACCTGATGAGCCTCACCTTCAATTTCACCCGGCGTCGCAGCGCCTTCACCGGCAACGACCTGGTGCTGCAGCGCGACCCGATGCTGAAGGGCGCGTGGTACCGCAACGTGGAGAGCTGGAGGAACGGCCGGGTCTATCAGAATTAGGTTGAGGGTTGAAGGTTGAGGGTTGAAGGTTGAGGGTTGAAGGTTGAGGGTTGAGGGTTGAGGGTTGAGGGTTGACCACTACGAGCACGAACGGCGAATCGAACTGGCATGGCGGATAAGGACCTGGTGTGCGGCGTATGGCCGGTGATCGAAGCGCTGCGCGCGGGGAGGAATGTGGAGAAGATCCTGCTGCGACGCGAGGCTGGCGGCGACGGCATCAAGGAGATCCGACAGCTCGCGCTGGATCGCGGCATACCCTGGCAGCCGGTGCCGGTGGACAAGCTCGATCGCCTTACGCGTACGGAGCATCAAGGCGTCATCGCGCTGATCAGCGCCGTTGAGGAACAGGACCTGGACGAAGTGATCGCCGCGGCCTACGAGCGCGGCGACACCCCGCTGATCGTGGCCTTGGATAGCGTGACCGATGTGCGCAACCTCGGCGCCATCGCCCGCAGCGCCGAGTGCTTCGGCGCGCACGCGTTGCTGGTGCCCAAGCAAGGCACCGCGCGCTTGGGCAGCGATGCGGTGAAGACCAGCGCCGGAGCGCTGATGCGAAAGCCGGTGTGCCGGGTATCGCGCCTCACCGATGGCCTGCATCGCGCCCGGACCCATGGCCTGCGCATCGTTGCGCTCACGGAGAAGGGCACAAGCACACTTGCCTCGGCCGACCTGAAAGGCCCGCTCGTGATCGTGCTCGGCGCCGAAGGCGAAGGCATCTCCGATGCCGTGCTGCGCATGGCTGATGAACTGGCGCGCATCCCTATGGCTGGGGATATCGGCTCCTTGAATGTGAGCGTGGCCGCCGGCATCGCGTTGCACGCGGTCCACCAGGCACGCGGCTAGGCCACCACTTCTTCTCGTGCCTTCGTAGGGCTATAGCCTACCGCAGGGTGGGACCGTAGGGAACCTTGTGCATCCGGGAGCGGTATAAAGCGCCCAACAAATGACCGGCCGACGCGGATTCCGCATCCGCAAGGCCCTGAACTCCAGGATAATGAAGCGAACTTCGTGTTTCGCGTTAGTGGCCTTGCTCGCGGCCGCGGTCCTACTGGCCGAACTACCAGTCTTTGGTCAATCCGCGCTTGATTCTGACCGGACGATCGTCGTGCAGGTTGAAGGCCTCACAGCCCAGGACCGAGATGCTCTGCAGCAGGAGGTGAAGTCGCATCCCGGACTCGAACTGTCCTTCGCTTGCGTCCCTGCCGGCATCCTTGTGTTCTCCAGCGCACCGGGCGTACCCAAAGCCGTCCTCCGCGAACGCGCCATGCCACTCATCAGCACGCGCGCCTCCAGCAATCGCATCACCGAGCTCGACTACAATCTGGCACGCGCCGAGGAAACCTGCGCGGAAGCACGGAACCGATAGCCCACCATGCGCCCGCTGACCAAACTCCTCCCCTACGCCGGCATCATGGCCGGCTTGTGCGCATCCATCGCGCCGGTCCATGGCCAGTTGTCGGTGTCTCCGCAAACCGACCTCGAACAACTCGCGCGATCCATCAGCGGTGCGGGGGTCCAGATCTCGAACCCGAGTATCACCTGCCATGCGCAGGGCTACGGCGAATTCACCTATTCCGGAACGCAGCTCGGCCTGGAGAGCGGCGTCATCCTCACGTCAGGCCGGATCGCTGATGCGATCGGACCGAACAACGTGGAGAACACGACCTTCCAGCAAGGCACGGCTGGCAGTGCCCTGTTGAACACGGTCACGGGCCGCACCACCTACGACGCCTGCCGTTTCGAGTTCGACATCATTCCGAGCGGCGACAGCTTGAGCTTCGCGTTCGTCTTCGGCGGCGAGGAGTACAACGAGTGGGTGGGTTCGCAATACAACGATGTATTCGGCTTCTTCATCAGCGGCCCTGGGATCACGGGCGACCCTGGGATCGGCAACGACAAGAACATCGCGTTGATCCCCGGCACGAGCATCCCCGTTGCCATCAACAACGTGAACGCCGGCCAGAACAGCGACTACTACCAGTACAACGCCGGAGGCCAGCAGCTGCAGATGGACGGCTTCACGCGCGGCCTGACCGCCCGCACGACCGTTCAGCCGTGCGAGACCTACCATCTGAAACTGATCCTGGCCGATGCCAGCGACCGGAAGTTCGATAGCTGGGTCTTCATCGAGCGCATCCAGAGCCCGAATGTCTCGCTGAGCACCCGCACGGTCAACGGCACCACCAACATGGTGGAAGGCTGCAACCCCGGGTGGATCCGCTTCACGCGCGAACCCGTTACGCCCGACCCGCTCACGCTCACCTATTACCTGCAAGGCACGGCCACCAACGGCACCGACTACACCGCCATCGGCGATGTGAACCCGAACGTGGCCCAGACCATTACCATTCCCGCGGGGCAGCCCTACGCGGAACAGCCAGTGAACCCATTGGATGATGCCAGCAGTGAGCCCACGGAACACCTACGGATCCTCCTAGGCAACCCCAACTGCGCCGGTTCAGTGATCGATTCCATCGACTTCGCGATCACGGACACGCTCATCGCCTCTGTCTCGCCAGTCGGCATGCAGACCATCTGCGTTGGCAGCAGCACCCAATTCAACATTGACGGCGGCTTGGTGTACGCCTGGAGCCCCGCCACTGGTCTGAGCTGCACCGACTGCCCCAACCCCATCGCTTCACCCACGGTGAGCACCACGTACACCGTGGTGATCAACGAAGGAAGCTGCGTGCGTACCATGAGCCGCATGGTGCGTGTGAGCAATCCTACGATCAGCAGCACGGTGACGCAGCCGCTCTGCGACGGCAGCACCAACGGCGCCATCAACATCACGGTGAGCGGCGGATTCGCTCCGTACACGTTCGCGTGGACCGGACCGAACGGCTTCACAGCGGCAAGCGAGGACGTGTTGAACCTCGACGCGGGCAACTACACCGTGCTCGTCACCGACGCCTTCGGCTGCTCGCGCACGGAGCTCTTCGACGTGGGAAGTCCCGCAACGCTGAGTCTCGCGCTCACGCCATCAATCCTGCCCTTCGGACAGAACATCGCCTGCAACGGCGGCAGCACCGGCACTTTGAGTCTCGGGATTGTGGGAGGCACCGCGCCCTATGGCATCGCGTGGACCGGCCCGAACGGATTCACTTCCGTAGAGCAGAACCTCACCGGCATCGTTGCAGGCACCTATCAAGTTCTGGTGACGGATGCCAACGGATGCATGGCATCTGGGAGCTACGCCATGACCGCATCGGCGCCGCTCCTGCCCAGCATCGGCGGCGAGCAGCATATCGCCTGCTTCGGTGAATCGACCGGCCAGGCCACAGCCTCTGCCCTCGGTGGCACGCCCCCCTACAGCTACAGCTGGGACAGTTCCCCGGTGCAGCTCATGGCCACCGCCACGAACCTGCCAGCCGGAACCCGCACCGCGACCATCACCGATGGCTATGGCTGCGTGGCAACGGCCCAGATAACAATCACGCAACCCGCTCAGCCCTTGGCCGTGGAGATCACCGGCACCACGGATGTGCTGTGCCACGGAGCACTACAAGGCGTCGCGACGGCATCGGCCAGCGGCGGTACAGGACCCTACTCGTATTCCTGGAACACCGTGCCCGAGCAATCCGCCGCGACCGCGAACGGCCTCTCGGCTGGTACGCATACCGTCACCGTGACCGATGCGAGCGGATGCTCCGCCACCGCGAACGCGATCATCAATGGCCCATTGGAACCAATCGAGGCGCTTGCTGAGCAAATCACGCATGTGACGTGCTACGGCGCCAACGACGGCACCATCACCATCGACGTGACCGGCGGCAGCGGCTCATACACCATCCTGTGGTTGACATCGCCACCGCAGACCGGTGCCACCGCATCGAATCTTCCACCAGGTGATCATTGGGTGCAGATCCTGGACAATAACGGATGCCTGACCCCCAAGATGCATCCCATCACGATCCTCGGGCCGGATAGTCCGCTGATCGTGGACCTGGTGATCTCACCCATCAGTTGCGCAGGCGCGAACGACGGAGCTGTGGACCTGACGATGAGCGGCGGCTTCCCCAGCTATACCCATCATTGGACGGATGACTTCGGGAACCTCACCGGCACGGAGGACCTCACCGGCCTGGAGCCAGAGACCTATCACCTCCACGCCTTCGATGGATTCGGTTGCACGTTCGACACCACGTTCACGCTTATCGATCCGCCAGCGATCCAGGTCAACTCTGCAATCACACCTGCGGAGTGTCAGGGCACCGCGACCGGCGCCATTGATGTGACGGCTTCCGGCGGCACCGGCTCGCTCACCTTCCAATGGACCGGTCCGAACGGGTTCACCGCGAGCGCAGAGGATCTCACGGGACTGAATTCCGGCATCTATCAGCTGATAGTGACCGATGCGAACGGCTGTACGCAGATCACTTCGCATGGCGTGTCGCAGCCCGGTTCAATGCAGCTGACGGCAACCGCCAGCCAGTACAATGGCCCTGGCATCAGCTGCGCCAACGCTTCGGATGGAAGCATCGCGGTGGATGTCACCGGTGGAACGGCGCCATACATCTACGCTTGGACCGGACCGGACGGATTCTCCAGCAGCGCCGAGGACCTTGTGAACCTTTCTGCCGGGACCTACAGCCTTGTTGTCACCGATGACAATGGGTGCCAGGTCGCGCATGTGCAGGTCCTTGACGCACCGTTGACCTTGATTGCTTCTGCAATCGTTACGGATCATCATGGCTTCGGCATCACTTGCGCAGGCGCTAACGATGGCAGCATGGTGGGCAGCGTCGCGGGAGGAACGGCTCCCTTCTCGTTCGCTTGGACCGGGCCGGGAGGCTTCTCTTCCTCCGTGGCCGACCTCAGCAACCTCTCCCCCGGCAGCTACCAGGTCGTGATCACCGATGCGAACGGCTGCACGGCCAATTCGAGCGCAACGGTGACGGAGCCAACGCAACTCCTGGCCTCAGCTACGGTGGTGCTACATCCCGGCGGCACCGCGATCTCTTGCGCCGCAGCGAATGACGGAGCCATTGACCTCACGGTTTCCGGCGGCACCGCGCCCTACACTATCGAATGGACGAATGGCCTGGGTTACGCCAGCAGCCAAGAGGACATCAACGGATTGGAGCCCGGCGGATATCAAGTCAACATCACGGATGCGAACGGTTGCGTCACGTCGGACTTCGTCGTGCTTGAAGCACCTGAGGCGATAGGCATGGCCGCTACACTCTCCAGCTTCAACGGACTCAACGTGAGTTGTGCGACGTCCACGGACGGAAGCATCGACCTGAGTCCATTCGGTGGCACCGCTCCCTACACAGTGACTTGGAGCAACGGCGCCAGTTCCGAGGACCTGATAAGCATCGGTGCTGGCACTTACGAGGCCATTGTGACGGACGCGAACGGTTGCACTGCTTCAGCAAGCTACACGCTGGTGGGTCCGGAACCTACTGACATCAGCTTGAATCTGGCCCAGCAGCCAGGCGGTGCGCACATCAGTTGTCACGGCGCGGCGGATGGTTCGATCGATGCCGTGGTGAATGGCGGAACGGCACCATTGGTACTCGAATGGAGCGGACCGAATGGTTTCACCTCTAGCTCAGCAACAATCGACAATCTGCTCGCTGGCGAGTACAGCCTGCAGGTAACGGATGCAAACGGATGTGTCGCCACCTTGAGCGCGACGCTGCTGGAGCCATTAGCTGTCGCCGTATCCATCACTAGCACAACATTCACCGGCGACTACAACATCCCGTGCGCCGGCTTGAGCGTCGGGCAGGCCACGGCAATCGCCAGCGGCGGAACACCCGGATACGCTTTCGTCTGGAGCGGGCCTAATGGCTATGGCAGCAATGCGGCCAGCATCTTCAGCCTCGCGGCGGGGGATTACGACCTCACCGTCACCGACTCGAACGGTTGCATCGGCATCGGCTCCATCGTTCTGCTGGAGCCAGATGTGCTTGATGCGGTGATCCTCATACCCGACCTCGGAGGATATCCCGTAAGCTGCATTGGCGCGGATGGCAGCGCTACCGTGAACGCCACGGGCGGCACCGGGCCCTATGCCTTCAACTGGACAGGATCCAACGGATTCACCAGCACCCAACAAGCCATCAGCGGATTGAACGCTGGCACTTATGCAATCACCGTGACCGATGCCAACGGCTGTTCATGGCAGGAGAGCGTGACCCTCTCCGCGCCTGCCGCCATCGAGGCCGCATTCGCCTTCACGCCCAACCTCTGTCCCGATGGCGCGACAGGCTCCATCGACTTGAGCGTTTCCGGAGGAAGCGCGCCGTACGCCTTCACATGGACGGGTCCCGATGGCTACACCAGCGCTGCAGAGGATCCGGCCGGCTTGCTGACCGGCGCGTACACAGTAAGCGTGACCGACGGGCTCGGATGCTCAGGAGCATTCAGCGCGAACCTGCAGGGTCCTGCTCCCATCAGCAGCGGCACATACGTCTCCTTCTATGGGATCTACAACCTGCAGTGCCTCGGCGACAGCAGCGGGACCATCGAACTCGCACCCGCAGGCGGCACCACGCCGTTCAGCGTGAGTCTCAGCGGACCAGGCGGCTTCACGAGCACGGCGCTCATTAATCAGGGCCTTATCGCAGGAGACTATCTCATCAGCATCACGGACGCGCAAGGCTGCGCCATGGATACCCTCGTGACACTTGTCGAACCGGCAACACAAGTCAACGCCACGTTGGCGGTTAGCGTGTACCCGAGCGGCACCAACGTGAGCTGCTTCGGTGCAAGCGATGGCTGGATCGACGCGACGGTGACCGGAGGCACCGGTCCTTACACGTTCGATTGGCGCGGGCCGGACAGTCTTGCTTTCAGCAGCGAGGACGTGTTCAATCTGCCCGCAGGCACGTATGCCTACGAACTCGTCGTGACCGATGCGAATCAATGCGCCTTCAGCACAGTGGTGACGCTGACGCAACCGGACAGCGCGCTCTACGCGAATGGCACAATGAGCAACTACAACGGGTTCGGCGTGAGCTGCCCGGACGCGCAAGACGGCACCATCGCCATGGGTTATGGCGGCGGCAACGGCGGCTTCGGCTTCTCGTGGAGTGGACCGAGCGGTTTCACATCCACCGAAGCTGCCCTACAGGGCCTCCCCGCAGGAACGTACCAGCTTACGCTCACTGACATGAACGGCTGTGCCCTCACGCAATCGTATGCAATCACCGCGCCGCCTGCTGTCACCATACTGCTCGACCCTTCTGCCTTCAACGGCGGCTACCAGGTCTCGTGCCACGGCGGGTCCAACGGCAGCATCAGTGCGGTCCTATCCGGTGGCGTTGGCGGATTCCAGGTCCAATGGACCGGCCCGAACGGATACTCCGCCTCCGGCCAAGGCATCTCCAATCTCACTGCAGGCACATACTGCGCGCTGGTTACCGATGCCAACAGCTGCAGCAACGAGCAGTGCATTACGCTCACCGAGCCACAGGCGCTCATGGCGAGCACGATGGCGACCGATGCTTCCTGTGGCCAACTGAATGGCGCAATCGACCTCTCGGTGACTGGCGGAAGCACCCCGTTCACCTATGCTTGGAGCAACGGCAGCAACACCCAGGACCTCAATGGGCTCAACGCTGGCAGCTTCAGCGTGACGGTGACAGATGCCAATGGCTGCAGCACTGGATCGAGCGCTGATGTGCTCGCCACGCCAGCAGCGCTTGGCACCGGCATCGCTGGCCATGTCCTCTGCAATGGCGGCGCCGATGGGGCGATCGATGTGACCATGAGCGCCGGGACCGCTCCATTCACGTATGCCTGGAGCAACGGCAGCACACAAGAGGATCTCGCTGGGTTGAGCGGCGGTGGCTACAATGTGGTAGTGACCGATGCCAATGGATGCACATGGAGCAGCGCGTGGACCATCACCGAAAGCCCTGCGATTGAAATCGACGCGAACGTGAGCGGATACCCCAACGGGTATGAAGTGAGCAGTTACCAAGGCAGTGATGGCAGCATCCAGGTTGCGGCCAACGGAGGCACCGAGCCCTACACCTACTTGTGGAACAATGGCTCCACCGGGCCGGGCCTCACCGGAATCCCGGCGGGCAGCTACACGGTGACCGTGACCGATGCGAATGGGTGCTCCGTCACACGCACCCTCACACTGGAATCACCGAACGATCTGCTCATGCCCACGGGCTACACACCGAATGGCGATGGGTACAATGACCACTTCTTCATCCAGGGGCTCGATGCGTACCCAACGAACCTGCTCGTCGTGCTGAACCGCTGGGGCAATGTGGTCTTCGAGCAGCTCAACTACAAGAACGACTGGGCCGGGGACAACGCGCATGGCGAGTCGCTGCCGAACGGCACCTACTTCGCCATGCTCAACATCAACAACGGAGAGCGCATGCTCCAGGGCTACGTGGACCTCCGCCGCTGATCATGCAAAACGCCATGAAACACATGCGCCTGTACCTCGCTCTTGCCGCCCTAGCCGCAGCCATCGCGGCGAGCGCGCAGCAGGAAGTGATGGTGAGCCAGTACATGTTCAACGGGCTCTTCCTGAACCCCGCCTATGCGGGCAGCCACGGCTATGCGAGCAGCAGCCTGTTGCACCGCTCGCAATGGATGCAGGTGGAGGGCGCCCCGCGAACCAGCATGCTCGCCATCGACGGCCCGCTGATGGGCAACCGGATGGGCCTCGGCTTCTCGTTGGTGCATGACCAGATCGGCGTGAGCCGCGACCTGGACCTGAGCGGCCACTACGCGTACCACCTGCGCGTGGGGCAGCGGAGCAAGCTCGCACTCGGTCTGCGCGGAGGGATCTCCGTTTACAGCGCAAGAGTCACCGAGCTGCGCTACTGGGACGTGAACGATCCGCTGTACCAGGCCGATATCGTGAATCAACCGGTCGGCAAATTCGGATTCGGGCTGTACTGGTACAACGCCACCAGCTACGTGGGGCTGAGCGTTCCCACAATCTACGCGGCCGATGGGCGGATCACGTTCGATGCCCCCGAATCCCTCGATCACTACTTCACGCAGCACTTCTACCTGCACGCCGGGAAGGTGTTCCCGCTTGGCGAGAGCCTGGACATCAAGCCAAGCAGCTTGGTCAAGTACACGGCCCATGCGCCCATCGAGGCCGATGTGAACTGCAACCTTCTCTATCGCGAACGGGTGTGGTTCGGGCTCGGGTACCGCACCGGCGACGCCTTGGTGACGATGCTTGAATACCAGGTGAGCCCGCAGCTCCGCATCGGCTATGCCTATGACATGACCACTTCGCGCCTGCGCACCTATTCCACCGGCAGCCATGAAGTGATGCTCGGCTTCGACTTCGGCCGCGACCTCATCCGCATCAAGACCCCTCGCTACTTCTGATCGCATGGCTACGAAGAAGCTCCTGTTCCTGCTCTGCTCCGCGATGCTCGCGGGGTGCGCACAGCATCACCTCACGCAGGCCGACAAGGCGCGCGACCGCATGGCCTATGCAGACGCCGCATGCCAGTACGAGAAAGCCCTGCATCGTCTCAATGATCGTGATGCGGCCCTGCGCGCCGCAGACAGTTACCAGCGCTTGAATCAGCAGGCGAAGGCTGCGGACTGGTACGCCTACGCCCAACGCATCGCCCCACTGGATGGAGAGGATGCGATGCGCTACGGACGGGCCTTGCAATCACTCGGCCGCATCGGCGAAGCGGCAGCGCAATTCGAGCGCGTATTGGCCGACCAGCCTGAGGACCCGGTGGTGCGCGAGCTGGGCCTCGCCATTGCTGACCGGGAATCCTTCTATGTGGACACCACGCTCTTCACCATTGCCCCGTTGCACATCGAACGCATCACGAGCGCGTTCAGCGCCGTGCCTTACGGCGATGGCATCCTCTTCGCCGCTGAGCGATCCACAGGCGGCAAGGAGAACCCCTGGAACGGCGGCGCTTTCCTGGACCTCTGCACAGCGAAGGCGCCGGAAGGCATCATGGCCGGTGCCGCTATCGCATTGCCCGGTCAGGTGAACGGCCGCTTCCATGATGGCCCCGCTGCCCTCAGCGCCGATGGCCGGACCATGTACTTCACCCGGAGCGACTACTACAAGTTCAGGCTGAACAAGGACGACAACAGCACCAGTCACTTGATGCTCTACAAGGCCGAGAAGCAGGCCGATGGCTCCTGGGGCCAGGTGAGCTCGTTCGCCTACAACGGCTACGACTTCTCCGCAGGACATGCGGCGCTCAACGCTGATGGCAGCAGGCTCTATTACATCAGCGACATGCCCGGCGGACAGGGCGGCACCGATATCTATGTCTGCGAGCGCACCAGCGAAGGATGGAGCCTCCCCCGCAATCTGGGCCCCGGAATCAATACCGCCGCCAATGAGATGTTCCCTGTCCTCTTCGGCGATACGATGTACTTCGCCTCCAACGGCCATCGCACCTTGGGCGGCCTCGACATCTTCCGCACGGTATGGACCGACGTTGAATGGAGCCGGCCGGAGAACCTGAACTACCCCATCAACACCCCGTTCGACGATTTCGCCTTGTTCCCGCTGGTTGGTGGCCGCGAAGGCTACCTGAGCAGCAATCGCGGGGGCGCGGATGGCATCTACCGCTTCACCGCGAACGAGCCCACCCTGTTGCTGAACATCTCGGTGTTCGACGAAGCCGATGGCTCGCCGCTGGCAGGCGCCGAGGTGCGGCTGCTGGAGCCCACGAACCCGAATCCACTATCGCTCTTCACCAACGACGACGGCAAGGTGACCTTCCCTTTGACTGTAGAGAAGCTGTATGAAGTGCTCGCCAGCAAGGATGGCGCGTTCACCGAAAGCCGAACGGTTAGCACCAAGGGGCAACGGATCAGCCGTCCGTACTCGGAGGAGTTCCGCATGAAGCAGGTGGTGGTCGACAAGCCAATCGTGATCGAGAACATCTACTACGACTACGACAGGTGGGACATCCGCCCGGACGCGGCATTGGAACTCGATCGCATCGCCCGGCTCTTCATCGACAACCCGAACCTGAGCTTCGAACTTGGATCGCACACCGACAGCCGAGCCAGTGACACCTACAACCTAGTGCTCAGCGATGCGCGCGCCAACAGTGCCGTGGACTACCTGGTGCGCAAGGGCGTGCCTGCCGATCGGATCACCGCGCGCGGCTATGGGGAACGCAAACTCGTGAACCACTGCAGCGACGAAGTGGAATGCGACGAGGAGGGGCACCAGGCCAACCGTCGGACGGAATTCAAGGTGACGCGAATACTGCCGATGATCAGCGAGCGGAAGTGATTCCGTGATCAGCCGCGGGAGCGGGCGCGCTTGCGCACCACCTCGCTGAACGGGAGCCCCGACACATGGCTCTCCGCCCAGGACTGCACATCGAAGTACTTGAGCACCAGGCTTTCGTTAGGGTCCTTCAGCAGGACCTGGAGCTTCTCGTTCAGGCCTTTGAAGAGCTCGCGCTTCGTGGCAGCATCGGACGTACGTGCCAATTTCTTGATCTGGTCCATGAGCAGCGTCTCCACCTTGTGCGCCCGATGGCGCTTGTCCATGAATCGCTGCGTGCTGCGCACGATGTACGCCAGCAGGTCGTGATTGCCCAGCTCGTAATGCACCACCAGGTTGAAGAGCCGCGCGTAGGTGAAAATGTCCTGTCGCAGGGTGGGTTCAGTGTCGTTGAGCACCTTGTTCAACCAGAAGAGGGCCTTGTTCATCTGGCCAATCCCGAAGTACGCGCAGGCGATGCACCATTCGAACTCCAGACGGTTCTCCTTGGACAGGCGGTCCCCGAGATTCTCCATGCCCGCGATGACCTCCGTTGAGAGCGCTACGGCCTTCGCATGCTCACCGGCGCGGTCCAGGAGCCGCAGCTCGCACAGGTAGCTGGCCGAGAACACCTGCACCTCGATGTTCATTCCCCCGAAGCCGGGCTCATCGTGCAGCGAGCGCATGAGCTTGATGTGCTCACTTGCGGAGTCCAGCTCCATCAACTCGATCTCCGCATTGATGATGTAGTTCAGCGTGCGGATGTACCGCTTCGGAAGATCGGCGCGCACATCGGGATTGTCGTCCAGGATCTGCTTCACCCGCTTGAACTTCTCCAGGCTCATGCGCCAATCGCGTTTGGCCCATTGGCAGAAACCCTGAGTGTAGAAGCAGATGGTGGCCGCGCGGCGGGACAGCGCCGTGTTCTTGCCCTTGATCAACGGATGCTCGCTGATCTCCTCCACCATGGCGTGCTCCTCCTCTGTCTGCACGTATCCGCCGCTGCGGAAAACGTAGTTGATCTTGGAGTAGAGGATGTGGTAGGCGGCCAGGTTCCGGAGCTTCTCGATCACCTCGCGCTCCTCCTCGATCAGCGCATCGAGGTCCTTGGTGAACTCGCCGCTCTCGTAGGCCTCCTCCAGCAGCATCTTCTCCCAGTTCAGCAGCTCGAACAGGTAATAGAACCGCTCATTGTCGCGGGCGATGCGCTTAGCGCGATGGAGCAGCTTGTTGCACTCCGCGTAAAGCGCCTTCTGATACAGGATCTCGATGTTCTTGATCTCCTGCTTCAGGATGCCGCTCACCGAGCTCTCCGCATGGTAGGCACGAAGCGACTTCAGGATGAGCTTGTAGAGGTGGTTCTTCTCCGAGGGCAGGTGCTTGATGAAGGTCTCCTTGGCGAACAGACGCTTCAGCCCTTCCTCGTCGTAGTCCTTCTGCTTGTCGATGGCGTCGAAGATCCGCAGGTAGTTCTTCGGCCCGCTCTGCAAGGCACTGTGCAGCTTGAAGAATCGCTTCTCCGATTTCGAGAGCGACTTGATCAGGTCGAAAAGCTCGGTGCTCGGCTTCATGCGCAGCGATGACTCCTGATTCGAGGGCCTAAATGTAGGATTCCCAAGAGTGGATCGCCATGATGAGCTGCCTTGCAGGGCAAGGGTACATTTGGGGCATGGCTTGCCCTCCCAACCGCCGGACCCGATGCCTTCTTATGAGCATCGGGCTGATGCTCGCGACCAGCGGCTCCCTACCCGTCCGTGCGCAGCACGATTGCCAATCCAGCAAGCACGGCGGGTCCGCAGGCTTGAACCAACGCGATGTGCCGCTGTGGCCTTGGGACATCCTACACCAGCGCATCACGCTGGACCTCACGCTGGGGAACATCATCCGTGGGGCCTGTGACATCACCTGCTCTCCTCGCTCCGACGGCGCCACTGAACTGCCGCTCCAACTGCTCGCGCTCACAGTCGATTCGGTGATCATGAATGGCCAGACCGTTCCCTTCACGCATACCGGCATCGACCTGGCGATCAACCTGCCCGCATCGTTCAACACCACGGATACGCTCACGCTCACCGTGCACTATGGTGGCGATCCGGTGCTGGACCCGAGCGGGTTCGGCGGTTTCTATACCACCGGGCAGTACAGCTACAACCTTGGCGTGGCGTTCGAGAGCGTGCCGCATTCCTATGGCAGGGCTTGGTTCCCCTGTGCCGACAATTTCACCGAGCGGAACACCTACGAATTCATCGTCACCACCACCGCCGCTTGGAGCGCCTGGTGCAATGGCGAGCTCATTGATGAATGGCAGCCCACACCGGCGACACGGACGCGCCATTGGGCCATCAACGAGACCATGCCCGCCTATCTGGCATCGGTGTCGGCATCGAACTATGCGGTGGTGCGCGACACGTTGATGAGCACCACGGGCGCTGAGATTCCCGTGACCCTGGTGGCCAAGCCCGCCGATACCACCAACATGAAGAACTCTTTCATCAATCTGCAGGCGGCCTTCGACCGGTTCGAGGAATGGTTCGGGCCGTACCGTTGGAATCGCGTGGGCTACGTGCTCACGCCACAGGGCGCCATGGAGCATTCCACCAGCATCCACTATCCGCAGAGCATCGCCAACGGCTCGCTGTCCTACCAGGATATCATGGCCCATGAGCTCGCGCACCACTGGTTCGGCAACCTGGTGACCTGCGAGCGCGCCGAGGAGATGTACATCAACGAGGGCTTCGCGGAATACCTGGCCTACCTCTTCATCGAGGCCATCGGCGGAACGACGAGTTACATGAACAAGGTGCGCGGCAACCACCGCAACATGCTGCTGCGGGCGCACATCGATGACGAGGGCTGGTGGGCCCTTGCCGACATGCCGCAGGAATGGACCTACGGCAAGCACACCTACAACAAAGGGGCGGATGTGCTGCATACGCTGCGTAGCTACATGGGCGACGAGGCGTTCCGCGAAGGCCTCACGAGCTTCTTGGAGGCGTACGCGTTCCAGCATGTGAACAGCTCCCAGCTCCGCGCGCACTTGGAATCGGTCACGGGCATACCGCTCACCGACTACTTCCAGGACTGGATCCTCCAGCCGGGATGGGCCGCGTTCGAGGCGGATTCCTTCGTGGTGCAGGACCCGCCCATCCCAAGCGGGCCATGGCCCACAACCGTGCATGTGCAACAGAAGCATCGCGGGCCGGCCAACGACTACCACAACGTGCCCATCTCGCTCACCTTTATGGATGTGCAGGGCAACACGTGGACGGACCCGGTCGCGGTGCTGGTGGGCGATGCCACATGCACCGTGGAATCCGCGCCGCCCTTCTTCCCGAAGTGGGCCTTCTTCAATGCCGATGAACGCTTGAGCCTCGCCCAGACCTTCGACACCGACAGTTTCACCGGACCCGCCACGCGCATTTACACCAACGCCGATCTGCGGATCACGGTGAACAGCACGCCCGGGCCCTTCACCATCCGCATGGAGGAATACTGGGTCGCCGCTGATCCACAAGTGGAAGAAGCGTTCGCCTACGTGGTCTCGCCGGACCGCTACTGGCGCATCATCGGCTCCATGCCGGAAGCCGCCAGCTTGAGCGGGCGCTTCGCCTACGATGGCCGACCTGCACCAGCCATCAGCTTCGACCCCGGCCTGATGCAGGATTTCAACGGCATCACGTTCCGTGAGGACAGCATGGTCCTGCTCTACCGGCCCGATGCGCATTGGCCATGGACGCCGCATCCCGACCAGACGCTGAATACGCAGGGCAGCGCCACCGACCGCATCGGCCGCATCGACATCAATGGCCTGCGCGCGGGCGAGTACTGCTTCGCGTGGCGGAAGAGCGCGGTGGGCATCACCGAGCCGCACTCCTCCAATGCCACCTTCACGATACAGCCGAACCCCGCGAGCGAAGTGGTCACCATTCGCACATCCGAGCCGGTGCAAGGGCTGGTGGAGCTCTACGACGCGCGCGGGCGCTTGGTCCGCTGGGAGCCGATCAATGGCGAAGCCGCCGTGCTGCGCGTTGCAGGACTGAAGAGAGGCTCCTACATCCTACGGCATAAATCCGTGGATGGGCGCAGCACCTTCGCCGGGAAGATGGTGGTGGAGTAAGCCTCTCCTAGTCGCGGTCATCGAACCAACCACGGTGAATCCCCGCACCGTTAAGTTCGCGCGCTCTCATGCGCGCGCTGCCCGCCTACCTAGCGAAGATCATCTTCTGCTGGATGCTGCTCTTCACCGCGCAGCAGGCCTGCTTCGTATTCATTGACGCCCAACGTCTGGCCGGCATCGCTGGCGCGGAGATTCTCACGGCCTTCAAGCGGGCCTTGCCCATGAACCTGGCGGCCGCCTGCTACCTCACTCTCCCTGTTGGCTTGCTCGGCCTGGTGCGTCTGTTCACGGATCGTGCGTGGCCGGTGCGCATCGCGCGCTGGTGGTTGGCCGTCGCGGTGGTGCTCACCTGCTTCATCCACGTGAGCGACATCGCCCTCTTCCGCGCCTGGGGCACCAAGGTGAACCACAAGGCGCTGTCCTACCTCGTCTATCCGGAGGAAGCGCTCGCGGCGGCTGGCGGAGCGCATCCGGCCCAACTGGTGGTGATCATGCTCGCCCAGACCGCGCTGATGGGCTTCCTGCTCACGCGCATCGATCATGCGCGGTCGCTGCGCAGCGCGTCCATCTGGCAGCGCTCGCTTGCGCCGGTGGTCGTTCCGGGACTGCTGCTGCTGGGCATGCGCGGCGGCGTGCAGGACTATCCGATCGACCGGAGCTGGAGCTACCACTCTGTGCACCCTGTTCTCAACCTGAGCGCCATGAACGGCGTGTGGAACGTGATCGTGCTGCTGGCCGAGCCGCCTGCGGTGACCGCCAATCCTTACGCCTACATGCCGCAGGCCGAAGCGGAGCGCATCTTCTCCGAACTCCACGCCGAGGGTGATGGCGAACGGGATTCCATCCTGTCCGTTGACCGGCCGAATGTGCTGCTGGTGATGCTGGAGAGCTGGTCGGCGGATGTGGTGGGCGTGCTCGGCGGCGACAGCGGCGTGACGCCGGGCTTCGACCGGTTGGCGAAGGAAGGGCTGCTCCTCACCAACTTCTACTCCACAGGCTTCCGCACCGAGCAAGGGCTCTGCGGCATGATCAGCGGCTTCCCTTCGCAGCCCAAGACCACCATCATCCGGCAATACGGCAAGTTCGACCGCCTGCCCAGTTTGGTGAACGTGCTCGACTCCGCCGGCTACCGCTCCACGTACTGGTATGCCGGCGACGCGACTTTCGCCAACACGCGCTCCTACCTGGAGACAATGGGCTTCGATGTCATCCACGACGAGAACTCCTTCCCGATCAAGCAGCGGACGGAATGGGGCGCGTACGACGAGGAGCTCTTCGCCTTCCACCTGCGCAGCGCGCGCGACGAGCCGGAGCCGTTCTTCCACGCCATTATGACGAGCACCAGCCACGAGCCCTTCGATGCGCCCGTGGATGAGGGATTCCCCGGCAACAGCGATGCGCAGCGCTACCGCAACAGCGTCCACTACACTGATCGCACCCTAGCCGACTTCATCACCGCATGCAAGGCGCAGCCATGGTACGACCGGACGCTCATCCTCATCGTTGCCGACCATGGCCACTATCTGCCGCACAACCGGGGCAGCCACACGGCCGAGCGGCACCGGATACCCTTTCTGATCACCGGTGGTGCGTTGAAGCAAGCGCTACGCGGCACTCGGCGCAGCACGTTCGGCGGCCATGTGGACCTCCCCGCCTCGTTGCTGGGCCAACTCGGCCTACCGGCTGATCGGTTTGAATGGAGCAAGGACCTCTTCCGCACCGGTCACCATCAATTCGCCTACTGGACCTTCGATGACGGCTTCGGCATCGCGGATGATCGGCAATCGCTGGTCTTCGACAATCTGGGGCAACGCGTGCTGCAGCTGCGCGACCTGTCGGTGCCCGAAAAGGTGAACGCGGAGCTGACGCGCAACGGCCAGGCCTTGGAGCAGGTGCTGCTCGATCGCTACATCAGCCTCAGCCAGTGATCGCGGCAGGCGCGGCGCTTACAGCTCGAATCCTTGACGCTTAAGGATCGTGCCGTCCACGGCGAAGAGGATGCTGTACTGGCCTTTGGGCCAACCTTGGACCGTGAGCTCCACATCGATGCTGTAACGGCCCTGGCGCAGATCGCGCCCCTCGTCGAGCACGCGGATGGTCTTGCCAGCGGCGTCCTTCACCACGATGGTGAGGACGCCTGCATGGCGCTGCTGGAACTCCACCCGGCCCGTCATGTGGACCGGAGCGGGATTGAAGACGCGACCTTCCTCCGGCGCGGCGAAAGCCGTGGTATACCATGGCACCGGACGGCCTGTGATCCCGGATACCAATTGTCTTAGCGCAAGGGTCGCGGCAGCATCGCCTGCGTCGATGGCGCTGATCGGATGCTCATCGCTCACCGCCCACACGGCTTGTTGAATGGCGGTATCGGGGTAGCGACCCGCAGCAAGCTGCTCCGCGAGCTTCACAAGCGCAGCCGATGCCATTCCGCCGGGTTGGAACCGGGCGCCCGCCCCTGGCCCACCCATTGAGGCCTCGCAGCAGTACGCGCGGCAGACGACCCGCGTGCGGCCATGAGGAGCCAGGGCCAGCACCTCATCCTTCACCACCAGTAAATCCTGGATGGTGCTGTCCTGGCTTCCGAATCGCCAACCTGCCGGAATGAATAGGTCCAGGCGGCTGGGCAGCTTGTTGATCACCTCCACCTCCACGCACTCCCCGGCATAGCCGCCGGTACCAGTGACCTGCAGATCTATCCGGCCGAGACGGAGCAGGGAATCGAGGCGCAAGCGCTCGGCGGCGAGGGGCTGCGTGATGAGCAGCGTCGCGATGGTCCAGGATGCAAGGCGTCGCATGGGCAGGGTTTCCCCAACAACGCTAAGGAGGAACGGATCCGTGCGCGTCTGGGCCACGAATGCGCGACGGGTTCGGACTAGCTGACGTAGCGCAAGCTGGAGCCGGGATAGCGCGCCGCCGCGCCCAGTTGCTCCTCGATCCGCAAAAGCTGGTTGTACTTGGCGACCCGGTCGCTGCGGCTGGCGCTCCCCGTCTTGATCATGCCGCAGTTGAGCGCCACGGCCAGGTCGGCGATGGTGCTGTCCTCCGTCTCGCCGCTACGGTGGCTCATGATGCTCGTGTATCGCGCGCGGTGCGCCATCTCCACGGCCTCGATGGTCTCAGTGAGCGTACCGATCTGGTTCACCTTCACCAGGATGCTATTGGCGATGCCCTTCTCGATGCCTTCGCCGAGGCGCTTGGTGTTGGTCACGAAGAGGTCATCGCCCACGAGCTGCACACGTCCACCAAGGGTCTCGGTGAGCTTCTTCCAGCCCTCCCAATCGTCCTCGGCCATGCCATCCTCGATGCTCACGATCGGATAACGTTTCGCCCAATCGGCCCACATCGCCACCATCTGCGCGCTTGTGAGCGAATCGCCGGTGCTCTCCAGCGTGTATCGCTTCTTCTTCGCGTCGTAGAACTCGGTGCTGGCGCAATCCAGCGCGAGCACGACGTCCTCGCCTGGTTTATACCCCGCCTGTTCGATGGCCTGCATCACCAGCTTCAGCGCATCCTCGTTGCTCTTGAGGTCGGGCGCGAATCCGCCCTCATCGCCCACGTTCGTGCTGAGGCCCTTCTTCTTGAGCACGGCCTTCAGCGCATGGAAGACCTCGGCCCCCATGCGCAGTCCATCGCTGAAGCGCTTGGCACCGACGGGCATGATCATGAACTCCTGCACATCCACCTTGTTGTCGGCATGGGCGCCGCCATTAAGGATGTTCATCAGGGGCACCGGCAGCGTGGAGGCATTCACGCCGCCCACGTAGCGGTACAAGGGAAGGCCCGCTTCGCTCGCGGCGGCCTTCGCCACGGCAAGGCTCACGCCCAGGATGGCGTTCGCGCCCAGGTTGCTCTTGTTCGCTGTTCCATCCAGCCCGATGAGGGCGCGGTCAATCATCGCCTGCTCGGTAACGAGCGCGCCGTGCAGCTCATTGTTGAGCGTCTCATTCACATGCTCCACGGCCTTGCGGACGCCCTTTCCGAGGTAGCGCTTCTTATCGCCGTCGCGCAGCTCCGCCGCCTCGTGCGCACCGGTGCTCGCGCCGCTGGGCACGGCCGCGCGGCCCATGTGACCCGAATCGGTCCAGACATCCACTTCGATGGTCGGGTTGCCGCGCGAATCGAGGATCTCGCGTGCATGGACTTTGGCGATCAAACCCATTCTGAATGGTTGGGGGTTGTCCCGGCTCAAGGCCGGGATGACAGGTTGAGGAGTGGAGAGGTTGAGGGTTGTACCGGTCGCTACGCGTTTTGAGGCACGGTCCGCTCGACCTTATGGTGCTCCTTCATCATTTGAACGAAGCGATCGAAGAGATAGCGGCTGTCGTAGGGTCCCGGACCGGCCTCGGGGTGGTATTGCACGCTGAAGACCGGTCGGCCCTTCAGCCGGATGCCGGCCACGCTTCCATCGTTCAGATGGACGTGCGTGATCGCCACGGCCTCGTGCTGCTCCGCATCGGACCGGTTCACCACGAAGCCGTGGTTCTGCGAGGTGATCTCGTCGCGGCCCGTGGTGAGGTCCTTGATCGGGTGATTGATGCCCCGATGACCGTGGTGCATCTTCTCGGTGCGCATGCCCAGGCTCTCGGCCAACAACTGATGACCGAGGCAGATGCCGAAGACCGGTAGCCCGCTGGCCACGATTTCCTTCACCAGCTCCACGCTCGCGGGCATCGCCGCCGGGTCGCCGGGGCCGTTGCTCAGCAGGATGCCGTCGGGCTTCCAGGCCATGAGCTCTACCACCGGCGTAGCCATGGGGAAGACCCGCACCACGCAGCCCCGTTCCACCAGGCAGCGCTCGATGTTGCGCTTCGCGCCGAAGTCGACCAAGGCGACGCGGTGCGAAGAGCCACCAGAACCCACTTCATAGGGTTTCGCGGTGCTTACCGTGCTGGAAAGTTCCGTTCCTTCCATGCTCGGAGCGGCCTTCAAGCGCTCGCGCAGGACCTCAACATCCATCTCCGTACTGCTGATCAGCGCGTTCTGTGCGCCGTGGTCACGGATGTGACGAACCAGCTTGCGCGTATCCAGGTCGCTGATGCCCACGGTGCCGTGCGCCTTCAGGAAATCGTCCAACGAACCTGTTCCACCGGGCCTGCTCCACACGTCGCTGTACTTCTTCACCACGAGGCCCGCGATGGTGATCTTGCCGCTCTCCTCCTCGCCCGCCTTCACGCCGTAATTGCCGATGTGCGGCGAGGCCATCGTCATGATCTGGCCGGTATAGCTGGGGTCGGTGAAGATCTCCTGGTAGCCGGTCATGCCGGTGTTGAAGCAGATCTCCCCCTACGGTGATGCCCGCTGCACCGATGGCGCGACCCCGGAAAAGCGTCCCGTCCGCAAGGAGGAGGAGAGCTTCGGGGCGCTGGCTGACGAGCATCGTTGGGTGTGTGGCACGACTGCCTTCCGGCAGCGGCGCGAAGATATCCGACGCGGCATACGTGGCACCCGGCGATCATCCACAAGTGTTGAAAAGCCCTTCGCGCAACAGCATCCCCACCGGCAATCCGCATCTTAGCCGGATGACCGAGGAGGAGCACATGCGCGAGGCCATCCGCCTGTCCGTGGAGAACGTGGAGAGCGGCAAGGGCGGTCCGTTCGGATGCGTCATCGTGAAGGACGGGCGCATCATCGCACGCGGCGCGAACGAGGTCACCACGACCAACGACCCGACGGCCCATGCCGAGGTGGTGGCGATCCGGGGAGCATGCAAGGCGCTTGGCACGTTCCAACTCGACGGCTGCGAGATCTATTGCAGCTGCGAGCCCTGCCCGATGTGCCTCGGCGCGATCTACTGGGCGCGGCCGAAGGCCATCTACTTCGCCAACACGAAGAGCGACGCCGCAGCGATCGATTTCGACGACCAGTTCATCTATGAGGAGATCGAACGACCAATCGCGCAGCGCAGGCTGTTCACGCGACAACTGCTGCGCGACGAAGCGCTCGTGGCGTTCGAGAAGTGGAAGACCAGCCCGTTGAAGATCGCCTATTGAGCCATGCTGTCCTTCATCCTGAACGACCTGCTCGTGGAGAGCGATGCGCCGGAAGGCATGGTGCTGCTCGACCTCATCCGCTACCACAACCACCTGCCGGGCACCAAGATCGGCTGCCGCGAAGGAGATTGCGGGGCGTGCACGGTGCTCGTTGGTGAATTGAAGGACGACCGGGTGGAGTACCGTTCGATGACCTCCTGCCTGCTGGCGCTCGCCTCCGTTCAGGGAAAGCACATCGTGACCGTGGAAGGCCTGAACATGGAGAAGCTGACTCCGGTCCAACAAGCGCTGGTGGACGAGAGCGGCACGCAATGCGGTTTCTGCACGCCGGGCTTCGTGGTGTCGTTGAGCGGTTGCTGCCTCTCGCGCGAAGCGGTGACGAAGGATCTCGCCATTCGTGCCATCGACGGGAACATATGCCGCTGCACGGGCTACAAGTCGATTGAGCGCGCGGCGGCTATCGTTGCGGAAAAACTGTCGAAGAAGGACGCAAGGAATCCGTTGAAGTGGTCGGTGGAGAACGGTTTCCTCCCCTCCTATTTTGCACGCATCAAGCCACGGATGCAAGCCATCAAGCCGAACAACGGGCACCGAAAAGACAACGGCATTCCCTTGGGCGGCGGCACTGACCTCTACGTACAGAAGCACGACACGATGCACCACGCCGCGATCCGCTCGGTGTTCAACGATGGGGATCTGAAAGGCATCCGCGTCGAAGGGGATCAGTGCATCATAGGCGGTGCCTGCGTGGCGAACGACCTGCTGGAATCGAAGGAATTGCGCGATCACTTCCCGAACATCGAGAAGCACCTTCTCTTGGTGTCATCCACACCCATCCGCAACATGGGCACGGTGGTGGGCAATTTCGTGAACGCCTCGCCCATCGGGGACCTCACGGTGTTCTTCCTGGCGCTGAACAGCACGATCACATTACAAGGCAAGAGTGAACGCAGCCTAAAGCTCCGCGACCTTTATGAGGGCTACAAGCAGCTCGACAAGTCACCAGATGAGATCGTGACTTCCGTGCGCTTCACACTTCCCGGAAAGAACACGCGCTTCCACTTCGAGAAGGTCAGCAAGCGCACCTACCTCGACATCGCGAGCGTGAACAGCGCGATACGCCTTGAAATGGATGGCGACACGATCCAGGAAGCGCATGTGAGCGCTGGTGGCGTGGCTCCCATCCCGAAATACCTAGCGAACACGTCCGCGTTCCTCGCAGGAAAGACGATTACAAACGATACGGTGCGTGCTGCGATCACCGTGATGAACGATGAGATCGCGCCAATCAGCGATGCACGCGGAACAGCGGACTACAAGCGTTTGCTGCTGCGACAACTGTTCTTCGCGCACTTCATGGAGTTGTTCCCGGAGCGTCTCACCTTGAAGGAACTGGTCGCATGAACACTAGTTCTAAGAAAGGCGCCGACCGCTTGATCCCTGATCAGGACAAGGGGGTTTCCGGCAAGGAAATAAAGGCGCGAGATGACATGTCGGACCTGCGCAATGTGGATGGCAACGGCCACGTGACCGGTCGCTCGACTTATCTGGACGATATCCCGGTGCAACAGGGTACGCTCTACGCGCTGCCTTACGACGCACCTACGGCGCACGCGCACATTAAGAAGCTCGATGTGAGCGAAGCGGCTGCGTTCCCCGGCGTAGTGCGGATCCTCACCTTCAAGGACATTCCCGGCGAGAACCAGATCGGCGGCATCATCGCGGACGAGCCGTTGTTCGCAGAACACGAGATCCACTTCTGGGGCATGCCGGTGGCGCTGATCATCGCCACGAGCGAGCATGCGGCCGTGCAGGCGCGCAAGCTCATCACCATCGAGCTGGAGGAACTGCCTGTCATCACCGACCCACGCGAAGCCCGGGCGAAAGGTGAATTGATCGTTCCACCGCGCACGTTCAAACTCGGTGACACGAAGAGTGTGTGGAGCGAATGTGCGCACGTGATCGAAGGGCGCGCGGACACGAACGGTCAGGAGCACCTGTACATCGAGACACAGGGCGCATACGCATACCCAACGGAGCACGACAGCATCCGCATCGCTTCGAGCACGCAAGGCCCAACGGCGGTTCAACGCACCATCGCACGCGTGCTGGGCATCCCCATGCACCGCATTGAAGTGGATGTGACCCGTCTCGGTGGCGGCTTCGGCGGCAAGGAGGATCAAGCGTCAGCGTGGGCAGCGTTGGTGGCGCTTGCTGCCTTTATCCTGAAAAAGCCCGTTAAGCTCGCGATGCACCGCATGGACGACATGCGCATGACCGGCAAGCGGCATCCATACAGCAGCGATTTCAAGATCGGCTTCGACAAGGAGCTGAAGATCGTGGCGTACGAGGCCAGCTTCCACCAGAATGCCGGTGCTGCTGCTGACTTGTCACCTGCCGTCATGGAGCGCACCCTCTTCCACTCGACCAACAGCTACTTCGTACCGAACGTGGAGGTGACCGCCTACTCCTGCCGCACGCACCTGCCGCCTAACACGGCATTCCGAGGCTTCGGTGGCCCGCAAGGCATGTTCGTGATCGAATCCGCGATCGCGAAAGCGGCACAAGAACTCGGCGTGAGTGCGCGGGAGATCCAGGAACGCAACCTGTTGCAGGAAGGTGACGAGTTCTCTTACGGCCAGATCGCGCAGCGCGTGAACGCATCACCCGCTTGGGAACTCGCCGCGAAGACCTTCGATTTCGCGAAACAGCAAGCCGAGATCGATGCCTTCAACGCGAAGAGCGCAACACACGTGAAAGGCATGGCCATCATGCCCATCTGCTTCGGCATCTCGTTCACCAATACGCCGATGAACCATGCGCGGGCGCTGGTCCATGTGTACCAGGACGGCAGCGTGGGCGTGAGCACCGGGGCGGTGGAAATGGGTCAGGGCGTGAACACCAAGATGGTTCAGGTCGCAGCGGCCGTTTTCTCAATCGACCCGTCGCGGGTGAAGATCGAAAGCACCAACACCACGCGCGTAGCGAACACCAGTCCCAGCGCGGCCAGCGCCACGGCGGACCTGAACGGCAAGGCGCTGGAGATCGCCTGCAATGCGATCCTCGCACGGCTGCAGGAGAAGGCATCACGCATCCTCAAGAGCACACCGGACGCGATCACCATCGTGAACGAAGCGCGTGCTGAACAACGGCCAGCCCACCGACCTCGACTGGAAGAAGCTCGTGCACGCCGCGCACTGGGACCGCGTGAACCTGAGCGAGAGCGGCCACTACGCCACGCCGGAGATCCACTTCGACAAGACGAAGGAGAAGGGCCATCCCTTCGCTTATCACGTCTATGGCACGGCAGCGGTGATGGTCACGGTGGACTGCATCCGCGGCACCTATGAGATCGATGCGGTGAAGCTGGTACACGACTTCGGCAAGCGCATGAACGACTCGGTGGACATCGGCCAGATCGAAGGCGGCCTGGTGCAGGGCCTCGGCTGGATGACGATGGAGGAGATCGTCTACAACGACAAAGGCAAGCTCCTGAGTAACGCGCTGAGCACCTACAAGGTGCCCGACATCCACAGCGTACCGAAGGAGATCACGATCGAGGCGCTACCGACCGACGGCCACCCGCTGGCCATCCGCCGCAGCAAGGCCGTGGGTGAGCCACCGCTGATGTACGGCATCGGGGTGTACTTCGCGATCCAGAACGCGATCAGGGCCTTCCGGCCGGATGCGCGCATGGTGTTCGATGCGCCGTACACGCCGGAGAAGGTGTTGATGAGCTTGTACAAATAGGTTTCGATGAGATACCGCATTTTCAAACTAGTGGCAGTGTTCATAGCCGGTCAGTTCGTGATGTGTTCAACAAACAAAAACTACAAGCTAGACTACGATCAGATGATTATTCTCGATGCTGAGTCTCTCGGAGAGGCTGGCATTGGAGAAGCATATCAAGTGCTGCTTCCGAAGCTCCGTGAATTCGTGAAGGATCCGGCAAAAGTTGAAGAGTTGGAAGACCCGGATCCACCGTCCTACTCTGTGCGAAGCCAAGGAGTCGAGTACGTCGTCTATGCACCGGAGCTCCCTGAAGAAGGGGGGCAAAGCTGGGGGAGAGCGACTTATGCGTTCTTCCGCATCGTCAATCAACAGCTAGAGCACTCCTCAATCCGTTTCTATGCCATAAACGGTGGTAATGATCTCGGTGGAATGTTCCTCACCGAGTCCGAGAGCGCCGCCGCAAGGCTTTCACTTCCGAATAAAACCGATTGGCCATACCTGCCGACGAATGAGGCTCCATGGTTCGGCCAGTATCACTAGGCTGACGAAGACTCCACCTGCGTGTCAAGAATGCCACGCATAAGGACTAGCGAGAACTTCACTCCATCTTTTTCGGGCAACAAGTCCTTCAGCAAGATTCGAGAGTCTGGGTTGTACTCCACCGGGAACTGAATAGAGAGATAAGTCATTCTCTTCTTGTTGGCTTCCCAGAAGCGGTACTTCACTTCCTTTCGGCCTTGATACTTCTTGAGGAAGCGGTCTATTGATTGGCCTTCCTTGTTCCAATTGACCAACGCTCCACTCACCCATACATCATCCCAAGAATCGAAGAGTGGAAAATGTGCAACGACATTCCTAATGAACTTGAACAGCTCGCTTGCTATCTCTGATTCCATTGGTGGACGGGACTTCTTCATTTGCTCCAAGACCCATCCGATTGGCTCATAGTTGAGCAACTCACCATAGACTGCGAACACCTCCTTGACCTTGGCGTAGCGGTACCAAGGCTCCTTGGTCCAAAACGAATCGGCCATCAGCTCATCGAACAGGTCATAAAACCGATCGTATGCGAGCGTCAGGAACTGCACTTCTGCTGGTGTCGGGCGAGGGTCTGCGGCCATCACTTGATGCTTGGTCTGAGCAATATAGCTGCGGCATTTCGCGTGACGGATTGAAGCGGAAAGCCCGCAAGCGCTGTAATCAGCGCGCGGACTTGGAGCGGAAAGCCGGACCCTGGCTGCATTTGAGCCGGGGGCACGCCCTAATGACCTACTTCTTCCTCCGCCCTTCGAGGATCTTCAGGAACGAGCGCGTCCGGATCTCCGCCAACGAAAGCCCCGTGGCCAGCGCCTCCTGCTCGCTGATGGCCCCGCAATTCAGCCCGCGCAGGAAGTAGTTGAGCAGGCCCTGACCGGTCGCGGCATCGTCGAAGACATCGCTGGTGAGCGTGGCGCGCGCGGCGCGTTCCACGAAGGCCTTGAGGCGCGCGGCGGCATCGTCGTAGCTCTCCAGGAAGAAGCTGTAGACGGCGGCGTAAGCGCATGGGGAATTGCGCGGGGTTGAGGTCCCAGCCCTGGTAGAGGCCTTTCCAGAGCGAGTGGCGCGTGTGGTCATACGCCTTCTTCCAGTTGCGGTGTACCACGGCCTTGTTCTCCGCGCGTTGCTTCGGCGTCAGTTTCGCTCCTCTGTGCGGACCGATGGGCATCACGTTGGTGGCGCCGTCGCTGAGCCAGATCCCCGTGGCGCCGAGCGAGACCTTCATCATCATGTGCGCGAAATCGCACACGGCGTGGCCCATGTCCTGGTACTTCGCGGTGATGTTGTTGGCGGCCGTGTAGTCGTAGGTGCCGAAGGCCGTGGCGATCATGCGGCCCTTGCTGGAGAGCACGTAGCGCCGCAGCGGGTTGCTGCCGTCCGCGCCGATCACGGACTGCGTGGTCTCCACCATCATCTCCATCTTCAGCGCGTTCTTCGGGATCTTGGTATTGCTCTCGATCGCTTCGAAGAGTTGCACCAGCGCCGTGATCTGCTCGGGGATCGTCACCTTCGGCAGCATCACCACGAAGTTGTCGGGCAGTTTGCCGTTGGTGGCTTTGGCGAGCGTGGTGAGGAAGATGTCCAGCGTGCGCGCGCCGCGCTCCTTCAGGTCCTCGGTGAAGGGCTTGATGCGGATGCCGATGAAGGGCGGCAGCGACTTCGCTTTCATCCCCTTGGCCACTTCCAGCGCGGCCTGCACGGCCGTGGCATCCTCCTCTTCCCAGCTACGGTTGCCGAAACCGTCCTCGAAGTCGATGCGGAAATCCTCCAGCGCCTCAGTGCGCAGCTTGTGGATCACCTTGTTGTAGGTGGCGTAGGCGAGCCAGCCCGTTTCATCCTTGCGTTTGGCGGGCGTCAACTTGTCGAAACGCTTCACCAGCTTGGCGATGTCGGCCGGTTTCTTCGGCAGCTTCTCGTGGCCGGGCAGTTCCAGCGCGCGGGCGAACTCCGTGAAGTCAGCAGCATTCTCGAGCAGCGTCTTCAGCGCGGCGTTGGCCATCTTCTGTGCGGTGTCGGCGCGGAAAAGGTCGGCGCCGCCGTACACGGTATGCACGGGCTGGCGGTCGGGGCGGTCGCCGGGGTAGATGGCTTGGAAGGCTTTGTTGGCCCTGCCGAGCGTGGCGAGGATGCGTGACGAGTCAGACTTGGGAATGGAGAAGTTCATCGGGGTGAATATCGAACATCGAACACTGAATTTCGAATGTCGAAGTGAATGCAGGGCCCGCGATCACTTCGCTGCGCGCAGGTTCGCTTCGGCCGTGCGTACGCTTGCCACGAAGATGGCGGTCAACTCATTGCATTCGGTCAAGCCTGCCTTAACCAGATCGTGCTCCTTCAAAAGGCCGGAGCGATCGATGATCTTCAGACAGACCCGACACTCGCGCAACTCCTTGAGGCAGATCTTGACTTTATGGATGAAGTCCTTCCGCGATTCGCCGCTCTGCGCTTCGCCATAGTTCAGTGCGGGAGAAGTACCTGAACGCGTGAGCTGCCCGGAAAGATGTTGACCCGCGTACGACTTTGGGAGAGCATCGGCCACTTTCAACATCAACACCGAGAAGTCGACCAACCGATCCTCCAGGTCGAACTTCCTCGGTTGAACTGTCCCGGGCATTTCACTTCGATGTTCAGTGTTCGCCATTCAATGTTCGATATTTCCTAGCTCCCCCGATACGTCGAGAACCCCCAGGGGCTCAACAGCAGCGGCACATGGTAATGCCCATCAGCCGCCACTTCGAACACCACCTCGATATAGGGGTAGAAGCTCTTGGTCTTGTGCTCGCTGAAGTAGGCCGAAACATCGAAGCGAACCCGGTAGATGCCTGCGGGCAGCGGCGTGTTCTCCGGAACGAAATCGGGGATGCGGCCATCGGCGTTGGTGCTGCCCATGGCAAGGTCGTCCCACTGGTCGGGGCCAGCGGAGCTTTGGAGGGTGACGCGAACTCCCCGGGCGGGCATACCGCGCGCGGTGTCTAGGATGTGGGTGGAGATTGTGCTCATGAATTCAATTTAGCCGCAGAGGCGCAGGGACGCAGAGGAATCAAGCGAAGGAATGCATTCTCTGCGCCTTTGCGCCTCTGCGGCCATCATCATGCAAGAAGCTTCTTCAACCGTATCCGCGTGATCTTGTTCTGTTCCGCGGCGGCGATCATTACTTCGGTCTTGGGGTCGTTGGGCATGCGGGCTTCCAGCAGCGCGAGCATCTCGGCCGCGCTCTTGCCCGTGGCGCACACGATGAAGATGTGACCGAATTTCTCTTCGTAGTCAGCATTGCCTTTAGCGAGGCGCTCCAAGACGGCACGGTCCGCGCCCTGCACACCTTTCTGCTCACCGCCGGCCCAGGCCTTCGTGTTGGCATACTTCTTCGCGAGACTCTCCACATCACCGATGCGCGGATGGCCCTGAAACGCCTCGAGGTAGTCGTCCACATCGCACTCCTCCCATATCGTATCGCTGATCTCAGTCATCTCGGCCAGGCTCTCGAATGGGCGACCGATCACCATGCGTTCAACCCAGCGTTGGGCAGCGCAGCATTGGGCAAACGCAGCCGTCGCATCGGCTTCGCTCAGTCGGTTCAGTTGGTCGAGGGTCATGCGATCGTGCCCCAAAGGCGCATCCGGCTCACTCCTCCATCGGGGAAGATGCTCAAACGTACATGCGTCACGGGTTCCTTGCACGAGACCTCCTGCTCATAGTGGTGCTCGTGGTCGGCTTGGAGCTTGGCGCGTTCGATGATGGTGCTCCATTTCGCGTTCGACAGGTCGTCCGTGGCGCTGTTCGTTCCTTCCAGCGTGAAAGTGTCCGGGTAGTTGCCCTTGAAGTGGCAGGTATCGATGAGCGCCTTCTTGATGATGCCCTTGTGCGCCAGTCGCACGATCACCCAATCGCGGTTGTTCGGTGTGCGGTTGCGTTTGGTCTCCCAGCCATCGCCCATGTTCACGCCGCGGCCGGGCATGATCAGGTTGTTCATGTGGCTGAAGAACATGTCGTTGCATTGTATGGCCAGCGCGCCGTTCTGCGCAGCGACCAAGTCAACGACCTCATCGGGCTTCACGCGTGACCAGTCGCGTTGTACTTCGCCGTAGACACGCAGCCGGGCCACGCCTCCATCGGGGTAGATATGGAGTCGAACATGCGTGGCCAGCGGCAAGGCTGACTTGGCTTCCACGAAATGCTGGGATCCAGGGTTCAACGTGGTCCTTGGTAGTACTTCCACCCATTCCGCGCCTTCGCCGTCATCGTTCGGTAGTCCGTTCGGGGCATAGCAGGCTTCGATGGAACAAGCCTGCGGCTGATTGCCGAGGAAGTGCGCCGTATCCACATCGAAGCCCTTGATCGTGCCCGCAGCGCCAAGCTGGATGATCGCGATGTCGTGCCCCTCCGTGCGTTTGCGGCGGCTTTCCCAGCCGTCCATCCACTTGCCGCGGTCGGTGTACTTGTCAGCGATGAAGATGGGCTTGCCCGGCTTGATCAGGTTCTCCTTCTCCGCGAAGAAGTCATCGGTACACCACAGGACTTTGCCCCCGAAGCGCTCGGCGGCGAGGTCGATGAGGTGGGTGAAGGCGGGCGCCTCAGTATCACTCTTCATTTCAACTTAGGATAAACTCGGAATGAGCCGGTGCGAAACTACCGTCGCGGTACACAGCCCTCCCTCCACTAACTGTCCGCTCAACCGCCCCGCGCAACGTCCGCCCCGCATACGGCGTGAGCTTATGCCGGTGCTGAATATCCTCCTCCTTCACCACAAAGCTCGCCTCCGGATCCCAGATCACCAGGTCGGCATCGCAGCTGGGAGCAATGCGGCCCTTCTGCTTAAAGCCTAGGAATTGAGCCGGGTGCTCGCACAGCAGCCGCGCAACATCCTCCAAGGAGAAGCCCCGCTCCTTCGCACCCGTCCAGAATGCAGGCAACACGAACTGCAGGCCAGCTATGCCCCCCCAAGCCTTCATGAAATCGCCGCTCTGCTGCTCCTTCAGGTCCGGTGGCGCGGGACTATGGTCCGAGGCCACGAAATCGAGCGTGCCGTCCTTCAGGGCTTCCCAGAGCAGCTCGTTGTTCGCCCGTTCGCGGATCGGTGGGGCGCACTTGAACTCCGTGGCGCCATCGGGAATCTCCTCGGCGCAGAACACGAGGTAGTGCGGACAAGTCTCGGCGGTGATATGCAGTCCCCTGCGCTTCGCATCGCGGATAAGCGGCAGCGCTTCGGCGGCGGAAACGTGCACGATGTGAACGTGGACATCGAACTCCTCGCTGAGGCGGATCATGAGGGCGATGGCGTCCTGTTCCCATTTGGCAGGTCGCGAGGCTAGGTAGGCGCTGTAGGATTGAACATCGTTGTCAGTTGTCGGTTGCTGGTTGTCGGGTTGCCGACCCGCCTGCCGGACAGCCGACAACTGAGAACCGACAACTGGGCTCTCAAGCTCGCAATGCACAAGGAGCTTGGCCTCATGCTGCTTCAGGATTGGCAAAGCCTTGCGCAGATCTGCTTCGGTGACGTTCGGGAACTCGTCGATGCCCGAGTGCGTGAGGAAGGCCTTGATACCGAAGACCCCGGCGTTGAGCAAACCATCCAGGTCATCGGTATTGCCGGGGATCACACCGCCGTAGAAACCGACGTTGACGTGCAGCTTTCCCTTCGCGGCTTCGAGTTTCAGCATCAGCGCATCCGCCGTAGTGGTAACCGGGCTCGCGTTCAGCGGCATCTCGATCATCGTGGTGATACCTCCGGCTGCAGCGGCCTTGGTTGCTGTTTCGAATCCTTCCCACCCCGTTCGTCCCGGCTCGTTGATGTGTACGTGCGCGTCGATCACACCGGGCATGATCACTTTGTCGCCAACGCTTTCGAAGGGGATGCCTTCACGTTCCACGCGACCGGGCAGGACGTCCATGATCTTGCCATCGGCGAGGATGAGCGTGGCATCGATCACACCATGCGGAGTGATTACGCGGTTACTATGCAGGGCATAGGGATCCATAGCTCATTTTTCACCGCAACGGCGCAGCGAACGCCAAGTAGACGCCACGAAAAGTGGAACTCCAAAATAGCGTTGCGCAACCGTTGCGGCGTAGCGTCGTGGCGGTTCATTGGATTCTCGCGCCTTGCAGTATCCACCGTTTCAGTATCGTCCGTTCCTCGTCCGTCATGCCCGTCTTGTTGCCTTGGGGCATCGTCTTGGTGCGCACCGCGCGGATCATGATCTTGTCGGCCATGGCAGCGATCTGTTCCGGGGTGTCGTACATCACGCCGTTGGGGGCTGCCGCCCACTGGTCATCGGTGGGGTTTGCGCTGTGGCATTGCACGCAATGGGCCTGGATCACTGCGTTTGCTTCCTCGAAGCTAGCGGGTATCGCTGCATCCAGGGAATCCTCGAATGCGGGCGAGACCGCCACGCTCATCAGCACGAGCGCGAGCACGCTCGTCACCAGCACCCCTGTTCGCTTCACGCCACGTTCCAGCAGGTTCCAGTAGTGCTTGATGCCCGCGCTGGCCGCCACCATCACCATCAGAATCAACCAGTTCCAGCTGTGCCCGAAGGTGCTGGGGAAGTGGTTGCTGATCATGAGGAAGACCACCGGCAGCGTGAGGTAGTTGTTGTGCAAGCTGCGTTGCCCCGCCTTCTGACCGAGTGAGGCATCCAGCGGCTGGCCCGTCTTCGCGGCACGCACCAGCGCCTTCTGGCTGGGAATGATGGTGAAGAACACATTGCCCACCATGATCGTCCCGATGACCGCACCGACGTGGATGAAGGCCGCGCGACCGCTGAGCAGGTGCGTGAGCGCGTAGGTCATCACCCCGAGGATCAGCATGCCCACCAGCGCGAAGAGGTCCTGCCGGAGGATGAGCCTTGAACTGCACATGCGGTCATAGATCGCATAGCCGAGGATCATCGAACCGATGCCGATGGCTACGGATGCGGCAGGCGAGAGTAAGGCCACTGCGGGGTCGATCATGAACGAACGCGCATCGGTGTAGTACACGATGAAGAGCAACGCGAAGCCGCTGAGCCAGGTGAAGTAGGCCTCGTACTTGAACCAGTGCAAATGCGCGGGAATCACCTTCGGTGCCACCTTGTACTTCTCCAGGTAGTAGAAGCCGCCGCCATGGATCGCCCAGAGGTTGCCGGCCAGCTCGTCGCGTAGGCCGTGTGTTCGGTTGAGGTTATTCTCGAGGAAGATGAAATAGAACGAGGCCCCGATCCACATGATGCCGGCGATCACATGCGTCCATCGGACCGTGAGGTTGATCCACTCCATGACGTAACCGTACATCGGAGTGCCTTTCACGGCGACATATGCGAGGTAGCCGACCAGCAATGTCCAGAAGAAGAACCGGCATGCACGGCGCGAGGCTATGGCTGTGGAGCGTGCTTCCTCCAGATCGAATCGCGCTGCGGCGGACCAGCGGTCCTCAATCAATTGCGCGCCAAGGGTCGCGGAAAGACGCCGGAACCAGTTGCCCATGAGCAGCAGCAGCGCGCACGCCGCCAGCACGAACCACGGCATGGGGCCAGGGAGCAGCTTCTCGGAAAAGGAAGTAGCAGGATCCACAGCACGACGAAGATGACCCGACGGGCCCATGGCCGCCAGCACGGAATGCCGGTACTTTGAACACCGCCGTGAACAACCGATCCGACTTCTGGCAGCAAGTGCTGACCGCCTTGGAGGCAGGCGAGCAGTGCATCCTGCTTCATGTTGTTGAGAGCAGAGGCAGCAGCCCTGGTCGCGCAGGGTTCAGGATGGCCGTGACCTCCGGCGGCGCGCTTCTCGGAACCATCGGAGGCGGGAGCATGGAGCACAAGCTCGTGGAACTGGCCCGCAACCTGATGGACCAGCCGGAGAAGTTGCCCTTCCTGAAGCGGCAGGTGCATCGCAGCGAGGAGCCCCGCGACCGTTCAGGAATGATCTGTTCCGGAGAGCAGACGGTGGCGTTCCACTCCATTGAGATCGATGCTTTGAGCGATGCAATGGAGCGGTTGGCTTCCGGAACTGTTATAGAAGTTCTGCTCACCTCCACCGGCCTGCGATTCGAATCCGGTGGCACCACGGTCCCGGATACCTCGGAGCCCTGGAGCTATCGGCTGCCCATGAACGCGCCACCGCGGATCGCCATCGTTGGAGGCGGGCACGTTGGGCTGGCCCTTTCGCGAACCATGCATCAGCTCGGCTTCCACGTCATGCAATTCGACCATCGCGAAGACTTGAACACCATGTCCGCGAACGCATGGGCGCACGAGCGGCAGGTCGTGGACTTCGCCCGAATCGACGAGCTCATCCCCGACGATCCGGAACTGTACGTCGCCTTGGTTTCGCATGGCTACCGGACGGATGAAGTGGCTTTGCGCCGATTGCTGCGCCGACGGTGGAAGTACCTCGGCATGCTCGGTAGCAAGGCCAAGGTGGAGGCGATGTTCGCTGCCATGCGCGCCGACGGGTTCACGCAGGAAGAGCTGTCACGGGTACACTCCCCGATCGGCCTCCCGATCAACAGCCACACGGCAGAAGAGATCGCCGTCAGCATCGCTGCGCAGATCATCGGCGTGAAGAACGCACCCCTTTGAAATGACGAAGGGCCCCTTCCGGAGCCCCTCGATGCGTGCTTTGAATTGGCTTACTCGCCCTTTGCCTCCTCGGCCTCACTAGCCTCCGGTTTCGCCTCAACCGCGTCTTCAGCCTTCTTCGCGGCTGGGCTGCGACGGCTGCGGCGGGTCTTCTTGGCGTCTGCGCCGGCCTTCTCCTTCACGTAGAGCGTGTTGAAGTCCACCAGCTCGATCATCGCCATCTCTGCGGCATCGCCATGGCGGTTGCCGAGCTTGATGATACGCGTGTAGCCACCGGGGCGCTGCGCCACCTTCGGCGCCACGTCGCGAAAGAGGACCGCGGTGGCCTCCTTGCTCTGCAGGTCAGCGAAGACCATGCGGCGGCTGTTGGTGCTGTCGTCCTTGCTGCGCGTGATGATGGGCTCCACGTAGCGGCGCAGGGCTTTTGCCTTGGCCAGGGTGGTCTCGATGCGCTTGTGGCTGATCAGCGAGATGGCCAGGTTGCTCAGCAGGGCATCGCGGTGGGCCTTCTTGCGGCCGAGGGCGTTGTTCTTGTTTCCGTGTCTCATTGCCTTTCTGCGGTTGAGGGTTGGAGGTTGGTTCGGCTTGTCGGTTGGGGGTTGGGTTCAACCCTCAACCCACTCAACCTTCAACCTGCAACTGATTACTCCTTATCCAGCTTGTACTTGCTCAGGTTCATGCCGAAGCTGAGGCCCTTGTTCTCCACCAGGTCCTCCAGTTCGGTCAGGCTCTTCTTCCCGAAGTTGCGGAACTTCAAGAGGTCGTTCTTGTTGTAGCTCACCAGATCGCCGAGGGTCTCGATGTCGGCGGCCTTGAGGCAATTGAGGGCGCGGACGCTCAGGTCCATGTCCACCAATTTGGTCTTCAGGAGCTGACGCATGTGCAGGCTGTCCTCGTCGAAGTTCTCCTCCTGCACGCGCTCCTCCACGTCGAGGCTGATGCGCTCATCGCTGAAGAGCATGAAGTGGTGGATGAGGATCTTGGCGGCCTCCTGCAGTGCGTTCTTGGGGCTGATGCTGCCGTCCGTGACCACCTCGATGGTGAGCTTCTCGTAATCGGTCTTCTCCTCCACACGCGTGTTCTCCACGGTATACTTCACGTTCTTGATGGGCGTGAAGATGCTGTCGATGAAGATGGTGCCGATAGGGGCGTTGGTCTTGTTCTCATCGGCCGGCACGTAGCCACGGCCTTTGCCGATGGTGAGCTCGATGTGGAGCTTCACGCTGGACTCCATGTGGCAGATGACCAGCTCCGGGTTGAGCACCTGGAAGCCGGAGGTCTGCTTGCCGATGTCGCCGGCGGTGAAGCTGTCCTTGCCGGTGATGGTGATGCTCACGCGCTCGGTGCTGCTGTCCTCGAGCTGGCGGCGGAAGCGCACCTGCTTCAGGTTCAGCACGATCTCCGTCATGTCCTCGATCACGCCCTTGATGGTTGTGAACTCGTGGTCCACGCCATCGATGCGCACCGCCGTGATGGCGTGCCCTTCGAGGCTGGAGAGCAGGATGCGGCGGAGGGAGTTGCCGATGGTGATGCCGTAGCCGGGCTCGAGCGGACGGAACTCGAAGGAGCCGTGCTTGTCGTCGGATTCGATCATCGTGACCTTGTCGGGCCGCTGGAAATCGAGAATGGGCATGGTGTGTATCTGGTTGTTCGTTGGTTCGTTTCCTTCCTGTCAGTCCTCCCTTCGCGACGGAACCGCCTGACAAGGCACGGTCCGTAGCGGCTGGCGGTCTACTTCGAATACAGTTCCACGATCAGCTGCTCGCGGATGTTCTCGGGGATCTGCGCGCGCTCAGGCATGGCGATCACCTTGCCCGAGAAGCTGGTGGGGTTCCACTCAAGCCAATCGAAGCGACGGCTGTTCACGCTCACGCTGTTGGTGATGGTCTCCAGTGAGCGGCTCTTCTCGCGCACGGCCACATTCTGGCCTGGGCGCAGGGTGAAGCTCGGGATGGTCACCACGCCACCGTCCACGATGATGTGGCCATGGCTCACCAGCTGGCGTGCGGCACGCCGCGTCGGCGCGATGCCGAGACGGAACACCGTGTTGTCCAGCCGTGCTTCGCAAAGCTGCAGCAGCACCTCGCCGGTGATGCCCTTCTTGCTGGCCGCGGCGTGGAACATCTTCTCGAACTGGCGCTCGAGGATGCCGTAGGTGTACTTCGCCTTCTGCTTCTCCTTCAGCTGGGTGGAGTACTCGCTGTCCTTCTTCCGGCGCTTGGTGGGGCCATGCTGGCCGGGCGCATGCGGCTTGCGCTCCATCCATTTGTCCGGGCCGAGGATGGCCTCGCCGAATTTGCGGGCGATCCTGGTCTTGGGTCCTGTGTAACGTGCCATGGTTCTTCTGCTGGTGGGGTCGAGCGGGCTCAGCCCCTAATGGTTCATATCAGACGCGACGCTTCTTGGGCGGACGGCAGCCGTTGTGCGGCATGGGGGTTATATCGACGATCTCGGTGACCTCAACGCCGCTGTTGTGCAAGGCGCGGATGGCACTCTCGCGACCGCCTCCGGGGCCCTTCACGAAGACCTTCACCTTGCGCAGGCCGAGTTCGAAGGCCTCGCGTGCGGCTTCTTCGGCGCTCACTTGGCCGGCGTACGGCGTGTTCTTTTTGCTTCCGCGGAAGCCCTGCTTGCCAGAAGAGGACCAGCTGATCACCTCGCCTTTGTTGTTGGTGAGGCTCACGATCAGGTTGTTGAACGAGGCGCGGATGTGGGCCTGTCCATAGGCCTCCACCACCACGTTCTTCTTCTTCTTCTTGCCGGCTGCGGCGCCGCCTTTGCCTTCTTGCTGCTTTGCCATTGTCGTTCCAGTTGAGGCGCGTGACGATGCGCCCGTGCGTCAATTATTTCGTCGCTTTCTTCTTGTTGGCCACGGTCTTCCGCTTGCCCTTGCGGGTGCGGCTGTTGGTGCGGGTGCGCTGGCCGCGTACGGGCAATCCGCTGCGGTGGCGCTGGCCGCGCCAGCTACCGATGTCCACCAGGCGCTTGATGCTGAGCTGCACCTCGCTGCGCAGGGCACCCTCCACCTTGATGTGCTCGTTGATGAACTGGCGGATGCTGGCCTGCTCCTCATCGGTCCATTCGTCCACCTTGGTGTCGGGGTCCACGCCCGCCTTCTGGAGGATCTCCAAGGCGGTGCTGCGGCCGATGCCGTAGATGTACGTGAGGCCGATGGCCCCGCGTTTGGTCTTTGGTAGGTCTATGCCTGCGATACGTGCCATGCTCGTGCGTTTATCAGCCCTGACGCTGTTTGAACTTGGGGTTCTTCTTGTTGATGATGTACAGACGCCCTTTGCGACGGACGATCTTGCAGTCCGCCGAGCGTTTCTTGAGGGAGGCCCTGACCTTCATGGTGCTCTGTTTTCTCAGCTCTTGTATCGGAAGGTGATGCGCCCTTTGCTCAGGTCGTACGGGCTCATCTCCACTTTCACTTTGTCCCCTGGCAGGATCCGGATGTAGTGCATCCGCATCTTGCCCGAGATGTGGGCGATGATCACGTGACCGTTCTCGAGCTCGACACGGAACATGGCATTGCTCAGCGCCTCTTTGATGACGCCGTCCTGCTCAATGGTCCCCGTCTTGCTCATCTCCTTCCGTTCGTTCTTCTTTCTTCGTTCGTTTCCTATTCCACTTTCCTATCGTTCACCATTCCGGGCGAGTCATGATTCGCCCTTACATGGTGACCAATTCACCTTTCTTCTCCAGCACATCCTCGATGTAGCTGAAGGTTGACAAGACCTCGGCCCTTCCCGCACGCACCGCCACGTTGTGCTCGTAATGCGCGCTCGGCTTCCCGTCGCGCGTCACCACGGTCCAACCGTCGGCGAGCTGCTTCACCTCCTTCACGCCCATGTTGATCATGGGCTCGATGGCGAGCACCATCCCGGTGCGTAGCCGCACCCCATGCCCGCGTCGTCCGTAGTTTGGCACTTCAGGCGCCTCGTGCAGCTTGCGCCCCACGCCGTGCCCCACCAGTTCCCGCACCACGCCGAAGCCGTTGCTCTCGGCGTGCTGCTGGATGGCGTTCCCGATGTCGCCCGTGCGGTTGCCTTCGATGGCGGCCGCGATGCCCCGGTCGAGGCACTCGCGCGTCACGCGGAGCAACTGCTTCACAGGGCCGGCCACCTCGCCCACCATGAAGGTGTATGCGCTGTCGCCGTAGAACCCGTTCATCAGCACGCCGCAATCCACGCTGGCCACGTCGCCGTCGCGCAGCGCCCGATCGCCGGGCAGGCCATGCACCACCTGTTCATTCACGCTGATCAGCAGCGTGCTCGGACAGTTGTACAGGCCCTTGAAGCCAGGCACCGCGCCGTTGTCCCGGATGAACTCCTCCGCCAAGCGGTCGAGTTCGCCAGTGGTGACACCGGGGGCGATGCGTTTGGCCACTTCAGCCAAGGTCTTCCCAACAAGCAAAGAACTCTCCTTCAACACCGCGATCTCGTCATCGCTCAGATTCACCAGGGGCTTGCTCCCCATGGTTCATCCAGCCATGCCGTAGGCCGCTCCCTGACTCCTTCCCTTGATGCGCCCGCTCTTCATCAATCCGTCGTAGTGGCGCATCAGCAAATGACTCTCGATCTGCTGCAGCGTGTCCAGCAACACGCCCACCATGATCAACAACGATGTCCCACCGAAGTACTGCGCGAAGCCCTGCTTGATGCCCATCATACCCGCAAAGGCCGGCAGGATGGCCACGATGCCCAGGAAGATGGCCCCTGGAAGCGTGATGCGCGAAAGCAGCTCATCGATGTGGCCGGCGGTGGACTTGCCCGGTTTCACGCCGGGAATGAAGCCGCCATTGCGCTTCATGTCATCGGCCAGCTGGTTCGGGTTCACCGTGATGGCCGTGTAGAAATAGGTGAAGGCCACCACCATGGTGAACAGCATGAAGTTGTAGAAGAAACCCTCGCTGTTGGCCACCGAGATGAGCCATTGCGGCACCTGATTGCCCCAGATCGGCGCCTGGGCCAGATACATGGGGATGAGCACGATGGCCTGGGCGAAGATGATGGGCATGACGCCTGCCGCGTTGACCTTGAGCGGGATGTAGTTGCGCACGCCGCCATATTGCTTGTTGCCCTGCACGCGCTTGGCGAACTGCACGGGTATTCGCCTTGTGCCCTGCACGAGCAGGATACAACCGGCGATGATGAGCACCCAGATGACCACCTCCACGAGCAGCAGCACAAGGCCGCCGCCGCCTGGACCCATGCGGCCCACCACTTCCTGCGCGAAGCTCTGCGGAAGGCGCGCGATGATGCCGATCATGATGATCAGCGAGATGCCGTTGCCAAGGCCGCGCTCCGTGATACGCTCACCGAGCCACATGACGAAGAGTGTGCTGGCGGTGAGGATGACGATGCTGGAGAACATCCAGAAGAAGCCAGCCGGGTGCGCCTCGGGCTCGATGGTCGTGGCGATGTAGCCGGGGGCCTGCATCGCGCAGATGATGATGGTGAGGTAGCGCGTCCACTGGTTGATCTTCCGGCGGCCGCTCTCCTCCTTCTGCAGCTTCTGCACGGCGGGCACGGCCATGCCTGCGAGCTGCAGGATGATGGACGCCGAGATGTAGGGCATGATGCCCAAAGCGAAGATGCTCGCGCGGGTGAAGGCGCCACCGGTGAAGATGGACAGGATCTCCGCGATGCCGCCGCCCGAGGTGGTGGGGTCGGTCATGCGGGTGCTGTCCACGCCGGGCAGGATGATGAAGCTGCCGATGCGGTACACCAGCAGCAGCCCCAGCGTGATGAGGATGCGGTTGCGCAGCTCCTCGATGCGCCAGATGTTCTTGACCGTTTCGATCAGGTTCTTCATTCCTTAGGCCTTGGGGGCTACGGTGGCGATGGTCTCGGCCTTGCCGCCTTTGGCCTCGATGGCGGCCTTGGCGGTGGCGCTGAATGCATGCGCGGTGATGTTGAGCGCGCTGGTGACCTCACCGCGGCCCAGCACCTTCAGCTTGTCGTTGCGGGCAATGAGGCCATTGGCGCGCAGCACGGCGGGGTCGATGGCGGTGATGCCCTTCTTGGTGGCGAGTTCCTGGAGCGCGTCCAGGTTGATGCCCTTGTACTCCACCCGGGTAGGGTTGGTGAAGCCGAACTTCGGCACGCGGCGGACCAGCGGCATCTGGCCGCCCTCGAAGCCGCGCTTGCGGTTGTAGCCGCTAATGGCCTTCTGGCCCTTGTGGCCTTTCCCGGACGTGCCTCCACGACCGCTGCCTTGGCCACGGCCGAGTCGCTTGTTCTTCTTGGTGGCTCCTTCGGCCGGTTTCAGTCTGCTCAGGTCCATGTTCGTTCGCTGCTAAGGGTTCAAGCCGGCTTCACGTTCACCAGGTGCTCCACCTTGCGCACCATGCCGAGCACCTGCGGGGTGCCCTCAAGCACGGTGCTCTTGCCGATGCGGCCCAGGCCCAAGGCCTTCAGGGTCGCCTTCTGGCGCTGGGGGCACTTGATCTGGCTGCGGGTCTGGGTGATGATCATCTTGCTCATGGCATGGTCGCCGTTGCCGGCACTCGATTCGTTATCCGTTGAACACACGTTCCAGTTTCACGCCGCGCTGGCGCGACACCATGTTCGCGTCGCGCATGCTGGTCAGGGCCTCGATGGTGGCCTTCACCACATTGTGCGGGTTGCTGCTGCCCTTGCTCTTGGCCAGCACGTCGGTGACGCCCACGCTCTCGAGCACCGCGCGCATCGCGCCGCCGGCGATCACACCGGTTCCGTGCGCGGCGGGCTTCAAGAACACCTGCGCGCCGGCGAACTTGCCTTCCTGCGCGTGCGGGATGGTGCCTTTCAGCACGGGCACCTTCACCAGGTTCTTCTTCGCGTCGTCGATGCCCTTGGCGATGGCCTCCTGCACCTCCTTGGCCTTGCCCAGGCCGTGGCCCACCACACCGTTCTCATTGCCCACCACCACAATGGCGGCGAAGGTGAAGGTGCGGCCGCCCTTGGTCACCTTGGTGACCCGGTTCAGGGCGACGAGCTTGTCCTTCAGCTCCAGGTCGCTGCTCTTGACTTTCTTGACGTTCGTATCGGACATGTGTGGGGTGTGATCAGAAGTTGAGGCCGGCTTCACGGGCAGCGTCGGCCAGCGCCTTCACGCGGCCATGGTACAGGTAGCCATTGCGGTCGAAGACCACCCGCTCGATGCCGACGGCCTTGGCCTTCTCGGCGATGGCCTGCCCCACGAGCTTGGCCTGCTCGATCTTGGGGATGCCGCTGGCTTTCTTGTCTTTGAGCGAAGAGGCGCTCACCAGCGTGCGGCCGGCCTCGTCGTCGATGATCTGGGCGTACATGCCCGTGTTGCTGCGATAGACCGACAGGCGCGGACGGCCCGGCGTGCCGGAAACGGTCTTGCGCACCCGTTGCTTGATCTTCAGTCTGCGTGCTTCCCTGCTGAATGCCATGGCTGTGCTTATTTACCGGCCGCTTTGCCTGCCTTGCGACGCACCTGCTCGCCCACGAAGCGAACGCCCTTGCCCTTGTATGGCTCCGGCTTGCGCAGCGCGCGCAATTTGGCGGCCACCTGGCCGATGAGTTGCTTGTCCGCGCTCTCCAGGCGGATGATGGGGTTCTTGCCTTTCTCCTGGGCCGCGGCCACCTTGATCTGCGGCGGCAGCACCAGCGTGACGGTGTGCGAGAAGCCCAGGGAGAGCTGCAATTGCTGTCCCTTGGCGGTGGCGCGGTAGCCCACACCCACCAGTTCCTGCTCAATCACGTACCCGTCGCTCACGCCCTTCACCATGTTGGCGATCAGGGCCCTGTACAGGCCATGCTTGGCGCGGTGCGGCTTGGCCTCGCTGGGACGCTCCAAGGTGATGGTGCCGCCGTCCTTCTTCAGGCTGATGGCGGGATCGACCACTTGCTCCAAGCTGCCCTTCGGACCCTTCACGGTCACCAGGTTCTTGTCGCTGACGCTGAACTCAACCCCTTTGGGCAGTTCAATCGGTGCTTTTCCAATGCGGCTCATGGTTGCTCTTCTTAGCTCACGTAGCACAGAACCTCACCGCCCACGTTCAGGGTGCGCGCCTCCTTGTCGGTGACGACGCCCTTGCTGGTGGAGATGATGGCCACGCCGAGGCCGTTCATCACGCGGGGCAGCTGCTCCACGTGGGCGTACTTGCGCAGTCCGGGCGTGCTCACGCGGCTGAGCTCGCGGATGGCGCTCTGACGGGTCTGCTGATCGTACTTCAGGGCGATCTTGATGAGGCCCTGCTTGCCGTCGTCCTCGGCCTTCCAAGAGAGGATGTAGCCCTTGTCGTAAAGGATGCGCGTGATGTCCTTCTTCAGGTTGCTCGCGGGCACCACCACGACCTTTTTGCGCGCCTGGATGGCGTTGCGAAGGCGGGTGAGGTAATCGGCGATGGGATCTGTGGTCATGGTCGTATTCGGTCTTGCGGATTACCAGCTGCTCTTGGTCACGCCGGGGATCTTGCCCTCGAGCGCCATCTGGCGGAACATGTTGCGGGAGATGCCGAACAGGCGCATGTAGCCGCGCGGGCGGCCGCTCACCTGGCAGCGGTTGTGCATGCGCACCTTGCTGCCGTTGGCGGGTAGCTGCTGCAGCTTTTCCCAATCGCCCGCCTTCTTCAGGGCGGCGCGTTTGGCGGCGTACTTCTCCACCATCCGGGCGCGCTTGCGCTCGCGGGCTTTCATGGATTCCTTGGCCATCGTTTCTGGTTGGGTGCGGTTAGTTCTTGGCGGCGAATGGAAGACCGAAAGCGGCCAGCAGGCTCTTGGCCTCCTCGTCGCTATTGGCGGTGGTCACTATCGTGATGTCCATCCCCTGGATCCTGGTCACCTTGTCGATGTCGATCTCCGGGAAGATGATCTGCTCCTTCACCCCGAAGGTGAAGTTGCCGCGCCCATCGAAGCCGCTGGGCCTCACGCCGCGGAAGTCGCGTGTGCGGGGCAGGCTCACCGCGATCAGGCGGTCGAGGAACTCGTACATCCTGTCGCCGCGCAGGGTAACGCGCGCCCCGATGGGCATGCCTTTGCGCAGCTTGAAGTTGCTGATGTCCTTGCGTGAGGTGGTGGGCACCGCCTTCTGACCGGCGATGATGGACATCTCCGCCACGGCGTTCTCCACGATCTTCTTGTCGCCCACGGCGCTGCCGAGGCCCTGGTTCAGGTTGATCTTGGTGATGCGGGGCACCTGCATGGTGCTTGTGTAGCCGAACTCCTTCAGGAGCTTGGGGGCCACCTCGGCGGTGTACTTGGCACGGAGCCTTGGAACGTAGCTCATGGTCAGGCCTTGGTTTTCTTGGTCTTCACGTAGCGCTCCAGCTTGCCTTCCTTGCCGGCGCGGCGGCCCACGCGGCCGGGCTCGCCGTTCTTGGCATCGATCAGCATCAGGTTGCTGATGTGGATCGGGCCTTCCTTGTCCACGATGCCGCCCTGCGGGTTGGCCGTGGTAGGCTTGCTGTGCTTCTTGTTGAGGTTGAGGCCCTCGACGATGGCGACCATGCGGTCACGGTCCACCTCGAGCACGCGCCCCTGCTTGGAGCGGTCCTCACCGGCGAGCACCTTCACCATGTCGCCTTTCTTGATGTGTGTCTTCTTCTGCATGGCTCAGAGCACCTCGGGTGCGAGGGAAATGATCTTCATGAACTTCTTCTCACGCAGCTCCTTGGCAACCGGTCCGAAGATGCGGGTGCCCTTCATCTCGCCAGCGGCGTCCAAAATCACCACGGCATTGTCATCGAACCGGATGTAGCTGCCATCCTTGCGGCGCGTCTCCTTCTTGGTGCGCACCACAACGGCCTTGTGAACAGTGCCTTTCTTGGCCTGGCCATTGGGCATGGCGTGCTTCACCGTCACCACGATGGTGTCGCCGATGCGCGCGTAGCGCCGGCCGCTGCCGCCGAGCACGCGGATGCACAGCACCTCCTTGGCGCCGCTGTTGTCGGCCACGTTGAGTCGGGATTCCTGTTGGATCATGGCTGGGCTGGATTACTTGGCGCGTTCAACGACCTCCACGAGGCGCCAGCGCTTGAGCTTGCTCATCGGGCGGATCTCGGCGATGCGAACGGTATCGCCCACATGCGCGTCGCCCTTCTCGTCGTGGGCCATGAAGGTGCTGGAGCGCTTCACGAACTTGCCGTACTTGGGGTGCATCACGCGCCGCTCCACGATTACGGTGATGCTTTTGGTCATCTTGTCGCTGGTGACGACCCCGACGCGCTCCTTGCGGAGGTTGCGGGCGGTTTCGCTGGTGGTCTCGGTGCTCATTTCGAGGTGAGTTCGCGCTTGCGCAGTTCGGTGTAGATGCGTGCCACCTCCTTGCGCTTGGAACGCAGCTGCATCGGGTTCTCGATGGGGCTCACGGTGTGGCTGAAGCGCAGCCGGGTGAGGCTGCTGCGCTCCTCCTGCAGCTTGTCCTGCAGCTCCTGCACCGTGAGGTCGTTCAAATCCAATCCTTTCTTCTTCATGGCTCCTGCTTATTGGCCGTCGTAGTCCTCGCGTTGCACGAACTTGGTCGGGATGGGCAGTTTCTGGGCCGCCAAGCGCAGGGCTTCCTGCGCGATGGTCCTGCTCACACCGTCCACCTCGAAGATGATGCGGCCGGCATGGCACACGGCTACCCAATGGTCCAATGAACCCTTGCCCTTACCCATGCGCACCTCGGCGGGCTTGCTGGTCACGGGCTTGTCCGGGAACACCTTGATCCACACCTGGCCTTCACGCTTCATGTGGCGGGTAAGGGCCACACGGGCGGCCTCGATCTGGCGGCTGGTGAGCCACACGCTCTCCAGGGCCTTGAGGCCGAAGGAACCGAGGGATACGCGATGGCCGCGCTGGGCCATGCCCTTCATGCGGCCCTTGTGCATATTGCGGCGCTTGCTGCGCTTGGGTTGCAACATGGCTGTTAGCTGTTACGGGTGTTAGGACCACGACCACCACCGGCCGGGCCACGACGATCTCCACCTCCTGGACCGCGACGATCGCTGCCACCTGGGCCACGACGTTCGCCGCCACGATCACCACCTGGACCACCTGGACCGCGACGATCACCGCCACGACGCTCCGGACGATCACCACCCATGCGGGGGCCGGCTGGGCCACCTTTCGGTTGGCCCATGTTCGGGCTCAGGTCACGTTTGCCATAGACCTCACCACGCATGATCCAGCACTTCACACCGATGCGACCCATCTTGGTGTGTGCCTCGGTGATGGCGAAGTCGATGTCGGCGCGCAGGGTGTGCAAGGGCACGCGGCCCTCACGATAACTCTCGGTACGTGCGATCTCAGCGCCGTTCAAGCGGCCCGAGACCGTGAGCTTGATGCCCTCGGCGCCCATGCGCATGGTGCTGGCCACGGCCATCTTCATGGCGCGGCGGAAGCTGATGCGGCCCTCGAGCTGGCGCGCGATGCTGTCGGCCACCAAGCGAGCATCCAGTTCCGGACGCTTGATCTCGAAGATGTTGATCTGGACATCCTCGCCTGTGAGCTTCTTGAGCTCCTCGCGCAGCTTGTCCACTTCGGTGCCGCCCTTCCCGATGATGACGCCGGGGCGTGCGGTGTTGATCGTAACGGTGACGAGCTTCAGCGTGCGCTCGATGACGATCTTGCTCACGCTCGCCTTCTTCAAGCGGGCCATGAGGTATTGACGGATCTTCTCGTCCTCCACCAGCTTGTCGGTATAGTCGTTGCCGCCGTACCAATTGCTGTCCCAGCCTTTGATGAAGCCGAGGCGCTGACCGATTGGATGTGCTTTCTGTCCCATTGTGCGTTGTTCTCGGCTTAGGCTTCGGTGCTGTCGACGATGAGGCTCACGTGGTTGCTGCGCTTCTTCATGCGGTAGGCGCGGCCTTGCGGAGCAGGAAGCATGCGCTTCAGGCCGCGGGCCTCGTTCACTTGGATGCTCTTCACCACGAGGCCGGCGGCATCGGCCTTGCGGCCCTCGTTCTTGGCCTCCCAGTTGGCTATCGCGCTCATCAGGAGCTTCTCCAGGTCGCGGCTGCTGTGGCGCGTGCTGAAACGCAGGATGCCCAACGCCTTGTCCACGTTCTCGCCACGGATCAGGTCGGCCACCTGGCGCATGCGGCGCGGGCTGGTGGGCAGATTGCGCAGGTGCGCGATGGCCACGGTCTTCATGGCCTCCTTGCGCTTGTCCGCTGATATTTTCTTACGGGCTCCCATGGTCTATCAGTTGCTCTTGTTGCCGGAGTGGCCGCGGAAGGTGCGCGTGGGGGCGAACTCGCCCAGCTTGTGGCCCACCATGTTCTCGGTCACGTAAACCGGGATGAACTTGTTGCCGTTGTGCACGGCGATGGTGAGGCCGACGAACTCAGGCGTGATGGTGGAAGCGCGCGACCAGGTTTTGATCACGTTCTTCTTGCCAGAGACTTGGGCCTCGCCCACGCGCTTGGTGAGCTTGTAGTGGACGAACGGCGGTTTCTTGAGTGAACGGCTCATGTGCTATCGGTGGATCAGGCGCCCTTCTTGGCGTTGACGCGTTCGAGGATGAAGCGATTGCTGCGGTTCTTCGGCTTCCTGGTCTTCTTGCCCTTGGCCAACAAGCCCTTGCGGCTGCGCGGGTGTCCGCCAGAGGCGCGGCCCTCGCCACCGCCCATCGGGTGATCGACGGGGTTCATGGCCACCGCACGGGTGCGGGGACGACGGCCCTGCCAGCGGCTGCGACCGGCCTTGCCGCTCTTCTGCAGCATGTGCTCTCCGTTGCCCACGGTGCCCACGGTGGCCAAGCAGGCCACCAGCACCATGCGCAGTTCGCCGCTCGGCATCTTCAGCGTGGCGTACTTGCCCTCGCGCGCGCTCAGCTGGGCGAAGGTGCCCGCGCTGCGCGCGATGGAGCCGCCCTTGCCGGGCTGCAATTCGATGTTATGCACCACGGTGCCCAAGGGGATCTCGCTCAGCGGGAGCGTATTGCCCACCTCGGGTGCCACGCCGCTGCGGCCACTCAAAAGCGTCTGCCCTACCTGAAGGCCGTTCGGCGCCAGGATGTAGCGCTTCTCGCCATCGGCGTAGTTGAGCAGGGCGATGCGCGCGCTGCGGTTCGGATCGTACTCGATGGTCTTCACCACCGCCGGGATGCCGTGCTTGTCGCGCTTGAGGTCGACGATGCGATAGCGCTGCTTGTGACCGCCGCCGATGTAGCGCATGGTCATCTTGCCCTGGTTGTTGCGGCCACCGGATTTGTTGGTGCCCGAGGTCAGGGACTTCTCCGGCACGTTGGTGGTCACGCCCTCGAAGTCGGTGATCACCCGGTGGCGGGTGCCGGCGGTAACGGGGTTGAGCTTGCGGATACCCATGGCTTAGATGCTGCTGTAGAGGTCGATGGTGTCGCCGGCCTTCACGGTCACGATGGCCTTCTTGACGCTGGGCGTGCGGCCGCGCAGGATCAGGCTCTTCGTGTAGCGGGTGCGGCGCTTGCCGTGGGAGATCATGGTGCGCACGCCGGTGACGGTGACGCTGTACTCCTTCTCCACGGCCTGCTTGATCTGCACCTTGTTGCTGGTGCGCGCGACGACGAAGCCGTAGCGGTTCTCCTTCTCGCCTTGGGCCGTCATCTTCTCGGTGACGATCGGTCGGATGATGATCTGGCTCATGGCTTACTTCGTGAGGGTTGCTTCCAACGGGGCGATCGCGTCCTTGGCGATGATGAGCCCGTTGGCGTTCATGATGTCGTAGGTGCTGAGCTCGCTGGCCACTACCACGCGCGTGCGCTGCAGGTTGCGGCTGCTGAGCAGCAGGTTGTCGTCCTTGGCGGGCACCACCAGCACGCTCTTGCGCGTACCGAGCTCGAAGGCCTTCAGGAGGGCTGCGAATTCGCTGGTCTTCGGCGCCTTCATGGTCAGGGCATCGATCACCTTCAGCGAGCCGTCCTTGGCCTTGTAGGTGAGGGCGCTGCGGCGGGCCAGGTCCTTCACCTTCTTGTTCAGCTTGAAGTGGTAGTCGCGCGGCTGCGGGCCGAACACGCGTGCGCCACCGGGGAACAGCGGGCTCTTGATGGAGCCTTTGCGGCTGCCGCCGGTGCCCTTCTGGCGGTGCAGCTTCTTGGTGCTGCCGCTCACCTCGCTCTTCTCAAGGGTCTTGGCGGTGCCTTGGCGCTTATTGGCCAGGTGCTGCTTCACATCCAGCCAGATGGCGTGGTCGTTCGGCGTCTCGATCGCGAAGACCGCGTCGTTCAGCTTGGCTTTCTTGCCGGTGGACTTGCCGTCCTTGCCGTAGATCTCGAGTTCCATCTTACTTCCAGATGATCACGATGCTGCCTTTGGGACCGGGAACGGTGCCCTTGAGCAGCAACAGGTTCTTGGATGCGTCCACTTTCACCACCTTCAGATTCTCGGTGGTCACTTTGTTCCCGCCGGTGCGGCCCGCCATGCGCATGCCCTTGAACACGCGGCTGGGGTATGAGCTGCCGCCGAGCGAACCCGGTGCGCGGCTGCGGTCATGCTGGCCGTGGGTGGCTTCGCCCACGCCGCTGAATCCATGGCGCTTCACAACGCCTTGGAAGCCTTTGCCCTTGCTGTTGCCGGTCACTGTCACGAAGCTGCCCTCCTCAAAGAGGTCAACGCCGATGGCATCTCCCAGCTTCAGTTCGGTCTCGAACTCCTTGAACTCGTGCGCCTTCACCTTCGGGGTGGTGTTCGCCTTCTTGTAGTGGCCCATGGCCGCTGCAGGAGTGTTCTTCGGGCGACGCTCGCCGTACGCGAGCTGCACGGCCTGATAGCCGTCCTTCTCCTGGGTCTTCACGTGGCTCACCACGTTGGGCGACGCCTCGATCACGGTGCAGGCCACGAGGCTGCCGTCCGTGTCGTACAGGCTGGTCATCCCGATCTTCTTGCCGATCAATCCGCTCATGGCTGTTTCGTGTTATCGGTCAGACCTTGATCTCCACATCCACGCCGCTGGGGAGTTCCAGTTTCATCAGCGCGTCGATCGTCTTGCTGCTCGAGCTATAGATGTCCATCATGCGCTTGTAGCTGCACAGCTGGAATTGCTCACGGGCCTTCTTGTTCACGTGCGGGCTGCGCAGCACGGTGAAGATGCGCTTGTGCGTGGGCAGCGGGATGGGGCCGCTCACCACGGCGCCCGTGCTCTTCACCGTCTTCACGATCTTCTCGGCGCTCTTGTCGACGAGGTTGTGATCGTAAGACCGCAACTTGATCCGGATCTTCTGGGTCATTGGTTCGCGGGTTAGGCAGAAACTTTACCACGCACCTTGGCCAGCACGGCTTCGGTGATGTTGTTGGGGGCGGGGGTGTAATGGCTGAACTCCATGGTGCTGCTCGCGCGGCCGCTGCTCATGGTGCGCAGGCTGGTCACGTAGCCGAACATCTCGCTCAAAGGCACGGTGCCCTTGATGGCCTTGGCGCCGGCACGGTCCTCCATGCCCACGATGGTACCGCGGCGGCGGTTGAGGTCGCCAACGATGTCGCCCATGTTTTCTTCCGGGGTGATCACTTCGATCTTCATGATGGGCTCCATCAGCACGGGCTTGCACTTGGGCACCGCGGTGCGGAAGGCGGACTTCGCGCAGATCTCGAAGCTCAGCGCATCGGAGTCCACGTTGTGGAACGAGCCGTCGTACAGGGTCACCTTCAGGCTCTCCATGGGGTAGCCCGCCAGCACGCCGTTCTTGAGCGAGGCATCGAAGCCCTTGGCCACCGGCTGGATGAACTCCTTCGGAATGGAGCCGCCCTTGATCTCGTCGATGAACTCCAGGCCGGTCTTCTCCGGATCGGTCTGCGGCTCGATGCGCACGTGGATGTCGGCGAACTTTCCGCGACCACCCGTCTGCTTCTTGTACAGCTCGCGGTGCTCCACGGTGGCGGTGATGGCCTCCTTGTATTTCACCTGAGGGGCGCCCTGGTTGCATTCCACCTTGAACTCGCGCTTCAGGCGGTCCACGATGATCTCCAAGTGCAGTTCGCCCATGCCGCTGATCACGGTCTGGCCGGTCTCCTCGTCGGTGTGCACCTTGAAGGTGGGGTCCTCCTCGGCCAGCTTGGCCAGCGAAGCGCCCAGCTTGTCCAGGTCGGCTTGGGTCTTGGGCTCTACAGCGATGCCGATCACCGGCTCGGGGAAGCTCATGCTCTCCAGGATGATCGGATGATCCTCAGCGCACAGGGTGTCGCCCGTGCGGATGTCCTTGAAGCCTACCGCCGCGCCGATGTCACCGGCCTCGATGCGCTCCACGGGGTTCTGCTTGTTGGAGTGCATCTGGAAGATGCGGCTGATGCGCTCCTTCTTGTCGCTGCGAGTGTTGAGCACGTAGCTGCCGGCCTCCAGCACACCGCTGTAAGCGCGGAAGAAGGCGAGGCGGCCCACGAAGGGGTCGGTGGCAATCTTGAAGGCCAGACCGGCGAAGGGCTCGTCGGGATCCGGGTGGCGGATGGCCTCCCCATCGGTGCGCGGGTCGATGCCGATCACTGCCTCGATGTCCATCGGGCTCGGCAGATAGGCCATCACCGCATCGAGCATCGTCTGCACGCCTTTGTTCTTGAAAGCGCTGCCGCAGAGGATCGGCGTGATGCTCATATTGATGGTGGAGATGCGGATCGCATTCATGACTTCCGCCTCGGTCAGGCTGTCGGGGTCGGCGAAGTACTTCTCCATCAACTTGTCGTCGCTCTCGGCAACGGCCTCGATGAGCTTGTCGCGCCACTCCTTAACGGTGTCCTTCAGGTCCTCGGGGATGGGCACCTCGTTCCAGGTCATGCCCTGGTCCGTCTCGTTCCACACCATGCCCCGGTTGTTAATCAGGTCAACAACGCCTTTGAAATCGGCCTCGGCGCCGATGGGCACTTGCAGGGGAACGGGGTTCGCGCCCAAGCGCTCGCGGATCTGGGCCACCACGTTAAAGAAGTCAGCGCCGCTGCGGTCCATCTTGTTGACGAAGCCGATGCGGGGCACCTTGTACTTGTTGGCCTGGCGCCACACGGTCTCGCTCTGGGGCTCCACGCCGCCCACGGCGCAGAAGAGCGCTACTGCCCCGTCGAGCACGCGCAGGCTGCGCTCCACCTCCACGGTGAAGTCCACGTGGCCCGGTGTGTCGATCAGGTTGATCTTGTACTTGTCGCCACGGTAATCCCAGCTGGTGGTGGTGGCGGCGCTGGTGATGGTGATGCCGCGCTCCTGCTCCTGGGCCATCCAGTCCATGGTGGCCGCGCCATCGTGCACCTCGCCGATCTTGTGGACCAGCCCGGTGTAGTAGAGGATCCGCTCAGACGTAGTGGTCTTGCCGGCATCGATGTGCGCCATGATGCCGATGTTGCGCGTGTATGTCAGGTCCCTCTTGGCCATGGCTCGCTTTCTCTACCGTCGTTATCAGAACCTGAAGTGGCTGAAGGCCTTGTTCGCCTCGGCCATCTTGTGGACCTCCTCCTTCTTCTTGAAAGCCGCGCCTTCCTCCTTGCTGGCTGCGAGGATCTCGTTCGCGAGCTTCTGGGCCATGCTGCGCTCGTTACGGCCGCGTGCATACCCGATCAGCCACTTCATGGCCAGGCTCTTCTTCCGGTCCTCGCGCACTTGCTGCGGAATCTGGAAGTTGGCGCCGCCCACGCGGCGGCTGCGCACCTCCACTTGGGGCGTCACGTTCGTGAGGGCCTTGCGGAAGATCTCAAGCCCGTCCTCGCCGCTCTTCTCCGCCACGATGTCAATGGCGTTGTAGAAGATGTCGAACGACTTGCTCTTCTTGCCGTCGTACATCAGGTTGTTCACGAACTTGGTCACCTGCTGGTCGCCGAACTTGGGGTCGGGGAGCGTGGTGTGCTTGACTGCTTTTTTGCGCATGGTCCTGTTCCTTTTCCGTTAGCGCTTATTTCTTCTTGGCGGGAGCGGCTCCTGCCTTGGGCTTCTTGGTGCCGTACTTGCTGCGGCGCTGGTTGCGGCCCTCCACGCCACTGGTGTCGAGCACGCCGCGCACGATGTGGTACTTCACGCCAGGTAGGTCCTTCACCCTGCCGCCGCGCACCAACACGATGCTGTGCTCCTGCAGGTTGTGGCCCTCGCCGCCGATGTAGGCGATCACCTCATAGCCGTTCACCAGGCGCACTTTGGCCACTTTACGAAGCGCCGAGTTCGGCTTCTTCGGCGTGGTGGTGTACACCTTGGTGCACACGCCGCGGCGCTGCGGGCAGGCCTTCAGCGCGATGGACTTGCTCTTGTACACCGGGGTCTCCCGGCCTTTGCGGATCAGCTGCTGGATGGTTGGCATCTGGGGCTTTCGTCTTGACTATCAGGCGTTTTCGACTTTTTCTTCTTGAAAACGGGCTGCGAAAGTAGCCGAAATCACTTTCCGACAAATGCATGTTGAATGAAAATTCTCTGGGTGGGCGCGGCCTGGGTTGCGGATTGACAGTGGAACGGACGACTCGAATGTCGGCTAAGGCATTGATGTTCTGTATGAATAGCTCAGCGACGAGCAGGCGATTCTGAGCACACTGCCAACCTCAAATACACCCACCATGAACAAGCGTGCGGAAGTTGTCCACTTCTACCTTTGTTCACATCATTTGATTTGAATGGACGTCGCAAGTATCACCTATTATTCCATCAGCCCTCGCATCCTGCACCTCTTGGCCCGGGTACACGAGCAGCTTGGTCAGGTGCAAGCCCGGCACTTCCACCAGCCCGCTGCCGATCTGGCCAAGGCGTACCGGACCAGCATCGTCCACGCCACCCTGGCCATCGAGGGCGGGCAGCTGGACCCGCTCCCTGTAGCGGCCATTGCCGAGGACCACACCGCCAGCACCCAAGGCCCCGCCGCGTTGGAAGCGCTGAACACCCACCGCACGCACGATCTGCTTGGAAACCTCGACCCCTTCTCCGAGCAGGACCTGCGCCACGCCCACGGGGTGCTCATGCACGGTCTGGCGGTGGATGCCGGCCAATACCGCACCGGCACCATCGAGGTGTTCTATGGCGACCCCCAGCCCTTGCGCACTGCGCCCGCTAAAGGGTTGCCGGTAGCTGTGCAGGAACTGCTGCGCTATGCCGAAGAGGATGACTTCCCTCCCCTGCTCACCAGCTGCGTGCTGCACTTCGGCCTCATCCACCTGCGGCCCTTCGGCGCGGGCAACGGACGGCTCGCCCGCCTTTGGCAACGCGCCCTGCTCATGCGCCTTTGGCCAGTCTTCAGCTACCTGCCGGTGGAGGCCTTCATCCACCGCGCCGAACCCGCCTACCACGCCGCGCTCGAATACGCTGACCGACGAGGCGACTGCGGCGGCTTCATCGTGTACCTCTTGGAGCGGATCGAAGAAGCGCTGGCCGAGCTCCTGGCATCACCGGATCCCATTCGCACGGCCGCTGAGCGCGTGGAGGCTTTCCTGCAGCACCGTCATCATGCTGGATTGGCGAATCAGCTGTTCCGACGGAAGGATTACATGGACTTCCATCATTGGCTCAGCACGGCCACGGCGACGAGGGATCTGAAGGAGGCGGTTGCACAACGGGTTATCTCAATCATTGGCGGGGGCCGCGCAGCTGTCTATGGCACCACCTGACCGGAGGTTATCCACAACCTCAGAGCCCTCAATACCACGCGTCTACCTTCGGCGCCGATGAACTACCTCGACGGCCTGAACCCCGCGCAGCGCGCCGCCGTGGAGGCCACCGAAGGCCCCATGATGGTGATCGCGGGCGCCGGCAGTGGCAAGACGCGTGTGCTCACCGTGCGCATCGCGCATCTAATGGCCGCCAAGGGCGTGGACCCCTTCCGCATCCTTGCCCTCACCTTCACCAACAAGGCCGCGAGAGAGATGAAGGAGCGCATCGCCAGGATCCTCGGCGAAGGGAACACCGAGGCGCGCAACCTCTGGATGGGCACTTTCCACAGCGTGTTCGCACGCATCCTGCGCGCGGAAGCTGACAAGCTCGGCTACCCCAAGGACTTCACCATCTACGACACCGACGACAGCCGCAGCGTGATCAAGGGCATCCTGAAGGAGTGGCAGCTGGACGACAAACTCTACAAGCCGAACCAGGTGCATGCGCGCATCAGCATCGCGAAGAACAACCTCATCGGCCCCCTGGAATATCTGGCCAACGCCGAACTGATGGCCGGTGATGCGGCCGTGGGACGCGAGCGCATCGGCGACCTGTACAAGGCCTACGCGGAGAAATGCTTCCGCGCGGGCGCCATGGATTTCGACGACCTGCTGTACAACACCGCGCTGCTCTTCCGCGATCATCCAGATGCGATGGTGAAGTACCAGAGCCGCTTCCAGTACCTGCTGGTGGACGAGTACCAGGACACGAACGCCGTGCAGTACAGCATCGTGAAGACGCTGGCCGCGCGGCACGAGAACATCACCGTGGTGGGCGACGACAGCCAGAGCATCTACGCGTTCCGCGGCGCGAACATCCAGAACATCCTCAACTTCCGCAGCGACTACGCCGACCACAAGCTCTTCAAGCTGGAGCAGAACTACCGCAGCACGAAGACCATCGTCGGCGCGGCCAATTCGCTCATCGAGAAGAACAAGGAGCAGATCCACAAGACCATCTGGACCGACAACGGCGAGGGCGAGAAGATCAAGGTGCACCGCGCGCTCAGCGATAACGAGGAAGGCGCCTTCGTGGCCCACAGCATCTTCGAGACCAAGATGCAGAACCAGGTGCCGAACAAGGGCTTCGCCATCCTGTACCGCACCAACGCGCAGAGCCGCAGCATGGAAGAGGCGCTGCGCAAGCTCAACCTCCCCTACCGCATCTACGGCGGCCTCAGCTTCTACCAGCGCAAGGAGATCAAGGACCTCATCAGCTACTTCCGCCTGGTGTGCAATCCGCGCGATGAAGAAGCACTGAAGCGCGTGATCAACTACCCGACGCGCGGCATCGGTCAGACCACGGTGGACAAGCTACTCGTGGCGTCAGCGGCGAGGCAGATGCCCATCTGGGACATCGTGCTCAATCACCTTCAAGAGCTCGATGTGCATGGCGGCACGCGCAAGGCCCTGGCCGACTTCGTGCTGATGATCCGCGCTTTCCAGTCGCAGATGGCCACGCACAGCGCGGCGGTGCTGGGCGAGGAGATCGCACGGCGCACGGGCATCCTCAAGGACCTCTTCACCGACAAGACGCCCGAAGGCGTGAGCCGCTACGAGAACATCCAGGAACTGCTCGCCGGCATGAAGGAGTTCAGCGACGCGCAGGCCGAAGGCACCGATGTGCCGCGTACGCTCAGCGATTTCCTCATCGATGTGGCGCTGCTCACCGACGCCGACAACGACGACCCGAATGACAACGATCGCGTGAGCCTGATGACCATCCACAGCGCGAAGGGTCTGGAGTTCCCGCACGTGCATGTGGTGGGCCTGGAGGAGGACCTCTTCCCGAACCTGATGGCTGTGCAGAGCCGCGCCGATCTAGAGGAAGAGCGCCGCCTCTTTTACGTGGCCATCACGCGCGCCGAGAAACGCTGCACGCTGAGCTACGCCGTGAGCCGCTACAAGTGGGGCAACCTCACCGCCAGCGAGCCCAGCCGCTTCATCGACGAGATCGACCAGAAGTACCTGGAGATGCCCAAGCAGCCCGAGCGGCAGACGCTCTTCGGCGGGTTCGATCAGTCTACGCCGCCATGGGCCCGCCAGTCCGGCGGGCAGGCCCGCAAATCATCCGAACACGACAATCCTGCAGAAGAGCGTTCGTCGCGACCGGTGTATGGCCGTGAGCGCAGCGCACCCGGAATCGCGAAAGCCACGCCTTACACAAAGCCAGCACCCGCGACCCGCACACCTGCCTCTACCGAGCCGGCGCGCAAGAACCTCAAGCGCGTCTCCACTTCCGGCGCGCCCTTGGAAGCGACAAGCAGCTTGGGCTCATTGGCGTCCGATATCGCCGAGGGCCAAACCGTGGAACACGAGCGCTTCGGCAAGGGCAAGGTGCTGAAGGTGGAGGGCAATGCGCCCGACCTGAAGGCTTCGGTCTTCTTCCCCAGCGCGGGGCAGAAACAATTGCTATTGCGCTTCGCGAAGCTGACGGTGGTTGAGGGGTGATGCCCCTTCCCTACTTTCGTCCCGCGCCCGGCGGAACCCAGCTGGCATGTGGCGCCTCCCTCCAGATTCCGATTACTCCGCTCCATGAGCAACGCAGCGTTCGATTACAACACCCAGCGCCCGCGCCTGATCATTCCCGAATACGGCCGGAACGTGCAGCGCATGGTGGAGATGTGCATGGAGATGGACGACCGCGAGCGCCGCAACCGCTCGGCGAAGGCCATCATCGAGGTGATCGCACGGCTGAACCCGCAGCTCCGCAGCAGCGACAACTTCGAGCGCACGCTGTGGGACCACCTCTACATCATGAGCGAGTTCAAGCTCGATGTGGACGGTCCGTACCCGAAGCCTACACCGGAGGAACTGGAGAGCAAGCCGGAGCGCGTGCCGTACCCGCAGGGCGAGATCAAGTACGGGCATTACGGCAAGATGGTGGAGCGCATGATCGCGCAGTGCGCGGAGATGGAGGCCGGCGAGAAGCGCGATGCCTACGCCCTGATGATCGCCAACCTGATGAAGCGCCAGTTCCTCGCGTGGAACCGCGACACCGTGCCGGATGGTGTGATCGTGAAGGATCTGTCCGACCTCAGCAAGGGCACGGTGAAGCTGGCCCCTGATGCGCAATTGGCCCACACCGCAGACCTCCTGCGCGCAGTGCAGAACGGCCCGCGCAACGAAGTGGACACACGCAAACGGCCCGGCGGCAACAAGAAGCGCCACCGCAATAGGAGGAAGAACAGGTACTGAAGTTGAGGGTTGAGGAGGTTGAGGGTTGAAGAGGTTGGGGGGCTGGCCCGGACAAACCCGCATATTCGCTCCACCAACCCTAGCTCATGAGGTCCGCCATCCGCCGCGTGCTGTTGCTTTTGCTGGCCATCGCGCCGCTCCCCGTGCTCGCACAGGGCTCACCGTTGCCTCTCACCGGGCCAAGCGGGATGAGCATCATGCGCGGCCTTCTAGGCATGGTGGTCATCATCGGCATCGCATGGCTCTTCAGCGCCAAGCGCAAGCACATCGATTGGAAGGTGGTGGGCATCGGCCTTGCATTCCAACTGGTGATGGCGCTGCTGGTGCTCTACGTGCCGCCGGCCCAATGGCTCTTCGAACTGGTGGGCAAGGGCTTCGTGAAGGTGCTCGACTTCACCAAGGCAGGCAGTGAATTCCTCTTCCGCGATCTGCTCAATGTGAAGAGCATGGGCTTCATTTTCGCCCTGCAGATCCTCCCCACCATCATCTTCTTCAGCGCGCTCACCAGCGTGCTGTTCTATTTGGGTGTCATCCAGAAGGTGGTGTACGCGCTGGCGTGGGCGCTCAACAAGACCATGCGCCTGAGCGGGGCCGAGAGCCTAAGCACTGCGGGCAACATCTTCCTGGGCCAGACCGAAGCACCATTGATGGTGAAGGCCTACCTCGACAAGATGAACCGCTCGGAGATCTTCCTGGTGATGACCGCTGGCATGGCCACCGTGGCGGGCGGTGTGCTCGCTGCTTACGTGGGCTTCCTCGGCGGCGACGATCCCGTGATGCGCCTCTTCTTCGCCAAGCACCTGCTCACCGCCAGCGTGATGGCCGCGCCCGGCGCCGTGGTGGTGGCCAAGGTGCTCTTCCCGCAGACCGAGCCTGTGGACCAGCGCATGGAGGTGAGCACCGATGTGGTGGGCAGCAACTTCCTTGATGCCATGAGCAAGGGCACCACCGAGGGCCTGAAGCTCGCCGCCAACGTAGGCGCCATGCTGCTCGTGTTCTTCGCGTTCATCGCCATGGCCAACTACGGTTTCCACAAGCTGGGTGATGCGCTGGGCATCAATGGCTGGGTGGCCGAGGTCTCGAAGGGCAACTTCAAGCAGCTCTCGCTCGAGTTCATCCTCGGCTACCTCTTCGCGCCCATCATGTGGCTCATGGGCGTGGCCACGGAGGACATCACGTTGGCCGGCCGCCTCGTGGGCGAGAAAATCATCGCCAGCGAGTTCGTGGGCTACGAGAGCCTCGCCACCCTGAAGGCTCAAGGCGCGTTCACCTACCAGCGCAGCATCGTCATGAGCACCTACATGCTCTGCGGCTTCGCCAATTTCGCCAGCATCGGCATCCAGATAGGCGGCATCGGATCATTGGCCCCCAGCCGCAGGCAGTGGCTCAGCGAGTTCGGGATGCGCGCGCTGCTAGGTGGGACGCTTGCATCATTGCTGAGCGCCACGATCGTCGGCATGTTGGTTTAAGAAGGTAGGGGGTTGGATGTTGATCTGGGTTGTGGATTGAACTCAGCTCTCCACACGAGAGCGACTTCCCGCGCGTTGACGGCAACGTTCAACTCCCAACCAATGCGCCGCGGCCTGCGCGTTGGAATCAGCGCTCAACCTGAACTTGCACAGCGCCATTCACCAGCGGCCCTTGCCAGATCTCGCGGATCACGCCATCGAGCAATGCCGTGCTGGTGTGCAGCGCATCGATGTACTGCGCGCGGTCTGCGGTGAGCGCGCTGGGGCCTGAGAGATCGAAGTAGGTGCCCGCCGATCGCATGAGCGCGCGGTAGTCCTCCATTTGCTCATCGAGTCCGAACTCCGCTTCCATACGATGCACCTCATCATGCACGGGCAGATCAACGATGACGAGTTGGATGCCACGCTCCTTGCAGCGCGCAGCCACTTTCCGGAGCTCATCCGCGAACCGTGGCGAAGCTTCGTATGCTTCGAGGACGCCGCGCTCGTTCGCGATCACCTTTTCCCATTGGTCAGCCGCCAATCCTTCGGCCTGCACGCTTCCCCAATGCGCGCGCGCATCGAGCCAGGCCTTGCCCAACACCTCACGGTCGGTGAGGTAGCGGACGAGCGAGCCCGTGGACCAGGCCGGTCCTTCCCAGATGTCGTAGTCCTGCGCCGCGCTCCAATTGCGGAAGCCGGTCTGCAGGTAAACGGTCTTCAATTCCGTGAGGCTGTCTGCGTACCAGAAGGTCTTGAACATGCTGGGCGTGTTGCCGCCGGGTACACCGAAATTGTATAGCTCCCGGCCGGTGATCGACGACACCAATGAAGCATCGAAGCGCGTGAGCCGCGAATCGCCGATGATGATGTCGGCGACCGGGCGGCGGCGGTACTCAATCATCTTCCACGCCAGCGTGTACGTGGGCATCACCGCTCCGCTGTGGCGGCAATTCGCCTTGCGCGTCTGCAAGGGAACAGGGCTGTTGGCATCGAAGTAGTTGAACGGGTCGATCCACGCCACGCCGCCCATCAGCAACGCGAAGGGCATCGCAAGCAGCAGGATCCAGCGGATGAGGCGCTTCATGCTAGAACTGGAAGTAGATGAATTCGCCGCCACCATGATAAGCGCCGTAGTAAACGATTGCGCCCACGAGGCCCGCATACACGCCGTAGCGCGCCACCGCTGGCATTCGCTGCAGGAAGGACGCGGCGCCATACCGCGCATGGATCAGATGCACCGCTTCCATGAAACCGATGGCAACTAACGCGATGAGCAGTTCCGAGGTACTGATGCCGAGCGAGAGGATCATGGCTTTGGCCGCAGCGGGATTGAGCCAATCGCCATGACCCGTGAACGATGCCTGGATGATGTGCAGCGCATCGCCGATGTTCGCGGCGCGGAAGAAGACCCAGCCGATGAGCACCAGCACGATAGTCCAGGCCACGTTGAGCAGGTGCGAAAGGCGCGGCAGTCGAGCGAGACCTGTAGCCTTCGCCATGCGATCGCGCAGCGGGCCGAAGACGATGGCGAGCACGAGGTAGATGCCGTGCAGCGCGCCCCAGGCCACGAACGTCCAGTTGGCGCCGTGCCAAAGGCCGCTCACGAGGAAGGTGAGGAAGAGGTTGTTGTACCAGCGCCACTTCACGGTGCGGTTGCCGCCGAGGGGGATGTACACATAGTCGCGGAACCAGGTGCTCAGCGAGATATGCCAGCGCTTCCAGAAATCAGCGATGCTGGCCGCATGGTAGGGCTGGCGGAAGTTGAGCATAAGGTTGAAGCCCAGCACGCGCGCACAGCCGATGGCGATGTCGCTGTAACCGCTGAAATCGCAGTAGATCTGCAATGCGAATAGCACCGTCGCCAGCGCGAGCACAGGGCCGGGATGGTCGTAGGGTGAGCCGTACACATGGTTCACCGCGACCGAGATGCGATCGGCGATCACCACTTTCTTGAACATGCCCCAGGCCATCAAGCGCAATCCGCTCGCGATGCGGTCGCCATCCAGGTACTGCACCTTCCGGAACTGGGGCAGCAATGACCCTGCGCGCTCGATGGGCCCCGCCACCAGCTGCGGGAAGAAGGCCACGAACACCGCGAAGATGCCCGCGTGCCGCTCTGGCTTCACCACGCCGTTGTACACGTCGATGGTGTAGCTCATGGTCTGGAAGGTGTAGAAGCTGATGCCCACCGGCAGCAGGATGTCGAGCACAGGCGCCTGCCAGTCGATGCCCACTGCCTGCGCCACCGATCCCGCCGAGCTGATGAAGAAGCCCAGGTACTTGTAGAGCATGAGCAGGCCGAGGTTCACGGCCATGCTGAGCCACAGGTACGGGCGGCGCGCGCGCTGATCTGGCAACGCCGCCATGCGGTACGAGCAGAAGTAGTCGATGATGGTGCTGAATGCGATGAGTAGCGCGTACTCCGGCCGCCAGCTCATATAGAACCAGTAGCTCGCGATCAACAGCAGCACCCACCGGCGGTTCGGCGGTAGCAGGAAGAAGAGAATCGTGACGACCGGGAAGAAGACCAGGAACTCGAGCGAGTTGAAGAGCATGGTAAGCCTGGTCTTGGGCTTGGCGCGGCCAAACTAGCGGAGCCTTGGAACGGCTTCTAAGCTTGTGATGTTTGGCGATGCACAGGCCGATGTTGGAACAGGTGAACGAGCACGCGCCGAAGCCAGGCCAAGGGATACGCGTGGTGGAGGGAGCTTCTACCTTCACCGCCACATACTTCCAGCACCATGCTCCGCACCTTCCCGGCTCTAGCGCTTCTCGCCTTCAGCACGACAGCGCATGCCCAGGCCACGCTCGTTCAGCACGGCAAGGCATTCACGAAATCGCTCAAGGGAGCGAACGGCGACCTCTTCACCGTGGTGGACGGCCTGTTCGCTGCGGATGGCCGCCATGTGCTCTACGTCGAGGAGGGCCTCACACCGAAGGTGGTGCGTTTGGATGCCCTGCTCCAGCCCAACGAGGAACTCGTACTGAAGGACCATCTCATCGATGGCGTGAAATGGACCGGTGTGATGCCGATCACGGGGAACGGGAGCATGCGCTGCTTGATGGTGAGCAGTTCCAAGAAGGGTAGCGAATTCGGCGTGGGCACGGTGAGCACCAGCGGCGCGTTGGCCATCACCGGCTTCCGCAAGCTGGCCGAAATCGACCTGCCGTACACGAACAATCCGGCCAACACCATGGCCGCGCGGCCGCTGCCTGATCCCATCCTCTTCACGCGCGGCCTAGCGTATTCGCAACAGGAAAGGCTGGTGCGCTCTGCCGATGGAGAGCATTTCCTGCTGAATCATTACTCGCACGGCGGAAAGGGCAACAAGCGCATCGCGCTCACTTACCTGGATAAAGACCTCACCGTGCTGTGGCAGAGCACGGCCGAGCTACCCTACGAGGATGCCAAGAGCAGCATCCACCAGATCGTCCTCGGCGACGACGGCACGGTACGCCTGCTCACGTACCTGTTCCAGTGCAAGAGCGAGGAGCAACTGGGCGACAAGAACTGCCATGAGCTGCACCTCACGACCATTACCGAGAGCGGCAAGGCGGTGAGCGATGTGCTGCTCGACAAGGATTTCGTGAGCAGCGCGCGGATCCTGCAACGCGACAAGGGCAGGGTGGCCGCTGCGATCCGCTACGGATCGCTCACCGGGCAGCCCGGCATCGTGATGACGTTTGATCCAGCCGACCCGAAGCTGAAGCCAACGCCCGTCGTGACGCAGCGGCTCCCGAGCATCCGCAAGGCGAAGCTGATGGCCTACGGCGACCCGACGGCTGATCCGCGCAAGCCGCCCTCGCGCACCGCCAAGGTGCCCGATGAGATCGTTGACTTGTTCGCCGCGCCAGACGGTGGGTTGGTGGTGGTGGAGACCTACCTCGAATACAATTTCCAGCTTCCCATGGGTGACATGATCGCCATGCGCCATCTGAGCGGACCGGTTCGCGTGAGCCTTGTGCAGTCCAACGACAGCCTCGGCTGGCAAAAGGTGGTGGAACGTGCGTTGATGACCACCGCGGGCCAGCCCTATGAAGGAAGCGTGGCCGTAGCCATGGAGGACCGCATGCTCCTGTTGCACGGCCAAACGCCTAGGGGCTATGAAGCAATCCTGCGCGCGGGCAGCGACGCGGCCGGATCGAAGGATCCACGGCCAGACGAGCCACAGGTGCTCAAGGCCGTGTTCGTCGGCATGAAGGGCGAGGTGATGCGCGAAGGCACCGCACTCCTCTTGGAGGACGGATTCGTGCCCTGCCCCATGGGCGTGCTGCTCGAATGGGGCGGCAGCAAAGCGCTGGTGAAGAGCTATGACCGAGGCACGCAGTACCGGTTCTCGGTGATTGACCTGGGAAAGCTCGGCGAGGAGAAGTAGTTGAGGGTTGAGGGGTTGGGGGTTGGGGGTTAAGGGTTGCAGGTTGACTGACCATTCACCAGAAGGCGCGGCCCTCGCGAAGGCATCGAACATCAAACTGCCGCCGACGTTCCCTCGCCTAGTTTCGCGCGCCTAGCCCATGCCGCAGCAACAACCGAAGCACTCCTTCACCGACCGTTGGCTCGCCGTGGGCTCCGCATGGTTGGAGCATGTGCGGCAGTGGGTGGTGCGCAGCCGTGCAAAGGAGTTCATCCTGCTGGCCCTCCCCTACCAGATCTCGGCCGTGCTGACCGCGTTGATCGCCGTGGGGTACGCATGGCTATTCAATTGGATGGGCGACCGCAACGCCGAGCTGCTCGCGATCGACCGCAGGCTCATCTTCCTCTCCGCGCCGGTGAGTTTCCTGATCGCTTGGTGGCTGGTGTTCCGCTTCGCGCCGCTCGCCGGTGGCAGCGGCATCCCGCAACTGATGGCCGCGGTGGAGGTGGTTACTGAGAAGAAGCGCGACCGCAGCGGCCGCTTCCTCAACCTGCGCATCTTGATCGTGAAAATCATGAGCAGCCTCGCCATGGTGGCCGGCGGCGGCGCTGTGGGGCGCGAAGGACCCACCTTGCAGATCGCTGGCAGCATCTACCGCACCGTGCATCGGCTGCTCCCACCCTTCTGGCCCAAGGTGAGCCGCCGCATCATGATGATCACCGGCGGCGCGGCAGGGCTCAGCGCGGCCTTCAACACACCGCTCGGCGGGATCGTCTTCGCCGTGGAGGAACTGACCAAGACCCATATCGCGCAGTTCCGCACCGCCGTCCTCACGGCCGTGATCCTGAGCGGCATGACGGCGCAATGGCTCCTCGGTCCCTACCTCATGCTCGGCTATCCGAAACTGGCGCCAGCCACCGTCAGCTTCATGTACAAGATCCTGTTGCTCTCCGGCATCGCAGGAATCACTGGCGCGCTCTTCTGCCGTGCGGTGCTGGCCCTCGACAAGTTCCGGCGCGGGCTGCACGGCGCGGTGCCCAACGGCCTCTTCGCGCTCACCTGCTCCTTTCTTTTCGCGAGCGTGGTGTACTTCCTCGGCGCCTCGGCCATCGGCAGCGGCCACCTGCTCCTGGAGGATCACCTCTTCGCCGATGACCCCGATGCCGGCGTCGGCCATGTGGGCGCGCGGATCCTTGGTTCGCTCTTCAGCTTCTCGGCCGGCGGTGCGGGCGGCATCTTCGCGCCGTCGCTCGCAAGCGGCGCGGCCATCGGCGGCTGGCTCACCGATGCGTTGAGCCTCGCCGACAATCGCGGCCAGTTCAACCTGCTCGTGCTCGCGGGCATGACCGCTTTCCTCAGCGGAGTCACTCGTTCCCCTTTCACCAGTGCCATCCTCGTGCTGGAGATGACCGACCGCCACAGCGCCATCTTCCAGCTCATGTACGCCAGCGTCGTGGGCTACCTCATCGCCTACGTGGTGGACCGCAAGAGCTACTACGAGCGCATGAAGGAGCGGCTGCTGAAGGCCATGCCCGATTGGAAGGCGGAGGAGGAGCAAGCACCGCAGCCCGGTGTGAGGCCGAAAGCCGTGGATTGAGGTTCTCAGCAGCCGTTGGCAACTGCTCGCGTGCGCCCACGAGGCGCCATGCCCACCGCGATACCTTCGCCTCGACTTCCATGAAAGCATACCACGACCTCCTCCGGCACATTCTGGATCACGGCGCGCAGAAGCACGACCGCACCGGCACGGGCACCATCAGCTGCTTCGGCTACCAGATGCGCTTCGATTTGAGCGAGGGTTTCCCGCTCATCACCACCAAGAAGCTGCATGTGAAAAGCATCATCCACGAGTTGCTTTGGTTCCTCGCGGGCGACACCAACATCAAGTATCTGCAAGAGAACGGTGTGCGGATCTGGGACGAGTGGGCTGATGCCGAAGGGAATCTCGGTCCGGTTTACGGCTACCAATGGCGCAGCTGGCACACGCCCGATGGCCGCGTGATCGATCAGATCGCCAACGTGGTGGAGATGATCAAGAAGAACCCGGACTCGCGGCGGTTGATCGTAACCGCGTGGAACCCCGCCGACGTGGACCGTATGGCGCTACCGCCATGCCACGCGCTTTTTCAGTTCTACGTTGCTGACGGAAAGCTCAGCTGCCAGCTCTACCAGCGAAGCGCCGATGTGTTCCTGGGCGTGCCCTTCAACATCGGCAGCTACGCACTGCTCACGCTGATGGTGGCCCAAGTGTGCGGCCTGAAGCCGGGCGAGTTCGTGCACAGCTTCGGCGACGTGCACCTCTACAACAACCACATCGAGCAGGCGAAGCTCCAGCTCACACGCGACCCACGGCCGTTACCGACCATGGAACTGGACCCCTCGTTGAAGGACCTCTTCAGCTTCCGCTATGATCACTTCGCGCTGAAGGGCTACGACCCGCATCCGCACATCAAGGCCGAGGTGGCGGTATGATCGTATCGGCCATCGCCGCCGTGGCGGACAACGGCATCATCGGACGCGATGGCGACCTGCCCTGGCACCTGCCCGATGACATGGCGTATTTCCAGCGCACCACACGGGGGCACCACGTGATCACGGGCCGGAAGAACTACGAGAGCATCCCGCCGAAGTACCGTCCGCTCAAGGGCCGGGTGAACCTTGTGGTCACCAAGGACCCGGGTTATGATGCTCCTGGAGCCGTTGTCATGTCATCGGTGGAAGAGGCGCTTGAACGGGCGCGGAACGCCGGAGAAGATGAGGCCTTCATCATCGGAGGCGGACAGATCTATGCCCACGCCATGGCCAAGGGTTTGGTCGACCGCATCTACCTCACCCTCGTGCATGCCGAAGTGGCTGGCGATACACGCTTCCCGCTCCTTGATCCCGCCGAATGGACCGAGCGCAGCCGGCAACGGCACGAGGCCGATGAACGGCATATCCATGCCTTCTCCTTTGTCGTGCTCGACCGTCGGCACGTCCCGTAATCCGGGCCGTTTTGAACCGCGGCCCGAACCTTGCGTCTTACGACCGCGAAACCAATCCAATCGCCATGCACACCCCGAAACACCTTCTGCTGATCGGCCTTCTTGCGCTCACGGCCACCGCATGCCGCAGGATTAAGGCCGATGACATCGACCTCGATTACACCAACGCCAACGACAATGCCCGCCTGGAGGATGTCTTCGGCGACATGCTCGCCCAAGTGGACAAGGCCGTGGACGACAACGGACTCCGCGATGCCTGCGATCCAACGGTCACCTTCGACACGATCAGCTCGCCGCGAACCATCACCCTCGACTTCGGCGCCGAGAACTGCACCGCGGCCAATGGTCGCCTGCGCCGTGGCAAGATCCAGGTGAGCTACACGGGCCGCTACCGCGACCAAGGCACCGTGATCACCATTGTTCCCGAGAACTACTTCGTGAACAACAACCTGGTGCTGGGTTCCAAGGGCATGACCAACCTCGGGCTCGACGCGGATGACAACATCCACTTCGCCGTCGCGGTGAGCGGATCCATCACGGCAGGCGATGGCAGTTGGACGGCCACGCACACCGCCGCGCGCACGCGCACCTGGATAGAAGGGTCGGGCACGCCGCAGCTCAGCGACGACGTGTACCTGATCACCGGCGGCGGTAGCGGCGTGAACCGCAATGGCCTGCCGTACACCACCAACATCACCCAAGCCCTGCGGGTGGCCCTCAGCTGCCCCTTCATCACGGCAGGCACCGTGCAAGTGACGCCAGCGAGCGGGGTGGTGCGCACCATAGACTATGGCACCGGCGCCTGCGATGGCACCTTCACCGTAATGGTGAACGGCCAGACCTTCACGGTCACCATCGGCTGAACGCGGACACTCCTTCCCTTTCAGGGCCATCGGGAAACCGGTGGCCTTGTTCGTT
>JADJXF010000026.1 GCA_016715995.1 Flavobacteriales bacterium
ACCCACCTCGCCCATGCGATCGGCATCGAGATCAAGAAGCACCATTCGGACAAGACCATCCTCTACGTACCAGCGGAGAAGTTCACGCAGCAGTTCATCGAGGCGGTGAAGAACAACACCGTAGGCGACTTCACGCAGTTCTACCAGATGATGGACGTGCTCATCATCGACGATGTGCAGTTCCTCGCCGGCAAGGAGAAGACACAGGATGTGTTCTTCCATGTATTCAACCATCTGCATCAGAGCGGCAAGCAACTGGTGATCACCAGCGATAAGGCGCCGGTGGAGATGGCCGGCATGGAGCAACGCCTCCTCTCACGCTTCAAATGGGGCCTCAGCGCCGACCTGCAGACGCCCGGGCTTGAGACGCGCATCGCCATACTCGAGAAGAAGATGTACGCCGAAGGCATCGACCTGCCGAAGGAGGTGGTGGAATACCTGGCTTACAGCATCACCACCAATATCCGCGAATTGGAAGGCGCCATGATCAGCTTGATCGCGCAGAGCTCACTGAACAAGAAAGCAGTGAACCTGGATCTCGCGAAGCAGATGATCGACAAGTTCGTGAAGAACACGGCGCGCGAGGTGAGCATCGACTACATCCAGAAGGTGGTGTGCGACTACTTCGACCTGCCGATCGAGCTGCTGAAGAGCAAGACGCGCAAGCGCGAGGTGGTTCAGGCCCGTCAGATCGCCATGTATTTCGCCAAGAAGATGACCAAGAGCTCGCTGGCGAACATCGGCGCGCATTGTGGCGGGAAGGACCACGCCACCGTGCTTCACGCCTGTCGCACCGTGAACAACCTTCAGGAGACCGACAAGCAGTTCCGCGGCTACCTGGAGGACCTCGAGAAGAAACTGAGCTTGCACTGACCCTTTGAACCAAGACCATGCACGGGGCTCCGCAAGGGGCCCTTTGCTTTGCACCACCTTCGCACCATGCGCATCCTGCTCGTCTGCCTCGGCAACATCTGCCGCTCGCCCATGGCGGAAGGAGTCCTCCGTCACCTCGCCAATGAGCGGGGCATCTCTGTAGTCACGGACAGTGCGGGCACGGGCGACTACCATGTGGGAGAAGCGCCCGACAGGCGCGCGCAGGAGGCGATGCGACGACGCGGGATGGATATCTCCGACCTGCACGCAAGACAGTTCGTCCGCGAGGACTACGATCGCTTCGACATGCTGCTGGCAATGGATGCCGACAACCTTCGAATCATGCACCGGCTCGCACCCTCTCCGGCTCATGCGCGAAAGGCTGTGCTCCTGATGGACCATGCGCCGGAGCATCCACTGCGCGAAGTACCCGACCCCTATTTCGGCGGCGACGAGGGTTTCGACCTCGTGTTCGACATGCTGCAGGGGACCTGCAACAAACTGCTCGATGCCATTGAACGTTAGGAACCCAGGCACACTGTACCTGATGCCCGTATGGTTGGGTAACCATGGCGGCACGGATCAGCTACCACCGGAGAACGTCATCTTGGCGCAGCGCATTGACCTGTACTTCTGCGAACAGGAGAAGACCGCGCGCGGCATGCTGCGACGCATGGTGCCAACCATTGACCTTTCACGCCTTGAGATGCATCGCCTGGATAAGGAGACGAGCGCCGCAGAAGCAATGCGCATGCTTGCCCTGATGAAGGATGGGCGAGACGCAGCGGTGATCAGTGAAGCCGGGATGCCCGGGATCGCCGACCCAGGCGCGCTACTGGCCGGGGCCGCGCACCGCTCCGGCATCGTGGTGGTGCCGCTCATCGGGCCCAGTTCCGTAGTGCTCGCGCTCGCAGCCTCCGGATTGAACGGCCAACACTTCACATTCCACGGATACCTTCCGGTGAAGCCAAAGGAGCGCAAGCAGGCAATCAGACGCCTCGAACAGGATGCCGTGCGCACAGGTGCAGCACAGCTCTTCATCGAGACGCCATACCGCAACGATGCGCTACTGGCCGATCTGCTCTCGACCTGCGCACCATCGACCGCGCTCACCATCGCCGTGGACCTGACGCAGCCTGGTGGGAGCGTGCGGACCCTGGAGATCGCGCAATGGCGAATTGAGCCTCTGGTGCTGGGGAAAAGACCAACGGTCTTCATCATCGGCTCGTGGCCGATGTGATCAATCGTTCGGCGTAGCGCACGGGATCATGTCACGACCACCGATCCGGTGCGGGCCCGGTCGACTCCGCTTGCCTTTGCAGAATGGGCTGCGGAAGATCATCCAACGGATGCGGAAGTAGATATCCGCCGCATGAACGTCGCGGCGATTGAGGAATGGCAGGATGTGATCGGATCCGATGACCACGCCATCGAGACGGATCATGAAGCCGATGCTCGGATGCGTCAGCGTGTACTCATGCAGCACGATCGGCGCTGCGACTTCGAAATAGCGCGTCTCGAACCGCGGAGTCAATGCAAGCGCATTGGCGCGACGTATGCGCAAACCGCCGCGCCCGCTCACCTGCTGCACCGCCGCAAGCGCCAGGCATGCGTTGCCAGCGATGCGGTAATCCACCTGCAGCGAAGCGGCTGTGGGTAGTCCGACCGAGAGTCCCTGCTCGCGTGACCAGTTCGTGCTCGTTGCGAAGAGGCTGTCCAAATCATCCACATCATTTACGGGAACGCGGTTGTAATCAGCGATGTGGAGCGAACCGGTGCTGATGGTCCCGGCCACTCCGTTGCGGAACCGGATGCCACCGAGATCGATGAGCGAAGCCCCGATGCGGTATCGGTAGCGTAACGGGTCGCAGCCACCCGACGAGCGATGCGGCATGTAGCCATCGGCTTCCTCAAGCGTCCGCTCGTAGACGATGCCTATATCAGCACCAAGGCCGCCACCAGCTTGGATAGCGGGCATCGCGAAGCCATAGCGCGCGCTTGCTTCATGCACGACCAGGCGACTGGTGTCGAGCACGGTGTAGTCGATGGCATCGATCTGAAGCGCCCCGGCTGCATGGCCGAGGTTGTACTTCAACCCGATACCGGCGCTGAGCATACTGAATCCCTCAGCCTTCAGGATATGGGCATAGTTGATTCCGAACTCGGTCCATGCAGCTCCCACGGCTCGGAGCCGGTCGTCCTGGTATCGGATGCCATGCTGCGGTGCGTAGCCGAATCCGTGGAAGATGAAATTGCCGAGCGGGGAAGAGACTCCCGTTACGCTGATGGCCGTTCGCGCGCGTATGCCAGCGCCGATAGTGCCCCGACCAAGCGCGATGGAGAACCCCGGACCCAGCACATTCGCTTGGATGAACGCTCGGTTGTTGCCCGACGCATCTCGCAAGACCAACTCACCACCTGTCGTTCCCGCAATACCGCTGCGCAGTTCTCCCACGAGACGCTGATCCCTGTTTCCCCATGCGACCAGGCTGTTCCATGCGAACAGGTCGGCGCCCAGCAGCCGCACATCGGCGAATGGCCATTGGCCTGCACCGCGCGCGGGGTTCAGGTACGTGGCATCGGCCCCGCCGAAATTGCTGTGCGTGATCCCGAACCGCTCTTGCCCGCAGGCCGTTGCGTGCACGAGCAACGATGAAGAAAGAAGCACCAACGCGCGCATGGCGCGTTCCTACGGATAGCGGTGTCAAGGGTTCGCGCGCGCGCGCTCAACCCCTACCAGCCGAACATGATACAGCACCGGGCTGTACGGTTCCAGCGTTCCCGGAATGCCACGTCCAGCGAAGGCCAAGGAGGAGGGAATCACGAAGCTCCCCTCCTGCCCAGCGCGCAACAGGCTCACCGCCACCTCGATGCCTTTGATGACCTGGTCCGGATCGCCGTATCGCCATGAGAACATCGGTCGCTCATCGAACACGGTGCCCTCGATAAGCCTGCTGCCCTTCCATGCCACCGTGATGCGATCTCCGAAACGCACCCGCGCCGTGTCGTCCGTAATCGCGGCTATCGCATAGTGCATATCACTCGTGCCCCAGCGAGTCAGACTATCCGTGGAACGGTCGATGAAGGACTGTATGATGAGCCGTTCGAAGGCGGCTGGATCGCTTCGGCGCATGTCCACCATCTCCTTCCTCACCTCAGCTGGTGTTCGTATGGCAAGAAGCGCAATCTCGGTCTGCAGCGTCGCTGAATCCGCAGCCGCTGGCACCGCACCGCCTGACATCGCGCGCCATGGCCATAGTCGTTGTTCCGCAATCACGCTCATGCTGTCACCGGCGTGCATCCGCCGCAGAACAGGAACCATGGCGCCAGCGCGCAGATCACCGGCGCGGTACCATCGATCCGTGCTCAGGAACGAGCCGGGCTCATCACCGAAGTAGGACACACGGAACCGCACGAACACGCTATCGCTGTCCGAGGGCACCGTTTCCCCGTCACCGAGCCGGTGATAGCGCATATGAACCTCCTCCCCAACAACCTTGTATCCCGCATAGGGAGAACGGTCGCACGAGGCCAGCAGTCCCAACGCGACCAGGAAACCAAGCAAGCGGCCGCTCATTGCATCACGCGCACAAAGCCCAGCCTGTACACCACTGAGCTGCGCGGCGGCACCCGATCCAGGTCACCTACCAAGCCGTGCGCGCGGTAACTCGGGATGATGATGACGGCACTGTCGCCCGCCGACAAGAGCTGAATGGCCTCGTGCAGGCCGCTCTCCACATCATCGTGCTCCACGCGGAAGGTCTCCGGCATGCCGGGATCAGTAGCATAGGCAGTATCACCATTGAGCAGTTCGAGCCGGTAATTCACCATGGCCGCCTGTTCCCTTCGCACAGGATCGCCGGGCGAATCGCGCAACAGCTGCACGTGAACGCCGGTCCCGCTCTTCACAGTGACCAAACCGTGCCGCTCGATGTAGAGTGCGATATCGCGATCCTCCAACCGCACCGCCTGCCGATGCTGCGCGATCATCTGATCCTTGCCCGATGGAACAGGCTGGCCGGGAGACCGTGGTCCGTCCGAACCGCAGCCTGCGACCGCCAGAAGCGATGCAATGATCGCCCTCATGCCGGATTCGATTCGATGAAGGCCGGAAGCAGGGACCGGAATCGCGCGACGGCATCCGCCAGGCTCTCCTTGGTCTGTCCGCCAGCCGCATTCCGGTGCCCCCCTCCATTGAAATGCTCCTGTACGAAGCGATCAACCCCGAGGCCACCCTTGGAGCGAAGGCTCACTTTTACCATATCGGGCCGTTCCATGAACAAAGCCGCCAGCCGGATGCCGCGGATGGACAGCCCGTAATTGACGAAGCCCTCGGTATCACCCGGCTGGTAGTCGAATCGGCGAAGGTCCGCGAGGCTGAGGCTGATGATGGCCGTGGCGAGATCGGGCAGCACATCCATGCGGTCGTTCAACGTGAACCCGAGCAGCTTCAGCCTCGAAGCACGATTGTCATCGAGGATGGACTCGTGCACCTGCGTGATGCGCACGCCGCGCTCCATCAGCCAAGCAGCGGTGCGCATGGTGTGGGCCGTGGTGCTGCCGAACCGAAAGGATCCCGAATCGGTAACGATGCCTGCATACAAGCAAGTTGCCGCTTCAGCACCCACATGCCCCTCCCATCCCAAGGCGCGCACGATGTCAGCGATCATCTGACAAGTGGCGCAGGCCTCGGTATCTGTGAACGTGATGGACGTGAAATCGGAGGCATCTTGGTGATGATCGATGAGGATGCGGAACGGATGGGCACGCAAGGCGTCCTCCAGACCCGCCACACGGTCGGGCCGATTGAAATCCAGGCAGAAGAGCAGGTCGCTTTCCCGAATAGCTGCGATAGCACCTGCTTTGTCCCGGTCGGCCGCGATGGCCTCCTTGGCTCCCGGCAGCCAATGCAGGAAGCCAGGAGGCGTATTGGGCAACACAACCACCACGCTGTGGCCGGCGGCTCGAAGCACATGCATCAGGCCAAGCGCCGATCCCATGGCATCCCCGTCGGGGTTGTAGTGCGTAACGATGGCGCAGCGCCTGGGGCCGGACAAAGCCGCGCGCAAGGACTCCACCGGTTCAGATGGCGCGGAGGGATAAGACATGGGCGCCCAAGTTAGCCGCCCGACGCTTGTTGGTCCGTCAGGTTTCAGAATCCGATCCCGGGCGAAGGCATGTGCTCGATGAGGATGCCCACGCAGCCGATGTCGAGGTCTGCGCGTTTACCCTTGCGCTCAGCGGCGCCAGGGGCATTCACCTCTACAGCGATGCGTTTGGTGGCGGTGCACGAGAACTCGATCTGCTGATTCATTTCATGCTCGGTGTTGTCCCAGAGCACCTTCTCCACCTCTTCGAACTCACGCTCCCCATTCGGACCAGTGGTGCTCTTGAGAACGCGGATCTTCTCCACCAAACGAACCGCGACATTGGCCCCGAGGACCTTCTCGTCGTGACAGACCGATATCCGGTAGTCCTGGCCCCGGTAAACGATGATGTTCAATTCAGTCTCCTCGCCCACCTTCACCATGGCGCTGCGGCTCTGTCCATTGACCTTGAACCGCTGGTCCATGGCGCGCTCGCAATTGAACTTGTGGTAGTCCGTGCAGCCGGTCTGCGCGGCCGCCGGATTTGAGAAGGCCACGGCGGAGAGCGCCACGGCTAGCAAGTGGAACTGTTTGCTGGTCATGATGCGTCTCTATTGGGCGTTGGCGTTCTCTGGTTTCGTCCACTCGGTACGAAGGCGCCCAACTTCCGCTGAAAGCTCCTTATACTGGTCGCCGGTGAGTTCTACGATGACATCATCGCCGAGGATCATGCGGCCGCTGCTGGATTCGCCCTGGTGCGGCGCGCGTGTGACATTCAATCGATCATAGATGTCGCGCAAGCCGATGAGCTGCGCCTGGACCGCAGCTACATCCTGGTCATCCTTGAAAGCATCCATCAAGCCGATGAGGTGCTCCAAGGTGACCTTCTGCTCAGCGACACGGGCCATCAACGCGTCGCTCTGGCCAAAAGCATCAATCTGGCGGATCACGAGGTGCATGCTCTCCATCCAGCCGCCGGCGAGCACCAGGGCCAGCACTGGGCCCATCTCCTCCTGCTGCATACGCTCGTAAGCGCGCAGGTAAGCCTCATTGCTGATCATCTCCAGCGAATCACCCCGCGTGAGGTTCGATTCAAGGCGGATGAAGTCTGCATCAGTGAATGCGCTGCTCAGTCCAAGGCCCTCCGCCAGCTTCTTGCTGGCGAGGTAGTACCGTGCCACCTCGACATTCAGTTTAAAGCTGCTGGCGTAGACGAGGTCGGTGGCATAGACGCCGAAATTGAGGGCGCGGCCGCGGAGGCTCACGAAGGTGCCCGCATTGGAGGCCGGGGCCAGGAGCCGTTTGTGCCCATCGCCCGCCAACTGCCGCACCAGGCCGAAGAGTTCATTGGGAGTGGGCATCTGGTACAGTGCGGCTACCGTGCCCTGTTCGCCGCCGATCACCAGCTCACCGCCGGTGCCCTGAGTCGCCTCGCCGGTCCGATCCCCGCCGCAGGAGGCCAGCAGGAGCAGCCCTGTGAGCGGAATTGCCAACCGTGTTCGCATGTTCAGTGAAGAGTAATCGTGAGGTGCCAGGACAACGCCCCGGACGGCTGCACGAAGGAAGCTGTAGCCAATGCATGAGCTGGTTGGTATGGCCGATTACTTTTGCGCGGCTTTTTCAACAACCGCAATGACAGGCAACAGGACTTTCACGATGATCAAGCCCGAGGCGGTGGCCGCGGGCAGCATGGGCAAGATCATGGACATGATCATCGACAACGGATTCAAGGTGGTCGCGCTGAAGTACACCCGGCTCTCGCGGCAGGAAGCAGGCGAGTTCTACGCCGTCCACAAGGAGCGCCCCTTCTACGGCGAACTGGTGGACTACATGGCAAGCGGCCCCATCATCGCGGCCATCCTCGAGAAGGACAACGCGGTGGCGGTCTTCCGCGAGCTGATCGGCGCCACCGACCCGGCACAGGCCGCAGAGGGCACCATCCGCAAGCGCTTCGCCGAGAGCAAGGCCAAGAATGCGGTGCACGGCAGCGACAGCGATGCCAACGCCGAGATCGAGGGCTCCTACTTCTTCAGCGGGCGGGAGCGGTTCTAGAGGAGCACCACCTCCTGAACCACGGCACGGGCCATGCGTTCGTTGAGCTTCTCGACGATGGTGGCGCGCATGTACGTGAGTTCATGCCGCAACGGGGCCGAGTCCACGCGGATGAAGAGTTTCCCCCTGCGCAGCGTGATGCCCGTAGTGTGGCGAGCCACCATGCCGCCGACCACCTCATCCCACCAGGAGGCGATGTCGAGCTCGTCCATCTTCTCGCGCATGCCGGCGCCATCGACCAGGCGGCCGATGACCTCAGCGAGCGACTGTTCGTTGCGCCTTTTCACGGGTGATGCCGGTGTGGTCGAGATGGAAGAAGCGCGATTCGAGCGCCAGCCCGTCGATGGCGGCATGCAATCGAGCAGGATCGGTGTCGGTGATGAGCACCTGCCCGAAGCTATGGCCGCTGAGCAGCCGGAGCAGGTGCCGCATGCGCTGAGGATCGATCTTGTCGAAGATGTCGTCCAAGAGCAGGACCGGTTTTGATCCGGTGCGCGCGGCGGTGAGCCCGAACTGGGCGAGCTTCAGGGCGATAAGGAAGGTCTTTGCTGACCCTGCGAGCCGAACCGTTTGAGCGGCCGCCCGCCGATGGTGAAGAGCAGGTCGTCCTTATGGATGCCGGAGGTGGTGTGCTGCGCGACTCGGTCGCGGTCCCAGGCTGCATCGAGCAATGCGGCCATTGGCGAATCGTTCAGTGCGGACCGGTACTCCAGCGCCACATCCTCCGGTCCGGAAGAGATGCCCGTATAGTGCTCCACGAGCAATGGCGTCAACTCCTCCATGAACGCCATGCGCGCGGCATGGATGGCGGTGGCGTGCGCCACAAGCTGGGCGTCCCACGGCTCGCAGGCCGTGCGTGCCAGCCCGCCCCGCTCCGCAGCCTGTTTCAGGAGCATGTTGCGCTGGGCCATCGCGCGGTTGTACCGGATCAACCCTTCGAGGTAGGCCTTGTCGAACTGCGCGATCAACCCATCAAGGAACCGGCGCCGGATCTCGCTGCCCTCAAGCACCAGCTGACCATCATAGGGAGTGATCATCACTACCGGATAGCGGCCCACATGATCAGCCAGGCGATCGTACTCCTTGCGATTGCGGCTCAGGATCTTCCGCTGCCCGCGGCGCACACTGCACAGGATGGCGTCGTCGCCCTCTTCCGTTCGCATGGAGCCCTGCACCATGAAGAGCTCCTCGCCGTGCAGGATGTTGTGCTGATCCACCGGCTCGAAGTAGCTCTTGCCCAGAGCCAGGTAGTACACGGCATCGAGCAGATTGGTCTTGCCCGTGCCGTTCGGTCCAGTGAAGCAGTTCACCTCATCGCACAGGTCCACCTCCGCTTCCCGGTGGTTCCGGAAGTTCAGCACATGCAGCCGGCTGAGGTGAAAGGCCATGGCGCGAAACTACGCTGGTGAGGTGCGGGCGAAGAGCGTTGAACAATATCAACCAAAGCGGTCCTCCGTTGGAGTGAATCGCTTCCGTAGCGGGTCACGGCCATCCCAATACCTTAGCCGCTCACACCCGCAGATGGCGTTCACCACCGTGAAGAAAGACCTTCGGAAGTCCGCTGTGCCCAGCCAGGACACCCTTCTCCGTGCCTGGGAGCTGATGTGCACGGCCAAGGCAATGACGGACATCTACGAAGCCAACTTCAAACTGACCAGCAAGTATGTGCACGCCACCAGCCGGGGCCATGAGGCCATCCAACTGGCGCTGGGCATGCAGCTTAGGCCGCAGGATTTCGTGGCGCCCTACTATCGCGATGACAGTATCCTGCTCGGCATCGGCATGGAGCCCTACGAAGTGATGCTGCAATTGCTGGCCAAGCGCGACGACCCCTTCAGCGGCGGCCGCACCTATTACGGGCATCCGAGCCTGCGTAGGGAAGGCATGCCGCGCATCCCGCACCAGAGCAGCGCCACCGGCATGCAAGCCATTCCTACCACAGGCATCGCGCTGGGCTTCTGGTACAAGGAGCAGGCGGGCATCGCGCACGACCTGAACGGCTCAGGTGAGAACGATGCACCAGTGGTCGTCTGTTCGCTGGGCGATGCGTCCATCACCGAGGGTGAGGTGGCCGAGGCCTTCCAGATGGCCGTGCTCAAGAAGCTGCCCATCATCTACTTGGTGCAGGACAACGAATGGGACATCAGCGCGAGCGCCGACGAGATTCGCGTAGGCGATGCCACCGAGTATGCGAAGGGCTTCAAGGGCTTGGAGGTGAGGCAGGTTGATGGCGCCGATTTCATCGCGAGCTACAGCACGCTGCAGGACGTGATCGAGATCGTCCGCAAGGAGCGCCGGCCCTTCCTCGTGCATGCGAAAGTGCCGCTGCTCAACCACCACACCAGCGGTGTGAGAATGGAGTTCTACCGGAGCGAAGAAGACCTGGCCGAGCACCGCAAGCGCGATCCCTTCCCACGGTTCCTCCAGCAATGCCTTGACAACCGTTTGCAGCTCGATGGGCTGAAGCAGATAGAGCAGAAGGCCATCGCCAAGGTGAAGGCCGACTTCGATCGCGCCTGCGCCGCCGAGGATCCTACGCCCGAGGACCTCACCACCCACATGTTCGCCCCCACGCCGGTGGTGGAGGAGAAAGGCGAGCGCGCACCGAAGGACCGCCAGCCCACCGTGATGGTGGACAGCGCGCTCTTCGCCATCCGCGAATTGATGCAGGAGGATCCGCGCTGCCTGCTCTACGGGCAGGATGTGGGCGCACGTCTAGGCGGAGTCTTCCGTGAGGCCGCGACACTCGCACGCGATTTCGGCAACCACCGCGTGTTCAATACACCGATCCAAGAAGCCTTCATCATCGGCAGCACCGTGGGCATGAGCGCCGCAGGGCTCAAGCCGATCGTCGAAGTGCAATTCGCCGATTACATCTGGCCGGGGCTCAACCAGCTGTTCACCGAGGTGGCGCGGAGCTGCTACCTCACCGTGGGGAAATGGCCGGTGAGTTGCATCCTCCGGGTGCCCATCGGCGCCTATGGAAGCGGAGGTCCGTATCACAGCAGCAGCGTGGAGAGCGTGCTGTGCAACATCAAAGGCATCAAGATCGCCTACCCCAGCACCGGCGCGGATCTGAAGGGCTTGATGAAAGCCGCTTACCACGATCCCAACCCCGTGGTGATGCTGGAACACAAGGGTCTCTACTGGAGCAAGATCAAGGGCACGGAAGAGGCGAAGACCGTGGAGCCCAGCGCCGACTATATCATCCCGTTCGGTGTGGCGCGCATGGTGCTGGAAGCAGATGCAGCGTTTGTCGCGAAAGGTGAAGCAGCTGTGATCGTCACCTACGGGATGGGCGTGTATTGGGCCAAGGCCGCAGCGAGGGACTTCCCTGGCCGCGTCACCATCATCGACCTGCGCACGCTGGTGCCGCTCGATGAGGACCGCGTGATGAGCGCCGTCCGCTCGCACGGCCGTTGCTTGGTGGTGACCGAGGAGCAGTTGACCAATTCCTTCGCGCAGGCACTGGCGTCGCGCATCGGCGACCAGTGCTTCACCGATCTGGATGCGCCGGTGAGGACCTTAGGGTCGGTGGACATGCCGGCCATCCCGCTGAACAGCACGTTGGAGGCGGCGATGATCCCCAGCGCAGACAAAGTGGGCACGGCGCTCGCGGCCCTCCTCGCCTATTAGCGCATGGAGGAGCGTTTCATCCTCGTGCAGCGCACCGCGCGCTACCATGTGCTGGGCCGCATCGAAGCAGCGCAAGAGCTTTGGGTCGTGCTGCATGGCTATGGCCAGCTCGCGCGTTTCTTCCTGAACAATTTCAAGGGTCTCGAAGACGGGCGATGCATCATCGCACCGGAGGGATTGAGCCGCTTCTACCTCGACGAGCAGAACACCCGCGTAGGCGCGACGTGGATGACGCGGGAGGACCGGCTGCACGAGATCGATGACCAAGTGAGCTACCTCGACGCGCTCTGCGACGAGCTGCGCCGCAGCTCCTTGCCGGGGGTGAAGGTCAATGTGCTGGGCTTCTCACAGGGTGCGGCCACCGCTTCACGCTGGGCCATTCGCGGCAGGACGCCACTCAAGCGATTGGTCCTTTGGGCGGGATCGATCCCGCCGGAGCTTGACCGCGATGCCCTTGCTGCGTGGCGCAGTCTTCCCGTTGATCTTGTTCTCGGCGACCAGGACGAATTCGCCGCGCCTAAGGACCTTAATGCACAGGCTCAGCGCTTGCAAGGGGCTGGTGTTGCGTGCAACAAGCATCTCTTCGAGGGAGGCCATCGGTTGGAGCCTGTCACGCTCCGGCGTGTCGTTGAAGGCCATTGATCAGAAATTCGCGGGCGGCTTGTTGTCCTTCCAAGCCAGGAGATCGTCCAACGACCGCACAGAGACGCTGTGGTAGTTCGGTCGGGCGCTGGCGTAGATGGATTGAGCCATCAACCGCCCCTTCTCGCTGCGGGTAAGCGCGGTGTAGAGCGGCATAAGGAACTTGCGACGGCCCACATGCGTGAGGAACTCGTCCAGCTTGCCGAAGGCCGGGTCGTAGTCGCTGCTCACGCATTGCTCCAGCCAGGCGGCAAGCACTTCCGCGTTTCCGCTTTGGGTGAACCGGAACGCGTGGTCCAGCTCCGCCATGCGTGCATCGTCAAGGCCTTCGGGAAGATGCCGGAGGAAGTGCATCCATTGGAAGGTGACCCAGCCATCGGTGATCAATTCCGCAGCCGGCACTCCGTTCTTCCAGCGCCCGATCTGGCCATCCACATTGGCGAAGGCATCGCTCTGCGGCTCAATGGCCGATGCCGGCAGTCCGGGGCCATCGATCCACGCGGACACATCCAGGTCCACGCTTTCCGGTTTCAACAGCTCCGAGTCCAAGTAGGCGATGAATCCATCGGTGGTCATGCTCTGGAAGGCGTGCGCATCGAAGTAGCCGCGGAGGAAGGCGTCGAACTTCGGACGCCCCACCTTCTCTTCAATCAATCGGAGGAACGCGTAGCCCTTCTCGTAAGCGACTTCCGTCATGCCCTCATCCGGATCCCGTCCCTCCAAGTGGAGCCGGAGATGGGTATCGGCCGTTCGCCCCTTCTTCTCCAGCTTGGCGATCACCTCGCGCAGGTCCTGCCGACCTAATAGCTGAAGCATGCGTGCATACGCATCGCCATAGACGGCCTCGCAGATTCGGCTCTCGAAGTACACCGTGAAGCCTTCGTTCAGCCAAAAGTCATTCCAAGTGGCGTTCGTCACCAGATTGCCGCTCCAACTATGCGCGAGCTCGTGCGCCACCAAAGCCGTCAGTGAACGGTCACCTGCCAGAATGGTGGGTGTCGCGAAGGTGAGCCGGGGATTCTCCATGCCGCCGAACGGGAAGCTTGGCGGCAGCACGATCACATCATAGCGTCCCCAGCGGTACGGGCCATAGAGCGACTCGGCCGTCTCGAGCATGCGTTCCATATCCGCGAATTCCCAAGCGGCCTTCTTCACGAGGCTTCGCTCCGCGTAAACACCGGTACGTGCTCCGATCGGTTCGAAGGCGAAGTCTCCGACGGCCAGGGCGATGAGGTAAGCCGGGATCGGCTGCTCCATACGGAAGGAATATGTGCCCTCGGTGCTCAACGAGGTCGGGTTCTCAGCGCTCATCACGGCCATCAGACCAGAAGGCACCTTCACACGCGCGTCATACGTGAAGCGTATGCCCGGGCTGTCCTGGATCGGGATCCAGGAGCGCGTGAGGATGGCCTGCCCCTGCGTGAACAGGAAGGGATGCTTCTTGTCGGCGGTCTGCTGCGGCAGGAGCCATTGCAACGCACGCGCCTGTGGACTGGTGCTGTACTCGATGGTTACCTGCCTGGTACCGGGCTCCAGCTTCACTTCCAGCGCCCGACCGAGCAACGAGCTGTCGCCAAGGGCATGAGCGGCTTCCTTTCCATCATCGAGGAGAACGCGTTCGATGTTGAGGCCATCGGTATCGAAGAGGATACGGTCGGCCTCATGCGTGGCGATATCGTAACGCGCGCTGCCACGCACCTGGCGGGCATCCATGTCCACGTCGACATCCAAGCTGAGATGCGTGATGCGCGCCTCTTGCGGACGGGCGTGACTGTGAGCATCCATGGCAAAGGCTTGAGGTTCGGTACCTTTTTGCGCATTGTGTTCGCCTGGTTCCCCACCGCAGGCAGATAGCACTAAGGCAAAGGCGAAAGCCGATAGGTTCAGTTTGGAATTCATCTGATAGGCGCGGCAAATGTAGACGGCAAGCTCGGGTACCGGTTCGGATGAAGGGCTCATCACCCTCTGGCTCGGTGGTGTGTCCGATGTAATATCGGTCAAGCTGAGCGGAATAGAGGATGTAGAAGGTGGCGATCACGGTCCGTAAATAAGGAAGGCCGCAACTAAGGCGACCTTCCATACCAGTCGGGGTGACTGGATTCGAACCAGCGACCATCCCGCCCGCAGGCGGGATGCGCTACCGGGCTGCGCGCACCAGGGCTTCGATTGGAATGCGCTTCTTCCAGGCTTTGACCTCTAGTTCACGCCGATACGCAGCACTTTTATCGGCATGCTCTTCCGTGTACACCACGCGCCAATCCTTTGCCTTAGCGGTCCAGCCGTTGTGGTCGCTAAGGTGTTTGCGCAGACGCTCCTCAATTGGCTCGGTGGTGTGTCCGATGTAATATCGGTCAAGCTGAGCGGAATAGAGGATGTAGAAGGTGGCGATCACGGTCCGTAAATAAGGAAGGCCGCCACTAAGGCGACCTTCCATACCAGTCGGGGTGACTGGATTCGAACCAGCGACCACTTGCACCCCATGCAAGTGCGCTACCGGGCTGCGCTACACCCCGAGGACCTTGTCCCGCAATTCGCAGCGACCATCCCGCCACCTGGCGGGATGCGCTACCGGGCTACGCTAAACCCCGAGATCACACTCCTCAGCCATCGCAGGCGGCCGAAAAGCGGGTGCGAAAGTAGCAAAGCATTCAATCCACAGCCCGCATCCGCATTAGTCGCTGCTGATAGGGACATCGACCACCACGGATGTGCCGCTTCCAGGATGCGAATCCCAATGCACCTCTCCTTGCAGGTCCTTCACCCGGGCACGCACGCCGCTCATACCCATTCCGTCTTCATCCTCCCCCTCCGTGAACCCCACGCCATCATCCTCTACGATCAGGTTGAGGTTCCTCTCATCGCGGATCAGCTGAATTGTCAGGTGACGCGCCCGTGCATGCTTGAGCACGTTGGCGACCAGTTCCTGCACCACTTTGTACAGCGCGATCTCGGTAGGCTGGTCGATACGCTGATCGAAGCCGTGCGTGATCAGTTCCACCTCGAAGCTCCCAGGCTGGTGCAAGGACGCCTGCAAGGCACGCAACGCGGATTCAAGCCCCGCCTTCTGGAGCGTGGTGTTCGCCATGTCGTGCGCGATGCGTCGTACCTCCCCCACCGCTTCATCCACCATGCCCGCCAAGCGATCCAATCCTTCCGCATCACCGGCCGCGCGCTCGCGCACATCCTCGGCGATGGTGCTGCAGCGCATGCGAATGGCGCTCATAGTGCTGCCCAAGCGGTCGTGAAGGTCCTGTGCGATGCGCTCACGCTCCTTGCGTTGGCCGTCGAGCATGGCCTCCAGCGAAAGCACCTCCTGATCCTTGAGCATCGCGGTCACCTGACGGCGATGCAGGTCCTCGCGCTGCTGCATGATCCGCTTGCGGTGCTGAAGGTTGCGCAGCAGCAGGCCGAGGAAGACGAGCAGGGCGATGGAGGACAGCACCATGGCATTCCGTTCCAGCGTTCGCCGACGGCGCTGCTCCTCGCGCAGGCTCACCTCGGTCTGAAGGTCCGCGATCCGTTCCTCACGCTGGTCTGCATCGTATTTCTCGCGCATCTCAGCGGTTACGAGCGCGTTCCCGACATGTTCGGAGAACAGGCTGTCCTGCAGCGCGCGCCCGCGGATGTGAAGGGCGAGCGCTTCCTCGGCCCGTCCCTGTTCCCGCAGGTTATCGGCGAGCGCTGAGACCGCTTCGAGTTCCATGGCTCGATGGCCGGTCTGCTGGCACCACCGCAGCACATCACGGAGCATCCGTTCGCTAGCGGCCCGGTCCGTGGGCGCATCCATGATGCTTGCCAATCCCAGCAGCGCTTCCGCGCGTCCCGCTTCATCGCCGCTGGTCTCCGCGATGGCGATGACCTCACGGTACTGGGCCATGGCTTCCGGGGTCCTTCCCAGGCCAGCCAGGGCGACCGCGCGATTGCTCAGGGCCACCGACTCCGTCATCCGGTCGTCGTGCAGCCGGATGAGCACCAGGGCCGAATCGATGCAGGCCAGCAGGTCCTGATCCCGCCCCAAGCGGTGGTACACAGCACCGAGATTCAACAGCCCTGTGGCCAATCCCGCGTCATCACCGTTCTCCCGACGCATGGCGTTATGCGCCAGGTAAGTGGCGATCGCGTCGTCGTGCCGCAGCATGACCGCGTAGAGATCCGCGAGACCGAGGGTGCTCGCCATCACGCCTTCCTCGTCGTTCAGTCGCTTCCGGATATCAAGTCCGCGGAAAAGATGACTGGCGGCCTCCTCGAAACGGCCGGTGGACTGGAAGACACGCGCCAGCAGATTGTGGCAGCGGGCTGAAGCGGCCTCATCACCCAATCCCTCGGTCCGCTGCAAGGCCTTGGTGAGGACCACCAGTGCCTCCTCGTAGCGCCCGATGCGCGTGAGCAGCGCACCCACCTTTTGCTCGCTGCTCACCATCGCCCGCACGTTGCCCATGCGTTCGTCGATCCCGAGGGCGGCGGTCAGGTACTGCAATGCCTCCTCGAAACGCTCCATCACCTCCAAGCTCATGCCTATGCGGCGGAAGGCGACGGCCATCTGGGCGCTGTCGCCTGCCACGCGCGACCGCTCCGCTGCCACATCGGCGTAATAGAGCGCGCTATCCGGATCGATGTTGATCAACACCCACGAACGGTCCAGCAGCCAAGGGACTGCGACGGTTTGTGGCCAGGCGGTCCCTGAATGGACCATACCCAGGAGCACCAAAGCGCCGCTTCGCAGGACCGCGCCGTAAGAACGCATGACTAACCTGCAATCACGGCTGGTCAACCGAATGCCGGACCGTGTTCATCGGATCGCCATCGCCATCCGTGAAATGCGCATCCACAGGCGCTTTGTCAAAGTCCGTGACCGCGTGGTCGAAGAAGAGGAAGGCATGGCCATTCTTATCGCTCTTCGCGGCGAAGGCCACCCGGCCGTTTGGCACATCATGCGTGAAATTGAGGTCTTTCGATTTGGCGGCCATGTGCGCGTACCCGACAATGTATCGCTCGCCATCCACCTTCCCGCCGTTGATGTAGATCGTGATGTCCTCCAATGGAGGCATGGTCGGATCGGCATCCTGCCCTTGCGCCAGCCTGCACCGGGCGGGCTTACGGGTCTTTGGCTGGCCCGGCGTGCCGCCCTGCTCACCGGCCGCGTTGCCGTTCTGATCCAATACGAGCACCTCCACCTCCGTTATCTGGTTCCCGTTGAAGACGTAGGGGAACTCGTGCTCGGTATGCACGAACACTCCTTTACCCAGGGAAAGGTCTGCCATAGCCTGGAAGGTGATCTGCCACACCGTGTCATTCACCACTTTTTCATTGCTCAGGTGGTAGGCCATGCCGGCCGCATGGGGAATCAAAGTGGAAAGCATCGGCCGGATATCATCCTTTCCGGCTTTCCACATCAGCAGGTAAGTGAAGGCACGGTCCAGCGCGAAATCCGGAATCCGGTCCACATCCTTGGCCTCGAAGCTCATGGACGTCGAACCAGGTGCTGCCCCATCACCGGGTGATGCGGCCGCCATCAGGTTGGATTGCTCCGGCGCGGTTTGGGACCCACACGCCATCAAGAAGGAAAATGCTGCGGAGAGAATGACTGTGTACTTCATGGCTGATTGAATTGAGTGGTTTGAGTGATCATGACATATCCAGATGCCAGCCCCGGTCCATGACGTATTTGACCAGGCCAGCGACATTGCTTATCCGCAGCTTCCGCATGATGTTCCTGCGATGGGTCTCGACGGTGCGGTGGCTGAGCCTCAACTCGTGAGCAATCTGATACGTGTTGCGCTCGAACGCCACCATGCACAGGATCTGCCGCTCACGGCGCGTTAGGATGACTCCATTGGACCGATCACCGTCATCCTCCTTCTCGGCGGCCTTCTTCAGGTCCTCCATGATCTCGCTGGCCAAGAAGGACCCGCCATTCATCACGGTCTTAAGCGCTTCCTTGAACTGCTTCCGACTGGTATTCTTCAGCAAATAGCCCGAGGCGCCAGCCTGCAATGCCTCTTGGACCATATCCGACATATGGTACATGCTTAGCATCAGCACCTTGATATGCGGCTGTTTCAGTTTGATTCTCCGCATGGCCTCGATGCCATCAAAGCCCGGCGGCATGCTGATGTCCATGACCACCACATCCGGGAAACGCCGCTCAGCCAGTCGCACCGCTTCCTCCCCGCTCCGGGCCAAACCCACCACCGCATACGCCTCATCACCCTCCAGAAGCGCTTCGAGCCCTTCCAGGATGATGCCTTGATCATCGACCAGCAGCGTGCGGATGGGTGAGTCCATGTCGGGTAGGCAACGGCCAAAGGTGACAAGCGCCTTCGTCAGAAAAAATACGTGTTTCTTGGTATTTTTCGGTTGAGCCGCCAGCCCTCGCTGGAAGGCGGACAGGCCCAACGCACTTTCGCGCCCCTACGGTGTTCAATGCTGCGTGACCGTATCGGACCACTGGACGGATGCAAGGACGGAGGCCGTGACCAACGGCGGCGGCGGCCTTCAGGCTGCTGATAGCTTTGCCGCCCGTTCAGCCATGCGTTTCCCGATGTTCCGGCGCTTCGTGCCCCTTCTTGCATTTCTTCTTACCGCCAGCGAGGCCGCGGCCCAGCGCTCCATCACCATCAGCGGCTATGTGAAGGATGCCTCCAATGGCGAGGCCCTGATCGGCGCCAATGTGTATGTGAAGGAGACCATGCGCGGCACCGCCACCAACACGTATGGCTATTACGTGCTGAACGTGGAGCCCGGACGGCACACCATCGCCGTGAGCTACATCGGCTATGAGGAGTTCACGCAAGTGGTGGAGGCCACCATCGACCAGAAGCTCAACATCGCAATCAAGCCCATGGTCATCCAAGCACGCGAGTTCGAGGTGGTCGGTGAGCGCAAGAAGGAGAACACCGAAGGCACCCAGATGGGCACCGTGGACCTGGATGTGCAACGGCTGAACACCTTGCCCGCGCTGCTTGGTGAGGTGGACATCCTGAAGACCATCCAATTCCTGCCCGGCGTGCAGAGCAACGGCGAGGGCAACAGCGGCTTCTATGTGCGCGGCGGTGGCCCGGACCAGAACCTGATCCTGCTGGACAATGCGACCGTGTACAACGCCAGCCACCTCTTCGGCTTCTTCAGCGTGTTCAATGCCGATGCGGTGAAGAACATCGAGCTGATCAAGGGCGGCATGCCGGCCAACTACGGCGGGCGCATCTCCTCGGTGCTCGACATCAACATGAAGGAGGGCAACGACAAGGCGTTCCACGGGCAGGGCGGCATCGGGCTCATCAGTTCACGCCTCACCCTCGAAGGGCCCATCGTGAAGGACCGTGGCAGTTTCATCGTGAGTGGCCGGCGCACCTACATCGATATCCTTACCAAGCCCTTCATCAGCGACACCGCCGCCTTTGCCGGATCGGGCTATTACTTCTACGACCTCAACGCCAAGGCGAACTACCGGATCAGCGACAAGGACCAGGTCTTCCTAAGCGGCTACTTCGGCCGGGATGTGTTCACCTTCAGCGGCAGCGGCCAGGGCGACCCGAAATTCCGGATCCCTTGGGGCAACAGCACCGTGAGCGCCCGCTGGAACCATGTGTTCGGACCCAAGCTCTTCCTCAACACCACCGCCACGTTCAGCGACTATACCTTCTCCTTCAACGGCGAGCAGGACCAGTTCAGCTTCCGCCTCTTCAGCGGGATCAAGGACTACGGCCTGAAGTTGGACCTGGCGCACTATCCCAGTGCGCGGCACCGCTTGAAGTACGGCGCGCAATACATCTACCATATCTACACCACCAGCACGGTGGAGTTCACCAGCGGCGATACGGAGTTCGACATCGCCAAACCGCCGAAACTGCACGCGCATGAGAGCGCGGTCTACGTGCTGGATGAATTCGACATTACCGATCAGCTTCGGATCAACGCCGGACTGCGGGTGAGCCGTTTCGACCACGTGGGGCCTTATATCAACTTCCTGCTGGACGAACGCGAGCGCTACGAGGACGCTGACACCATCGCGTCCGGGAAGCGGATCAAGACCTACACCGGCATCGAGCCGCGCCTGAGCGCCCGTTACCGCATCGACGGCAACAGCAGCGTTAAGGCCTCGTTCAACCGCGGTCAGCAATACGTGCACCTGGCCAGCTTCAGCTCCATCGCGCTGCCCACCGATGTCTGGATCCCCAGCGGTACCCGCGTGAAGCCGCAGATCGGCACCCAGTACGCCGTGGGCTATTTCCGCGACCTGTTCAGCGATGTGGTGGAAGCGAGCGTTGAGGTGTACTACAAGGACATGGACAACCTGATCGAGTACCGCGAGGGCGCCGAGCCGCAGAGCAATGGCAACACGAATTACGACACGCAGTTGGTGTTCGGCGAGGGATACAGCTATGGGGCGGAGCTCTTCGTGAAGAAGCGCACCGGCCGCATGAACGGCTGGCTGGGCTACACCTGGAGCAGGACCATGCGAACCTTCCCCGACATCAACAACGGCGAGGAATTCCCGAGCCGTTGGGACCGCCGCCACGACCTGAGCCTCGTGGTGGCCTATAACCTCAACAAGCGCTGGGACCTCGGCGGCACCTTCGTCTATGCCACCGGCCAGGCCGTGACCATCCCAGTGAACCGGTACTGGATCGAAGGGCGCCTCGTGAGCGAGTACACCGAGCGCAATGGTTACCGCATGGTCCCCTACCACCGGCTGGACCTGAGCGCCACCCTCAACGGCAGGACCACGAAGCAGCGGAAGGACCCGGCTACAGGCGCCGTCACCGAAGTGCCAAAGCGCTTCACGAGCAGTTGGACCTTCGGTGTGTACAATGCCTACAATCGCCGCAATCCCTACTTCATCTACTTCGGAGCAGAAGGCAGTCCATCCGAAGGCAATTTCCGCGTCGCAGCCAAGCAGGTCTCGCTTTTCACCATCCTTCCCTCCGTGACATGGAACTTCAAGTTCTGACGAACCGAATCCTCGGGTTCGCGCTTTCGGGCCTCTTGCTCAGCGGTTGCGAGAAGGAGATCACGGTGGACCTGCCCGAGACCAAGGCCAAGGTCGTGGTGGAGGGGACCATCGAATCGGGCCAGCCACCAATCGTCATCCTTACCCGTACGCAGAGCTACTTCGCGCCGACGAGTCTCTCGGCCATCGCATCCATCTTCATCCAGGATGCGCTGGTGACGGTGGACGACGGCGTGACCGTGCATGTGCTCGACCGCATCTGCAGCGACCTAATCCCCGATTCGCTGCTCGATGAAGCAGCCGCTGCAACGGGCATAAGCGCCGAACTGCTCGCCCAGGCCAGCATCTGCGTGTGGACCAAACTGGACAACAGCCTGCTCGGTGAAGAAGGCCGCACCTACCGCTTGCGCGTGGAGACCGACGGCAACTCGCTCACGAGCAGCACCAAGGTCCCCCCTGGAGTTGCCCTCGACAGCACTTGGTTCAAGCTGGCTGAGCAGCGGCCCGATGATGACAGCCTCGGCTTCCTCTGGGGACGCCTGAGCGACCCCGACACGGCGGGCAACGCCTATCGCTGGTTCGCGCGCCGCATCAGCTTGGGCGCGGACGGGGAACCCAAGGACAGCCGGTTCCTGGCACCGCTCTTCTCCGTGTTCGAGGACCGCTATTTCAACGGCCTGCGCTTCGATTTCGCGTACAACCGGGGCGACGAGCCGTTCAGCAGCGCGGAGGATGACAACAACGCCGAGAGCGGGTACTTCAAGCGCGGCGATACCGTGGTTGTGAAATTCGCGAGCATCGGGCTGCGCGAGTACCGCTTCTACAACTCCGCCGCCAACAATATCGCTTCGCAAGGCGATGTGTTCAGCACTCCGTCGAACGTGCAGAGCAACATCACCGGAGGGCTGGGCATCTGGGCCGGGCTGGGCACGCGTTTCGATACCGTGGTGTGCGTGCCGTGATGATGGTCACATGCCGGTGATGCGTCGGGGTTAGATTTGCCGCCCGCACACATGAGCACTTCGCCAGAGCACGTCAGCTGCCTCATCATCGGATCCGGTCCCGCCGGCTACTCCGCCGCCATCTACGCCGCCCGTGCCGACCTGAAGCCCGTGCTCTACGAAGGCCCGCTGCCCGGTGGCCAACTCACGCAGACCACAGAGGTGGACAATTACCCAGGCTATCCCAATGGCCGTTCTGGCCCGGATCTGATGGAGGACCTGAAGAAACAGGCCTTGCGGTTCGACACACAGGTGCGGCACGGCTGGGTGACCAAGGTGGATTTCACCGGACCCATCCACAAGGTGTGGGTGGATGAGAAGACCGAGATCCATGCCGACACGGTGATCATCAGCACCGGCGCGAGCGCGAAGTGGCTGGGGCTGCCGAACGAGATCCGCCTGCGCGACATCGGCGGCGGCGTAACGGCCTGTGCGGTGTGCGATGGCTTCTTCTACCGCGGACAGACCGTGGTGCTCGTGGGCGCTGGCGATAGCGCCTGTGAGGAGGCCACTTATCTCGCCAAGCTCTGCCCCAAGGTGTTCATGCTCGTGCGCAGCGAAAAGTTCAGGGCCAGCAAGGCCATGCAGCACCGGGTGGAGAACACGCCGAACATCGAGGTGCTCTTCAATACCGAGGTGAAGGACGTGCTGGGCGATGACCGCGTGGAAGGCGTGGTGGTGGTGAACAGCGTGACCAGTGAGGAGACCACCTTGGAGGCGACGGGCCTATTCCTTGCCATCGGTCACACGCCGGCCACAGAGATCTTCAAGGGATGGCTGGACATGGATGAGAAGGGCTACGTGAAGCACAAGCCGGACAGCACGCACACGAACATTCCCGGCGTGTTCGTGGCGGGCGACGCGGCCGACAAGGTCTATCGGCAGGCGATCACCAGCGCGGGCAGCGGTTGCATGGCCGCATTGGATGCCGAGCGGTACTTGGCTGCGCGCGGGGCACACTAGGCCCGGTACCTGCGCCTTTACCCGCTGAGCGCATGACGATTCCCTGAGCGATCGGCAACTGGGCTGATCACCTCCGCGCCTCCAACTCCCGGTCGATCATCTCTATCAGCGCCATGATCCTGCGTTCCACTCCTTGGTACCGCATGAGCATGAAGTCGCGCATGACCACATTCATCCGAAGCATGCCGTGGAAGGCCACGTCGTCCATCAGCGCGGTTGCATCCACCGGATGACCGGAAACGAACACCGTATCCAGCACCACTTTCGCGCTGATCTGCGGGGTCACTTGATTCACCTGGATGCTGCCGTCCATGTCGATCTCAAGCTGTCCGAGGTACTTGTACCGTTCGGAGTAGAGCTGGGTGATCGAGCGCCGAAGGCTATCGCTGGAAATGAGGTCGAAGCCGATCGACTTGAGGTTGTCGTATGCCGAGGTGTTGGTGGTGAGAATGGTGCCGCCCCAGATGTTCCCATAGTGGAAGCGCATGGTATCCGTGAACGGGATGCGCTCGTTGAGCTGGCGCAGCACGGCCAGGTTCGAGCTGCGGAGCTGATCATTGTGCTCGATGTTGAACTTGCAATCGGCAAGATCCATGGCCAGGTTCCCGTGCATCTCTTGCAACAGGGCCCGTTCCTGCGCACGCGACCTCCGTTCCGCATTCCAGTTGTTCACATTCAACGCGATCAATATCCCGATCACCACCAGCACGATCTCGCCGATCGCGTACAAGAAGTAGCGGGAGAAGCGGTTCTCTTTCAACATGCGTTGGCGTATGGTGCGGAAGAATTTGATCATTTGGTCGATACTGTTGATGATGCTGGGATCTGCATTTCCGACATTCGTTGGGTCAGAAGTTCAGGCTTGTATTCATTGGATCGTTATTGACGTTGATGCTCTGAATGGTATGTGCGCAGTTGCTCAAGTAATTGGTCATTGACCTCCTGTATCCCTTGAAGATCAACGTTCACAGTAACTGCATAGTTCGCTAAGATCCAATTCCTGAGCTCGTCGTTCTTTAGCGCCTCAACTATGTTCGGATGGATCGGGTTCTTCAGTATTCCGGCATCGAACACGCCGGGATCTTGGAAGGCAAGTTTTCGCAGTTCGCCCCTATGGCGTTCATAGTAAGCTTGGCCACCATTGATGAATGTCTGATACTTGTTGTACGTTTTGATGATCCTACTTCTTAAAGCTGGGTCTTTGATCACATTCAAACGCCCTGCGCTCTTCATCTCATCAAAAGTTGTTGTAGTTGGGTTGAACCCGACCGACATGCCCCACTGCTTGGAGAAGTAATGATGGATCGAATCTTCAGGAAATGATCCTCCATCAAGGTATTCACATAGTTTCTCCTTTCTCCTGACTTGCTCGTCCGAATCTACTTTCAGCTTGTTTATTGATAGCGAGTCAGCTTGAAGGTCAACAATTAGTCCTGATACATACTGTTCCTCCAACTCTCTGTCTTTTGTGTAGTTGTTCCAATTGTTGATCTGCAAGGCGATCAGGATCCCGATCACCACCAGCACGATCTCGCCGATGGCGTAGAGCAGGTACTTCGAAACTCTGTTCTCTTTGATCATGCGTTGTCTGATATGGCGGAAGAATTTGATCATGGTCCTATTCAAGGCCATCGGCAAGATCATCCCTGTAGGAAATGAGCATCGGTATCACTTCTGCGATCGCGTCCCGTGATCCTGCAAAAGCCTTTATCTGTCGGTTCGCTGCATTCATGAAGAGGATCATTCGTGCGCGGAAGGCTTGAGGATCTTCTGCGATCTTCGCGCTTAAAGCCATAGGGTCCAGTTCTGGATCCATCAGCAGATTGGGTGCTAGGTAGTTCAACCGGCAATCCGTAGCATACTCGATCACCTTCTCAAAACCGAGCTTTACACGCGTCGACTTATGGTCGTAGATGAACTGCACGGCTTGAGCAACAGTGTCGGGTAATTGCTGCCACAGGTCCGAATTGACGATGCTGTTGAAGGTGGGAGTGGTCGTGACATAGAAATAGGTGTCCGTTCCCAAGTACCCGATCAGCTGCTTCACATCTGCCGTATCCACATGGCCCCCAGAAGCCATATCATTCATCGCCTTTTCGCATCTTACGAGCATTCTTTCTGCACCTGCCAGATCGAGGATGTTCTCCTCCATCTTTTCGTTCAGGTCCAAGATCATGGCATCGATCATATCCACCTGCCTGAGAACGTGTTTCCTGTGTTCGTTCCAATTGTTGATCTGCAAGGCGATCAGGATCCCCACTACCACCAGCAGGATCTCGCCGATGGCATAGACCAGGTAGCGGGTAAAGCGGTTCTCCTTCAGGAGCCGCTGGCGGATGGAGTTGAATATGCGGGGCATGTTAGTTCCGGCTATTGCGTGAACCAAGCTCACTCTCCAGCTCAATGATCAAGGCCGATGTTCCTTCCCGTAACTGGATGAGATGTGCAATGGCATCGAGATTGATCCACAAATGCGCCGCGCCATTCGCGATATACGCCAACCTGTTCATCCTGAGTTCACCAGCCTTCTCACCCATGGACCGTTCAGGAAAGAGATGGGCCGTGGACGGTTCATAGGCCATGATGTTGTTCTGGACGGTGAAGGGACCATCCACTGGTGATACCCATGTCATGTTGATCTGAAGCCGCTGCTTCACCAGGTCGTGTTGTGCGTAGTGTTTGACCAGCTTGTCGCGCAACACCGTGTTCTTGATCAACTTCAAATTGCCCGTGCTGGACAGGTCATCGAAGGTGGATCGTGAAGTGGTGAAGCTCGGGTAGGTACATCCGTGTGACAGGTACTCGCTGGTGCATCTCACAATGATCGGGTCCGAAGCCGCAGCGGAGTTCATTGCCTCCGACATGGCGTTGATCGTGGCATTGCCATGTTCAAGATCCATTATCGACTTGCCTATGGTCTCGATATCCAGTCGATTCTCCGACAGCAGGCGTTCGAGGTAGTGCGTTTCCTGCTCAGCTGCCTTGCGCTGCTCATTCCATGTATTGATCGCAACGCGATCAGGATCCCCACCACCACCAGCACAATCTCGCCGATGGCATAGATCAGGTAGCGCGTAAGGCGGTTCTCTTTCAGCAGCCGCTGGCGGATGGTGTTGAAGATGCGGGGCATGGTCGGTGGGTCAGTTATCCTTCAGTTCGGCATCGATCAGCTCCAGGATCTCCTCAATGCTCTTGCGCAGCGCCTCACTCTGGCGGTTCGCGAAGAGGCTCGCGGAAACCACGGTGGATAGAAGGTCCTCCGTCTCCGGTTGCGCGAAAAATGTTGAAAGGTCAGGGCTGCGCTTGGAGCGACCGATATCCAGGTTCACCGCGCTCTTCTTGTCGAGCATAATGGTCTGCACCACGTCCAGGCCGCTCCATTTGGCGGCATGGATGTTCCGCATGGGATAGTACTTTCGAAGGAAGGGCGTATAGACGTTCCTGTTGATGCCGATCCAAGCCACTTCTTCCTCCGTCACCTGCACCACTTCGCTGGACCAGGTGGAGAGCTTGCGTCGCAAGGCCAGGTTGCTGATCAGGTAGAGCCGCCCTGCGGTGATCAGGTCGTTGGTCACGGGGTCGAACGTAGGGCTCACCGTGGTCCGCGCGATGTAGATCTCTACCGAGTCCGGAACTATCAGGGTGCTATCGTCGTGATAAGCCAGGAGCTGAAGTGATGCACGTGTCATGCTCTCGCGCATGGAGATCTTGTCATCCAGCTGCACCAGGTTCGAGGTGAACTCATCGCGCAGTTGTTCCAAGGTCTGGATCTCCGCTTTACGCTGATTGCGCTCCTCCTTCAGCAGGTTCAACTGCAGGGCGATGAGGATCCCTACCACCACCAGGAAGATCTCGCCCACGGCATAGACCAGGTAGCGCGTGAGGCGGTTCTCCTTCAGGAGCCGCTGGCGGATGGAGCTGAAGATGCGGGGCATTCAATGCTTGTTGAGGTCCTCGTCGATCAATGCGATCAGATGCTCCACCGCTTTGTGGGTGCGTTCGCAATTGCGTCGCATGAGGTGGTTGTTCATGGCGGCCAATTTCAACCCGTTGCGGAAGGTGAGGTCGCGCAGGAGGGCATGGGTCTGCCCCGTGAGTGTGGCCAATTGCGGAGCGGTGGCGCGCACGTCCGTGATCCGCGTATCGGTCTCGACCCAACGCGCAAGATCGACGAACGGCATCATCTCACGAAGTGCCGTGGAACGGTCGTAGAGGTAGTAGTCGTACTCGCGCCGCATGTGTTCGACATGGACGGCCAGACCGGCGTATTGCTGAGAAAGGTCCAGCATCGTCGACTTGATGGAGTCGTTCTGAATCAGGCTCAAGTTCCCGGAACCAATCAATTCATCCATGGTCTTGGTGCTTGGCACGAACTTCCGCCAAACGAACACCCGCCAAATGATCGAATCCATCCGATGGACATCCGCTGCGGTGACCGGGTCCTCCATCTTCAACAGCAGCAAGGACGAGGAAACCTTCACATCCCGTTCCTCCATGTACGTTCTCAAATTGATCAGGTCCACGTGCAGGTCCGCCTTCAGACCGGTGAGGTACTTGGTCTCCGTTGCCCTGTCCTTACGGGCCAGGTTCCAGGTGTTCACCTGCAGGGCGATCAAGATCCCAATCACCACCAACAGGATCTCGCCGATGGCATATACCAGGTAGCGGGTCAGGCGGTTCTCTTTCAGCAAGCGCTGGCGGATGGAGTTGAAGATGCGGGGCATGGCAGGAAGGGTTCCGGCGAATGTCGACAATGGGTCCGTTGCTGGAACGGCCGCGCCGAACTTTGTCATCCACCCTCCTCCATGCTCCGCCTCGAACATCTCCTCGCTCGCCGCCTCGCCCACCCGCGCCGCCTGCACAAGGGACTGCGCGACCTCCTGTTCCTCGGTATTGCGTACAGCCTGGCCATTGTGCTGCTGGCACTGGGAGACGTGGGGCCCGGCATGGCCTCGTGGCTCGCTATACCCGCGGAGGATTACTTCAAATGGGAGCCGCTTTTCACCACGCCGGTCATCTTCTTCAGTGGTTTGCTTTCAGCGGCAGTCCTGCACCTTCTTGCGCGCTGGCTGGGTGGCACCGGCAGCTTCGAGGATACCGTGGCGCTCATTGGCCCCGCCACGGCATGGGCCACGCTATGCACGTTGATCCCGGATGCTGTAATCGGCATGCTCCTCATCGCAGGGGTCATCGATCCCACGCGGTGGATGGCCGATATCGTGCGCCCCAGTCCCACGCTCGCGATCATCTGGGTGTACCTGCTGCTCTACGTGGCGGCCTTCGCCTTGCTCTATCCGATGGTGGCGCGGCTGGTGTATGGACTTGCCGCCAGCAAGGCGCGCGTGGCAGGTTGGCTGGCGTTCATTGTGTATCAGGCCCTGCTCCTGGTCTTCATCCGGTAATCCGGTCGGCCACCACCCCATCAGGCGATGCCGGAGCGCCTCGCGGCGGCTTGGAAGGCTTCGGCCACTGCAAATGCCTCGAAATCCTACATTTGCGCCCCCAAGAACCGCCCTATCGGGCATTCGAACATGAGCACGAAGCATCCGTCTCCCACCGAAGGCAAAGACCTGGACATCGGCGTGGTGTACACCCGCACCGAGATGTTCCTGGAGACGCACAAGAAAGCCATCACCATCGCAGCCGTCGGCCTGCTGGTAGTGGTGGCCGGTATCCTCGGCTATCAGAAAGGCATCGCCGAGCCACGAGCCAAGGAGGCCGCCGACCTGATGTGGAAGGCCGAGTACTACTTCGAGATCGATTCGCTGGACAAGGCGATGAACGGCGATGACCAGTGGCCCGGTTTCCTCAGCATCGCCGAGGATTTCGGCAGCACCCCCAGCGGCGAGCTGGCCAACTATTACCTCGGCGCCATCTACATGCAGAAAGGCGATTACGAAGCGGCCCTCGGCCACTACAAGGAAGCCGACCTCGGCGACGATGTCCTACGCGTGATGGCGGTGGGTGGTCAGGGCGATGCGTTGGTGGAGCTCGATCGCGCGGACGAGGCGGTGAAGCTCTTCGAGAAGGCCGCCGGCATGGCCAAGAACGAGTTCACCACACCGATGTACCTGATGAAGGCGGGCATCTTGCACCAGCAGGCTGGCAACTGGAAGGGCGCCGCGAAAGCCTTCAAGCGGGTGGCCGACGAATTCCCGCTGAGCAGCGATGCGAGCGTGGCGCGCAAATACGCCGGCTACGCTGAAGCGATGGGCGGCTAGACGAGCCATGTCAACGGCGAACAAGCATCTTTCGCATTACGACCCAGCCGGCGTCCCCAGTGGCGCCGGTCGTCGTTTCGCGCTGGTCGTGAGCGAATGGAACAGCGAGGTCACCGATGCGCTGCGGCGCGGCGCGCGTGAGACGTTGCTGAAGCATGGCGTGGTTGAGAGCGACATCGTGGAGCGGTGGGTGCCCGGCAGTTTCGAACTCGCGGCGGGCGCGCAATTCCTGTTGGAGCGCGGCGGGCTGCATGGCGTCATTTGCCTGGGCAGCATCGTGCGCGGTGAGACGCCGCACTTCGACTATGTGTGCCATGGCACCACACAAGGCATCATGTCCGTGGGACTCAAGTTCAGCGTGCCCGTCATCTTCGGCGTGCTCACAGACGATTCGCTTCAACAGGCACGCGACCGCAGCGGGGGCCGCCACGGCAACAAGGGCGTCGATTGCGCCATTGCCGCGCTGAAGATGGCCGATCTGAAGGCCCAGGGCTGAGCGATCGGTCCAAGCGCGATCTTCGGCGCATGCGTCTCCTCGTTCCACTGCTTTTCATGGCGGCTCAGGCCATCGCGCAGGAACCGGTGAACCAGCCGCCCTTCCCGGAAGGCCGCAACGGGCCTCGGCTGGGCATCGGCCTGGCCACGCAGACCGCAGGTGGCCTTTTCCAAAATACCACCGATATGCTCATCGGCCCGGTGGTGGGCTGGCATTTCGAGGCGCCGCTGCATTGGCAGGTGAGCCTGATGCCCGAGATCCTCTACATGACCAAAGGCTCGGTGGTGCGCAACCCGACCCTCGGCGTACGAACGCGCAGCACATTCCGCTACCTGGAGGTGCCCCTGCTGGTGAAGATCTCCACGGACCGGCAAGCCGATGGGATGTATCTGCTCGCCGGTCCGAGCGCAGGCTACTTCCTCAGCGGCCGATACCAGAGCTGGCTCAACGGCCAGCAGAACACCGACGTCCAGTACGACTTGAGCAATAACGAGCGCCGTTTCCAATTCAGCGTGGTGTTCGGCATGGGCATGGAAGGCAATCGCTGGGCATTCGATGTCAGGGCGCAATCGAGCGTGACGCCCTTTGACCGGCTCGTTCGCGTGCAGAACCAAGTGTACGCGCTCACCATGGCGTACCGCATGGGCGGCAAGAAGCCGATGAAGAAGGCAGAGGATGAAGAGGAAATACCCTGAGCAACGCACAGCATGTCCTTCACCACAGCTTCATCTCTGAATCGCATCGGCTTCCACGAGCACCCGCTGCTGAAATGGTACCTGCTATCCTTCCTGGCGTTCTGGATCGCAACCTTCATCGGCACGCCGGACCGCGCCAACTGGTGGACGGAGAACGCGCTGACCATCCTCTTCATCGTCGGCCTGGCCCTCTCCTATCGCTCGTTCAAATTCAGCGACGCCAGCTACACGCTAATGTTCGTGTACATCCTGCTGCATGTCTACGGCGCCATGTACACCTATGCGGAGAACCCGCTGGGCTATTGGCTGAAGGATGCCCTCGGTTGGGAACGCAACCACTATGACCGCATCGTGCATTTCAGCTTCGGCTTCCTGCTCGCCTATCCGATGCGCGATTATTTCAAGAACCATTTTCATTGGCCCATGTGGGTGTGCTGGGTGCTGCCAGTGGAGATCACCTTGAGCTTCAGCGCGCTCTACGAGCTGATCGAATGGGCCGTGGCGGAAGTCTTCTTCCCGGCGCAAGGCCCCGCATACCTGGGCACGCAAGGCGACATCTGGGATGCGCAGAAGGACATGGGGCTTGCATTCTGCGGGGCGGTGCTGGCGATGGCATTGGTAAGCACGGCAAAGCGGCTCGCCGGGAACCGACGCGGCGATCACGCCTGAACATGCCATGGCTGCGCGCTTCCTCCTCCTTCTCGGACTCGGCCTGTGCATGTCACCAGCATCCGGCCAATTGGCTATCGGATTCCGTGGCGGTGTCTCCTGGTCGAACATGGATTTTCCCAGCGCTGATGAATTGGACACCAGGGCTAGGACCACTCCCTGCTTCGGCCTTGCGCTCAATGCGCCGTTGAGCCTTCGCCTCAGCCTTCAGCCGGAGCTGGCCTATGTGAATCGCGGCTATCGTCTGTCGTATGAACCGGCGATAGATGATGTCACCGGAGAGCACTGGTCCTTCGATTACGTTGACCTGAACATGCTTGCGGTGGTGCGGCTTGGAAATGAGTCCGCGCGGCCGCATTTGCTGATGGGTCCGGCCTTCGGCGTAATGACCGGTGCGCGCTTGCTTACCGAGCGGGATGGATCACCCTCCGGTGGCTCTGTCATCGATCCGGTCAAACTGCGGCTGAATCGCGCGCAGGCTGGACTCTGTGCAGGTGCCGGATTCACCTTCACCACCGGGAGCTCCGTGCTCGTGATCGAATGCCGATACGCGTATGGATTGACGGACGTCTTCGGGAACCTGACGCTGGTGGATGTCAATGGTGTCACGATACGCGAGCTGAAGGCGTATGACCGGAGCCTCTCGGTGAGCGTCACCTGGCTCATGCCGGTGCCAAAGCGCGCAAGCGAGACAACCGGCGGATGATCGTTCACAGCTTCGTCCGCACCTTGCTCCACGGCTTCACCTGCCAGGTGACCGTGCCCGTGGCGATGTGGTTGCCATCGCTATCGCGCAGCACAACGGTGTTGGTGTAATCCACCGAGTCGGCCTCCTGGAGCGGCCGCACCACCTGCTCGTCGATCTCCTGCGCGGTGGGCGCGCTGCTGGCGATGGTGCGCCGCTTCGCCTGGTAGCGGTACTGCATGCGCAGCTCGCGCATGATCATGCGGTACTGCTTGGGGTCGAGCCGTTCCAATACCGTGAGCCCGCTGCACATCTCGGCCGCAGTGGCCAGCGCGCACGCATGGATGCCCTTGATGTGGTTGCGGTTGATGCGCCAATACGGCACCTCAACGCTGATGCCCCCCTCCTTCATCGGCACCACACGGAAGCCGTGGGGCCGATTGAAAGGGATGACATGAGACAGCATCGCATTGGCCCACCAGCACCAGATCCTGGAATGACGGGCGCGTGAAAGCAGCCGGGGCACATTCATCGGGCAAGGATTGCTGCGATATCCGGCTTGAAATACCCAGGCCCCTTCATCACCTTCCCATCCTCGCGATAGATGGGCTTGCCATCCGCGCCGAGCTTGCTCATGTTGCTCCGTTGGATCTCTCGAAAGACTTGATCGATCTTGTGTTCGAGTCCGTGCTTCAGCAATGTGCCGCACAGGATGTACAGGATGTCTCCGAGCGCATCCGCTACCTCGACGAGATCGCCCTTCATCGCGGCATCGAGGTATTCCTCATTCTCTTCGCGGATGAGCTTGTAGCGCAGCAGCGCCTCGCGGTCGCCAATGTCCCCGGTGGGGCGATCCGCATTCGGTATCCCGAAAGCTTCGTGGAAGGCGCGCACATGCTCCGTCGCCTCGGTCAGCGTGAGTGCTTGGGTGGTAGTCTCCATGGCGGTCGAAAGTAGCCAGCGGCGACGGGCCTGGGCTTAACACACTTTAACCGGTGGCTTGTTCCCTGCCGGATAGCCCTCCGAGCACCTTTGCGTTCACCTTTCGGCCAAAGGCCGATCGCAGAAACCCATGGAACAGACCTTGACCAGCGCACCGCAGCCCGTGACCTCCGAGAGCATCCGCGCGCTGAACGACCGGATCCAGCAAGCAAGCGCCTTCGTTGACCTGATCGATCGCGAGATGGAGAAGGTGATCGTGGGCCAGAAAGACATGGTGCAGAAGCTGCTGGTGGCCCTGCTGGCCGATGGCCATGTGCTGCTGGAAGGTGTTCCGGGTTTGGCCAAGACCATGGCGATCAAGACCCTCTCGCGCACCATCGACGCGGGCTTCAGCCGCATCCAGTTCACGCCAGACCTGCTGCCCGCTGACCTCATCGGCACGCTCATCTACAGTCAGCGCAGCGAGGAGTTCACCGTGAAGAAAGGACCCATCTTCAGCAATTTCATCCTCGCCGATGAGATCAACCGCGCGCCGGCCAAGGTGCAGAGCGCGCTGCTTGAGGCGATGCAGGAACGCCAGGTCACCATCGGCACCACCACTTATCCGCTGCCCGAGCCCTTCCTGGTGCTGGCCACCATGAACCCCATCGAGCAGGAAGGCACCTATCCCCTTCCCGAGGCGCAGACCGATCGCTTCATGCTGAAGGTGGTGCTCGATTACCCGCGGCGCGAGGAAGAGAAGCTCATCATCCGCCAGAACACCCGCCCCGGCGGCATGCCCGAGCCGCAGCTGGTGGTGACCCCAGCGGAAATCCTTCATGCACGCCAGCTGGTGCGCGAGGTATACATGGATGAGAAGATCGAGCAGTACATCGTGGACATCGTTTTCGCCACACGGACCCCCGACCAGTACAAGCTCGGCGACCTCACCAGCATGATCGCCTTCGGAGGCAGCCCACGCGCCAGCATCAACATGGCGCTCGCCGCGAAGGCCTTCGCCTTCACCAAGCGGCGGGGCTACGTGATCCCCGAGGACGTGCGCGCGGTATGCCCCGATGTGCTGCGCCACCGCATCGGCCTCACCTACGAAGCGGAGGCGGAGAACATCAGCGTGCGCGAGATCATCGATCGCGTGCTGAATACTGTTGAAGTGCCTTGAGCCAATAGGCAGAAGGCTGCTGGCAGTGCGATCATCTTCCCGCCAGCGATTTCCAACTGCCCTTTTGCTGAATGCCTGCTGACCGCCGACATGGATACCGCGCAACACACCAAGGAGCTCCTGAAGAAGGTGCGCATCGTCGAGCTGAAGACGCGCGGCCTGAGCGAGCACATCTTCAGCGGTGAGTACCACAGCGCATTCAAGGGCCGCGGCATGACCTTCAGCGAGGTGCGCGAATACAGCCCCGGCGATGAGGTACGCACAATCGATTGGAACGTCACGGCGCGCTTCGGCCATCCCTTCGTGAAGGTCTTCGAGGAGGAGCGAGAGCTGACCGTGATGCTGCTGGCCGACCTGAGCGGTTCGGAGGATTTCGGCAGCACGCACCAACTGAAGCGCGAGCTGATCACCGAGGTGTGCGCCACCATCGCTTTCAGCGCGATCAAGAACAACGATAAAGTGGGTCTGCTGCTCTTCACCGGGCAGGTGGAGAAATTCATCCCTCCCAAGAAGGGCCGCGCCCACATCCTGCGCATCGTACGCGAGCTGATTGAATTCAAGCCGAAAGGCATCGGCACGGACATCGCCGGAGCCTTGCGCTACCTGAACAACGTCATCAAGAAAAGGAGCATCGCGTTCCTGGTGAGCGACCTGATGGCCACGGGCTACGAGGATGCGCTGAAGATCGCCAACCGCCGGCACGACCTCGTGGCCTTACGCACCACCGACCCCCGCGAGAGCGAGCTCCCCAAGGTGGGGCTGGTGCGCTTCACCGATCCGGAGACCGGTGAGCTGCGTTGGGTGGACACCGGCAGCAAGAGCGTGCGCAACGCCTTTCGGGCAGCCGCCCTCAAGCATCAGCAACGGACGCGGGAGATCCTGCAGCGCAGCGGCGTGGACCATGCAGTCATCTCCACCAGCGAAGGCTATGTACGGCCGTTGATGCGGCTCTTCAAGCAACGGGAGACGGCACGATGAGAAGGTTCGCTGCCATCGGTCTGTTGGTGCACCTCGGGGCATTGGCCCAGGAGGGTCGGCAAGTGCGCGCCGCGCTGGAGCAGGAATCCATGCGCGTCGGTGAACAGGTGGTGCTTCGCCTGAGCGCGCCCGCCGATGGTCCTGCGGTGGAATGGCCGGTGATCGGCGATACGCTCACCAGCCGGATTGAGGTGATCCATGCGGCGGGGCCTGATACCATGCCCATGAACGGCCGCGGCGCCAAGCAAGCCATTCTGGAATTGAAACTCACAGCATTCGATACGGGCTATTGGGCCATACCACCGTTGCGCTTTCGCATTGATGGGAAAGAAGCAGAGACGAATCCCTTGCTGCTGCGTGTACAAGGCGTGCCCATCGATTCCAGCGGAGCACCACGGCCACTGAAGCCGCTCATCGAAGCGCCGTTCAGCCCCTTGTGGTGGGCGCGTGAGCACGCGGCATGGCTCGCAGGTGCGGCCGCCATCATCGCCCTGGCCGCGCTGGTTCTCTTCCTCCGCAAGCGGAAACCGACGAAAGCGCCTGAAGCAGCGCCTGTGATCCTCCTTCCCTTGCACGAGCAGGTGCTGGCCCAGTTGCAGGCGTTGGAGCGCGAACGCCTGTGGCAACTCGGCGAGCATAAGGCCTATCAGTCGCGCCTCACCGACATCCTGCGCGGATACATCGAGGAGCGCTACCACGTGCCTGCCTTGGAACGAACCACCGATGAACTGCTGCACGAGCTGCGCGTCAGCCAGATGGGCTCGGAGCATCAGATGCTGCTGGCCAACATGCTGCGGGCAGCCGATCTCGTGAAATTCGCCAAAGCGGTTCCCACCTCTTTGGAGAATGAGCAGATGATGACCAGCGCCATCCGCTTCGTGCGCGAGACCGCTCAACAAATACCAGCCACCCATGCGGCGTGACACCGACACCTGGCTAATGATCGCTTGGGTTGTAGCGGCGCTGACTGCGGTCGCGGTGGCGATCCTGCTCGTGTCGCGCCGGTATGATCTGGCGCAGCCCCTCTGGTTGCTCGGGATGCTGGCTGCGGCACCGGTCATCGTGCTTCAGGTCCTGCGCGAGCGGCGACGGTCGGCGCAGGTGCGCCTCTCGGTGCTGAGCGCACAACTGCCACGCCGCATGGGGCTGCGTCCGCTCTTCCGTGCATTGCCACTGGCGGCCATCATCGGCGGCATCGGCCTCATGCTGATCGCCATGGCGCGTCCCCAGGCCGAGGACAGCTCGGAGAATGTCCATCGCGAAGGCATCGACATCATCATCGCGCTCGATGTCTCGGGCAGCATGCTCGCCAAGGACCTCAAACCCGACCGTCTCGATGCGAGCAAACGCGTGGCGATGGACTTCATCGACGGTCGTCCGAATGACCGCATCGGGCTGGTGGTCTACGAGGGCGATGCCTTCACGCAGTGTCCGCTGACCACCGATCACGATGTGCTCAAGACCCTGTTCGCCGACGCCCGGTCGGGGCTGATTGAAGGCGGGACCGCCGTGGGCATGGGACTGGCCACGGCGCTGAACCGTTTGCGCGAGAGCGAAGCCAAGAGCAAAGTGGTGATCCTTCTCACCGATGGTGTGAACAATACCGGCACGGTGCAACCGATTGATGCCGCGCTCATCGCCCAGCAACTCGGAATCCGCGTGTACACCATCGGGGTGGGCACCCGGGGCAAGGCGCTCTCACCCGTGGGCCGGTATCCCGATGGCACCCTGCACTTCGAGTACGTGGACGTGGACCTCGATGAGAAGACGATGGAGCGCATCGCAAGCACCACTGGCGGCCACTACTTCCGCGCAACCGACGAGCGGAAGCTCAAGGACATCTATGCGGAGATCGACCGGCTGGAGAAGACGCGCATCGAGGTGGAGCAGTTCAGCTTCAAGGTGGAGAAGTTCCACAAGCTCGCGCTCTTCGGCACGCTGCTCGTGCTAGGCGGCTTCGTCACCGACAAACTCCTGTTCCGCGGCATGGCATGAGCACGCGCACCACATACCGATGGGGAATCGCGGCGGCGGCGGTGCTCACGGCTGAGCTATTGGCCTGGATGATCATGCTTGCGGCCTGGTGGCTACTGGAGAACCGTGTGGACGCCTTCCGCTGGGACCACCCGGAGATGCTCCGATGGATGCTCATAGGCCCCCTGCTGGCACTCCTCTTCCTCACTGATTTTGCCTGGCGCAATCGCGCGCTGCGCCGGTTCGCCGCTCCGGACACCGTGGCCCGCATGGTCCCAGGCATATCCACCACGCGTCCAGTACTCCGTTTCATGCTGCTCCGGCATGCACTGGGACTCGCGGTGGTAGCGCTTGCGGCGCCGCAGTTCGGCTCTCATCCGCAGGAGGTGAAAGCCAAGGGCATCGACCTCGTGCTCGCCGTGGACGTGAGCAACAGCATGGAGTGCCAGGATCTCCGGCCAAGCCGCATGGAAGCCGCGCAGCGCGCCATGGAACAGCTCATCGACCGCATGCGCGGCGATCGCCTGGGCATCGTGGTCTTCGCGGGCGATGCTTTCGTGCAGTTGCCCATCACGGCAGATCGCGCCGCGGCCCGCCTTTTCGCGCGTACGATCGGCACGGGCAGCGTCGGTACCCAAGGAACCGCCATCGGCGAGGCCATCGACCTTGCGGCTCGCAGCTTCGACAATGAGAGCGCAGCCAGCAAGGCCATCATCGTCATCACTGACGGCGAGAACCATGAGGACGACGCCATCGGCGCGGCGCAGCGCGCGGCGGAACAAGGCATCATCGTGCATTGCGTGGGCATGGGCACTCCGCAGGGCGGGCCGCTCCCCATCCGGCGCGGCAACCAGTTGCAAGGCTTCCGCAAGGACCGCAACGGCACCACCGTGGTGAGCCGCCTGGACGAAGCGCTGCTCGCGCGCATCGCCTCCGCTGGGAACGGCTCCTTCGTGCGCGCCACCAGCGGCAGCACCGGCATCCATGAACTCGTGGAGGAACTGCGCAAGCTGGATCGAGCGGAGACCGGCACCATCCGTTACACCGCGCACGACGATCAGTACCAATGGCCACTCGGAGCGGCCGTGCTCCTCTTGTTCATCCACCTGCTGCTCGGCGAGCGGCGAAACCCCCAGGCGCTATGGCTCCGCATCGCCACCTGATGGCACCCGCGCTGATGGGCGCCATGCTGGTGCTCGGTTCATGCGGCACACCGGAGCAGCGGCTGGCGGATCGTGCGCTTCGCCTCGGCGCGCGCCACTACTTCGACAGCGCATTCGTCCGCGCCGATAGCGCCTTCGCGATCGCCCCGCACGACGCACGTGCCGTGTATGACCGCGGGATGGCGGCGCAGGCCTCCTTCGCCTTCGGCGATGCGGCTTCGCACTTCGAGCAAGCGGCGGCCATGGACACGACAGCGCTCCGCCCACTTGCGCTATACAATCTGGGGCATGCGCGCTTGGATGAGGCCCGCGATGCGGATACCACCATTGCGCGCATTCAGCACAACCTTGGTCGCACGGCTCCAGCCACCGATGACATCACTGACCGTGTGAGCGCCTTCGTCCTCACCGACTCGCTGAGCCGCGAGGCCACTCGCCTCGAAGGGCGGATCGACAGCGCGCTCGTCGGCGCCATTAACGGTTTCAAAGCCTGTCTGCGACTGACGCCCGCCGATGAGGACGCACGGCATAACCTCGTGCTGGCGCAATCCATCTGGGCCAAGCGGCAGAAGGAGCGCAGCGACCGATCTAAGGATGGTGACAAGGACAAGGACAAAGCGCTCACCGAAAAGGCCAAGCTGCTGCTTCAGCAGGCCGATGAACTGGTGGACCAGTACCGGTTCAAGGACGCGCTGCAACTCCTTCAAGGCGGACTGAAGCAGGAGCCCAGCCTGAGCAACAAGAAGGAGTACATGGACAAGCTCGACCTTGTGACCAAAGCCGCTGAAGCCTCATGAGCACCGCACGCCATCTCCTCCTCCTTGCGGGCATGCTCATGTGGCTCGCGGGTCGCGCGCAGACCACGCCCGAGGACTATTTCAACCTGGCCGCGCGTCAGTACGTGAAGGAAGACAAACGCCAGGCGCTGCGCACGTTGGACCTCGGCCTGCGCGCGCATCCGGAGGACCGCAAACTCCGCGGGCTTGCTGAAGCGCTCTTGAAGAACGAGCAGCAGAATCAGCAGGAACAACAGCAGGAGCAGCAGAACAAGGAAGAGCAGGAGCAGCAGAAGAAACAAGAGGAGCAAGCCAAGCAGGAAGAGCAGCGACAGCAGGAGGAAGCTCAGCAGGAGGAGCAGCAGCAGGAAGGCGATCAGGAGCGCAATACTCAACCGCGCGCAGGCGAGATCTCGCAGAAGGACGCGGAGCGGATGCTTGATGCGTTGGAGCGACGGGAGCAGGATGTGCAACAGCAGGTTCGCGCACGATTGCGGCCCGCCCGCCGCGTGCCCGTTGAAAAGGATTGGTGACATGAGACGAGGAAGCCCCGCCATCATCGCCCTTGTGCTCGCTTTCAGTGCGGCGCTCCCGCTCGTCGCGCAGGAGATCAGCTTCACGGCCAGCGTGGACCGCAATGCGATCGCAGCCGGCGATCAGGTCAGGCTCACCATCACGCTTGCCAATTCCCAGGAGCGCTTCACGCCGCCCGATCTCGGCGGGCTCGTTGTGGTGGCCGGCCCCCATGAGAGCAGCAGCTTCAACTTCATCAACGGCCGCACGAGCAGCACGGTGACGCGCACCTGGGTACTCAGCGCCACGCAGCCGGGGAAGTACACTATCGGCCCTGCGCGGGTGAAGGTGGGGCGCGGCACCATCGAGACCGAGTCCATTACCATCGAGGTGAGCAAAGGCCAAGTGCAGGGCAGCGACCCTGCGGTGCAGCGCGCGCAGCAGGGCGACCCCAACCTCTTCATCATCGTCTCGCTGAACCGGAGCAAGGCGTACGTTGGTGAGCCGGTGGTTGCTTCCTACCACCTCTATAACCGCTACACTGGGCTGGAAGCGCCGAAGAGCGAGCCGCCGCAACTGAACGGGTTCTGGAGCGAGGAACTCAACACGGAGAGCGCGCGCTGGGAGGAGAAGGTGGTCAATGGCATCGGCTACCGGGTTATCCTGATCAAGCAGCAGCTGCTGTTCCCGCAGCGGAGCGGCAAACTGCGGATTGAGCCGATGACCTTGAACTGCATCGTGAACCGGAATTTCTTCAACCGCGGCACGGCCGTGGATGTGCGTAGCAACGCTGTTGAATTCACTGCCCTTCCGCTGCCGGGCGGTGCGCCGGCCGATTTCAGCGGCGCGGTGGGCGAGCTCACGCTGGAGGTGCAGGCCGACCGCAAGCAGGTGAAGGTGAACGAGGCCATCGAGGTGACCGTGCGGCTGAGCGGACGAAGCAACCTGAAGCTCGTGGACGCGCCCAAGCTGTCGTTCCCCTCCGATCTCGAGAGCTACGAGCCGAAGGTGACGGACAAGATCTCCGTGTCCGCTCAGGGCATGAGCGGCTCGCGCGGCTTCCAGTATACGGTGATCCCCCGCCATGAAGGCCGTTACGACCTCGGTGCCATCGACATGAGCTATTTCGATACGCGCACGGGCACCTACAAGAGCCTGCGGAGCGAACCCTTGGTGATCGACGTGGCACCGGGCGACGCGAGCACCATCACCACCACCGCACCGAGCCTGCGGTCGGATGTAGTCGCGCTCGATAGCGACATCCGTTTCATCCGTTCCGGCGATGCGCGCTTGCGGCTGAAGGGCCATGGGCTATTCGGCAGCTGGCCTTGGGTGGCCGGCATGTCTGCCCCAGGCCTGCTCTTCATCGGCTTCACCTTCTGGGATAGCCGTCGGCGCCGACTGATGGGCGATGCCGAAGGCTTGCGCCGCAGTCGCGCCGAGAAGGCCGCTCGCCGCCGTCTTCAGGAAGCCGCTGCAGCCCTGAAGCAAGGTCAGGCAGCGCCCTTCTATGCAGCCTTGTCGAAGGCCATGCACGGCTATGTAGCGGATAAGTTCGGACTGGGCATCGCCGATGTGAACGAACGGGAGCTTCGCCGGCGTATGGGTCATACACCGGATGGAGACGAGGTCTCCGCGCAGCTTTTGAAGTTGATCGCGCATTGCGACATGGCGCGCTTCGCACCGGTGGAGGACCAGCCTCGTGCCGAGCTCTATGAAGAGGCGCTTGTGCTCATCCAACGCATCGAACGTTTCGCGCGCGCATGAACCCACGCATCGCCTCACTCCTCGTCGGCCTGCTGATTCACGGTTCGACGATGTGCCTCACACGGACAGAAGCGGACTCGCTCGTCAGCGAAGCACAGCGGCACTATATCGCAGCTGATCACCAAGCAGCGCTGGAAAACTACATCCTGGTGGAGGAGACGTTTGATTCGCCGGCCTTGCAGCTGGGCATCGGCAACTGCTGGTTCAAGCTGGGCGATGTGCCCCGGGCCATCCTTCATTACGAACGGGGATTGCGGCTCGCGCCCGGCGACGCCGATCTCCGCGCCAACCTCGACCTCGCCAACACGCAGGTGAAGGACCGCATTCCCGGCGATCCCGACAACGCGCTGTCGCGCACCTGGGCCGCGCTGCGCGGAGGAGCCGACCCGGACCAGTGGGCACGGCGCTCGCTCTGGCTCAGCGCCATTCTCTTCTCGTTGCTCGCCCTTGCAAGGATCGTGAACGGCCGCATGGTCCGGCGATCGGCTTATGCCGCCGCTGGGATCTGCGCCATCCTGCTCCTGGTGAGCACGGGCTTCGCGTACACGCGACACCGCGAATTGCAAACGCATGGCGCGGCAATCATCCTGGCCCCGAAGGTGGATGTACGGGCCGAGCCGCGTGAAGGATCGAAGGTGCTCTTCATCCTGCACAAAGGCACGAAGGTGGAAGTGCGCGACACCACCCAAGGTTGGAGCGAGGTACGCATCGCCAACGGCGCGATCGGCTGGATGCCGCCGCGCACGTTGGAGCGCATCTGATCAACGCTCGATCAGCAGCTTCTGGTTCAGCACCGTACCACCGGCCACCAGCCGGCAGTAGTAGATGCCTGACGCCCGACCGCTCGCATGCCATTCCAGCCGCACCACGCCATCGGGCGGTACCGCACCTGACGCGATTGTCTCGACCAGTGCGCCGTCCAAACCAAAGACGTCAACCGTGAGCCTTGCATCGGGCTCCAGGCCCGTGGCCAGAAGTGTGGTGCTCGCCGTGAACGGATTGGGGAAGGCCACAAGCCCTGCCTCCTCGAGGAGTTCCATAGAGCCCCCGCCGGGTTCCAACACGAGTCCAGCACCGCCGGGACACGTGAGGTAGCCGTTGCTCATGGTGCCGCCTTGGTAACCGTTGTTGATGTTCGCCAGCCCTGACGCAATGGTGACAAGCGGGTACTGCGCCACACAGCCGCCGATGGCCTGATCAGCGTGGTTGATGAGCTGTTGCACGGTCCAGCCGCCGAATGTGCCGGAGGCGACCACCATATTCTTCAGCAGCACGGAGGGCGCGGCGAAAGCCGGATCGATCTCATCCATCCGCACGCTGATCTTCAGCGCGGCGAGGTGGCCCAACAGTGTATTCGACATCGCGCCGGGGTTAACCGTGGTTCCCATGGGCAGCAATGCCGGGGTGCCTGGTGTAGGCAGAGTGGCATTCAGGGCCTGTGCGGTGGTGAACCGGACCAGTCGGCTCGAACAACCGATGGTGAGGTAGTTCGGTGCCGGGAAGGCGGCTGCCCATTGATTCATCAGGTACGTGGCCGGATTCGACCCATTGGGCGGCGAGCCCCAAATGCCTTGTACCTCCGTTCGGATTCCTGCGCAGCCAGAGGACGTGAGTGTTATGGAAGTGGTGCATGAGGCCACGCAGCCGTTCGCGCCGGTCACTGTCGCGGTATAGCTGCCCGACGCAGCCACGGTGGCCGTGGCCGTGCTCTGCACGGGTGATGTGTTCCACGAATAGGCGTAAGGGGACTGCCCGCCCGATGCGATCACGGACACCGAATTCGTGGCCGCATTCGATGAACAGTTGACCGTTGGCGCGGTGTTCACGGTGACAGCCATTCCCGAAGAGGTCGTGCTGCATCCGCCATTGCTCACCACAACGGTGTAGGTGCCAGCCGTACCTGCGCTGTAAGTGCTTGCCGTGGCACCGGATACGTTCGAGCCATTGCGCCGCCATTGGTAGGTGAGCCCGGTGCCCGTATTCGCGCTCAGCGTTACGCTTGATCCAGAGCAGAACGTGGTGGCACCACCAGCCGTAATCGTAGCCGATGGAGCTGTACTAACCGTAACGATCACCGAGGATGAGGTGGTGCTGCATCCGCCGCTAGTGACCACCACGGTGTACGTCCCGCTCGTGGTGGCGGAATACGTAGAAGCCGTCGCGCCGCTCAGATTGGTTCCATTCCGTCGCCATTGATAGGCGAGTCCGCTGCCGGTGTTCGCGCTCAGCGTCACGCTGCCTCCCGTGCAGAACGAGACAGCGCCACCGGCCGTGACCGTGGCCGTTGGAGACGGATTCACGGTGACCGTGGTGTTGCCCGATGTGGCAGTACAGCCGCTGTTGTTCACCACCACACTGTAGATGCCGCCAGTCGTCGCCGTGTAGCTGCTGGAGGTGGCGCCGCTGATGCTGGACCCATTGCGCCGCCATTGGTAAGTGTAGCCGGTGCCCGTGGCAGCGGTAAGCGTGACGCTACCCCCGCTGCAGAAGGTGGTGGCACCGCCAGCGCTTACAGTCGCCGAAGGCGTGGTGCCTATCGAGACCGGAATGCCGCTGGAGGTCGCGCTGCATCCGGATGCCGTGACCAATACGGTGTAGGTGCCAGCCAGCGTCGCCGTATAGGTGCTCGCAGTGGCTCCGCTGATCGTCGAACCGTTACGGCGCCATTGGTACGCGTACCCCGTGCCGGTTGTGGCGGAGAGGACCACATTGCCCCCGGTGCAGAAACTGGTGGCGCCGCCCGCGCTGATCGAGGCCGCCGGAGCCGGGTTCACTGTGACGATGACCGCCACCGAGGTGCTGGCGCAGCCATTCGCTGTGACGACGACCGTGTAATTGCCCGCTGCTGTCGCGGCATACGAGCTCGCAGTGGCTCCTGAGATGTTGTTTCCATTGTTGCGCCACTGGTAGGAATAGCCTGTGCCGGTGCTCGCGCTCAGATTCACGCTGCCGCCTGCGCAGAAGGTGGTCGCACCACCTGCCGTAATCGTGGCCGAAGGCGTCGGGCTCACGGTCACCACGGTTCCGGACGACGTGTTCGTACAGCCCGCGCTCGTAATGTCCACAGTGTATGTGCCCCCGACGGAAGCGGTGTAGCTCGCAGCCGTTGCGCCGCTGATCGCGGTGCCGTTCCGCTTCCAGACGTACGTGTAGCCCGTGCCTGTGGTGGCGTTGAGCACCACGCTGCCACCCGTGCAGAAGGCAGTGGCACCCGCAGGGGTTATCGCTGGAGTCATGCTGCTTGCCGTGCCCGTGCACTGGCAGCTCGCGTTCCACACATCATTCACGGTGCAGGGATTGTTGTCGCTGCAGGCCGTGCCCGGAAGCGCCGTGCCACCGACCACACCCGCGCAATCCACCTGCTGCGTGCTGCAACCCGTCCCAGTGAACTTGTACACGATCTTCGATTCATACGGCTGCACAGTAATGGAGGAGGCTTGTATCACGCCATTCACGTCCTTCCAGCAGCCTGAAGGCAGCGTGAAGACCTGCGCCGTGGGAAGCTCATTCGCGTAGAGCTTGTGCATGTCGGCGGGATCGATCGGTGTCACGGTCACCCGGTGCAGCTCCACGTTATCCACCCAGTACTGGGGCTGCGAGAAGTGGTGCATGAACTGGATCATCGACGGGTCGGTTAGGTTGCTCTGGAAGTGCCATTCCAAATCGCGGCGCTGGGTGTCGAAGGGCACGTCGCGGGCGTCGATCAAGTTGCTGTTCACCAGCTGGCTCTGACCTTTCACACCGGCGTTCAGATTGCCGTGGATGTTGGACTGCAGGCTGAACCGCATCCGGTACCACTGGCCGCTCTGCATGCTGAAATAGTTCGAGCTGCGATTCATGAAGGTCGCGTACTGGCTCGCATTCGGGAGGAACGCTTTGAGCGCGCCGCTGTCCAGGTACGTGAGGTCGCGCGTGAGCGTGCCGTTATAGGGCCAGCCCGTCCATCCGGTGGCATTGGTCGCGAAGTTGCCGTTGGTCACCAGGTTGCCGCTCAGCTCGCTCACCGTGGCGTAGATGTCCTGGCGCAAAGGATGGCGCGTGCTACCGGCCTCATCACCGGTCTGGTTAGCCCAGCGCTCAATGCTGAAGAACTCCCGCGTGCCGGCGCTGAAGCTGTGAATCTGAATGCTCAGCTCGGTGTACGGGTTGAAGTACTTGTTGTTGGTGAAGGTGCCGAAGTCAACGAGCGTGGCGCCATAGACATGGGTCTGCAGCATGCAGTTCTGCTCGCGCGCGAGGCTGTATAGGATGTTCCCGCTATACACTGTGTTGAAGGAAGGCACGTAGTAAGGCGGAGATGCGCCAGCAGTGTTGTAGTTGGAGTGATCGGAGAGCGAGAGCTGGTACTTCTTGTTGTTGAAGAGCGTGTTGTTCTTCACCTGATTGCCGGAGCTCACCATCGTGTGGTCCACGTAGATGCCAGCCGTGGCGCAGTTAGACACGGTGTTGTACTCCACGAGCGTGTTGCGGCAGCTGATGTTGCCGAAGTAAATGCCGTAGGCGATCGGGAAGGCGGCCTGGATCTGCGGCGCGGTGGTGGTGAGGTCGCCGACGAGGTCCGACACGATGTTCCGCCGGATGATCATGCCGTCCGTATTGTCGATGCAGATGCCGCCGCCATCGTTGAGGATGGCCAGGCAGTTCTTCACCACGTTCCGCTCGATGAGCGTGTTCGTATACGCGGCGATGCCGATGTAGCCCACGTTCTCGATCCGGTTGTCGGTCACCACCATGCCGGTGCCGTTCACGCGGAGACCGAAGTAGCCCCAGTTGCTCTCGCCCCAGCCGGGCCATAGGCACGCATCGGTGATGGTGTTGTTGGTGAACCGGCTGTTGTTGTCGATGAGGTATACAGCCGTGGTGAGCGTGCGGCGGACGGTGTTGTGGTGGAAGTCCTGCACAGAACCGGTGCTGTAAATGGCGCGGTAGGTGTCCTCCATGGTGCAGTAGGCCACCTCGATGTTATCGGTCACGCTCATGCGCACCGATGCGTCGATCTGATGCGCGAAACGGAGGTTGAGCACGCGCGCGTGGCGCCGCTGGTAGCCGAAGTAGATCCCGAAGTCCTGCACAGCGGCCTCGATGGTGTTGGAGCCCGGTGCCACGCCGTTGGGGAACCAGGCGTATAGCGTGTTCGTGCCACGGTCGTGGTACCACTCGCCCGGCGCATCGAGCAGCGAGAGCTTGTTGCGCAGGAAATAACCCCAAGTCTGCGCGCCCACATTGTTGCCGGTGGAGGTGTGCGAAAGCGTGGTGCCTGAATGCACGGAAACAAAGGCCGTGTCGTAGCTCCAGTTCGTGGTGCGGATCACCAGCGTCGCGCCCGTGAAGTACCCACTGCCCTGCGTGATGTCCGAGTCGGTGGTAGTTGTACCCGTGTGGGAACTGGTGAAGAGCCATTGGCCCGTGTTTGGGAAGCGGGCCAGCTCCATGCGGCTGTTGTTGAAATAGACTTGCTTCACTGCTTGCGTCACCGTCGCTTTCCAGATGTTGCCGCTGTGCTGCGTCCAGCTGCCTACGACCACGCTGCCGCTGATCACCGGATCGGCACCCGAGCCGTATGCGCCGATGACGATCTTGTTGGAAGCGGTGCCCGATCCATTGATGTTCAGCCTGCCCCGGAACACGCCGCCGCGCTCGAACAGGATCTGTGTGCCAGCCGTGATACCGGTGCCGAGCTGGTTCACGCGGCCGATGGTCTTCCACGGTGTGTTCGTGGAGGTGCCATTGTTGGTGTCGCTGCCGTTGGGGGAGACGTAGTAGATGGCTGCGCTGGCAGCGATCGGCAGTGCCAGGAGAAGAGAGAGGATGATCTTGCGCATGAGCGTGCTGGCAGGTGCTTTTTGGCGGCGTGAAATTGGCCCGAAGAGCACGTCTGATGCGGCATTCCAGCGTTAATGAATTGAACAATTCGACCAGCGCGGAGCACGGCCCGCCCAAGCCCGGCACACGCCGACCGATGGCCTAATCCGGCTTCAACACGCCTGCGCGTGCTCCATCCACCGGTGTTCATATCCCACCAAACCCGTGACAGGGGCGGTGGATCGGCAGTTGTCCCCGATGGAAGCACAACCTGACCCGACGATGGATTGCGCTTCGCATACTTCGGGTACGGAATGGCGCGGCGACCACCCAGCGCAGGTGCCAGAAAAACGGTGAGAACCGAGCGATTCTGTGAATTCGAACGACCGTCCCGCTGCGACAGCAGGATGATCCATCTTCTCCTTTGCGATCCCGGTTGGATTCGAACCAACGACCGTCAGCTTAGAAGGCTGATGCTCTATCCAGCTGAGCTACGGGACCAGCGCGACAAAGGTGATGCATCAAGTCCAACGACCGTCCCGCCCAGCGGGCGGGATGCTCTATCCCGTTGAGCTACGGGACCGGATGCCGCAAATGTGGTAACGAATAAGAGCCGCACCTTGCGGAACGGCTCTCTGTCGGGGCGGCCAGATTCGAACTGACGATCTCCTGGTCCCAAACCAGGCGCGATACCGGGCTACGCTACGCCCCGAACAACGGGCGGCAAAGAACGGGGAAATGCGCGTTCATCCGACGATGAAAAACGATTCGGGCTATCCCCGTTGGGAGCGTTTCAAGACTTTGCTTGGATCGCTGGGCGCCATGGCATATTCATTCGGCCCGTTCCTCGAACCGGTTCAGCTCGGGTGAGAATGAAAAAGCCGGTCGCCTATCGGCGCCCGGCTTCGTCTGGGCGGAGAGGGGGGGATTCGAACCCCCGGTACAGTTTAACCCGTACGGCAGTTTAGCAAACTACTGGTTTAAGCCACTCACCCACCTCTCCGAATGCGATGCGAAAGAACGTCCCTTTAAAGCGGTCGCAAATATAGGCGGCCCTTCCGTACGGCATGGTGAGCAGGGGTCGCGGCTAACTTCGCGCCCTTTCCAACGCATCAAATCCCAATATCATGGCCCGTGAAGTCGTCGTCGTTTCGGCAGTGCGAACCCCCATCGGCAGCTTCGGCGGCAGCCTCGCCGAGGTGCCCGCCACGCAACTCGGCGCCACTGCCGTGAAAGGCGCATTGGAGCGAGCCGGTGTATCGCCCGAAGCGGTGCAAGAAGTGATCATGGGCAGCGTGCTCCAGGCCAATCTCGGTCAGGCGCCGGCGCGTCAGGCGGCCAAATTCGCCGGACTGCCCAACGAGGTGGCCTGCACCACGGTGAACAAGGTGTGCGCCAGCGGCATGAAGGCGATCATGATGGCCGCGCAGGACATCCTGCTCGGCGACGCGGAGATCGTGGTGGCCGGCGGCATGGAGAGCATGAGCCAGACCCCGTTCTACCTGGAGAAAGCGCGCTACGGCTACCGCTATGGCCATGGCCAACTCATCGACGGCATCGTGAAGGATGGCCTCACCGACGTGTACCACCAGACGGCGATGGGCGTGAGCGCCGACAATACCGCGAAGGAGCACGGCATCACGCGCGAGGAGCAGGACGCCTTCGCGATGGAGAGCTACAAGCGCAGCGCTGCCGCATGGGCCGCCGGCAAATTCAAGGACGAGGTGGTGCCCGTGACCGTGAAGACCCGCAAGGGCGAGGTGGTGGTGAGCGAGGACGAGGAATACAAGAACGTGAGCTTCGACAAGATCCCCGCACTGAAGCCCGTGTTCACCAAGGATGGTACCGTAACCGCCGCCAATGCCAGCACCATCAACGACGGCGCGGCAGCCCTGGTGCTGATGAGCGCCGAGAAGGCGAAGGCACTCGGCCTGAAGCCCATCGCTCGCATCCTCAGCTACGCCGATGCGGAGCAGGCGCCCGAATGGTTCACCACCACGCCCGCCAAGGCACTGCCCCGCGCGGTGGAGAAGGCCGGCCTGAAGATGAGCGACCTCGACTTCGTGGAATTGAACGAGGCGTTCAGCGTGGTGGGCATCGTGAACACGCGCCTGATGAAACTTGATTCCGCCAAAGTGAACGTACACGGCGGCGCGGTGGCGCTGGGCCATCCGCTCGGATGCAGCGGCGCACGCATCATCGTCACTTTGATCAATGTGCTCCGGCAGAACAAGGCCCGTTATGGCGGAGCCGGCATCTGCAACGGTGGCGGTGGCGCGAGCGCGATGGTGATTGAAGCCCTTTGAACGAACGCGATGAACCCCGTCATCTGCCCCCTCTCCATCGTCCCTGTGCGCGCTGAGCCGAACGACCGCAGCGAGATGGTGACGCAGTGGCTCTTCGGTGAGACCGCCCAGGTGGTGGACACCCAAGGCGACTGGAGCCGCCTGCGCTTCGACCACGACGGCTACGAGGGCTGGGTGGACCATAAGCAGCTGCTCCCCTGCCCCACGCCCAACTTCGATCCGGACCTGCGCGTGATTGACGGGAACACGATCGTGGACCTCGGCGAGCGGCAGATCCCGCTCACCTACGGAGCCGTGCTCCCCTTCTATGCCGACGGCACCATCCTGTGGCAGAACCACCGCGTGCCGGTGCAGGCGGTGACGAACCACAAGCCGGACCTGGAGCGGGCTGAGCTCTTTGAGCTTTACCTCCACCCCTTCCTCAGCGCGCCGTACCTGTGGGGCGGGCGCACGCCGTGGGGCGTGGACTGCAGCGGCTTGGTGCAGATGATCTTCATCCTCATGGGCATCTACCTGCCACGCGACGCCGGGCAGCAAGCCGCCGAGGGCGACGTGGTGGAGCTGCTCGACCTGTGCGAGCCCGGCGACCTCGTCTTCTTCGACAACGCTGAAGGCCGCATCACGCACGTGGGCATCGTGCTCACCCGCAACGACGACGACGACCTGCGCGTGGTGCATGCCAGCGGTCGCGTACGGGTTGATAAGCTGGATCACCAAGGCATCTACAACGCCGAGGAGGCACGCTACACGCACAAGCTACGGATGGTGAAGCGGGTGCTGTGAACTTATCCCCGACTGGGGACTCTTCAGGAAGCTTGCGAGGTCTGGATACCGAACTCGAAAACCGCCCTGCCTACCTTACCTCCGCACAGTCCACGAATACACCGTCCATGCGTTGGCTCCTTGCATCCTTGTTCGTGATGTGTACCGGTCACTTCTCCGCGCAATCACCACCCATCGGCTGGCAGGCCCTCATTGGTGGAAGCGGTGGCCAGGGTGAATGGTTGGTGCCGCTGCCGGATGGCAGCTTGATCGGCTTGGGCACCGTTGAAACCTCGCAGCCCGGTATCACCGGTTACCATCCGGGAGGCAAGATCCCGACGGACATGTGGGTCTTCAAGCTTTCGCCAGATGGCGAGCTCCTTTGGGAGCAGGCCATTGGTGGCTCGGAAATGGAACAAGCCTATCAGATGATCCCCACGAGCGATGGTGGGGTGGTGATAGCGGGACAAACGCGATCGAGCGATGGCGATGTCACCGGCCACCACGGCAACGTGGACATCTGGTTGGTGAAGTTCTCGGGCGGGGGCCAGTTGCTCTGGGAGCGCGCGCTTGGTGGCTCGGAGGAAGAGTTCTTCTACCTCTTTCCGCAGAACTATGAGATGGGAGTGCACCTGCTGGAGACCCAGGACCAAGGCATCGCCCTGCTCGCGCACACCAGCTCCGCAGATGGTGACGTCGTCGGAGCGCATTCTCCCCCAGGTACGGACATCTGGCTGGTGAAATTGGACAGTGATGGCGGACTGCTCTGGCAGCGCTGCCTAGGCGGTTCCTCGGACGACAGGGCCAATGCCATGGTGGAAACCGCATCCGGCGCCTTGGTCCTAGCGGGTTCCGTCGGATCCGCCGATGGTGATGTCACAGGTCATCATGGGCAGTGGGACATCTGGGTGGCCTGTCTAAGCGCCGGCGGCGAATTGCTCTGGCAGCGAGCCTTGGGCGGCAGCCTGGATGAACAAGCGTACGATCTCACCACCACGGCGGATGGGGGGCTGGTGCTGTGCGGGTCAACGACTTCGACCGATGGTGACGTCGATGACGCCATCAACACCGGAAACATCTGGGATGCCTGGGTGGTGAAGCTCACCGCCGATGGGTCGATTGACTGGAAGCGCTGCCTAGGCGGCACGCAGGGGGACTATGCCACACACATCCACAGCCGACCCGATGGGAGCAATTTGGTATTACTGATCAGTACATCCACGGATATTGACATGGCTGGCGCGCCACCCGGCATCCGCGCATGGGTGATGTCTCTGGATGCAACGGGTGAGATCGAATGGGCAACGGGTTACGGGAATGGCGCGGAGGATAGTCCTGTCCATCCGGTATTCAGAGCGGATGGCGGCTGCGTCATGATGTTCCCTATCGCTGCAGCCGGAGATGATCTTCCACCGGAATTTGGGACAGGTGCCGTGTGGTTGGTGAGCATGGATGGAGCCGGGAACGTGGAGTGGCAGCACTCTTACGGTGGGAGCTCGTTCGAATGGGGCCACCACTTGGTGGGTTGGCCGGACGGCCGCCTGGCCTTCACTGGGCACAACCAATCCACGGATGGGGACCTGGCCAGCTTTCCGCCGGACCATTACACGCTCTGGGTATGCACCCTGGGGGACATGCACACCGGCGCGGAGGACGTGGAGGAGCAGCATCTCATCATCGTGCAGGATATGACAGGTGCGGCATTGCGCATCACCATTCCTCGCCTGCTCGGTTCGGCCGAACTGAGCCTGTACGACACACATGGTCGCCTGCAGCGCAGTGATCGCATGGCCGGCACCGATGCCACCATGGACCTGCGCGGCCTCGCAAGCGGAGCGTATGTGCTGGTAGTGCGCGCACAGGAGGTAACCCACCGCCAACGAATCGTGGTTCCTTAGGTGTACGCCCTAAATGATCGCGCCACGCGACAGGAAGGCAATCGTAGCAGCGGCGACTCCCAAGGCTAAGAGAACATCAGCGCCAAGGACTTGTGTGGACCGCACTGGAGCGGGCACATGCGAATCGACAAGCTGGATCACCAAGGCATCTATAACGCCGAGGAGGCGCGCTACACGCACAAGTTGCGGATGGTAGCGGGTGCTGTGAGCGCTGCGCCACACGAGAGTTTCACTTCAGGGACCTTGTCGGAATTTGAGCGAACACCCGGAAGCGCGTTGCCATGCAGCATTCCTCCGGGATGTTGCTCATTGCTCACTCAGAACCTCAAGGTGTACCCGATTACCGGAAGTATCGCGAGCTGGTTGACGGCTTCGATGCGGTCCTGGCGGCTGCTGTAGTAGTGGTAAACTGGCGTCTGGGTGTTGAGGGCGTTCTGCACATCGGCCTTGAATTCGTGGCTGACCTTGGCGCGGCCGACGCGGTAGGCGAGCACCACATCGAGCTTGCCGATGGGATCGCCCTTGATGCTCATGGCGGGTGAACCCTCCTTGTGCGTGCCCGCAGCGCGACTTGCTTCCAGGTCGATGGGTGTGTTCCACTGGCCGCCCATGAGGCTGTAGCGCACGCCGGTGGTGAGCACCTTGTTCTTGGTGGCGGCGCCCACCTTCCACTCTTTGCCGACGAGGGCGTTGCCGACGAAGCCGAGGTTGAAGCGCGCGTTGTACCAGCTGCCATCGTCGGCGCGGTAGCGGCTCTCAAAGACGGAGGCGGTGGCCAAGGCATGCCAGCCACGCGTGAAGAACTTCTCGATGCTGGCCTCGACGCCCGCGTTGTAGCCGGTGCCGGTGCTGACGAGGGGCTTGGTGGTGAACCACTCCTGCGTGTTGCCGAGCCAGAAGGCGCTGCCCGGGGCATCCTCGACCGGCTGGGCGTAGAGGTATTGGTAGTAGGCCTCGGCTTTGAGCTGCACGTCCTCGGCGAGCATCTGCTCGTAGCCGAAGACGGCGTGCATGGCGCGGGTGAGGCCGAGGTTCCTGTTGGGCGTAATGGTGCGGCCCTCGGCATCGGTGCTCTGCGCGAAGTAGGTCATGATGCTCTCGGTACGACTGTGCAGCCCGGCGCCCAGGGTGAAGGCGCGCACGGTGCTGGGCTGGTAGCGCAGAGCGGCGCGCGGCTCGATGCTGCTGGATCCGTTGAGGGCGTAGTGCAGGAAATGCACGCCGCTGGTGAGCGACCATTGCTCGCTCCAGCGCCACTTCCAACTGGAAAAGGCCTGGAGGGTGGTGGCGCTGCCGTCGTGGTCCAATTCGCGGAGGGTGGCTTGCTGCTCGCGGTCCCAGCTGTCGACCAGCATGCGGAAGCGGTCGTGCGAGACGATGACGCCGGTGCGCAGCTTGTGGTTGGCGTTGAGGCGCGTGTTGAGGGTGCTGGTGGCGCGGTAGGTGGTGCGGCGCATGTCGGATTCCTCCCGGGTGACGAGGGGCAGTTCGCCGGGCGCGTCGGTCTCTTTGAACACGACACCGCTGCCGTTGCCGCTGAGTGATACAGTGGTGTAGAGGAAGGTGTTGGCGCTGAGCAGCTGCGTGTGCGTGAGACCAACGACGCCCATGCGCGAACCGTAGTCGGAGCGGGCGAAGAGCGAATCGCCGCTGATGCCCTTCTCCTCCTGCAGGATGCTGCTGCGACCGCCGATGCCGAAGAGCGAGAAGGTGCCGGCCTTTGCGGTGGGCAGCTTGAGCTTGAAGGCCGCATCGGTGTACTTGGGCACGCCCTGATAGTCGACGATGCCGGCTTGATCGAGCAGCGAGAGGGTGCTGTAGCGGTAGTTGGCGAGGTAGCTGCCGCCCTGCACGCCTGGCAGTGGCCCTTCGGCGGTGAGGTCGGTGCCCAGGACGCCGGCCTTGAGGGTGTACTCGCGGGTGCGGTCGTTGCCGTCGCGCAGTTTCATGTCGAAGACGGCGCTGGTGACGTTGCCGTACTCGGCCGCGAAGGCGCCGGTGTAGAAATCGGAGTTGTCCACGACATCGCTGTTGAGCACGTTGATGGGCCCGCCGGTGGTGCCGTCGTCGGCGAAGTGGTTGGGGTTGGGAATCTCCATGCCCTCGAGGCGCCAGAGCACGCCTTTGGGTGAGTTGCCGCGAACGATGATGGTGTTGTTGCCGGTGGGATCGCCCGCCACGCCGGGGAAGACGGTGACCATGCGCGCGGGATCGTTGATGCCGCCAGCGATGCGCGAGGTCTCCTCCACACTGATGGTGCGCGCGCTGAGCACGGCCATGTCGTTGCGCACCTCGCCGCGACCCTTCTTGCCGCTGATCTCCACCGCATCGAGCTTCACGATCGATTCCTGGAGTCGCAGATCGAGGACGAGCTCCTTGGCGGAGTTCACCAAGAGGTTGGCCATGTTCTGCTCTTCGTAGCCAAGCATGCGCACTTGAAGGGCGATGCGTCCCACAGGTACGTTGCTGAGAGCGAAGCGGCCATCGAGGTCGGTGGTTGCGCCAATGAGCGGGTCGCTGCCCGCTAGGAGCACGGTGGCGCCGATGAGGGGCTGGCGGGTGTCGGCATCGGTGATGGTGCCACGGACGGTCTGGGTGGTGGATTGGGCGAGGGTGCTGGAAGCAAGTAGCAACAAGAGCGAGAGGAGGCTGGAGCGGATCTGATGCATGGTGGTTGGGTGTGCGGGACGTTTGCCGCAATGCGCATCAGACCATGGTGCACCCTCATGGGTTACAGCGCTGTCGGGCATACAGTGTTGAGCGGCGATTGGATCGGATGAGAGGAGGCGCATGGGGAACAGGTGTTCGGTTTGGTGGTATGACAGCGATGGGGTGGGATACCCCTATCACGTGGTGAGAAAATGTGAGTCTCACGCAGAGGCGCAGAGAACAGTACTGTATTCTGAACTCTGCTTGCCGAGCTAGAACCTCACCCCCACCCCTGCCCTCCACCCCAACCAGCCGCTCAGGCGCAGGTCATCCATTTGGTCGTTGTAGGCCAGTTCTGCGCGTGGCAACGCGCTCCGGTACTGGCCGGTGAAGACATCGCGCCAATTGCTGAAGAGCACATTCGCGACCAGCCCAGCTGTGATGGTGAAGCGCTCCCGAATGAGCACTCCCGGGGTGATGCTGAAGCGCCCGAGGATGTTGACGGCATCGACCCATTCACGCTGCTCCACGATCTGCTCGGCGGTGAGGTCGATGTTGAGGAAGAGTGATTGGGAGAACCGCGGTTCGAAGCCGAAGCCGTAGAGGAAGCCCCAGCGCTCATCGGGCGTCACGGCGGGTGAATAGCCGAGGATATTGTGGAAGGCGCGCGTTCCGGTACGGAACTGCACGCTCAAGGGCATCACATCATTGCTGATCACATCGACGCGGTGGTAGCCCTTCAGCGAGAAGGAGAATAGTCCGACCGAGCCGCCGCTGAGCGTATCGCTGATGTTGATGATGCCCACCTGTCCGCCAACGACGCGCCTCCCGAAGTTCACCGCGCCCACCTGTCCGCCTTCCGCCGTGCCGGGCACCACGTTAAGGCCGAAGCTGAACTGCCCGCCGGTGACGTTGCCCGCGTAGTTCAACCCGAAGCCCACCTGGCCTTTGTCCACCGAACCGGGCACCACGTTCGCGCCGAAGCTGAATTGTCCGCCGGTGACATTCCCTGCGTAGTTGAGCCCGAAGCCCACTTGACCACCGCTCACTTCACCGGGCACCACGTTGGCACCGAAGGAGACCTGTCCGCCGGTGACGCTTCCCGCATAGTTGGCTCCGAATCCCACCTGCCCGCCGCCCACTTCACCCAACGAGATGTTCACCCCACCGCTCACCTGAGCGCCCTTCACCGCCTTGGCGTAGTTGGCCGCGCCGCTCACCTGCGCCTTGTTCACTACGCCGGTGACCACGTTAGCGCCGCCGCTCACCTGTACGCCATCCAGATCTCCGAAGGCCACGTTGGCTGCGCCGCTCACCTGCGTGCCGGACATGCCGCGCTTCACCAGGTTCACGCCGCCGCTCACCTGCACGCCGGAGAGCGTGTCCCATACCGTGTTGCTGAAGCCCGCCACCTGCAATCCCTTCATGGCACGCATGCTGTGGTTGACGCCGCCCGCGAACTGCACGCCGCGCACCGTGCCGCCCACGAGGTTCCCGATGCCCGCGATCTGCACGCCCTTCATGTCGTGACTGAGCAGGTTGGCGCCGCCGCCGATCTCCAGGCCATCGAGCCCGCGCGCATAACCGGCGAGCACGTTCACGGAGACCTCGTTCACCACCGCGCCAGCGATGGGGCCGTTGGTGCTGACCCCCGGCACGAGCGAGAGCTGAAAGGCCCGCCGCTCCGCATAGCCGAGGTTCTCCGCGAATTGCATGCGCGATGCGGGCACCAGCAGACGCGCAGTGCCCAGATCCTCCACGCCGCAGCGATCGAAATGGCAGATGGGATCAATGCGCTCGACTGGTGGAATGGGCCGAAGCGCCACACGCGCAGCAGCACCGCGCTCCACGAAGACCACGGTGTCCTGATAGCCGCTGCGCGCGATCAACAGCGGTGTACGCTCCAACTCGCCGCTGAGGGCGATGCGGAAGGCGCCCTTCGCATCGGTGGCCACTGCGTTGCTCTTGCGCAACTCGAAGACCGTGGCGCCGGAAACGGGCGCGCCGTTGCTTCCATCGGTGATCGCGCCCTCCAAATCGAAGCGCTGCTTCCTGCCCGGCGCTGCGGTGATGATGAGGTGGTTGCCGCTCTCCTTCCACGGAAGGCCCGCAGGAAGCACGGCACGCAACGCGCGTTGCACGGTCCAGTCTTCAGCGTGGAGGGTGACGATGCTATCCGCAGGCACGGCAGCGGCGTTGTAGCTGAGCCGGAACTTCCCGTCCTGTGCGATGAGCGTGAGCGCATTACCCAACCTCACGTTCTCCGCGTGCACGGTGACGCGACGCTCGAGGATGCCTTGCGCCGCAGCGACCATGACTATGCACAGCGCTACCGCCAGGGAGACACAACGCTCAACACCCCTCGCCATCGAGCGCATAACTGTTGCCGTCGCGGGTAAGGGTGAAGCCGAAGGTGTCTGCGATGACACCAAGGATGGCCTCGATGGGCTCGTCGTCGAACTCGGCGGTGAGGGTGCAGCGTGCGAGACCCGCATGGCTGAGCGATACCTGCACCTTGTAGATGCGCTCCAACTGGCGCGTGACCTCATCCAGCGGCGCACGGTCGAAGTGAATGATGCGCCAGCCCCAGACCTCGGCGGGCGCTGCTGGTGCGCGCTCCAGCAGATGGCGCGATTTGCGGTAGCGCGCGTGCTGCCCGGCTGTGAGCACGAGCGTATCCGGCCCTGCCTCCACGCGCACGCGCCCGCTGCGCACACGGACCTCCACGATCTCGGATGAGTCGTAGGCTGAAACGGTGAAGGCCGTGCCGAGCACCATCACCTGCACATCGCCGGCATCCACCACGAAAGGCCGCGCCTCGTCGCGCTGCACGGCGAAGTAGGCCTCGCCCTTCAGCTTGATGCTGCGCTCACGGCCCATGCGCGCATCCATCGTGGTGCCCGGCGATAGCACGACCGCACTGCTATCCGCGAGCAAGACATCCATTGGTTCATGCAGGGAGGCGAACTGTTCCATCGGTGGCTGCATGATCCAGCGCGCAGCGAAAAGCACACCCGCGACAACAGCGGCAGCAACCGCCCAGCGCTGCCATTGCATGCGCCGCATGGGGATCACGCGACCCTTCCCTTCTGCTTCCGCGATGCGGTCCTGCACTTTGGCCCATGCGCTGTCCTCCATCATCCATGCCCGCGTCGCGGCTGCTTCGCCCAAGGCCCATGCACGTTCCTCAGCCTCCTTGGCCTTGGCTTCCGCTTCTGCACCGACGGCCCAGGCCCGCATTTCCTCATCCAGCGCGATCACTGCCGCATCGGCGGTGATGGACCAGATGCGCTGCATGCGGTCGAGTTCCTCCGCATTCGCAGGATTCAATGCCACCCATGCCTCCACTTGCGCGCGCTGCGCGGCATCGGCTTCACCGGCGATGTACCGGGCGAGGAGATCACTATCGATGCCGTTTTGATCCATGTATCCTGTTGATGACAACCGATGCGTCCAATACCCCTATCCCCCACCCTCGCCCAGCCAGAACAGCCAAGGCAGCAGGGGCACCAGGTCCTTCAACTCGTTGCGCAGGGTCTTGAGCGCGCTGCCCATCTGGTTTTCCACGGTCTTCACGCTGATGCCCAGCCGCTCGGCGATCTCGTGGTACTTCAGCCCTTCGTAGCGGCTCAGCTTGAAGACCTTCCTCCGTTCCTCCGGCAGCGATTCGATGGCGGCCTGCACGCGGGCGATGCGCTCGGTGTGCTCGTCCTCTGAGCGCTCCTCCTCCTGCAAGCGGTCATCCATGTCTTCATTCAACGCGCGAACCCTGGCTCCGGCTTTCACGGCGTTGAGGCAGCGGTTGCGTACCGAAGCATAGAGGTAGGCCTTGACGCTGGTGGTCACCTGCACCTTCTCGCGGTTGAGCCAGAGGCGGAAGAAGAGGTCCTGCACGAGGTCCTCGGCCTTGTCGCCGTCCTTGAGGTAACCCACGGCGAAAGCGCAGAGCGCGCGATAGTGCGCGCGGAAGAGCGCTTCGAAAGCAGTTCGGTCACCAGCGGCGATGGCCGCGAACTCGGCGTGCATGGGCGCGCCTGCCAGCCGCAGGCGGGGCGAAAGTAGAAGCGGGCATTGCGATGTTTCCGCTCATGACCGGTGCGGCCCGATACCCACACGCGCACGGTCTTTCGCGCTCGCTTCCGGTGTGACGCTGCGCTACCGGAGCAAACTGAAATAGCCGGTGATGACCCGATCCTCCTTGCCCGCGCGATTCAGGATCAGCTCGTAGTAGTAGGTGCCTTCGGAGAGCGGCTCGCCGTTGTCCTGGTGCTTGCCACGGAATGCCCCGTGCTTGACATCGCCTTCCCAGACCACCTGGCCCCAGCGGCTGTACACGCGGAGCCATGCACCGATGAAGCCGTCGCCGGTGATCTGGAAGCCATCGTTCACGCCATCGCCGTTCGGCGTGACGACGTTGGGGATGACGGGATCGCAGCCCACCGTGCCGATGACGATGGCATCCTCCACCGGGCAGCCTTGGGGGTCGATCGCCTGCACACCATAGGTGCCGGGAGCGATGAGGATGATGGACGGCGTGGTGGCGCCCGTGCTCCAGAGCGGCGCGCTGTAGCCTGCGGGAAGGTGCAGGGAAAAGGTGCCGCCCTCGCAGAACACGGTATCGGGCCCGAGGTATGGCGGAAGGGGGACGAGCACCTCCACCATGATCTGCAGCGCGTCACCGACGCACAAGCCAATGGCCGGCACCACGGTGTAGAGCCCTTCATCCGATAGCTCCGCAGGCACGATGGTGATGGAAGCGCCGGTGTAGGTGCCGCTCGGCGTGGTCCAGCTGCCCGATGGTCCGTTCGATCCCGACACGGAAAGCACGAGGGTGCCACCGAGGCAAACCGAATCCTCGCCGACGAGCACGGCATCGAAGGGCGTCGGCGTGACATTGAGCGCGACGGCGATGACCGATGACACGCACTGCCCTTCGCTTTGCGTGAGGAAATACACCGCGCTATCGGCGGGTTGATCGAAGAACCATGCTGACCCGGTATGCACGAGCTGGGTGAGCGCGGCATCGGCGAACCAGGTGATGATGCCTGAGCCGTTCGCAACAAGCGTGGCATCGGCACCGAAGCAGATGGTAGCACCGGTGCCGGTGAGCGGCTGCGTGAAGGCGAAGACGATGACCTGCGCGGTATCGCTCACGGAACAGCCGTTCACATCCACTGCGGCCAGGAACACGGGACCTGCTTGCGTAGCGGTGTACGACGGACCCGTCGTGCTGCCGTTCCAGACGGGCTGCGTGAAACCGGGCGGCATTGTGAAGATGGCCTGGCCGCCGGGACAGATCAGCGTGTCGTTCCCGATGAAGAGCGGCGATGGGATGAGGACCGTGAGGACGAAGGTGCCGGTAGCAGACGGGCAACCGGCATTGGTGGCCGTGACGAGATAGTCGCCACCGTCGCCGAGTGCCACCGGCGAAATGACCAGCACATCGCCTTGTGCGGAGCCTGATGGCGTGGTCCATGTGAACGTCGTTCCAGCACCACCTTGAACGCTCAGCGCTATGCTGTCACCGACGCATACCGACGCAGGCCCGCTGACCTGTGGCGGCTCGGGTACCTCGTTCACCGCGATGAGCCATTCCACCAATCCGCTGCCGCAGATGCCGACCACCTGTTCCACCCAAATGGTCAAGTCATCTTGAGCGAGGCCCAGATCCAGGACGTTTCCTGTCCCCAGCACTTGTGTCTGCGCCGCATCGGCGTACCAGGTGATAAGGCCATCGCCTGTTGCGTTGAGGATGATCGCATCGCCCACGCAGAACGCCGAGTCCTGCACATTCAGTTCTTCATACTCGGGCAGCACGGTCACATCGGTCCACAGCGAATCGCGGCAGCCGTTCGCGTCGGAGGTGACCAGCAGGAATGTGCCGGTGGTATCGACGGTGATGGACGTGTTGAAGATGGGCCCCGGCTCCCAGTAGTAGATCACCTGGCCCGGCGCGCCTTGCAGCACCACCTCCTCACCTGGGCAAAGCGTGAATGGGCCCGGCACGGTGAGTTCGGCGTTCGCCGTGTTCCCGAACACCTGCACGCTGAGGACGGTGGTGATGCCGCATGCATTCACGGAGCAGGTGTAGATGCCCGGTTGCGAGACCACCTGCTGGGTGGCCGTGCTCCCGGCGAATGGCGCGGACCACAGCAGCGTGGATGTGCTCGTGGTGACCACTTGCAGGATGCTCGTCTCGCCCGGTTCGCAGAGCACATTGTCCGGAAGGATGTTGAGGTAGGGCGTGGCGTAGTCCGTGATGAGCATGGGATCGCTGGTGACCAGGCAGCCGAGCGTGTCCACCATCTCCACGTAGTAGAAGCCTTCCTGCGAGGTATGGATGCTGTCGTTGTCCACGTTCATGGGACCCAGCGGACCGAACCATTGGAATTGGGAGCCCGGTGCGCTGGTCCAGATGGTGGCCGAATCATCAGGACAGATGATGGCATCGATGGGGTCGACCAGGAGCAACGGGACCGGGTTCCATTGCACGGTCACGTTCACATACTCGGTTCTTTCACATCCCTCTGGGCTTATCGCAGTGCCTTCGAATGTGAAGTTGCCAGCGCTGATGATGAAGGCCGTGTCACCCACCACCGAAGTGATACCGCTACCTGACCACTCTGAACTGGTGCAATTCGGACAGGTCGCGATCAGCGCCACGGTGTCGCCGGGGCACATGTACGGCGGTGCTTCCACCGAGATGATCGGTTCGACCACCGGGAGCGGCACCACATAGATGCTATCGGCCTGGTTGAAGTACAGCGTGTCCTCCCCGCATGGCGCGTTGGTGAGCGCGAAGCCGATCTCGTGCGCGTACCATCCCTCGGTGGTAAAGGAATAGAGGCATGCATCGCCGAGCGCATTGGCCGGGATCGGCGACCATGGCCCGCTTCCCGAGCAGCTCATGAGCGTGGCGACGGCATACGGCAGTCCAACGGGCACGCCATTGAGGAAGAGCTCCGCGCCGAAGGCCAGGATGATGGGGCTTCCCACACACAAGAGAATCGTGTCGTTCAGGTCATCGTCCTGCGGATAGACGAGCGTCAGCAACGCATCAAGCGGCGGCAACGGTCCACTGGGGTCGATGATGACATCCACGGCGTTCTGGCGCACGCACCCGAAGGGCGTGGTGACGCGAACGGTGTACAGCCCGGTGACAGTGGCGAGCACGCTGTCGCCCGGAACGATCGTCCCGCCAGGCCGGATCCATTCCACCGTATTGGCAGGATCGACATTGGTGGCCCAGAGCCAAGGGTAATCCGGTTCGCAGACGCGGACCAGCCCGGGCGTGAACGCGTTCGTGTTCACCACCACATCGTCGTTCACGAGCGGCATGGCCGGGATCGGATGCACGGTGAGGTGGAGCGAATCGCGCCAGGTGTAGCAGTTGACGCCCATGGTCACGTCCACCCAGAACCAGCCTGACTGCTGCGTGACGATGGTCTGGGTGGTCTGTCCGGTGCTCCAGAGGAAGGTGAACTGCGGGGCGGTGTGCCGCAGGGATGTGTCAGCCGTGAAGCTGCTGCGCGTGTTCACGGTAAGTGCGGCATCGAAGCAGCGCGCGAGCGAATCGGCACCGAGCGCGCCGAAGGGGCCCATGACGATGTAAGGCTCCAGGATGGCGCGGTCGCAGCCGGGGATGGACCGATGGAAGTAGTCGTAAGGCTCGCGGCCATCCACGTACCCGCGCGCGATGAAGGCATCCTTGAGGGCAGAGCCCCGGAGGTCCTGGTATCCGTTGTAGGCGTCGTCGCCGCACTGCGGCAAAGGCGCGCTCCCCACCTGCAGCGGCCCGGAAGGCTGGGCATCGAACGCACCAGCCGCGGGGAAGACCAGCACCCGCTCGAAGGCGCCGGCGAAGACGATGTCTTCATCGTCGCGGTGAACGATGCCGCCCGGCACCTTGTCGCCTTGCCCGCCGAACTGCTGTGCCTGCTTGAAGACGAGGTCCGACAATTGGAAGCGCGCCACGTAGAGGTCGTGCAGGCCCGTGGCCATGAAGCTCGCAGCGCCGTACTCGGCGGTGAAGCCGGTGAGGTGGCACATGAAGCGACCGAAGACGGCCACATCATCGCCGCGCACCGACAGCGCACGCGTGCTCATCGGGTGCTGGCTGCCCCAGGTGGTCTGCGCGATCATCTCGCCGTCGAGCCCCACCTTCAACAGGTAGGATGAGCGCGGCTCCGCTGCCGTGAAGAGGTCCGGCTCCGTGTCGAGGAAGATCACCGTGCCCTGCACATCGCCCACGAGCATCAAGTAGCTGTCCTCCACCAGCAGCATCTCGAACACCTGATTGTACGTGCCACCGCCGAACGCGCGGAACCACTCCTCCTCTCCCGCCGGACTGAAGCGCGCGATGAAGACCGCGCTGTACATGGCGTTGTTGTGAACGTTGCCGGCGAGTGTGAGTGTGTCGGTGAACTGGCCGGTGAGGTACACGTTGCCCTCGATGTCGTGCTCCACGTCGATGCCGCGATCGGAGAACTCGGCAGCGCCATGATTCAGCCAGAGCGGTGTTCCATCGGCTGCATAGGTGGCCAGGAAGATGTCCACGCTGGGGTCGCCCGTGTCGGGGTCGGTGATGCTGGTGATGGTGCCTTGATCGAAGACCGCCGTACCGCGGAACTCGCCCGCCACGGCGATGCTGCCGTCGGGACCGACGCTCACGCCGTTGGGCTGGTCCACGCCATCGGCGCTGCCGCCGCGCCGCGCCCACTGCACCGCGCCATCGGCCTGGGCCATCTTCAGGAGGAAGCAATCCTGCGTGCCGCCCAAGGAGGAGAGCAGGATCCCGCCGAAATCGACCGTGCCCATGAACTGTCCCACCACCGCGATGGATCCGTCGGCGGTGAGTTCCAGCTTGATCGCGCGATCGAGGCCGCTGCCGCCGAAGGTGCGCGTCCACAGCAGGTCGCCGCTTGCGCTGTACTTCGCGACGAGGATGTCGAGGCTGCCCTGCGAGATCAACGTGCCGGTGCCCAGCCCGATGATGCCGCCGAACTCTCCCACCGCGTAGAGGCTGCCGCTGTCATCGATGGCCACGTCCTGGTAGGCATCGTTGCTCCAGGCGCCCACGCGACGCGCCCAATGGTCCTGCGCCAGCGTACCGCCAGCGAACAGAAGGACAACAACCAGGCTTGCTAAACGAAGGGGATCAAAGCGCATTCAGCGGGTGACCCGGTGAAGGTATTCCGCGCATTCGGTTCGCGCCTCGAAGCACGCCGCGCCCGGCCATTCCTTCAGATGCAAGGGCCATCCAAGGGACGTTCTGGCACTGAGCCACATCATCCCCTGCCAGAATCGCCGTTACCATCTTGCGGAGCGGGCCTTGATGGCACGGAGACGTTGTCGGTTGCTCGTTGTCAGTTGTCCGTGCGCAACCCTCAACCGCTCAACCTACAACCCTCAACCATGGATCTGAACAAATTCACCATCCGCTCCCAGCAGGCCATCCAGCAGGCGCAGACCATCGCCAGCGGATATGGCCAGCAGATGCTCGAGAACGGCCACCTGCTCAAGGGCATTCTGGAAGTGGATCCCGACGTCACGCCCTTCCTGCTGAAGAAGCTCAACGTCAACGTGCCCGCCATGACGCAGGCGCTGGACCGCATCGTGCAAGGCTATCCGAAAGTGAGCGGTGGGCAGATCAGCCTTTCACGCTACAGCAGCGATGCGCTCACCAAGGCACAAGCCGCGCTGAAGGAGTTCGGCGATGAGTTCGCCAGCGTGGAGCACATGCTGATCGGCATCCTCGACAGCGGCGACACGGTGAGCCAGTTGCTGAAGGACAACGGCGTTACCAAGAAGGACCTGATCGCGGCAATCAAGGATTTGCGCAAGGGCAGCAAGGTCACCAGCCAGAGCCAGGAAGAGACGTACAACGCGCTGAACAAGTACGCGAAGAACCTCAACCAGCTCGCCAAGGACAACAAGCTCGATCCCGTGATCGGCCGCGACGAGGAGATCCGCCGCGTCATCCGCATCCTGTCGCGTCGCACCAAGAACAACCCCGTCCTCATCGGCGAGCCCGGCGTGGGCAAGACCGCCATCGCCGAGGGCATCGCGCAGCGCATCGTCAGCGGCGACATCCCCGAGGACCTCAAAGGCAAGCAGGTGTACAGCCTGGACATCTCCGCGCTGATTGCCGGTGCGAAGTACAAGGGCGAGTTCGAGGAACGCCTGAAGGCCGTGGTGAAGGAAGTGATCAGTGCCGAGGGCAGCATCATCCTCTTCATCGACGAGATTCACACGCTGGTGGGCGCGGGCGGTGGCGAAGGCGCCATGGACGCAGCGAACATCCTGAAACCCGCGCTCGCGCGCGGCGAACTGCGCAGCATCGGTGCCACCACGCTCAACGAGTACCAGAAGTACTTCGAGAAGGACAAGGCCCTGGAACGCCGCTTCCAGAAAGTGATGGTGGAAGAGCCTTCGCGCGAGGACGCCATCTCCATCCTGCGCGGGCTGAAGGAGAAGTACGAGAGCCACCACAAGGTGCTGATCAAGGACGCCGCGATCATCGCCGCCGTTGAACTCAGCACGCGCTACATCGCCGATCGTTTCCTGCCGGACAAGGCCATCGACCTGATCGACGAAGCCGCGAGCAAACTGCGCATGGAGATCAACTCCAAGCCCGAGGAACTCGACGAGATCGACCGCCGCATCATGCAGCTGGAGATCGAGCGTGAGGCCATCAAGCGCGAGAACGACGAGCCGAAACTCGCCGAGCTGAACAAGGAACTCGCGGAACTCAGCGGCCAACGCGACGGTTTCAAGGCCCGATGGGAGAGCGAGCGCGCACTGGTGGAACGCATCAACAGCGCCAAGGACCAGATCGAGGACCTGAAGCACCAGGCCGCGCAGTACGAGCGCGAAGGCGACTTCGGCAAAGTGGCCGAGATCCGCTACGGCCGCATCCAAGAGACCGAGAAACAACTGCTGGCCGCCAAGGATGAACTGCTGCTGATGCAGGCCGACAGCAAGATGATCAAGGAGGAAGTGGACGTGGAGGAGATCGCCGCCGTGGTGAGCCGCTGGACCGGCGTGCCCGTGACGCGCATGCTCGAAGCCGAGCGCACCAAACTCCTCAAGCTGGAGGACGAGCTGCACAAGCGCGTGATCGGTCAGGATGAAGCGGTGCATGCAGTGGCCGACGCCGTGCGTCGCAACCGTGCCGGCATGGGCGACGAGAAGCGGCCGATCGGTTCCTTCATCTTCCTCGGCACCACCGGTGTCGGCAAGACCGAACTGGCGAAGGCGCTCAGCGAGATCCTCTTCAACGACGAGCACGCCATGACGCGCATCGACATGAGCGAGTACCAGGAGCGCCACAGCGTGAGCCGTCTTGTGGGTGCGCCCCCCGGCTACGTGGGCTACGATGAAGGCGGACAGCTCACCGAGGCCGTGCGCCGCAAGCCCTATAGCGTGGTGCTGCTGGACGAGATCGAGAAGGCCCACCCCGACGTGTGGAACATCCTCTTGCAGGTGCTCGACGATGGCCGCCTCACCGACAACAAGGGCCGGGTGGTCAACTTCAAGAACACGCTCATCATCATGACGAGCAACATCGGTTCGCACATCATCCAGGAGAATTTCGAACACCTGAAGGACAAGAATGCCGAAGAGGTGATCGAGAAGACGCAGCGTGAAGTGATGGACCTGCTGCGCAAGACCGTGCGCCCCGAATTCCTCAACCGCGTGGACGAGCTGATCATGTTCCGTCCGCTGAGCCACGCCGACGTGCGCGAGATCGTGAAGCTGCAGCTGCACATGCTCCTGCAAAAGCTGGAGGAGAAGGACATCCACCTACTGCCCAGCGAGGAACTCATCGCGCACATCTCAAGCACGGGATTCGATCCTCAATTCGGTGCACGCCCCATCAAGCGCATGATCCAAAAGGAACTGCTGAACGAGCTGAGCAAGCAGATCATCGCGGGTACGCTTGAGACGGGCAAGCCGCAGGTGATCGATGTGTTCGATGGGAAGATCGTGTTGAGGAAACCGATCGATGAGAAGGAAAGCAACGGGAAGGCGAAGAAGGAAAAGGCGGGGGTGTGAGACCAAACAAGTACAGACCGAGCAAGGCTTTTCTTAAGGGCATTGCTCGATCTTACGGGTATCCTCCTGCCGTTACAATCTCTCAATCCCGCAAGCAACGGACACAGCACCCATACCTCTTGTGAGGAAGCCCTCGGTCCATGCCTGACTTGTTGTATTGCAGGCCACGTATCCAAGACACGACCCCGATGTCCGTCGCGCTCCACCAGTTGACGACGAAGCCAGGGTTGATGAAAACGCCATTACTGGTGCGGTAGCCGCCCGGCAGTCCTGAGAACCCGGACTCATTCGTCGCACCTGTGTTCGGGCTCTCCCACAACGTGAAGGCCTTCAACTTGCCCCCAACGTTCTGCGCTGCGCCACGATCCATTTCCTGGGTATCCAATTCACCCGGTGGCATGCCTAAGAAGGATTCCAAAGTCATCCATTCGGCGTCGGTTGGCAGATGCCAGCCCAGCGGACAGAGCTCCGGGTTGGCTGCTGCGTACCAGTTGTACAACTTGCCATAGATGGTGTCGTTGGCCGAGTTGTTGTCGAGGTAGCAATAAGCGCCTGTGGTCAAGAGGCTCCAGTTGGTTGCGTTCGATTCCAGGGGGATAGCGCTGCCATCCCTGTAATTTGCCGTGCGCAGGTTCTCTGTCATCCACACCTGCGTGCCGATGATGATGGTCTGATAGGTGTTCCCGTTGATATCCGTGACGGTGCCGAACAGGGGCGTACACGTCAACAACTCCCCAACATCCGTCGTATCCGTGGTCAATTCAATCGAAGTGTAATCGCTCACGTTGCCGGTTGCCAGATCCACGCCGCGAAGTGTGATGTCCGTCGCACAAGAAAACACCTCGAAGACACCATCCTCGCAGAAATGCACAACTCCGTTCAGCTGTGCATATCCTGATTCAACTGGCAGCCCACCGCAATCCGCTACAGTGCCCGTCACCAGGTTTTGGTCCAACAAGGTCACCGACAATACGATTACGCTGCCCTGATCATATGGCCCTGCAACCTCCGTGTGTACCGTTACCCACGAGCCATTGGGCCCGCATGGCAACTGCACCTGTATTGTCAATTGCTGGCTGATGGGCACCAGGCCCGTGAACTCGCCCTGGGTGTTGGTGTAGGTGGTCCCGCTGCCCATGCTCTGCGTGAGCACTATGATGCGCGCGCCAGCCAGAACTCCGCCATTGACACTATCGAACACCACGCCCTTCAACTCCACGAAGTTGCCGGGCACATCACAGTTCCACCACGAGAAGTGCGCCACCTGGCCGACGTATTCATTGCCCACGCGCAGCGCTTCTCCTTCCTGTACCCAATAGCCCAGGTCCTCATCGAACCACCACAAGGGCATTGCCGAAGGTGCCGTTCCTTGTTGCGCAGCCATCACCGGGAAACGCACCGTAGCCAAGCTGCCGGAAGCCAATTGCACGCCTTGGCCGTTGGCATCGGTGAGTTCCACGCCAGCCATGCCGTAAGAAAGCAACAGCTGCGGCTGCTCGTCCATCACGCCCATGAGCATGCCGGGCATCTGGGTGTGCAGGTCCGCGCTGGTGGGGTTGATGTGGTTGAGGTAAACACGCAAGGGGCCACTGTAAGGCTGGCCATTCTGCACGAAAGCGTTCGCTGGGAAATTGATGGTGACCCCCTCTAATGCCACCTGACCTCCGTTCGCACTCTGCACGGTGCCCGCAAGGCTCTTCTGCAACAGGGTGATGTACGCGTGGCTGATGGCCTCATCGGCGTTCTCCCCCGGGACAAAGGAGCGCGACCCGGTGAAGTAGCCTTCCTTCTCAACAGTCACGTATGCCAAGCCTTCATAGGCCGTGACTCCCTGGAGCAGGAACACCCCGAAATGATCCGTGGTGGTGCTTACCCCCGCTCCGCAGCCTGCGCGAACAGTCGCACCGCTTACCGGACCACCCAACTCATTGCGCACTACCCCGCCAATGGTGATCGTAAGGGCATCGCCCAGATCGATGGCGTGCGCCACGAAGCGCTGCGCCACGCTCACATAGTCGATGCCGCATGCTTCATCATGGAAGCGCACGCGGTACCAACCGCTTTGCTCCGGTTGAAGGATGAAGGGCTCGTCCTCGATCACCACCACCGTAGTCCAAGTGACGCCATCGGTGGAGTGCTCCCAGGTCTTGGTGCCGTAGTACTCACCTTCCAACTGGAAGATGAGCGGCTCACCGGGGCAGGGGGTGCTCTGGGCGTAGGCGCTGCTGAGCAGGGCCACGCACGCCGTGGCGATCAGTGTACGGAGGTGGCGCATAACTTGTGGGTGTGGCTGCGTCCGTCAATGAATTCAATGGTCATGAAGTACACTCCGGCAGGCAGGGACGAAACGTCCATGACCAGGTCGTGCAGGGCAGCGCCGCTATGCTCTATGGCGAGCGCGCCGTTCGGCGCACGCAGTTGCACGCGCTGCACGGCCACCGGGCCTTGTATGCGCACCAAACCATCGCTTGGGTTGGGGTATACGGCGATGGCACCACTCCCCAATTCGCTCATCCCGATATTGTAATCCACCAGCACTTCGTCAGTGAGGGTGCAGCCCATGACCGCGTCCGTTACCTGCACTGTGAAAAGCGTTGTGCTCATCAGCCCTTGCACCATCGGTGTGGGCGAAGTGGGGTCGTCCAAGTATTGCGTGGGCGACCACAGGTAGCTGTACGTGCCGGTTCCGCCGGTGGCCGCCACTTGCAGCGTGAGGCCCGGCACGTACGGCAGGTCATCACCGGCATCCACCTGCAACTGCGGCGGCT
>JADJXF010000027.1 GCA_016715995.1 Flavobacteriales bacterium
GATGAAAAAGTGCGTAGAGCTCTCCTTCCTTCGCTTCATCAACCAAAAGGGCAAGAAAGTCGGAGTCATCCTTATCAAGAGATTGTTTGTCGAGAAGTATCTGTCCGAGGTTCCTCAGTCTCCTCATTTGACCTGGGCCAGCGATGCGAAGCCGGAGCACTGAACTGTTCTTCACCACTTCGATGAATGCTTTGATCGACGCATCGTCAAACTGCTCGAACATTTCCTTGATGATGGGTGTTGCCCCGTCCGAATAGAAGTCCGACCTGTTGTAGTGTAGACTGTACCCTTTGTGGCCAACGTAGGTATGTGTCATCGCCTGACTAGACGGGGTATTAGCTGTGGCGGGACGCTGCTGCCGAGCTTCCGTAAGTGCAGCATAGCGCTCTTCTCTTCCTCGAATTTGTCGAGGCTCTGTTCCAGTCTCTCTATCGCTGGCTCGAACAAGCCATTCCTAGTGCTACTGGATACATAACGAAGCCCGTTGACCTTAAGCATGAAGTCAACGCCATACTCGCATTTATCCTTGTCGCCTTCCACAAAATCCTTATCCAATCGTTGGCCGATCTGCTTCCGATCTTCCTTGGAGAGCACGCTCCATAGTATGGGCAGAATGAACTCGGTGTTGCCGCGCATTACAGTCGTAGTGCTCTGGTGCTGATACGTCGTGTACAACCGATTGATCAATTCCTTTCGGTAGATCTGTGGTAGGTCGCCCAAGGCCTGCTCTACCGCTGTCTTGTTCTGGTGGAACGAGGGGCTATCCATTGTTTGCAGGTACGTGTCGATGTCCACGATGGGGACAGGATACTCCTCAGAGAGCACGTACTTGTTACAGTCATTGATCATGTCGAGAACCTTCAGGATTGAAGGCTCAGTGCTTGTGGGATGGCCGTCAAACACGTGCCGTGTCTCTCTTGCTTGATGAAGCATCTTGTGCGCCTCCCAGCCAATCACCCCAGTCTTGTATGCTCCTTCAATTAGGTCAAAGTCTGTTACATGTTTCTGAAAGTCTTCATAGGTCTTGATCTCCTGTTTGGGCTTCATCTCCTTGTTGAACAAATCCAGGCTTCGATGTTCAATCTTTCGGCGTAGGTCATCGACTACCGCATTCCAATATGAGCCTATCGCACTGCGATAACCCTTCACCGGCAGCACTCTGATGGCTTCTTGGATGTATGGGTTATTGTGTAGCTCTTCACGGACCTGCACGAGGGACTTGGCGAGAAGGGATTGTTCCTCTGGTTGTAGTTGTGTGCCGCCGCTAAGTGTAAGCTCGCTTGCCATGTGTATCGCTTTAAACAGTACGCTTTGCAGATTCCATCCCCCACCTCCATCGTCCCCACCGGCACCGTCGCAACCTCCAATGCTCAGCTGTCTGAGTCCTTTTGAGAGCCATGACCTTGACAGTATGATTAGACACCTGACCAAGCTCAGCAGGATCAACAGTGTGCTGGCGAGGTTCACCATATAGATGGTCACGGGAAGGAACACGCACACCCCCAATCTTATCAGTGCTGTAGTCGCACACACTGAGAACAATTCCCAGATACAGTTCCTCAGCAGGGAAACAGTTTTGTGATAGAGCCCAGTCGAGAAGAACAATTCAAATACCGGCGCATCCTGTGTGCTTCCTTTCGCCTTAGGATGTGAATTCTTGAATGTAATGAGAATAGTCAGAATGGTCAAGATGAAGCCAGCTGAACTAAATGCGGCACTGAGGAGATTCGTGTTGAAGTTGACCAACTCCGTCTGAGATGGCACGACTAGCAGTTGCCTTTTGATCATGATAAATGCCAGCCCAATCAGACCGGCTGTGACCATGAGATCCCACAGCAGTGGTCTCTTGAAGTATTGATCCATGCTTATTGCAGGGTCTTCATGAACTCATTAAAGTCTCCTTCTATCATTTCGTACACTTCTCTTCGTTTGGACATCATCTTCGGCTCTATTTCCTTGATGATTTCGCGCTTCCCTTTGAGAAGGTTAAAGGTGTCCTCTATGCCCTCCTTGTCCTCATACTTCACTACGAAGTTCTCAAAGCAGTCAACTGCGTATGGCTTTCGCTTAAAGAAGGCCATCATGTCCTTGACCATGGAGTTCGCTGAGTGGCTAATCTCTTCACTCCGTATAGGTCGACCGGGGTTTGAAACAAAGCTTCTAGCTTGATGAACTGCGGACGGAGTTTTTGATGCAAGGTGCTCATGCCGGTGAAGTACTTACCCACTAACTCTGTGTCGATTTCGCTCAGCCTCTGGGGATTCATTTTGATTTCAATGTTCAAGGCGTTCTTGAATTTGGCCAAGGCCTCATCCAGTTTGCTGTCCATGTGCATAACGAACTCCACTGACTTGGCCAGCTGTAGTTTATCCTTAGCGACACTTCTGATATAGTATTCTATGTCAGGTATCCTCGGCCCGTGATGATTGAATTCTACACACATCACAGGAATGTTCCTGCTGTAATCGACGAAGAAGTGGGTCTGTTCAGCAATGGAAGCATCCATCTCATGCAGCGGAATGAGTCTGTACTGCTCTTTTGGCTTGAGCATTGGCTTCCGGCCTTTCCGCAAAAGTGCCAATGAGCAGCGTAAGCGCATCTCCTTATGCATGAATACAGCGCCTGTAGCGAATAGTTCACGTGGTCCTTCTTGTGTGCGGCTGCTATTCCGATCAATGAGATGACCACGCCCTGCATGTGATTCAGTCATCAGGTAGGTGAGGACTTTCTTTAGAATGCTCGACGAGCTATGGTCCGCAGAATGCTCTTTGTATGGAGTAAACTTCCAAAGAATAGAAATGGACCTCACGGGGACAAGGGATTCATCCTTGCTGTTTCCATTGGATTGTTTCAGTGCTTCCATTTTGGGCTGCTAAGAGGACCTATCCGGGTTTCTGCCTTGCCTTGGTCGTTGATCCAAAGATGGTAAACATGGACCACTGCCGGGTGTCCTCCCAAACCTCCGCTGTGTGGTGGTTTGGGTCACGGGTGTCGCTCGGCAAAGACCCTGTAGAGGCTTTAGATCCTCAACGCACACCTTTCTCCATCCCCCTCACCACCTCCATCGTCCCCACACTCACCGTCGTCACCCTCTTCAACAAGTCTATCACCTTCTCCTTATAGTCCGCGAAGCGGTAGGTGTTGAACTTCTCCGCGATGGTGGGGTCGCTGGGCTTCTTCTCCTTGTACTGGTCCAGCACCCATTCCAGGGCGCTGCGGTTGCCGAGCTTGTAGGCCCAGGCTTCTTTGGGGATGCCCTTCAGCAGCGTTAGTTCGTCCAGCTCGATGATGCCCGCCTCCTTGTCTGCCTTCAGCTTCACCTTCACTTTGTATTCGCGCTGGTAAAGCGGTTCGGGTTCGGAGAGGTGGTCCAGCAGGGTGGCCTTCTTCTTCTTTTGCTCGCTCTTCTTCTCGCTGCTCACGAGTTCCAGCGGGAAGGGCGCGGCGGTCTCGTAGCCGATGTGCAGGTCCATCAGTTGCTTGCCCCATTTGCTCCACTGCCAGAAGTCGGCATAGAAGGGGATGCGCGGGAAGTCGCGCTTCAGGTTCAGCGCGTACTTCTCGCGGTACACCGGATCGTGCAGCACGGCGTACACGTAGTGGAACACATCCTCTTTCTTGATCGTGGTGTCCTTGTAATGCGTGGTGAACTGCGCAAGGCCCCAGTCGGTGAGGTTGTCGTGGCGCGTGCCGTCTTTCCCGAGCCGATACAACGGAACCATTTGGCTGCCGCATCCCGAGCCGACAAAATGCAGGTCCGCCCTGGTTACACTCGATCCAACCATGAACGGCTTTTCGGAGTTCGCATCCGTGTAAATTATACTCCTGTTCCCCGCAGTGCCTTGGGATCCGAAGATTGACGGCAACTGATACTGCATTTCATTCAGGTTGCGGTCGTAGTAGAGATACTCCTTCCCAAATGGACGATAGAGGCAAGGAATCATTAAGGGTTTCGAGTACTGATAAACTTTGCCCTTTGATAAATCATGCTTCACTGCTCGCGTCCATTTGATGGGTGCTTCTGCTGACTGCCCAGTGCCAACTTCGTGGTTGTAGGCATCGATGAGATACCTGACCTTCCTTTCTAGGTTCGGCTTGCTTTTGTCGTAGACCCACTCATCACGATTTGTGACAAGGCCAAGAGAGTAAAGGGCAAAAATGGCTTCGCTGGATCGACCGAGCTTAACCTCCTTTTCGATTAAGGAAATAAGTCGTTCCAGTCGTTGTCCACTGACGATCCAGTTGTTCTTTCGATCTGGCGTGATTGTTCCGAACGGAATCTCTTCAAACGAATGAACGCGGATGTACTCCAGCTTCTCTTCCCTTTTGGCTCGTATGTCACACGGATGGATGTACTGGATGCGACAAGCAACCTTCTCTTGGCTCTTCTTCTTAACCAAGAACATGATAGCGATGCCAACAGCAGCAGCCTGTCCAAAGATTGTATGGTCCTCATTTAAGAAGATTCCATCCTTACCAGATAGCTTTCGGATGTTACCACCTAGATCAATCACATAGGCATAGTCAAACTCGTCCTTGACACATTTACGAAAGCCGTCTAAGTGGCGTGCATTGACAAAGGAGTTGTTTGTGATGAAAGCGATGATGCCATCCTCATCGATGCGATCCATTGCCCAACGATAGAAGCGGGTGTACATATCATACGCCTTCGTCTTTTGTCCTGTACTATGCTTAATATAGGTGTCCTTCACTCGGCCATCAATTCCTCCTATCTTCTTCTTTGCATCGGTATAGTAGGTGCGGCTCTTGTTGTTGTCATTCTCATTGGCCTGATTCGCGAAGTATGGAGGATTGCCAATGATGACACTAATCTTCTTCTCGTTCTGCCTTTTGATTCGCGACGAGTTCTCCCTAGTGAGGCCAAAAAGATCATGCTGCTTGCCTTCGAAGCGAAGCCCTCCCCCCAGTTCAAGTGTATCTACGAAGCATAGATTCTCGAATTCGACATAGGCGCCCATCTTCTGCTTGTAGGTGTACTCGATGTTGAGGTTGGCCACGTAGTAGGGCAGTATGGCCACTTCATTGGCGTGTATCTCGTTCTTGTACTTGTATTCCAGGTCCTGCTTGGGTAGGTGGTCTATGAGATCGGTGAGGAAGGTGCCCGTGCCGGTAGCTGGGTCCAGGATCTCGACGTTTTTGCTGCTAAACGTTTTGCCGAAGTGCTTGTGCAGCAACTGGTCGGTACTGCGTATCATGAAGCGCACGATCTCGTTCGGGGTGTACACCACCCCCAAGTGTTCGGCAGCCTTGGGGTTGTACACCTTGTAGAAGTTCTCGTATAACACCTTCAGGAACTGCTGCTTCTCGTGGTGGTCCTTGATGCTGGCGGCCGCCGCGTTGATGGCCTCGTAATAGCGCTCCAGCAGGCCGAGCAGGTTCTTGCGCTCGCTGTAGGTGAGCAGGGTGCCCACCAGCCCCTCCAGTTCCTTGGCGATGTTGTTGTGCTGGTGGAAGTCGGGCTCGTCGAAGATCTTGTTGAAGATGTCCGCTGTGAGGATGTGCTGGATCATCATCTCGCGGATGTCCGCCTCGGTGATGTCCGGATTGATCTCGTGCTTGGTGAGCGTCCAGAACTTTTCGGCTGCGGCAATGAATGGCGCGTTCTCCTTGCGGGCTGTCTCGATCTTGACCCGCAGCGTTTCCAGTATGGTGGGCAGGTCGTTCTTAAACTGTTCCAACGCCTCCTCGAACCTCCGCGCCTCGGGGTGCTTAGGTTCACGAAGGCGTTGAGGATACCATCGAGCTTGTCGGCATCCTTGAAGCTCACGCGTTGCATCTCGCGCCCTTCCTGTATCAGCACGGCGGTCTGGCTGTCCTCGAAAAGGATGTTGCGGTCGGGGTAGCCTTTCTTGAATTTCTTCTCGATCTCGTCGTCGATCACATCCGCCTCGTCCTTGCTCTCCCAATAGCCGTAGTCCAGGCGTAGGGCGTTCTTCAGGGTGCCATCGGGTGTAACATTCCTCCCGTGCTTGCCCTCAACGCTCAGTTCCGTGATGAGGATGAGGTCTTTCTTCTCGGCGTAATGGTTAAGGAGGGCAATGAATGCCTGCCGTATCGCGGTTTCTTCTTGCTCCCGCCCCAGTCAATGATCTTCTGGACACTGGTGTAGTACTTGTCGATGGCAGGAGACGACATGCGCCGAAGATGGCAAGGATGAACGATGCACCCAAACGCAGTTGTTCCCGCTTCTCAACAGGCCCGCATCGGCCTCACTGCCTCAAGGCCTCAAAGCCTAGTAGCCCTCAGCCCAGCACCAAATAGCCCATACCACCCAGCAGCCCGAACACCATCCCCAATTTCCACCACGGCCAAAGGGCCCCTGGGCCTTCTGAGTCCTCTGGCGGGAAGAAGAGGTTGAGGAAATCGGAGAGGTAGCGTTGGAGAAGGAGCAAGGCTCAAAGGTCGGGCGGTTAGTGGTGTACGGTTATTCCCCGCCCCCCGTTAAAAACTCGCGCGTGCCTCCCTGGGTCCTTGGCAGGGCGCTTTTCCATTTTCGCAATGCGCGGCGCGGGGCCTTGAGGGTTGGATCTAGTTGGTATCGGATCGTTCTCCATCTATCGCAACCTATCAGCACCCATGAATACTGCGCCTGCCCGCCTTCGCATTGCCGTATTGGACGATCACTGGATGTCGCGGAAGGTGCTGGCCGACCTGGTGGCCGAATGGCCGCAGGGCGAGGTGGTGCTGCAGGCCACGAACGGCTTCGACTACCAAGGGCGCCTGAAGGACGAGGGGCCCATCGACCTGGCCATCGTGGACCTCTTCATGCCGCTGATGGACGGTTTCGAGACCATCGCCTGGATACGGGAGCACCAGCCCGAGACGCGCATCCTGGCCATCACCTTCGACCCGAAGGACGAGTACGTGCACGGCGCGCTGCTGGCCGGGGCCCACGGCATCGTGGGCAAGGCCTGCGAGCGCCAGGAGCTGCACGCAGCGCTGGAGGCGCTGCGCACCACGGGCCGCTATGCCAACGACCTGCTGATGCGGCAGGTAACGCACGTGCCCGACCCCAACAGCCCGTGGGTGCTGAAGAAGAAGCTGGAGCAGGAGCTCTCGCCGCGCGAGTTGGAGTTCGGCAAGCGGTACGTGAGCGACGCGAGCCCCAGCCGGGTGACCATCGCCAAGGCCATGGCCATCAGCGCGCACACCGCCGAGAGCTACCGCCGCAACCTGGTGGAGAAGACCGGTGCGAATACCCGGGTGGCCCTGCTCAAGTGCTTCCTGCGCTTCGGGGTGGTGAAGCTGTAGCGGGCCGATGGCTCAAGTGGCATACATGCGCCGCCGGGTAGGAACCGATCGTCGATGCGGATGATCCCGCCGTACCCGAGGATGCTCCGGTCGTTGATGCGGATGATCAGATCATCCGTAAGGATGAGCGGGTCTTACCTAAGGATGATTCGAGCATCGGTAAGGATGATCCCGTCTTCCTCGTGAATGATCCGATCGTCGGTGAGGATGATCCCATCTTCCATAGTGATGATCCAATCGTCGGTAAGGATGATCCCGTCTTCCTCGTGGATGATCCGATCGTCGATGAGGATGATCCCGACTTCCGCGTGGATGATCCGATCGTCGGTAAGGATGATACCGACTTCCGCGTGGATGATCCGATCGTCGGTGCGGATGATCCCGTCTTCCACGCGGATGATCCGATCGTCGGTAAGGATGATCCCGTCTTCCATGTGGATGAACCGATCGTCGGTGAGGATGATCCCGTCTTCCACGTGGATGATCCGATCGTCGATGAGGATGAACCCCCTATAGATAGGTATGCTGCTGTGCGCGGCCTTGCAGGGAACGCCGCTTCAGGGATTGAGGACGGCTTCGCTGGCGCTCCGCCGCAAACCCTTATCCAGCGTGGTTTCTGTGGCATGTGCCTCCCGCTGCAGCGGGAGGGCATCACCCCGCTGCGGCACGCGCTCAACTGGAACAAGGCGGGTGGCCTGGGCATACAAGGCACCAACCCACAAAACACGGGGAGCAAATGAAGAAGATCTGGTATTTCGTGAAACTCGGAATCACCCGAATTACGCCAAGCGGCCTGGTGTCGAAGGTCCGCAACTGTGTGAGCATGATGACGGCTAACCCCGCCTTCGCCGCTCCGAACCCTCTTCCCGATCCCACCCTTGCGGAGGTGACGGCGGCCATCGACAAGCTGGACACAGCTGAGCAGGCCTACGCCTTCAACCGCGGCAAGCTGGAGAAGGATGCGCGCGACCTGGCGTTCCAGGAAGCGAAGGAGATCTTCCACCTCTTGGGCGGCTACGTGCAGCTGGCCAGCGGTGGCGACAAGGAGATCATCCTGAGCGCGGGTCTGGACGTGGAGCGCAACCCCACGGCTGCGGGCGTGCCGCCAGCGCCGGGCGATGTGCGGGCGGAGGCCACCAAGGTCTTCGGCCAGATCATCGTGCGCTGGAGCGCCAGCAAGGGCCGTCGCGTCTACAAGGTGTACCAGACCGAAGGCGACCCTTCGCTGGAGACCGGGTGGGAGCTGATCGCTCAAACGGGCAAGGTGCGTTTGGTGGTGGATGGGCTGGACCGCTTCAAGACCTATGGCTTCCGCGTGGTGGCCGAAGGTGTGGCGGGCCTGAGCATCCCCAGCGACGCGGCAACGGCAACCGCAGCCTGATCAATCCGCAGACATGGCCCCGACGTTCGCCCGGCACCTTCTCCGGGATGAGCGTCGGGGCATGGCGCGTACAAGACCCGAATCATGAAGACCCCCTTGCGAATTGAACCCATGCGCTACGCCGACCTGGATGGGGCGTGCTGCCTTGCTCCGGACGATGAGGGCCTGCGCGGACGCTTGTGCTGGCACCTCTTCACCCCGTATGCAATCCTGTACAAGGCCGTGGTGGACGATGATCTGGTAGGCTATGCCTGCGGCGTCGTCTTCCCCGGCAGCGGCTGGGTGCGCGAGGTGTTCGTATTGCCGGACCCTTCGTACGGCGGGGTGGGTAAGTCGCTTGTGCAGATGCTGGTGGAGGAGATGGAAGAGCAAGGCGCCATGCGCCAATTGGTGCTCGCGCCGGAGCAGCACCGGATGCTGTACAGCGCATGCGGCTTCGTGGTGGATGGTCACTTGCTCGCCTACCAGGACGGCACCTTCCTGCAAGCCACCAAGGACGAGGTGGTGAACCTGGAGCCCGAGCACTTGCTGGCGGTGCTCCGCCTGGACCGCCTGGCGACAGGGGAGGACCGCGAGCGCCTGCTGCGCGAGCACGCCTACCTGGGCAGCGTGTACCAAGAGGCACGCACCCGGCGGCGGGCGGGTGCGCGGCTTCTCACTGCCGCTGCTGGGCCATGGCCTCATCGTGGCCGATAGCCCCGAGGTGGGGCTTGAGCTGCAGCGCTGGCTATTGCCGATACAACCCTACTTGCGCTTGCCCGTGGGCCACCTGGCCGCGCACGGGCACATGATTGCGCGCAAGTACACCGCCACGCCCGCAGGCATCCGCATGGTGCGCGGCGAACGGCCGGCGAACAGGCCGACGATGATCTACGCGCACCCGTAGAGGAAGCGCGATGCACGACAGAAGCCCCGCTGAGCGCGGGGCTTTTTCGTTGGGGGCGGCAGTACCGTTTGAATAGCGGGCACCTGAGTCGAACGTGCAAGCGTAGCTTCGGGCTTCTGCCATGTCCCAATCGCTCCGGCACGCGCGCACCTCGCCCAAGACCTTGTTTCGCAAGTACATTCCATACCCTCGACTAACCGCCTCCGAGCGCCGTACCCTCGCAGCACGTCGCCTCATGGGCGATAAGCGTGTGGTCGCTTTCCTGCGCGCGGCCGCTGCGGGGCAGCCGCTCACATGGGGCATTAAGGCGCTGCGCATGGCAATGGACCAGTTGGATCATGGCGGTACACCGCGCACGTTCTTCTGGCCTTGGCGTGGCTCCCCGACCGAGGGCAGCGGCTTCTACCTGATGGCGCGCCGCACCGGCACCGATATGTACCGGATCGAATTCGGCTGCGTGGCCGGACCGACCGCTGGCGATGGGGGCGAATGGGACGTGATCTTCGATGTCCGCCACCGGGTGAGGCGCATCGACCTGATCTCGGCTTGGGTGAGTTGAGACGCGAGCAGTAAACGGGGAGGCCGCTACTTGGCGATCAACGCGTCCGCATCCTCAGCGGTCACGATTTGGCCATTGACTGAACCTACAATGAAGGCGTCGGCGAAGCCCTTGATGCGGATGGCCTGCATGGCGTCCTCCGCTTCGCGGCGTTCCACGAAGGTTCCGTAGAAGTATCGGGTAGTGTTATCACTGGAGATCGGTTCCAGGTCGCCGAGTCCAAGCAGCTTGTCCATGGTCTCCATAGGGACGTTGCCGGCGAAGGTGGCCACCTGCACGCGGTAGCGGATCTTGTCGCGCGCCACGCTGCCCGGGGTGGCCCGGGTGCGCAGGTCCTCAGTACCAGTGACGCGTGCGCCGGCCTCCTTCATGGTGATGCGCTTGCCTTCGCGGAAGGCCACCAGGAAAGCGCCCTCGAAGCCTTTCAGCAGCATGCTCACGCGATGTCCTGCGGCTTGGTTCACGTCCTTGTACGAGCCGGTATAATAGCGTGTCAGCCCATCATCGCCTTGGATCACCACCAGGTCGTTGATGCCCGCGAAGATGTTCTTTGAGAGCTTGTTGCGGAAGGCGCCGAGCTGCACGCGGATGATCACATCCCGGCTGTCATCGCCGGCGCCCATGCCCACCATCTTGGCGCGCTCTGCGGCGCTCTCCTCGCTCACGTCGATGAGCTGCCCGCCTTCCTCGGCCATCACCACGCTCTCGATGCCCATGCCCTTCATCTCGAGCTCGCGGCGCAGGGCTTCCGGAATGGCGTCGAAGCTGCCTACCACATAGAAGGTGGTGTCGCCCTTCTCAATGGTGCGCACATCGGGGATGCTGAGGATCTTCTGGATCATCTCCTCGCTGATGCCCTCGGTATGCGTGCCCACCTTCACCACGTAAACACGCTTGACGGGCGGCTTCACGGCACGCGCTGGACCGAAGCTCTCGACGCGCGAGGCCACGATGTTCACGTTGGCGCTATCCTTCCAGTTGAGCCAGGCCTTCAGCAGAGCGTCGTCGGTGATGGTGACCCCTCGGCCATCCACGAGCGCGCCGGGCGCGCTGTTGAGCTCATCATCGCGATCGTCTGGCACGCCATCGCTGTCGCCATCGAGCGCACAGCCCGTGGCATCCACTTTCACGCCCGGTGGCGTTCCGGGGCATAGATCATGGAAGTCCTTCACCCCGTCACCATCCTCGTCATCGTTCAGCACGATCAGGTCGAGCTGCTCGTTGGTGAGCGGGGTGGTGAAGCGCGTCCTCGCCGGTTTGCGCGCCATGGGGATGGTATAGCCGATGCTGAAGGAACTGTAGAGGAAGCGGTCGTTCCCGGTCTTGCCCTGCCGTTCGCCAACGCTCTTGTCCGAAACGCCATCCACCAAATCGGAAAGGGTGAAGTGCATCGTGGTGCCGATGCGCAGGTCGAAGCCATGGCCGATATCCATGCGTGCACCGATGCCCAGCGGCACGGCCCAGGTGCGCTCCGGGTATTTGCCGAAGCCATCCGCATCCAATTCGCGCACGTCGGTCTCGTACCGGTAGTCGCGCTGGATCTCCACCGCGTTGGCCGCATTGGGGTCGTTCTCCGGCAAATCGCGGATGGTTCCGTCGCTCCAGTAGTTGTATCGCCGTCCTTGCGCGTCGTAGAGGTCGGTCTTGGTAAGGAACTCAACGCTCTCGAAGCCGAAGTTGATGTACGGCTCTACCACGCGATCGCGGTTCACGAGCGGCAGGAAGTTGTAGCGCAGCTGCAGCCCACCGATGGTGATGCGCGAATCGAAGTTCAGGTCGCGCTTGAAATCACGTTCGTTCACGCCAAGGCGTCCATGCAAGGCGTACAGGTCGGCCTCCAGCCAGCTGGTGATGGGGGTGGAGGCGCGCAATTCATATCCGAGGCGCGAGACAAGGGGGCTGCGACCCGAGTGGTCGTTGCCCACATCGCCATAGAACGCGAACATGCCGGCACCGAGGCCCAGGGTGGGCTTGAAGAGCGAGGGCTTCGCGGCCGTGCTGTCCGTTTGCGCGATGGTTCCGAAGGGGAGGAGGAACGCGGCGGCGAGGCCGGTGATCGTGCGGCGCGCGGATGACGACAGGACCACGGCGGGGCTGCGCATCAGCGTTGGGTCATTGCACCCACTGCTGCTTGGTGATCATGAGCGCCTCCTGCACGGTAATGCGGTCGCCATTGTTGTAGGCGGTTACGAACGGTCCTGGGAAATTGTGGCCGACCTGCACGTAGTTGATGCGCCGGTCGCGCGCCTCCTTGTACTCAGCGAAGCCGCCGGTGACATACTTGATCCAGCCCTGGTGGCGCTCGATCTGGAAATCGCCATCGTATCGGTGGCGGGCCTTGAAATAGGCCTTGCCCACCTCGCGGTGCGCTGCAGTGATCTGCACCTTGTAGGTGACGCCTTTCTCGGGCGCCGGAACACGCGGCGTGACTTTCTGCGCGCTGACCGCTTGCTCTTCCTTTTCCTTCCGCAAACGTTCCGCTTCTGTCGCGCGAGCCTTGGCCTCCGCTTCTTCCTTCAGGCGCAGGGCCAGTGCAGGGTCCTCCACCTGCTGCGTGCCCATATTGCTCGGGTCGCTGGCAAGCAGTTCGAACGCCCGGGCACCCACGAAGAACTTGCTCGTACCTATCACGGCTTTCTGCGTCTCATCGTTCAGGAGGTAGCCGAACTCGCCATCGATGCTGTACTCGCCATCAGGCTTCTCATTCGCGCGGAGCTTATACACCACCCTCACCTCGTTGGAGGCAGGCAGGTTAAGCCATACGAACTTGACAATGCGGTCCTGCGCGGTGAAGATGGCCTCGGCACTGTTCTTCTCCACTGCGGTGAAGCCGACGGGAACAGTCTCCTGGAGCTTGCCGAATCCCCGGATGCTGCCTTTGGTCACCAGCACCTCCACGAGCATCTCTTTCTCGGTGATGGGCGTGATGATCCGCGAACCACCTACTCCGCCGGCGCCCTGCGTGGGAGCCACGCCACTGGCGTTGTCAATCACGGCCACAGCCACCTTGCCGACCGGGGCGGCGCCAGCAGCGCTCACCAAGTCATTGGCAGACGGGTCCTCGGTGACAATCGGCGTTTCCACGACCGCAACGGCACCGGGCGCGCCGAGGTCAAGCACGCTGGTGCTCATCTCATGCACTTTGCGCTCGTTGTCCTCGATGTAGGAGAGACGTCCGTTGATGTGCTTCACGCCGGAAGCGTTGGCTGCTGCGGAAAGGGTATAGGTGATTTTGAATGTCGGCGAGGCTGGCAGCGACATCCAGATGAACTTGGCCTTTTCATCGGCGAAGGTGAAGGACGCGCCCTTGGTCTCAATCGCGGTGGCGCTCAGCCCTTCCGGCAGATCGATCTGCAGCTTGGCGAAGCCGGTGAGGTCGCCCTTCTCGATGGTCACGGTCACCTTCACCTCGGAGCCGGGCGCCATGGTGGCCGGGACGTTCTGGTTGATGCTGAGCGGGGCGCCGAGGAGGATGTCAATCAGGAAGAGGCCGATCACGTTGATCAGCAGTACGAGTTGGTTCACCATGATGGCTTCTGGTGAGGTGCGCGTTCATTGCGCAGGCTCGCGACCAAAAGTACCCGGGCGCCTTCGCGCCAGCCGGATGCGATGCACGCCTTATTCCAACAGGGAGGTGTTGAACAATAGATGGATCGGTACGGATGAATGGCAAGGATGCGCGACCGCACCGCCATGCAAAGGAGAGATGAGACGCGATCAGAAGTTCGGCTTCAGCATGTACTTGCTGTAGAATGCATTGATCGCGGCCACGGCATCCTCCGGCTTGTCCACTACGCTGAAGAGGTCCAGGTCCTCCGGATTGACGTACGCATGCTTATCACCCATGGTCTGTTTGATCCAGTCGAGCAGCCCCTGCCAGTACTTGCGGCCCACGAGGATGATGGGGAAGCGGCCGATCTTCTGCGTCTGGATGAGTGTGAGCGCCTCGAACAGCTCGTCAAGGGTGCCGAATCCGCCGGGCAGCACGATGAAGCCCTGCGAGTACTTGGTGAACATCACCTTCCGGACGAAGAAATAATCGAAGTGCAGGCTCTTCTCCTTGTCCACATATGGATTGGAGGATTGCTCGAAGGGCAGCTCGATGTTGAGCCCCACGCTGGTGCCTCCGCCGCGCTGCGCGCCCTTGTTAGCGGCCTCCATGATGCCGGGCCCGCCGCCGGTAATCACGCCGTAGCCGTTGCCAGTGAGCTGGAAGGCGATCTCCTCGGCCAGCTTGTATTCCCCCGCATCGGGTCGGGTTCGCGCGCTTCCGAAGACGCACACGCAAGGGCGGATCCGCTGCATGGCCTCGAAGCCTTCTACGAACTCGCTCATGATCTTGAAGATGGCCCAGCTGTCGTTGGCCTTCACCTCGCTCCATCCCTTGCGCTTGAATGCGCGCTTGATGCGGCGCTCGCTCTCCTCGCGGAGCTTCGGATCGTGTTTCATGGTTTTCTGCTGTGCGCGAAGGAAGCGGTCGGTCTACCCTTGCGGCAAGATCGATGCGGAGGGTTTTCAACCTGCGGCCAAGGACAAGCTCAGGCGCTCAGCTCCCGCTTCAGGAAGGGCCAGGTATGGCCGCGGCCCATGAGCACCACCTCCTCGGGTGTGCCCCGCGCCACGATGGTGCCACCACCTGCGCCGCCTTCAGGTCCCATGTCGATCACATGGTCGGCCACCTTGACGATGTCCATGTTGTGCTCGATGACCAGCACGGTGTTGCCCTGGTCCACCAGCTGCTGCAGCACGGCGATGAGCTGCTTCACGTCATCGAAGTGGAGGCCGGTGGTGGGCTCATCCAATATGTAGAAGGTGCTCCCGGTGCCTTTCTTGCTCAACTCGGTGGCCAACTTGATGCGCTGCGCCTCTCCGCCGCTCACCGTGGTGCTGCTCTGGCCCAGCTTCACGTAGCCCAGTCCCACTTGCAGCAGGGTCTTCAGCTTCTGGTTGATGTGCGGGATGTCGGCGAACAGCATGGCCGCTTCCTCCACCGGCATGTCAAGCACGTCGGCGATGCTCTTGCCCTTGAAGCGGACCTCCAGGGTCTCGCGATCGTAGCGCTTGCCCCGGCAGGTCTCGCAAGGCACGTGCACGGCGGGCAGGAAGTTCATCTCGATGGTGCGCACGCCTGCGCCCTTGCAGGTCTCGCAGCGTCCGCCAGTGGTGTTGAAGCTGAAACGGCCGGCCTTGTATCCGCGGATCTTCGCGCTCGGCAGCTGCGCGAACAAGTCGCGGATGTGGTCAAAGAGACCGGTGTAGGTCGCGGGATTGCTCCTTGGCGTACGGCCGATGGGGCTCTGGTCCACCTCGATGACCTTATCGAGATGCTCCAGTCCCTTGACGGAGGAGTACGATAGCGGATGCGTATCGCTGCGGTAGAAATGCTTGCTGAGGATGGGGTAGAGCGTATCACCGATGAGGGTGCTCTTGCCGCTGCCGCTTACGCCGGTGACGCAGATGAAGGTGCCCAACGGGAAGTCCACATCCACCTCCTTCAGATTGTTGCCTTTGGCACCGCGTAGGCTGAGGCGCTTCCCATTTCCCTTGCGGCGCTCATCCGGCACCTCGATCCGGAGCTCGTTGCGCAGGTAGCGCGCCGTCACGCTGTCGCCCAGCGCCAGTTCCTTCGGATGTCCTTGCGCCACGATGCGCCCACCGTGCTCACCAGCGCCCGGTCCGATGTCGATCAGGTGGTCGGCGCTCATCATCATCTCCTTGTCATGCTCCACCACCAGCACGCTGTTGCCACCGTCGCGAAGGCTGCGCAGGCTCTTGATCAGCCGTTGATCGTCGCGCTGGTGCAAGCCGATGCTGGGCTCGTCGAGGATGTAGAGAACCCCTGTGAGCTGGCTGCCGATCTGCGTGGCCAGCCTGATGCGCTGGGCCTCGCCGCCGCTGAGCGATCGCGCGCTGCGGTCCAAGGTGAGGTATTCCAGGCCAACGTCGAGCAGGAATCCGCTTCGGGCTGAGATCTCCTTCACCACTTCCTTGGCGATGACTGCCTTCGTTCCTTGAAGGCGATCGGTCAGTCCGGACATGAAGACGTGCAGATCGCTGAGGGCCATCTGGGCCAGCTCGGTGATGCTCCGGCCATCCACACGGAAGTGGAGCGCGGTCTTCTTCAGCCTGGCCCCCTTGCATTCTGGGCACGCCACCATATGGGTGAATCCAACCGCCCACTTCTGCACGGACTTGGGGCCTTCTTCGGCCTGTTCCATGATGAAGGGGATGATGCCTTCGAACTGGACGTTTCGGTCGCTCAGTCCGATGCTGCTGCTTACTCGGAGTGGCTCATCCATGCCGTTCAAGAGGGCGGCCAGCACGGCATCGTCCATCTCCTCAACCGGGGTGTCGAGGTCGTGGCCGAAGTTCTCGAGCACGGCCTCCACCTGCTTGAAGACCCAATTGCTCTTGTAGCCGCCAATCACAACGATGGCGCCCTTGCGGATGCTTTTCCTCCGGTCCGGGACGATCTTGTCCAAGGCCACCTCGGTCACTTGGCCTAAGCCGCTACAGCGCGGACAGGCACCATAAGGGCTATTGAAGCTGAAGAGATTCGGCTCCGGCTCTTCGTAGGCGATGCCGCTGGTGGGACACATCAGGTGGCGGCTCAGGTAGCGCGGGGTGTGGTGGCCCTTGGCTTCCACCACCATCAAGCTGCCTTTGCCGTATTTCATCGCGGTGGCGATGGTCTCGGCCAGTCGCTTCGTGCCGCCATCGCTCACCTTGATGCGGTCCACGACGAGTTCGATATCATGCACCTTGTAACGGTCAAGGCGAGGGCGCGTGGTCAGGTCTATCACCTCTCCGTCGGCCCGCGCACGCAGGAATCCTTGGCGGAGCACTTGCTCGAAGAGCTCGCGGTAATGCCCTTTGCGGCCGCGGATGAGCGGAGCCAGGATGAGCACCTCCTTGTTCATGTACGCCTCAGCGACGAGCTGCACGATCTGCTGATCGCTGTACCGTACCATAGGCTCTCCGGTGACATGGGAGAATGCGTCGGCGATGCGCGCGTAGAGCAGCCGGAGCAGGTCGTAGATCTCGGTGACGGTGCCCACCGTGCTGCGCGGGTTTCGGCTGATGGTCTTTTGCTCGATGGCGATCACAGGGCTCAACCCCGTGATCAGGTCCACGTCGGGCCGCTCGATGCCCCCTAGGAATTGGCGGGCATATGCACTGAAAGTCTCGATGTAGCGGCGCTGCCCTTCAGCGTGGATGGTATCGAACGCGAGCGAGCTCTTGCCGCTTCCGCTCAACCCGGTGATCACCACCAGCTGATCGCGCGGGATGCGCACGTCGATGTCCTTCAGGTTATGCACCCGGGCACCGAGAACTTCGATATGGTCGTCGGCGGACACCCCGTTTCCGGTGGCGCCCCCCATCAGGGCTTCAGTCTTCAAAGGGGCGCAAAGGTCTACTCCGGAACGGTATCGTGGAAGCCCTCGGCTGGAAGGAGCACGGTATAGGAGCGCCCATCCTTGTTGCTGAGCCGCGTATCCCGAAGCCATGGATTCAGGAGCTTCACCGTCTTGTAGTCAGTATTGTTGCGTGTGGCCCACGCGGCGATGTCCTCGATGGGACCCTTCACCTCCATGCGACGGGTTGCATACGGCAGGTAGAGGTCACGCTTGCGCAGGTGGAAGCCATAGCGCTCGGGATCGCGGATGATCTCCTTCATGGCGAGGATGCGGAACACATAGCGGCTGGTCTCCTCGGGCAGCAGCAGGTCGAAGTAGTTCTCCTTCTTCTGGCGACCCAATTGCTTGTCCACCCCTCCAGGACCAAGGTTATAGGCTGCGGCGGCCAAGGCCCAGCTACCGTACTTGTCATAGGCCTTCTTAAGGTACTTGCACGCGGCAAGGGTGCTCTTCTCCACATTATAGCGCTCGTCCACCTCGCCGTTCACCTCCAAGCCGTAGTTCTGCCCCGTCTCCTTCATGAATTGCCAATAGCCGGCGGCACCCATCGGTGAGACCACGTTGGTGAAGTTGCTCTCCACCAAGGCCAGGTATTTCATGTCCTCGGGCACGCCCTCCCGCCACAGGATTTCCTCAATCAGCGGGAACCAGCGATTGGCGCGCTTGTGCGCAAGTAGCGTGTTGCTCTGCCAGTAGGTGTTCACGAGAAGCTCGCGGTCCAGCCGTTCGCGTACATCGATGCGGTCCATTGGAACTGCCTCGTCGCAGAATGTGAGGGAGTTCGGCAGGGTGAGGGAGAAGACCTTGTAGCCGTCGTTGAATCGCTGCAGGTGATCCAAGTCGGTGCCTTCGCCATCAGCCGAGTATATCAGCAGATGAGCGATCAGGGATCCCCCAAACAGAAGGGCAGACCAAGCGGCGATGCGGCCAACGGTCGGCAGGATTCGAATCAGGCGTTTCATGCGGGGGCCTTGGACCGATGCGTTATGGTGAAGAGGGTGATGAAGACGACAAGGATGTATGAAACGAACAGGAGGGTATGGAGGTTCGTCCAAACCTCGATGAACCGGCACATCACGTAGGCCAGGAACACGTTCACCAGGCTAAGACCGATGAAAATGAGGGCCACTTGTCCGTCGCTGAGCCCCAGGTAGCTGAGGTGGTGCGTGGTATGGTCGCGCCCTCCGATGAAAGGGCTGCTGCCGCGCATGATCCGGTTGATGGAGACCGCAGTAGTATCCGCGATGGGTAGCAGGAACACGATGATGGGGGCGATGACCTGGCGCGCGGGCTCCCATTCGCCGGTGGGTGAATGCGCATTCCAGAAGAAGCGGATACCAACGAAGGCAAGCACCACGCCGAGGAACTGGCTTCCAGTATCGCCCATGAACATGCGAGAAGGGTTCCAGTTGAAGAAGAGGAATCCGCAGAGCGAGGCCATGGTGCCCACGAGGAGCACCATATACACGGGGTCCATGCTGTCGGTGGCGATCATGACCACCGTGGCCGCGGTCAGGATGGCAATGGAGACCACCGTGGTGATGCCATCCATGTTGTCCAGCATGTTGATTGAGTTCATCATGCCCACCACCCAGAACAGCGTGAGCGCGATGTTCGCCCATCGTGCCTCGAACAGGTCGATGGAGGTGCCGGAGGCGACAAGAATCACTCCGCAGGTTACTTGCACGAGGAACTTCAGCAATGGACGGGTATTGTACGCATCATCGGCCAGGCCCATTAGGAAGCCAAGCGCGGTGGCGGCCAGCAGGCCGAGAAGCTCGGGTCGCAGCGCGGTGCTGTTTTCGCCGGGGAAGAGCACGCCGTGGAGGGTGAAACAGACAAGGAAGGTGATGAAGAAGCCGATGCCGCCGAAGGCCGGCTTCGAGCTGCTGCTCCAGCGCACCAGCATCTGGTCCTTCTCGCGGATGCCGAGCGTGTGCGCGAAGCGCATGAAGAGCGAGTTGATGAGGAGGCTGAAGACGAGCGCCGCGAAGAACAGCCCAGAGTAGATGAGGAAGAGCTGGGTACCGGTGTACGGCATGGCTCAGGCGGTTCTGGGGGCGTCCCAAGGCCCGTTAAAAGGAATGCCGGCCTGGTCCTTCGGGCTGACGATGGGGTCCGGGATGCCCCAATCGATGCCCAGGGCTGGGTCGTTCCACAGGATGGTGCGCTCTGCGGCCGGCACGTATGGGGCGCTGCACTTGTATTGGAAGACCGTGTTCTCAACGAGCGCGACGAACCCATGTGCAAAGCCCCCCGGAATCCAGAGCTGCGCGCCAGAGGCGGCATCAAGATGCACCCGGATGTGCCTTCCGCGTGTTGGGCTTCCCGGCCGGATGTCCAAGCAGATGTCGAGCACCTTGCCGTATGCCACCCGAACGAGTTTGCCCTGGGCATACGGGTCCAGTTGCAGATGCAAGCCGCGCAGCACGCCTTGCCGACTAATGCTCTCGTTGTCCTGAACGAATTCAATGTCGCCGATGATGTGGGTGAATGCCCTCTCGCTCCACGTCTCCACGAATCGTCCGCGCTCATCGCTGAAGATCCGTGGGCGCAACAGCATGGGCCCTTCGATCTCAAATCGCTCGACGTCAATCATGCCTTCCCGAATAGTCGGCCGAAGAATCCTCCGCGCGTCTTGCGCTGGCGCTCCTCGTAGTACCCGCCGGTGTAGCCGGAGCCATAGCCGTAGCCGTAGTAGCCATAGCCGTAGTTGTAGCCGTACTTGTTGCGGTCGATATCGACGCCGTTCAGGATGCATGTGAGCCGCCGGATGCTATTCTCGTTGATCAACCGGTCCACGTTCTGCACGAACTGCTTCTTGCTGTAATCGCTGCGGAAGATGTAGATCGGGTAGTCCGCGAGCTGGATCATCGGCAAACCATCCGTGACCAGGCCCACAGGCGGATTATCGAGCAGCACCACGTCGTAACGGCCTTTCAGCTCGGTCAATACCTCATTCATCCGACTGCTGATGATGAGCTCGGATGGGTTGGGTGGGATGGGCCCTGCGGTGATGAAATCGAGGCCTTCCAGATTGCTCTTCCGAATGGCCGCGTCAACGCTGTCCTTGCCAATGAGCACTGTGCTCATGCCCAATGTGTTGTCCACGTCGAAGCCCAGGTGGATCTTCGGCTTCCTCATGTCCAGGTCGAGGATGATGACCCGCTTGCCGCCGAAGGAGATTATACCGGCCAGGTTGATGGCCACGAAGGTCTTGCCCTCACCAGAGATGGTGCTTGTGATGGCCACCACCTTCGGCCCTGGAGTATTGTCCACGAACTGCATGTTCGTGCGCACCGTCCGGAAGCTCTCGGCGATGAGCGACTTCGGGTTCTTGTCGATGAGCAATTGGGAGATGGGGATCTCCTTCTTGTACTTGGGTATCATGCCAAGGATGCCGATGCTGGCATTGGAGAGCTTGGCGATGTCGTGCAGCGAGGTCACGTTGTCGTGCATGATGTAGCGCACGAGCAGGACGAGGAAGCAGAGCAGCGCACCGGTCACGAGGTAGGTGACGAGCACCATGTTGCTATCCGGCGTAATAGGCTCGGTTGGGGGGGAGGCATTCTGCAGGATCCGGTTCTCGGGAACGAATCCAGCCTTGCTGATCCGATACTCGATCTCCTTCTCCAGCAGGAGGGTGTAATACTTCTGATTGATGTTGAATACGCGTTCCACCTTGGTGTACTCCAGTTCCTTCGCAGGCAGGTCCTTGAACCGGCCCTCATATTCGTTGATCTGAGTCAGGAGGTTATTCCGATTCGACTCGGCCATCATGCGCAGTCGTCGGATTGATTCAAGCAGCACCCGCTTCTGAATGTTCACGCGCTGGTCAAGCGCTTGCTGAGCGGGGTGGTTCTTGGTGGCGTCCGCATCCATCTCCTCGCGCTTATGCATGAGGTCCTGCAATTCCTTGAACGTGGCCGCAAGTGACTGTTCGTACTGGGTGCCGATCAGCAAGGGGATGAGGTCATAAGCCGCCATCTCCTCCACCGGTCGGTCCGTGCTGCGCTCCATGGCCTTCAGCAGCTCCAGGTCCAAGGTCACCTTCACCAACTCGTCCTCGAATTTGGCCGTGCGGTCCAGGTAGATCGGTGTCAGCAGTTCCAGATCATGCACCTCATTCTGCACCTGCGATTCACGCAAGGCATACTCGGACTCGCGCAGTGCCTGGAATACGGTGTCCTTCTGGTTCCTGATGAAATGGATCACGCTTTCGGCGCTCTTCCCCTGCCGGTCCACATCCTCTTCGATGAAGGTGGTGACAATGGCCTGGGCGAGGTCGCTGGCGATTCTGGCGTTCTGGTCCCTGCAGCTGGCATCCACCGTCTTGGATACCGGGTCGAGGACCTTGATGATGAGCTTCTGTGAATAGATATCCAGAAGTCGATCCCTGGAGTTGATCTTCAGGTATAGGTTGACGTTCTCGTTGGGGCTGTTGATGGAAGGATGGTTGAGGAGGACCATCCGGCAGTTGAAATGCGGTGTGCGGATGGGCTCGGTGCGCTGGAACGAGGCCTTGATGGGCAGGTTGCCGACTGAATAGGAGATGCCGATCCGGTCCGGCACATTCAGGTCGACATATACCGGGATATCCAGCACCGCGCTGTCCGAAACGACCAGGTCAGTGAGTTGGAAGAACGAGTGATTATAATATTCCTCCGTGAGGATCTGGCCCTTGTTGAAGTAGCTCACCCGGAGCGGTAGCCGGTCCAGCACCTTGTTCAAGAACAGTCGGCTCCGCATGAACTCCACATCGGCGTAGAGGTTCTCATCCTCCGTGAAGCTCGCCATGGCCAGCACCTGCTTGGCTGTATTCGTCCGGCGAAGCTGCAGGATGGCTCGCGCCTCGTAGGTATCTGGGGTGTAACGGAGGTATAGCCCAGCACTGGCCCCTGCCAGAAGCATGATCAGGAAGATCCAGACCAGGTTGCGCCGCAGGATGTACAGGAAGAGCCCGAGCTCGAACTCATTGCTGAAGTTCGTGATGCGCTGCTTGTAGCTCTCGAAGCTGACGTTGCGCTGGGTGATGCCCTCCCCGATCATCGTCAGGGTCAGTTGCTGAAGCCGCGCACGATCCCGAAGACCAGGATGATGCTGGTGAGCAGTGTGTGATGATGGTTGCAGATGCCTGGATGGCCTCCCTGGCGATGTCCGGGTTGGGTTGCACATAGAGCACATCGTCTCCCTGCATCACGATGTCCGCGTGCTTCAACCCCTCGATATCTGACAGGTCGAACTGATGCACGCCGCGGGTCCCGTCCTTATTCAACCGGAATAGCTTCACCTTGCGCGCATTACCACGCTTGGCTAAGCCACCGGCCCTTGCGAGTACCTCCAGCAGCGTCGTGTTGTTGTTCTCAAGGTTCACCACCTTCGCATCGCCGCCGCCGCCTGGAAAGACGACTACCCGCCGATTCACGACATTCAGTTGCACGTACGGTCTGTTGTAATACACCGCGAAGCGCTCCTCTAGCATCGCCTCCGCTGTGCGAATGGTCCGTCCTGTGATATGCACCCTGCCGAGCAGCGGCAGCTTTACCTGTCCATCGCTTTCAATGGTATAGGTGAAGATGTTGCGGTTCATGAAGTTGGCTTCCCTGGCGCCACCCTCCGAAACGATGTCGATCATCTTGAATCCATCGTTGGCGAAGAGCCGAAACTGAATGACATCATTCGATTGGAGGACTGCTGCGTTCCCCGCCGAGTCGATGTACGGCTTGAACTCGTAGTTCGTCGGCGTCTTGAACATGATGTCCCGGTTGATGGTGCAACCGGTGAGCAGCAGGGCACCGGTCACGACCAACCAGGCAAGCGAACGCATAGGTCTGGACATGGGCGGACAAAAGTAAGAATCGGCCCGGGGCGCCATCAGCCCAGAAGCGAGCGATAGAGCGTGGCTGTGTCAGACACCAGCCGTGTATAGTGGTACCGCTCTCGCACATGGTTCCATCCGCCGGTCCCCATGCGCAAACGCAAGGCATCATCCTCCACCAGTGCCGTTAGCTGCGCTTGCTAGCCCGGCGGCGTCACCCGATTCACTCAATAATCCGGTGCGGCCTTCCAGCACCACGTTCTCCGTGCCGCCAACACGGGTGCAGACCACGGGTCGGTTGCTGGCCTGCGCCTCAATGAGGCTGACTGGCGTTCCCTCATTCAGCGAGGTCAGCATGATGATGTCCACTCCGGCATTCACGATATCGACCTCCCTGATCCAACTGGTGAACGTCACCGTGGCAGGCGCCACCATGGGCTTGCCGTTCACGCCATGGCCGAAGCCGTGACCATTAAAGATGGGGCCGGCGACCTGGCTAAGGCCGAGTTCTTGAACACGGGCTTCCAAACGGTCACGCTCCTCCCCATCGCCCACGACGAAGGCGCGCAGCCGCCGTCCGGTCCGCTGGCTCACCTTGGCGATGACATCTAGGAAGAGGTCGTGGTTCTTGATTGGCACCAGTCGCCCGACGATTCCGATGGCGATCTCATCATCGCCAATGCCATACACCTTGCGGAACAAGGCGCGCTTGCGGGCCTGGTCTTCCTGGAATCGACTCAGATCGAAGCCTAAGGGAACCACTGTGACCTTGTCCGCCGGGCAGATGTGGTGCTCGTACACAAGCTCCTCCCGCTGCTTGTCGCTGATGGCCACGATGCGCGAGGAGCGCCGGGCGAGGTACCGCTCGATGTTCTTGTAAAGAGCCGTGCGAACTGGGCCGAAATAGCTGTGGAATACATGCCCGTGGAAAGTGTGCACGATGGCTTTCACGCCCATGTCTGCAGCGGCCATGCGCCCCACGGCACCGGCCTTGGCGGCATGCGTATGCACGATATCCGGCCTGAAGTCCTTGATGAGTTTCTTAATCCTCCGGTAGGCACCGCGATCACGCCAGGGGGCCACCTCGCGTTGCAATTCAGGTAGAATGATGGGCTCTACACCCAGATCCGAAAGAATATGATGGCTGCCTTCCTCTGAGGTCTCCTGACTGCCACCCACAAGCAGGGTCTCGAACTCGCTCGGCAGGTACCGGGTGAGGTAGCCGGCGTTGTGCGTGGGTCCCCCGAGATTGAAGCGATTAAGGATGCGAAGGACTCGGGGCATGCGCTGTTGGCGGAGGGCGAATGTAACCGTCGGAGGCCTATCCGGTGGCTTGTCCGATGTGGGCTTTCCACCACGTCATGTAGACGATCAAGGCATGCACGGTTGCCTGCGAGCTGCCCGGATCCGCGCTGCCGAATCGGGAAAGCACACGCTGTACCTCGGCGGGAACGAGTCCGGCTTCGTGAATCGCGCCCAAGTCGCTCAGCGCTTCCACATGATGGTGCATGGGACCTTTGAGCATCGGGGTGAGCGGTACCTCGAAACCGCGCTTGGCACGAGCCATGGTTATCGGTGGCAACAGGTCGTGGAATGCGCTGCGCAAAAGGTCCTTGCCGGAGCCCTTTTTGAACTTCGCCTCCGCAGGCAACGAGAACGCGAACTCCACCACGCGGCGGTCCAGGAAGGGAGTACGCACCTCCAGCGCATGGGCCATGCTCGTGAGGTCAACCTTGTGCAGCATGTCATCCGGAAGCACGGTGCCCATGTCGGCCCAGAGCAGGTCGTTCAAGTCGGTAGAGCCAACGAGCGGGTTGGTCATTGCACTGCGGCGCGTGAAGAACTCCGCTTCATCCGATTGGGCAGTGATCAGCGCGCGCGCGTCGAGGTCATCATCCCACGCAGCCAGCGCGAGGTAACGATCTTGTGCCGTGAGACGGGCGGTTCGCGCGAAGCGGTCCAATTGGCGGATTCGATCGGTGATTGGATTGTTGCGGGACTTGGGCAGCAAGCTCCACAAGGGCGCTCCCAGCAAGACCAACCGCTCAGCCAGGCCCGGGTGCCTCACACGGAGCTCCGCTTGGTGCTTCCGGTACCCACCGAAGACCTCGTCAGCGCCATCGCCGCTCAACGCTACGGTGACATGGGAGCGCGTCCGCTGGTTGAGGATGTAACTGGGCAGCGCGCTCTGGTCGGCGAACGGCTCGTCGATGGCCGCGAGCAGCGATTCATAGGATCCTGCGAGGTCGTCGCTCGTGAGCCTGAAGGTGGTGTGCTGCGAACCGATGTGCCTGGCCACGGCTTCGGCGAAGGGGGTCTCGTCGTAATAACGGTCGGCGTATCCGATACTGAATGTGCGCAGGTCGGTTTTGTGCCTTTTCGCAAGCGCAGATACAATGCTGCTGTCCAAGCCGCCGCTGAGGAAGGTGCCGATGGGCACATCGCTGATCAAGCGGAGCCGCACGGCGTCATCCAACAGGTCGCGCACATGACTTGCGGAACAGCAACAGCCGGGGTTGATCGGGCTTGGGACTTCGCATCGTACCAGCGGTGCACCGAAGCGCCTTCCTCCGTGATGGTGACCGCATGGCCAGGCGGAACCTTTCGGACATCGCGTAGGATGCTGAATGGAGCGGGGATGTAATAGTGCGTGAAGAACATCCGAAGCGAGACAGGGTCCACCACGCGCGGCAAGCCGAGCGCCAACATCGCTCGCAGCTCACTGGCGAAGAGGAAACGGCCCTGATGCTCGCCATAGAGGAGCGGCTTCACGCCGAAGCGATCGCGCGCCAGGAACAGATCGCCGGTCTGCTTGTCGTGAATGGCGAGCGCGAAGAAACCGTTGATTTCGTGCAGGAAGCCCGGTCCCTTCAGTGCGAAGAGCCGAAGGACCACCTCGGTATCGCTGTTGCTCCGGAACCGCTCGCCCTGCGCGAGAAGCTGTGCGCGGAGCTCCTTGAAGTTGAAGGCTTCCCCGTTGAAGATGATGGTGTAGCGTCCGCCCTCATCCGTGAATGGCTGGTGGCCGGCGCTGCTCGTGTCGATGATGCTCAGGCGGCGGTGGCCGAGCGCAGTGCCTTCATGGACGAAGACGCCTTCATCATCCGGCCCGCGGTGCGCGATGCAACGCAGCGCTTCCTGCAGGTCGGGTGCATAGCCTGTGGCATGGCGCAGCGCGTGATAGCCGGCGATGCCGCACATGGCATGTTACCAGGGCCGATCGAGGTCCTTGGCGGTGAAGGCGTGAACGCGCTCGGTGAAGGAGGAGCCGGACTTCGGCGCTTTCAATTGCAGCGCGTCGCGGCCCAGGAGGCGCTGCACCAGCGCGATGGGGGTGAGGACCAGGAAGAACACCACCCCTAATAGCACACGTGACACTACGAAGCCGATGGCCAGCGACAAGCTGGTCCAGCCCCACGCCACCACGCGCGCGAGCCACGATGAAAGCAGCGTGGCGAGCGTGAGGCCGACTGCTATGGGCAGCCACACCGGGTGCTTCTGCAGCAGCGCGAGCAGCAGCAAGCCGAAGACCAGCGCCAGAACGCCTTCATAGGCCTTGGAGCGGTCGGGCATCAGAACAGCGTGTAGATGTATGGGGCCAGCGCGGATCCGCCGCCGAGCACGAGGATGGCGGTGAGCAGCACCAGCACGATGATCACGGGCCCGAGCCACCATTTGCGGCGCTCCTTCATGAAGGCCCAGATATCGCGTAGGAGTTCCATGGGTTTCCGGTTGTTCGGTTCAGTCGAGCACGTGCTCCTTCATCCATTCCTGCCCTTCGGGCCAAGCGGGCTGCTGCTCCTTCAGGAAGATGTGGTCGTTGATCACCAGCACGTCCATCTCGGTGCGCATGAAGCACCGGTACGCCTCCTCGGGGGTGCGCACGATGGGCTCGCCGCGCACATTGAAGCTCGTGTTGATGACGACGCTGGCCGCTGCGTTGCCCGAAGGCCTTGATGAGCCGGTGGAAGCGTGGATTGGTGCGTGCGCTCACCGTCTGGATCCGCGCGCTCATGTCGATGTGCGTGATGGCGGGCAGTGTGGAGCGCTGATGGTAGAGCTTGTCGCGGAGGCTCATCGCATGGTAGCCTTCCGGCAGCGGCTTCCACAGTTCCTTGCGCACCGGATGCACCATGAGCATGTAGGGTGAAGGTGCGGTCGCATCGAAGTAGGTTGATAGGTCCTCCTCGGCCACGGCCGGTGCGAAGGGCCGGAAGCTCTCTCGGAACTTGATCTTCTGGTTCAGCTTCAACTGCATTTCCGGACTGGCCGGATCACCGAGTATGCTGCGGTTGCCCAGCGCCCGCGGACCGAACTCCATTCGACCTTGGAACCAGCCGACAACCTTTCCGCTGTGCAGCGCTTCTGCGGTGCGTGCCACGAGATCCGCCTCATCCTCGACTCGATGCGATACCGCTTCATAGCGATTGATGACGCGCCGGATGTCGGCATCACCGTATGCAGGGCCGAGGTAAGAGCCCTCGAGCGCATCATTCGCATACACCTGCCGCTCTTGGCCGAAGTGGAGGTGGTAGGCGGCCAGCGCCGCCCCCGGAGCGCCACCGGCATCACCTGCGGCGGGCTGCACGAAGATCCGGTCGAAGATGCCCGCGCGCTCCAGCAGTCCATTGGCCACGCAGTTGAGCGCAACGCCACCGGCCATGCACAGGTTGCTGCTGCCGGTGAGCGCCCGTGCCGTCCGCGCCATGCGAAGCACGATGTCCTCCGTCACGCGTTGGATCGCCAGGCCGAGGTCGCAATGATGCTGCTCCAGCGGGCTTTCCGGCGCACGGCGCTCGAATCCGAAGATGCGGGCCCAGACATCGTCCTTCACCATTCGCAGGCCCTGCGCGTAGTGGAACTTGCGCATGTCCAGCCAGATGGATCCATCCTCCTGCACGGTCACGAGCTCACGGCGGATGCGTTCCTCGAAGTCCTTCACGCGCGGCGAGGTCGGGTCGCCGTAGGGCGCAAGACCCATCAGTTTGTACTCGCCGCTGTTCACCCGGAATCCCAGGAAGTAGGTGAAGGCGGAGTAGAGCAGTCCGACGGAGTGTGGGAATTTCAACTCGCGCAGCAGCTCGATGTCCTTGCCCTTGCCATGGCAGAGGGTGGCGGTGCTCCATTCCCCAACGCCATCGATGGTCAGGATAGCGGCTTCCTCAAAAGGTGAAGGGTAGAAGGTGCTGGCGGCATGGGAGAGGTGATGCTCGGGGAAGAGCAGCTTCAGCTTCTCCTTGCCTGTGGCGCCTGCATCCTTGAGGCCATCGCGCAGGAGCTTGCGTGTGCTGAGTTTGCCGCCCACCCACACGGGCATGGCCTTCACGAATGAACCGAATCCGCGAGGGGCGAAGGCGTAATAGGTCTCAAGCAGGCGCTCGAACTTGAGCAGCGGCTTGTCATAGAAGGCCACCGCGTCCAGCTGCCCAATGTCGATGCCGCCTTCCTCCAGGCAGTAGCGCGTGGCGTGCGCGGGAAAACGGTCGTCGTGCTTCTTACGGGTGAAACGCTCCTCCTGCGCTGCGGCGACGATCCTTCCGTCCACCACGAGCGCGGCGGCCGAGTCGTGATAGAAAGCCGAGATTCCAAGGATGCGCATCCTGGTCGCGGACTACAAATGGATCACCTCGCCGTAGGCAGCCGCTGCCGCCTCCATGATGGCTTCGCTCATGGTCGGGTGCGGGTGCACGGTCTTGATGATCTCGTGGCCGGTGGTCTCCAGCTTGCGTATGCTCACGCACTCGGCGATCATCTCGGTCACGTTCATGCCGATCATGTGCGCGCCCAGCAGCTCGCCGTACTTGGCATCGAAGATCAGTTTCACGAAACCGTCCTTGGCACCGGCCGCGCTGGCCTTGCCGCTGGCGGTGAAGGGGAACTTGCCCACCTTGATTTCGAGGCCTTTCTCCTTGCACTGCTTCTCGGTGTAGCCCACGCTGGCCACTTCGGGGCTGCAATAAGTGCAGCCCGGGATGTTGTTGTAGTCGAGCGTGTGCGGGTTCTGCCCGGCGATCTTCTCCACGCAGATGATGCCTTCCGCGGAAGCGACGTGCGCCAACGCCTGGCCCGGCGTGGCATCGCCGATGGCGTAATAGCCCGGGATGTTGGTCGCGTAGTAGCCATCCACCTTGATCTTGCCCTTATCGGTGACGATGCCGACCTCTTCGAGGCCGATGCCCTCGATGTTCGCCGCGATGCCCACCGCGCTCAGCACGATGTCGCATTCTATCTTCTTCTCTCCGCCCGCGCTCTTCACAGTCACCAAACAGCCCTTGCCCTTGGTGTCCACGTTGGTCACTTCGGAAGAGACCATCACTTCGATGCCCTGCTTCTTGAGGCTCTTCTCCAGTTGCTTGCTCACATCTTCGTCCTCCACAGGCACGATGTTGGGCATGAACTCCACCAGGGTCACCTTGGTGCCGATGGCGTTGTAGAAGTACGCGAACTCGCTGCCGATGGCGCCGCTTCCGACCACAACCATGCTCTTGGGCTGCTCGGCCAGCACCATGGCCTCACGATAGCCGACGATCTTCTTGCCATCCTGCTTCAGGGCGGGCAGCTCGCGGCTGCGCGCGCCGGTGGCGATGATGATGTGCTTGCCTTCCACCACTTGCTTCTTCCCATCCGCACCGGTCACCTCGATCTTCTTGCCCGGGAGCAGCTTGCCGGTGCCCATCACCACATCGATCTTGTTCTTCTTCATGAGGAACTGCACGCCGCTGCTCATGCCTTTCGCCACGTCGCGGCTCCGCTGCACAATGGCCTTCATGTCGGGCTTGCCCTCGCCAACGGTGATGCCGTAGTCCTTGGCGTGCTGGATGTACTCGAACACCAGCGCGCTCTTCAAAAGCGCCTTGGTGGGGATGCAGCCCCAATTGAGGCAGATGCCCCCAAGCGACTCACGCTCCACAATGGCGGTCTTTAGGCCCAGTTGGCTGGCCCGGATGGCGGCAACGTAGCCTCCGGGGCCGCTGCCGAGAACAATGACGTCGTAGCTCATGATTCGATTCGGGATGACCGGCTGGCTGCCGGGGCGGCGAAGGTAACGGCCTCGTTCAATGCCTGTGCGTAAGTCCTTTGGGGGGATGACTTGCACGGGTGAAAGCCGCTTCTATCTTGGCGCCAAACCAAACCCCTCTCTTCACATGAGCGAGACTACCGCTACCGGGGCACCTGTGCGTCCAACGCGCCCCACGTTCCTGACAGTCCTCTGCATCCTGAGTTTCATTGGCTGCGCTTGGTATGCTTTCTCGGGCATCACGGGCTACTTCACCCTCAAGGCGATGGCCCCTGCGAGCTCAGCGGCCTCCCAGGAGTTGAGCAGTGCCTTCGACGATGCCATCAACAATGAAGGGATGTCCGATGCTGAGCGTGAAATGGCCAGTGCCTTGGGCGGTGCGTTGGGCGGCCTGACCGATTTCGGTGCCATGGCCAACAGCTCCCTTGCGCAAGGTCTGCTCTGCCTGGTCATCCTGATCGGTGTATGGATGATGTGGAACCTGAAGAAGACAGGCTTCTACATCTACACGGTTGGGCAACTGGGCTATGTCATCGTCCCATTCCTGCTCGTGGGTGGACTGGCGGGTGGTCTTATGGGAATTCTAGGGGCCGTCTTCCCGGTCCTCTTCATCATCCTCTACGCCGTCAATTTGAAGCACATGAGCTAAGGGTTTTCCGAAACCCTCGAACGAAGGCCTCAGCCCATACGGGCTGGGGCCTCTTTCTTTGTCGAGGCATGGGATTCATTCGCACCTGGGTTGTTCTCGCCACGGTCTTCATGGCCGGTGCGCTGCTCGCACAGCAGCGTGCAAGCGTCACGCCTTTCGCGCTCGGTGTGACTGAGTCCATCCGTTCTCAGGCGCTCGGCGAGGATCGCGTGATCAATATCTACCTGCCCGAGGGCTATTCGCCGGACAGCGTTGCGCGCTATCCCGTCATCTACCTGCTCGATGGTTCGGCGGATGAGGACTTCATCCACATCGCTGGACCGGTGCAGTTCGCCAGCTTCCCATGGGTGGACTGGCTATCGCCCGGCATCGTAGTGGGCATGGCCAACGTGGACCGCAAGCGCGATTTGACCAAGCCGCGGCTCATGACTATCGGGTCCCGATGGTGCCGATCGGCTCGGCGGCATAGCTCTGCGCGTACCAGTTGCTGCCGCTGGTGCCATTGTATCCGAAGCCATGCGCCGATGCCGTCGTGTACACCACGATGCGGTTACCCGCTTCCACATGGCCGATGGGCGCGCCGCTGAGCGTGGCCGTGTACCAGTTGCTGCCACTGGTGCTATTGTAGCCGAAGCCGTATGCGTTGGTGCCGGTGTAGACCACGATCCTGCCGCTGGCGTGCGCCGCGCCGATCACGCTTCCGCTGAGGCTTTGCCCGTACCAGTTGCTGCCGCTTGTGTTGTTGGGGCCGAAGCCATACGCCGATGTCGCCGTGTACAGCACCACCGCGCTGTCCGATGCGAGGGCCGCCACCACCGGTCCATCAAGCGAGCGCGTGTACCATCCGCTGCCGCTGGTGAGGTTGCGGCCGAAGCCGTACGCGTTGCTCTCGTTGTACACCACCACGCGTCCATCGCCGGTGCGGATCACTTGGCAGGCACCTACGCCGGGAGGGCCTTCGGGTCCTTGCGCACCCTGCGGCCCCGCAGGGCCTTGCATGTTGTTGGCCGCGTGCAGTGCATAGGGCACGCTCAGCAGCTGCGTGGTGCCTGAGATGCTGTAGCTGGTACCGCCGTTCGGATCGGTCTCGGTCTTCAGGAAGAACGGACCGTTGGCCCAATCCACCGCCGCGATGCTGCCGCTCTGCACCGTGCCGCCGCCGATCTCCAGCGATACCAAGCCGTTGCTGTTCGTCACCGCGCTGTGCGTCTCCACAAAGACCGCAGCGCCATTCACGCTGCCCTGCAGCACGCTGATGCGAAGGCCCACCGGCCCATTCACGATCAGCGCGTCGGCATCGTCGCGCAGCACCGCTTGGAAGCTCATGCGCTGCGGCGCCTGCGCGAAACTGAAGAGCGTGAGGAGCGGCGTGATGGAGGAGAGGAGTAGTCGCATGGGGTCAGTGCTTGATCAGTTGGAAGGTGGTCAGGGGACGGGCATCCTCGAGTACATGCACGAGGTAAATGGCAGAAGGAAGTCCGTTCAAAGAGACGCTGATGGAAGTCGAGGTGATTGGCCCTTCGCGCAGCAGTCGGCCTTGGGCATCGCGCAACTCGTAGCTGAGCGGAAGGGTAGTGGTTCCGGCGATGGCGATGGTGACCTGGTCGTTGGCGGGGTTGGGCTGCAGCGCAGCGGTGAAGCCTCCGCCGAGTGGTTCATTCACAGCGAGCACCAGCCATTCGTAAGGCTGCTGCACGCCCTGCACCACAGACCCATTGCCGTTGGACGTGAACCGGTAATCCACCTGTCCCATGGAATAACTGATCGTACCGCCCGCGCCAGTGGCATCGTGGCCAGCAGGCAAGGTGGCGCGTTGCGCTAAGGCGGACCCACTGTGGATGATGAGCAGGACAATCAGCAGAAGCCGCATGCACCAAAGCTAGGCCGCTGCATCTTCGCAGACATGAAGGCTCTTGCTAGTGCGATCGCTCTTGCCATCGGCTTCGGCACCGCTGGGGCTGCGCGGGCTCAATCCGCCGCAGCCATTCCATTCGGTGAATCGCGCACCTTCGTTTCCGAATCGCTTAGCGAGGAGCGCCATCTCAACATCCTGCTGCCCGAAGGCTACTCTCCCGATAGTGCCGCGCGCTACCCGGTGATCTACCTCCTCGATGGCGGCACCGACGAGGACTTCATCCACATCGCGGGACTGGTGCAGTTCGCCAGCTTCCCGTGGGTGGATTGGCTATCGCCCAGCATCGTGGTGGGCATCGCCAACGTGGACCGCAAGCGCGATTTCACGCACCCGACGAGCATCGTCAAGGACAAGGCGGATTATCCTACCACTGGCGGCTCGGCGGCCTTCTTGCGTTTCCTGGGCGATGAGCTGATTCCCTACATCGATTCGACTTATCGCACCAGCGGTGAACGCATGCTCATCGGCCAGTCGCTTGGCGGGTTGTTCGGAGCAGAAGTGCTCTTCACCCAGCCCGAGTTGTTCACGCGTTACCTGCTCGTGAGCCCAAGCCTCTGGTGGGACGATGCTTCCGTGCTGAAGCGAGCTGTGCCCTTCCTCATCCTTGGTGCATCAGTGCCCAGCCATGTATTCATCGCGGTAGGAAAGGAAGGCAAGGCCATGGTGGGCGGAGCGAAGCGGCTCGCAGCGCTGCTGAAGAGGAACAAGTCGATCACGGTCGGCTTCCACTACATGCCGAAGGAGGACCACGGCACCATCCTTCATCAGGCCGCAATGAATGGTCTCAGGTGGATGTCCGCTCGATGAATCGCTAAGTCAGCCGCGCGCTGCAATCCCGCTGATCTCCACGTTCACTCCGCGTGGCAGTCCTTTCACCGCGACCGCTTCGCGCGCAGGCGGCACCTCGCCGAAGTAGCCACCATACACTTCGTTCACCGCGGCGTAGTGGGCCATGTCGCTGAGGAAGATGGTCACCTTCACCAGGTGCTCGTAGCCCAGCCCGGCGGCTTTCAGCAGGTTGCCGATATTCTCCATCACCTTCCTCGTCTCCGTAGCGATGTCGGTAGTGTGCAAGTCACCATGCTCGTCGAGGGCGATTTGCCCGCTGAGGAACACGAAGCCGCCCGCTTCAATGGCAGGCGTGTAAGGCGCAAGGGGCTTGGCGGCGTTGGCAGGGAAGATGGCTTTCTTCATTCGGGCATTTGACCATGTGCGCATGTGCGCATTGGGTTGCGAAGTTGCATCGCCCCGACGGTCGCACTGCACGTCCGTGCGCACATTGCTCTGGGATAGCTTTGCCGCCCGATGGAACAAGGGCCCCTCATCTTGGTCACCAACGACGACGGCATCTTCGCACCGGGCATCCGCACGCTGGTGCAGGAAGTGAAGGCGCTCGGCCGCGTGCTGGTGGTGGCGCCGGACAAGCCGCAGAGCGCCATGGGGCACGCCATCACTATCCACAGCTTCCTGCGGCTGCAACGCACCGACCTGATGGAGGGCATCGAAGCCTGGAGTTGCACCGGCACCCCGGTGGATTGCGTGAAGCTGGCCATCTATAAGCTGCTCGGCGGCAAGCGGCCGGACCTGCTGGTGAGCGGCATCAATCACGGCGCCAACATCAGCATCAACGTGCTGTACAGCGGCACCATGAGCGCGGCGGTGGAAGGGGCCATGGAAGGCATCCCCAGCGTCGGCTTCAGCCTGATGGACCATGGCATCGAAGCCGACTTCTCGCACGTTCGGCCCGTGGTGCGCAATGTGGTCGGCAATGTGCTGAAGCATGGGATGGCCGCGGGCACCTGCCTCAACGTGAACGTGCCGAAGAATACCGGCGAGCCGCTGAAGGGCATCCGCGTGTGCCGACAAGCGAAGGCCAATTGGGAGGATGAGTTCGAGACACGCCTCGATCCCGGTCGCAAGGAGTACTACTGGCTCAAAGGCGAGTTCAAGAGCGAGGATCAGGGCCACGACACCGATGTGTACGCGGTGAACAATGGCTTCGTGAGCATCGTGCCGACGCAATACGACATGACGGCGCATCATGCCATCGCGCGGCTGAACACGTGGGACCATGCGGTGGGATAGCCGCGCCACCGGGCTGGTGCTCGGCCTGCTTGCTCCACTGTTGGGCTTCGCGGCCTACGGTGGCATCTACGTCACGGCCATACGCCCGCACCACGACTTTAACTGGTTCGTTCACGACCTTTTCCTCGGCACTGCCGAATTCCGCCCGCGCATCGTCAGCCTCAGCCTCATCGCCGATGCGGTGCTCTTCTTCCTTTTCGATCGGAAGGACATGCACCAGGCCATGCGCGGCGTCATCACGGCCATGCTCCTTTATGGCATCTACATCGTCATCGCCTTGGCGGATGGCCTCTTCTCATGAGCGCCAAGCGCCTTTACATCATCGCAGGCGAGGCCAGCGGCGACCTGCACGGCGGGAACCTGGTTCGCGAACTGCTGAAGCAGGCGCTCGGCGAGATGAAGATCCGCGCATGGGGCGGTGACCGTATGGCCGCGGCCGGTGCCGAAGTGGTGATGCACTACCGCGAGTTGGCCTTCATGGGCTTCACACAGGTGATCATGAACCTGCGCACAATCCTGCGGAACATCGACACCTGCAAGCGTGACATCGAGGCCTTCAAGCCGGACGCCATCATCCTGATCGATTACCCCGGCTTCAACCTGCGCATCGCTGAATGGGCACATGCGAAGGGAATCCCGGTTCACTACTACATCAGTCCGCAGGTATGGGCGTGGAAGAAGGGCCGTGTGCACACGATCAAACGGGTTGTGGACCGCATGTACTGCATCCTGCCTTTCGAGGAAGAGTGGTACGCGCGCTATGGGATGAAGGTGGATTTCGTGGGCCATCCGTTGCTCGATGCCATTGAGCAAGAGGGGAGGAATGAGTTGTCGCCGCTGCCAGGTGAGGATGGCCGTCCGGTTGTGGCGCTTCTTCCCGGGAGCCGTCGGCAGGAGATCAGCCGCGTGCTGCCGCTGATGGTGCAGGTCGCGCGCAGATTCCCGGATCACCGCTTTGTCCTAGCCGCTGCGCCATCGGTACCGGACGCTGTGTACGAATCGTATCTGAAGGGCTCTTCCATCGCACTCGTCAAGGGCCGCACCTACGATGTGCTACGCCATGCACGGGCCGGGTTGGTGACGAGTGGAACGGCCACCTTGGAGACGGCACTCTTCGGCGTGCCCGAAGTGGTGTGCTACAGCGGCGGCGCGCTCAATGTGTGGATCGCGCGCCGCTTGGTGGATATCAAGTTCATCAGCTTGGTGAATCTGATCATGGACCGGGAGGTGGTTCGTGAGCTGATACAAAGCGAGCTCACAGCCAAACGCATGGCGGATGAGTTGGAGGAATTGCTCGCCGAGGGTCCAGAACGTCTACGCATGATCGCGGACTTCACTACGCTGCGGGAGAAGCTGGGCGGACCCGGCGCATCGGCGAAGGTGGCTTCAGCCGTGTGGAAAAGTCTGCACGTCGCAGCCTGAGGCTCCTTCAGCGACGGGATAGTTTTGCACGCCGATGATTTCACCGCGCTCGTCCTTGTTGCTCGCGATCCTCTTGGGTGTTGGCGCTGTTGCACAGGATGCTCTGCCCGAGCGCCAGATGCGCATCGGCATTTTCCGGGAACGACCCACTTCACACGTGCTGCTGATGAGCACGCGCGGCGCGTGCCAGGTCCTTGGTGATGGCGTGCGCAAAGGGGAACTGAAGACCACCGATGGCCTGCGCATCGAAGTGGTTGGCAAGCAGTTGAGCGCGCGGTCGCTGGGCATGACCTTCACGGCCCAGCGCATCGAGTTGGTACCAGCCGTCGCAACCGCTGGATTCCGCTTGAAAGCCACGGAACGGAAAGAGGCCGAGCGCGAGTACACCGGTCGGTTGGAGGTCAGCCTTGCCGGCGGTCAGCTCATGCTGGTGAACAAGGTGCCCTTGGAGCAATATACGGCTGGCGTGGTGAGCGCGGAGGCGGGGAAGGAGCATCGCCAGGAGTATTACAAGCTGCAAGCGGTGAGCTGCCGCACCTATGCTCTCACCAACCAGCGCAAGCACCTGCTGGAAGGCTTCGAGCTGTGCGATGGGGTGCATTGCCAGGTGTACCATGGACGCAACCGGAACGACAGCATCCGTATGGCTGTTGATGCCACGCGCGGCCTTGTGATTGTGGACCCGGAAATCAAGCTGATTCATGCCACCTTCCACAGCAACTGCGGCGGCGAGACCATGAATGCCGAGGATCTGTGGAGCAAGCACGAGCCCTATCTGCGCGCCACACGCGACACCTTCTGCCTCGCCTCGCCTCATGCGACGTGGGAGCGCACGATGAGCCGACGGGAATGGCTGGGCTACCTGGACCGCCGCTTCGGCTTCAAGAGCGCGGACAGCCTGCAACTGCGGGCTGTGCTGCACTACGAACCGCAGTGCCGCGACCTCTACCTCGGCAACACCTGGCCCTTGCTGCCGCTGAAGCATGTGCGCGAGGACCTCAAGCTCAAGAGCACGTTCTTCTCGGTCAAGGTTGAGGGGGATCATGTGCATCTCGCCGGACGTGGCTTCGGGCATGCGGTCGGCCTTTGCCAGGAAGGCGCTATGGGCATGGCACGTGCCGGGCGCAGCTACACCGATATCCTGCATCACTACTTCACCAACGTGCATCTCGTGGACCTTTCCACGCTCGACTTCTTCCGGGATGAGGGGGATACCTTGCGCGCTCCGGCGCGTGGCTCCGCCGGACCTTGAACGGCCTTATGGCACAAGCCCGCATCCGCATCAACGACACGAACGACCGCGTGTACCGGGGCCATCCGTGGGTCTTCGGCACGCAGGTGGTCGCAGAGGAGGGCGCGTACAAACCAGGCGATGTCGTGCTCGTGACCGATGCGAAAGGCCGGCCGCTCGGGCAGGGCTACATCAATCCGGCATCGATGATCCGGGTGCGCATGCTCACGCCGCATGCCGAGGAGCGCGTGAATCGCACTTTCATGCACGGTCGAATCGAACGTGCCTGGCGGAGGCGCGAGCGACTGGGTTATGCAGGCAGTTGCCGCGTGGTCTTCGGAGAGGCTGACCTGCTGCCGGGCTTGGTGGTGGACCTCTTCCGTGATGCGCGGGATGGTCGCAGGGTACTGGCGTTGCAGTTCCTGACTCTTGGGATGGAGCGCTGGCGCGAAGTCGTGATCGAAGCGCTCCGCGAAGTGATCGCACCGGATGGCTTCTACCTGCGCAACGATGTGCCGATACGCGAGAAAGAGGGGCTCACGATGGAGAAGGGCTTTGTTGGAAAGGCGTTCGACACGGATCTGGTGATTGAGGAGGGCCAAGGGATCCAGGCCGTTCGCATGCACGTGGATGTGGCTGGTGGGCAGAAGACGGGCCATTTCCTTGATCAGGTGCCGAACCACTTGGCCGCGCAGCGTTTCCTGGCTGGGATGAGGGTGCTCGACTGCTTCACGCACACCGGCGGATTCGCGCTCCATGCCGCGAAGGGCGGTGCCAAGGAGGTGCTGGGACTCGACATCAGCGCCGAAGCAATCGCCCTCGCCTCGCGGAACGCTCAACTGAACGGATTCAGCAACTGCGCGTTCCAAGAGGCCAACGTCTTCGATTTCCTCACGGACGCGAGCCGTACCGGCAAGCAGTGGGATGCCATCGTGCTCGATCCGCCGGCCTTCGCCAAGAGCAAGGGCGTCTTGGAGAACGCCATCCGTGGCTACAAGGAGATAAATCTGCGCGCGTTGAAGAGCATCGTTAGCGGCGGCTGCCTGATCACGTGCAGTTGCTCGCAGCACCTGTCGACGGAGTTGTTCAGGAAGATGGTGGCCGACGCCGCGCTTGATGCCGGGCGCCGGTTGCGCGAGGTGCATGACGGTGGCCAGCCTCCGGATCACGCGCCGCTTTGGGGCGTGCCCGAGACGCGCTACCTCAAATGCCTGGTGCTGGAGGTGCTGTGATTGCGCTGTCAGCTGCCGTCGGTCGCAGTGCTGACATCACCACGGGAAGCAGAGCACGGGCGCAGACCTCACCTCCACGCCCGGAGAGGTGGCAGTAGTCAAGCAGCAACTGTTCGCCTTTGTTGCCCGGATCGCTCATGGAGGGCACAAGGTCCACGAAGGGCACCTGCCACTTGCCGGTCACCTCGCGCAGCTCCTCAACCACCACAGGATAGAGCGCGCTCACGTTCGGGTCCTCGTGCAGGAATCCACGTTCCGCATCGGAGAGGAGGGCCGGGTCGCGCATCACCAGCAAGGGTTGCAGGCAAACGATCGCTTTCACGCTGTCCCGTGCCAGCAGGAAGAGGTTGTTGTCGATGGCCCGCAGGAACTGATCGCGAGCGACTCTCCGGTGGTTGCTGATCGTGGTGCTGTCATCCACGTATGCGCCCTGCCAGTCCACACGCATGCCTTCCTCGATCGCGTCACGGGTCATCTTCCATGAGACGTAGCCCCGGAAAGCCCCGCTGTGCCTTGACATCCAGCTGGCGAAGGACATCCACACGCCACCGAAGCCTGGTTCCTGGAGGTAGGGCTTCCAGAACTGGTAGCGGAAATCGGTCATGTACCGGTAGTTCGTGTCGTTCACGAAATGATCGTTGTTGCCATCGAAGAAGATCACGAGGTCGGGATCGTAGGCCAGCAGCTCGGTGAGCAGGTATTGCGTGTGCTGGAAGACCTGGTAGCCGGTGACCGCGGCGTTGATCACCTCCACGCGCTGTCCCGGCATCGCTTCCTTCAGCATGCGCTCCAGGTGCGCGTCAACGGTTTCGTCCTGATAGATGTGGACGACAGGGTAGGGGGCCGCGCTGGAGATGCCATGCGCCGCCGATCCGCCAAGGAAGAACACGCGCTTGGTCCCGGCTGGCTTCTTCAAGGAAACATCCGCGTCCCGACGGAACCCGTTGCCGTTGATGATGATCCAGTCGCGCTCCCCATCGCCCTCGCGGAATCCAGGAACATGCTCGTACACCCGGTAGGAGTTGAAGCGGAACTTGTTCGTGCTGCTCTTGTGCAGCACGTTGCTCAGGTAATAGCGCGCGCCGACCTCCACCAATGCCACCGTAAAGACCAGGAGGAAGAGATAGTAGGCGATACGGCCCCAACGGCGGCGCTTCGGTGGTACGGAAGTCTCGGACATAGGTGCGAATCGGAGCGGCGAATGTAGCGGGGCGCTGCTACGCTCTGCTGCCGGTCAGGCCCGGCGACTATCTTCACGAAGCATGGCAGTCTCCGACCTGCACGGCCCATGGAGCGCCATCCGCCGATCGCCGATGGTCCGGATGGCCACGCCCTTCATCTTGGGGGTGGCATTCGCGACCGGTGCGCATCCCGCTATTTGGCCGACCGTGTCGATGCTCGCCTTGGTTTCACTCGCGGTGCTCGTCATGCTCCTCTTACCGACCGGATCCCAGGCGCGTTGGCAGCGTGGTGCGGTGCAGGCGGCGTGGTTCGTGGCGTTCGGCGCGGCTTGGCAGACCATGCGGTCGCCCCGGCATGATGCGCTCCATGCGTCGAGGGCCGAGAGCGAGGAGGGGTACTGGCTCGTTGAAGTGGATGCCGTCAACAGCACATCACTGCGCGCGGTTCGTGCGGATGCGGAGTTGATCGGCCGCATGACGGGGTTATCCTTGCAACCGGTACACGGCCGTGTCCTGCTCACCTTGCTGCATGGCGATTCCTTGCAGGCTGTGCGGCCTGGCGACCGGCTTTCATTGGAAGGCAGTGCCGCGCCGATCACGCGCATACCGGATCCCGGTGGCTTCGACCGTCGTGCGTGGGCTGCCAGCCGGGGCATCGCTCACGAGATGCTGGGCGGGCCGGGCCGATGGCAAGTGCTCACGCACCGATGGCGGTGGACGGAAGCATTCACAGGCCTGCGTGCGCGGATCGGAGCATGGCTTGAGCAGAGCGGACTCTCCGCATCGGAGCGTGCCCTGGTGAAGGCACTGGTCCTCGGCGAGCGCGATGAGCTCGACGGCGATCGGCGCGATGCCTTCGTGCGCAGCGGCACCATTCATGTGCTCGCGGTCTCGGGGATGCATGTGGGCCTCATCTACATGGTGCTCTCCTTCTTGAGCGGTTGGTGGGGCAAGGGCACGCACGCGCGTTGGATCCGGGGCCTGTTCGTGCTTCTGGCCCTCTGGTTCTACGCCGGGCTTACAGGTTCTTCGCCGAGCGTGCTGCGGGCCACGGTCATGTTCAGCTTGTTCACTTTGGCCGGTGCGGCGCGCCAGCGCACCGACCACCTCAACAGCCTGTTCGCAGCATCACTGGTCCTGCTTCTCTGGGATCCCGGGATGCTGATGCAGGCCAGCTTCCAACTCTCCTTCCTGGCTGTGCTGGGCATCATCCTCTTCCTGCGGCCCATTGAGCAGCTCTGGTCGCCTCGTCCTTGGCTGGTGCGCAAGGCCTGGTCGCTCGCGGCCCTTTCACTCTCGGCGCAAGCGCTCACCACGCCTGTATCGATGTATCTCTTCAAGGCTTTTCCGATGTGGTTCCTCCCGGCCAACCTCATCGTGGTCACTGTTGTGGGCATCGCGGTGTATGGCGGGGTGGCGCTCCTGGTCCTGCACCAAGTGCCTTTGGTCGGTGCTGCGATCACCGGTGTGCTCACCGTGCTGCTCGGGATCATCGATGCGTCCACAGCCTTCTTCGCGGGCCTCCCTGGCGCCTATCCCGCGGTCCGCGTGGAGTTCATCGACATGATCCTGCTGTATGTGCTCGTGCTCGCTTTCGGCGCATGGTGGCGCTGGCGCTGGGGAGCCGCGCGCATACTTACGTTCGTGACGATCGCGGTGCTCCTCGGTCATTGGTCGATCCGCGCGCATGAAGCAGGGGAGCGCACCACGTTCGTGGTTTATGACCAGCCCGGTGGCTTGTTAGCCAGCATGTTGAGCGGTCGCGAGCTTGTCGTGGCCGCTTCTGCGGATAGCCTGCTCGTCCATGAAGGCGTCATCTCGAAGCTCGAGCGGCACCAGCGACAGGCCGGTATCGACCGGATCATTCCAGCAGGAACGGATTTCCACGGAGAAGCGCTTGTGCAGCACGGGTCAACGATGATGGCGCAAGGCCGCTGGCGCTCTGCTGCCTTGGACATTTTGCTGTTCGATGGCGCAACGGATCCGCCGCAGGATGGTCGTTTCGACGCCATCGTGCTGCACGCGATGAAGCGGGTCGACGACGAGCAGTTGCTACGGCTATCCGTGTGTACGCGTCGCTTCGTCCTCGCCAGCGACCTATCCTGGCGGGCCCGGGATCGGATCATGGACTGGGCCGATCGGCACGACGTGGCCGTTCATGACATCCGCACTCAGGGCGTGTTCATCCTGCGCAAGACCGACTAGAGCGCACTCAGCGGGAAGACTTCTTTCAACCGGATGCCTTTGTCGGTGCGCTCCACGGTGCAGCATTGGTTCACCGGGTCGTGCTCGAAGAACAGCACGGTCTCCTCGCTGACCGCGGACTCCAGGAAATCCGATTTCTCTTGCATGGTGAGCAGCGGGCGCGTGTCGTAGGCCATCACCCACGGCAACGGGATGTGGTGCACGCTCGGCAGCAGATCGGCCACGTACGCGACCGTCCGGCCCTTGTACCGGATGTGCGGGATCATCATCGCATCCGTATGGCCGTTCACCAGGAACACGTCGAAGCCGGGAAAGACCTCCTTCAGGTACACGTTCTCCTCCTCGCTGCGCCGGCCGATGCGCACGAACTCCAATTGACCGCTCTCCTTGATGGGCAGGATGTTCTCGCGGAGGAAGGAGGCCTTCTCTCGTGAATTGGGCTGCGTGGCCCAGGCCCAGTGATGCTCGTTGCTCCAGTATTTCGCATTGCGGAAGGCCGGAATCAGCTTATCGCCCTCGCGGACGATGCTGCCGCCGCAATGGTCGAAGTGCAGGTGCGTGAGGAACACGTCCGTGATGTCATTGCGGCTGAAGCCATGCCTGGCGAGCGACTTGTCGAGGGTGTCATCGCCGTGCAGGTCGTAGTGGCTGAAGAAGCGTGCATCCTGCTTGTCACCGATGCCATTGTCGATCAGCATGAGGCGTTTACCATCCTCTATCAGCAAGCAGCGCATGGCCCAGGTGCAGAGGTTCTTCTCATCGGGCGGGTGGTGCTTGCTCCAAAGCGACTTGGGCACCACGCCATACATGGCGCCGCCGTCGAGCTTGAAGAAGCCGGTATCGATCACGTGCAGGTCCATGGTGCAAAGATCGCCCCTGGCCGTGCTTAACCTTGCCGCATGGCCCGCAAGCGCCCCCGTTGCATCATCATTGCTGGTCTAACTTTGAGGCGCTGATTACTGGGCCGTTTACGACAACACGGCCGACACCATCAAGTTGATTGAAAGCAACCATGAGTAAGAGCAGCGGGAAGAAGCAGGTGATATTCGCCGCGTTGGTGGGCCGAGCGCTCCGCCGCGCCGCCAAAGCCGCCCGTATGGATGCAAAGGCCCACGGCACGGCCATCGCCGTGATGAAGGATGGCAAGGTGGTGCTCGTGAAGCCCTGAGGGGATTCCACAACTTAGCGTTCAAGAAGTTCGGTGCGCGAACGTTCGCCGCTCACGGATGTCTTGACCTTCGCGCCGTGGTCATGCGCACCTGCGCACATGCCCGCATGAGACATGACCAAGCGCGTCCACTTCATCGCCATCGGCGGCAGCGCCATGCACAATCTGGCCATTGCCCTGCACCGCCAGGGCTTCGATGTCACCGGCAGCGACGATGAGATCTTCGAGCCCAGCCGAAGCAGGCTTGACCGCCTAGGCCTCTTGCCCAACACTCTTGGCTGGCGCGCAGAGGACATCACCAAGGACATCGACGCTGTGATCCTTGGCATGCATGCGCGCATCGATAATCCGGAACTGAAACGGGCTCAAGAGCTCGGCATCCCGGTGTACAGCTACCCCTCGTACTTCTACGAGCGCACCAAGGGCAAGACCCGTGTCGTGATCGGCGGCAGCCACGGCAAGACCACCATCACCAGCATGATCGTACACGTGCTGCGCCACGCTGGTGTGGACTTCGATTACCTCGTGGGCGCGCAGCTCGATGGCTTCGATTGCATGGTGAAGATCAGCGATGCAAGCCAGGTCGCCATCATCGAGGGGGACGAGTACCTGGCGTCAGCAATGGAACCGGTTCCGAAGTTCCATCTATACAGACCGGACATCGCACTCATCAGCGGCATCGCATGGGACCACGTGAACGTGTTCAAGACCTTCGTGAGCTACGTGGATCAGTTCCGCAAGTTCATCGCGTGCATCGAGCCGGGCGGGAAGCTGGTGTACTGCAAGGAGGACGATGAGGTGAAGGCGGTGGCAGAGGAGCAGGATGTTTCTGCCGTGCGAATCGGCTATGGCATACCGAAGCACCGCATCGTCGAAGGCGTCACCACACTGGAGACCGCGCATGGCGATGTGCCCTTGCAGGTCTTCGGGAAGCACAATCTGCAGAATCTCGAAGGCGCGCGGCATGTTTGCCACGTGCTCGGCATCGGCGACAAGGAGTTCCATGCGGCCATCAGCAGCTTCCATGGCGCGGCCAAACGGTTGGAGAAGCTCGTCGAAGTGCCGGGCCGTGTCGTCTTCAAGGATTTCGCGCATTCGCCGAGCAAACTGAAGGCGACGCTCGAAGCCGTGCGCGAGCAATTCCCCCAACGGCGCCTCGTGGCCTGCATGGAGCTGCACACGTACAGCAGCCTCAACGAAGGGTTCATCGACCAGTACGCTGGCACCATGGATGCGGCGGACCGCGCCATCGTCTTCTATGATCCGCATGCGGTGCAGCTGAAGCGGCTGCCGCCGATCCCCGTGGAGCGCGTGAAGCGGGCGTTCGCGCGCGAGGACATCATCGTTCTCAACGACCCCATCGCCGTGATGGGCGCTGTGCGGGAGGGGATCCGTGGCGACAGCGTGCTGCTGATGATGAGCAGCGGCAACTTTGGCGGACTCGACCTGCAAGCGTTGAGCGAGGCCTTCACGGCCTGAAGCGCCGCAGGATCTTGTGGTGGATGGCGCCGATGATGAGGGCGTTGGCCGCACCGGTGGCGAGCAGCGCGAAGAAGCTGATGCTCGCGTAATTGAATGGCGTGAAGAACTTGGTGATGCGCGGACGGATGATGTTCTCCGGTTGCCCTTCGAGCACGCCGGCCGCCACCATCCGCTCAATGCGAAGCTCGAAGGCGTCGTTCTCAATCCGATTGTAGTAGAACCAGAGGAAGGCCATCATCACCAGGGCGTATACCGAGGCGCTCTTGAAGCCTTCGCGCACCAAGTCAGGGAAGCCGGCATCACGGTCGCGGCGCAGCACCTGCATGTCCGTGAAATAGACCACCGTGACGATTGCGAGGAAATGCACCAGCATGAAGTCGGTTCCCTCCACCGGGGAGCCGATGGTGAATAGGATATATCGCAAAGCGGCTACAGCGAATGCCGTGAGAAGCGCAAGGACCATCGGGCCAGTCCGTGTTGAATCTTCTTCGCTTATTCTTCCTCAATCGGGCTAATCCCAGCTCGAAGACTGGATTCCTCAACCGTTCATGCTCACCAGGAACTCCTCGTTGCTCTTCGTCCCCTCCATGTGCTTCTTGACGAACTCCATCGACTCCACCGGGTTCATGTCGGCCAGGTGCTTGCGCAGGATCCACGTGCGTTGCAGCACCTCTTTGCCATGGAGCAGGTCGTCGCGTCGTGTGCCGCTGCTCATGATATCGATGGCAGGGAAGATGCGGCGGTTGCTGATCTTCCGATCGAGCACCAGTTCCATGTTGCCGGTGCCCTTGAACTCCTCGAAGATCACCTCGTCCATCTTGCTGCCGGTATCGACCAGCGCGGTGGCGAGGATGGTGAGCGAGCCGCCGTTCTCGATCTTCCGTGCGGCACCGAAGAAGCGTTTCGGCTTCTGCAGCGCATTGGCGTCAACGCCGCCGCTGAGGATCTTGCCGCTGGCGGGCTGCACGGTATTGTAGGCGCGGGCGAGGCGGGTGATGGAATCGAGCAGGATCACCACGTCGTGTCCGCACTCGGTGAGGGCTTTGGCCTTCTCCAGCACGATGCCTGCCACCTGCACATGGCGCGATGCCGGTTCGTCGAAGGTGCTGGCGATCACTTCGGCCTTCACGCTGCGCGCCATGTCCGTCACCTCCTCGGGTCGCTCATCGATGAGCAGCACGATGAGGTATGCTTCCGGATGGTTCTCGGCGATCGCATTGGCAACGTCCTTCAATAGCACTGTCTTGCCGGTCTTGGGCTGCGCCACGATGAGCCCGCGTTGCCCCTTGCCGATGGGCGCGAAGAGGTCGAGCACGCGCATGCTGATGTTGGCGCCTTTGGCGGCGAGGCTGAACTTCTCATCCGGGAAGAGCGGGGTGAGGAACTTGAAGGGCACCCGGTCGCGTACCCACTCCGGATCGCGGCCATTGATTCGGTCGATCTTCACCAGCGGGAAGAACTTGTCACCCTCGCGCGGGGGCCGCACGAAGCCGCTCACCGTATCGCCCAGCTTCAGGCCGTACTGCTTGATCATCTGCTGGGTCACGTAGACATCATCCGGCGACGCCAGGTAGTTGTAATCGCTGCTGCGCAGGAATCCGTAGCCCTCGGGCATCAGTTCCAGCACGCCCTCGCATTCCACGAAGGCGTCGAAGGTGATCTGCTCGCGCGGCGGCTGGAAAGGGCGGTCCTGCCGCTGCTGGTCTCCCCGTTGCTGGCCTTCTCCATTTCCCGCCGGACGGTCGCCGCGTTGGTCGCGCCGGTCGTCGCGTGGTCGATCGCCCTGATCGCGGCGCCGGTCGCCCTGGTCCGGCCGATCCTCACGGGGTGGGCGCTGTTCGCCTTGGCCTTGCGGCCCGCGCTCTTGGCGTTGGCGCTCACGCCGCTCGCGCCAGCTGCCTTCGCCGCGTTGCTCCTGCGTGGGCGGTTCTGCGGCACGGGGCTCGGCAGTTGCGGGTGGGGTGGATGCGGTGTCGGCGGCTTGCTCTTCATTCTCGCCCTCATCGCCCTCTTCGTCACCATCCTCCTCTTCATCGTCGTCGTCCTCAGCGGAGGCTGATTCCGGCTCCGGGTCTTCCTCCACGAGGGGCTCCTCTGCCGTTGCAAGTTCAGTGAGGTCCTTCTCATCGCCGCGGAAGCTGGGTCCGATGGGCTTGTCGCCGCCCTTGGCCGCCTGCGCCTCCAGGATTTTGGCGATCAGGTCCTGCTTCTTCAGGGTCTCGGCCTTCTTAAGGCCCAGTTTCTTCGCGACCTCCTTCAATTCGGAGATCTTCATCGCGCTCAGCGCTTCGTGATCATGCATGTCCAGTAGGTCTGGTGTAGGAAGAGCGTGTGCTCACGCCTTGCGGAAGGCCCATCGGGCTTCGGTCAATCCAGTAAATCGTTCAGTTGGGGACAGGTGCCTGGAGGCGCCCGATCAGCAGTACGGGGCAAACCTAAGGCGATCCGGGACATACGCAAACAGGGCGGGAGGCCATCTTTGCCCACCACATCTGATACGACTCAGTTGTTACAAGACGAATGATCCAACGCATCCAATCCGTGTATCTGCTTTTGGCGACCCTTTGCTCGGCAGTGACGTGGTTCCTGCCGGTACGGTCCTGGACAGGAGAGGCCTGCCTCGTGTTCTACACCCATGGGCTGCTCACGTGCGACGGCGCACCTGTGGCCGATGCGGGCTTGCCGATCCCATTCCAACTTCTCTATTCGGTAATAGCGGCTTTGTTGGTGGCGGCGATCTTCCTCTTCACGAACCGGCCACGCCAGGCGCGTGTGGTCCGCGGCCTCTGGCTCTTCGCGATGGCAGTCGCGGTGCTCCAGTTCATCTCGTGCAATTCAATCGATGCCTGGCTAAGGGAGGGCCAGGGAAGCAGTGGCGCTTTCGGCCCGGCCTTCTTCCTCCCCATCGGCACGATGCTGTTCGCCATCCTCGCCGAACGCGCCATCCGCAAGGACGAGGAATTGGTGCGCAGCGCGGATCGGCTGCGCTAGCGCCTCGACGCCTCCGCTTTGAACCTGGCAATCGCGTTCAGGGTGAATTCCGAGAGCACGAGCCGCCCGCTGATCCTGGCGCGATCAATCAACAGCGCATCCCAATCCTCGGTGCCTTTCCAGGCCACGCGCTTGATCTCGGCCATGGCCTCCGGACTGTACGATGCGAGTTCCTTGGCGTGCGCGTCGATGCGCGCATCGAGCCCTTCGATTGTGTCGAAGACCTCGGCGTAGATGCCGTGCTGCTCGCACCAGTGCGCGCTGCGCCGCGTGGCGGGCGTGGCGCTCAAGAGGCCGAAGTGGCCCGCACCCACTCTGCGTTCTACCGCTGGGCCGACCACAAAGGGACCGATGCCAACGGCCAATTCACTGAGTCGCGCGCTTGCGTTGCTGTGCGCATAGGCGATGTCCACGGCGCAGGCAAGCCCCACGCCGCCGCCGACGCAATGGCTGTGGATGCGGCCGATGACGAAGACCGGCGCGGTCCGAATGGCATTGATCACATGCGCGAAGCCGCTGAAGAACTCCAGACCACGCGCCTCGTCCGTAATCGCAACCAGTTCATCGAAGCTGGCGCCCGCGCAGAAGGCCTTTTCGCCTTCGCTGCGCAGGATGATGACGCGCGTCGTCGGGTCCTTGCCCGCCGTCGCGATCGCCTCGGCCATGCCGCGCAGGATGTGGCCCGGCAGGCTGTTGCTCTTAGGATGGTGGAAGGTGACGGTGGCGATGCCGCCTTCGGAACTGGTGTTAACGTAGCCGTCACTCATGAGTGCGAAGATCGGCTGGTGCCCGGTTCGTCGGTAGGAATAGGAGTGTTTTCCGCAGTGCTCAGAGGCTCAGCAAGTCCTTGAAACGAGCGGCTTGCCGACGACTCACTTCCACGGTCTCGGGCTCACCATCCTTCCCCACGTGCTTGAGCTTCACCATGAGGCCGCCGCTGAACCACGGCTCAATCCTGTCCACCCAGCGCAGGTTGATGATGTGCTTGCGGTTGGCACGGAAGTACACCAGCGGGTCCAGCTTCTCCTCGAGCTTGTTGAGCGAGCGCAGGACCAACGGCTTCTGGTCAGCGAATCGGACGCGTACATAGTTGCCTTCGCTCTCGAAGTAGCGCACATCCTTCAGCGTCACGAACCAGCATTTCTCGCCGTCCTTCAGGAATATCTGGTCAGTCTCCTTCAGCACTTCGCGCTGAGGCGCGCCCTCCTCGCCCTTCCGCGGCAGCTTGTTGATGGCGGCCTCGAGCCGTTCGGGATCAATCGGCTTCATCAGGTAGTCCAGCGCATTCACCTTGAAGGCCTCCAAGGCGTGCTCATCGTAGGCCGTCACGAAAATCACATGGGGCGCATGGTCCAGGGACTCCAGCAACTGGAATCCCGTGCGGCCGGGCATGTTGATGTCCAGGAAGAGCAGATCGGGCTTCTTCTCGGCGATCAAGGCCTCGGCCTCATCGGCGTTGGCGGCTTCGCCGACGATTTCGATGCCGTCGTGCTTCTCCAGCAAGCTGGCGAGCTCCTTCCGCGCGAGACGCTCATCATCGATGATCAGGGCTTTCATTTCGAGGAGTTGAAGTTTAGAGGTTGAATAGTTGAGAGGTTGAGCAGTTGGGGTGTTAATGAACGGTCAGCTTCTCAACCGTTCTACCTGCGCTGGTATGTCGACCTCGGTGACCACCATGCCATCCCGGTTGTTGATGCGCAAGGCGGCCTTGTCGCCATAGATGAGATCGAGTCGTTTGCGCGTGTTCCGCAGGCCGATGCCAGTCCCATTGATCTTCCCGGGTTCGTAGTGCCCGCTGTTGCTCACGGTGAGTACTAGGCCCTCCGCGCGCCGTTTCGCGCCTATCACCAGTTCCCCGCCTTGTGGCAGATTCGCCACACCATGGCGCACGGCATTCTCCACGAGCGTCTGCAGCAGCATCGGCGGCACCGGCTCGCGATCGAGGCCATCTTCCACCTCGAACCGCACGCGCAGACGCTCCTCGTACCGCATGGCTTCCAGCGCCAGGTAGCTCTTCACGATGTCGAGCTCTTCACCGAGGGGCACGGTGCGGCGGCGAACAGTGCTCATGGCGTTGCGGAGAATGGCGCTGAGCTGCGTGATGGCGCGCTTGGCCTGCGCTGGATCCTCATCGATCAGCGCGCGGATGCCGTTGAGCGCGTTGAACATGAAGTGCGGGTTGAGCTGCGCGCGAAGAGTGCTCAGTTGATTCTCCCGGCTCGCGGTCTCCAGCCTCAGGTTGCGGATCTCCTCGCGCCGGTGGCGCACGAAGTAGCCGTAAGCGAAATACAAGAAGCACCAGCCCGTGAGCAGCAGCGTCCAGTTGATGAGTCGGCCCACTTGATCCAGCGGCCCGCGCGCGAGCATCGATAGCGGATCGTTCAGGGCGGTGCCGACGAGCACGCCCTCGAGGAGCAAAGCCGGCACGCTGATGATCAACGAGGCCAGGATGACGCGGGGCAGGACATGCCCGATGCCCTGTTCCAGCCATCGTCGATGCAGGATGACGGCACGAAGCGCATGGCTCACCCCGATCCCGGTGAGGTACTCGGGAAGCAGGATGTCCCACATGCGCGGGTGGTACTCGCCCTCCAGGTAGCTGGCCAGCACAGAGAGGCCGAAGTACGCCCCCCAGCCCACGAGCTGCGCGCCCCAGTAAAGCGCCTTTCGCGGCACGCGGATCCCGTTGCGCTGCTGATCACGGCTCATGACGTCCGGCGCAAGGTACCTGCGCTGAATCACACGATTCTCGCGATCACACGAGCGGCGCGCGTGCCGGAGCGCCGGACGGGAGCCGGTAACTTGCCCGCGATGAATTTCCTGGGGCACCTTTTCCTGAGCGGCGAGGATCCGCTGGTGATCACCGGGAACTTCATGGCCGACGCCGTGAAGGGCCGCGACCTCTCGCGCTTCGCACCGGGCATTGAACAGGGCATCCGCCTGCACCGCCGGATCGACAGCTTCACGGACGCCCAGCGCCCCTCGCATCCGGGGCGCGAGCAACTGCGCGGTCATGCCGGCCGTTACACGCCCGTGGTGATGGATCTCTTCATGGATCACCTGCTCGCGCAGGGATGGAGCAGCTGGCACACGGAGCCGCTGGATGCCTTCACCCGGCGCATGTATGACTTGCTCCTTGCGCATCAGCGGCACCTCCCGGACCGTACGCGCCACATGCTCGGATACATGGTGGCCGGTGATTGGCTGGGCTCCTATGCCACGCTCGATGGCATCGGCGACGCGTTGCGCGGCATGTCGATGAGGGTGCCGGGCGGCGAGCGCATGGCCGGGGCTGAGCGGATCCTGGAGTCTTACAGACCGGATTTCGAGCGCGAATTCGATGCGTTCCTGCCCGCCATCATCAACCACCTGAGGTCCGAGGCATGAAACGGCGCTGGTGGGTCTTCGTGGCGATATCAGCGCTCTTCATACTGGCGGTGGCCGTGCTCATGCGCGTGAGCAGCCGTGAAGAGGCATGGCGCCCATGGCAGGGGGAAACTGCGGAGCGCGACCTGCCGGCGATTACCGGCGATACATTGAGAATCCTGGTTACGCATGACCCGCTTGTTTGGGAACCAGGGCCTGGTGGAGGCACCGGGCTTGCCTTCGAGTGGTTGGAGCGCTTCGCCCGGATACACAAGCTCGTTCCGCTGGCCGTGCCTTTGCATCATCCGGATTCGCTGCTGACTGCCTTGTGGCAGGGCAGGGGTGATGTGGTGGCTGCGCCGATCATGGCCACACGCGAGTTCGAGCGGCACTTCGCCTTCGCTGAGGCGATCCTGGAACTGGCGCCTTACCTGGCTGAATTACGCGTAGAGATGGATGGCGAGGGCACCCCGGGCATCGCTGCGGTTCATGACAGCATGTTGCTTGCGGTGAGCTCGCCCTTCGCGGACAATCACTACCGGTTCGACCGGGACTTCGCGAAGCGATCCGTCTTGGGTCTATCGGCCAGGCTCTCAGAGGATGAGTTGCTGATGGATGTGTTGCTGGACCGGACCAGCGCGGCAGTGGTCAGCGGATTGCGCGCGGCACATGAGAGCAACCGTTTCCCGGTGCTCCAGTTCGATGGCCCGCTGGGCCCGCCACTGGAATGGCGCTTCGTAGTACGGCGGAACGCACCACTGCTTCGCGAGGCGTTGAACGGCTGGGTGGCGGATCCAAAGGAGCGCGAGGCAAGAGCGGTCCTGCTTCGTGGATTCTCCGGGCCCATCGCCGCACCGGGCCCCTTGCGTTCGCGACGCATGAAGGGCGCGATGAACGACAGCATCTCACCTTTTGATGAGTATTTCAGAGAGCACGCCAACGGCCTCGCTTACGACTGGCAGTTGCTGGCGGCCATGGCCTGGAAGGAATCGCGCTTCGACAGCACGGTCACTTCGAGCAAGGGCGCCATGGGCATCATGCAGATCATGCCCCGCACCGCAGCGCGCTTCGGCCTGGATACCAGCAGCGCGATGGCCGACCACGTCCGTGCCGCCGCCCGCTACGTTGCGCGCTTGGACACCCTGTGGATGAGGGCGATCCCCGATCGGCAGCAGCGCTTGCGCTTCGTGCTGGCCAGCTACAACGCAGGGCCCGGCCACATCATCGATGCACAGCGGCTGGCAGCGCAGCTGGGCCTTGACCCGGAGCGGTGGGAGGGGCATGTGGAGCGTGCCGTGCTGCTATTGGCCAAGCCGCGCTACTTCCAGCGCCCGGAGCTGAAGAACGGCTACTGCAAGGGCAGTCAGGTGTTCCACTATGTGCGCGGCGTGCTGGTCGTGCAGGAGCAGTTGCGCGCGAGGGGAAGGGCTGCGAAGCGGAAGGGGTGAACGGATAGGCCGCTCGTCGTGGCGTTCCAAGCCCCTGTCGAAGCGCGCTCCGGACACTGACAAGGCCGCTGCTACCTTGCGGCACCATCACCGCCCATGATCCGATTCGCCGCCGTCGCCGCCACCGGTCTCCTTGTCCTCGGTTCCGTTGCGCAGGACCAGCCCTTTCTTCCGCAGCACCTCGCTCCGCATGAGGTGCCGCTCATCCCGGCCTACAAAGCGAGCCGCGCGGCCGAAGCCCGGGGCATCACCACCCCGCCGCCCTTCGCCGTGCGCACCATGGCCGAATGGGAGGAGGTACAGACCCTGGTCATCACCTGGACCAGCTACACGGGTATCCTTAAGCAGATCGTGCGTGCCGCCGTGGAAGAGTGCGAGGTTATGATCGTGTGCAGCAATCCGTCCACCGTGCAGAGCTACTTGCAGAACACGCAATACGGTGGCCCGATCGACAACTTGGATAACGTCACCTACCTCACCGCGCCGTTCAATAGCGTCTGGCAACGCGACTATGGTTCGGAGTGCATCTATCAGAACGAGGTGGATTCCCTCTTCCTGCTGGACTGGATCTACAACCGGCCGCGTCCTGCCGATGATGCCATGGCTGATGCCATTGCCACCGCCAAAGGAATCACGCTCTTCAGTACGACCACCGCGCCGTACGACCTCGTGCATACCGGCGGCAATTTCATGGCCGATGGCTTCGGCACTGCTTTCAGCAGCAACCTGGTGCTGGATGAGAACGGACCTGGGGGCGACTACAATACCACCATCCGGGATGCGGCGGGCGTGGACCTGGTGATGAACCAGTTCATGGGCATCACGCCTGGGCGCTACATCAAGATGAGCACCTTGCCTTACGACGGCATCCACCACATCGACATGCATATGAAGCTGCTTGATGAGGAGACGCTGCTCATCGGGCAGTACCCCATAGGGCAGAGCGATGGCCCGCAGATGGAGCAGAACATCCAGGCCATCATGGCCAATCACAGCTCGGTCTTCGGCACGCCATACCGCATCGTGCGCATCCCCATGCCCAGCAGCACCGGCGGCGCCTATCCGCCGAGCGCGAGCTACCGCACCTACGCCAACAACATCTTCATCAACAAGACCGTGCTGGTGCCCACGTACCGGGAGCAGTTCGACACCACGGGCCTGCGGATCCTGCGCGAGGCGCTTCCCGGCTATCGTGTCGTCGGCATCGATTGCGACAACAGCGACCAGAACATCATCAGTGCCAGCGGGGCCATCCACTGCATCACCAAGACCATCGGCGTTGCTGATCCGCTGCTGATCCGCCACCAACGACTCACTGATACCTACGAGACGGCGATTCCTTACACGGTAGAGGCCTACATCCGCCACAGGACGGGCATCAATGGCGCGGAGGTGTTCTGGAGCACCGATACGCTTGCCGGATACAGCCCTGTTCCCATGACCGCCGGCCCGAACAATACCTGGACCGCCGCCATCCCCGCCCAGCCTGCGGGCACCCTCATCTATTATTACATCCATGCCGCGGCCAACAGCGGCAAGGAGCAAGTGCGGCCCATCGTGGCGCCGCAGGGCTGGTGGCGCTTCCGCGTGCTGGACATCAACAGCGGCGTAGCCGATGCGCAGGGTCCGACCATTGCCGAGGTCTTTCCGAATCCCACCACCGACATCATCGTGGTCACCGTGGCCGATGCCGGGCAGGAGCGCATTCGCATCAGCTTGCGTGATGCGCTTGGCCGGGAGGTGCTCCGCATCCAGGATGGTTCCATGCACGCTGACCAGCGGGCATTCGCCGATTTGAGCGCCTTAAGCGAGGGGGCATACCTGCTCGTGGTGGAGAGTGCTAAGGGGCGGAGCACCACCAAACTGGTGAAGCGCTGACCGGCGCTCGGGTCATCGTGCCTCGAATTACCAAGGAATCGGTTCGCCGTAGCTGCGGTACGTCGAAAAGCCCGACCTTCGCGGCCGCTTGAACGGCACCTTGCCTTCGGCGCATCGCCATGAAAGAGATCAACGAGAGCCGCAACCTACTGGGCGCTGCCCCTGGCCTCGGCTTGAAGGAATTGAGCTTACTCTACAAGAGCTTGATGAAGAAGCACCACCCGGATCGTTTCCAGGTGGAGGAGGAGCGTGAGGCCGCTGAGGCGCAGAGCCAGCGCATCATCGCCGCTTACAAACTGCTGGAGGCGCTGCACCCGGAGACCCAGGCCGCGAAGGCTGGGGAATTCGAGGAGACGATGGCGAGCGGCGTGGCCACCTGGCAATACAAAAGCCAGGTGCTGCGCGTCACCTTCCACGATGGAAGCGAGCACGCGTTCTATGGTGTGCCGGCCAACACCTACAACAAGTTCGTGAACACCGACGGCACGGCGCGTTTCGTTCGACGCCACCTCGCGGGCAGCTTCGCCCGTCGGTGCATGACAAGCGCAGTGCTGGTCTAGCACGACGCCGAGCAGTAATCAGCCTCTCCTGAGCCGTCCCCTCGATGCGAGCGGCATCACACGGTGGCGTACATCACGGCGCCCACCAGCCAGGTGAGCAGGAAGGTGATGTAGGCGAGGCGCAGCGGCAGGTACTTCTTCCGCGCGATGTAGTCGCCATGCTTGTGAAGCTCCTCCAGGATGGCATCGTGGGTGCGCGGGGGCGAGGACAGCACCACGTGCATGTGGCGCTTGAAATCCGCCACGCTGAGCCGGATATAAGAAGTGAAGAAGAGCAGCGGGAAACCATTGGGCAGCGGGCTGCCTTCCGGTATGCGGTCAATCTGGAGGCTGGCCTTAGGCAGCGTGGAATAGGCGCAGAGCAGGATGGTGATGAGCGCGCCGACCATCATCACCCAATAATGGATGGTCGTCCCTTCGTACGTATGGTCCGAGACCTTGAGCAAGGCAAATTGAAGCATCACGGCCGACAGGGTGAGCATGAGGTTGGCCTTGAGGTCGCTCATCTGACTGATGGCGAGTAGGTTCACCCGGCTTTGCTGGAGCAGGTAATCGCGGTGATCAGCGGTGTACGGGTCGACATCCTCGTACTTCATCGGAAGCGCCTCGCGTGCGGCCGTATCGGTGCCAGGCGTGAGGTCCGGCTTAGGGGCTTCTTCCGCAGGGAACTGATTTTCAATCATGGTTCATCGGGCAGGGCCAACAAGGTAATCCGCGCCGCGATCCGGGATCGAACCGCGCAGCGAACGCTATGGCGTCGGTCTGACCGAATGTTGAATGAGCGACTTGATCGCAGCGCTCGACTAGGACAACAGGTGCCCTTACATCACCTTCACGAGGTTCCGCACCTGCTGGCTGCTCTCGTTCTGCAGCCGGGCGTAGTACACACCAGCAGGCAAGGGCCCTAGGTCCACATCAACCGTGTAGGAGCCGGCGGCCATAGGCTGGTTCACCACCGTCTGGATGAGCTGCCCCTGCTCGTTGAACACCTGGATGAGCACGCGCCCGCCCTGGCTCGTGTAGCGCAAGGTGGTGCGTTCGGTGAACGGGTTCGGGTAGGCGCTGAGCAGGTCGGCTCCGGCGCGCTGGTTCACTTCGCGGATGTCGCTGCCCAGGCAGCCACCGGGATCGATGACGGCAAGCGGCTGATAGGTGTTGAGCAGCACGGCGTCGATATCGGCTTCCTCCAGGCAGAACCAGTCCTTCAGCACGCTGGCGTACACTGAGCGGAAGTCGTACTGCATGGCCAAGTTGGTCTGGTAGGTGGCGCTGTCGGGGATCTCCGGATTGGTGCCCAGCATGCCCGGAATCACTTGTGAGCCGAAGAGGAACATGGGTTGCGCCGTGCCATGGTCGGTGCCGAGCGAGGCGTTATCCACGATGCGGCGGCCGAATTCCGAGAAGGTCATGCCCAGCACACGGTCCTCCAGTCCGAGCAAGGAGAGGTCGTCCTGGAAGGCGTGAATGGAATCGCTCAGGCCTTGCAGGAGATCGGCATGCGTGCCGATGCTGGTATTGTCGCCGTCCACCTGCTGCGCGTGGGTGTCGAAGCCGCTGATGCTTACCCAGTAGATCTTGGTCTTCAGGCCCCCGCAGATGAGTTGCGCAACGATCTTGAGCGCCTGTGCCAGCTCTGCGCCGGGTGCGTTGCCGGTGGGGTAGAGCGTGCTCTGGTTGCAGCCCACTGCCGCCGCCGCCTCGATCACATCGCCATAAAGATCGGTCTGACGTTGCACCTGACGCACGAAACTCAGCTTGCCGCCGCTGCAATCCGCAATGGCAGGATCGTTGTAAATGTTGCCACTGAGGTTGAGCTGGTCGTTGGTGCTGAAGATGGAGGCGCCCATGCTGACACCCTGGTACTGCAGCCCTGGGCCGATGGGCCCCCCAACGCGGATGGCGAGCGGGTCGGGCATGTCCGCGTTCGGGTAGCCGGCCGGGTAATTCGGATACTCGAAGTTCAGGTATCGCCCGGACCATCCTGAATTGAGGAGCTGGTCAGCATCGGCACCGGTCTCATAGATGTCAGTGGCGCGGAAGTGCGACAGGTTGGGCTCCGGATAGCTTACTCCCTGCACAACGCTGAGCTTGCCCATCTCCCACAGCTCCTGCATGCCCGTCATGGCCGGGTGAAGGCCAGTGGCGCCCAGACCGGCCAATGGCAGCACCTGGTTTTGAGGGATCAGCACATTGGGCCGCTTGTTGGTGAGCACGCTGTATTGATCGAGGGGGATCACCGTATTCAGGCCGTCGTTGCCGCCATACAGTTGAACGATCACCAGCACGCGGTCCTCAGCTGAGCGGCTCTTGCGCAGCGCTTGGAGCAGCGGGCTGCCGAAGCCCTGGACGGCGAAGCCGCCGATGGTGGCCACCGATGAGGTGCGGAGGAAGTGTCTGCGGTTCATGCGATCGGTGTTGGCGGTTCAGTACATCTGGGTCTCTGCGGCCTTGGCCATGTCCAGGAAGAGGTAGAGCAGCATCGCGGGCACCAGCTGCGCGTTCATGTCCGTGGTGTTGGGGTCCATCACGTAGAGCTCGTATACATCGTTCCAGTAGCTGTCGTTCAACTGCCCTAGCAGCAGGTAGGCGATCTTCAGCTGCGTGCGTACCAGCAGCGATACAGGCACCGCGAAGAGCAGGTCGGCGGCATCGGCCACAAGCGTATTCGGGTTGTAGGGATCAGTGAACTGTCCCACCAGCGTCACCAGATTCGCTTTGAAGACCAGGTTGCGGCTCTCGGGCTGGTACAGGTTGTTCGGCGTGCTGAAGCCGGTGAAGAGAAGGCCCTGCAGGCTGTTGTTCCGCGCGGGGTAGGAGGCGGTATCGAGCCAAAGGTCGTCGTAGCTCGGGTACTGGTAGTAGGCTGGCCAGCCAGCCACGTTGGGCGGGTTCAGGAGTTCCTGTCCGGCGTAGGCGGTGAGCCAGTATACATCGCGCCATACATGGTACTGCGCCTCAAGGGTGGTAGGCGTGGGCATGGGGACGCCGAGCTTCCGGATCGAGCCGATCACCAGGTCCGCCGGGCTCATGATCATGCAGGCGCGCACCTCGGGGCTGAAGAAGTGGTCGCAGGTGAGCAGCGCCTGCATCACGATGCGCATCTGGTCGGGCGCACCGGCATTGTCTCGGAAGATCTCCGCGAGCGGCTCGATGACGTTGGCCTCCGTCGCGGCGTCGATCTCGCCATGCACGAAGTAGCGGTAGAGCTGGCGGCACACGAAGCGCGACAATTCCGCATTGGCGAAGATCATGTCCAGCAGCGCATTCAATTCGCCTTCCCCGGCGTCGGCTCCGGTCTGCCCTTGAATGAGGGTGTTGTTGAAGAAGGCGCTGAATTGCTTGTTCCCGGGGTCGTGTCGGTTGGGGCGGAAGGTGACGTAGGGCAGCACGATGGTGCCCAGCCCGTCATCCTCGCGCACCGTCCATCCGGTGAGTACGCGCGCGGCCGCCTGCACATCGCTTTCGGTGTAGCCGCTGCCTTCGCCCAGCGTGAAGAGCTCGAGCAACTCGCGCGCGAAATTCTCATCAGGGGCGGTGTTGGTGTTCAGGTAGCCGTTCAAGTAGATCAGCATGGCACCGCTCACACTGACATCATGGATGAACTGCCGGAAGTTCCCGAGCGCATGCTGACGCAGGATCTGGTCGTACTCGTAGCTCAGCCTCGGATTGAACACCTGGAACACCTGCGCGGGCATGTGGTTGAACCAGAACAGGCTCATCTTCTCTCGGATGGTGCGGTCCTGCTGCGCGTACAGGCCGGTGCGCCACCACATGTAGCTCTGGGTGCGTGCGGCAGTGAGTTCCACCAGTTCCTCATCGGTGCCGTAGCGCACCGTGTCAATCCAGGTCTGGCCGAAAGCAACCTGCGGATCCAGCGCGTTGGGGTCGGGCTGGTTGCCCACCAGCTTCCAATAGGTCTTCAGCGGCACGCTGGTCTCGGGCACCACGTTCAGCAGCGCATCCGCCACCTGGGTGAGCGACTGGCCGCTGAAATGCACGAGGTCGGCGTTGGAGCATCCGAAGAGCGTGCGCCGCAGCAAGTGCTGCTGTTCAGCGCGACCAAAGGGTCCGGTATAGGGTGTGAGGGGCATGCCGGGGTGGTTCTTGCGCACTAGGACGCGCGCGGATGCCGAAAGTTAGATCGGCTGGTATTCGCTAGTGCAAGGGCTATTGGACGGACTATCACCATCCGCCCGGTGAACAACGCGCCGCCTTCGATGGAGGCACCGTTAATTCCATGTGAAGCGCCACGAACGAGCGACGGATGGAGCCCCGGTGCGATCTTTCCGGCATGAAACTGATCTCATTCAATGTGAACGGCATCCGGGGCAGCGTCGGCAAGGGTCTTCACGAAACCCTTCGGAACCTCGATGCTGACATCCTCTGTTTCCAAGAGACCAAGGCCACGCCGGAGCAGGTGGTTCAGGCGCTGGCGGGCGTCGATGGGTACCATGTGAACGCATACGGCGCGCTGAAGTTGGGATATAGCGGGACGGCCATTGCTAGTCGGGAGAAGCCGGCGGCGGTCCAGTTCGGCATCGGCATGAAAGGCCACGACGATGAAGGTCGCGTGGTCACCTGCACTTTCAAGGAGGTGGTGGTGGTAAATGTGTACACACCGAACAGCGGCGAGGGCATGAAGCGGTTGAATTACCGAGGCGAATGGGACAAAGCCTTCCGCGGCTATGTCACCAAACTCGCCAGCGGCAAATTGCCCGTCATCATTACGGGTGACCTGAACGTGGCGCATCAGCCCATCGACATCGCGCGGCCCAAGGAGAATTTCAACAAGACCAGCGGCTATACCCAGCAGGAGATCGACGGTATGACCGCGCTGCAATCAGCAGGATTCGTGGACACCTTCCGCCATTTCCACCCGGAACTGGTGAAGTACAGCTGGTGGAGCCAGCGCTTCGGCGCGCGTGCCAAGAATGTGGGCTGGCGCATCGACTATGTGCTCGTATCCAAGGGCTTCGAGAAGAATGTGAAGGATGCCTTCATCCTCAACGAGGTGATGGGCAGCGACCATTGCCCGGTTGGAATCATGTGGTAGCCGGTCAGTCCTTCTATCAACTAACCAATAAGCCGATGAAGAACTTGTTGAGACTTGAGGAACTCGCGCAGTTCCTTGTCTGCTTGTACTTCCTGATTGCGACGGATGCCGCTTGGTGGACCTATGCCTTGCTGTTGGTCGGGCCCGATATCGGAATGCTCGGCTATCTTCTGAATCCAAGGATTGGTGCAATCAGCTACAATGTCCTGCACCACAAAGGGATCGCGGTATTGATCCTGATGTCGGGACTGGTCATGATGACGGGATGGATCACGGCTGCAGGCATCATCCTCTTCGGCCACGCCAGCATGGACCGCATCTTCGGCTACGGCCTCAAGTTCGGCGACAACTTCCACCGCACGCATTTGGGGTGGATCGGCAAGTTCAAGCAGCAGGTGCAATAGGCAGGGGCAGTAGGCCGTTGCGTCTGGTCCTGCCTACTACCCCTGGCTATTTGAGCACCGAGATGAACTCCCGCCAGGGTCCCACCGCTTCGCGGTACTGCTTGCACATCACGCGTGTGGTCTGCGTGAGATGCGCCAGATCGTGGGCGGCCCACGTGGCGAGCAGCTGACGCAGCTTCACCTCGCCGAAGGTGGGATGGATGCCCGTGCTGTCGAGCTGCGCCTCGGTGATTCCCATGGCTTTGAACTCGGCCAGGTTCTTTTTGCGCAGTGATTCGAACTCATCAAGCAATTGCGCGAGGTCCTTGCCCTTGCTCTCCCTGAACATCGCTGTGCGATCGAACTTCACGAAGGCCTTGTCGTCGGTGCTCAGGCATTTCTTGATGCGTGCCATCCAGTCGGTTTGCTCGCCATGAATCAGATGCCCCAGCACATCATATGGCGTCCATGTATCGCCGCCTTCGTTATGCCTCGTCCACTCGTCGCTCAGGCCATGCAACAGTGCTCGAAGCACCGACGGCGTGCGTTCAAGGATCTCCAGCGAACGCGGAATGGAGAAAGCGAGGGAGGAAGGGATTTCGGTTCGGTCCATGGCAGAAGTGAAGTTCAAAGTTGTCAGTTCTCAGTTGTCCGTGGAGCCTGATAACTGAGAACAGACAACCGCTCCTCAACCGTTCGAGTGCATCGCCACCGCGTTTCCCTCGGTATCCATGAAGAAGGCCATGTAGCCGATGTCGTCGCTGATGTGCGTCTTGGGCATGAGCACCTTGCCCCCGGCTTTCTCCACGCGACCCAACGATTCAGCGAGGTCCGGATTCGCATTGAGATACACCAGCGTGCCTTCTTTGCTCGGTTTGTGCATGCCGCTCTTCACGATGGCGCCGCCCACCTTGCCGTTCTGGCCGTCGC
>JADJXF010000028.1 GCA_016715995.1 Flavobacteriales bacterium
TACGGCCATCGCGCAGCACATCCTCGCTGATGTTGCCCAAATCGATGTAGAGGAAGCCGCCTGTAGTGTTGCTGGAATTCGAGTTCGTGGCGCCGAACACGCCCTCGGCGAAGGGATCCATCACCCAGAACTGGATGCTCTCGATGTTGCTCGTCTCGAAGTCCGTGGTGGTGATCCGGCGCATCATTCCGGCCCAGTTGTTCTCCGGGTCGTTGAACGTGCCATCCTCATTCAGGCGCACGGGCGATGTGTTGAGCGGATAATAGTTATGGTCCGCGCTCGTTCGGGTAATAGGTGAGATCGAGCACCGGGATGTTGTTCGGCGTGCCGGCCGGCAGCTGGCGGAAGGGGAACACCTCGCGCTCGAGCACTTCGCGCATGCGGTTGTCGCTGCGCATGGCGGGGTTATTGGAGATATGGTTCGGCGTGAGGTTGTTCTGCCGGAAGAAGAGCGGATCGACGACATACCAGCTGAGCAACGCCCGCCGATAGCCCGCGCTGAGGTCGTTCACCAACGCGCCTTCGGGAAAGAGGCTGATGTTCTGCGGGGTGCTGGCGTGGAACCAGAGGCTCTGGGTGCGCAGGTCGATGGTGCTCACGCTGCCCTCGAAATCGTCGATGTAGCTGGTACCCGCGTTGCCGATGGCGCGGCTGTGGCCGGGGATGAGGTAGGCGCCTTCGATGCTCCCGGTCACGTTGCTCTCCTGCTTGGTGGCATAGAAGGGCAGCTTGTCCACCAGGTTCGTGAGCCACTGCGACTTCGACTGCCAGTTGGCATCGAGGCCGATGATCGTGTTGGCGATTGGCTCATCGCCCACGTTCACCTTCTGGGTGAGCGGCCGCTCGTAAAGGTTCATGATGGTGCCGCCCAGCACCAGGTCGCGATTCAACTTGTAATCGAATCGCGCGCCGGCCAAGGTGCGCGTCTGGATGCTGAAGAGCGAGTTGCTCTCGAGCGCGATGTTCACCGGTGTGCCGCTCTCCAGAATCCCTTGGTTGAGGATGCGCACGCGGCCGAGGTTGTAATCCACCGTGTAGTCCTGGTTCTCCACCAGCCGCACGCCGCCCGCGGTGACCACCACGCTGCCCTGCGGGATGTTCACCGCGTTCAGGTTGATCACGTCGCTGCTGGCGCTGCGGTAGCTTCCTTTCAGCTTGAACCGGTTCAGCTCAGGGATGTTCTGCGCAGCGATCTTGGTGCTGTCGTAGAGCTGTTGATAGACGATGGTGCGCCTGACGTTGTCGGGCTGGATCGGATTGTTCGGATCGGGGCCGATGAGCTGGCGGTCCAAGTAGCTGCCGAAGGGCTCGAGCACCGGGAAATAGACCCGCCCCGTCTGCGCCTGAATGGTACCGCCCACGGTGGCGGCGCCGTCGATGAAGTCGAACCAGCCGTCGGGATTGGGCGCGTTGTTGGGATCGAGCCGATCCATCGCCACCGTTTGCAGCAACGGGATCTGGTCCACGGGCTGACGGGGGATGTAGTTGATGTCGACCCCGGTGACCGGGTTGTTGTACACGATGTCCAACCGGAAGTTCTCGCGGTTCACCTGGAAGGCGCCCAGCGAGTAAACGTTCTTCATCATCAGGTCCCATAGCGGGATCCGCGGGTTGGTGATGGTGGCTTTCAGCAAGCGCAGGATGAGGGCGTCGGGCGGGCTCACGCCATCGGTGCTGAACTCGCCCACTTGATAGGTCTGCCCGTTCAGGGTGTACTGGAACGCCACGGCCAGCACCTCATCGTTGTTCAGCGATTGATTCAGCGTGATGAAGCCCAGCATGGGGTTGAAGGTGAACTCGCTCGGGCCGAGCAATCGCGCGCTCTCCAGCTTCTCGAAGTGGCGGGCGGGCTGCAGGCCCAGCACCTGCAAGGCGCCGCTGGCGTTCACGAAGCTCCGAATGCCCGCGTTGGCGCTTATTGCGCCGTAGAGCGAGTTGGCCGCATTGTCCGCCTCGATGCCCGGATTGTCCACGAGCAGGCCCGGGGGCATGTCGGGGCTGATGCGGCCGGCGGCGAGGGAGGCCGCGCTGGCATCCTCGCCCAGATCGGTGAAGGCCACCACGTTCCGGTTCTGCTGGTAGTCCTGGCGCATGTTGGTCACCCACACCTCAACGCGCACGATCTGGATGCCGCTGTTCACGGTGGGCAGGGTGCGAAGCGCATTCTCGTACTGCTCCCGGAAGAAGTAGCTGAGGAAGTAGTGCTTGTTGCCCTCGTACTCGTCGGCCTTGATGTCGAAGTTGTTTGTCTGTGCGCCACCCTGGGTCTGTACGTTGCGCCGCTGGCCCTTCTCCTGGCTGAAAATGGCAGTGGCGGTTAAGCGCCCGAACTTGAGCTCGGTCTTCAGGCCGAAGAGGCTCTGGCTTCCTTGTATCAAGGTGCCGCGCAACGGAAGGCTCACGTTGCCCGCCTCGATCTTCTGGATGATCTCGTCCTCGTAACCGGTGTAGTTGAGCTTCACTTGGTTCTCGAAATCGAAGGTCGCCTGTGTGTTGTAGTTCGTGTTGATCTTCAGCTTCTCCCCGATGCTGCCTACGAGGTTGAGTTGGATGCGCTGGTCGAAGTTGAATGTGGTGATCTTCCGCTGTTCCACCGGGATGCGGGGATTGTCGGTGCGGCTGATGTTCAGCCCGAAGATCACCTCGGCTGAGCCGCGCGGCTTGATGTCGATTGTGTTGCCGCCGAAGATCCGGTCGAAGGCCTTGCCGCGCACCTTGATCTTTGGGATCAAGTCCTTCTGTGCGCTTTCGCTGTCCTGCTCCACGCGGTCGAGCCAATGGGCCTTCATCGCGCGCTCCATGTCGTAGTTCAGGTATTCCTCCAGGCTCATGCTCATGGGCGGCCTGAAGTCGAAGGAGCCGCCAACGGTGCTCTGCAGGATGTACTGGCCCGTCTCCGGGTCATAAAGCACATCGTTTTGGATGTTCTCCGGGTTGTCCAGGTTGATGAGGCTGGGGTTGTTGCCGCCGGGAACGATGGGATCGGTGATGGGATAAATCAGATTCACATCCGGCGTATCGGCTTGGAGCACGAGGTTGCCGAACAGGGAGGCTTCGGCATCCATGCCGACCAGCAACAACACGGCGCAGGCCATCAGCCGACATGCTGCGACCAGCGCTCGGCGCGCTTGTGGCGGTGCATGGAAATGAACGGACCGGCTCACAGGTTCTTCAGCGTCAACTTGATCAATTCCTCCAGCGGCGGTGGTTCCGCTCCATGCTCGCTCAATACGCCTTGCAGGGCCCGTTCGGCCTTCGCGCGGTCCAAGCCGAGCGAGACCAGCGCCGATAACGCCTCAGCCCGTAGCGTATTGCCTCCGCCGCCTGGCAGCCCCGCCAGCACGGGGTGCGCACCGGTCGACAGTCGGCCTTGCAATTCGGCGATGATGCGCTGGGCCAGTTTCGGACCGATGCCCTTGATGCCTTTGAAAAGGCCCTCATCGCCAACAATGATCGCTGCCTGAATGTCTGCGGGCTCGCGCGCGCCCATGATTGCCAGGCCGAGGGTGGCGCTCACGCCCTGCACATCGATCAGCCGCCTGAACAACTGCCGCTCCTCTGCGTTCTGAAAGCCGAAGAGCCGATGCTCGCTGCTGCCGGAACGCACATCCACGCTCACGCTGTAATGCACGAAGAGGCGGCAGGGCCCGCGCGCCGGCAGGCGGTGCATGATGGTGAGCGGCACGTGGACCTGATAGCCGACGCCGTGGCAATCCAGCACCACATGGTCGATTCCTCGCTCCACAAGCTCTCCGTTCAGGCGGTCGATCATCCTGTCCCTTCGCGTACGTAATGGGATCCTACAAAGGGGGTAGAGAGTGCTCTATGGGGAGGGCGTTTGGCCGGTAGGGGACCGGTTTGAAGGGCCCGAAAATAAGCGGATCGATCCGTTCGGCAGGTCTCCCTTCGCTGCAAGTAAACTTGCGGGCATGGCCCGGGAGCGGATCGTGGTGTTCAGCGGAGCTGGAATCAGCGCGGAGAGCGGCCTGCGCACCTTCCGTGATAGTGATGGACTGTGGGAGCAGTACCACATCGAGGATGTGGCCACCCCCTCGGCCTGGGTCCGCGACCCTGAACTGGTGCTCCGGTTCTATGATGAGCGGCGTGCCCAAGTGCTTCGTGCCGAGCCGAATGCCGCCCACCGGTCCATCGCCCGGCTCGAGGAGCGCTTCACTGTGACGGTGGTGACCCAGAACATCGATGACCTGCATGAGCGGGCCGGCAGCAGCGAAATCATCCATCTGCACGGCGAGATTCTCAAGGCCCGGAGCACCATCGACCCCACCTTCATCACAGCGGTGAACGGCGCATCACTCCGTTTGGGCGACCGGTGCCCGCTGGGATCCCAACTTCGGCCCCACATCGTCTGGTTCGGCGAGGAAGTGCCGTTGCTGTCGGAGGCCGCTGCCGTCATCACTCGTGCGGACCGTTTGCTCGTCGTCGGAACCTCATTGCAGGTATACCCTGCGGCCGGTCTGGTGCATCACACCCCACCGGATTGCGAATGCGTGCTCATCGACCCGAAGCCCGTTGAGGTGTTGGGAACTCATATCAAGGCAATCCGAGACACGGCAACCAGCGGAGTCCCGGCCCTTGTGCAAGAATGGCTCGGACGCTAGCGCGTCACCACGAAGCGCTGGGTCGCCAAGGCCCTTCCCTCACGCTCCAGTGTGGCGAAGTAGACGCCAGGGCCCAGGTCCGAAGTGGCCCATGTCAATCGCCCTTGGGCGCCGCCAACAACTGAACGGCGTATCGCTTCGCCGAGGACGTTGTACAGCACAAGGCGCGCTCCGCCCGCACGGTCCAAGGCATACGCCAACTGCACATCCTGCCCTTGCGATGGCGATGGCCATACGGAAAGGCTTGTTGACTGGGAACTCCGCTCGTTCACACCGACAAGTCCGCAGAAATCGATATCCACCCAACTGCTGTCCGCACCGGTTGGATTGGCCTCGTCGAACCAGACGAACTTATACCGCGCCGTACTGGTGATGCCCTGCGCTTGGTGGTAAGCATGGAAGTTGTTGTACGTGGCACCGGGGTTCATGTCCACGTAGTGCTGCGATACCCAAGTTGGATTGGTGCCTGTCGCAACCGGCAGGTAGCACACGCCCCAGCAATAGAAATTGTTGGTCCCAGCAACCGGCCACATCTCGTAGCGCCTGACGTTCACGGTCATGGGAGCGGCCCCCGTCAGTTGGGCGAAGAGGCTCACGGTATCCGTGGACCAGTCGCATGGCGCCAAAATAACGGTCCCATTCACCGTATGGCCCTCCTCATCGGTTAAGGTGACGATGCCTTGCGCGCCCACGAAGGCGGCCAAGGACAAGGCGGAAATCACCGCTGCGTATCGTAGCATCATGGTCGGCTCATTTGAACCCGATTGCGGGATGTCAATTGTTTTACGCGCCAAAAGTAGACGGTGGGTGAGCAATCCTCCGTGAATGACCTTGAGCAACCAGCCGATTAGGATCCCAACAGCTTCCTGCATCCGACCATGGCAGGAAATCGCGTTCCGTCTAAGTTCGTCTCACCAAACAGGGCATGGTCGAACTGTTCATGCGAATCTTGTCCAATTGGTAGGTCTCAAATCCAATCTTCTCCGAAACCCAAACCCCATACTCATGCGCTTCAGGACTCTACTCACGGCATCGGCCTTGCTGGTCGGCTCGTTCGCCAGCGCCCAGAATCAAAACTGGACGACGACGGACATCAATGGCAACACGCACTCCATTCAAGACTACCTGAATGCGGGCAAGACCGTGCTGGTTGACGTCAGCGCGCACTGGTGCGGACCCTGCTGGGCATGGCACAACAGCCAGATCATGGAGAAGCTGTACCACGAATTCGGTCCAGGAGGCACCAACGACCTGATGATCTTCTTCGTGGATGGTGATGCGGCGAGCTCCATGGCGCTTCTGCAAGGCGGCTCGGGATCCCAAGGTAACTGGGTGCAAGGCACCCCCTATCCCATCATCGGACCCAACGGCAACGGCGCCGCCCTTCGCCAGATTTATGGCGTGACCGCCTATCCGACGCTCTTCATGCACTGCCCAGGCGCAAGCGCCGGTGTCACCATCAACCGTCAGGCCACTTGGCAGCAGTTCTTCACCAGCTGGCGCAATGGCTGCCCGGCTGCCTTCAACAACGGCGCCAACGATGCCACCCTGCTCGAAGCCGAGAGCGGCGTGCTCTGCCCCGGCGAGCACCCCAAGGCCATCCTTTATAACCAAGGCACCAGCACCCTCACCAGCGCAACTGTTCAGCTGATGCAAGGCGCCAACACCCTGCAGACGGTGAATTGGACCGGTAGTCTTCCGCGCTGGGGGAGCGCTGATGTGGACTTCAACACCGTTACCGTGAGCGGCAGCCAGAACTACACGGCGGAGGTTAGCCTGCCGAACGGCACGGCGGACGCGCATCCGGAAGGGGATACCGAAGCGTACGCCTATTCCCTGGCCCCTTCGGCTCAGCTTGCCACGGTGCACCTCGAGCTGAAGACAGACAATTATTGCGAGGAGACCACATGGAAGCTGTACAACGGCGCCAATCAGGTGGTTCAGCAGGGCGGACCCTACACCCAGAACCAGCAGGACAATACCGTGTTCAACTATTGGTGGAACCTGAACCCGAACGAGTGCTACCGGCTTGAGGTCCTCGACGCCTATGGTGATGGCATCTGCTGCTCCTATGGCAATGGGTACTACAAGCTGCGCAGCAATGGCGTACTGATCACACAGGGCGGTACGTTCGGCGCGGTTGCGAAGGAGCCCTTCGCTGCTGGCCTCACGGTAGGCATCGAGGAGAACAGCCTGGAAAGCGGGTTGAATATCTTCCCCAACCCGACCAACGGTGATGTGCGCGTGGAGCTGAACCTCCTCAGTGCCGCCAACGTCCGTTTCGCGGTGATGAACGTGCTCGGTGAGCAGGTGGCTTCCACGAACCGGAGCCTTGGCGCAGGCGTGCAGCAGGTGGACATGAGCCTGAACGAACTGCCCAACGGCAGCTACTTCGTGCACATCATCGCCGATGGCATGACCGCCACCCGCAAACTCACGGTGAACCGCTAATCGAGCACGCATCGAGCGTCATTTGAAAGGTCAGCGATCCGGTGCAGTTCTTGCCTGCGGTCGCTGACTTTTCATTTGACCGATTCCGATCCATGAAGATCCTCATCGCATTCGCAGTCGCATTCGCCTCCCTCAACCTCTGCGCGCAGCAACGACTACCCAGCGCCATGGTGCAGACCATGGATGGCAAGAAGGTGGATAGCCGTACGTTCAGCAATGGCGGCAAACCCATGATCATCAACTTCTGGGCGACCTGGTGCGCGCCCTGCAAGAAGGAGCTCTCGGCCATCGCTGAGAAATACGCCGACTGGCAGGCGAAGACCGGCGTGAAGCTCATCGCGGTCTCCATCGACGATGCGCGGAGCTCCGCCCGTGTGAAACCCTATGTGAGCGGCCAGGATTGGGACTACGAGGTCTACCTCGACCCCAATGGCGACCTCAAGCGCGCGCTGAACGTGAACAACGTGCCGCACACCTTCCTCGTGGACGGGAACGGCGAGATCGTCTGGCAGCACAACAACTATGAGCCGGGCGATGAGAATGAGCTCTACAAGAAAGTGCTCGGACTCGCCAACGGGAAGAAGTAAGCAGCGACCTTGGGCCGCATGAGGACCTTGACCGTTCGACCGCTCGTGCCAGCGGCCGTGGCCTTCGCCATGCCTTTGCTGAGTTCGGGACAGCTCTCCGGCGGTCAGCTGCACGGCAACTTCAGCACCGATGCGCAGTATTACAACGAGGACGATGACATCGGCGCGGTGGTTCTGCCGCAGAAGCTCGGCCTCAACTCATGGCTGAACCTGATCTACAGCACGGAGCAATTCGAGACAGGCATCCGTTTCGAATCGTATGAGCCACGTCTAGCGGGCTATCCAGCCGGACAGCCCTATCTGGGGTCGGGAGTCGGATACCGGTACGCGAAGTACAAGCTGAGCGACATGGAGGTGACCGCCGGCAACTTCTTCGAGCAGTTCGGCCAAGGGCTGATCTTCCGCAGCTACGAGGAACGCTACCTCGGAGTGGATAACGCCATGGATGGCCTGCGCGTGAAGTACAGGCCCTATCGCGGGGTGTACCTCAAGGGCGTCATCGGGAAGCAGCGGTTCGCTTTCGACAGCCGCACGGTGAATGGCGCTGGCCTGGTGCGTGGATTCGATGCCGAGGTGGACCTGCGTGAACTCTTCGACACCACATGGACCAGCACGAACAACCTGGTGATCGGCGGCAGCTTCGTGAGCAAGTTCCAGGAGGACCGCGACCCCTTGCTGGAGTTGCCGCAGAATGTGGGCGCCTATGCCTTCCGCTTGAACTTCACCACGCCACGCTGGAACCTTTATGCGGAGTACGCCTACAAGATCAACGACCCCAACGGCAAGAATGGCTTCATCTACAAGCACGGTGAAGCGGCCATGTTTAATGCCACCTACAGCGTGAAGGGCTTCGGGGCCACCGTCGGCGCGCACTCCTTCGATAACATGTTCTTCCAGAGCGATCGGGCGGCGCCAACCCCCTTCGATTTGAACATCAACTTCCTGCCACCCCTTACCCGCCAGCACACCTACAACCTGCCCGCCACCCTGTATCCGTATGCCACGCAGCCGAATGGCGAGGTGAGCGCGCAGGGCGAGCTGTTCTACAAGTGGAAGAAAGGCACCCTGCTCGGTGGGAAGTATGGGACGAAGGTTGCCGTGAATTTCAGCACGGCCTATGCGCTCGATACGACCCGCTTAGGCGCTGTGGATGACACGACGGCGCGAATCGGGTACAGCTCCCGCATCTTCGGCATGGGTGATCGGCACTATTTCCAGGACATGAACGTGGAGGTCCGGAAGAAAATCAGCGAGGACTGGGAGTTCGCCCTCACCTATCTCAACGTGGTGTACGACATCGACATCATCCAGGGCAAACCCGGCAAGCCCACCGTGTACGCTGACATGCTCATCCTCGAAGGGCTGCACAACTTCAACGAGCGCAATTCCATACGCTTCGAGGTGCAGCACTTGAGCACCAAGCAGGACCAAGGCAACTGGGTCACCGGCCTGGCTGAACTTACCTTCAGCCCGCATTGGTTCATAGCGGCCATGGACCAGTACAACTACATCGGCAACAGCGACCTGGAGGCCAAGGGGCAGGAACCGATTCACTATCCGATCGGTTCCGCTGGTTATATCCGTGGAGGGAACCGTTTCCAGGTGAATTACGGCCGCCAACGCGCCGGCATCTTCTGCGTGGGGGGCGTGTGTCGGCAGGTCCCTGCGGCAAATGGCCTCACCCTTTCGATCACCAGCACCTTCTAGCCATGCGCGCCGCAATCCTCGCCACCATTTGCGCCGTCGCACTATTCGGTTGCGACTACGTGGATGACCCTGTGGCGCCATCCGGCGGCGGTGGCAACGGCGGTGGCGGAACGGTGAAACGGCGGGCCTTGCTGGAGGAGTTCACCGGGCACCGATGCAACACCTGCCCGGCCGCCCATGCGGTCGCCGCCAACCTGGCAACGGCCTTCGGCGATGACTTGATCGTGGTGGGCGTGCATGCCACGGATTTCTTCGCCGCGCCACTGAATCCACCCGCACCCAACGGGGCCTATGCCACCGACTTCCGCACACCGGCCGGTTCAGCCTATGCCACGGCATTCAGCATCAGCTTCCTGCCCACCGGACTGGTGAGCCGGAAGCCCTATAACAGCAGCATCACCATCTCCAGCGGTAATTGGAGCAGCGCGATCGCCGATATCGTGGCGCAGGATGCTCTCTGTGACGTCTGGTTCAGCTCGTTGACCCATGATGCCGGAGCCAACACAGTGAGCGCGGAGGTGAAAGTGGCGGTCTTGGCACCAATCACAGATGACCACAACCTCACGGTGTACCTGACCGAGGACCATGTCATCGACTGGCAGCTCAACTCATTGGTCAGCCCGCCGGATGTAGAGGACTACGACCATCGCCACGTGCTGCGGACGAACCTCAATGGCACCTGGGGCGAACTGGCGGTAGCTGGTTCAGCCCAAACGGGTGACACCTTGACATTCAGCTTCTCCGGGGTGGCCATGAACCCCTCTTGGAACGCTGCGAACTGCGCACTGGTGGCCTACCTGTACAGCATGGCCACGAACGAGGTTCTCCAGGCCGCGGAGCGCGAATTTGAACCCTGACTAGACAGGGCCATACCATCCGCCCACGTGCCTCGTTAGTGTTTCCCGGAATCGGCTCGTGTGGAAAAAATCTGCCCCCCGGAAATTTCGCATCCTTTGGTCGGATGCATACTTTCAGCCTCGCTAAACCCGGATTGTGATGATGGAACAAGGAAGGAAGATGATGGAGTTCAGCAAGCAAGTGCTCCACAAGGTCAGCTTCGACCCCCGGTTGTTCAAAAAGGAACTGATCAAGGCCCGCAAATGGGTTGGCCAAAGCGACCAGCTCGTCCTGAAGGCTTGGTGCTTGGCCACCTTCGGTCACGTCTACAAGGATGTGATCCTGGAGGTGTTCCAGAACACCATGCGGAGCTGATATTTCTGTGGTGAAGTCTGAGGACCTCTAGTCCTCGGCTGGACAGTTGAAGTTCCAGGACTAGGTCCGGAGGAAGCGGAGGTTCCGCGCCAATCCCTCGTACTTGGCGCGCTTCACGGCGCTTCCTTCGAAGAGTCGGTCGAAGAGCACTTCGGTCATGCCATGCCACTCATCGGCCGAAAGCCGCATGACCTCCGGCTTGGGCACGAACTCCGGTTCCTGGTGCGGCTGGCTGAAGCGATTCCAAGGGCAAACCTGCTGGCAGATGTCGCAGCCGAAGGTCCATCCTCCCATCTTCCCCGAGAACTCAGCCGGGATGTCCTCCTTCAGCTCGATGGTGAGGTGGCTGATGCATCGGCTTCCGTCCACGCCGTAGGGCGTGATCGCGTCGGTTGGGCAGGCATCGATGCATCGTCGGCAGGTGCCGCAGTGATCGGTAGCGGGCGGGTCCGGATCGAGTTCCAGGTCCGTGATGATCTCGCACAGGAAGAAGAAGGAACCTTCGCCCTTGCGGATCAAGTTGGTGTGCTTGCCCACCCAACCCAGCCCGGCGCGCTGCGCCCACGCTTTCTCCATTACGGGCGCGCTGTCCACAAAGGTCCGCAGGGCCACCTCGCCGAAGCGCTCAGCGATGAAGACCACCAGCGGCCGGAGCCTCTTCTTCACCACTTTGTGATAATCGCGGCCATACGCATAGGTGCTCAGCTTCGGTGCATCGGGGTCAATCTGCTGGGGCGGCGTGAAGTAGTTGTAGGCCAGGCTGATCACGCTCCTGGCGCCAGGCACCAGCTTGCGCGGATCGAGCCGCATGTCGAAGTGATTGGCCATGTAGGCCATGCTGCCGTGCTTTCCCTCCCGCAGCCATTGCTCCAATCGCGGGGCCTCATCCGCGAGGAACCCCGCCCGCGCGATTCCGCATGCGAGGAAACCAAGGCGCGTCGCCTCCGCCTTGATAAGGTCCGCCGCCTCGCGCACCGACTGCATGGCCGGAAGGTAGCCCGGCACTATTCGAACAGGCTCCCCGGCTTCACGCTGGGCACGCGGCCAAGGTGCTTGTAGGCCCTTTCCGTGGCCTGCCGGCCGCGCGGTGTCCGCTGCAGGTAGCCCTCCATGATGAGGAAGGGCTCATACACCTCCTCGATGGTGCCTGCTTCCTCGCCCACGGCCGTGGCGATGGTGTTCAGACCCACGGGACCTCCGCTGAACTTATCGATGATTGCTCCAAGGATGCGATTGTCCATCTCATCGAGGCCATGCGCATCAACGTTGAGGGCCTTCAGCGCGTGCTGGGCAATGGGCAGCTCGATGGTGCCATCGCTCTGGATCTGCGCGAAATCACGAACACGTCGCAGCAACGCGTTCGCGATTCGCGGAGTACCCCGGCTGCGGCGCGCGATCTCATCAGCGGCACCATCGATGACGGGCACGTTCAACAATCCCGCGCTTCGCTGGATGATCCCCTTGAGCGTGGCAGCGTCGTAGTAATCGAGGCGGCTGTTGATCCCGAATCGGGCGCGCAAAGGGGCGGTGAGCAGCCCGCTGCGCGTGGTGGCACCCACCAGCGTGAATGGGTTCAGGGCTATCTGGACCGTTCGCGCATTCGGGCCTGAATCGATCACCAGGTCGATGCGGTAGTCCTCCATCGCGCTATAGAGGTACTCCTCAATCACGGGGGTCAGACGATGGATCTCATCGATGAAGAGCACATCGTGCGGCTCAAGATTCGTCAATAGACCGGCCAGGTCAGCTGGCTTATCGAGCACGGGCCCACTGGTGATCCGGATGCCGACGCCCATTTCCTGCGCGATGATGTTGGCCAGCGTGGTCTTGCCCAGCCCTGGAGGCCCATGGAGCAGCACGTGGTCCAAGGCCTCGGCGCGCTGCTTCGCGGCTTGCACGAAGACCTTCAGGTTATCCGTAACCGCCTTCTGCCCTGCGAACTCCCCGAATCGCCTGGGGCGCAGCACCTGGTCCATCTCCTTGTCGGAGGCGGAGCGCTGCTCGTTGCGTACGTCGAAGGCCTCGGCCATGATGCGCACGAAGGTAACGGCGGCTCAATCCTTGGTGGCTGCGGCATCGCGCCAGATATCCCCGAAGAAGATGCGCAAGCCGAGGATGTAGATCGGCGCCGTGAGCCGCTCGCCGAGGTCCTCACGCGTGTACAGGACAAGGCGGTAGCCCCAACCTGCGCCGATGCCCGCGTACCGCATGAAGCGGTACTGCACCGTCATCGCCGGCTCATACAGCAGGATGCCAGAACGGCGCCAAGTCCTGCGCTGCCCTTCTTCGTCGCGATACACCACTGAGCCCGCTCCGATGCCGAGCTGAACGGGGATTCGCACCTCCCATGGGCCTCGCTGGTAGAAGGCATAGTCAACGTAGGGCGTCACGTAGCCCAAGTTCAATCGTCCGTCACGTGCCCCGCCATCCACGTTGATCCGCTGCTCCACGGGCGTGAGCAGGAAGCTGTACCCGAAGCCGTATTGGAAGCGGCGGGCATGCTCCAGGCCGACCTTGGCACCGATGAACCGGACGTTGCTGTTACTGATGAAGGACCCCCGCATGTCAAGCCGTGCGATAAGGCGGGGCGGTTCTTCGAGGAACAGACCGATGCTGTCGAACAATTGCGCGGGGGCCTGCGATGCACAAGCGAGCAACACGAGAATCAAGAAGGAACGCATAACCCGTAAAATGGAATGTCCGCCTCCAAAGGTGCGGACATTCCCAAGCGTAACCGCTAGTGGGCCTAGTGCTCCTCCTCGTCCGGATCGAGCGGTGTGATCTGGCTCACCCAATCCTCGGGCTTGCCCGGCTTGCTGTAATCGTATGGCCAGCGATGCACCACCGGAATCGGGCCAGGCCAGTTGCCGTGGATGTGCTCCACGGGCGTGGTCCATTCCAAGGTGTTGCTCTTCCAAGGGTTCTGAACGGCCTTGGGACCGCGGTAAACGCTGTAGAAGAAATTGTAGGTGAAGATCACCTGCGCCAGCGCACCCACGATGGCGAAGATGGTCACGACGATGTTCAGGTCTACCACGCCATCGAACATAGGGAACTCCGTGTAGTTGTAGTAACGTCGCGGAGCACCGGCCAGTCCGATGAAGTGCATCGGGAAGAACACGCCGAAGGAGCAGATGAAGGTGATCCAGAAGTGGGCATACCCCAGCTTGGTGTTCATCATCCTCCCGTACATCTTCGGGAACCAGTGGTAGATGCCGGCGAACATCCCGAAGATGGCGCTCATGCCCATCACGATGTGGAAGTGCGCCACCACGAAGTAGGTATCGTGGATGGCGATGTCCAGCGCGCTGTCGGCGAGGATGATGCCCGTGAGTCCGCCCGCGATGAATGTGGCCACCAAGCCGATGCTGAAGAGCATGCCCGGGGTGAAGATGATGTTGCCGCGCCAGAGCGTGGTGATGTAATTGAACACCTTCACCGCGCTGGGGATGGCGATGAGCAGGGTCGTGGCGACGAATACGCTGCCGAGGAATGGATTCATGCCCGTGATGAACATGTGGTGCCCCCACACGATGAAGCTCAGGAAGGCGATCGCGAGGATGGAGCCGATCATCGCCCGGTAACCGAAGATGGGCTTGCGGGCATTGGTGGCGATGATCTCCGACGTAATGCCTAGCGCGGGCAGCAGCACGATGTACACCTCCGGGTGGCCAAGGAACCAGAACAAATGCTGGAAGAGGATGGGGCTTCCGCCGGTGTTCTCCAACGCCTCACCGGCCAAGTGGATGTCGCTGAGATAGAAGCTGGTACCCATGGTCCGGTCCAACAGCAGCAGAAGCGCGGCGCTGAGTAGGACGGGGAAGCTCAGAACGCCCAGCACGGCCGTGAGGAAAATGGCCCAGATGGTCAGCGGCAGGCGGGTCATCTTCATGCCCTTGGTCCGCAGGTTCAGGATGGTGACCACGTAATTGAGGCCGCCCATCAACGAACTGGCGATGAAGAGGGTCATGCTCACCAACCAAAGCGTCATGCCGGCGCCTGAGCCTGGAATGGCCTTGGGTAAAGCGCTTAGCGGAGGATACACCGTCCAGCCAGCGCTCGCAGGGCCGCCCTCCACGAACAGCGATGCGAGCATCACCACGCTGCTCAGGAAGAAGAACCAGTAGCTGAGCATGTTGATGAAACCGCTGGCCATGTCGCGCGCGCCCACCTGCAAGGGGATGAGCAGGTTGGCGAACGTGCCGCTCAACCCGCCAGTGAGCACGAAGAACACCATGATGGTACCGTGTATGGTGACCAGCGCTAGGTACATGTTCGAATCGAGCACGCCGCCCGGTGCCCATTTGTCGCCCAGGAAGAAGTTCGTGAAGGCGAAGCCCTCGCCTGGCCAAGCCAACTGCAAGCGGAAGATCAAGCTCATGATCACGGCCACCCAAGCCATGAATATGGCCGTGACCAGGAACTGCTTCCCAATCATCTTGTGGTCCTGCGAGAAGACCCACTTCGAGATGAAGCTCTCCTCGTGATGGTGGTGCTCGTGGTGCCCGGCTGCGTGCCCGGCGTGTGCGGTGTGCGCGTGTGCACCCATGGTCTTCTTTGCTTTTCAGTTCATTGACCGGCGGAAGGCAACGATGCCACGGGCTGGCTGCCCGCTCCGGAGTTCATGCTCGAATCAGTGGCGGCGGGAGCGGCGGGCTCAACAGGGACCTCAGGCGCCTCGAAGGGCTTCTTGTTCGCCTCGGCGATCCAGGCATCATACTCCAGCGCGGTGGTCACAATCAGCGGCATCTGCATGTTGTAGTGGCTGGCGCCGCAAATCTTGTTGCACAGCAGGATGAAGTCGAACTTCTCGTCATTCATCACATGCGTGCGCATGCTGTCGGTCGTGATGGTGGGGGTCACCTTCATGCTGGTCGTCATGCCCGGCACGGCATTCATCTGAACGCGCAGGTGCGGGATGTAGGCGCTGTGTATGATGTCACGTGAACGGATGAGGATGTTGGCCTCCTTGCGCAATGGCAGCATGAAATCCTTGGTCACTACATCGTCCGCGCCATGGAGATAGGTGCTGGCCTGTCCATTCACACGGATGTCCTCCTCCATCACCATCCGGAGGTTCACGATGCGTGCGGCGATCCGGCCCAGGTAATCCATGTGGTGCTCAAGATCGGCGCGCTTCGCATCCGGCAGGACGCCCGACAGCTGCATCCGTGCCTCGGCCTGCTCCTGCTCAATCTCAGCTAAGCGCTTGGTGATTGCGTTCGCCGTGACGATGCCTAGCGGATTCTCGCCGTTGATCAATCGGTAATCCGTGGCGCCCAGCATGCCGTCCGTGCCGGGATACCGGGCGGTCCAATCGAACTGCTTGGCGTAGAGCTCCATCTGGAGCGCGTCGGGACTGGCCGGAGAGGTGATGTTCTGCCAAGTGTTGAGCCCGTAAATGATGATCACGGCGAGCACCGCTGCTGGCGCGATCGTCCAGGCGAGCTCCCACTTGTTGTTGTGCGGATACCAATGCGCGCGGCGGTCCCGACTGTAGACATACCTCCCTGCGAAGAAGAACAGCAGCGCATTGGTGATGATGAAGGTGATGATCAGGATCCACCAGTTGAAGTCGAGAAGCGCATCGGTCTCCACCCCTTGCGTGCTAGCGGCCAATGGGAGCATCTTGTCCTTGTAGGCGATCACCAGCCATAGGAAGAAACCGAAATAGGCCACCGGGAAGAGCCACATGAGCATGGCGTTCATCCGGTTGTCGGCGTCGGAGATGTCCTCCTCACGCTTGCCGCGCAGCTTCGAGGTGAGCTCATAGACGCGGGCCAGTTGGGCCACCGCCAGGATGCCCAGGACCACGACGATCAGAATCAACAGCTTGGTCATTGTCCGCTCAGTTCTTCAACCCCATCGGGTTCTGTGTTCGTGGGTCCGTTCAAATCTGGTGGTGCACGCTCTCCTCCAGGAAGGGGTGGTTCACCGGGGTGAGCGGCGCCTTGGCAAGCGCGTTGAACACCACGGTGATGAATAGGCCGAGGAAGAGCGTGAACATGCCCGCATCGAGCAGCCCGATGCCATGATGGAAGTCATGACCGGCGGCGCCCGGCATCACCATCATGTTCACATCGAGCCAGTGGCCGATGAAGATCGCCGCGCCAACGCCGATGAGGAAGCGCGGATTGCGCTTAGCATCACGGCTCATCAGCAGCACCATGGGCAGCGCGAAGTTGATGGCGAAGGTGGTCCACGTGAGCCACGGATGGTCGTTGATCCGCTGCTGGAAGTAGGTAACCTCCTCCGGGATGTTGCTGTACCAGATCAGCATGAACTGGCTGAAGTAGAGATAGGTCCAGAGGAAACTGATGGCGAACACCCACTTGCCCATGTCGTGGATGTGGCTGTTGCTCACCTGCGGCAGGTAGCCTTTGCGCTTCAGGTAGAGCACCATCACCACGCCGGTGACCATCGCGCTCACCCACATGCCGCTGAACACGTACCAGCCGTACAGGGTGCTGAACCAGTGCGCATCGATGCTCATGAGCCAGTCCCAGGCAAGGGTGCTGCTGAACACAGCGAAGAACACCAGGAAGAGGGCGCCCCGGCGATAGGTGAGCAGGTGCGTGCGCACGAGGCTCTCGCCGGTAAGGCCGTCCATCTCGAGGCTCTTCTTCCGGAACCAGCGCGCGAAGAGCACGAAGGTGCCCAAGTAGACGAGCGAACGGATCCAGAAGAAGGGTTGGTTGAGGAAGGCCTTCTTGCCCGCCATGATCTCATCGTAGTTAGGGCTTGCCTTGTCGTAAAGGCTCGCATCCATCCAGTGGTAGATATGGTGCAGGTGCAGCGATCCGGCGGCGAGCACCACGATCATCACGATTGCTCCCACGGGGATCCAGGCCATGATGCCCTCGTACACGCGCTTCACCAGCACGCTCCATGCGGTCTCGGTGGCGTTCTGCAGCGCGTAGAAGAACAAGGCCCCAAGGCCGATACCAAGGAAGAAGAAACCGTTCACGAGCAGGGCCGACCAGGTGCGCTGATGATGATCGCTGTGGTCGCCGATCACGCCGGCCACGGTGGCCAAGGCGCCCAGCACGACCAGCGCCATGCTCAGCGTGCGTGCCCGTTTGCTGATGGTGAAGTTCATCGGTGTTCCGTTGTCGTGCGTTCACTGGTTGACCGGTGGCGCGGCAGCCATCGCGTCACGCGTCATCTTCTCGCCGTTCTGGAGGTACTGCACGTAGTGCGTCACCATCCAGCGCTCTTCCTTGCTCAATAGCGAGGCATGCGGGCCCATGCCCACATTCCTGCCATAGGTGAGGGAATGGAAGATCTTGCCCTCGGGCAGGTCCTTCAGCGGGCCGCTGTAACTGCCGGGCGGTGGATACTTGCCATTGTTCACCACGGGGCCGTCGCCCGCTCCCTTATCACCGTGGCAATGCTGGCAGAACTTGGCATAGATGGCCTTGCCCTTATCAACCGTGGCCTCCGTCATGACGATAGGGCTCTTCAGCTGCGCGCCGGCGGCCTCATAGCCCTCCGGGGTGTTGGGGAACGGATACGGCATGTTGAACTGCGCCTTTGCGGGATCGGCGCTGAAGGCGATGGTGCCCTCCACCGGCTTGCGCGCGCTGGGGCGGTTGCGCTGCTTCCGCACGAATTCCTCGCTGCGGAAGTAGGGGTCCTGGCCATAATCCACATAGGCCTCCACGGCCGGGCTGCGGTACATGTCGGGCATGTACTCCACGCCGGGGCTGTTGGGGTCGCCGTCGCAGGAGGCCATCAGCGCCAGGGCGAGGGAAGCGGTGATCGCGTTGCGCGTGCTCATGGCTCAGCAGGCTCGTTCGTTGAATTCCACCATGCCGGTGCCCTGCAGGAGGCCTTCGATCTCCTGCGTGGAGCGGCCATGGTTGTCGGCCGTGCGCACCTCGATGATGAACTTGTCATCCGTGGTGCGCGGGTCGGGGTTGCGAGCGGGCATGCCCGGCAGCGTCTTGTTGCGGATCAGGTAGGTGAGCGCCATGCCATGGGCGGCGCAGAGCACCGTGAACTCGAAGGTGACCGGGATGAAGGACGGCACGTTCTGGTAGTAGTGGAAGCTGGGCTTACCGCCGATGTTCATCGGCCAGTCGAAGATGTTGAAGTACCAGATGCCGAGCACCGCCAGCGCCGCGCCCGTTATCCCGAACATAAAGCTCACGATGCCCAGGCGCGTGCGCGTGATGCCGATGATGGGATCGATACCGTGCACCGGGAAGGGTGAGTACACATCCTTCACCTTCAGGCCGCCGGAGACGAGCTTGCGCGCGCCGTCCTTCAGCTGCTCTGGGTCGTCGTAGACCGCGTAGATGACCTTGTTCGCCATGGCTCAATGGTGGTGATGGGTGGCGGCCCGCTGCTTGTAGCTCTCGCCGCTCGTCTTCAGGATGGACTTCACCTCGTTCAGCGCCAGCACCGGGAAGTAGCGCGCGAAGAGCAGGTAGAGCGTGAAGAAGATGCCGATGGTGCCGAGGAAGACGCCCACATCCACCCAGGTCGGGTGGAACATGGTCCAGGCGCTGGGCATGTAATCGCGGTGCAAGCTGGTCACGATGATCACGAAGCGCTCGAACCACATGCCGATGTTCACGACGATGCTCATGAAGAAGGTGAAGCCCAAGTGGGTGCGCAGCTTCTTGAACCAGAAGAGCTGAGGGCTGATGACGTTGCAGGTCATCATGCTCCAGTAGGCCCACAGGTAGGGGCCGGTGGCCCGGTTGATGAACGCATAGCTCTCGTACTCCACGCCGCTGTACCAGCTGATGAAGAGCTCGGTGATGTACGCCACGCCCACGATGGAGCCGGTGACGATGATCACAATGTTCATGTACTCGATGTGCTTCTTGGTGATGTAGGCCTCCAGGTGCATCACCTTGCGCATCACAAGCAGAAGCGTCTGCACCATGGCGAAGCCGCTGAACACGGCGCCGCTCACGAAGTACGGCGGGAAGATGGTGGTGTGCCAGCCGGGAATGATGGATGTGGCGAAGTCCATGCTCACCACGCTGTGCACGGAGAACACCAGCGGAGTGGCGATGCCGGCCAACACCAGACTCACCTCCTCGAAGCGCGTCCAGGCCTTGGCATTGCCCGTCCAGCCGAAGCTGAGAATCCCATAGATCTTCTTCATGGTGGGCTTCGTCACCTTGTCGCGGATGGTGGCGAAGTCGGGGATGAGGCCGATGTACCAGAACACGAGCGATACGCTGAAGTAGGTGCTGATCGCGAACACATCCCAAAGGAGCGGTGAATTGAAGTTCACCCAGAGGCTGCCGAACTGGTTGGGCAGGGGCAGCACCCAATAGGCCATCCAGATCCTTCCCATGTGGATGCCGGGGAAGGTGGCGGCCATGATCACGGCGAAGATGGTCATGGCCTCCGCGCTGCGGTTGATGGCCATGCGCCAGCGCTGGCGGAAGAGCAGCAGCACCGCGCTGATGAGCGTGCCGGCATGGCCGATGCCAACCCACCACACGAAGTTGGTGATGTCCCAGGCCCAATCCACGGTCTTGTTGAGGCCCCAGACACCGATGCCCTTGCTGATCAAGTATAGTATGCAGCCCGTGCCGTAAGCGGCGATCAGGCTGGCGATGGTCATCAGGATGTACCAGCCGCGCGGGGCCTTGTTCTCGATCGGCCGCACGATATCCTCCGTGACATCGTGGTAGGTCTTGTGACCGAGGATGAGCGGTTCGCGGATCGCTGCTTCTGCGTGCATGGGGTCCTGATCGTTTTCCTTAAGCGTGTTAGGCCGTTTCCGCCTCCGTGTTGCGCACCTTGACGAGGTAATTCACATTGGGTTTCACGCCGATCTCCTCGAGCATGTGATAGCTGCGGTCACCCTCGGCCTTGCCGCGCACCATGCTCTGCTTGTCGTTCAGGTCGCCGAAGATGATGGCGCCCGTGCCGCAAGCGGCGCTGCAGGCCGTCTCGATGCTGCCGTCCTTCACCGGCGTGCCTGCCTTCTTGGCCGCGAGCTTGCCGGCCTGGATGTTTTGCACGCACATGCTGCACTTCTCGATCACGCCGCGCGCGCGCACGGTTACATCCGGGTTCAGCACCATGCGACCCAGGTCATCCCACGCGGGGTTCACCTCGCCGAACTTGTCGCTGACGTAATTGAACCAATTGAAGCGGCGCACCTTGTACGGGCAGTTGTTCGCGCAGTACCGCGTGCCGATGCAGCGGTTGTAGACCATCTGATTGAGGCCCTCGTTGCTGTGCGTGGTGGCGGCCACCGGGCACACCGTCTCGCACGGCGCGTGATTGCAGTGCTGGCACATCACCGGCATGAAGAAGACCGTCGGGCGTTCCGAAGGCTCCTCCATCCTGGTGTACAGTGAGATCTTGCTCTCGCCGGCCTCACGGCCTTCATGCCACTTGGTGTCGCTGCTGTAATAGCGGTCCAAGCGAAGCCAGTGCATCTCGCGGCTGCGGCGCACTTCGTCCTTGCCCACCACCGAGATGTTGTTCTCGCTGTTGCATGCGGTGATGCAAGCTCCGCAGCCGATGCAGCTGTTCAGGTCGATGCTGAGGCCCCAACGATGGCCCACACCCTCCACCGGATGCTCGGCCCACAGGTCGAACGCCGCTACCGGCTTGCGGTCCCGTGAGTCGATGACCCCGTCCTCGTTCACATCCTCATGCACCGGCAGGGTGTGCGGCTTGTTGTAGGCGTTCCTGTCGCCCGCCTTGTACACACCGACGGAGGTCTCCCTCACGATGCTGTGACGGTCCATGTGCGTGAGGTGCGTCTGCGTGATGGCCACCGGATAAGTCTCACCGGTGGCGGTCAAGCTCACATTCACGGCATCGTAGCTCACCGAGCCATTGCGCAGGCTTGTGAAGGGATAAGCGTTCCGGCCCACCGAGCCGAACACGCCGTTATGGTCGGTGGTGCAAGCGGCTTTGCCCACTTTCTCGCCATTCGCTCCACGACCGTAGCCGAGGGCGATGGCGATGGTTCCGGGCTTCTGGCCAGGGCTGAAGATTGCAGGTAGTACGATCTCGCTGGTTCCTGCAGTAACCTTTACCTGAAGTGCTGGAGACTGCTCGCCAACCTTCAGTGCATCCTCTGGATCACGCATCACCCCGTCTGCCAGCCGCATCAAGTCGGAACCGGCCATGCACACATAATTGTCCCATGTAATCTTCGTCAGCGGGTCGGGCATCTCCTGCAGCCAAGGATTGTTGGCATGCTGGCCGTCGCCGATGGCTTCCGTTGCGTAGAGGCTCAGCTCCCACTCACTGGCACCGTTCGCGGCCTGTTTCGCAGCGGCGGCGGCAGTGCCAAGGTCACCCGCGAAAGCAACGGGTGTTGCAGGCATGGTGTGCGAGGCGAGCACGCCATCGTGCAGGCTCTGATTCCATACCGAATCGAAGGATGCGCCAGCAGAATGGGCGGCAAGATTGGCCTGCCAGGTCTGCTTGATGAAGTCGTTCCACTTGGCCTCGCTGCCGCTCCACTTCAGCACGCTCTCCTGCCATGATCTGGTATCGAAGAGCTTACCGATCACCGGCTGAGCCAAGGCATACTGACCGACCTTCGGCATGAAGTCTCCCCAGCTCTCGAGGTAGTGGTTGTCTGGGCAGATCCAGTTGCACAAGCTGGCGGTCTCATCGGCGTAGCGGCTGAAACTCACGCTCAGGCCGACCTTGCTCAGACCGCTCTTGAACCCAGCAGCATTGGAGAGGCTGTATGCAGGATTCACCCCGGCCATCAGCACCGCACCGATGGCGCCAGCGTTCATGTCCTTGACCAGTTGCGCAGCGACGGCATCATCGCCTTGGAAGAAGTAGGTGTGGTTGTCAAGGTCGATGGTGCTGCCATAGTTGCCCAGCATGCTGTTGATGCTGTTCACCAGTACCTGCACTCCTTCATCGTTGCTACCGCAGACCACGAGGCTCCTGCCACGCGCGTTCCAAAGCGCATCGGCCGCCTGATTGAGTTCCGCGCTGTCCATGCCGCCGCCCACGCTCACGCCGCCGCTCTTCTTCGCTATGGCATCGTGCAGCGCGATCACCGCAAAGGGAATCTCGCTCGGTTTCACCGGGATGCGCGCGTCGGCGTTGGCGCCGGTGATGCTCATGCGCGCCTCCACCTGGAAGTGCTTGTTCATGGCACCGTCAGGGTTGCGCCGACTGGCATATTGCCAAGTGTACTCGGTGGTGCTGCCCCAGCTGCTCAGGAAGTCGGCATCCAGGCTCACGACCGCATCGGCCTTGGTGAAATCGTAGCTGGGGAATACGCGCTTGCCAAAGCTCTTGAGGTTGGCGCCGGTGACGCCGCTGTAGCTGATGGTGTCGTGCTGCACATGCTCCACCGTGCTGTACCGTGCCTTCAGCGCTGCGATGGCCGCATTCGTGCTCGGACTGATGACGGTGTTGGTGAGGACCACGATGCGCTTGTCAGCGGCGATTGCGGCGTTCAACCCATCGGTGATGGCCTTGTCGGCATCGGCCCAGGTGGATCGGCCCTCGCGGCTGTACGGAACCTTCAACCGTTCATTGTCATACAGCGAGAGCACTGAGCTATTGATGCGCGCGTTCACCACGCCCTTTGGCAGCGCCGGGTTCCGGTTGATGCCGAATTGCGGATTGCCCTTGATGTGGATCGGGCGCCCCTCGCGGGTCTTCACCAGGATGCTCGCGAAGTCCTGCCCATCGTAGAAGGTGCTCGCATACCAGTTGGCTACACCCGGCGTGATCTCCTCGGGCTTGGTCACGTAAGGGATGCTCTTGATGACCGGGGTCTCGCAGGCGGCCAGCGTGGCGGCGCCCAGGGAGAAGCCGAGGAACTTCAGGAAGTCGCGGCGGCCGGTGTGCGCTCCATTGAAGTTGGCATCACCCAACACCTGGTCGATGGCCAGCTCCTGAGGGAACTCGCTCTCGCGAGCCTTGATCGCCTCGGTGTCCTGACGCAGGTCGGCCGCGTCCATCCAGATTCGCTTCGTGCTCGACATTGTCCGCGCGTTGTTCTAATAGTGGCACTTGGCGCATTCCCAGCCGCCAAGCTCCTTCACGGTGATTTTGCCGTCCTCCAGGTACTTCTTCAGCTCGCCATGACCGAGGATAGTGTCCCCGTTCAAGCGCGCCATCACCTCATCGTAATAGCCATTGCCCGCCATCTTCACCTCACGTTCGTTGTGGCAAGTGATGCACCACTTCATGGTGAGCGGCGCCCATTGCTCAGCCACATCCATCTGCTCATCGATGGGTCCGTGGCACTCCTGGCATTCCAATTTCCCCACGGACACGTGGGTGGCGTGGCTGAAGTAGGCATGGTCCGGCAGGTTGTGAACCTTCACCCAGCGCACCGGCTCCTCCTGCCCTGTGAAGGCGCCTTTCTCCGGGTCCCATCCGGCATGCTGGTGGATCTTCTTGATCTCTTTGGTGCCGGCTTCCGTTCGGCCCGTGCTTACCGCTTTGTGGCAGTTCATGCACACATTCACGCTTGGGATGCCCGCATGCTTGCTCTTCTCGGCGCTGCTGTGGCAGTACTGGCAGTTGATGGCCAAGTTGCCCTTGTTCGCCTTGCCAGCGTGCAGCGTGTGGTTGAAGAGAATGGGCTGCTCCGGTTTGTAGTGCGGCACCTCATCGCCTCCGTAGACTCCTATGACCCAAGCGGCATCCCAAAGCTTGAGGATCACCCAAACAGTGATGAAGAGGCCAACGAAGCTCATGAACACCTTGTGCTCCCATGCCCATGCGCGGAAGCGCTGCATGCGCGAGGTCTCCGGCAACGTGCCCTTGCCCTCGGCTTCGCTCACGGCATTGGCAAGGCTGCGCTTCACGCCGCTGAGGCTGAGTCCCACGATCAGAAAGAGCAGCGCCAAAACCAGCAGCCAGAGCCAGTTGTTGGAGCCTTGGTCAGTTGGTTCGCCAGTCGGTGGTTTTGGGGTGTCGGCGACTGGTGGCGCCCAATTGTCGACGTAGTAGAAGATGGCGTCGATCTCCTCGTTGGTCAAGGCCACCGGCGTCATGATCGTGGGCTTGTACTCGTCCCAGATCTTCACGGCCAATTCGTTGCCCGTCTTCAGGTAGGCCTGGCTGTTCTTCACCCAGGCGTACAGGTCGCCCTTCCCTTCCCACTTGACCTTGGCGCCTCTTAGCGCCGGACCGGTCATTTTCGAGTCCACCTTGTGGCAGCTCGCGCAATTGCCCTTGAAGAGCTTCTCCCCAGAGGCGTAAAGCGCCGCATCAGCCGGCTGCGCTTGGGCAGCGGAGAGGCTGAGGGACAGAATAAGCGCGAAAGCGGTGCGGATGGACCTGATGGAACGTCGTGAAAGACAGGCTGGAAGCGGCATTCCGAGGGGATTAGAAGGGAGCAGGTCCCGAAAGTCCGGCGGCAAAAATAAACGGGGAAGCATACGGCGGCCGGTAGGGGGTCACGGATGCCATGCAAGCGTCACTATTTAGAGCGCATCTAAACAACAGCCAGCATCAAAGAGGGCCATTCTCAGTGGTTGAAGAGCGGCGGAATTGCTGTGTTCGCCCCCCATCCCATTTGCTCCAATCCAAGCGCCCAGACTGAGCGATGTCCATGCCGTGCCCGTCATTCAAGCAAAGGGACCCGGCATACTTTTGGGCAATACGGAACCTGTGACCCACCGCTTCCTCTTCCTTCTTTCAATCGTGTTCGCCGGTGGGCTGCTCGCTCAGGACCCGCCGCCTGTCCGCTACTTCGAACCATTCAAAGGAGAACGCTCCTCAATCCCCCTCGACACTCCAGTGACTTCGGATCTGCCTGCCGGACAGGTTATCTTCCACTCCGACCCGCAGGTGGAGCGGCTCATGCAGCAGTACAAGGATCTCGACCATCCTCAGCCCGGATTTCGCGTGCAGATCTTCTTGGGGGAACGGAAAGCCGCGGAGGACACAAAGCGCACCTTCCTTCAAAGGAACCCGGACATTCCAGCCTACCAGAGTTGGCTGGCGCCGAACTGGCGGTTGCGCGTCGGCGATTGCCGCACGCGCCTCGAGGCTGAGCGATTACTCCGCGACCTGCGAACCACTTACCCCGGAAGCTACATCGTTCCGGATGAGATTGAGATGCCGCTTCTGCCTAGGTGATCAGCGCAATCTTGAGGTGATGAACCGTAGTGACTGTTCCGAACAACGCATCCCGTGATCATGTCCGATTCATTCGCATCGTCCCGGGAGAACGGAGCTCATGCGTTGCTGTCCTGGTTCGTTGGCCAATACGAAGGCACTGCGCGCACTTGGTTCGAGCCAGGCGACCCCGTGGATACCGCCGCAGTGAAGGGCGGCTTGCGCCTCATCCTTGGCGGCCGCTTCCTGTTGCATGAATACAACAGCACATTCGAAGGCAAGCCAATCGAAGGACTGGCAATCACCGGTTACTACCTCGGCGATGGCCACTGGCAGACCGCGTGGATCGACAGCTTCCACAACGGCACGCGCATCATGCTGAGCGAGGGCGCTCCCGGCGGTGATCCGTTGAAGCCTGATGTGCGTGGCGCCTATCCGGCTGACGTCGGACCGGATTGGGGCTGGCGGACCACCATGGAGCGGCCCGACCCCACCCGATTGGTGATTTCGCACTTCAACATCACCCCGGACGGGCAGGAGGTGAAAGCAGTGGAGTTCGACTACCGGAAGGTCGGCGGTTGACGCCAAGGCACGTTGGGAAGCGCCCAACCCACAGGTCAACCTTCTAGCGGCGCTGGTGCCGGCGCAGAAGAGGGGTGCCGCTAATCCGCCAGCGTCCGCTTCACTTCTTCGATGACGAAGGCTTCGACGTTGTCGCCGACCTTGATGTCGTTGAAGTTCTTGATCGAGAGGCCGCACTCGTAGCCGTGCGTCACCTCCTTCACATCGTCCTTGAAGCGCTTGAGCTCGATGAGGTCGCCGGTGTACACCACGATGCCATCACGGATAAGGCGCACCCTGTTCTTGCGTTCGATCTTGCCATCGAGCACGTAGCAGCCCGCCACGGTGCCCACCTTGCTGATCTTGAAGGTCTCGCGCACCTCGGCTGTGCCAACCACCTTCTCCACCTCCTTGGGGGCGAGCATGCCCTCCATGGCCTGCTTGATCTCCTCGATGGCATTGTAGATGATGGAGTAGAGGCGGATGTCGATCTCCTCGGCCTCGGCCAGCTTGCGCGCGCCCGGCGTTGGGCGCACTTGGAAGCCGACGATGATGGCATTGGATGCGGTGGCGAGCAGCACATCGCTCTCGGCGATGGGGCCCACGGCCTTGTGGATCACGCTCACCTTGATCTGCTCAGTGCTGAGCTTCAGCAATGAATCGGTGAGCGCCTCCACGGAGCCGTCCACATCACCCTTGACGATGAGGTTGAGCTCGCGGAAGTCCCCGATGGCTAGACGACGGCCGATCTCGTCGAGCGTGATGTGCTTATGCGTGCGGATGCCCTGCTCGCGCTGTAGTTGCTGGCGCCGCGTGGCGATGGTACGGGCGTCGCGTTCATCCTCGAATACCTGGAAGGTGTCGCCAGCATTGGGCGCGCCATCGAGGCCGAGGATGGAGACGGGTGTGGAGGGCGGGGCCTCATTCACCTGCTGCCCGCGCTCGTTGAACATGTTTCGCACGCGGCCGCTGAACTGGCCGGCGAGAAGGATGTCGCCCTTCCGGAGGGTGCCGGCGTCGACGAGCAGGGTGGTCACGTAGCCGCGGCCCTGCTCCAGAGTGCTCTCCACCACCACGCCGTGCGCGCGCTTGCCGGGGTCGGCCTTCAGATCGAGGATCTCGGCCTCCAGCAGCACCTTCTCCAGCAGCTGCTCGATGCCGGTTCCCTTCTTGGCGCTAATCTCCTGGGTCTGGAACTTGCCGCCCCACTCCTCGACCAGGATATTCATCTGCGAGAGCTCCTCGCGAATCTTGTCCGCATTGGCGCCGTGCTTGTCGATCTTGTTGAAGGCGAAGACCATGGGCACGCCTGCTGCCTGCGCATGGTTGATGGCCTCGCGCGTCTGCGGCATCACACTGTCGTCGGCGGCGACGACGATGATGGCGATGTCGGTGATCTGCGCTCCGCGCGCGCGCATTGCGGTGAATGCCTCGTGGCCCGGCGTGTCGAGGAAGGTGATGTGCTTGCCATTCTTCAGCGCCACGCTGTACGCGCCGATGTGCTGGGTGATGCCACCGGCCTCGCCGGCCACCACGTTGGCGCTGCGCACGTAGTCGAGCAGGGAGGTCTTGCCGTGGTCCACGTGACCCATGACGGTGACGATGGGCGGGCGGGCAGTCAGCCGATCGGGGTCGTTAGGCTCCTCTTGCAGGTCCTGCTGCACGTCGGCGCCGACGAACTCCACCTTGAAGCCATACTCCTCCGCGATGACGGAGAGGGTCTCGGCATCGAGGCGCTGGTTGATGCTCACCATCATGCCGAGTGCGAAACAGGCCTTGATGATGTCAGTGACCGGCACGCTCATCATGCTGGCCAACTCGCTGGCGGTGACGAACTCGGTGACCTTGAGGGTCTGACCGGCAAGCTCGCGCGCGGCCTGCTCTTCTTCAAAGCGTTGGGAACGCTGGTCGCGCTTCTCGCGGCGGATCTTGGCGCCACGGCTCTTGCCGCCGGTGAGGCGCGCGAGTGTTTCGCTCACCTTGCGCTTCACGGCGTTCTCGTCCAGTTCGCCTGGGCGGCCGGTGGGCGCGTTGCGCTGCTCGGCCTGCACGGCGCGATCGACATTCACGGGACCTGGCTTCACCAGACGCTTCCGCTTGCCGCGCTCGTTGTCTGCCTTGTCCGCGGGCTTGCGCTCCTTCTCCACGGGCAGCTCGATCTTGCCCATCTGTTTCACTCCAGCCAGTTTCTGCACGTTCACCCGGATGGTCTCGGGTTCGGGCGGCGTTTCTGGCGCAGCTGATACTTGCGGCGCCGGGGCCTCAGCAGGCGCTTCCGCTGCGGGCTCGGCCTTCGTGCTCTTCTTCGTCTTCTTCGGCGTTTCAAGGTCGATTCTGCCAACGGCTTTCAGGCCGGCGGCCTTCTCCACCTTGGCCTTGATCACCTCGGGCTCGGCGGCGGCGGCCGGCTTCACTGTTTCAGCGGCCGGCGGCACGTTGTGGATGAGCACCTCCGGCTCCTCCTTCACCTTGGGCTTGATGTCGGCCTTCGCCGCTCCAGCGGTCAGCGTGATGGTCTCGCGCTCCTGGCGCTGCTGAACCACCTGCTGGCTCTTGGCCTTGATCTCCTTGTCGGTTCCGAAATGCGCGGAGAGCAGCGCGTACATCGCCCCATCAATCTTGGCGTTGGGGTTGCTCTCCACCTTGTGGCCGTTCTTCTCCAGGAACTCCACGACGGTATGGAGTCCGAGGTTGAACTCCCGGGTCACCTTGCTCAGTCGTATGCTCTTCTCCGTCGCTTCGCTCATGGTTCGTTGTTGGGGCCGGCGGTGCTCAGGCCCGATCGGTCAATTCATCAGGCCTCGAGTTCGGTCTTCAGGATCCGCAGCACCTCGTTGATCGTCTCCTCCTCCAGGTCGGTGCGCTTCACCAGCTCATCGGCCGGGATGTCCAGCACGCTGCGGGCAGTGTCGCACCCGATGTTCTTCAGCTCGGTGATGATCCATTCGTCAATCTCGTCGGCGAAATCATCGAGCGCCACGTCGTCGGTCACCTCGTCGGTATCGCGGTACACGTCGATGTCATAACCCGTGAGGCGCCCGGCCAGCTTGATGTTGTGCCCGCCCTTGCCGATGGCGAGCGCCACCTGGTCGGGTTTCATGTACACCTCGGCGCGCTTGCGCTCGGTATCGAGCTTGATGTTGCCGATCTTGGCGGGGCTCAGCGCGCGCTGGATCAGCAGTTGCTCGTTGGCGGTCCAGTTGATCACATCGATGTTCTCGTTGCGCAACTCGCGCACGATGCCGTGGATGCGGCTGCCCTTCATGCCCACGCAGGCGCCCACTGGGTCGATGCGGTCGTCGTAGCTCTCCACGGCCACCTTGGCACGCTCGCCTGGTTCGCGCACGATGCGCTTGATGGTGATGAGGCCGTCGGCCACCTCGGGCACTTCCTGTTCGAACAGCTTGGCCAGGAACTCCGGCGCGGTGCGGCTCAGGATCACCTTGGGGCTGTTGTTGATCATCTCCACTTTCCACACCACGGCACGCACGGTATCTCCCTTCTTGAAGAAGTCCACCTTGATCTGCTGGTCCTTGGGCATGATCAGCTCGTTGCCCTCGTCGTCGATGATGAGGGTCTCGCGCTTCCACACCTGGTACACCTCGCCGGTGATGATCTCTCCCACCCGCTCCTTGTACTTGCTGTACAGGTGATCCTTCTCCATCTCCATGATGCGGCCCTGGAGGTTCTGCTTCAGTGCGAGGATGTTGCGGCGTCCGAAGTCCTCGATCTTCACCTCTTGGCTCACTTCCTCGCCCACCTCGAAGTCGGGGTCGATCTTGCGCGCCTCGGTCAGCTCGATGTCGAGGTTGTCGTCCTCGCTGAAACCGTCCTCCACGATCACGCGGTTGAGCCAAACCTCCAGATCGCCCTTGTCGGGGTTAATGATGATGTCCACCTTGGCCTCTTCGCCGAAGCGCTTCTTCACCACGCTGCGGAAGACATCCTCCATGATGCCCATCATGGTGACGCGATCGATGTTCTTGATGTCCTTGAACTCTCCGAAGGACTCGATGAGGTTGACGGTGGCCATGGCCCGATTCAGTTGAACGTGATGGTTGCTTTGGTGCTCTTGATGTCGGCGAGGGCCACCGTGGTGACTTCCTCGTCCAGTTTCGGTAGTCGGCCCTTCACCTTGGAAGGGTGCTGGATGCGCAGGCCTAATGTGGCGCCATTCATCGCTTCGAGTTGGCCGTGCAGCGCGCGGCCATCGGTGAGGGTGATATCGACGATGCGGCCCACGTGCTTGTGATACTGGCGCATCACCTTGAAGGGGCGGCCCATGCCCGGACTGCTGAACTGCATCTCGAAATCGTCGGCCTCCGCACCCATGTCCTCGCGCACAGCCTTGTTCAGGGCCGCTAGTTGGCTAAGGTTGATGGAGCGGTCGTCGTCCACCTCCACCACCAGCTTATTGCCCGGGCGCAGCTCAACATCCACCAGGAAATGCGTGGTGCCTTCCAGGTGCCGTTCGACGATCTGTTTCACGTGCGCTTCGGTGATCATAACCTCCTTGCCCTCAATTGGATGGAACAAAAAAGAGGGGCGGTCCCCTCTTCCTCTTCCGCCGACTTTCGGGTGCGAATGTAGGGCTTGATGGCTAAAGCCCATTCATCGACAAAGCCTCTTCTACCTCCTCCCGCCTGGCACTCCTCCACCCTTGGGCGCTTGCGGCGCGCTAGGCGCCGTCGCCTTCTTCACCTGGCCATCCTCATACTCCACCGTCCGCGTGGGCTTTCCGTTGCGGTCATAAGCGGTCATGGTGCCGTGCAGGCGGCCGTTGCGGTAATTCATCTCCTGCACCACACGGCCGCGCTGGTCGTAAACCTTGCAGTTGCCGTGCGGGTCGCCGTTGAGGAGCTCCTGCTCGCGCATCTTCACCCCGGCATCGTCGAAGTAGATCCACTTGCCCGTGGGTGTGCCATTGCTGAAGAGTCCTTCGCTGATGGGCGTACCATTGATGCTGTACGTAATCCAGCGCCCGCTCTTCCTGCCTTGGTCGTAGCTGCCCTCTTCACGCACCCTCCCGCCGGGGATCTTGCCTTCTCCGGGATCGAAGTAGAGCTTCCACGCGCCGTGTTTCAGGTCGTCTTTGTACCAGCCCTCATAGTCGGGGCTGCCATCGGGGAAGAAGCCTTTCCATAGGCCATCCATGCGGCCTTGTTTGAAGGCGCCTTCGGTCTTCAGCTTGCCGTTCTCGAACCAGCTCTGCCAAATACCTTCTTCCTTGCCATTGACATAAGGGCCTTCCTGGAGCTTCTGTCCCTTCTCGAAGCGCGTGGTCCAGGTGCCGGTCTTCACGCCATCGGCGAAGGCGCCTTTCTTCCAGAGCTGGCCGTCCTCGTAGTAGTACACCCATTCGCCCTGCTCCTTGTCTGCATTGAATGAACCGGTGCTCTGCAGTTGACCATTCGGGTGCCAGTGCTTCCACACGCCATCGCGCAGTCCCTCCTTGAACGGGCCGCTCATGTCGGATTTGCCGTTTGCGCCGAACCAGGTCCACAAGCTGTCCTTGAGGTCGTTCTTGTGCCAGCCGGTCACGTCAGTTGAACCATCAGCGCGATAAACGGAGTAGGCGCCTTGGAGCTTGCCTGCCATGTAGGCTGCTTCCTTCTCGGTCTTGCCGTTGCTGCCCACGAACTTCCACAGGCCGTTGCGAAGGCCGCCGGTGCATGGTCCTTGCGATCTGATGTTGCCCGCAGGCCAATACTCGGTCTGCTCGCCATCCGGAACGCCCGCGCGGTAGTGCTTCAACTCGCTCAACGTGCCACTGGGGAAATAGGCGCGCACGAAGCCATCGCCTTGGGTCACGGTCTGTTGCCCGTCGCGGTCCCACGCCTCGATCACCACCGCGATGCCGTTGCTCCAGCGCTCCTTCAGCATCGGCCTGCCGTCCGGGTAGTAGTAGTCCCATGGGCCATCCTTCACGCCCTTCATGTAGGCGCCGCGCTCCATCATCTGGCCGCTGGCATAGAAGCTCGTGATCGTGCTATCCTGCGCACCGCGCCGCATGAAGCCATCGTGCTGCAGCTGCTGACTGCCGGGGTAATAGATGCGAACGCGGCCGTCGCGCTCACCGTTCCTGAACTCGCTGTGCTCGATGAGCCGACCGTCACGGTCGTAGAACTTCCATTCGTTCCACTCGCGGCCATTCACCATCAGGCCCTCGCTCTTCTTGATGGTCTGCTTGGCGTCCCAGTAGTCCACGAAGGGCTCGGCGCCTTGCGCGAAGGCGGCCAGAGCGAAATGGGTGAAAAGGAGAAAATGCAAGAGGCGCATGGGGCGAAGGTATCCGGGTGCCGAAGAGGGTATCGCGGCGTAGGCCGCCAACTTCCCACAACGCACGGCTGACGGCAACCGTGCGCGATGTTCTGGACGGAAGCTCTGTCCGCTCTTCTACCTTGCGCCTCCCCGCATTGGCGGGACGAAACTCATGCGGAACAAGGGAATCGTACTGGGCTTTTCCTCAGCCTTGGTGCTGCTGCTCTCCGCATGGGATTTCGTTGCACGTCCTGTGGCTGGTCCGCACGGGCGATTGGAACTTGCCTTCCTCCGCAGCGCCGACAGCCTTCCGGTGATCATCGGTACTTACTTCACCACAGCGGGACGCTGCGCGGGCTGCCATGGCCACGATTTCCTGGGTCAGGCCAGCATCGATGCGCAAGGCCGGGACGTTAATGTGGTGGACGACTGGCGCAGCACTATGATGGCGAATAGCGCGCGCGATCCGTTCTTTCGCGCCAAGGTGCGGCACGAGTCACTGGTGAACCCCGCGCATGCTGATGCGCTACAGAACAAGTGCATGGGCTGCCATGCGCCGCAGGGCATGCACGAGGAGCGCCTCTTAGGTCACGACCCCTTCACGCTCGCCCACCTCGACACGAGCCGATTGGGCATGGATGGCGTGAGCTGCCTGAGTTGTCATATGCAAAGCGAGGCCACCGCGGGCAGTTTCTTCAGCGGCGAACTGGAGTTCGACTCGGCGCGCGTTTACGGCCCGTACAGCGATGATCAGATCAACCCGGCCATCATGGAGTTCTTCGTGCGCTACACGCCGGGCTTCGGCAGCCACATCGTGAACAGCAAGGTGTGCGCGGGCTGCCACACGCTGATCACCGAGACCGCTGACCTCGACGGCAACCTCACCGGCGATGAGTTCGTGGAACAGGCTACTTATCACGAATGGCTCAACAGCGTTTACAGCGCCAACGGCACGCAGTGCAACACCTGCCACATGCCGCGTATCAACGACGGCATCCTGCTCGCGGCGGAGTATCCCTTCCTTAATCCGCAGTCGCCCTTCGGGCTGCACCATCTGGTGGGCGGCAACGAGCACATGTTGCGCCTGTTGAAGCAGCACAAGGACACACTGAGCATCCCCGCCACCGACGTGCAGTTCGATAGCACGCTGGCCAGAACGCGACGCATGCTGCAAGAACACACGTTGGATGTGTCGCTTGCCCTCGTCGACCGCACGACCGACACCGCCTATTTCAGCCTGCGCTTGGATAACAAGGCAGGGCACCGTTTCCCCAGCGGCTATCCTTCGCGGAGGGCCTTCATTGAATTCGTGGTGCTCGCGGCGGAAGGTGATACCGTGTTCAAGAGCGGCATGCTGAACGGCGAGGATGAAGTGGAAGGCCACGATTCCCCTTACGAGCCGCACCATGATGTGATCACCAGCGGCGGTCAGGTGCAGATCTACGAGCTGGTGATGGGCGACGTGAACGGCGACGTGACCACCGTTCTCGAACGCGCCAAGGAGCCGCTGAAGGACAACCGCCTCGCCCCCGTGGGCTTCACCAGCGCGCACTTCGCGTACGACACCACGCTAGTCGCAGGTGTTCCCGCAAGCGACCTCGACTTCAATCGCAATGCCTTCGGCGAGGAGGGAACAGGAGCTGATGTTGTGCGCTACCATGTGCCCATCACCGGCGTGCCCGATGCGCTGCGGGCCTTCGCGCGCGTGTGGTTCCAACCCGTGCCGCCCGGCTGGAACGCTGAGATGTTCTCGCATTCGCATCCCGACATCGATGCGTTCCGCGACATGCTCGAAGCCAGCGACCGGTTGCCATCATTGGTTGCAAGCGATTCGCTCTTCCTTGGTCCCGCTGGAATGCCGGAGCGCCCCGCTGAGCTGGTGCGCGTGCATCCTGTGCCCACGAGCGACGGCTGGGTGAGCATCAGCGCAACGGGCAGCGCGCGGATCGAGTTGCTGGGCGTGCTGGATGCGCGCGGCGCACGAGCACATGCACCTGCGCAACGCAACAGCTTCGGCCTGCGCGTGCGCCTGCCCGATGCGCGAGGCACATACTTGCTGTTGCTGCGGGTGAACGATACTGCGGTGATCAAACGCGCGCTCCGCGAATGAGCCTCACGCTCGCCTCCATCCACATCTATCCGATCAAATCGCTCGGCGGATTCTCCGTGCAACAGGCGCGGCTCACCGATCGCGGATTGGAGCACGACCGCCGCTGGATGCTCGTGGATGAGGAAGGCCGCTTCATCACGCAGCGCGAGTGCCCGGCCATGGCCTGCTTGCATTGCGAGGAACAGGAGGATGGATTCGGGGTTGTCGATCTCCGCTCCGGGGACCTCCTTCTCCTGCCATGGTCCTTCAATAGCAGCGCATGGGCCACCGTGGAGGTCTGGGACGACCGCCTGCGGCTCTGCCTCACGCGGCATGAATGGAGCGTCTGGTTCTCCAAGCGCCTGGATCGCGAATTGAACCTGGTCTATATGCCGGATTCGGCCGCACGACCGATCGACAGCCGCTATGCCGAAGGCTTGACCTCGCTCAGTGATGGATATCCCTACCTAATCGTATCGAAGGCTTCGTTGGATGACCTCAACGCGCGATTGCCTGAACCAGTCGACATGGAGCGTTTCCGCCCGAACCTGGTGATCGCTGGCGGCGCCGCTTTTCAGGAGGACAACTGGAAGGAGCTCGCAATCGGTTCGACGCGCTTCCAGTTGGTTAAACCCTGCGCGCGCTGCGTGATCACTACCACCGACCAACGAACGGGGGAACGTGGCAAGGAACCACTGCGAACGCTGGCCAGCTACCGCAGCACGGGGAACAAGGTGCTGTTCGGGATGAATGCTGTGGCGCGTGGCGGTGATGTGCTGCGCGTGGGCGATCTTGTCGCGCCGTGATCCACTCCATCCTCGCCGACCGCGCCACGCGCCTCTTCCTCGTGCTCGGTGGCTTTTTCGTGGCCAACGCGCTGCTGGCCGAGATGATTGGCGTGAAGCTCTTCCAGCTCGAGAGCGTCTTCGGATTGGAGAAGGCCGACTTCACCTTGCTCGGCCAGAAGAATCTCAGCTTCGTGCTCAGTGTCGGCGTGTTGCCGTGGCCCATCGTCTTCATCCTCACCGATGTGGTGAACGATTACTACGGCGTGCGCGGCGTGCGCTTCCTCACCCTGCTCACCGCTGCACTCATCGCTTTCGCGTTCGTCGTGATGTACTTCGCCATCGGCATGCCCCCGGCCGATTTCTGGGTGAGCATGAACGCTGATCAAGGCATACCGGATATGCAGTCGGCCTTCGCGGGCGTCATCGGACAGGGCATGAACATCATCCTGGGTTCGCTCAGCGCCTTCGTCATCGGGCAGCTGGTGGATGCCTTCAGCTTCCGCGCCATCAAGCGCGTCACCGGCGACCGGCGCATCTGGCTGCGCGCCACGGGCAGCACGCTCATCAGCCAGCTCATCGACAGCGTGGTGGTCACCTATGTGGCTTTCTGGTTGATGCGCGACGACTTCAGCTTCGCGCGTTGCACAGCCATGGTACTGACGGCGTATGCGTACAAGTTCGCCGTCGCCGTGCTTAGCACGCCCTTCATCTACCTCGTGCACGCGGGCGTGGAACGCTACCTTGGCCGCGAACGGGCCGCCGCGATGCGCGCATCGGCCCTGCGCACGACGGAGGCATGAGCGATTCGGTCATCATCGAGCCCGTCGTGAAGGACGACTACGAAGGGCTCTTCCGGCTGGTGGATGGCGAACGCGCCCGGCTGCTCCCCTATTTCCCGGTGACCTGCGCGCATTGCAGTGATCCACGCGGCACGCGCGCCTACCTCAAGGACATGGTTGCGCGGGCCAAACGGCGGGAGTTCTTCTGCTTCGCCATGCGCGACTACGAGGGCGGCGACCCGATCGGGCTGGTCTTCCTCAAGGAATTCGATTGGACGGTGCCGAAGTGCGAGACGGCGTACTTCATCAGCAGCATCTACGAGGGCAAGGGCATCACCACCATGGGCCTGTTCTGGGCCGTGGATTATGCCTTCAGCCAATTGGGCATGGTGAAGGTGTTCGCGCGCGTGGACCCGGACAACGTCGGTAGCTGCAAGGTGCTCGAGAACTGCGGGTTCGAGCGTGAGGGCCTGCTGCGCCGCGACTACCGCACGGCGGAAGGGAAGCTCTTGGACCTGGTGCTCTACAGCGTGCTTCGCTGAGCGCTAGGAACCGCCCGGGAGCGTCCATTTCTCCACCTTGCCCGCCACTGGATCCAGCGCACGGAGGTAGTCGTAGATGGCACCTAGGTCCTCCTCGCTCATGGTGGAGTACATCAGCCACGGCATCACCGTCTGGAAATCGCCTGCATTCCAGTCAATGGCCGGTGGCACGTAGCTGCTATCGGCGTACTGCTTGAAGCGTGCGATGAAGGTGGCCTTGTCCCAGGCACCGATGCCATCCGTCGGATGAGGGGTGATGTTAGGCGAGCGCAGCACGGCGCCATTGGGGAAATTGAACGCGAACCCTCCAGCGAACGGCTCGCCGATCTTCTTGCCCTTCTCGGTGTGCGTATGACACTCAATGCAGGCCGCAGCGTTCACCATGTATGCCCCGTATTCCGGCGCATCCGGTGTCGGCCTCTCCATGGGTTGCGCTGGTGCCGGAATGGTCCGCATGATCAGGTTCACCGGGAAATCAATCTCGCTGGCCGGATAGGGATCCGATGCGACAGGCTCCAATGACCGGAGGTAGGCGATGAGGCTGTACACATCCTCCGTAGCCAGCTTGTTGTAATTCGGATAGGGCATTATCGGGAAGAAGGGGTGGCCATCCTTGCTCACGCCACTGGTGATGGCGCGGTAGATCTCTCCATCGCTCCATGAGCCCAAGGCAAAAGGCGTGAGGTTCTTGGAATAGAACTCGCCCGGGAACTGCATGGTCCGGTCGAACTTCTCACCACCGACACCGAAGGTCTCGGGCTTGAGCGGCGCGGCGAAGCGGTCCCAGTCGCGCTGGCTGTGGCAATCCATGCACACGCACACGCTGTTGGCCAGGTACCGGCCGCGCTCGATCCGGTCGGGCGTGACCTCGACCTTCAGCTCAGCCGGAGTTTCAATGTCCGGAAGGGCTTTGGTGATGTACGTGACAGCGCCAACGGCCGCCACGATGAGCAGAAGCAGAAGGACACCCAGAATCTTAAGGAGCTTCTTCATTGCCGTACAGGGTTTGGTGAATTGGATGTGAAGATGGAGATCCATTTTGAAACCACAAGCATGATCTTTCGAGCATGGCTGCCAAGAAGCGCGATTCGCAGAAGGAGCTCGATGCAATCGAGCGCGCCGCGAAGCGCGAAGCGCAGAAAGCCGCAGGCGCCCTCGATGGCCGGTACCGCCCCCGCGTGGTGAAGAGTCGAAAGTCCTACACACGCAAACGGAAGCACAAAGGCGGGGAAAGGAACGGCGCCTAACTTCGAAGCGATGTCCAAGAACGTATCCTCCCTTTCCGGGCGCGATGGCAAGGAGCTGGATGATGCTTTGTGGGAGCGACTACAGGAGGCTGCGGCGGCCACCGGCACGCCGGATGAAATGGTTCTCACGCAGATCGCGGATGACTTCCTGATCGGCGAGGCCGTCACCTACGGCACCAGCTCGTTCTATGATTTCCTGAAGAAGGAGAACAAGGGCATCAAGGCCTACGTGTGCAACGGAAGCGCCTGTCTGGTGGCAGGCACGCAGGAGCGTGTGCATTATGAACTGGCGAAGCATTTCAAGCCGGAAGAAATCGGCCACATGTGCTGCCTGGGCCGCTGCCACGAGAACGGCGCGTTCAATTTGGGCGGGCTGAATTACAGTGGGAGCGAAATCGAACGGTTGAAGGAATTGGTTGATTCGGGGTTGAGGGTTGTCACGGCTCAAGGCCGGGATGACAGGTTGAGGGTTGAAGGAGCCTCGTCTTTCCCGAACATGGACGCCTACCATGTGGGGGCCGCGATGGCTGAGCCCATCCTCACCGCGCCGATGCCTCCGCTGGACGAGTTCTACGCGCTGTGGGAGCAAGTCCTGAAAAGCGACTCTACCGACGTGCTGAACGAGATCAAGACTGCCACCATCCGCGGGCGCGGCGGAGCAGGCTTCCCAATGGGATTCAAGCTCCAGGCTTGCCGCGACGCCGAGGACAACACCGGCAATGGCATGCCGCGCAAGTACATCGTTTGCAACGCCGACGAAGGTGATCCTGCCGCATTCAGCGATCGCTACCTGCTGGAGCAGCGCCCGCACCGCGTGCTGCTGGGCATGATGATCGCCGGCTATTGCGTGGGTGCGGACACCGGTGTGCTGTACATCCGCGCCGAGTATCCCGAGGCCGTCGAAATCGTGAAACAGGCTGTGCATGACCTTGAGTGGAATGGCTGGATCGGCAACAACATCAAAGGCAGCGGCTTCACCTGGCGCTTCAAGGTGATAAAGGCCGCTGGTGCGTACGTGTGCGGCGAGGAGACGGCTTTGTTGAACAGCATCGAGGGCAAGCGCGGCGAGGTGCGCACCCGACCGCCCTACCCCGCGCAGCAAGGGCTTTTCAACAAGCCTACCGTGGTGAACAATGTGGAGACGCTTGCCTGCGTGCCGTGGGTGGTGCAGCATGGCGGAGCGGCATTCGCGAAGCTGGGCAGCGAGAAGAGCAACGGCAGCAAACTCGTGTGCCTCGATAGCGGCTTCAAGCGTCCTGGCCTCTACGAGGTGGAATGCGGAACCCCGCTCGCACAGGTAATCGACGAACTCGGCGGCGGCTTCGGGCGGCCCACCAAGGCACTGCACATCGGCGGTCCGCTCGGTGGCATCGTGCCGCTGCAGAAAATCAACGGGCTCAGCATCGACTTCGAGAGCTTCCAGCGCGAAGGCTTCCTGCTCGGCCACGCCAGCATCCTCAGCATCCCGGCCGATTTCCCAATGGTGAAGTACCTCGAGCACCTCTTCGAATTCACCGCGTTCGAAAGCTGCGGCAAGTGCTTCCCATGCCGCATCGGGAGCACGCGCGGTAAAGAGCTACTGGCTGGCGCGCAGGCCGGTCGGAAGATCGACCACGCTCTCTTCAACGATCTCGTGGAGACGATGGAGATCGGGTCGCTCTGCGCACTGGGAGGCGGACTGCCGTTAGGCGTGCGCAATGCAATGCAGTATTTCAGAGAGGAATTGACAGGATATTTCGAATAGCAGCACTTCGACGGCATTCCGTCATTTCCAGGATCTCTACACGACCGTGGTCCTAGCCCAATAGGCTGGGGATCAGGCCGAGGAACAGCCGGTGGTTGATAATCGCGCAGGCTGCGAGTCCGCCGATTCGGACCCTCGTCTAGATTCGGGAAACATTTCACCAACACCCAAACCGATGAACACGAAACTGTTACTCGCCATCTTGGCCTCAGGGGTCGCTGCATTCCTGCTAGGGTGGCTGCTCTTCGGGATTGCGCTGATGGGGTACTACGAAGCGAACATGATTCAGTATGAGGGACTTATGAAGTCCGAGGAAGAGATGAACCTCGGGCTCATTTTCGTCGGCAACCTGCTTTTCGCTGCGCTGGTGAGCTGGTCCTGCTCTCGCATGGGGGCCACTTCGCTCGTAAGCGGCTTCATGACCGGTGCCATCATCGGCGCATTGGTTTATGCAAGCGTGGACGTCATGTTCATGGCCTTCATGAACCTGTACACGAGCAACACCGTGATCATCGTTGACGTTCTGGCCAATGCCCTGTGGGCGGGCTGCATCGGTGCAGTGGCTGGGTTGGTATTGGGGTCTGGGAAGAAGGCTGGTTAGGGCACCGCAAAATCGCATCTGAGGCCGAGTGCCCGACTCAAATGGGGGTCGGGTGCTCGGCTTCTGCGTTACCCTCCACCTGATGTTGACGGTCGTGCGCTGAGGATTGGCCCTGCCACGATGGAACCCATCGGCCTTCCAATGTAGTCCGTCATACAAGTTCAAGGGTCCGTCCCGCTGGCCACAGAGTGAACCACCAGCCCCCTAAGTTTGTCGTGAACCGGCCCCTCAATCATGAAGAATATCCTGACCCTGACCCTGCTGACCCTCTCCCTAGGGTCGGCACAAGCACAACTGAAAGATTCCGAATACGTGCCCGGCAACATCCTGGTGATGCTGCAACCGGGCGGCTCGGTCGATGCCATTGTCCGTGACCTGGCCCTGGTGGATGGCATCCCCACTGGCCTGCAGGTTGCGCACGAGGTAAGCGCACCCATGCGCGCCTGGCTCCTCCAATTCGAGGAATCAGCGCAGACCCAATGGAACATGCTCAGGTTGGTGCGAAGCCACCCTGCGGTTCAACTTGCGCAGAACGACCATGTGGTGAAGGAGCGGCTAGTACCGAACGACACGCAATACAACCAACAGTGGCACCACCAGAACATCGATAGCGAGGCCGCTTGGGACATTTCGACCGGGGGCGTCACCATCACCGGTGACACCATCGTGGTGTGCATCGTCGAGAATGCTGACCTCACGCATGCGGACCTGTCTGTGAATGCATGGGTCAACGCCGGCGAGATCCCCGGTAATGGGATCGATGACGATGGCAATGGCTACATCGACGACCGGCGCGGGTGGAATACCCCGAGCAACAACGACAATGTGTACAGCGGGGGCCACGGCACGCAATGCGCCGGCATGGTAGGTGCCACCGGCAACAATGGCGTGGGCGTGGTGGGCGCCAATTGGCGCGTGAAGATGATGCCGGTGAACTACGGCGGCGCGAGCGAGAGCGCCGTGGTGGCGGCATACACTTATCCGCTCGTGATGCGCAGGCTTTACAACAGCACCGACGGCGAGCGCGGCGCGTTCGTGGTGGCCACCAGCGCGAGCTGGGGCATCGATGGCGGCCAACCGGCCAACTCGCCGATGTGGTGCGCCATGTTCGATACGCTGGGCACGGCAGGCATCCTCAACTGCGGGGCCACGGCCAACAACGCCGTGAACGTGGATGCGGTGGGCGATCTGCCCACCGCCTGTCCCAGCGACTTCATGATCAGCGTGACGGCCACTAACAACAACGATCAGCGCACCTTCTCCGCCTGGGGTCTCACCACCATCGATGTGGGCGCGCCCGGCGAGAGCGTCCGCACCACCAGTATCGGGGGGGGGTACGGCAATACCAGCGGCACCAGTTTCGCTTGTCCGCTGACCGCAGGCGTCATCGGGCTGCTCTATAGCGCGCCATGCGTGAGCCTCATGTCGCTCGTGCACGCCGATCCGGTGGAAGGCGCCCTGTACGTGCGCGAGAAGCTGTTCGAGGGCGTCGAGCAGGTGGGCAACCTGCCGGGTAATACCGTCACCGGCGGCAGGATCAGCTCGGGCAATAGCATGCAGCTCATCATGAACTCGTGCAGCGCCTGCCCGCCGCCCTTCAGCGGCGTCGTACAGCGCAATGGCACTGAGGCCACGTTCACTTGGAACGCCACTACGAGTGGCCCCTTCAACGTGCGTTATCGGCCGGTGGGGTCCATGGTGTGGGTCGATCTTCCCGACGTGGATGAGAACACGGTCACCGTCGATGGCATCGACCCGTGCGTGGCGTACGAATTCCAAGTGGAGATGATCTGCGGTGGCGAGCTCAGCGGCTACTCCAATAGTGTCCTGCTGAACCCGCCCGCCGAAGGGCCACCTGCGATCACTGCCAGCGGTTACCCGGAATTCTGCGCCGGCGTCCCATTTACCCTAAGCAGCAGCATCGGCACTGGCATCACATGGAGCAGTGGGCAGCAGACCACGAGCATAAGCCCGCAGACCAGCGGCGCTTACACGGTCACCTTCAACGGCCAGTGCGGCACGTACACCTCGGCGCCATTCGTGGTCACCATCATCGACCCGCCCGGCGCACCGGTGGCTGATGATGTGATGTTACCTGGACCCGGCGTCGCCACCTTGGATGCCACTGGTGACAACATCACGTGGTACAATGCAGCCACTGGTGGCACTGCAGTTGGTGCAGGCAGCCCGTGGGATACTCCCTTCCTGAACGGCACCACCAGCTTCTGGTGCAGCGCGGCCAGCACCAACGGCGCGATACCATCCTATGGCGCAAAGACCGACAACAGCACCAGCGGCGTGTATCACACCAATGCGACGAATTACCAGCTCTTCACGGCGAACCAGACCTTCGTGATCCGCTCCGTGAAGGTTTATGCGAACAGCGCGGGCAACCGCCCCATCGCCTTGGTGAATGCAAGTGGGAACACCATTGCGCAAGGGACCTTCAACATCCCGAATGGGGAGAGCAGGGTGCAGCTCAACTTCACCGTGCCGGGCCCGGGCAGCTACGGGCTGAGGATCGCGAGCGGCAATCCAGAACTCTGGCGCGACGGCGTGGGTAGCGTGCAGAGCTATCCTTATCCCTTGGGCACCTTTGGCAGCATGACCAGCAGTTCCGTGGCTGGTTCGAATGGGACGCTCTACTACTATTTCTTCTATGATTGGGAGGTGAGCCTTCCGCTGGTGTCGTGCGAAGGCCCACGCGTGGAAGTGGTGGTGAGCATGCCCGTGGGCATCACTGAAACCGGGATCGGACAGGTCCGTCTCTTCCCGAATCCTGCCGATCGGGACCTCTTCCTGGACATCAACGACCCAACGATGACCGGTCGGCTTATCTTCTCCGTGGTTGATGCGACCGGGCGCGAGGTAGGCTCGAAGACCATTGAGAACGGACGCCTATCGTACACCACCGCATTCCTGGCGGACGGCCTCTATGCGTATCGCATACTGCGCAACGGCGAGGTCGTGCATGCGGGCCGCTTCCTGGTAGAGCATCTGTGGTAGTAACCGGAGCTGCAAGCGCGCGGCACGCTCGTCGTGCCGCGCGCTTGTAGCTTGCGGCTCCGGCATGCGCCGGTCCAAAGCCAATGCGTCTGTTATCGGTCGTCGTCATCACCTACAACGAGGAAGGCAACATCGGGCGCTGCCTGGAGAGCGTGAAGGCGGTTGCGGATGATGTGGTGGTAGTGGATTCCTTCAGCACGGATCGCACTGAAGCGATTGCCGGAGCGAACGGGGCCCGATTCATACAGCACGCATTCGACGGCCACATCGAGCAGAAGAACTGGGCCATCACCCAGGCAACTCACCCGTTCGTCCTCTCGCTCGATGCGGACGAGGCGCTCGATCGTCGGTTGCAAGCAGCGGTGATGCGGGCCAAGTCCGGCGATGCGGACGGTTACACGATGAATCGCCTGACGAATTACTGCGGCACATGGGTGCGCCATGGCGGATGGTACCCGGATCGCAAGCTGCGGCTCTGGGATTCGCGGAAGGGGCGTTGGGGAGGCACCAATCCGCATGACCGGTACGAAATGGACGCGGACGCGCGGATCGAGCACCTCCCGGGCGACATCCTGCACTACAGTTACTACACCGTGGACGATCATCGCCGCCAAGTGGACTACTTCACCACCATCGCGGCGAAGGCGTTGAAGGCCGAAGGGAAACGAGCGGGGTTCGTGAAGCGCTGGCTATCGCCTGCGGCGAAGTTCATGGGCTCCTACTTCCTTCAGCTCGGCATCCTGGATGGAGTGAATGGCTTCACCATCGCGCGGCTCAGCGCTTACGCCACTTGGCTCAAGTACGAGAAGCTCCGGAAGCTGTGGTGATGTCGGTTCCGATGCTGTCTTCGGGCACGGGAGCGGCGAAGACGAACAGCGCGTAGTAGAGCGCGAAGAACGTGGCGCCGGCCTGCGTCTCGATGGTGTCGTCCGTGAAGCAGGAGATCCCGAAAGCAATGGCCCAGGCCACGAACAGCGGATTCCTCCATGCTCCCAAACGCCACGCGGGCCACCACCAGCTGAACAGCGACCACAGCAGGCCGAATACACCGAACGAGATCCACAGCGTCAAATACTCGTTGTGCGCACGGAGCCTCCAGCGCGGTTCCAGCGAACTGCCGTGCAGTTCGTACAACGCATCGAAGGCCCGTTGCGTGTCACCCGTGCCGACCCCGATCATCCAATTCGCCTTCGCGATCGCCCATCCTGCCTTTGCGAACTCGATGCGCATGGCCACGGAATGCCCGCTCGCCACGCCTTGGCCCCGGTACTGGTCGAGCTCGAAGAGGACCTCCTCCAACCGCTCCCTGATCGGCCCTCGCTGCCCATGCAGGACATTAGGGATACCACTCTCGATGGCGCGCACCTCGCCATCGCTCAGCTTCATCACGGCAGCACTGTCCTTGCGCATGCCCTTCGAGGCGAGGTAGCGCACGGTTGTGGCCCAGAGCGGATGGCCACGATCATCGACGTCGTCGAGTGACCGTGTACTTCGGAGCAGCCAGGCTCGACGGAGCTCATTCCACGCGATGTAGGTCCACACATGCGTGCCATTCTCCGTCTGAGTGTTGATGGTATCGTGGTGGTAAGGCTCACCGCCAGCCGTGCGCTCCATCCGGGCGCCAAGACCTGCAGGCACCGGCTGGTTCCGCGATTCAAGCACAGTGAACGCCGCAACCGTCGCCAAGAGCGGCACCAGAAGGAGCAACGCACGCACTCCGATCCGTGGCAGAGCGCGCCATGGCTTAACGGCGCGCCAGATGTAGACCATGCCAATGAGGGCCAGGATCAACAGTCCTTGGATGCTGGTCAAACGCAGAATCAGATACGCGGCTATGCCAGCGCCAATCCAATGCGTTGGCCGGAGCCACATGGACTTCGGACGATACCACAGCAGAACGGCGATGGCCATGCAAAGCATCAAGGCGAGCCGGATGTGGCTGACGAACATGGATATGCCACGGTAATCATCGGCACGCGCACCGCTGAAGAACAGCCCGAAGAGCCCGGACGCGATCGCGCTCCATGCACCGAGCAAGAGCACCGTGCGCAGCTCAGCCGACCGCAATCGTTCCGAGCCCGACAGCACAGCACCGAGCACCAACACCGGGAACAGAATCCTGCACAGGTCGAGGCCCCAACCGAGGTCCTCGGTCCAGAACAATCCCAGCAGGTGAAGACCGAAGAACGACATGAACATCAATACCGGCGGTTGCGCGAAGGCTGCCCGCCATCGCGCACGCGCATTGCCCTCCACGATTCCCGCTGCAATCCAATTGGCAGCGAGCAGCATCTGCGCCATGCTGAGGTACGCGGTGCTCCATGGCATGAAGACAAGGCACAAGCCCAACGCGGACACATGGATCCGCCGGAACACTGGACGCTGTCCCGGTAACTGGAGCATCGATGACGTCCGCCGCTACTTCTTGGTACCGGCCAGGATGGGGGCCACTTCGCCTGAGGCGAAGAGCGCGATCGCCTTCTTCACGTAAGGATCGGTGGATATGGACGTCTTGGCCCGGCCGGTCTGGAAGTGATAGCGGGCGACGATCTCGTTCCGGAGCACCTCCTCGATGTCGGCACGGAAGCGAACGAGGTCCTCGGTGCGGTCCGGTGCCAGTTCCTTCTGCAGAGCGTCGATCTCTTCCTGCGCGTGCTCGTAATAGCGCTCCTTCTTCGCCTTCTCCACCAGGTTATTCAGGGCCTCCATGCTCTCTGTATCGTAATCGAACTGCTTGTCCTTCACAAAGGCGACGAAGGATTGATACAGTTCGTCCGTCACGGTGAACGATTCCGCAGGGCCTATATCCGCATGCTGGTGGCGGTACTCGGTGGCGAAGTCGAAGAACAGGTCCTCTTCGTAAAGGCCGCCCACCACTTTCGCTAGCTCGGGCTCCTGCACCTGCATATCGGGCAGGATTCCACGGCCGTCGAAGACTGGCCGTCCATTCCGGGTCTTGAACGTCGCCACATCCTCCTCCTTCACCTCTGTGGCCTTGCCCGTGCTGTCGCGGTGCGCGTAATCGAGCTTCTGGATGCACCGACCGCTGGGGATGTAGTACTTGGCCACGGTCACCTTCAGCTTGCTGTTGTACATGAGATCCTTGGTCTGCTGCACCAAGCCCTTGCCGAAAGTGCGCTCACCCACAACCAAGGCACGGTCCAGGTCCTGCAGCGCGCCGCTCACGATTTCGCTCGCACTGGCGCTGCCGGCATCCACCAACACGATCAACGGGATCTCCGCATCAAGCGGCTCGCTGAGCGTCTTGTAGGTCTTGTCCCATTCAGCGATGCGGCCTTTGGTCTCCACCACCAGCTGGTTCTTGGGAACGAAGAGGTTCACGATGTTCACGGCTTCCCGCAGCAGGCCTCCGCCGTTGCCGCGCAGATCCAGGATCATGCGCGTCGCGCCCTGATCCTTCAGCTCCTTCAGCGCGTTCCGCACATCGCTTCCTGCGGTCTGCGTGAAGCTGTTGAGTTTGATGTAGCCCACTTTGCCGGTCTCATCGACGATGCCCTTGAAGGGGACATCGGGAATCTTGATCTCCTCCCTGGTAAGCGTGTGCGTCACCGGTTCACCAAGGCCTCGACGTGTGACCACCTTCACGCCTGTGCCGCTTTGGCCCTTGAGCAATTTGCTCACCTCGTCCGTGTTCATGCCGGCGATGCGCCGCCCATCCACCTCAACGATCTCATCGCCTGCCCAGATGCCCGCCTTCATGGCCGGGTAATTCTCGTACGGCTCGCTCACCACCACCTTGTCGTCCTTCCGCTTGATCAGCGCGCCGATTCCGCCATACTGCCCCGTGGTCTGGAAGCGATAGTCCTCCATATCGCTCTCGGGGATGTACTGCGTGTACGGGTCAAGCGAGGAGAGCATTGCATCAATCCCGGTCTTCATCAGCTTGCCGGGCTGCGTGTCATCCACGTAGTAGATGTTCAGCTCCTTGTACAGGTCGGTGAAGATCTCCAGGTTCTTGCTGATCTCGAAATAGCTGTCGCCAGCGGCCAAGAAGGAGGCGCCTCCCATGGCGATCGCGCCGACGGCGATCCAATTGCGCCACCTCGTTGCGCGTGCGGTGCTAGGCGTGTTCATGATTCGGTTGTGTTTCTGGAACGGGGTCGTGTCCGTGACCGCCCCATGGGTGACAAGATAGAAAGCGCTTGAGGGTGAGCCAGCCGCCGCGGAACGCCCCGTGCCGCCTCAGGGCGAGCAGCCCATACGCGGAGCAGCTCGGCGTGTAGCGACATGCTCCGGGCAGCAGGGGCGAGATGGCGCCTTGGTAGATGCGCACCAACATGATCAACGGCCATGCGAGAATCCTATCCATGCTCTCCCATCCAACGGTCCAAAGCACGCGATAGTCTGATGCGGGTCTCGGCGAATGTGACTAGCGTATTTCCTTGGTAGATGAAAAGCCACGCGCACTGCGCGCCGGAGGCTCCCAAACGCTCATGGAAGCGGTGCTTCTCCAAGCGGTAGGCCTCACGCATACGGCGCTTCATGCGATTGCGGTCGACGGCACGTTTCAGGTTGCGGCTTGGCACGGCGAAGGCCACTTGCGCTGGTGCTATGGAGGGGAGGGGCATGCGCTTGCCTATGAGCTTGATGGGCGGCTCGTGAACGGACCTGCCCGTGGTGGCCACCTCTTTGATACGGAGGTCGCCGCAAAGCCGCTCGCTCTTGGGGAAGGTATGGCGCTGCTCAGGCATCAGGGGCCGAAGGCATTCACCGACGGTTCGCCCGGTGACGGGCAGGGTTCACTTCTTCTTCGCCTCGCGCTTGATGAACAGCTCCATGGCGCCGGTCATGCTGGGAGCTTCAGGCAGCGGCGCCTGCAAGTCGAGGCGGAAACCGTTGTCGACGACCGCTTTCGCCGTAGTGGGTCCGAATGCCGCGATGAACACGCCGTTCTGCTTGAATTTCGGGAAGTTCTTGCACAGGCTCTCGATGCCGCCCGGGCTGAAGAACACGAGCATGTCGTAGGTCAGTTCTTTGATGTCGCTCAGATCGCTGGCCACTGTCCGGTAGAAGACCGCATTCGTGTATTTCACGGCGGCCTTGTCCAGCAGCTCTGGGATCTCCTGCTTCTGGATATCGCTGCACGGTACCAGGTACTTCTCGTCCTTGTGCTTCTTGATGACATCCACCAGGTCGCCGAAGCTCTGCTTGCCGATGAAGACCTTGCGCTTGCGGTAGACGATGTACTTCTGAACGTAGTACGCCACGCTCTCGCTGATGCAGAAGTACTTCATCGATTCAGGCACGCTGAGCCGCAGCTCTTTGCACATGCGGAAGAAATGGTCCACCGCGTTGCGGCTGGTGAGCACGATGGCCGAATGGTCGAGGATGTTGATGCGCTCCTGGCGGAAGTCCTGACCGGCCACCGGCTCCACTTTGATGAAGGGCCTGAAATCAATCTTGAGCCCGAACTTCTTGGCGAGCTCGTGATAGGGCGATTTCTCGTCCGTGGGCGCGGGCTGCGACACGAGGATGGTCTTGATCTTCAAGGCCGGTCGGCTTAGGATTGGAGAGCGGGCGGAATGCCGTGCCGAAGCGCGGCGAACAGGAGGCAGAGAGGCAGGATTTCGGCGCCGCAAAGGTAGAGCAAAATGTACCGCAAGGGCACCCCCTCACCCAGGCCGATCCACGCACCACGCACCCAACGGTAGAGCAGGCTGAGCGCCAGCAGAGCGAGCCCGATCGGGAACAACCACGGGCGCCATTCGGGCCAGTATGCCGTTAGGACCACGAGCGGCAGCACCGCGATGCCCATGGCTGAATAAAGGAGCGTTCCAGTGTACAGGTACTCGGTGATCCCGCCATCGGCCCGGAAGAGGAACGCGCAAAGTCGCAGAATCACAGCTTGGGCCAGCAACGCGAGGGCAACCGCCATGAACACCGATAGGTACGACGGAGCGTCTCCGGCAGCGCGATGCACGGCCGATTGCCAAATCAACATGGAAAGCGATGCCGTGGCTACGGCGAGCAAACCGATCACATTCCGATCACCTGTATCCACCTCATCGCGCAGGATCTGCCTAGCCATGCGCATGCGGAAAGCCGCCTGTCTGAGCACGCGCCATTTGCGCGGCGAACCAATGTTCACCGTGGCGAGGATGAGCAGGCAGCTCAGGAACACGCCTGTGGCCCATTCTGCCGCCATGGGGTTCACCGCCCGCATCGTGCCATCCATCGCGCAAAAGTAGAGCGGCCGCAACGCCGGTGAGGCGTGACCTAATTTCGCGCCGCGTAACGCATCACCTCGCATGAGCACCACCACCACCGAGAAGAAGGCCGCCACGGACCTGTACCTGAGCCACGACCATTACCTGGTGGATGAACTCCTCACCGAGGAGCACAAGCTGATCCGAGACACCGCGCGCAAGCATGTGAGCAAGCATCTCAAGCCCATCATCGAGGACCGCTTCGAACGCGCCAGCTTCAGCCCGGACATCATTCCCGGACTTGCGGAGATCGGCGCATTCGGCCCCATGGTGCCGACCGAATATGGAGGCATGGGTCTGGACCAGATCAGCTACGGCCTCATCATGCAGGAGATCGAGCGGTGCGATAGCGGTTTGCGGAGCTTATGCAGCGTGCAAGGCTCATTGGTGATGTATCCCATCTGGAAATACGGTTCCGAGGAACAGAAGAAGAAGTGGCTGCCGTTGCTCGCACAAGGGAAGAAGATTGGCTGCTTCGGCCTGACCGAGCCCGACCACGGCAGCAACCCCGGCGGCATGGTGACCGTGTTCCAGGATAAAGGAGACCATTACCTGCTCAACGGCGCCAAGATGTGGATCAGCAACAGCCCGATCGCGGATATCGCCGTGGTGTGGGCGAAGGCGGAGAACACCGATGGCCGCATCCATGGCCTCATCGTGGAGCGTGGCATGGAGGGCTTCACCACCCCCACCACGCATGGCAAGCTCTCGCTCCGGGCCAGCCCCACCGGAGAACTCGTGTTCGACAATGTGAAGGTGCCCAAGGCCAACCTACTGCCGAACAAGAGCGGCCTCGGAGCCCCGCTCGGCTGCTTGGACAGCGCACGCTACGGCATCGCCTGGGGCACGCTCGGCGTGGCCATGGAGTGCTACGACACCGCGCTGCGCTACAGCCAGCAGCGCATCCAGTTCGGCAAGCCCATTGGCGGCTTCCAGCTCACGCAGAAGAAGCTCGCCGAGATGATCACGGAGATTACCAAAGCCCAGCTCCTCACCTGGCGCCTTGGCGTACTGCGCAATGAGGGCCGCGCCACCACCGCGCAGATCAGCATGTCCAAGCGGAACAACGTGCACCTGGCATTATCGGTAGCGCGGGAAGCACGCCAGATCCTCGGCGGCATGGGCATCACCAACGAGTATCCCATTATGCGCCACATGATGAACCTGGAGAGCGTGGTGACTTATGAAGGAACGCACGACATCCACCTGCTTATCACGGGGCATGATGTGACGGGCCTCGCCGCGTTCAAGTAGTGCTGGCTCGCCGCATCATTGGCGAAAACACCGAGCGCTTGCATGCGCTCATGAAAGGCCCCCGTCTGCGGCGACAAGCTTCTGGAGCCAAACGATGGCTTCGGCCTCATCGTCGAACACCCGCGCAGGGAATGCCTGCGGGAACCAGCTGAAATAGAACTTCACGACAGCGCGCATCGTGTCCCCTTCGGCTACGATGGCCAAGGCAAGGATGCGGCGTCTCTCGCGTTCGCTGCGGAAATGATCCACGTTCGTGGCTTCGGGATTAACAGGCACCGCTGCCGGGATGGTCACCAGCAGCGCGCATGCTGAATTGCCGAAGAGCTCATCGCGCAAGGAGGCCACGAGGTCGAGGTAGGGCTGCTCAAAACGAGCGGACGGCAGGAAGCGTTGGATCAGCACGCGTGGCGCATGGAACCGGAACTCGCAATGCGCAACGCGCCGCAGGGCCGCGTCCTTCTCTTCCCGGTCGGATTCCATGGCTTCGTTCTCCGTTAATGATGCCCGATCAACTCCATCCAGTTGCTTGAACGGAGCCTTGACGCGTGACCAAGGAAATGGTTGGCTGGCATCGGATGAAGAAGACGGCGATCAGCCGAACAAGTGCGCGAGCACATGCTCCACGCGAGCCACGCTCACCACGTCGATGCCCTTGATCGGCCCGATGCCCTTGGTGCCCTTCGGCACGAAAATCCGCGCGAAGCCAAGTTTGGCCGCCTCTGCGATCCGCTGCTCGGTCCTGGCCACGGGTCTCACCTCGCCGGTGAGTCCCACTTCGCCAGCGAAGCAGCAGTCCATGGGCACAGCGATGTCGGCATTGCTGCTGAGCACGGCACATACAACAGCCAAATCGATAGCAGGCTCCTCCACACGGAAGCCTCCGGTGAGGTTCAGGAAAACGTCCTTGGCGCCCAAACGAAATCCGCAACGCTTCTCGAGCACGGCCAGCAGCATGTTCATGCGCCGCAGGTCGAATCCGGTGGAGCTGCGCTGCGGCGTGCCATACACCGCGCTGCTCACGAGCGCCTGCACTTCGATGAGGAGCGGGCGCATGCCTTCCATGGTGGCGGCCACCACCACGCCGCTTGGCCGCTCGGCGCGGTCGCCAAGCAGCACCTGGCTCGGGTCATCCACCGGAAGGAGCCCGTCGCCGCGCATCTCGTAGATGCCCAGCTCGTTGGTGCTGCCGAAACGGTTCTTCAACGGACGCAGCAGCCGGTACGCGTGGTCGCGGTCGCCCTCGAACTGCAGCACGCAATCCACCATGTGCTCCAGCACTTTCGGACCCGCGATGAAGCCGTCCTTGGTGATGTGGCCGATGAGCACCATCGGAATGCCTGTGATCTTCGCGAAGCGCATCAGCTCCGCCGTGCTCTCGCGCACTTGGCCCACGCTTCCTGGACTTGCATCGAGCACGGCGGTGTGCAGCGTCTGCACGCTGTCGATCACCACAAGCGATGGCTTCAACGCCTCGATGTGCTTGAAGATGCCCTGGGTGTTGGTCTCGGTGAGCACGTAGCAATCACCGGCTCGCGCATCGGCACCTAAGCGCTCCGCGCGCATGCGCACCTGATGCTCGCTCTCTTCACCCGAGACATACAGCGTCCGCAGATGCGGGTTTCGCAGCGCCGTCTGAAGAAGTAATGTGCTCTTACCAATGCCGGGCTCGCCCCCGATCAGTATGATGCTGCCGGGTACGATGCCTCCACCGAGCACGCGCGCCAGCTCCCGGTCTTCCAGCGCTATACGCGGACCGTCCTGCGCGGGGATGTCGCCGATGGGCACGGGCTTCGGCTGACGGGACTTCACGCTCGCCGGTTCACCACGCTTCTCCTCCAACGGAACGCGCACCTCCTCCACCAGGGTGTTCCATTCCTTGCATTGGCCGCATTGCCCCAGCCATTGCGGATAGGCGGCGCCGCAGTTCTGGCAGACGAATTGGCTGCGGACCTTAGCCACGGCGAATCCTCTCGACGAGCGCTGTGGTGGAGAAGCCATCCACGAGCTTCAGGCTGCGGACCTCGCCTCCTCGCGCGCGCACGCTGTCGGCCCCGACGATACGGTCCTCGCTCCAGTCGCCGCCCTTCACCAGCACATCGGGTGATGCGGCCTTGATGATCTCCAGCGGCGTGTCCTCCTCGAAGATCACCACGGCATCCACCAGCCGCAACGCAGCCAGCACCTTCGCACGGCTCTCCTGGTCATTGATCGGACGGTCCGGGCCTTTCCCTTGCCGACGCACGCTGGCATCGCTGTTCACGCCGATGACGAGCCGATCACCCAAGGCAGCAGCTTCCTGGAGGTACTCCACATGCCCGCGGTGCAGGATATCGAAGCAACCGTTGGTGAAGACGATGCGGTCCCCCTTCATGCGCCAGATATTGCAGAGGCGCTGCAGGTTCAAGAGGTCGATCACACGGGGGTCCGTGGTGGGGGCTGCTACATCTGCGCTCATGGAAGGGCGGGTTTCTTCAAGGCAGCCAAAAGTAGCGAGAGGCCGCCGAGGGCGATGATCATGATGGTCTGCGTGGCCCAAAGAAGCCAGCCCATGGCCAGCGCATCCGGACGCAGCAACCCACCGCCCTCCGGCGGCGCCATGTACACACCGACGATGAGTGCGACAAAGGCCGGGTAAACCCCGATGCCACCCTGCACCAGGATGATGCCCACGGCTCCGGCGATGAAGCCAGCGAGGATGCCTGAGAAAGGAACGTCGGCCATGGAGGGCAGGCAATAGAAGCCTAGCTGGAACATGCCGAGATAGCATGCCCAGATGAAGAGCGTATGCATCAGGAAAAGTCCTTTGCTGCGGGTGCGGAGCACGGTCTGGAGGCCTTGGACGAAACCCCGGATCAGGTCCTTCGTGCGAGCCTGCAACGCTGGACGGGTAATCACCATGTAAGCGCCCCCGACCGCCAGCAGGGAAACTGCGGCAAGGAGGATCCAGGCCCAGCTGAAGCCTTCGTCAGCAGCTGGCCCCTGCTCGCTCTTGAACCGCGCGATCTGCGCACGGAACAGGTGGAGACGCTCTGCTTGCAGCGCCACCGCAACGAGAGCGATGCCCAAGAGCACCCCCATGTCCACCACCCGCTCGGCCATCACCGTACCGAAGCCTTTCTCGAATGGCACCCGCTCGGTGCGGTATAGCGAAACGGCGCGGCTGGCCTCCCCTGCACGAGGGATGAACATGTTCATGAAATAGCCGATCATCACCGCATGGTAGCAGTCCCAGAACCCCGGGCGATAGCCAAGGGGAGCCAGGAGGTAGCGCCAACGCCAGCCCCTGCTCACGTGCGCGAACCAGCCCACCACGGTGGACAGCACCAGCCAACCCAGGTCCGCCACGCGGAATGCATCGAAGAGTTCAGAGCGTTGGGAGACGCTAAGGGCGTGGTACTGCGTATAGATCAACCAGGCCCCGATCCCCAACGGGATGCCCAGCTTGAGCGCTTGGGCCAGCGCGCGTTTCACGCTTTTAGTTTGTTGGTGCGTTCATCGGGGAACACCACCACAGGGCGGAAACCGCGCGCTTCCTCAACAGTCATTCTCGCATAGGCCACCACGATCACCACGTCTCCCACCTTGGCCTTCAAGGCGGCGGGCCCGTTGAGGCAGACGGTCCCGCTTCCGCGCTCTCCCCTGATCACGTATGTCTCCAGCCGCTCCCCATTGTTCACGTTGAGCACCTGCACCTTCTCCCCCTCCACGAAGCCGACAGCGTCGATCAACTCCTCGTCCAGCGTGATGCTGCCGATGTAATTCACGTCGGCCTCCGTGATCCGTACGCGGTGCAGCTTGGCGCGGAGCACATCAATGGTCATCGGTCTGCGATTGGCTGGGACCCGCCGGTTTGAGCGGGTCAGCAAAGCTAACGGCCGACGGACGAAGCGGCAGTCAACGCCGCACCAGCGCGAGGTTGTCAATGAGCCGCACCGGTCCCACCTGGGCAGCGACAAGCCCGATTGCCTCCTGCAACCCGTTCCATGATTCCAAGGGCTCTAAGGTGATGGGATGGGCCACGCCGAGATACTCCGGGTTGACGCCCGGGTCGTCACTTAGAATCCGCATCGCTGACTGAACAGTCACGCCAACATCCTCGAGGAATGCGAGCGACTGAAGGTGAGTGAGCGAACGATGAAGTAAAAGTGCCGACTGCCGCTCCTTTTCAGATAACCGCAGGTTCCGCGAGCTGAGCGCCAAGCCGTCCAACGACCGGACCGTCGGGCATGCCACGATTCGCTCAGGCCATAACTCGTGCTCGCCAACGGCTTTCAGGATCATTAGCTGCTGCCTGTCCTTCTCCCCGAAATAGGCTGCATCCGCACGGACGAACTCGAAGAGCCGTTGCACCACATTCACCACCCCTTGGAAATGACCAGGACGCTTGGGTCCTTCCCAGAATCGATCCATACCCCTGAGGTCGAACACCTTGGACTTGAATCCCGCGAAGAGGTCTTCTTTCTTGGGTGCGAAGAGCGCATCGCAGCCCACGCTGTGGAGCAAGGCCTGATCATCTGTAAGTCGTACGGGATATGCGGCCAAATCGGCCGGATCGTTGAACTGGAGCGGATTAACGAATATGCTGCACACCACCTTGGCATGCAGCGCCTTGGCTCGCCGAACCAGATCCAGGTGGCCTTCGTGCAAGGCCCCCATCGTTGGTACGAAACCTATGCTTTGCCCTGTGCGCCGAATGCGCGCAGACCAAGAGGTCATCCGTTCGGGAATCGTCAATACCTCCACGTGAATGGCCTTGGATGGCTGCTGTTGAGCCGCGCAAACTAGCCCGGCTTCGTTGAAGATCGCCTGAAAAGTCTATATTTTTGTACCCCGATTCTCCCTTCCCACATGAGTTTGAAGAACACGAAGGTGCTCACCATCTCCCAGTCCATTTCCCCCTTCATGGACATTCCCGAGGAGATGGCGAAGGTTTCACGTCAATTACCCCAGGGCATCCTGGACCGCGGGAATGAAATCAGGGTCTTCATGCCCAAATTCGGCTGCATCAATGAGCGCCGTCACCAGTTGCACGAGGTCATCCGGCTAAGCGGGATGAACCTGATCATCAACGACACCGACCATGCCCTTTTGATCAAAGTGGCCAGCGTACCGAGCGCACGGATGCAGGTGTACTTCATCGACAACGAGGAGTACTTCAAGCGCAAGGCAGCCACCCATACTGCCGATGGCGACTTCTACCCGGATAACGATGAACGAGCCCTGTTCTTTGGGCGCGGCGTTCTGGAGACCGTGCGCAAGCTGGGCTGGGTGCCCGATATCATCCACTGCCACGGCTGGATGGCTGCTTTCGTGCCCTTGTACATCAAGCACTACTTCTCGGACGACCCGCACTTTGAGAATGCGAAGCTGGTAGTGAGCGTTTACGACCAAAAAGCCGAACCGCTGGATAAGGACCTGGCCAAGAAGCTGACCTTGGAAGGCTTCGACAAGGAGCTGGTAAAGGGCCTTTCCAAGCCTACCACCGACGACCTGTACAAGCTCGCCTTGAGCCTGAGCGATGCGGTGGTGAAAGCCAGCCCGAAGCTGAGCAAGGGACTGGAAAGCGCAATCAAGGCGGCGGACAAGCCTGTGCTGGCCTATCCGGGCGATGGCGATTTCGTCTCCGCCCACGCCGAGTTCTACCAAGGCATCATGGAAGCGGCATTGGTTTGAGCCGCGCAAGCCATTCATCGCTCGTTTCAGGCCGTGGTGCGGGCTTGCTCTTGCTCGCGCTCATGACCGTGGTTGCTTGTCGCAAGCCGGACCCTGATCAAGGCCTGGACATCCTGCCCGGCGATCCGCTCGGCGTTGTGGTGGACACCTTCACACTACATGCATTCACTGTGGTGGACTCGGCAGTGCGGACCAGCGGGCTTTCCAAGCAATTAGCAGGAGCATACATGGATCCGCAGTTCGGCTTGGTGAAGGCCGGGCTGGTGACCCAATGGCGGCTTCCTGCCAACAACATCGGCCAAGGCATCGACACAAGCGGACTTGTAGCGGATAGCCTCGTGCTCTCCCTCGCATTCGACGGCGCCAACTATGGATACGGCAATATGGATCCACAGGTGTTCGAGGCCTATGAGCTCTCGGAGTCGCTTTCGCTGGATTCAACGTACCACGCCTACCGCGAACCTGAGGTGCATGGAACTGACCTTGTGGCCAATCGCGGCGGTCGCATCAAACCGCAACCCACTTCCCGTCCCACCATCGGTGGAGATACGCTCGTGCCTCAGCTGCGCATCCGGCTGGATGCCGGTTTGGCGGCCCGCATCATGGATGCCTTCGGCACACCGGCTATGTCGAGCAGCGAGGAATTCCTGCAGTTCTTCAAGGGTATCCATGTGACCGTTGACCCCAGTGGGCTCATGCCCCATGAAGGCGGCGTGCTCATCTTCGATCTAGTCGCCGCTGCATCCAAGGCCACGTTGTACTACCGCGACCTCAACGATACCCCGGAACTCACGAGGACCTTGGACCTATTGATCAATTCCAACTGCGTGCGGTACACGGTGGTAAGGCACGACCGCTCGCAGGCCATGGATGTTGGCCTGGCCACCGCCTTGGCGGATACGACGCTGCCCGCTGCGACCACGTATGTGCAAGCCTTGGGTGGACTGCGCACCGCCATCCGCTTCCCTGAGCTCGCCAACGAAGCGGGCGCCAATCGCATCCTGGCGAAAGCCGAGCTCGTCGCACCGGTCAGCGGCTCGGTCTATCCGTTCTACCCCCCACCCTCGCAGATCTTCTTGTTCCGGCGCAGTGATACCGGAGGCGATGTCTTCCTTCCCGATCAATTGAACGGAATTGGCGCGATTGACGGCCGCTATCGGTTGGAGGATCAATCCTATCACTTCAACATCACCCGGTACATACAAGGCGTGATCAATGGAACCTACCCGAACGATGGTTTCACCATGGTCTCCGGCAGCAGTGGCGTGAGCGCGAACCGGGTGGTCCTGGCGGGGCCTGCCGCCTCCGATGATCCAATGAAGCTGCGGCTTACTTTTACCACATACTGAACGGGGCATGTGCGGTATTGTAGCCTACCTCGGGGACAAGCAGGCCTATCCCCTCCTTATCAGCGGCCTGCGCCGATTGGAGTATCGGGGGTACGATAGCGCCGGGGTGGCGCTGATTGATGGCGGTGAGCTGCGCATCTTCAAGTGCCAGGGGAAAGTCAGCGACCTCGAGGCCCATGTGAATGGCCATCCAGCGACTGGCACCTTGGGCATTGGCCATACCCGTTGGGCCACCCATGGGCCGCCCAACGATGTGAATGCGCACCCGCATCAGGCCACCAGCGGGGACCTGGCCTTGATCCACAACGGCATCATTGAGAATTACGCGCCCATCAAGGAGGAGCTGGTCCAGCGTGGCCACACGTTCCGGAGCGATACCGACACCGAGGTGCTCGTTCACTTGATTGATGACATCCAGCGCAGCGAGGGCGTTGAGTTGGGCGAGGCGGTACGGCTCGCATTGGATAGTGTGGTAGGCGCCTATGCCATCGTGGTGGTGGACCGCAAGGACCCCGATACCATGGTGGCGGCCCGGCGCAGCTCACCCTTGGTGATCGGCATAGGTGAACAGGAAGGCGAATACTTCCTGGCCAGCGATGCCACGCCAATCGTAGAGCATACGCGCAACGTCGTGTACATGGAGGATGGCGAGATCGCCGTGATTCATCGCCGCGACGGGCTTCGCTTGCGGAACATCAAGAACCAGGAGAAGACGCCCTTCATCCAGGAACTGGAGATGCACCTGGAGGCCTTGGAGAAAGGGGGCTACGACCACTTCATGCTGAAGGAGATCCATGAGCAGCCCCGCAGCATCCGCGATAGCATGCGAGGCAGGCTCAACCTTGCCAAGGGCGAAGTGGTGCTCGGAGGGATCAAGGATTATGAGCAGAAGTTCATCAATGCCAAACGGGTGCTCATCGTGGGCTGCGGCACCAGCTGGCATGCCGGATTGGTGGGCGAGTACCTCTTCGAGGACCTGGCGCGCATTCCCGTAGAGGTGGAATACGCCAGCGAGTTCCGGTACCGCAACCCCATCGTGAATGAGGATGACATCGTCATCGCCATCAGCCAGAGCGGCGAGACGGCCGACACCCTGGCCGCGATCGAGCTGGCCAAGGGCCGGGGCGCCACCATCATCGGCATCTGCAACGTGGTGGGCAGCAGCATCGCACGTGTCACCCATGCCGGTTCCTATACCCATGCCGGACCGGAGATCGGCGTGGCCAGCACCAAGGCCTTCACCGCACAGGTCACTGTGCTCACGTTGATGGCGCTGATGATCGGGCAGAAAAAAGGCACCTTGGGCGGAAGCACTTTCCACCGCCTGCTGAATGAGCTTGATTCGATACCGGACAAGGTGGCGCGCGTGCTCGCCACCGAGGCGCAGATCAAGTTCATCGCCGATATCTACAAGGACGCCGCCAATGCGCTCTACCTGGGCCGTGGATACAGTTTCCCGGTGGCGCTGGAAGGCGCGCTGAAGCTGAAGGAGATCAGCTACATCCATGCGGAAGGCTACCCGGCCGCCGAAATGAAGCATGGCCCCATTGCCCTCATCGACCAGGAGATGCCGGTATTCGTCATCGCCACCAAGGGCGCGAGCTACGAGAAGGTGGTGAGCAACATCCAAGAGGTGAAGGCCAGGATGGGCAAGATCATCGCCATCGTAACCGAAGGCGACCGCGTGGTGAAGGACCTGGCCGACCACACCATCGAGATTCCCGAAACGGCCGACCAACTGGTACCCTTGCTCAGCGTGATCCCGCTCCAACTACTGAGTTACCACATCGCCGTGATGCGCGGTTGCAACGTGGACCAGCCCCGCAACCTGGCCAAGAGCGTCACGGTGGAGTAGGCGCGGGCTTTTCCCGCGTCCACATGAGCACCCTGTCATTGTTGCGGTAGGCGTCGATGTCCTTGCTGAAGAGCAGGTGGCCCAGGTCGATGAGCACCAGCACGCCGAAGCCGCCGAATGTGAGGCCGTAGATGATCGCCACCTTCGCATTGGTGCCGAGGTAGAGCCGATGCGCCGCGAACGGCCCTAGAACCAGCGCCAATCCGCTTGCGACCCATCGGTCCTTGCCGGGTTCATGAGCAGTTGACCAATCGGAATCATCCCCAGCCACCGAATCCACCAAATCCCAGGCTTCGGTTCGAAACGGGCCGCCAGCCCTCGCTTCGCTGCCAATAGAAAGCAGGACCAGCATGGCCAGCATCGACCACGACGACCGCCACGCTTCCGTGACCATGCTGGGCATGCGGATGGACTGCCGCTATCGGGCCGCTTGGAAGCGACGCGCCACTTCGGGCCAGTTCACCACATTCCAGAAGGCCGCGATGTAATCCGGACGGCGGTTCTGGTAATGCAGGTAGTAGGCATGCTCCCATACATCCATGCCCAGGATGGGCGCGCCGCCGCAGCCGGTGCCGGGCATGAGCGGGTTATCCTGGTTGGGCGTGGAGCACACTTCCAGGTTACCCCCCTTGTGGACGCAGAGCCAGGCCCAGCCGCTGCCGAAACGCGTGGCCCCCGCATTGCCGAACTTCTCCTTGAAGGCGTCGAAGGAACCGAAGTCCCGAGCGATGGCATCCGCCACTTCCCCGTCGGGCGAACCACCAGCATTGGGGGCCATGACGGACCAGAACAGGCTGTGGTTGAAATGGCCGCCTCCATTGTTCCGAACGGCCATGTTGGTCATGTCCAGCTTGGCCAGGATCTCCTCAATGGACTGGCCGTCCAGCGGCGTTCCGTCAACGGCCTTGTTCAGGTTGGTGACGTAGGCCTGATGGTGCTTGCCATGGTGGATCTCCATGGTGCGTGCATCGATGTGCGGCTCTAAAGCGCCGTGGGCGTAGGGAAGTGCGGGCAGTTGAAAGGGCATGTTGGTCTTCGCCGGGCTTGTTCCGGTCGATGGGCCGAAGGTATTCATCAGAAAAGCGCGGTAGGATTTTGAAGGATCGATAACGCCGCTACATTTGCGGCCACTTTCACCAACCGTACCATTCAAATGTTCAAGAAGTTCGCCCTTTTGGCCGGCATGGCTGCCTTCGTGGTGGCTTGCGGCCCTTCTCAGGCCGAGATTGAGGCCAAGGCCAAGGCCGTTGCCGACAGCATCGCTACTGTGCTGCGCGCCGATAGCATCCGCATGGCCGAGGAGGCCGCTGCGGCTGCTGCTGAAGCCGAAGCCAAGGCCAAGGCTGTTGCCGACAGCCTCGCTGCCGCTGAGGCCGCTGCTGCCGAGGCCTTGAAAGGCAAGAAGAAGTAAGAAGTACCGCACCGAAAAGAGCAAGGGGCCGCAAGGCCCTTTGTTCATTTCTGGACGTTCCCGCCGCCCAACATGAGTTCTGAGGTGGCACGGCGGAAGGCGCTGTCCGTATCGAGCATCACCTCATAGAAGCCGCCATCGCCCCAGATGTTCCGCGCCACCCCCGCTCCGAGACGGGTCATGATCTGGTGCTTGGATCGTTCGAGGTCGCCGGTGCGTTCCTTGATGCCCTGCTTGCGCGCTTCCGCCCGAAGGCCCTCCAGCATGCTGTCGGTGATGGGATAGCGCGTCTTGAACTCGCTCGGGCCGCTCAACCTGGTCAACTTGCCCCGATCGCGGTCCGCGATATCAAAGGCGTATTGATTCAGTGTTCCGGAGAAGAACAGGTCGGTGAGGAATTGGGAACCCTCAGCGGTATCGGCCGGAACGAAGATGTCCGGCATCACCCCGCCACCGCCATAGACGATGCGACCGCCGCGCGTCCGGAACACTTGTGAACTGTCCACGCGGATGCTATCGGCTGAGAAAAGCTCCCCGTGGACCG
>JADJXF010000029.1 GCA_016715995.1 Flavobacteriales bacterium
GCATCACCACCTCCTGCACCTTCGTGCGGATGCCCAGTTCGGCGAGCTTGTTGGTGGCAGCGTTGGGATACACGCGATTGCTGAGGAAGATGTACACCACGCCCTGCTCCGGATCGGCCCAGGCCATGGTGCCGGTGAAGCCCGTGTGCCCGAAGCTGGCATAGCTCACGCATTCGCAGGTGGGACCGCTTTTGCCATTGCGCATGGGTTTGTCCCAACCCAGGCCGCGCCGGTTGCCCGCTCCGTTGGGCGCGCAGAACTGGCACCTGGTGAAGTCCTTCACCACGGCATCGCTCAGGTAGCGCTGTCCGCCATAGGTGCCGCCATTGGCGAGCATCTGCATCACCTTGGCGAGGTCGTTGGCGCTGCCGAACAGTCCCGCATGGCCGGCCACGCCGCCTTTCATCGCTGCGCCGGGATCATGCACGTCGCCCCACACCTGCCGCTGCCGAAAGGCCACATCGTACTCGGTTGGCGCGATGCGCTCCTTCGCGAAGCGCTCGTACGGGCGGTAGGTGAGGGTGCTGGCGCCGAGCGGTGCGTAGAACGTCTCGCGCACGTACGCATCAAGCGGCTTGTCCGTGGTGCGTTCGATGACCTCCTGCAGGAGGTAATAGCCCATGTCGCTGTACACGTAGTTGCCCTTGGCCTCGAGCGGCGTGTTCAGCACCCAGGTGAGAAGACTGTCGCGGTATTCGTTGCGGATGTACAGACCATCAGCCACGCGCACGCCGTGGGTGGCGCTGCTGGTGTCGCTGGCCACGCCGGGTCTCAGTTTCCCATCCTTCAGCAGGCGGCTGTAGAAAAGCGAGAACGCTTGAGCCCCGCCTGGTGCGTGAGGATGTCGCGCAGGTCCATGCGCGCATGGGCGGTGTGCTCGCCTTCGATCTCGGGGAGGTAATGGCCCAGCGGCTTGGCGAGGTCGAGCTTCCCTTCGTCCACCAGCTTCATGAGGGCGATGGTGGTGCTGGCCACCTTGGTGATGCTCGCCAGGTCGTAGAGGTCGTCGGTGCGCACGCGGCGCTGCTTCTCGTAGGTGCTGTGGCCGTATGCCTTGTTCCACACCACCTGTCCATCCACCGCCACCAGCACCTGCGCGCCGGGATAAGCCTGCGCCTTGATGCCGCCGTTCACGATGTCGTCGATGCCGCGCAGGGCTAACGTTTGCAGGCCGCGCTCCTCGGGCAGCGCGTAGCCCATGCGGGCGATTGGCTCAAGCGCACGCCCGTCGCCGGCCTGGTAGAACGAAGAGGCGGTGATGGGCAGCTTCCCGCTCGTGCCGATGGCGCCGAAGAGCGCTTGCGCCACCAGGTCCTGCGTGTCGTCGTTCTCCTCGTATGCCACTACGATGCTGGCGAGGTGATGCGCACCGTAGGCCCGCGTGAGGCGGTAGGGATTGGCGAAAAGAGCCAGCACCGTGGGACGCCGCGCGGCGATCTCGCGCACGATGTCCATCGCCGTCTCAGGTATGCCGAAGTCGTTCTTCACGCGCCACGAGGTGCGGTGAACGCTCAAGATCACGCGGTCGTAGTCCTCCAGCGCGCGCAGCAACGCCATCAGGCTGTCCTTCTTCAATGCCTTATCGCAACGGAAGGACTTCACATCGGCGTAGCGTTGCAAAGCGAGTTGGAACGTGTTGTTGAGCGAGTCGCCGATGACGACCGATGCGATGCGGGTGCCGGCGAGGTCGCGCAAGGGCAGCAGCTCTTGGTGATCGGCGAGCACGGTGATGGCACCCGCGTAGAGCTTCCGTCGGAGCGCTTCGCCCTGCCGGGTGTTGAGGTCATCACTCAATCCTTCCAATCGAACAGGCAGGTTCTTGCACAGGCCGGCCCATTCCTTGGCGCGCAGCACCTTCAGGCATTTGTGATCGATCACCACCGGGTCTAGTTCCTTATCATCCACTGCCTTGCGGATGCGCTCGATGGCCTTCACGGGATCCTGCGGGAAGAGGAGCACGTCGTTGCCGGCCTGCAGCGCGCGCAGCTCGATCTCGCCCGGCTTGTCGGCGTTGGCCACGCCTTTCATGTTGAGCGCGTCGGTGAACACCAGGCCTTTGAAGCCAAGCTCGCGAGCAAGCAGGTCGCTCACGATGGGCCTGCTCAAGGTGCTCGGCATGCCCTTGTTGCTGTCCAGCGCGGGCACTTCGAGGTGCGCCACCATCATCGCGCTCAGTCCCTCATCCACGAGGCGCTGGAAGGGGTAGAGCTCGAGCGAATCGAGGCGGGTGCGGCTGTGCGGGATCAGCGGGAGCGTGTAGTGCGAATCGGTGTCCACGTCGCCGTGCCCGGGGAAGTGCTTCGCCGTGGCGATGACGCCGCCACGCTGCAGCCCCCGCATGTAGGCGATGCCCTTGCGCGCCACGTTGTCGCGGTCCTCGCCGAAGCTGCGGTCGTTGATCACGGGGTTCGCGGGATTGTTGTTCACATCGACCACCGGGCTGAAGCTGACATGCACGCCGAGGCGCGTCATCTCCCGGGCGATCTCCTCGCCCATGGCCATCACCAGCGAATCGTCGCGCAGGGCGCCGAGCGCCATCTGGCGCGGGAAGCGGAGCGTGCTGTCGAGGCGCATGGCCAGGCCCCATTCCAGGTCCATGCCGAGCAGCAGCGGCGTGCGCGCGGCGGATTGGTAGCGGTTGGTGAGCCTCGCCTGCCGCGCGGGACCGCCTTGGAAGAAGATGAGCCCGCCGATGTTGCGCTCGCGGATGAGCTGCTCGGTCTCCGCTTCATGCTTCGCATCCTTGTTGCTGTACGCCGCCACCATCATCAGCTGCGCGATGCGCTCATCGAGGGAGAGCGTGCTGAGCACCGAATCGGCCCATGGCGTGGCGTTGCTTAGGAAGGGTGGGGGGATGCCCTGCCCGCGGGGAACGACCGGTTCGCCGGTGGTTATACGGGGCGCGGTGCCGCCGATGGTGAGAAGACCGGAACAGGCCAGAAGGAGCGGTAGGAACTGCTGTTTCATGCGTTGCGCGCGAAGCTACCCGGGGCATTCAGGGTGCTTCGGACACGAACCGCGCCAGTTTTGAACACGGCGCATGCGCACTGGCGCGGCTCTCTTCCATCAACTCGACGCATGCACAGCGTGGTATGCGGCGCGGCGAAGAAGAATCAACACACGCTCACGCCAGCGGATCTGCAGGCACCAGCTCCGGGTACGAGCGGATCGCTCGCGCCCTGCACATTGCCGATGCCATCCTTGCCGAGCACCTTGGCGGCCGGGCTGAAGCCCGATGCTTCTGCTGAAGCATGGGACCTGCTCGCTCCGCATGGCTTTACGGCCCCGGAGCGGATCAGGGCAGTCAACGTGCTAACTCGGCCGTTGAGACCTGCAGGGTTTTGAACGGTACGGTCCGCCTTCCCATTGGCCTTGCCCGGCCGACGGCTCCGGTTCAGGCTTCATCCGCCAGGTCTTGTCGTTCGGCGAATTGCCTTCGTCGGGGGCCGATGGTCATTAAACCAATGGCCGCCCTCCGCATCGGAGCGAATGTCACTTTTGTGTGAACCCAGCATCAACCGGGCGTTCCCTGACTCGGAGGAACCTGAACCAAAACCAAGTCGAATGATTATCCGGAAGCATCTGTTGCCGCTTGCGCTTACCATAGTTGCAGGTGCCGCACAGGCCCAATTCGATGGCTTCGCGCTGTACAATCTCGGCAATGCCACCACGGCCCGTTTGATCAACGCCAACCAGCAGATCGCCTACACGTGGAACTGCCCCACGACTTTCAGCTACGCCATGGCGCTCAAGCCCAATGGCAACCTCGTGCGCTCCGCCGTGAACAGCGGCAATCAGATCAACACCGCTGCAGGCAGCGGGCTTGTGCAGGAGTTGAATCCGCAGGGCCAGGTGGTTTGGTCCTTCACCTACTCTTCCGCTGATTACGTGACGCACCATGATGCGTGCCTGATGCCGAACGGCAACGTGCTGCTGCTCGCCTACGTGCGCAAGACGGTCGCCGAGTTGCAGGCGATGGGCTACTCGGGCAGCAGCGCGAAGTACCCGGGGCGCATCATCGAGATCCAGCCCACGGGCAACACGGCGCAGATCGTCTGGCAATGGGAGCTTGCCGATCGCTTCATTCAATACGTGGACGCGAACAAACCGAATTACATGCCCATTGCCGAGAACCCGCACCGCCTGAACATCAACGTCGCGATCTCTGGGGGAGGCGGACCAGGAGGTGGGATTGACTGGTTCCATGAGAACGGTATCGACTACAACGAGGAACTGGATCAGATCGCCTTCAGCGCGCGTTACCTGAGCGAGATCTTCATCATTGACCACAGCACCACCACCGCTGAGGCAGCCGGTCACACGGGCGGCAACGCGGGGCGCGGCGGCGACTTCCTCTTCCGCTGGGGTAAGCCAGCCAATTACGGCGTCACCGGCACGCAGCGTATCCCTGCTGCGGTGCATGATGTGAAGTGGGTGCGTGGCGGCGCGATGGACGGCTGGATTTCCTTCTTCAACAACAGCGGCGGCGGCAACAACACCTCCACGGTGGATGCGATCAACCCGACTCGCATTGACTACAACTACCCGTGGACACCGGGGACGGTTTGGGGACCCGCCACATATGAGTTCCGCCACACCTGCCTGGCTTTTGCCGGCGGTCAGAGCGCGGGTGAGATCATGCCCAACGGCAACGTGTTCGCTGCTCCAAGCGGGCAGTACATGTACGAGGTGAACAGCAGCAACCAAGTGATTTGGCAGTATAACGCTGGTCCGCAACGGGCCTTCCGCTACACTTGCGACCATCCGGGCATCATTGACCTGCTCAATGATCCCTGCGGCGTCACCACCGACGTGCTGACGCCAGAGGAGGAGGCCGCCTTCAGCATGTTCCCGAACCCGGCGCAGCAGCAAGTGAGCCTCCAAGGCGTGGATGTGGAAACCTTGCGCGCCTTCGTGGTGCACGATGCTGGCGGCCGCGCCGTGAAGCGCGCCCTGCCCGGATGGACCATTGATGTGGGTGACCTGCCCGAGGGGATGTACACCGTGGTGCTCGAGCACAGCACCGGCGAACGCCAGGCCCGCAAGCTCGTGGTGGCGCGCTGATCGGCCGATGGCCCCGCGCGCGCTGTCCCTGGCCTTGCTGCTGATCGCAGCACGCAGCCTCGCGCAACCCGCGCTCTTCGACCTGGCCAGCGTGCGCGAGATCAAGCTGCGTTTCGCACAGGCCGATTGGCGCGCGCAATTGGAGGCGCTCTACGTGCAGGGCGACGACGGAAGGCTCATCGGCGACATTGAGATCGATGGCACCCAGCTGCCCGATGTGGCCGTGCGCTTCAAGGGATACAGCTCGTACAGCGCCGGCCGCGTGAAGAACCCCTTCAACATCGACCTGAACGCGGTTCACGATGGACAGGGCTACCAAGGCTTCAACAAGATCAAGCTCAGCAACGTCTTCCAGGACCCCAGCTTCCTGCGCGAAGTGCTCACCTACGAGATCGCGCGGCAGTACATGCCCGCATCGCGCGCCGCTTATGCCAACGTGTGGGTGAACGACACGTTGCTGGGCCTGTACAACGTGGTTGAGGATGTGGGCCGCGACTTCGTGCAGGAGCATTTCGGCTCGCGCGACGGCAGCTTCTTCAAGGGAAACCCGCCCACAGTCGATCTCACCGGCGAGAACTGCAGCCTCAGCGATGCCTTGGGTTACGACAGCGCGAACTACTACAACCTCTACAGCATCCAGAGCGATCATGGCTGGAGCCACCTGTTGGAGCTTATCGACGCCTTGAACCAGCACCCCGAACGGATCGACACCGTGCTGAACGTGGACCGCGCGCTGTGGATGCACGCGCTCAACTATGCGCTGATCAACTTCGACAGCTATGTGGGCTACGCGCAGAACTACTACCTGTACCGCGATGCCGATGGCCTGTGGAATACGATCCCATGGGACATGAACATGAGCTTCGGCGCGTTCCGCCTCACCGATGCGAGCACCTACTGGAACGGCTTCAGCATCACGCAGGCCATGAGCATCGATCCCATGAGCCACTACAATGGGGTGAGCGTTTTCCCGCGCCCGCTGATCCGCAGCCTGCTGCAGGATCCCATGCGCCGCCGCATGTACATCGCGCACATCCGTGCCATCCTCGAGGATCAAGTGGCGAGCGGGGACATGGGCCAACTGGCGCAGCAGATCCGCGCGGTGATCGACCCGCATGTGCAAGCCGACACGAACAAGTTCTACAGCTACCAGGGCTTCCTCGACAACCTGAACGAACAGGTGAGCTTCACAATCGCCTACCCGGGCCTGGCGCAGCTCATGAATGGCCGCATCGCCTACATGCAGACCTATCCGGGCTTCACCGGCCACCCGGCCATCGGTGCCGTGCAATACGCTCCATTCGACATTGGCGAGGGCCAACCGATCACCGTCACGAGCCAGGTGAGCGGAGCAGACACCGTCTTCATCGCATACCGGTTCTCCAATCTTGGCGTGTTCGAGCGCACGGCCATGCTCGATGACGGTTTGCACGGCGATGGCGCAGCAGGGGATGGCACTTATGGAGCCAGCTTTATCGCCTCCGCCAACCTGATTGAATACTACCTCTATGCGGAGAACGCCACGGCGGGTGAATTCTCGCCGCGCGGCGCCGCGTACCGCACGCACCGGATCTTCACGCGTCTCTCTCCTGGGGCCTTGGTGATCAACGAGCTCATGGCCGACAACCGCCTGTATCCCGATGCCAGCGGTGCAACCGGCGATTGGATTGAGCTATACAACGCGAGCGGGAGCACCATCTCCACGGCAGGTCTCTATCTGAGTGATGACCCGGCCGACCCGGAGAAATGGTTCATGTCGGCCTTCACCCTCGCGCCGGGCGAGTACCTCATGCTCTGGGCCGACGAACGCGAGGGCATCGATGACTACCACACGAACTTCAAGCTCGATGCGGAAGGCGAAACGCTGATGCTCTCGTACGCCGGTGGCGATGTGCTGGATCAGGTCAACTACGGGGCACAGTACCCGATTTATTCCTGGGCGCGTTCGCCCAACGGCACGGGCGAATTCAAGCGGATGGCACCCACGTTCAAGGGCTACAATCATCCAGCCGCTGGCTTCGATCCCGATGCGGCCTTCCAGCTCTGGCCCAATCCGGCCTCCACCCAGGTGCATGCCTTCATTGATCGCGATGGCGCCTTTGAGATTGAGGTCTTCCGTGCCGATGGACGGCGAATGGCGGGGCCGATTAAACTCAGCAGCCGCCAATTGGTCGAAGTGGATGCTTACGGGCTGTCCGCCGGCCATTATACCCTGCGCGCGCGCTTCAGCGACGCCACCCTCAGCAAACCCTTCATCATCATCCCATGAAACACCTGTTGACCCCCCTTGCTTTCGCAGCAACGTTCTCCTTGCAGGCGCAAACCTTCACCACCTGGACCACCGCCGATGGTCTGCCCACAAACGACATTCGTGACTTAGCACTCGCGTTGAACGGCCTTTGGCTTGCTACCGATGCCGGCGTAGTCCGACAACTTGGCATCACTTTTACAACATACACGACTGCCTCTCACCCCGGGTTGGCCAGCGATGATGTGTATGCCATTGCCGTTGTGGCAAATGGTGACGTGTGGGTTGGTACCGACTTCGGTGCAAGCCGGTGGGATGGATTCGTATGGACCACCTTTACTACTGCAGATGGCCTTAGCGACAATGAGGTCAAGAACATCAAGCAGGCACCTAATGGCGACATCTGGTTCGCCACGATCAACGGCGCTACACGATACAGCGGAAGCACATTCACGGCATTCGGTTCACCAAGCATCCCATTCGGAGGCACGACGCATGTGTCCTTCGCGAGCAATGGCGATGTCCTACTCAGTGGCGGCTTGGGCGGTGTGATTATCTACAATGGAAGCACTTTCACGGCTATCACTACGGCTAATGGGTTGCTCAGCAATCGCGTCCGCAGCATCGCAGTCGATGCGCAACAGAATAAATGGGTGGGCACCGCTGATGGAATCTCGGTGCTAGATGCGGGCAATGCGCACGTGGCCGATCATGAGAACGTCTTCATCCTGCCGCCGCCCGATGAACTCAACCCCATCTCCGACATGCTCGTAGATAATTGGGGACGAATCTGGGCCGGTGTACGTGGACTATCTCGTAACCGAAGGTGGTCTAAGTTTATATGCTAACGGAACTTGGAGCCAGTATGAGGAGAGCGATGGCCTGGCTGGTCCGAACGTACGCCGATTGCTAAAAGACGGGAACGGTAATATCCTGGTAGCCACCAGCACTGGTTACACGCATATCATCAACATTTACAATGGTGTTCCGGAACGCGCGGCCGATTCCTTCCGTCTCGTTCCCAATCCGGCAAACGCCTTCGTGGATGTGATGCTCGACGAGGCCATTTCCAATGCCACGGTGGGTGTGCTCGATGCCAGTGGGCGCGTGGTGATCCAGGAGCGCCTAAGCGGCCAGCGCCTTCGCTTCGATGTGAGCATGCTCCAGGCGGGCCTGTACTTCATGCGAATCGGTGACCGGGCCGTCAGGTTCGCGGTGGAGCGTTGATAACTAGCGGTTGACTTGGAGCGCGGTCCGCAAGGCCGCGCTCCTATTTTCCGCCCCGTGCCGGCGACGGTTTTCCCGTCAGTGACAGCCGGAGCCGAATAGATGAGCCATGAAGGATGTCTTTCACGTATGATGCCAGCGCTTCCGTTCTTCGCGAAGTGAACCCCGACCTGAAGCCCGCCACCGACGAGCACGTCGAGACCGAGATGGCCACATTGGCCGCGCGCTTCGTCAACAGCACCAACCGCCACGTCTTCCTCACCGGCAAGGCGGGCACCGGCAAGACCACCTTCCTGCACAAGCTGGCCGCCAGCACCCACAAGCGCTACGTGATTCTGGCGCCCACGGGCATCGCAGCGCTCAACGCAAAGGGCGTCACCATCCACTCGCAATTCCTGCTGCCCTTCGGGTCGTTCATCCCCGAGCGGCAACTGCCTGCCGACATCACGGGCCAGTTCCACGATCAGGACACGCTCACGCGGCGGCATCCGCTCAACGCCATACGCCGCAACGTGCTGCGCGAGGTGGACCTGCTGATCATCGATGAGGTGAGCATGCTGCGCGCGGACCTGCTCGATGCGATAGATTTCCGCATGCGGGCCGTGCGGCAGAACCGCTACCAGAGCTTCGGCGGTGCGCAAGTTCTTCTCATCGGCGACCTCTACCAGTTGCCACCCGTGGTGAAGGACGATGAACTGCGGGTGCTGAAGCGCTGGTACGCCAGCCCGCACTTCTTCGAGAGCAAGGTCATCCGCGAGCACGGTTACGCGCACATCGAGCTGGACAAGATCTTCCGGCAGCAGGACAGTAACTTCATCCACATCCTCAACAACCTGCGCAACAACTCGGTGACGCAGGAGGACGTGGCCGAACTGAACAAACATTACAAGCCAGAGATCAGCGTGAAGGACAGTGAGGGCGTCATCACCCTCACCACGCACAACTACAAGGCGGATGAATTGAATCAACGCGCGCTGGCACAACTTCCTGGCAAATCGCACATTTTCGAGTCCGAGGTGGAAGGCGATTTCCCCGAGAGCATGTATCCCGTGCTCTCGCGCATCGAGTTGAAGGTCGGCGCACAGGTCATGTTCGTGAAGAACGATATGGAGAAGGCCTACTTCAACGGCAAGCTCGCCAAGGTGGAATCGATGGACAAGGACGGCATCATGGTCCGCATGGATACTGGTGATTCCGGGTCGGGGCCCGGAATGCCATACAAGTTGAAGCGCGAACGCTGGGAGAACAAGCGCTACGTGGTGAACGCGAGCACCAAGCAGCAGGACGAAGAGGTCCTCGGCACTTTCGAGCAATACCCCATCAAGCTCGCGTGGGCCATCACCGTTCACAAGAGCCAGGGCCTCACTTTCACCAAGGCCATTGTCGATGTCGGCTCTGCCTTCGCGCCGGGGCAGGTCTATGTGGCGTTGTCACGCCTGCGTTCATTGGACGGTCTTATCCTGCGCACGCGCATCGATCCCAGCGTGGTGAGCAGCGATAGAGATGTGGTCGCCTTCACGAACCGGGGCTTCGAGCAGGAGCCGCTTCCGCTACAACTGAAGGCAAGCCAGCGTGAGTATCTGAAACTGCTCCTCGCAGGCACCTTCGACTTCAGCGACATGCTGCGGAAGGTTGATTACACGCAGAAGGACCATCCGGAGACGGCGCAGTTCGAGGACGAGCAGAAGACCGCGCTGATGCTCTTCCGGAAAAGCTGCGCAGCGAAGAGAACACGCTGAAGTTCCGAGGGCAACTGATACGCCTGTTGCACGAGGACAAGCGCGATGAGCTGCTGGTTCGCATCGAGAAGGGCGGTGCCTACTATGGCGACATGCTCCAAGCGCAGATGAAGGAGCTCTTCCAGCACATGGCGCAGGCCGAACTGCTCAGTCGTACCAAGGAATACACCAACGCGCTGAAGGAGATCGACGGCATGCTGATGAAGAAGGTGGCCACCATCGCCAAGGTGGGCTACCTCACTACCTGCATCCTGAACGGTGAAGAGGTGAAGAAGCAAGAGGATCTGGAGAGGGGCCTAGCCGCGAATCGTGCCGCCATGGTAGGGGAGGCGCGCGCGTGGGCCGAGGAGCACAAGCCGAAGGCGAGCACCAAGAGCGGTAAGAAGCGCAAGCGCGATGAGCCGGGATACGAACGCGCGCCTCGTCGCACCAAAGCCGAGGTAGGCAAGACCTACGACGTTACCTACGCCTTTCACAAGGAAGGCCTCACGCTGGAGGAGATCGCTGCCAAGCGGTCCATGGCGAAGAGCACCATTGAAGGGCATTTCGCGCGCGGCATCGCCGAGGGCGAGGTGGACATTGCCAAGCTGATGCTGGAGAGCGAGCGCGAGGCCATCGCCGACTGGATGCGCGAGAATCCGAAGGAAGGATTGAATAGCGCGGCCGGTCACTTCCAAGGGCGCTTCAGCTACGGCCAGCTGCGCATGGTGCAGGCGTGGGTGAAGCGGGAAGCGTGAGGTCAGCGTACGAGGGTGATGCTCCCGGTGCGGTATATGTGCATACCGTTCGTGCGGTCCCTGGCCTCCAAGAGGTACACGTAGTTCCCAATGGGTGCGTGCTCTCCTGCGGAACCCCCATCCCAGCCAACGCCTCGGTAGTCGGTATGTATTTCCCTGCCCCATCGATCGAATACGGTGAAGCGCAACTCAGCATTTGGATGCGCCGACCAGATCGGTAGCCAGACGTCATTGATGCCATCGCCGTTCGGGGTGAAGGCCGAAGGCGCGTAAGGGGCCGTACCGCAATCATCGTAGACTTCGATGCGTGCGGATGCAGGGCATGATCCCGGGACATCGATCACGATGCTGTAGGAACCGGCTTGGGTGACAAGGAGGGCCGGTGTGGTCGCACCTGTTGACCAAAGCACGGAAGAGCCCGCGGGCAATGTGCCAACGGATAATTCGATCGGATTTGCGCACAGGTTGTAGGTTGTGTCTGTCGGCAACGATAGAGCGTACGGCGCGGCGGCGGAAACGATGATCGTGTCCGAGAGGAGGCAGCCTTGATCGGTCCGTGTTACGATGTACTCACCGGTCGTATCCACGGTGATGCTGGTGCCATTCGCTCCAGTGGACCAGTGGTACCCGGCCCCGACCACCGGGTTGAGCACAGCGATCGTCACGGCTGAGCATGTGTTGAGATCAGGGCCAAGCAGCGGCGGTTCCAACAAGCTTACGGAGACATCATCCAAGTAGTAGTAGCTGAAGTAGGTGAGCGGGAATTGCGTGGGCACTTCCAGGAATGCCGTACTGGCGCCGTCGCGGAAGTTGCCGATGGTGATATAGCGGTAGGCCGAGTCGGCGACGAAGCAACCCATGATGCGCGTCAGCCGGTCTTCTGGTCAGCCAGGAACCGCCGCCATGGGTGATCTGCGGCGTGCCTTCGATTGGGAACTCGTCCTGCCGCACTGGCACCTCCATGGAGAAGAGCGCGCCTACGTCGTTCACGGCGTACTTCGAAACGTCGGCCAGGCTCACAAAGAATTCCACCGTGTGCACCTCCCCGGATACCAAGGGCGTCGCCAACTCCCGCGTCACGTACTCGTGATCGTTGTCACCCGGTGTGGTGAAAGGCCCTGTGTCATAGAAGCAATAGAACCCCGCATAGCCATTGCCGCTCAGCGCCGCTTCGTTGCCCATCTGGTTGTCTGGCACGCTCATGCTGAAGGGCACACCCAAACAGGCGTTGAAATAATCCGAGGTGCCGTGCGTAGGGCGCTGCCATCCGACGGCTCGCTCGATCTGGCTCACATAGTCAGGACATAGGCTGTACTGCTCGAAATCACCGTTCGTCAGAAGGTTCTGCGCGTGCAGGACGATTGGGCAGCTCAGCATGATCAGGAACAGGGAGCGCATCGTATCGATCAGATGTGCTCACTTCCTGTTTCGTTGTTCCTAGTGTGACGGACGGCGCATCCATCCGTGTACCGGTGGCAAGTGGGTCAGGAACGGGGAGGAAATGCTCAGGAGGGCGGTCGGTTTCTTGAGCATTTTCCGCCTATCCGGTTTTCGGAGTTAGGCCGCGCAGTTTTGCGGATCGACGGAGAACCCGTCGGTTGGATTCCGGGAATTAGGCCATATGTTTGTGCCGGATAATTGGCCAAACCCATGATGGATACATTGGCGGCGGAACCGAAATCCCCCTACCAGTGGGGCCTGCACGTTGGACGTTTGGGGGCCCCGCCCGCCGACGTTTTCGTCCCGACTCGACGGGATACGGCAATCTCGGGCAGAATCCACGTCCTGCGTGGGCAGAAGGTGATGCTCGACCGCGATCTCGCTGAGCTCTATGGGGTGGAGACGGGTCAGCTCAAACGGCAGGTGCGCAGGAACTTGGGTCGGTTCCCGGAGGACTTCATGTTCGAATTGACAAAGGATGAGAACGAGTTTCTAAGGAGCCAATTTGGCACCCTAAAGCAAGGAGCGCACACTAAGTACCTCCCCATGGCCTTCACCGAGCAAGGTGTGGCCATGCTATCCAGTGTGTTGAGCAGTGAGCGCGCCATCCTGGTCAATATCCAGATCATCCGCGTGTTCACACGCATGCGTGAAATGCTCCTCTCGCATCGGGATATCCTCCAGAAGCTGGAGCAACTTGAAGGTCGTGTAAGCGGACATGACGAGGAGATACAAGCCCTCTTCGACCACCTCACGGCATTGGTCTCTCCTGCTGACCAGCCGCGCAGAGTAATCGGTTTTAAACCGGACGATGCATGAGTGCCGCCATGCAACCCTCAACCTTCATCCGGCTCAACCCGCAACCCTCAACCATGTCATCCCGGCCTTGAGCCGGGACAACCTCTCAACCTCCTCAACCTCCACGCGAATGACAAACGCAGTCTTCGGAAGCAACATCAAGCTCCTCCGCACCCGCCGTGGCCGCTCCCAGGAGGAAGTGGCCATCGCCCTCGATGTGAAACGCTCCAGCTACAGCGGCTACGAGAACGGCAGCGCCGAGCCCACCTTCGACCTGCTGGTGCGCATGAGCGAGTACTATAAGCTCAGCATCGACAAGCTGCTGCGCGACGACCTCACTGCGCTGAGCGAGAGCCAGCTCGGCATCTTGGAGCGCGGCGGCGACATCGACTTGAGCGGTCGGCGCTTGCGCGTGCTGGCCACCACGGTGGACCGCGAGGACCGCGAGAACGTGGAGCTGGTGCCCGAGAAGGCGAAGGCCGGCTACGCGCTGGGCTACGCCGACCCGGAGTACATCAGCATCCTGCCCACCTTCCAGATGCCCTTTTTGGCGAGGGACCGTAAGTACCGCACCTTCCAGGTCAGCGGTGATAGCATGCCGCCCGTGGCCGATGGTTCGTGGGTGACGGGTGAGTACGTGCAGAACTGGCAGACCATCCGCGATGGTCAGCCATACATCGTGGTCACCAAGGATGATGGCATCGTCTTCAAGGTGGTCTACAACCAGTTGAAGGAGAAGGGCAGCTTGCTGCTCTGCAGCACCAACCCGCTCTATGCGCCCTATGAGGTGCCGGTGACCAACGTGCTGGAGATCTGGAAATTCGTGCACTTCATCAGCGCCGAGCTGCCCGAGCCCAACATGAGCCGTGATGAACTTGCGCGGAGCGTGGTGGAACTGCGCAAAGAGGTGAGCCAGCTCCGGCTCTCCATGGAGCAGCAGGGGAGATTGGCATTCTGAAGAAGCGCGCTCCGAACCTCATGTGCGCCCAGCATATGGAATAGGCTAAAGGGCGAGAGGGACGACGACACCGCCCATCAGGCACCGCGCATATCTTCCGCCGCATGATGCGCGTGGATCCCATCGATCGCTTGGTGCGCCCCTTGGAGCGCTTCATGAAAGCGCAGGCCACCGGCGGCATGCTGCTGCTGGGCGCGGCCATAGTGGCCATGATCTGGGCCAATTCCCCTTGGAAGGAGGGGTACCAGCACTTGTGGCACCACACCTTCGCCATCCGCATCGACAACTGGGAGCTGAAGCGCGACCTGCACCATTGGATCAACGATGGCCTCATGGCCATGTTCTTCTTCGTGGTGGGGCTCGAGCTCAAGCGCGAGATCGTCGGGGGCCAGCTATCCCGGCCCTCCCAAGCCATCCTTCCGGTGGCGGCGGGCGTGGGCGGCATGCTGTTTCCCGCGCTCATCTACCTCACGGTGAACGGCTGGAACGGCCCGGCCACCAGCGGCTGGGGCATCCCCATGGCCACCGACATCGCCTTCGCCGTGGGCCTCATCGCGCTGCTGGGCAGCCGTGCGCCGCTCGCCTTGAAGATCTTCCTCACCACCCTCGCCATCGCCGATGACCTGGGTGCCGTGATCGTGATCGCCCTGTTCTACACCTCCGACATCTCCTTCGTGAACCTGGGCATCGGCATGGGCTTCATGGGCGTGCTCCTCGCGGGCAACCTGCTCGGCATCCGCAGCCCGGTGTTCTACGGCATCTTCGGAATTGGTGGCCTGTGGACCGCTTTCCTGCTGAGCGGGATCCACGCCACCGTGGCGGGCGTGCTCGCGGCCATCACCATACCTGCCTCCACCAAGGTGGATGAGATCGGTTACATCAAGCGCATGCGGAAGTACCTCTCTGAGTTCACGCTGCTGAAACCCAACAAGGTGAAGACCCTTACCGAAGATGAACTGCATGTCATCGACAAGGTGATCAGGCTCAACGAGCACGCCGCCACACCCCTGCAACGGTTGGAACACAAGCTGCATCCCATCGTGGTTTACGTCATCATGCCGCTCTTCGCCTTGGCGAATGCCGGGGTGGAGCTGCCCCCAGATATCGGTGCTGCACTGGCCGGGCCCGTTGCGATGGGAACCGCGTCGGGCCTGTTGGTGGGCAAGCCCTTGGGCATCATACTGATCTGCTGGCTCATCGTGAAGCTGGGCTGGGCCAAGGTGGGCGTGGACTTCACCTGGCGCCAGTTATTGGGCGCATCCTTCCTGGCCGGCATTGGCTTCACCATGTCGCTCTTCATCAATGAACTCGCCTTCCTGGATGCCGACTACCGACAGCAGGCGAAGCTGGGCATCCTGCTGGCATCATTGATTGCCGGGGTCATCGGATTCATGATTCTGCGCGGCTCCCCGGAAACGGTCAACCCGCCGCCCCAGTGAACGAACATTCGGCGGTTCGGCGATTGTTAAGCCCATGTTAACCGTCGGTGAACTTCTTGCTACCTTTGAGCGTATCCAAGGCCAAGAAAACAATCGCCATGCGCCATTACCTGACATCGATCGCATTCTTGGCCGTCCTTGCCGTCAGTGCGCAAACACCTGAGTTGCTGGGCCAGGAGCGCTGGCCCGATGGGACCTTGCGTGCCACGCGGTTCCAAGAGAACGGCCGCGTCCATTTCATCACCTACCATGAGAACGGCCGGGTGAAGGAGATGGGCTGTTTCCGCAAAGGCCGCCGCGACGGCGTGTGGAAGCAGTTCAGTGATAGCGGTGCGCTGCTCGCCCAAGCGGGATTCCGCAACGGCCTGCGCCAAGGCGTGTGGGAATTCCGCAGCCACAGCGATGCCGTGGTCGGCAGGCTCACCTACGCCGATGGCATGATCCAACGCGGTGAGCAATTCGATGAGCAAGGCGCGTTGGTGGCCATGCGCACCTACTGAAGCATCACCTGAAATCCGAGGAGGGGCATCCGAACAGGGTGCCCCTTCTTCTATCGCTCCAGCAGTGGATTCATGCTGGGGCCTTTGGCCAGCTTGAGAGCGAGCACCAGAAGCATCACCGTTTGCAGCATGGCCCCAATCAGGAATTGCACGTTGGCGCCGGGCCAGTGCAGGAGCTTGAACAGGCCTCCGTTGGTGAGGATCGCGGTGCCGAGGAGGAGCAGGGCGAGGATGTTCCGGGTCTTCATGGCGCGTGGAGTTTGACGAACAATGCCGAGGCCTTGCCTTGGTAACGCGGCTCAGCGGTCGAGGAAGTCCTTGAGGCCCGGGTAGCGCATGATCTTCCAGCACAGGACCGCAAGCCCGGCCAGCGTTGGGATATTGCTTGCGAGGAAGAGGATTCCGGCCCCCGGCCAATCCTGGAACTTGAAAATGACCGAAACCAGTGTGGCGAGGATCCCGAATAGGACCAGAACCAGACCGCCACGCGCCGTCATGACCGCTTGAACAGATCGTCCTCGTCCTCGAAGGCCTTGAACTCGATCGCATGGCCGTCGGGATCCTCGATGAACATGCTCACCTGCTCGCCCACCTCTCCCTTCATTACGGTGCGCGGTTCGATGAAGAAGGAGTAGCCCACTTTCTTCAACTTGTCGCGCAGCTTCTTCCAATCGCTCATGTTGAGCACGATGCCCCAGTGATCGCTGGGCACGTTGCTGTGCGGATTGTAGATGCGGGCGGTCTTGTACGTGATGGGCACTTCCTGAATCGTGAGCTGATGGCCGAAGAAGTCAAAGTCGACCCAGGTATCGGAGCTGCGGCCCTCCCGACAGCCGAGGAACTTGCCATAGAACGCCTTGATGCGCTTGAGGTCGGTAGTGGCGAACGCGAGGTGGAAGGTGCCGTTCATGGGTTGGTGGTTGCTGGCGAAAAGTAAGAAGGCCCCGAAGCCTGATGCTCCGAGGCCTTCCCGCATCGCCATAAGGCGGGAGGTCAGTCGTCGTCTTCCTCGTCCTCGTCGCCGCTGGAATCATCCTCATCCTCGTCATCATCGGCCTCCTCGTCGTCGTCCATGTCGTCATCATCGCTCTCCTCTTCTTCACCGCCGACATCATCAACGCTTTCACCGCCTGCGACATCTCCCTCCTCATCGATGTCATCTTCGCCAGCGGCTGCGGGCTCGTTATCCTGCTCCAGGAACTCCTCGATCTCCGCCCGGCTCTCTGCGTTGATCTTGATCAGGTACATCGCCTCCGGCGTGCGCAGCTCGATTACGCGCAGCATCTCGCCCTTGGCGGTCGGTATGGTCTTGATGTGCGTGGCATCGATCCCGTCAGGGAACTGTTCCTGAAGGGTCTCCTTGAGCTCATCGGTCAAGGTGTTGAAGGAACGGATCAGGCGCTGCATGCATTGAACGCCGAGGCCCGGCGCAGGCGTTTGGGCTGGGTTACATGTCGAGGACGTACGCGAAGATGAGGGGTGCTACAATAGTAGCATCGCTTTCGATGATGTACTTCGGAGTGTCGATGTCCAATTTCCCCCAGGTGATCTTCTCGTTTGGAACGGCGCCGCTATAGCTGCCATAGCTGGTGGTGCTATCGCTGATCTGGCAGAAGTAGCTCCAGAAGGGGATGCTCGCACGCTGGAGGTCCTGATGGAGCATGGGCACCACGCAGATGGGGAAGTCGCCCGCGATGCCGCCCCCGATCTGGAAGAAGCCGATGCCATTGGGACCGCAGTTGGCCGTGTACCAATCCGCCAGGAACATCATGTACTCGATGCCGCTCTTCATCATCTGCGGCTTGCAGTCGCCGGTGATGCAGTGCCCGGCGAAGATGTTGCCGAGCGTGCTGTCCTCCCACCCGGGGCAGATGATGGGCAGGTTGCGCTCGGCGGCGGCTACCATCCAGCTGTTCTTCGGATCGATTTGGTAGTACTGCTGGAGCACGCCTGATTTGATCATGGCGTAGAAGTACTCGTGCGGGAAGCGCCTGCTGCCGCTTATGTCGTCGGCGGTCCACAGTTCCACCACATGCTTTTCCAGGCGGCGGAAGGCCTCGTGCTCGGGGATGCACGTGTCCGTCACGCGGTTCATGCCTCTGTCGAGAAGGTCGCGCTCCTGCTGCGGGGTGAGGTCGCGGTAATGGGGAATGCGCTCGTAGTGGTCATGCGCCACCAGGTTCATCACGTCTTCCTCCAGGTTGGCGCCGGTGCAGCTGATGATGTCCACCTTGCCCTGGCGGATCATCTCCGCGAGAATCTTCCCCAACTCACCGGTGCTCATGGCCCCCGCGAGGGTGATCATCATCTTGCGGCCTTTACCGAGGTGCGCCTTGTAGCCCTTGGCGGCATCGACGAGCGCGGCCGCATTGAAGTGCAGGTAGTGCTTCTCGATGAAGTCGGAGATGGGACGTGTGCTGCTCATCGGGCTGTTCGGGGCGAAATATAGCGGGAGGTTGATGCTGGTTGGGGGTTGTGCGGATTGGCTTTGATCGAGCCGCGAATCGAACCCTCAACTTCCTTAACCCCCTACCTTCCTTACGGTCTCCTCCATGGGCAGGTAGCCCAGCAATTGCAGCATGCGTTCGGCGCTTTGCTGCTCGGCGAACACGGTGTCCACCAGCGTGCCGTCCGGCAAGCGGTCGATCAGCACGTGCTTGGGCTTGGGGATGAGGCAGTGCTGGATGCCGCCGAAGCCACCCAGCGTGTCCTGGTAGGCACCGGTGTTGAAGTAGCCGATGCATTGCCGCTTCTCCTCGTTGTACTTGGGCAGGTAGATGGCGTTGATGTGCTGCTCGCTGTTGTAGTAGTCGTCGCTGTCGCAGGTCATGCCGCCGAGGAAGACGCGCTCGTACTCATCGTGCCAGTTGTTCACCGGCAGCATGATGAAGCGCTTGCTGATGGCCCAAGTGTCGGGCAGGGTGGTCATGAAGCTGCCGTCGATCATGTTCCACCGCTCCTTCTCGTTCTGCTTCTTCTGGTACACGATGCTGAAGAAAGTGGCGCCGCTGTCGCTCACGGTGAAGCTGCCGAACTCGCTGAAGATGTTCGGCTCCTGCACCTTGTTCTCCTCGCACACGTCCTTGATCCGGCCGATGATCTCGCCGATCATATAGTCAGTGTCGAAGCTGAAGTTGAGGCTGTTCTTGATGGGCAGGCCGCCGCCGATGTCGAGGGTATCCAGCGTGCGGCAGAGTTTCCACAGGTCGCAATAGACGTTCACGCACTTGCTCAGCTCGTTCCAGTAGTAGGCCGTGTCGGTGATCCCCGTATTGATGAAGAAGTGCATCATCTTCAGCCGGAACTTCTTCTGCTTGCTGATGTTCCGCATGTAGAAGGGGATGATGTCTTTGTAACCGATTCCCAGGCGGCTCGTGTAGAATTCGAACTTGGGCGCCTCCTCGGCGGCGATGCGGATGCCGATGTCGCAGTGGCCCTCGATCGCTTCGTCGAGCGCGTAGATCTCGCCCATGTTGTCGATGATGGGTACGACATTGAAACCTCGGTTCGCGAGCCGGCCGATGCCCTTGATGTAGCGCTCGTCCTTGAAGCCGTTGCAGAGGATGGTGCTGTCCTTGGTGATGCGGCCGCGCTCGATGAGCAGCTCGATCATCTCCAAGTCGTAGGCACTGCTCGTCTCCAAGTTCACGCCCTTGTCGAGCACTTTGTCGATGACGTAATGGAAGTGGTTGCTCTTGGTGCAGTAGAAGTACTCGTAGCGTCCCTGGTAGTCGTGCGCCGCGAAGGCCTTGGCGAAGCTGGCGCGGGCCATCTCGATCTTCTCGCCGATCTTGGGCAGGTAGCTGATGCGGAGCGGCGTGCCGTGCTTGCGGATGAGGTCCATCAAGGGCAGGTCGTTCCACACGAGATTCTCGCCGTCGAGCTTGAACTCGTCCTTCGGGAAGTCGAAGGTCTGCTCGATCAGGTCGATGTAGCGGGTCTTCATGGAGCTAGTTCGCAGTGGGCTGTTGGTTGCTTGTGACGATGGGCTGCCAACTGACCAATGCCTGCTGTTCGGAAGGCTGGTGAGACGGGAACGGCCTTAATGCGAGCGGCGCGGAGCCGGTGCATAGGGAAGGCTGAGGCGCGCATCAGCGGAAGTGGTATTCGCCACGGACCACGACGGCTGAACACACGTTGGTGCAGTGATGCGCAGCGGCTGAACGGCGGGCCATTTTCATGACGGGTGCAAAAGTAGAGGCGGGAGCGATCGGCGCACAGATATTCACAGCCACCGCTTCCGCCTGAACCACGCCAGCATCACCAGCGCGATGGCGCCCATGATCCCCAGCACGGCGAAGTAGCCGTAACGCCAGCGCAACTCGGGCATGTGATCGAAGTTCATCCCGTAAATGCCCACCACGAAGGTGAGGGGGATGAAGATGGTGCTGATGATGGTGAGCAGCTTCATCACCTGCGTCATGCGCAGGTTCTGGCCGGCGTGGTAGGTGTTCTCCACGCTCAGGAGCATCTCGCGGAAGGTGCCGATGGTTTCGGCGATGTACACCGTGTGGTCCTGCAGATCGTTGATGTAGCGGCGCGTGCTCTTCTCGATCAACTCGCTCTGGATGGTGTTGAGGCGGCCGGCGAGCTCGCGCATGGGCGTCACGTAGCGGTTCACGGTGATCAGCAGGCCGCGCAGCTCCTGGATGGTGAGCAGGTCCTCGTTGCCGGGGCGCACCACCACCTTGCGCTCCAGCTCCTCGATGCGCTTGCCGAGCTGCTCCACGATCACGAAGTACTCGTCCACAATCACGTCGAGCAAGGCATAGAGCAGGTAGTCGCTGCCGCAGCGACGCACGCGGCCCAGGTCCTTGCGCAGGCGCTCGCGGATGGGGTCGAGCACATCGCCCGGGGTCTCCTGGAAGGAGATCACGAGCCCTTTGCGCAACACGAAGCAGATCTGCTCCTGTTCGATTCCGCCGGTTTCCTCATCCAGGCCGAGCATGCGCGTGACCACGAAGAGGGCAGTCCTGGTACTCCTCCACCTTCGGTCGGTGGTCGGTGTTGAGGATGTCCTCCAGCAGCAGCGGGTGCAGGTTGAAGCGCTCGCCGATCGCCGACAGCATCCGCTCGCTGTTCAATCCATCGATATTGAGCCATCCTGTATGAGCAGCCGGGTCGATGTCCGTGAAATCCGCGATTGAATTCAGGCTCCGCTCACTCACCTCCTGTGCATTATAGGTGAACAGGTCGATGGTCATTGACCGCGAGAGGTCGTCATGGCCCACATGGATGAGCGATCCGGGCGGCAATCCGGCTTTCCCCGCTCTGCTACTGACTTTCTTCATGACTTCACTGATGCGTCCGCGCCCTTCAAGTGAATAGTGCGCTGCGGATAGGGGATGGTGATGCCTTCCTGGTCGAAGCGGAGCTTGACGCTGCGGTTCAAGTCGTAGTGCATCATGCGCGCCGCAATGGGCTCCTTCGCCCAGGCGTAGGCCCTCAACACGAGCGCGCTGTCATCGATCCGGATCAGGCGAACGGGCACCTTGTGCTGCCCGAGCTTGATTGCTTCCGGCGATCTCCTTTCAATGCAGTCCGGGTGCGCCTCGCATGCCTCACGGAGCACGGCCATGGCCTTATCCAGATCGCTCTCGTAGCTGATGCCCACCTCTACGAATTCGCAGGTGGCCTCGTCGGTGATGCTGCTGTTCACGATGGTCTCGTCGCTGATCTTCGCATTGGGGATGATCACACGGCGGTTCTCGAAGGTGACGATCACCGTGTGGCGCAGGGTGATGTCCTCCACCACGCCGCTCTCGATGGCGCCTACTTTGATTACATCGCCCACGCGGAAAGGCTTGAAGCTGACGATGAAGATGCCGCTGATGATGTTGCTGAAGGCCCCCTGCGCGGCGAAACCGACGATGGCCACCAGAATACCAGCGCCCGCGAAGAGCGTCACCGCCAGATGCTTGAATGAAGGGATGCTGTAGATGATGGCGCCCACGGCCATCAACCCCACCATGAAGCGCGTGGCATTGCGCAGGAAACGATAGCGCGTACGGTCCTCATTGCCTTGATCGCCGCGCAGGTAGGCGCGCCGCAGCAGCTTGCGGATGATGCGCTCTGCCACGAAGGCTCCCGCCACGATCACGGCCACCTTCAGCAGCAGCAGCGCGTTCACGCCCAGTTCGCTCAGCAGCTCTTTCATCGCCGCCGAAAGTAAGCGGGCGTTGCGCGCATCATGCCCCGCCCAGCGAAACACCCAGGTCCGTGCCTCCCGCGAACTCCTTCGCCTCCTTCCCGCTTCTGAAGAGCTTCATCCCAGCGCCTTCCAGCCGCATGCGGGTTCCGGTCACGTGCAGCAGGGCGCCTTCGCGCAGGCCCACAACGGGCATGTTCGGGTTGGCCGCCAGGAACTCGGCGATGCGCTGGTCCCGGCTCTCGCCGCCGTGGCCGGGGATGGTCGCTTCGGTGTAATGCGGGTTGATCTGGAACGGGATCAGGTGCATGGCCCGGAAGCTCGGTGGCTCCACAATGGGCATATCGTTCGTGGTCATGATGGTAGGGCAGGCCACGTTGGCGCCAGCGCTCCAACCGATATATGGCATGCCTTTGCGCGCCTTGTCAGCGATGGCCCGAACGAGTTGGGTGCGATAGAGCGCGCGGATCAAGAGAAATGAGTTACCGCCGCCCACCGCCACGGCATCAGCGCCTTCGAGCGCTTTCACGGGGTCGGCCTCACGGTGCAGGCTGAAGAGTTCAGCGCCCAGCTGCGCGAACACCGCTGCAACGCGGTCGGCATAGGCGTCCTGTTGATCCTCCACTGCGGCGAATGGTGCGAAGGCGATGCGCTTGCGCCCTTGCAGGAATGCGGTGACGAAGGGGCGCGGCCATGAGAAGAAGGGCTCGCCGGGCAGCGTGGAGTTAGAGAGCAGCAGCAGTTCCATGGTGCGATGTTACGGTACCACTTCACCTTGCAGCACCAGGTCGAAGCGGAAGGGCTCACCGTCGGTCTCCACCACAACGATACGCGTGAGCGCACCGGGTTGTGCACGACCGTTGAAGGTGACCTCCACCACGGCGGATCCGCCGGGCGGCAGCGGGGCCTTGGGCAGCGCGGCGGTGGTGCAGCCGCAATCAACCTCTGCCTTCACCAGCCGAAGCGGGCGGTTTCCGGTATTGGTGAGGGTGAAGGGCACTGTGCGTTCCATGCCGACGGTCAGCTGACCCACATGTTGCGAGATCCGCACGCCTTCACGCGCGCTTTCTTGATGCTCCAGCCCGATGCCGACCACTTCGATCCTTCGCTCGCGCATGGCCTCTACGCTATGCACGCTCTTGCGGGTGTCAAGCAGGTCGTCGCTCACGTCGGGGGCGGACCGCTCCTCACCGAAGGGCAATTCGCGCACGGTCAGTCGCGCACCATTCGCAGCGCGGCCATCGAGGTAGGGCGCGAGCGTGCCTCCATCGTGCTGCCGAAGCGCATTGCGCAGGCTCTCGATGCGCCGCATGCTCAAATAGCGGTTGTAGTCGGTGCGTGCCAATGGGCTGGCATGGCCGCGGACGTCCAGCGTCACCGACCGTCCTTCCGTCAGCGCAGGAAATAGGCCGCTGATCAGATCTTGCAAGCGCTCATAGCCGTGGTCCACGTGCTCGCTGAAGAAGCGCTGAACAGCGACGGAATCCTGCGTGAGCGACTCGTATTCCCCTTGAAGGCCCTTGTAGCGCAGGTATGCTTCGCTGTAAGGCTGGGCAGTGGTCCGTTTCCAGCTGCGCGGCTCGGGGTCATCGTTGTGGAAGTAAAGAACGAGTGGGAAGTCGCGTTGCATGGCGATTAATCGCTCCGTTGCCGTCATGGTTCGGATGGGCGCTGTGGGCCCTTCCTCCTGCGAGACGATAAGCGTCACGGTGTCAATTGCTGGCAGGCTCCAGCGGTACAGGTCGTTACAGCAGGTCTCGCCTTTGGCGGCGAAGGAACCGATGCGGTTGCTGGTCAACCAGCCCTCGCCCCGCGCGTGGTCGAGCATCGGGTACAGGTCGTTGGCGGGGCTGTTGATCGGTGATTCCGCATTCACCGGCGTGGCGAAGATGTCGTTGCCCCAGCCCGCGCTGAAGATGTCATAGCCACCGAATCCAGGCAGGAAATCGGAACTGAACCAGAGCGCATTGGAGCGGTTGTCGTACCACGGGCAGCGTTCGTTGCCCGGAGAGTTGATCGCCCGCCCGAGCGGGTACAAGTGGCTCACGGCACCATCATGGAACTCGGCCTGCCAGATGTCCCAGCCGCCTTGTCCACCGGCACGGTCCGTGGCGAAGAGTAGCATCTCACGTTCATCCCACCAAGCGATCATCGGCTGCGTGCTCTGCACGGTATCGCCGATGCCGGGCAGCAGCCGGGGCTCACCGAAGCCATCCGCGGTCACCGGTGCGATATGGATCCTGCAGCCTTCGCTGGGGCCGCAGCGTGAGAAGAGGAACCACCGACCATCGCGGCTCCACGCGGCGTTGGCATTATCGTGCAGCGCATTCACGGCGCCCGCCAATGGGGCAGGTTCGAAGGGCGGATGCGTGGCGGATCGCAAGAGCGACGCACGGTACGCCGCCGTATCCTTCACTTCACCCTCCTTGTTCAGTTCGCCGCGTAGGCTGCTGAAGTAGAGCATTCCCTCTGGTCCGATCCGCGCGCCGAATTCGCTGTCGTAGGTGTTCAGCGGCTGCGGCAGATGCTCCAACAGGATCACTGGCGACGACTCTGCGACTGCTTTCGCCAACGCGCATCCTGTGATGGCATTCTCCGCGCGCTTGGCTACAACGGAGCCCTTGTCCTTCTCCTTCTGCAGCACCTTGCGCCATGTGGCCTCTGCCGCAGCGTGATCGCCCATGCTCATCTGCATCTCACCCAGCCAGCGCAAGGCCAACGAATGCGTGCGGCCTTGGTCCTTCTTGTGTACTCGCTCATAGAGCGCGGCGGCTTTCGGGTACTGGTGGCTCAAGCGGCACGCCTCGGCCTGCTTCCACTGCACGCTCAATCGTCCGCCGTCGATGGCCAGCGCGCCATCATAGAACCGTGTGGCCCCATAGAATTCCTGGCGAGCGAAGGCCGCATCTCCCCACGCCGTCCATTGCTCGAAGGATTGCGCATGGAGGACCGATGCCTGCAACAACATGATCCCAAGCGCGATGCCGGTCCTCCGTTCGGTATGGCGCAGCACGCATCTCATTCTTCAGAGCTGCTCTGGGCAGGCCTTGAACCGAACGGGCACCGGTGGGCGCTTCTTCCAGATGCGTATGGCAGTGAACTCGATGGCGCCCCGGTTACGGCTCGCGGGCACAAGCGCGCTCGTGTTGATGTCGTAGCTCGCGCCGAAGCTCCAATCGTCCCGCTCGAATCCGGCGAAGACGTAACCAGCATCGGCGGCGCGCAAGTGCAGGCCCACGAGCAGCGCGCGCTTGAGCCCGTAGCGCTCCAGCAGGATGTACCGGACGCTCGCCCCAAGGTCCAGCTCCCGGAAGTTGCCTTGGCCCATCACGCGCATCATCGGCGCCACATCCAGCTCAGCGCTCACCGGAAAGGAGAGGAGCATGTGGAAATCGGTGCGTTGGTCAAGCAGGACATCGGGTTCGCCGAGGAAGCCGATTCCCGGCTGCGTGATGTTGAACAGGCCGAAGCCCGCCTGCAGCAGCCTGCGCGGCGCTGGAGTGAATCGGTACACCACGCCTGCATGGAGATCGGGATGGGCCAAGCCGTATCGGCGGAAATCCTCGCCGTTGTCGCGGTCCGGATCGTAGTAGAAGCCGTTGTATTGCGCATCGAAGGAGAGGCCGCCATTGTCCAAGGTGAGCGAAGTGACGCCGAATTGCGCGCCAAGGGTCACCCCATGCTCCTCGGCTTTTCCGAAATGCTGGGTCCAACTCGCGCCTAGGCTGAAGTGGAACTGATTCAACCGGCTGTCGCCTGCTCGGTCGTTGAAGAGCCAGGCGCCCACACCAAGTCCCTTCACGCCATTGAAGTCGCGCGCGTCGCCACCAAGCCCGAAGGTCCGGTAAGGCACCGTGACCGATCGCCATTGCTGTCGGTACACGCCGTGCGCGCGGTATTCGCCATCGAACTGACCGATCAATCCGGGATTTAGTCCCATGGGCACGTTGAAGTACTGCGAGAAGTGGATGTCTTGCCCGAACGCCAGCACCCGCAATGTCAGCAGCGCGCCGCAGGCTGCTAGCCTCAGGCCATTGGCTGCTCGATGCACTGAGCAGCCAGTGGCCTGAGGCCAATTGCCAATAGCAATCACTCGCCTCATCGCACAACGGTCACGTTTCCTTTCTTGAAGTACTCCTGCCCATCGATGCACCACGCCTTCAGGTGATAGACGAATACGGCGGGGTCGACCAGCTTGCTTTGGTAGTGCCCGTTCCATCCTACCAGCTGGTCCTCCGTACGGAACACGCGCTCACCCCAACGATCGAACACCTGGAACTCCAATCGTTCGATGTGGGCGCCCCGCACGAACAGCACATCATTCACACCATCTCCATTGGGTGTGAAGGTGTTCGGCACGAAGATGTCCGGCTCCTCGCAAATCAATTCGTACACGGTCACCTTCACACTGTCGATGCGCGTACAGATGCCATCGCTCACGGTCACGCTGAACCAGGTGGTCTGCTGTACGAGCGCCGTGGGATTGGCGATGGCCGGATTGCTCACCAGCCCGGCCGGTTGCCACGCGTAGCTGACGCCGGAGGTCGGTGTGGCCTGCAGCTGCACCGTCGTTCCAGGCACCACGATGCTCTGATCCACCGCAACCGTCATCGCGCCGCCATCGATCGGCGATACGTCAACAGTGATACTGGCATTGAATGCGCAGCCGCTAGTACTGTTCACCTGCACCGCGTAGATGGTCTGCTCCACCGGAGCCACGTTTACGGATGATGTTCCTTGTCCGCTCAGGATCTCATCCGGCGGCGACCAGCTGATGGAAGATCCCGCATCGGCCCCAATGAGGTTCAACGTCGCTGTATCGTTGGCGCAGATCTGTGTTTCACCGCTGAGGGAGATGGCGCCATTCGAAACCGTCACCGTCACCTGCCCCGTGGTCCGGCATGCGCTGCCGTTCCCCGCGCGCACGAAATACGTGCCACCCATTGCCGGAGCGATGGTCGCGGTGCTGTCCTGTGGTGAGGCGTTCAGCGTGTTGGTGAATTGGGCGTTGGTGCTCCATTGCCATTGGGTGGCGCTGCCGAAACTGGTGGCGGTGAGCGTGACATTCGCCACGGGGCCGCAGATCAACGTGTCGCTCATCACCTCCAGGAGCGGGCCTTCCGGCGCGATGGTGACCACACGCACGGCCACGTCTTGTCCATTGCACGCATCGGGGTCGCTGGCGGTGAGCGTGACCGTATAAGTACCGGGTTGGGCATAGGTATGCGTGGGCGACGTCGCAGTGGAGAACTGCCCATCGCCGAAGCTCCACTGGTAGGAGCTGGCACCGCTGCTGAGGTTGGTGAAGGACACCGCGAGCGGCGCGCATACGGTATCGGGCGCGAGGAAGGCCGCGATCACCAACGGTGAATCAAAATCGAACTTGAGCACGCCGTTGTTGCAGCCGCTGCTGTTGTTGGTTGCGCTCCACGCGCCAGGCGTGGTCGGGAAATCATCGTTGTTCTGGCAACCTGCGCATACGCTCTGATACACGCGACCGCGACGATCGAACCGGCTGGTACCACCATCCACATGCTCCGGACTGATGCCTCCGCCGTAATACGTGGCGTAGGTGAGTGCCTGCATATTGATGTCGAACACAGCGAGGTACAGGTCATGTCCATCGGTGGTGGCTTGGTGCGCGTCAGCGGATACGGGAAGCCCGCTCGTGGAGAGTGATCCTCCGAGACCCAGGTTGCTGCTGCCCCAGCCGCTCGTGTAGATCTGGTCGCATACGTCCACGAGGAAAGCGGTGGGTGAGATGTCGGGCGTCCCGTCGCCGCTGCCCACGCGCGAGCTGAGCAGCACGGCGCTGAGGTCCGGCGTCACTTTCGTGATGAACTGTCCTCCACCCGGCAGGTTGTAGGGCGCATTCTGAATCATCTGGCCGGTTGGCGCGCTGGTCTGTCCGAAGAGGAAGGCATCGCCATTCTGGTCCAGTTCGATGAAGTAGGCCTGGTCGTAGCTCGATGAGCCCCAGTACGTGAGGGCATCAATCGCGCTGCCGGTCGGCGTGAACCGCGCGGCGAAGGCATCGGCCGGGCCGCCACTGAAGGTGCCGTCCAAAGCGGTCGCGCTAACAGGCAGATCGACGCTGGTGGTGCCACCGCAAACGAGCAGCCGTTCTTGCGCGTCCAGGTCGCCATTGTAGCAGGCATCAGCGCCGCTGCCGCCGATGAAGCTCGCATACTGCAAGGTGGTGAGCAGCGGGTCGAAGCGCGCCACATAACCATCGTGGCTTCCACCCGCGAAGGCGGGCTGCGCTGCACCTGCGGTGGTCGGCATGTTGGAGCTCTGCGTGCAACTCACCACCCACACGCGGCCTTGGGCATCGAGGAGCACCTCGCCGCGCACTTCATCCGCGTAGTTGAACTTGAGCTCGGGAGCGGTGTTCAGCCCATCGTTGGAGGTGCCACCGAGATAAGTGCTTCCCAGCAGTGCCGATCCATCTGCGCTGAGCCGTGCGAGCACCATGTCAGCGCCGGTCGGATACGAGAGGCCTAGCCCGGCTGGCGTGATGGCCTGGCCACCGCCGAAGCTGTTGTCGTAGCCGTTGGCAGCGATCGGGAAGTTTGCGGAGCCGCTGGTGCCGAGCACGAGCAGCTGGCCGTTCGGCGCCACGATGAGGCTGTGCGGCATCTCATCACGATTGCCACCCAGGTATGTGCTCCACACCAGGAAGCTGCCCGTGGTGTCGTACTTCGTGAGGGCGATGTCGGTGCCACCGTTCCCACCTTGCCCAGTACCGCCCGCGAACGCGGTCTGGTAGGCGCCCATCGTAACGGGGAACTGATTGCCGAAGGCGGTGCTGCCTGCATAGAGGAAGCCGAGCTGATCAAAGGTGGCGGTGTAGCCGAAGTTGTTGCTGAATGAACCCGAGTACGTCGCGAAGCTCAGCGTCGGGTCGATGATGAGGGGGTAGCGCTTGTCATAGGCGCCGGGCTTGAATCCGATCACGCCATCCTTCAATGTGTAGCGGCAATGCACAGCGCGCTGCTCGCCGTCGATCTCCTGGTAGGCGATCGGGATGCGCTCCGTGAGCCGTCCCAAGGTGGTGTGAACGACCAGTGCCGCGCCGCGCAACTCCACGAGGTCAGCACCCTCAAAGGCGATGCGGATGGCCGAAGGATCGGCGCCCGGCGCCACCACGAGGTCGTACTTGGCACCGCCCCGGTTGGCGCGAAGGATGGCATCGCAGCCTGGTGCAATGCCTACGAACGTGATGCGCCCATAGCCCATGGCGCGACTCGCCCAACGCGTGGGGTCGCTGCCAAGGAAGTAGTTGTGGTATCCGGGCAAGGGCGATTCAGGCTTACAGGAAGTCGAATCGGTTGCGCTGAGGAAGCTTATGCGGACCGCGTGGCGTGGAAGGGTCGCCGGTGGTTCGGTCCTTACATCGGCATGTGCCGAGGCCATGGCCCTCGCGTCATAGAGGTCGAAGACGACGGCATCGCGCTCGCACCAGATCACCACGCCATCCAGTTCAGCCTGGTAGGCCACCGCGTCGGGCCATTGCCCCCGGTTCTCGATGAACCGCGATTGGCCCGTCGCACGCAGCGCGAACAGCGCCACCACACAGATGATCAGGTGCGTACTCCAACGAACAGGCATGCCCGACGAAAGTAGCCATGCTTGCGCGCATGCCCGGTGTATCAGCAGGTGAAGGAGGGATTCTCAGCGCTTGGAGCCGCGCTTCGGCGTGGCCCCGCTCAACTGCTCAGCACGCCGTGGAGCTTCGCCCTTCACCACCATGCGGAACTCCACGCGACGGTTCTGGCTGCGACCCTCCTCGGTCTTGTTGCTGGCGATCGGCTGGTTCTTCCCATGGCCGATTGGGATGAGGCGCGCCTCTTCCACTCCTTGTTCCGCGAGGTAACGCACCACGGATGCGGCTCGCTGCTGCGAGAGCCCCATGTTGTACTGTCGGCTTCCAATGTCGTCGGTGTGCGCCTCGATCACCAATTGCAGTTCGGGATGCTGACGCAGCAAAGCGGAGATCTGTTCGAGCACCAGATCAGAGCCAGGACTGAGATCCGCGCTCTTGTAGGCGAAGTGGATGGCATTGGTACGGAGCTTCTTATGATTGAGGTCTTCCAGACGCGAGAGGTCGAGCTGGCTGAGGTCGAGGAGCTGCTCCACGCGCAGCGCGAACACCTCGGCATCGAGGAACTGGAGCTCCTTCACCTTCTTGAACACCTGATAGAGTTCCTCGGCATTCTTGGTCTCGCCCACGGAGTAGGTGTAGGCACCTTGGATCGGATCGAACCGCTCGATCACGCGGTAGTGCCTTCGGATCTGCGCGAAACGGGCATCGTCGAGGTCCACGCGCTCTTTGCTCGCGAACAGCTGCACGCTGAAGACCACATCGTTCAGCGCCTCGCCCTGGATGCTCGCATCGTCGAAAGGCAGCTCCTGGTACTCGAAGGCGTGCGTCTTGCCGTAGGCGTCCTGGTAGGTGGCGACCACCGACATGTCCTCCTGGTCCTTGAATCGGTCGAGCACCACGATGGTCTTGGTGTTGCACCGGTTGCTGATCACGCCGAACTCATCCGGCATGGAGAGCACGTCCAGCTTCACCTGATAGATGCCGGCTTGCCTGAAGGCGTGCATCACGCGGATGCCTTCGCCGCGGGTACCGTCGCCCATGTCCCAATGGTGCTCGGCGGGTTTCATGCCGGGCAAATAGCTCATCGTTCCATCAAGCTCCAGCTTCCTGCCTGTGCGCACCGTGTCCTGCGCGGCGATCCAGGCCTGTTTTTGATCAGCCACCTCAAGGTGATTACTGCTGAGGGCATGGAAGAGGTCGCCGCTCTTGCGGTCGATGAGCAGGGAGCGAACCTCGTAATTGCCCGGAGTGCTATAGCAGTGCTGCGCATGGTAGCCCTTGATCCGGGTGCCGTCGCCCATGTCCCAATAGTGGTCAACCGGTATGGCCGCCGAGGCCGCGTGGGCGCGACGCCGGAAGCTGTAGCAGTAGTTGTTGCGCTTCTGTTCAGCGCAATCGCGGAATTTCGGCACTGTTCGTTTGGCGAGATGGATGGCGTCTCTTCCGGAGCGGTCGCTCGCGAAGAGCGCGCTGTAACGGTCGCCAAGAAGCATGTAGCCGTGGTCGTTGGCGGAGGTGTTCACCGGTTCGGGCAGTCCGGTAGGTTGTATCCAACGCTCACCATCAGGTTCGGTGATATAGATGTCAAGCCCGCCCAAGCCACCGATGCGGTCGCTGGCGAAGGACAGCGTGCCATCCACCTGCCAGCGCGGATACACCTCGTTGCTCGTGCTGTTCACTTCCGGTCCGAGGTTCTCCGGGGCGCTCCAACCGCTATTCACCCGTGCGCATCGATAAAGGTCCATGCCACCGAGTCCTCCGGGCATGTCGCTGGCGAAGTAGAGGGTCTGCCCGTCGGCTGAGAACGCGGGATGGACTATGGAATGGGCAGGGTGGTTGTGGGGGAACGGCTCGGGCGCTTGCCATGCGCCGTTCACGTAGTGCGAGAAGAAAAGGCCGAGCTGGTCATTCGAGCGGCGCATGTTCGAGAGTTTCTTCGGAAGCACCTGGTTCCGCGTGAAGCAGATGATGCGGCCGTTTTCGGCGAACGAGGCTGGCCCTTCGTTCACAGGCGTGGCGAGATTCGCGCTGAAGAGCACGGGCGTGCCGGTGCGCCCGTCCTTGAAGGGTACCCAGTACAAGTCGCTGAGGGGCTTGCCGGTCTCCGCGTCCGTGAAGCCGACCAGTGAGGCATTCTCGCGGATGGAGCACATCACGAAACCGCTGTCCATCGCGACCGGGGCGTAATCCTCGCCCGAGGGACGGATGTCCAGCTGGCGCACTTCATAGTGCTCCTGACCATTCGCGGCAACAGCGGCGAGGCAACAGATGGCTATGAGAGTCGGGCTGCGCATCGGTTAGAAGTACCTCGGGTCGCGCACCCGGATGCGGTATCCGAATTCATATTGCACCAGCAACTCATGCGAGCCTCTGTGATAGGGGTTGATCGCGGAGAAGCCGGCATCGTAGGCATAGCCAAGACGCCATTGCGGGGTGGGCAGTACTTCCACCATGCCGATGACCGCATCGCCCGTGCGATACGAGAGTCCCAGCCAGAACTTGTCACGGTAGATCACATTCGAGCTGATATCACCCTGCACGCCGCTGTCCATGCGGTAACGGAGCAGGGTCGTGGGCTTCAGTTTCATGTCCGCGTTCAGCGTGAAGACATAGCCGCCCGTCAGCATGGGCTGCAGGTCCATCTTCTCCTGATTGAAACGGTAGCCTCGGTTCACAAGATCATATCGATGCGCAAGCAGGAAGGGAATGGATGCGCCGACGTACCACGTTTTGGTGTGGTAGAGCATGCCGCCGCTGAAGTTCGGCCGGATGGCACCGCGGGTGACACCGTTGAAGGCGACGTCATCGCTCTGCTGAAGCGTTACATCGCTCCAGTTCGCCCGCAGCACGGAGAAGCCTGCCCCGAATCCGAATGCGAGCTTCCCTTTCGGCATGCGGATGCGATACGCATAGTTGGTGAGCACACCCGTCTCGTTGGTCACGCCGATACGGTCGTTGTACAGCATGACGCCCAAGCCCACTTTGCTCCGCACCAGCGGGGCATGGATGCTCAAGGTCTGGGTGACCGGCGCACCCTCGAAACCAACCCATTGCTGACGGTGGGTGAGGGTGCCGCTGAGCACATCGCGGCTGCCCGCGTAGGCTGGGTTGATCACCAGCCCGTTGAACAGGTACTGGCTCGTGAGCGGCGTATGCTGCCCACTGCACGTGGCGGAAAGCACCATTGCGGCCATGGAAAGGAGGGGCCTGAACTGAATCACCGTTTTAGGATGACGTGGCTTGGCCGCGTTGTACGAGCGGAGGCCGTTTAGGTTAAGCACGTAGAAATAGGTGTCGTCCGGCAGGTTTCGGCCATTCCGCGAGCGGCCGTCCCATTCATTCGCATAGCTGGCCGACTCGAAGACCATCTGGCCCCAACGGTTGAAGACACGCAGCTCGCTTCCTGGGTAGGCTTCCATGCCTGTGATGACCCAACGGTCGTTTACCCCGTCGCCATTGGGACTGTACCCCTCAGGGATGAAGAGGTCGTCCACATGGATCAACAGGGTGTCGCTGATCGATGAGCAGATGCCATCTGTGGCGGTAAGAACAATGTAGTTGTCACCGATCGCCAGGCCCTCGATCATCGTGCTGTTGGCTGAGGGGGAATCGATGCTTCCTTGCCCGCTCAGGACCCACCAGTTCAGGGTCGCTCCCGGGCTTGCCGAGCCGGTGAGGTTCGCATGGTCGATGATCGCGATGGTCTGATCCGGCCCGGCATTCACCCAGAGACCGGTCGCCGGTTCGATGAAGCTGACCAGGACGGTGTCCGAGTCGGTGCACCCCCCAGCGGATGTGGACCAGATCAGCGTGTAGCTGCCGTACGCTTGAGCGCTCACCGTGGCGTGCGGGTCCGTCAACGGGTCCGCTGTGCTGATACCAGCAGGCAAGGTCCAGGTGCCGCTACCCGCTGCCGACATCGACACGCTTAGTCCGCACACGGTCGCATCAGGCCCGGCATCGGCATTCACCGAAGGTGAGACGACCACATTCTGTGTCAACTGGGCTGCGCAGCTACCCAACGTCGCGGTGTACGTGATTGGGATGGCACCACTCAATCCAGTTGGGTTGAAGGCTCCACCAGTTACACCCGATCCGCTCCAGCTACCACCCGGTGTGCCCGTGACAAGCGCGTTCAGATCGATTGGGCCGCTACTGCTACAAAGCGTCGTTGGTGCCGTCCAGCTGGCGTCAGCATCCAGTGCGATGGTGATCGATTGCGATGCGTTTGCCGGGCAGGGTCCAGCGATGTTATGCGTAATCGTGTACGTGCCAGGCTGGCTCGTGGTGAGGTTGATGCTGCCACTCTCGGCATCCACATCGATTCCGGCTGGTGCTGCACTGAATATCCCGCCGGTCTGCGCGACCCATGGTGATGGCGTCGGATCGCCATGGCAGTATGCGCTCTGGGCGTAGGCGAAGGCAGCGTCAGCCACAGCTTGGAACGTGACCGCGACCGTGTCGACATCGATGCAAGTGCCGATGGCCACGGTCCATTGCAACTCATAGGTACCATAGGATGCAGCGTTGGCTGTGGCGAACGGATCGGTGAGGGTGCTGATGCTCACACCTGCGGGTGCGCTCCACGTGCCTTGTCCTTGCGCATTCAGGTCGACTGCGTTGCCGCATACGACCTGATCGTCGCCGGCCTGACTACTGCAATCCACGACCGTTCCGGAGCAAGTGCAGTTCGCGCTCCAGGTATCGTTGATGGTGTTTGGGATTTCGTCA
>JADJXF010000030.1 GCA_016715995.1 Flavobacteriales bacterium
CGCCAACATCTCCCTCGACTTCAGCCGCCGGTGATGGCAGGCCGAGGCCAGCGTGCTGGTGGCGGAGTTCAGTACGGGGGTGGTGGAACAAGGTGGTCAGGATTTGGTGCTGATGCCCAACCCGACGAATGGCGAACTGCTTGTTCAGTTGCCTGAGCAAGGACATGACGGAGGTACCATCCGCATACTTGCCATGGACGGACGTGCTGTGCTTGAACTGCGGTCCAACGATAACCGAACCCTTCTGGACCTTTCCGGTCTTGGCGCTGGACCTTACCTGTTGGAATGGACCAGCGCCGGCGGCACAAGGCTGGTCAAGCCCTTCGTACGGCACTGATGATCGTGAACCATTACCTACTTGAACGACCATGATGAACAAGATCCTCCTGAGCCTGGTCCTCCTGGTCGCCCACCTGACCGCAGGAGCCGTTACCGTGACGATCTCGGTGAACTGGCAACCGCTGTGTACCGGCGCCAATGGTGAGTTGAGCGCGAACGCCAGCGGCGGTGTCGGTCCATACACGTTCCTGTGGTCCAACGGCTCCACCGAAGCAACGATCACAGGCTTGGTTGCTGGAACCTACTCAGTGACCGTGACGGACGGGAACAACGACCAGGCCACGGACGAGATTGAGTTGACCTCCATCGACTATTCGGACCCCATCTATTCGGGTTGGGGCACCAGGCCGTATTGTCCTGGGGTGTATCCGGATGCAGCGTTCCTCATCATCGTACCCGAGCTGAGCAGTGTTCAATGGGGTCCACCACCGTACTTCCTGAACGGCGAGTTCATGGATGTGGTCAACCCGTTCGAAATATGGACGAGCTACCTGGGCACCGTGCCGGGAACTCCCGGGGTCACCTACAACGTGACCTTTCAGGATGGCAACGGGTGCGCGGGCCAGTGGCCTCTTACTCCTGTTGGTCCGGTCCAATGGCCGGTGCTGGGGATCCTCAATATCCAGGGCTCCTGCGACAACTTCGACACAGGCATCGCTTACGGCGGCACCAACGCCACCGAGACCAGTTACACGCTGGAGAATGTGAGCATCCAACAGATGATAGTGGCGCCTGGCTATGGGGAGTGGTTAGGGCCTAGCCCTGGTACGATACAGCTCACCGAACTCCCTCCGGGTGATTATCGCTTCAGGCAGCGGATCATCGGACTATGGGAAAGCCCCGAATGCTACGATGAGCTCCTGTTCACCATACCTGACCTTGGTCCCACTTGCGGCAGAGTGCAAGGACAGGCCTTCGTGGATTACAACCAGAACTGCACCAGGCAGTCGAACGAGCCGTTCGCGCCGGGGCAAATCATCGAAGTGTTGCCTGGGCCCTATTACGCCACCACGAGCGGATCTGGATATTATTCACTGATACTCCCCTTCGGCAACTACACATTGACCCAACAGAGCACCCAATTGGCCGAACACTGTTCCGGCGCGCCCATCCCCTTCACCATCGCAGCATCGCCGAACACCGTTACCCGCAACCTGCCCGACACATCGCTGGTGGGGCTTGATGTGCAGGCCACGCTCAGCAGCGGCATCGCACGTCCCGGCTTCGAGTTCCAGTACGCCATCAACGTGCGCAACCTGACACCACCGGCCAGCGGGGCCACCTCGGTCACCTTCACCTTCGACCCCACGCTGACTTACCTCTCCGCCACGCCCATCCCCAGCAGTGTAAGCGGCAATACCATCACGTGGAACCAAGCCCAACTCACGGCATGGCAGTCGCGCAGCTACACCATCCGCTTCCAGGTACCGCCCGATGTGGGCCTGCTGGGTTATGAATTGATGGCCACGGCCAATGTTTCCACCACCAATTCCGACGGCAACCCGGCCAACAACAGCGCCCCCAACCTGCGCACCATCACAGGAGCCTACGACCCCAACGACAAGCTGGCCTACACCAGCAGCGGCAACACCGGCGTGTGGCAGATCGACGAGGACGAGTGGATCGATTACACCATCCGCTTCCAGAACACCGGCACGGACACGGCTTTCAATGTGGTCATCACCGATACCCTTCCTCACACCCTCGATCCGGGAAGCATCATCGCGGGTGCGGCTTCGCACTCATTCACATGGGAGTTGCGGGATCAAGGCACCGTGAAGTTCTACTTCCCGAGCATCCTGCTGCCCGACAGCAACATCAACGAGCCGCGCAGCCACGGCTTCGTGGGTTTCCGCATCCGTCCTCGCCTGCCGATCGCGGAGGGCACTGTGATCGAGAACATCGCCAACATCTACTTCGACTTCAATCCGCCGGTGATTACCGAGCCGAGCGTGCTCACCGCCGCGCCTACGGTGAAGGTGGATGCCCGCGCATTGCTCTCCGGCCCCTACGATGCGCAGACCGGACAGATGCGCGACCTGCTGCGATCACAAGGATTGGTGCCGGTCACCGAGCCCTACACAGCATTGGGCTATGCGCATAATGGCGGCGGAGGCAATGAGACCATAGCGCCAGCCGTGCTCGCCGCAACCGGTTCAGAAGCCATCGTGGATTGGGTGGTGCTTGAATTGCGCAGCGCAGCACAACCCGCCACGGTGCTGCACAGCCGCGCGGCATTGCTGCGCCGCGATGGCCGCGTGACCGACAAGGACGGCACCAGCCCGGTTGCATTCGCAGCGCCAACAGGCAACTACCACGTCAGCATCCGCCACCGCAATCATCTCGGTGTGATGACCGCTGCTCCCATCAACCTGAACGCAACGGCCACCTTGATTGACTTCACAATCCTAGGTACCGCACTGTTCGGATCTCAAGCCACCGACATTTCCGACAACCTGCGGCTGCTGTGGCCGGGTGACGCTGATGGGAGCGGCATCTTGAAGTACGTTGGCGCAAGCAACGACCGCGACCCGATTCTGGTGGGCGTCGGCGGCAGCACGCCGATCAACGTGGTGAGCGGCGTGTACAGCAGGCTCGATATCACCATGGATGGCCAGATCAAGTACGCGGGCGCCAGCAACGACCGCGATCCGATCCTGGTGGCCATCGGCAGCACGGTGCCTACCAACATACGCGCGCAGCAGCTGCCGTAGGGGACGCTCACTTCAGCACCGCCAGCCGCTCCTCCAGCGCTTTGATCTTCGCCTCGGCGTCGGCTTTCTTCTTGCGCTCGGTCTCCAGCACCTGAGAAGGGGCACCAGAAACGAAGCGCTCATTGCTCAGCTTCTTCTCCACGCTGGCCAGGAAACCGCGCAAGTGGGCGAGTTCGGTCTCAGCCTTCTTGGCTTCGGCCTCGGTGTCGATGTTGCCGCCAAGATCCACAGCGTACTCGGTCGTGCCCACGAGGAAAGTGATGGAGCCCTCGCTGGCCTTCTCGACCTCGGCGATTGCCGAAACGTTGGCCAGCTTGTTCACGAGCGCTGAGACCGCAGCACGCATCGGCGCCCGGCCCTTGGCCTGCACGTCAAACGCTTCTCTCGGGCTCATGCCGCGCTCATTGCGCAGGTTGCGCACGGCGGTGGTCAGGTCGAAGGCATGCTGCATCTCCGCTTCGAGCTTCGCATCCCCATTACCGCTTCCCGGCCACGCGGCGACGATGATGTCCTCCCCTGCCTTCCGATCGCGCAACAGGTGCCACACCTCTTCACTGAGGAAGGGCATGAAGGGGTGCAGCAACTTCATCACCTCTTCGAAGATGGCGACTGTGGCATTGTAGGTCTGGCGGTCGATCGGCTCGGCGACGCCTTCACCGTCGGCGTTCTTCACGAAGCCGGTCTTGATGCTCTCCAGGTACCAGCTGCAGAGATCGTCCCAGATCAGCTTGTAGGTGGCCATGAGCGCCTCGCTGATGCGGAACTGCGTGAAGAGCTGGTCGATCTCCGTTGTGCTGCGCGCCACACGGCTCTGCATCCAGACGACAGCAGCGGCGGATGAAGCCGGTTGTGGTCGATCATCAACGCTCCAACCCTTCACTAGGCGGAAGGCGTTCCAGATCTTGTTGCTGAAGTTGCGGCCCTGCTCACAGAGACTTTCGTCAAAGGGCAGATCGTTGCCGGCCGGGGATGAGAAAAGCATGCCGGTGCGCACGCCATCGGCGCCGAACTTCTCGATCAGCTCCAGCGGGTCGGGGCTGTTGCCGAGGCTCTTGCTCATCTTCCGGCCCTGCTTGTCGCGCACGATGCCGGTGAGGTACACGTTCTTGAAGGGCACTTCCTGCCTGTACTCCATGCCGGCCATGATCATGCGCGCCACCCAGAAGAAGAGGATCTCCGGGGCGGTGACGAGGTCGTTGGTCGGGTAGTAGTACTTGATGTCGGCGTTTTCCGGGTCCTTGAAGCCGTCGAACACGCTGATCGGCCACAGCCAACTGCTGAACCAGGTGTCCATGACGTCCTCGTCCTGGGTGATGCCATTGGTACTCTGCTTCGCAGCAGTGAAATGCGTGATGGCCTCGGTCTCGGTCTTGCACACGGCCACATCACCGTGCTCGTTGTACCAAGCAGGTACGCGCTGCCCCCACCACAACTGGCGGCTGATGCACCAGTCGCGCACGTTCTCCATCCAGTGCTTGTAAGTGTTGGCGAACTTCTGCGGATGCAGTTTCACTCGACCCTCGTTCACCACATCCAGCGCGGGCTTGGCGAGCTCGCCCATCTTCACGAACCACTGCAACGAAAGGCGCGGCTCGATCACGGCATCGGTGCGCTCGCTGGTGCCCACCTTGTTCACGATGTCCTCGGTCTTCACCAAGTGGCCTTGCGCTTCCAGTTCCTTCGCGATCTTCTTGCGGACGATGAAGCGGTCCTCGCCGACATACAGTTGCGCAGCAGCGCTCAGTGTGCCGTTGGGTTCCAGGATGTCGATGGTCTCCAGGCTGTGCTTCTTGCCCAGCTCGTAGTCGTTCACGTCGTGCGCGGGCGTCACTTTCAATGCGCCCGTTCCGAACTCTCGTTCCACGTACTCATCGAATATCACCGGAATGCTGCGATTGAGCAGAGGAACGAGTACGCGTTTGCCCTTCAGGTGCGCGTAGCGCTCATCCTCGGGGTGAACGGCCACGGCGGTATCGCCCAGGATCGTTTCGGGACGCGTGGTGGCAATGGTCACCCACTCATCGGCAGTGCCTTCGACCTTATAGCGAACGTGGTACAATTTCGAGTTCACCTCCTTGTGGATGACCTCTTCATCGCTCACGGCGGTGAGGGCCACGGGATCCCAGTTCACCATCCGCAGGCCACGGTACACGAGGCCCTTCTTGTGCAGGTCGATGAACACATCGATGACCGCCTCGCTGAGGTCAGGCTCCATGGTGAAGCGCGTACGGTCCCAATCACACGAAGCGCCGAGCTTCTTCAACTGCTCGAGGATCACGCCGCCGTACTTCTCCTTCCACGCGAAGGCATGCTTGAGGAATTCCTCGCGGCCGATCGCGCTCTTCTTGATGCCTTGCTCGCCCAGCAGTCGCACCACCTTCGCCTCGGTGGCGATGCTCGCATGATCGGTACCTGGCACCCAGCACGCGTTCTTGCCCTGCATGCGCGCACGCCGCACCAGCACATCCTGGATGGTGTTGTTGAGCATGTGCCCCATGTGCAGCACACCTGTCACGTTCGGCGGAGGGATGACCACGGTGTAGGGCTCGCGGCCGTCGGGCACGCTGCGGAAGTAGCCTTTGTCCATCCAGTGGGCATACCAGCGCCCTTCGGCTTGGGCGGGCTCGAATCGCTTGGGAATCTCCGGCTGGGACATGGTCTGAATTGAAGGCCGCAAAGGTATTGGGATGGTTGAGGGTTGAAGGTTGAGTATTGAGCGCGTGCTCTCCCGCTAGTTGCCATCTTCGCTCACTGATTGAGGCCATCCCATGCCGCTCGCTGCATACCACATCAAAGGCCAACTCGAGGCCGGTTGCGACGAGGCCGGTCGCGGGTGCCTCGCCGGACCGGTGGTGGCAGCTGCGGTGATCCTTCCGGCGCGCGCGTGGCTGCCGGGGCTCGACGACAGCAAGAAGCTGAGCGCGGCAGAGCGCGAGCGTCTGAGGCCCTTAATCGAAACGGCCGCATTGGCATGGGCTGTCGCTGTGGTTGAGCCGGCCGAGATTGATGCGGTGAACATCCTGCGCGCCTCTTTCCTGGCCATGCACCGGGCGGTGGATGCGATTCAAGTAAGGCCGCAGCACCTCCTCATCGATGGGAACCGGTTCATCCCCTACCCTGGCATCGCTCACAGCTGCCATGTGCAGGGCGATGGCCGCTTCCGGAGCATTGCCGCGGCCAGCATTCTCGCGAAGACCCACCGCGATGCGCTGATGCAGCGGCTGCACGAAGCATTTCCGGCTTACGGCTGGACCATCAACAAGGGCTACCCCACGGCCGATCACCGTACCGCCATTGAACGCCATGGCCCGTGCGAGCACCACCGCCGCAGCTTCCGTCTCCTGAAGCCCGCCGAACCCATCCTCGCCTTCAGCGCGGATCCTTCCACCTGAGCGCGGTGCCATTACCGAAAGACCTTCTTCCTTTGGGCGCAGTGCAGCATCCGGCCTGAACCGCTCCCGAACGCGCTCATGCAAGTCGCCCTCACCGCCATCGCGAAATCCTTCGGGAAGGAGACGGTATTCCGCGATGTATCCTTCACGCTCGCGCCGGGGAGCCGCACCGCCCTGCTCGGTCCCAACGGAAGCGGCAAGAGCACGCTCCTGCAAACCATTGCTGGGGCGCTGGTGCCCACTGCTGGCACCATCGAGCACCACCTCGGCGAGCGCCTCATCCCGGTGGATGAGGTGTACCGCCACGTGAGCATCGCGGCGCCCTACCTCGGCCTGTATGAAGACCTCTCCCTGCGCCAGGCCATCGGCTTCCACGCACGCTTCAAGCCCTTGCGCAGCGGACTCGTGCCGGAGGACATCGCACGGATCGCCTACCTGGAATCCGCGCTCGATAAGCCCGTGCTGCACTTCAGCAGCGGCATGAAGCAGCGGTTGAAGCTGGCCCTCGCGATCCTGAGCGATGCCCCTCTGCTGCTGCTCGATGAGCCCGCGAGCAACCTCGACGCTGAGGCCGTGGAGTGGTTCCGCCAGCTGCTGCGCGCCCATGCCGAAGGCCGCACTATTGTGGTGGCCAGCAACCGGCAAGCAGTGGAATATGATCTTTGCACCGACGCGATCGAGATGGCCCGGTGGAAGGGCTGATCGCCGAGCGGATGCACGACATCGAGCCCTTCTGGAGCTGGCGGCACAAGTACATGTCCGAGGAGGACGAGCGCTCGCCCTTCTTCGGTACGGAGCACAGTGAGTTCCAATTCACTCATGCGGTGTACGACCACCTGATCCATCCGCAGTGGGACGCCTTCGGCAGCAGCACCCTTTACATGAAGCTGCTCTTCGCCGACTACGAGCAGGGCAGCGCCATCATCGAGCTCATCGGCGAGTGGAACGACCTGCTGCACAACGACGTGATGACGTTGAAGCGCAACATCGTGGAGGAGCTGATGGCGCACGGCATCAGCCGCTTCGTGCTCATCGGCGAGAACGTGCTCAACTTCCACAGCAGCGACGAGGAGTATTACAACGAATGGTTCGAAGAGGCCAATGACGCCGGCGGCTGGATCGCGCTGCTCAACTTCCGTCCGCACGTGGTGGAGGACTTGCAGGCCGCGAACATCGACCAGTATTTCCTCCTCGGCGGCCAGCTGAACGCGCTGGAATGGCGTACCTGGGAGCCGGAGGTACTGCTGGAAAAGGTGGAAGGACTGGTGATGCGAAGACTGGGCGCCTAGGCCTTCAGCAAGCGCCAGACGTGCCAATCAATGGGCAGCGATAGATCCGCCTCTTTTGAAGTATCCAGCGCGAGCCAGCGGAAGACCTCCTGATCACCGGGACCACTAATGCCTATGAAGGGCTCCTCCACCACCGGGATGGAGTTGGGATCCGCCACGCGGAAGGTGAAATACACGCTCACCACCTGCATCGGCGTGCTATGGAAGGCGCTCTGCTGGAAGAAATCGGTGGTGTAGAAATGCTCCACGTCGCGCGCCTCAACGCCGATCTCCTCGCGGATCTCGCGGATGAGGCAGTCCTTCAAACCCTCGCCGTATTCCAGTCCGCCGCCGGGGAACTTGGTGATGCGCCGCCCCTTGATCAGCTCGTCGGACACCAGCACTCGCCCTTCGTGAAGGAGGATACCATACGCGCGGATGGTGAACATGGATGCGGCGGAGGTTGGGGATGCCAACCTACAACCTGTCAGCCAGGGCTTTTCAACCTTTCAACTTCCAACCGCTCAACTTCCAACCTTCAGCCCACGAGTACATTCGCGCCTCATCCTCGCCCATGACCCGCATCGAGAGCAAGAAAGTGGTGATCGCGAAACCAGCTGCCGAGCTGCACGCCTTCCTCCAGGACATGAACAATTTCCAGCAGCTGCTACCCGAGGGCCGCATCAGCGAGTGGCAGAGCGACGGGAAGTCGTGCTCCTTCAAGGTGCAAGGCGCGGCCACCATCGGCCTCATGCTCGATGGCGGTGAGGCGCCGGGACTGGTGAAGATGAAGGCCACCGAGCGCAGCCCCTTCCCGTTCACGCTTGACGTGCACCTGAATGAAGACTCCGGTTCCACCACCGCCTGGCAGGAGTTCAACGCGGACCTGAACCCCTTCATCAAGATGATGGTGGAGAAGCCGCTGACGAACCTGTTCGATCACATCGCGGATAGGATGAAGGCGGTGCATGGCTAGCAGTCACCCTCCTCATGGCCAGTAGGCGCTCCGCCCGCTACGAAGACGCCCCGCGCCCCAAGCTCGACCGCGCCACGCTGCGCAAGGCCACGCGCGTGTTCCGTTACCTGAGGCCCTACCGCTGGGTCTTCGCGGGTGGGCTGCTGCTGCTCATCGTCACCACGGGGCTCTCCTTGCTGTTCCCGCTGCTGCTCGGGGAACTGGTGGATGCCGCGCGCGGCGATGCCGATGCGCAAGGAGAGCTCCTGAAGCGCATCGATAGTGTCGCTCTTACGCTGCTGGCCGTCTTCGGCGCGCAGGCCTTCTTCGGCTTCTTCCGGATCTACGTGTTCTCGTACGTCACGGAGAGCATGCTGGCGCGGATGCGGCGCGACACCTACGAGCACCTGTTGCGTCTGCCCATGGCCTTCTTCGCGCAGCGCCGCGTGGGGGAGCTCAACAGCCGCCTCAGCGCCGACATCGCCATGCTGCAGGACGCGCTGACGACTAACCTCGCCGAGCTGATCCGCCAGTTGCTCGTGGTGGTGGCGGGCATCGTTCTGCTCACGCAGGTCAGCATCGACCTCACGCTCACCATGCTGGCCATCATCCCCGTGGTGGCCATCGTCGCGGTCTTCTTCGGACGGTTCGTCACCAAGCTCAGCAAGAAGGTGCAGGACCGCATCGCCGACACCGGTGTGATCGTGGAGGAGACGCTCCAGGGCATCCAGAATGTGAAAGCCTTCGCAAACGAGCGGTGGGAAGCATTGCGCTACGGCACCGCTGTGAATGAAGCGCGTGGGCTTGCGCTGAAGGGCGCGCGCTGGCAGGGCGCCTTCGTGTCGTTCATCATCCTGTGCATGTTCGGCGCCATCGTGCTGGTGATCTGGCGCGGGGTGCGCATGCTGCCCGCCGGCGAGATCAGCATGGGCGAGCTCTTCACCTTCATCCTCTACAGCATGTTCATCGGAGCCAGCATCGGCGGTCTGCCCGAGCTGGTGAACCGTATGCTGAAGGCCATCGGCGCCAGCGAGCGCTTGATGGACCTACTGGAAGAGAACGCGGAGCCGGTCACCTTGGAGGAGCGCACAGCACAACTGCCGCTGCGAGGCGCCATCGCCTTCGAGCAGGTCGCCTTCCACTACGCCTCACGCGCCGATGTGCCCGTGCTGCGCGAGGTGAGCTTCATCGCCGAGCCTGGAAAACGCATCGCCTTGGTCGGTCCGAGCGGCGCAGGCAAGAGCACCATCGCGTCGTTGGTGCTGCGCTTCTACGACCCGGTCAGCGGGCGCGTGCTCATCGATGGCAAGAACGCGCGGGATTACGACCTCAGCGCCCTTCGTGATCGCATGGCCATCGTGCCGCAGGAGGTGCTGCTCTTCGGCGGGAGCATCCGCGAGAACATCGCCTACGGGAAACCGGGCGCGAATGATGCGGAGATCGAAGCGGCTGCACGCAAGGCGAATGCGCACGACTTCGTCAGTTCCTTTCCTGAAGGCTACAAGACCATCGTGGGCGAGCGCGGCATCCAACTGAGCGGTGGTCAGCGACAGCGGATCGCCATCGCACGCGCCGTGCTGAAGGATCCCGCGATCCTCATCCTCGACGAGGCCACCAGTGCGTTGGACAGCGAGAGTGAGCGCCTGGTGCAGGAAGCCTTGGAACAGCTGATGAAAGGGCGTACGAGCATCGTGATCGCGCACCGCCTCAGCACCATCCGCGACGCGGACCGGATCCTGGTGCTGGACAAGGGCATCGTGGCGGAGAGCGGTACGCACGATGAGCTGATCGCCAATGCGAACGGGCTATACTCCAGCCTGAGCCGCTTGCAGTTCGAGTCCGCTACAGCGTGACCTCCACCACCTTCTTGGTGGCGAAGAACTCCTCCTCGAAGAATTCGCTCAGCGCATGCACGCGGTAGTGCTGCTTGATCGGCAGCAGCTCATCCGCTAGTTCGCCGCCCTTCAGGTAGTACAGCTTCCCCTGACCTTTCGGTACCAGGTGCCGGGTCACGCGCAAGAACTCCGGCAATGTGGTCACGGCGCGGCTCACGATGATGTCGTAGCGCTGTTTGTGGTCCTCACTGCGCACCTGCTCGGCGGTGCAGTTGGCGAGGCCGAGGCGTTCAATCACGCCCCTCACGGCCATGATCTTCTTGCCGATGCCGTCGATGCCGTGGAAGGTGGACTGCGGGAATAGAACCGCCAGCGGAATCAGTGGGAAGCCGCCGCCGGTGCCTACATCAACGATTCCCGCTCCCTTCCTGAAGGACACCACCTTGGCAATGCCGAGCGAGTGCAGGATGTGGCGCTCGTACAAGTGCTCGAAGTCCTTGCGCGAGATCAGGTTGACGCGTGCGTTCCACTCGGCGTAGAGCGGGCCGAGACGACCGAACTGGTCACGCTGGACCGAAGTCAGCTCGGGGATGTACTTCAGGAGCAGGTCAACGCCTTGCATGCACACTCAATGCTTGGTGAGACGCCGGATAGCCATCCACCGCACCAGCTCACCCGCACGGCTTCCGGCGTGACGCTCGCCAGCGCACATGCTCAGATCGTGTCTTTGCGCGCGTTGAGGAGACCCTCTAGGAATTCGCGGGCGCGGAAGAGTTGGGCCTTCACCGTGCCCAAGGGCAGGTCGAGCTCCTCGGCGATCTCCTCGTAGCTGTATTCCTTGTAGTAGCGCAGTTCAACGAGTTGCTTGTAACGCGGCTTCAGCTTGTCCACGACTTCGCGCATGATGGCGCTCTTCTGCTCGCGGATGGCCACCTCGGCTGGGTCGAGGCCGTGGCCCTTGAGTTCGATGGTCATCTCATCGCCGTCGTCGGTGCCGATGGGCTGGTCGATGGAGAAGGTCTTCTTCTTCTGCTTGCGGATCCAGTCGATGCAGTTGTTCGACGCAATCTTGAAGAGCCAGGTGCTGAAGGCGTAGTTGGGCGTGTACTGCTTGAGGCGGTTGAACGCCTTGCCGAACGCCTCGATCGTGAGGTCCTCCGCGTCGTCCTTGTTGTTGATCATCTTCAACAACATGAAGTAGATGGAGTCGCGGTAGCGGCTCATCAGCTCGGCATAGGCCTTCTGATCGCCCTTGTCCACGGCGCGGCGCACGAGCCCGTAGTCGTATCGGGCCTTCTCGCTGAGGTTCTCGTTCATTTCCATCGCTTCGGCTTCACGAGGATCGTGCTGGTGTAGAGCAACGGATCCAAAAGTAGGAACAACCATTCCAGGGGCAGGGCGAACCAGGCGATCGCGCCGGCGTGCAGACGACGCAGCGCGGCGATGGTCACCGGCAGCAGCAGCAGCAGCTCCGCGCCAAGGCCGATGGCCGCCTCGATCCAGCGTTGGCGCATGGCCAGCATGATCAGCAGCGTCCAGAACACGAGGCGCGCGAGCGGCAGCCCCATGAGCAGCAATTGGTGACCGAAACGGTAATGCACCGCTGTGGTGTAGTGACGGCGCTTGCGGCGGATCCAGGTGGGGAGGTCGGGCGTTGGGCGCGTGGTCATGAAGGAGCGCGGGTCGGCCACCACAGCGGTGTTGCCCTTGCGCGCCGCCTCGTTGATCAGCAGGTCGTCGTCGCCGCTCATCAAGTGGTTGTGGCGTCGCGGTCCACTCGCTCCGAAGAACACCTCGCTGGCGTAGCCCAGGTTGCGGCCCACGCCCATGTATGGGAAGCCTGCCTGCGCGAAGCCCATGTACTGCATGGCCTTGATCGCCCCGTCGTACCGCTCCAGGATGCTGCCCAATCCGGGCGACTTGGCATACGGGCTGTGGCCGATCACGATCTTCCGACCGTTGCGGAACCCGGCTGCCATGCAACTGATCCAGTCGCGGCCCGGCGGCACGCAATCGGCGTCGGTTAGCAGCACATGCGGATGCTTCGCGGCGCGTACGCCTACGCCCAGCGCGATCTTCTTCCCGTAGTTGAACTTCTCATCGGCCTGGATGTTCACCGGCCGCAAGCGAGCATGCTGGGGCATCATCCATTGCAGTATCTCCCATGTGTCATCGTCGCTGCGGTCGTTCACCACCACCACCTCGAACTCGCGGTGGTCCTGCGCCATCAGCACCGGCAACAATTCCTCCAGCGTGCGAGCCTCGTTGCGCGCGCAGATCACCACGCTGATGGGCAGGTCGCGGTCGGGCTGCGCCTCCAGCTTTCCGAAGGCGAGGCGCGCGAACATCAGTCCGTGATAAGCCAGCAGCACGACAAGCGCGCCGAGCATCACCTGGAATTCGATGGACCACATTGGAACGGGAGACGCGGACGCGAGGGCGCCGCACGCTGGCGAAACTACCCGGGCGCTGCGCGGTGCTCCGTGCCCTGGATGAGCAGTTATGAACAAGGACGGCGCGTAAGCCAGCGGCCGCGCCAGGCCTACATTCGCGCCGCTTCACGCATGCATTTCGAGCTCCTTGCCAACGATCCGGCGTCCCATGCGCGCGCCGGGGTGCTCCATACCGCCCACGGCGACATCCCGACGCCGGTGTTCATGCCCGTAGGCACCCTCGGCGCCGTGAAGGCCGTGCATCCGCGCGAGTTGAAGCAGGACCTCGACGCGCCCATCATGCTCAGTAACACCTACCACCTCTACTTGAGGCCGGGGACCGAGGTGTTGGAGCATGCGGGCGGGCTGCACCGCTTCAACGGTTGGGACCGACCGATCCTCACGGACAGCGGCGGTTTCCAGGTGCATTCGCTCAGCGACATCCGCAAGATCACGGATGAGGGCGTGAAATTCCAGAGCCACATCGACGGCAGCACTCACCTGTTCACCCCGGAGAAGGTGATGGACATCCAACGCAGCCTCGGCGCCGATATCTGCATGGCCTTCGATGAATGCACGCCGTGGCCTTGCGAGCAGGCCTACGCCGAGAAGAGCATCCACATGACCCACCGCTGGCTCGATCGCTGCCTCGCGCGCTTCGACGCCACCGAGCCGAAGTACGGCTACGAGCAGGCGCTTTTCCCCATCGTGCAGGGCAGCACTTTTCCGGAATTGCGCAAGCGCAGCAGCGAGTACATCGCGGCAAAGGGCGCCGTCGGGAACGCGATTGGCGGCCTCAGCGTGGGTGAGCCTGAGGAGGAGATGTACGCCATGGCCGAACTATGCTGCGGCATCCTACCCATGGACAGGCCACGCTACCTGATGGGCGTGGGCACCCCGTGGAACCTGCTGGAGAACATGGCGCGCGGCATCGACCTATTTGATTGCGTGATGCCCACGCGCAATGGACGCAACGGCATGCTCTTCACGCGCAGCGGCATCGTCAACATCAAGAACAAACAATGGGCGGATGACCACGGCGCGCTGGACCCAGGTGGCCATAGCTGGGTGGATACCGCCTACTCACGGGCCTTCGTGCGGCATCTGTTCCAGAGCGGCGAGATCCTCGGCATGCAGATCGCCAGCTTGCACAACCTCGGCTTCTACCTTGGCCTCATGCGCGAAGCGCGCGCACGGATCATGGACGGTAGCTTCACAACGTGGAAGAACGCTTTGCTTCCCAAATTGAAACAGAGGAACTAGTTGTCCGTTGTCGGTTGGCAGGCCGTGTTTGTCGAAGCCCTGTCAACTGACAACAATGGCCTGACAACCGCACATGACCATCATCGACCGATACATCCTCCGGAAATTCCTCGGGACCTACTTCCTGATGCTCGGCATCATCATGCTGATGGCCGTGGTGTTCGACGCGAGTGAGAAGACGCAGGACTTCGCGGAGATGACCGCCACCTGGCACGAGATCGTCGTTGACTACTACCTCAACTTCATCGTCTATTACGGCAACCTCTTCAGCGGGCTCTTCATCTTCCTGGCCGTACTGCTCTTCACCAGCCGGTTGGCGCACCGCAGCGAGTTCATCGCCATGCTCAGCAGCGGCGTGTCATTCCCGCGCATCCTGCGGCCCTACCTCATCGGCGCCACCCTGCTCTGCGCGCTCTCCCTGGTGGTGAACCACCTGGTGCTCCCCGCCGCCAACAAGGTGCGCCTGGCCTTCGAGGAGGCCCACATCCGCGCGGTCTTCTTCGTGGACGATCGCAACCTGCACCGCGAGATCAGCCCGGGCGTCATCGCATATTGCGAGCGCTATGGGGCCAAGGAGCAGACCCTCTACCGCTTCAGCCTCGAGCAATGGGTGGATGGCGGCCTGGTGCGCAAGCTGCACGCCGAACGCGCCGAATACGACAGCACCCGGGGGAGCTGGCACCTGGTGGAGTACAGCGCGCGCATCCTGCGCCCAGACGGTGAGGATCTCCTCCGCGGCACCGCGCTCGACACGGTGATTCCCCTGAAGCCCACCGACCTGGGTCAGCGTTGGGAGACCGCCATGGCCATGAGCACGCCGGAGCTCAGCACTTACATCGCCGCCAAACGCGCGCAGGGCGACGGCAAGGTGGCCAGCTACCTCATCGAGAAGCACCAGCGCACCAGCTATCCTTTCGCCGCCTTTGTCTTCACCCTCATCGGAGTCAGCGTGGCCAGCCGCAAGGTGCGCGGTGGCACCGGCCTGCACCTCGCCCTGGGCGTGCTCCTGGTGCTGGTTTACGTCTTCGCGATGAAGATCACCACCGTGGGGGCCACCAATGCCGGCCTCAGCCCATTGCTCGCTGTGTGGACGCCCAACGTCCTGTTCGGCTTGATCGGCCTGTGGATCTACCGCAACGCGCCCAAGTAGCCCAACGTCGTGTCACAATCATTTCATCGTTATATTGCGATGATGCTTTTCCATCGTAATATTGCGATCCAATTACAGCCATGGGACTCATCAAGACCGACCTCTTCACCGAAGAACAGAACCGTGTCGCGGCACTGGCGAAGGTGCTCGGCCACCCCGCGCGCATCGCCATCCTGCAAACCCTCGTGAAGCGCGGCACCTGCGTGAACGGCTCGCTCGTGGAGGAGCTGGGACTGGCGCAGGCCACCATCAGCCAGCACTTGTGGGAGCTGAAGAACACCGGGCTCATCAAAGGCACCGTGGAAGGCACGAGCGTCTGCTACTGCATCGACCCCAAGGGCTGGAATGCGCTGAAGAAGGACCTCAACAAGCTGCTCACCTCGGTGAGCGACAACTGCTGCTGATTCGTCGTACGGGCCGATCATGATTGGCCCCAACAACCAACAACAATGAACACCAATCAGGAAACCAAAGACATGGTCCGCGCCAAGTACGCGGAGATCGCCCTGCAGGACAGAGCGGCCAACGCCAGCAGCTGCTGCGGCGCAGGCGGCTGCAGCACCGAGGTGTACAACATCATGACCGATGACTACGGAACGCTGAAGGGCTATAACCCCGACGCCGACCTCGGCCTCGGCTGCGGCCTGCCCACCGAATTCGCAGGCATCAAGCCCGGCGATACCGTGCTCGACCTCGGCTCCGGTGCAGGCAACGACTGCTTCGTGGCACGTGCCGAGACCGGCGAGGACGGCCGCGTGATCGGCGTGGATTTCACACCCGAGATGATCGCCAAGGCCAAGGCCAACGCAGCCAAGCTCGGCTACCAGAATGTGGAGTTCCGCCAGGGCGACATCGAAGCGCTGCCGCTCACGAGTAATATCGTGGACGTTGTGGTGAGCAACTGCGTGCTGAATCTGGTGCCCGACAAGCGCAAGGCTTTCACTGAGGTGCTGCGCGTATTGAAACCCGGTGGGCATTTCAGCATCAGCGATGTGGTGCTGCGCGGTGAGCTACCGGCCAACCTGGCGAAAGCCGCCGAGATGTACGCCGGCTGCGTGAGCGGCGCCTTGCAGGAGAGCGACTACCTCGGCATCATCCACGAACTCGGCTTCGAGCAAGTGAGCGTGCAGAAGCGCAAGCCCATCGTGGTGCCCGATGACATCCTGCGCAACTTCCTCAGCAAAGAGGAACTCGCCGCCTTCAAGGCCAGCGGCACGGGCATCGTCAGCATCACCGTTTCGGCGGCGAAGCCCACGGTGAAAGCAGAAAAGGACGAACTGAAAGCCGCCTGTTGCGGAAGCCCAATTGCCGCTGAGCCACGACCAAGCTAACCTCGGCACCGGCAACAGCTGCCGCAGCCAGATCGCCCACGGCTATCTGCAGCACTTCGCCGGCAAACGCGCGGAGGTGCTCAGCGCGGGCGTGGAGACTCATGGTGTGAACCCGCGCGCTTCGCCTCCCATGGAACGAGCACGCATCGACATCCGTAACTGCAGCGCAACGTGGACGAACACCGCGCCCGCTGGTCCTTGACCATCCCGCCGAGCGCGGAGAGCCTGCGAAGGCAAGCGCTGCCCTTGGTTAACCACCAGGGCGCAGAAGCACCACCGCCGACCTCACCTTCATCTGTACGAACGCAACGGCCGTCGCAGCCCGAGGCAGCTCGGACGGCCGCAGGGTACTCAGGAAGGTGCGCGCGGCGCACCGAGGCCACGGCTTCCCCCCACCCCGCGGGGGGGCGCGTCGCTAAATTGCCCCTCGACTTCGTTGATCGCCAGCCTGGTCCCTTGACGCGAAGGGGGCCCCCGCCCCCCCCCCCCCCCCTCCCCCGTGCCATGAATCAGACCGCGCCCACCATCGGCTTCTTCGAGAAGTACCTCACCGCCTGGGTGCTGCTCTGCATCGCCGTCGGCATTGGATTGGGCGAACTGGCCGGCAGCGGCATGCAGCGCATCGCCGATCTGGAGATCAACCACGTGAACATCCCCGTTGCTATCCTCATCTGGCTGATGATCTACCCGATGATGGTGCAGATCGACTTCGGGTCCATTGCCCGCGTAGGGCGCGATGTGAAAGGACTGAGCCTCACCGTGGTGGTGAACTGGGTGATCAAGCCCTTCACCATGGCCTTCTTCGCGTGGCTCTTCTTCAGCAAGCTCTACAGCGCATGGCTGGAACCAGAACTCGCTCAGGAGTACATCGCCGGCGCCATCCTGCTGGGCGCTGCGCCGTGCACTGCCATGGTCTTCGTGTGGAGCTACCTCAGCGGCGGCGATCCCAACTACACCTTGGTGCAGGTGAGCGTGAACGACCTGATCCTGCTTGTGCTCTTCGTGCCCATCGTGCAATTCCTCCTCGGCATCACGGGCATCACCATACCCATGAATGTGCTCGTCACCTCGGTGCTGGTCTTCGTGGTGATTCCGTTGATCGCAGGCTATATCACCAACCGTTGGCTCATCCGCGCACGGGGCGAAGCCTGGTTCAAAGCACGCTTCCTGCCCGCGCTGAAGCCGCTCTCCATCGCCGCGCTCTTGCTTACGCTCGTGCTGCTCTTCGCCTTCCAAGGACAGAAGATCCTGGCGAACCCCTTCCACATCCTCTTGATCGCCATCCCGCTCGCGCTGCAGACCTACTTCATCTTCTTCCTCACCTGGAAAGGCGGCCGCATGCTGAAGCTCCCATACCGTACATGCGCCCCGGCCAGCATGATCGGCGCCAGCAACTTCTTCGAGCTGTCCGTGGCCGTGGCCATCGCCTTGTTCGGCTTGAACAGCGGCGCGGCGCTTGCCACCGTAGTGGGCGTGCTGATTGAGGTGCCGATCATGCTGCATTTGGTGCGGATCGCGAAAGGATGGCGGTATGAATGAAGAATGTAAAATGAAGAATGCAAAATGTAGAATGTAGAACCGAGGAATGTGAAATGCTCGGACCGGAGATGGTCAAGGGCTGCGCCATTGAGCATTCACCATTTTACATTCTTCATTCTACATTCCCATCCGCTACCAGGCACTAGCCATTGCGCGGATTGATGGACGCCTCTTTCCTCCTCATTCCAGCGGCTGCCCTCGCTGCCTCGCTCATCACCCTTATCAGCGGCTTCGGGCTGGGCACCTTGCTGCTGCCGGTCTTCGCGCTGTTCTTCCCGCTGGAAGTGGCCATCCTGCTCACGGCCGTGGTGCATCTGCTGAACAACCTGTTCAAGCTCGGCCTGCTGTGGAAGGACATCCATTGGTCCACCGTGGCGCGCTTCGGACTGCCGGGCATCCTTGGCGCCTACGCTGGCGCGCGTCTCATGCTGATGCTGGGCACGCGCGAGCCGCTGTACCAAGGCCTCGTTCATCCCGTGGACCCGCTGGACCTCGTCATCGCCGGTCTGATGCTCGTGTTCGGGCTCTTCGAGTTGTCCAAGACGCTGAACAAGCTCTCACTACCATCGAACTGGATGATCCCTGGCGGCTTGATCAGCGGCTTCTTCGGCGGACTGAGCGGCCATCAGGGCGCCCTGCGCAGCGTGTTCTTGTTGCGCAGCGGGCTGAGCAAGGAAGCCTTCATCGCCACGGGCGTCGCCATCGCTTGCCTGGTGGACCTGACGCGCGTGCCCACCTATGCCCAAGGCGGCTTACTCACGGGCATTCAGGAACAATGGCTGTTGCTGAGCATAACAACCCTCGCGGCCTTCATGGGTGCTTGGTGGGGACGGAAACTTATTCCCAAAGTGACCCTGCGCGGCGTGCAGCTCACAGTGGGTGGCCTGATCGTCGCTATTGCTGCCCTGGTGGCCACCGGCATCATTTGAGCAACGATCGTCCGCCCCCCGATACGCGACCTTTGGTAGCACGAACATGCGCACATCCACCCTGCTCGGCCTCCGCGCCAACTGGAAGCAGTTCACGCTGCTGGTGATCGTCAACGCTTTCGTGGGCGGCATGGTAGGCATCGAACGCACAGTGCTGCCCGTGCTCGCCGAGCTGGAGTTCGGCATCGCTTCGCACGCGGCGGCGCTCAGCTTCATCATGGCCTTCGGTGTGAGCAAGGCGCTGGCCAACTACTTCACCGGAAGGCTCGCAGGACGGTACGGTCGCAAGGCGTTGCTGCTTACCGGTTGGTTCCTCGCGCTGCCCGTACCCTTCATGCTGATCTACGCCGATGCCTGGGCATGGATCGTGGCGGCCAACATCCTGCTGGGCATCCACCAAGGCTTCGCGTGGAGCAGCACGGTGGTGATGAAGATGGACCTCGTGGGCGAGAAGGACCGTGGGCTGGCGATGGGCCTGAACGAGTTCGCCGGGTACCTAGCCGTTGCAGCCATGGCCTTCCTCACCGGCTACCTCGCCGCGCACCACGGACCGCGTCCCGTGCCTTTTCAAGTGGGCATCGTCATCGCGGTGGTGGGCCTGCTGCTCACGCTGCTTTGGGTGAAGGACACCGGCCACCACGTGGCAGTGGAGAGCGCAACGAGCACCGTGCCCAAATTGAAGCGTGTGTTCGTGGAGACCAGCCTTACGCACCGCACGCTTGGCAGTGTGACACAGGCCGGGTTGGTGAACAACCTGAACGACGGCATGCTGTGGGGCCTGCTGCCCGTGCTGCTGCTCAACGAGGGCTTCGGGCAGGAACGCATCGGTGCCATCGCGGCGGTGTACCCGGCGGTGTGGGGCCTTGGGCAACTCTTCACCGGCAAGCTCGCCGACCATGCGGACCGCAAACTGCTGCTGGTGCTGGGCATGCTTCTGCAGGGCGCGGCGATCCTCGGGCTGCCCTTCATGCACACGAACGGCGCCTACATCGTGCTCAGCGCCGCGCTCGGCCTGGGCACCGCGCTGGTCTATCCCACCTTCCTGGCAGTGCTGGCGGCGCACACGCATCCGCAACAGCGCTCGGAGGCTGTAGGTGTCTTCCGCTTGTGGCGTGATCTGGGCTATGCCATCGGTGCGCTCCTCACCGGCATCATCGCTGACCAGTTCGGCATCACGGCCTCCATCCTCGCCATCGGCGCCGTGACGGTGATGAGTGGTGTCGTGGTCTGGTTGCGCATGCCGTCGACCCGGAAATGCCTGGAGCCCGAGGATCTGAAACCGCTGCTGGGCAAGCCGAACATCCGTGTGGTGGATGTGCGCTCGCCGGAGGAATACGCTTCCGGACATCTGCCCGAAGCCATGAACATCCCGCTCACCGAACTGCTGGAGCAGGCACGCAGCTGGTCGCGCAGGCAGCGCATCGTGACGGTGTGCGCCAAGGGTGGTGAAAGGAGCGCGCAGGCTGCACAAGCCCTCCGCGATCTGGGCTTCGAAAGGACGTGGTGGTTGTGCGGCGGTACCTTGGACTGGTCCTGAGCACCGATACCGATGAGAGCCCCCCTTTTCGCGATCCTAATGGTCACGGCCATGTATGTCGCGCCCAGAACACGGCACCGCGTTCCTCTGCCATCGCGTCGCTTCGATTGGAACTCGAGCATATCCACGACCTGGACCAGCGCGACCGGAATAACGTGGGCCACTACATCCCAGGAGCACAGCGCGACAGCGTGATCGCGCACATGGTGCTGCGGGATTCCTTGAATCTGTTGCGTGTCATGGCCATCGTCGACAGCGCGGGCTGGCTGGGCGAGGACATGGTCGGCCGCAAGCGAACTCAGCGCTCTTCCTCGTGATCCAACACGCCGATGCACGACCGGACCTGCAGGCCGCCTACCTGGAGGTGATGCGTGATGCCGTGGCGCAAGGCATGGCTGAAGCCGACGATCTCGCCATGCTGGAGGACCGTGTAGCTGAGAACCACGGCCAGCCGCAAATCTACGGATGCTTCAGATCGGCTGGAAGGACGGCAAACCATTCGTGAAACCGATGAAAGATGAAGCGCGCGTGAATGAGCGTCGAGCAGCGGTAGGGTTGGAACCTTTGGGCGCTTATACCGACGCTTCGGCTTCACTGGTCGCCGTCCGTGAGGCAGGAACGCGTGCTGCTCCGGGCCCGGTAAGACACTGATTCAGCCGGAACATCGAGCTTGACCGCATGCACCGAACTCGAATGACCACCACGCGAACCCGTCGCTCGCTGCCCTCCGCTGCACTGGTCATGTCCGTCGCCGGCAGCTTCGCCCAGAACGGAGCCATGCTCCTACCGGCGCCATGGAAACACCATGTTCAACGGCCAGCTCGCTGGCCTCATCCAGTTGGATAGCCTAGCAAAGACCGGCACATTCGGCATCGGTCCGCTGGAATACCTGCGCGGTGAAGTGCTGGTGCTCGACAGAACCGTGTTCGTCTCCCACTGCAGGGGCGGAAGGCAGCATGACCGTGGAGCAAGGGCCCACCGTGCGCGCTCCTTCTTCGTGCATCAGCGCGTACAGCACTGGACCGCAGTTGAACTACCCGACAGCGTGGTGGACCTGACAAAGCTCGATGCCTTCCTCACCTTACGCTACGCAGCTGCAGGAACACCGTTCGCCTTCCGCGTGCAGGGCACCTTCGCATCAGTAGATGCCCACATCGTGGACGTGCCGATGGGCAATGACGTGAACGGCCCCGACGATGCACATCGGCACAACAAGCAGTACCACGCGGAAGGCCGCATCATGGACATCGTCGGCTTCTTCTCCACCCACCACAAGGCGGTGTTCACGCATCACGATGCGAACATCCATGTGCATGCGATCACCACCGAGCGCGACTGGATGGGGCATGTGGAGGGCATGCGCTTCGGAGCCAGGACTGGTCCAGCTGGAGATAGCCATGCCTGCGCAGTAGCCGAGCATCGGCTGCGCTGATCCAGCTAACCATAATTGTCAGATGCGCAACGCACAGGCCGCTGGCTCCCCGTGCTCGAGCTACATTTCATCCATGGATCCCCGCACCGCCTCCCTCCTCGCCCTCTTCACCGAAGGGCGCACCCGCTTCACCAAAGTGCTGGACAGCCTTACCGAAGCCGACCTGCCGAAGAAGCTCGCCCCATCGCCCAACAGCGCCGGTTTCCTGGTGCGCCACCTCGGCGATGTGGAACTGCTCTTCGCGAAGAATGTGTTCAAGCTGGGTGGCGTGCAAGTGCATGCCAGCACCGTGGCCAAAGGCTTCGATACCGGCGAGTGGACCGACCTCTCGGCGTTGAAGGCCTACGTGAAGGAGAGCGCCGACACGCTGCGTCGTGCCATCGAAGCACAAGGTGATGCAGACTGGGACACGGTGATCGAGACGAAGGAGTTCGGGAAGAAGACCAAGGCCGAGGCGTTGGGCAGGATCGTGACGCACACTGCATACCATGCGGGACAGCTGGCGTTAGTGGTGAAGTACGGCGGGTTAGTCATGGTTCTCCTCATGCTCGGCGCCTGAGCCATCCTCCTTCGGCAGTGGGCATCGAACCAGTCCGCAGCCGACCGCGCTGCGCGTCGGTCAACTGGGCACAGCCGTGGATGAACGCGTAGTTCTTCGGGGCATCTCACCCTCCGGAGCACCTCACCGCACTCGTAGGCCTCCTCCGGCTGGCGGGATCGTTCCACCTCGAGAAGTTCATCTTCTCCCGGCCTTCGTTGATGTGGCTCTGCAGCCAGAAGTTCATCGGGGTCACGTAGGCGTACCATGGATAGGTGGACTTGTCGCTGGCAGTCATAACAGGCCCCTTCAACCAGTACCGGATGTCCGGCGGGGCTTGCGTCAAGGTCAGCATGTCGTTCGCTGGGGCCGGGGCTGGAACGGAACAGTCAGGTTGGATCAGCTTCGCCAAGGCGAACAGGGCGATCGGATCGAGGCGATGCGCTTCTTCATGTGTCTGGTTGTTGGCGAACCTGGTTCGCGGTGAATTCCGTGATTCGTTCTATTGAATTCTTGCGATCGTTCCTCGCTGCTGTTCTTCAAAGGTGGAAAGCAGGTGATACGCGCCCTTGAGCACGACAGGGCCGGTGATCAGCGCTGACGGCGGATCACGCGCAGCTCCATCATGCTATACTCCTCCGCCCCAGTGCTGACAGGCACCATGGAATAGCTGCCATCCGCGTTCGCGGTGAACACGGCCTGACCGTTGCCCGTGCGCACCACGGCATCCTTGGGTATGCACCAAACGGTGTCCGTGCGGATCTCCAGTGTGGCGCTCATGGCCATTCCGGCACTAGGTCACGGTGCGTCCTGGTGAAGTGGCAGTGCACGATGGTGCTGCGGTCCGCATCGAGGCTGCGCCCCACGAGATCGCCTCCGCCTTGTACTCGTCGTCGGGATGAGCCGTCGGGCGCGCGTGCACCTCCTGGCCGATCCGCACGTTGGGCAGGTCCTTCTCGAAGACCGTCAGGGCGAGGTGGATGTCCTAGGGTCCACGAGTTCGAAGAGCGCATCCATGGGCTACGTACCGCCCGATGTTGACGTTCACCTTCGCCACCCAACCGTGGATGGGCGAGCGAAGCGCCACGCTGCGTGAGATGGTCTCGGCACTCAGCGATGCAGGGTCCAAACCAATCAACCGGAGCTGTTCCGCCAGAGCGCGGTCACCTTCTGCGTGTTCAACTCAGACGCTGCTGCGAAGCACCTTGTCGCTGCTCGTCTTCGACGCGTTCAGGGCCCTCTGGCGCTCGAAATCCTGCGCGAGCATCTCCACTTTGCCTTCGGCGTTCGGTACTCCTGTTGCAGCTGTATGAACCGTGGATCATCCATGATCCGAGCGTCTGCCCTTTCTGGATCTCCATGCCGGGCAGCAGGTCCGTGGAGCGCAGATAACCACCGAGCGGCGCACTGATGCTGACCCGGTTCTGCGGGGGAACATCGACGACCCCCTGCACCGGCATGAGTACGCCTAGCGATCGCCGCTCCGCCTTGCCACTGACAATACCCGCGTTCTCAAGTTGTTCAGCGCTGAGGGTGACAGTTGTGGCGGATGCTTCCAGGGTAGGAGCATCGGCAGGTGGTTCGGTTGTGGAACACGACGCGAACACCACCAGAATGGTGATGATGCCGATCAATGGCACGCGTAGCGCCGACCCACAGGGCCGATTCGTTGACATTGAAATGAAATGACGCATGTTCTGCGAGAGGTTAGAATTCGTTGAAGGCGTTGAGTTCGAAAGCAGCGCGGCCCAAGGCACGCAGCGCATCGAGGTATTCCATGGAAAGACTGATGGACTGCCCGGTGAGCAGGCTCCATTCCAACCGATCGAGGTTGGCCGCTGCGGTACGCTTCTTCCGCCGATCTGGGAGTTGTTCGGCCTCCTGCGCGGCCCTTGCTCAAGGGATTCCACCTGGACAATTGCGCAGTGTAGCGTTGCTGCGCTTGTTGCAGTGGGTACGGATCTCCTGCGTCAGCGCTGCCGTCTCGTTGCTGGCGCGTTCGGTACCGAGGCGAGGCCTTGTTGCGTGCGCTCTGTGCACCGAAGAACAGCGGCAAACCGATGCCGGCCCGCACCATATTGAAGCGCTCGTTTCGCCCATAAATCACCGAACCATCAGGACAGAGGGCGATTGGTGAGAGTGTCATGGATGGAAACGCAGTGGGAATTTCCGGGCAGCAGCGTGGAGCGTTCCATCCGCCAGCGTGCATCCGCTGCGGCCTCCTGTTCATTGGCCGATCGCACGATGGGATGCTGCAGCACCGTGCTTTCACCGGGCAGTACCGGTACCGTCTGTTTCATCGGAATTGGAGCGATCGACCAGTTGCCGGTGCTGTTCGTCAATTGCGAAAGGCGTGCGGGCCTGTTGCAATTCGGCACTGGTCTGTTGCACACGGGCGCATCAGCATGGCTTGGTGCGGGCCGTGGCGCGTTCGCAGAACGTTGCTCGACCCCGTGTCAGCGCTGTTCCTCACCGGAAACGGCCAACGTGTAGATGCTGTCGGCTTCTTGCAGAAGACGTACTTGCTCCCTGAGGATCGAAAACCTCGTGATAGGTCTGTTCACTTGCACCCGCACTTGGCGTTGGCGCATCGCCTGTTCCCAACGCACCGGCCGCGTTGTGCTTCAGCATCCTCCTGGTTGCGCACACACCGTGGGGAAGGCGAGGCTCTGCGTCACGCTGATGCGATCG
>JADJXF010000031.1 GCA_016715995.1 Flavobacteriales bacterium
CCCCGGCCTCCGCCAGTGCCGGCCAGTTCGGTGAGCGGAACGCCTCGAAGCGCTCGGCATGCACCTTCACCGTGCGGTTGCCGCGCAGCAGGCGGTATTCGAAATACACGGCCACCTCCGGCACCATGGTGCGGCCCTGCCCATCCTTAGCGGCGGCGATCTCAATCGCCGTGATGAGGTTCTCCTTCGCATCGGTGCGGATGGTGCCGATGGGCAGCTGCGAACCGGTGAGGATCACCGGCTTCGACAGGCCCTCAAGGAGGAAGCTGAGGGCACTGGCGGTGTACGCCATGGTATCGCTGCCGTGCAGCACCACGAAGCCATCGAAGCGCGCGTAATTGTCGCCGATGATCCGCGCGATGCGCACCCAATCCGTCGGACGCATGTCGCTGCTGTCGATGGGCCGCTCGAAGGCCACGCTCTCCAGCCGAACGCCGACTCGCGCGAGCTCGGGCACCTGCTCCTCCAAGTGCTCCAGGTCCATCGGCTGCAAGGTGCCGGTACGCGGGTCGGCCAGCATGCCGATGGTGCCGCCGGTGTAAATCAGCAGGACGCTAGCGCTCATCGCCGGAAAAGTAGCTCGGCGTTCGCGGTGGTGATGCGCGCGATCTCCTCCACGCTCCTGCCGGTGGCCTCGGCCAGCTTCGCGGCGATGTGCGGAATGTAGCTGCTCTCATTACGCTTGCCGCGATAGGGCACCGGCGCGAGGTAGGGCGCATCCGTCTCCAGGACGCAATGCTCCGGACCCACTTCACGCATCGTCTCGAACAGCCCGCCCTTCGGATACGTGACCACGCCACCGATGCCGAGGTAGAAGTCGCCGAGGGCGGTGACACGGCGCGCCTGATCAACGGTGCCGGTGAAGCAATGGAACACGCCGGTGAGCGATGCGTCGTTCTCCGCTTCCACGATGGAGATGACTTCATCGAAGCTCTCCCTGCAATGAATAGCGATCGGCAGGCGCAGCTCCTTCGCCCAGCGCACCTGTTGGCGGAAAACCTCCTGCTGCTGCGCTAGCCAGGTTTTGTCCCAGTGAAGATCGATGCCGATCTCGCCCACCGCGCAGTAACGACCAGTGTGCAGGAACCGCCCCACTTCTTCCAAGGCCGCAGCGTTGTCTTCTCCAACTGAGCAAGGATGCAGCCCCATCATCGGGAAACAATGGTCCGGGTGCGTGGCAACGAGCGCGTGCATGCTTTCGATGCTCTCATGGTCCACGTTAGGCAGGAAGAGCCTGCTGACACCGGCCTCTATCGCGCGCGCGATCATCGCCTCGCGGTCCCCAGCGAATTTGGAGCTATACAGGTGGGCGTGGGTGTCGATCAGTTCCAAGCGCAGGTTGGGGGTTGCGGGTTGAGAGGTTGGGGGTTGCGCAAAGGTGGCGTGGAGCGTACAACCCTCAACCTGTTCCACCCTCCAACGCTCAACACGCACCTTTGCCGGCATGAAGCTCCTCGTTCTTCGCTTCTCCTCCATCGGCGACATCGTGCTCACCAGCCCGGTGCTGCGCTGCGTGAAGCAGCAGTTGAAGGAGGCGGAGGTCCACTTCGCCACCAAGAGCGCCTTCGCCGACCTAGTGCGCTACAACCCGCATGTGAGCAAGGTGCATGAGTTGGGCGATGACCTCGGTGCGCTGATCGCGCAGTTGAGAGCCGAGCGTTTCGATGCCGTGATCGACCTGCACAACAACCTGCGCACCGCCCAGGTCAAGCGCGCGCTCGGCGCGCCATCGCACAGCTTCCCGAAGCTGAACATCGAGAAGTGGCTGCTGGTGAACTTCAAGATGGATCGCTTGCCGCGCATCCACATCGTGGACCGTTACATGAGCACGGTGGCGCACCTTGGCGTGAGGAACGATGGTATGGGTCTGGATCTCTTCATCCCGCCGGAGCGTGAGGTGCCCATATCAGCGCTGCCGGCCACGCACCAAAGCGGTTATGCCGCGCTCGCGATCGGCGCGGCGCATGCCACGAAGCGCCTGGCTCAGCATCGGCTCATCGAGCTCGCGCGGCTCATCGAAGGCCCCACCGTCGTCATCGGTGGAAAGGAGGACCGGGAGGTGGCGCGTGCCATCGGCGATGCGGTCGGTGGCCGTGTGTACGATGCTGCGGGCCGGTACGACATCCTGGGAAGCGCCTCGTTGATCAAACAGGCGCGCAGCGTCGTGACGCATGATAGCGGCGCCATGCACATCGCAGCGGCTTTCGGGAAGCCCGTGGTGAGTGTGTGGGGCAGCACGGTGCCTGGCTTCGGCATGGGTCCGTACATCCCGCAGCATCCGGAGCGCGCTCACATCGCCGAGGTGAAAGGGCTCTCTTGCCGGCCTTGCTCCAAGATCGGGTTCGACCGCTGCCCGAAAGGGCATTTCCGTTGCATGGAGCAGCAGGACCTTCACCGCATCGCGGAACTTGCCAAGCCATGAGTTGGGACATCTTCATCCAGGACCTTCCGGAAGTGCCATCCATCAACGATGTGCCGGTTGATTTCCAGCCGAAGCCCATCGGCGCGCGCGAGGAGCTTATCCGCAGCATCCTCGAGGCCATCCCTTTCGCCGACCTCGTGGACAACGACTGGCTCTTCGTGAAAGGCGACGACATCGACATCAGCATCCAGTTGCACATGGAGGATGCCGCACAGGTGCGCTACATGGTGGTGCATGTGCACGGCGGCGAGCTGAGCGCGGCTTGCGTCGGCGCATTGCTTCGGCATCTTGGTTTGCGCGCGCACGACACTGCCACCGGCGATCTCTTCGACGGTTTCAGTCTGGACGAGGGACTCTGAGCTATTCGAATAACGCCTTCAGCTCCGTGGCCTCCTCGGGCTTCATCCGGCCGCTGAGTATCAAGCGCAGCTGCCGGCGGCGCAATGCGCCATCGTAGCGCTTCCGTTCCTCGTCGTTGGTCGGCACAGCCTCTGGCACCTGCATGGGGCGCCCCGCGTTGTCCACCGCCACGAAGGTGTAGATGGCGCTGTTGCACGGAATCTTCTCGCCGGTCTGCTGATCCTCCACGAACACATCGCTCCACACCTCCATGCTGCTGCCGAAGGCCCTGCTCACATGGCTGTGGATGGTGACGAAATCGCCCAGCTTGATGGGCCGGTCGAAACCGACATGGTTCACTGCCACGGTGACCACCACGCGCTTGCAATGCCGGTGCGCGCTGATGGCGCAACTGATGTCCAGCCACTGCAGCAGTCTCCCCCCGAAGAGGTTGCCCATGACGTTCGTGTCATTGGGCAGGACCACATGCGTAGTCTGCGAGTAGCTGTCGCTGATCGGGCGTGAAGAGCGGCTCATGCGGGCGGCGAAGGTAGACGCATGGGCACGCGTACCTTGGCTGCATGCCAACCGAAAGCCCCGCCCTGCTGCCTTTGCTCAAGCTCGTTCACCTGCTCGCGCTGGCCGGCTGGTTCGCTGCAGCCTTCCACTTGGCGCGGCTCTTCAACGCCCACCGGGCGGCGCTGCGCCGTTGGGAGCCGGAGCGCGGATTGCTCCACGAGCGGTTCACGATCATGGAGCGGCGCGCCCTCTATGGGCTGGCTTGGCCAGCACTTGTGTTGCTGGTCCTCTTCGGCCTGTGGCAGCTTTGGAGCATGCCGGGGCTGCTGAAGTCTCCCTACATGCATTTGAAACTGGGGCTGGTGGCGGTGCTCGTGGTGTACCAACTATTCATTCACCGCGTTCAGGCTCGGCTACAGACCGCCTCGCTTACCTGGTCAGGGCCGATGCTCTGGCTCTTCGGACAAGGCGCGTGGGCCCTGCTGGTGGCGCTGCTGGCAACCGTCACCTTCCGCGACCAGTTGGGGTGGACCTGGGGCGCATTGGGCTTGCTGGTGCTGGGCGTGGTGATCGGCTATGCCGTGGTGAAGGCGCGCGGCGCATCGCCTGCTGACGGGAAGAAACCCGACGCAGCAGGTAAGCCCGAAACGAAGGACTAAGACAGCTTGTAGAACAGCACCCGGCCGTCGTCCGTGCCCACCAGCAGCCACTGCTGCCAGCGCAGCATGGGCGCGCGGTGGTGCTGGTCCTTGTTCTCGGCGAACTCCAACCGCTGCACCACACGACCGTCAGCATCGGCGATCTCCACGGCGCCATCCTTGGCAGCGCTCAGTGCATACTCGCTTTCCTTCAACTCTGCTTGCTGGTAGAAGCGGTCGAAAGTGGAATTGCTCATGTCCAGCCCCATGGCCTTCACCGCGCGCGGATCGGGAACCCAGCGGTGCTGCTGAAGGGAGGGCTCGGGCTTGCCGGTCTTCATGCTGTACACCACTCGCTTGCCGCTATGGCCGATAAGCACGGCATACTCGCCGTTCTCGTTGAAGGCCACGTAGTACGCCGCCTGCCCGCCATCCTCGCTGTAGGGCAACGTGAACACCTTCTTCCCGCTCTCGAGATCGATCACCTCGGCTCCTTTTCCGAGTCCTACGAGCAAACGGTCGCCTTTGGGCGCGATGGCCAAGCTCACCACTTCTGCCTTCGTAACCTGAAGCGTTCGCTCGGCCGGGACGGTAAGCATCTGCGCAGCAATGGGAACCACCGAGGCCAGTGCCGAGGCCAGGAAGATGGAACGAAGCATGGGGATCATTCAGGATTAGCCGACCAAATGGCGATGCTCCTGCAACCAGGCCAAAGCGCTGTCGCGATCGGGGAACATCTGGATGGGGCGGCCGGGCTTGTGATGCCGCACGAAGACATTGGCCGCTAACTGATGGCCGAAATCGCGCACGATAATCGCATCCGCGGCGATGAAACGCGAGGAGGCAGGTGCCGAGGCATACGCGCGCGCATCGTTGCTCATCGTGGTGCCTGACCCCACGGATACCATCAGCAGGGCCCTGCGTCCTTTACGCTCCGCCTCGATCGCATCGAACATGGCCTGTACATCGGACACCTCCACCATGTGGTTGTCCTTGAAGTGCGTATGCACGATATCCTCGTCAACGAACGTCACTGTACAGGACTCCAATTCAACAACATGCATGGTCACCATCGGCTCAGGGGGTGCGAAGCTAACGCGGCGAGCAGGCGATCGGTCAACGCACAAGCAGCCACGCCGAGCGGCCGTCGCGCTGGCGGATCACATCCAGCGCGGCCAAGGCCTCGGCACGTGTGCCATAGCTGCCGAAGGCCACCGGATGCAACTGGCCGCGCTTGCGGAGACGCCGCGCCGGGAAGCCCTTCGCGAGCAGGTCGGCCAACAGCTTGTCGGCGTTCTCCGGCTGGGCGAAGCAGCCACCGACCACATGAAATCGATGCAACGTCTCGGCCACCGCACTCGGACGCATCGCCACGGCAGTGGTATCGGCCGCTGCGATGCGTGCAGGACCCAGGTCCACGATCATTCGCACATCGTTCTCCTCATCCAGCACCACCTCATGCACGCCGGTATCCGTCTCCGGGAATGTGAATGTCTTCGGAGTCTGCACCGGAACGAAGCCCGCTTGGGCAGGTGCTACGTATGCCGTTTCCGGCTTCGGCTTCCAGGGCAGCATGCCGCTCCATTGGGCCTGGCCATTGCCGCCCATACGGTAGGCCCAGATGGCTGCGGCACCAAAGAGCAGCGCTGCCACGCCGGCCGCCACCCAAAGCACCGGGGAGCGCCGCGCCTCGTGCAGCTCTCTGGCCGTAGCGGGCTCTGGGGTCAACGGCACCACCACGGGCCAGGATTGTTCCACAGGAACGGCGTTCAGCGGACGCAATCCATGCGCATCCTTATGGTAATTCGAGCGTTTGTCCGGATCGAACTGCAGGTTGTGCTCCGCGTCACGGAAGAAGATGCCGATGTAGGGCAACTCCAAGCGGCCTTCGCGATCGAGTGCGAGGCGCCAGCCGGCCACCTCAGCATCGATACGAGCAGTGGCCCTGTCGAAGGCGATGCTCTCGCGTTTGGCCAGGTGGTCGGCCAGTAGGCCATCGTTTCGGACCAAGTGCCGGTTGAAGCTCAACTCCTTGCCGGGAGGATGGATCACGCGCCTTGCCTCATCAAGCCGGGCCGGTCGGTAGTGCGTGAGGAAGCCGCCCCATTGCGGCACGATCACGCAGTCGTGGCAGAACAGGAGGTCGTGCAGGTCGCGCTCGATGCCCATGGGACAGTGGCCAAATCTAGGGCGCCATTACCCGTCGGCGCGCTTCTTCAAGGTCCGCCGGCGTGTCCACGCAGAACGAGGGATGCGCGGTGAGGCCTACTCGGACCTTCAATCCGTTCTCCACCCAGCGCAACTGCTCCAGTTGCTCGGCCAGTTCCAACGATGAAGGCTGCAGTGCCACGATGCGTTCGAGCACTTCGGTGCGATAGGCGTACAACCCCACATGCTTTAGGAAGCGGAAGCGCGCATGGCGTGGACCTGTGTCCTCATCGCGCAGGAAGGGAATGGCCGCGCGGCTGAAGTAGAGCGCATCCATGTGGATGTCCGTGGTGATGAGCACCTCCCCGGGATCATCGAGGTCGTGGTCATCCGTGACCACTTGCGCGAGCGTGGCGATGCCCCCCGGTGCGCTATAGAGGGCGGCGCACAGCTCGTCGATCTGCTCCGGCGCGATGAAGGGCTCATCGCCCTGGATGTTCACCACCGCATCGAAGCGGTCGCGGCCTACGGATGCGAGCGCCTCGAAGCAGCGGTCCGTTCCGCTCGGGTGCGCGGTAGAGGTCATCACCGCATCGCAGCCCATGCCCTGCACATGATCCATGACGCGCGCATCATCGGTGGCCACCACCAGCCCATGCAATGATTTTGATTGACGCGCTTGCTCCATCACTCGTGCAATCATGCTCCGCCCGCCGATATCCACCAGCGGCTTTCCGGGGAGGCGGGTGCTGGCGTAACGCGCAGGGATGACGCCGAGGATGCGCAGGCCGCTCATGGCTTCGGTTCGTGCAGATGGATGGCGAGCTCCTCCACGCGGACGGGCAAGGTATCGCGCAGCCAGCAGTAGGCCACGGCAGCGTCATCGGGCCTACGGACTTCCGGACTGAGGTGCCAGAGCCGGACCACGGTCCACTCACCAGGTGCAATCTGCGAAAGGTCCACGTCCTTCGCTTGATAGGCGTAGCTCATGCCGCGGTGCTCGTACGTGGTCACCAGCGAAAAGCCCGGGGCCGAACCATCCACTGGGCGCTGCACTTTGCAGCTGACCTCGAGCCACACGTGATCTCGATCCGTGATGCGCTGCCAGGTGCTTCGCCAAGCTGGCGAGAACGCGCGTTCCTTGCTCAGGAGGCCGGGCTCCGATCCCTCCCCAGCAGCAGGATCATTCTCCTCGCTGAAATGCAGCACGGCCATCCGCCGACGGGTATAGCGCGCCGGGTCAGGCGTTCCGGTGGCGCCGGTGTATGAGCGTTCCACGAGCAGCAATTCCGGGAGGTTCGGCGGAGCATTCGTCTTCCCGAATGCCGCGGAATAGGCAGGCCAGGTCATCCGCGAGGTGTGCAGGACGCCCTGGTTCACCTGCCAGGTCTGGAAGAGATTGAAGGCGACGATCAATAGCAGCAGCGGCGTTCCCCAGCGCAAGCGGGCGCTTCGCTCCTTCATCCAATGCAGCGCCGCTCCGAGCGGCAGCGCCATCAGCGCATAGCTCTGCACCAGAGCGCGCTGCCCGAAGCTGTCGGCATACCACCAACAGCTCCAGCTGCTCACGATCCACAGGTTCAATACGAAGAAGGCGACGACCGCCCAGCGCAGCTGATGCCGCGCACGCCATAGCGCGATGATGCCGAGCGTGGCCACAACCATCAGCGGCGTGTAGATGTACCAGCCCTTGCGGAAGCTGAAGAGCACCTCCCACGTGTACGGATGGAAGAACTCGAATCCTTCGCCGGGGTTGTTGTAGCTCATGTAGAGCCAGCGGCCGGTCATCCATTTCCAGTACAAGAGCTGCGGCAGGCACGCCAGTGTCGCGGTCGCGGCCATCACGAAGTAGTGCCTCCGCTCCGCCCACCGCGCACGGATGAATGCGCGCCAGCGCTCTGCATCACGCACACTCACCAGCAGCGGCACCAGCGCCCACACGATCTCCGATGGACGCGAGACCACCAACAGCCCCAGCAGGAAGCCGATCAACGCCGCGTCGCGCAAACGGCCATGCGCCCTCCACTGGATGGTGCGCCAAAGCACGCCAGCACCCAGCGTGAAGAGGAAGATGTGCGGCATGCCCGTGCCCTGCGTGGCCTGGTGGAAGAAATTGGTTCCTGCCACGATGAGCACGAGCACGCCGATGGAGATGCGCTCGCTGAAGAAATGCAGCAGCACCTTTCGCAGGGTGAGCAGGCCGACGAGCAGGAAGAGGACCCCTGCAATGATGAGCGCCCATTGATAGGGCCTGGAGAAACCATCCTGCGGCGCGCCGGTGATGCCCGCGACGAGATGCCCTGCGGCGAAGAAGGGCGACCACAGCATGGCCAGGCCTAAGGGATACTTGTTCACCCAACGGCCATCCGGCAATTCGCTGATCTGATAGAGCGTCCCGCTGCTGTGGTAAGTCTCCATCGCCCCATGGACCCAGGCCGCATCGCTGATGCCCGGATCATGATGGATGAATGTCGCGGGCAGGTAGAGATGGTAGCCGAAGGTGTCCCAACTGAGGATGTTGGTCGGCGGTGAGCGCAGCACCACGGCCGCGAGCATCGCCCATAGCGCGAGCGCGGAGAAGAGCGATAGCCGATTGCGCCCTCGCGCGCCTTCCATCAGAGCGTTGAGCTCAATTGCACCTGCATGCTGCGCGGCGCCTCGATGGAGAGCGGGCGCAGCGAGTACACCTCGTTGGTGAGGTTGTTCACGATGAGCGCCACGCGGAGCTGCTTGCTCAAGTTGACGCCCGCGCGCGCATCGACGATCGTCGTGCCGCTCTGGTGGGTCTCCATCCAGCCGCGCACGCCGGTCACCAGCGTGCCGTCTTCGTCCAAGTCAACGAAGGCCTTGTCGATGTTCTGCACGTGGCTGTTGTAGCGCACGCTGAATCCGCCGAAGACCTTGCGATAGTCGAGCTGGACATCAGCACGGAAAGTGTTGCGGATGCGGAACTTGAGGATGTCGTTCGTGGGGTCGAAGCTCGTGTTGCGGAAGGTGGAGGCCGGGATGAGGATGGTGGGCGTGGTGTTGCCCGGCGGGAACGGCAATGGAGGGCCAGGTACGGGTTCGGCATACACGTCGTCCGGCGTGGTGCTGATCGGCTTGGTGGTGGTATAGCCGATGAGCGTCTGGATCTCCACGCTGCCGATCCTCCCTTTGCCCGCCAGTTCCAGCTCCAAGCCGGTGACGCGCGCGCCGCCTGTGTTCACGCTCTTGAAACCGAAGCCATAGAAATTCGCCGCCGGGTCAGACCAGGAGAACGCTTCCCATTGCCCGAAAGTGAATTCCACATAGTCCTGGAACTCCTGCTGGAAGGCCACGACATCGAGGTAGCCCATGAAGCCGCCCAGCTTGAAGCCTTGCTTGATCCCCACTTCGGTGTTCCAGCTCTGCTCTGGACGGATGTCCGCGTTCGGGAAGATGCGAAGCAGGCCAACGCTGGTGTTGATGAATCGTTCGCCGATGGTGGGATAGCGGAAGCCCTGGCCGTAACTGGCGCGCACATAAGTGGTCTTCAGCACGCGGTATGTGGCACCCGCGCGGAACACCGGCTGCCCGGCCACATCGTCGTTCACCGTGAACTGTTCGTAGCGGACCCCTGCGCTCAACGACAGCTTCTCGTCACAGAGCTTCTTGTCCGCCTGCAGGTAGGCCGCAGTGTTCAAGGCGGTGTTCTTCCCATCGCCATCCGCATCGCCGTTGTACAGCTCAGCGGTCGAGACCACATTGCGCAAGAGCAGGCCGCCAGTCAGCACGGTCTCTCCGAAGAGGTCCACCTTCTGCTGCGCCTGGTACTCGGCGTGGGTGGTGCTGTTGCTGTTGCCCTGCCCGTTGTCGTTGTCGAAGATCTGCCGGTGCCAGCGCGTGCGCAGGCTGTGCCGCGTTCCGCCTAGACTGTGATAGCTCACGAAGGGATCGAGGTAAAACTGCGTGCCGAGGGTGCGCGTCACCGTTCCCTGCTTCGGACGGTAAAGACCGCGGTCCGTATCGCTCCAGATGAAGACGCTGGTGCTGCGGCTCTTCATCACATTGCTGTTCAATCCGAAGCTCAGTCCTTCCACGCCCTTGCTACGCCAACGCAGGCCTGAGTTGAAGCGGACGCGGTGCTCATAGCCGCCGGGACCTAGGCGGTAGGGATCGAGCGCGATGCTATCGGCGGATTGCGGCTCCGGGCCGATGTAGCCGTTGTCCGTGAACGCGTTCCCGCCCAGTACCAGGTCCAGCTGCCCGAATCGACGCGAATGGAAGAAGTTGGCGCCGCCGAATCCCGGCTGATTCTGGTCCCACCATTTCGCCGGCGCATGACCGGGAGTGTCGTAGATGCCTGCGAAGGTGGTTACCCGCGTGCTCGGCTCGGCGCGTGGATAGGCTGTGCGCACATTGATCACGCCACTCAAGGCCGCGCTACCATACAGCACGGATGAGGCGCCCTTGATCACCTCCACCTGCTCCAGGTTCTCCAACGGCAGGAAGGTCCAATTGGGCCGCCCGATGTCGCCGCTGAGGATCGGCACATCGTCCACGCACACCTGCACGCGGCTGCCGGCGCCGTAGCTGAAACCACTCCCCGCGCGAATCTGCGGCTCCTCGTCGATGATCACCACGCCCGGCACCTGGTCCAGCGCATCGCTCATGCTGATGATGTTCTTGTTGAGGATGATCTCCGGCCGGAGCACGCTGAGGCTCTGCGTCACCTCGCCCACGCGCTGCTCGAAGCGCCCGGCCGTCACCACCACTGCATCGAGCTGGTTGGCGGCAATGGCGAGCTTCGTATCAAGGGTTCGGTGCTCCCCGACGGTCAATGTCACGGACTCGGTGCGCGTAGTGTAGCCGATGAAGCTGAAGGTGATGCGGTACGTGCCCGCTGGAAGCACGAGCGTATAGGCGCCATCCACATCGGTGGCCACGCCACGGCCCGGAGCATGGACCACATTGACACCGATGAGCGCCTCCCCCGTGGAAGCATCCGTGACCTTGCCGTTCAGGGTGGCGTCCTGCGCATAGGCAGACGCCACGACCGCGAGCGTGAGCGCGGCGATGATGGTTCGCATCGTGCAGTGGGCGAGCGTGGGGCCGCGGCCGGGGTTCCTTCCGGGGCGGGTGCGGGTAAATGTAACCGAAGCGAAATACCCTGTTCACGTGGACAATCAGTCGCAGATCCATCGCATCGCGCTCAGCATGCTCAAGGGCATCGGGCCGGTGAACGCGCGCAATCTCGTGGCCTATTGCGGCGGAGTGGATCCGATCTTCACGGATAAGAAATTGAAGAACACCTTGGAGAAGGTGCCGGGCATCGGGCCGAAGCTGATCGCCTCGATCACCGACAAGAAGGTGCTGCCCGCCGCGGAGAAGGAACTGGCCTACGTGCACAAGCACAAGCTACGCATGCTCTTCTACCTCGATGCGGAGTACCCGAAGCGATTGAAGCATGCCGAAGATGCGCCGGTGATCCTCTTCGTGAAGGGCGACGCGGATCTCGACGCCACACGCGTGGTGAGCGTCGTGGGCACGCGCACGCCTACCGAGCAGGGCAAGCGCCTTTGCGTGGATCTCGTTGAAGGACTGAAAGAGGTGAACGCGACAATCGTCAGCGGGCTCGCATACGGCATCGACATCGTGGCGCATCGGTATGCGATGAAGAACGGCCTGCCCACCATCGGCTGCGTGGCGCACGGACTGGACAAGCTCTACCCCGGCGACCATGCCGCCACCGCAAAGGAGATGGTGAAGCACGGCGCACTAGTGAGCGAGCTGCCCAGTGGGTCGCCCTTCGCGCCGGGCAACTTCCCTGCGCGCAACCGCGTGATCGCGGGCTTGGCGGATTGCACCATCGTCGTGGAGAGCGGCAGCAAAGGCGGCAGCCTCATCACCGCCGACATCGCCAGCAGCTACGACCGCGAGGTCTTCGCATTCCCAGGCAGGCCCACCGATCCGCGCAGCGAAGGCTGCAACAAGCTCATCCAGCAGAACAAGGCGGCGCTCATCACCTGCGCCAAGGATGTGATCACATTGATGGAATGGCTGCCCAAGAAGAAGAAGGCGCCCGCTCAGGCAGCACTGTTCGCTGACTTGATGCCTGAGGAGCAAACGCTCGTGGACATCATCAAGGCGAAGGGCAAAGTGAGCATCGACGACCTGTGCGTGGCGAGCAAGATGCCGCAGGGCAAAGCCGCAGGGCTGCTGCTGAACCTGGAGTTCAGCGGGGTGGTGCGTGTGCTGCCGGGGAAGGTTTATGAGCTGAATTGAAGCTGTGGTGGTTGAGGGTTGAAGGTTGGGCCTGGCGCACGGGCCAATGCCAACAGGTTGAGGGTTGGGTTTGGCACCGATGTGATTGCCTGTCCCTCCGATCGCAGGTTGGCCAACCCTCAACCATCAACCTCCAACCGGCCACATACATTTGCGGCCGTTTTAACCCAAGCACCAACCAAACATCCCCGCGATGGCAAAGTCGAACAAGGCCGTTGATGCCTTCATGGCCGAAGTTGAAGAAGCGCAACGGCAGCGAGCCGGAATTCCTTCAAGCCGTGCACGAAGTGGCCGAGATGGTGGTCCCCTTCATCGAGGCCAACCCCAGGTACAAGGGCAAGATGCTCTTGGAGCGCATGGTTGAGCCTGAGCGCGTGATCATGTTCCGCGTGCCTTGGGTGGATGACAAGGGCCAGACTCAGGTGAACCGGCTACGCATCCGGGTTCAACAGCGCCATCGGCCCCTACAAGGGCGGCCTGCGCTTCCACCCCAGCGTGAACCTCAGCATCCTGAAATTCCTGGGCTTCGAGCAGACCTTCAAGAACAGCCTCACCACGCTGCCCATGGGTGGTGGCAAGGGTGGTTCCGACTTCGACCCCAAAGGCAAGAGCGACAATGAAGTGATGCGTTTCTGCCAGAGCTTCATGACCGAGCTGTGGCGCCACATCGGCCAGTTCACCGACGTGCCCGCTGGCGACATCGGCGTGGGCGGCCGCGAGGTCGGCTACATGTTCGGCCAGGACAAGCGTCTTCGCAACGAATTCACGGGCGTGTTCACCGGCAAGGGCCGCACCTGGGGCGGCTCGCTCATGCGCCCCGAGGCCACCGGCTATGGGTGCGTGTACTTCGCCGAAGAGATGATGAAGCACAACAAGAGCAGCTTCAAGGGCAAAGTGGTAGCGGTGAGCGGCAGCGGCAACGTGGCCCAGTTCGCCATCGAGAAGGCCACCCAACTCGGCGCCAAAGTGGTGACCTGTTCCGATAGCGACGGCGGCATCTACGACCCCAATGGCATCGACGGCGTGAAGCTGGGATTCATCATGGAACTGAAGAACGTGAAGCGCGGCCGCATCGAGGAGTACGCCAAGCAGTTCAAAGGCAGCACCTACAAGAAGGGCGCGCGCGTGTGGGACGTGGTGGCCAAGTGCGATGTGGCATTGCCTTGCGCTACACAGAACGAATTGGACGGCAAGAACGCCAAGGACCTGGTGAAGAAGGGCGTGAAGTACGTTGCCGAAGGCGCCAACATGCCCAGCACGCCCGAGGCCATCGCCGTGTTCGAAGCCGCCAAGGTGGCCTTCGCGCCCGGCAAGGCCAGCAACGCCGGTGGTGTTGCGACGAGCGGCCTGGAGATGAGCCAGAACAGCCTGCGCCTGAGTTGGACCGCCGAAGAGGTGGACCAGCGCCTTCACAGCATCATGAAGAATATCCACGCCGCCTGTGTGAAGTACGGCGCCGAAGGCAAGAGCGTGAACTACGTGAAGGGCGCGAATATCGCCGGCTTCGTGAAAGTGGCCGATGCGATGCTGGACCAGGGCGTGGTGTAACCGCTCTCACGGGAGAAAAAGAGAAGGCCCGGAGATGATCTCCGGGCCTTCTCTTTTCGCGCTACTGTGCTAGCAGAATTCGTCGTAGGCCATCCTCAGATTCTCAGCAATCATTTCTGCGGTCCGGCCTTCAATGTGGTGGCGCTCCAAGAAGTGCACCAGTTTGCCATCCTTGAAGAGCGCCATGCTAGGACTGCTGGGCGGATACGGCAGGAAATGCTTGCGCGCTTGGATCACCGCATCGGTGTCCACGCCGGCAAAGACCGTCACCAGCTTGTCCGGTCGCTTGGCCCCACGCAAGCTGTGCTTCACGCCAGGGCGGGCGGCGCCAGCCGCGCAGCCGCAGACACTGTTCACTATGCAGAGGACGGTGCCTGGCAGAGCCAAGGCCTTGTCCACTTGATCGGGGGTCTTAAGCTCCTCGAAGCCAGCGGAAACGAGGTCCATGGCCATGGGAGCGGTGAGTTCGGGGGGGTACATGCGGTATAGTGCGTTGGGATGTTCAGGGTCTTGTTGGATGTTCGTGCCCCGAAGGTGGGGGCAAAATTACACCTACCCTCGGCCTCTTACGATTTGAAAGCGCGAACTGTCGGTCATTGATGCAAGCCCTGATCATCAGTACATTCGGCCTCGATTACAGCCTTCTGCAGGACATGCGCCTCTGCATCATCGCTTTCTGCCTAATTGGTTCATCGCTCCAGCTGAGTGCGCAGCGCAGCGCGGATGAGTACCTGGTGTTAGCGCTCGAAACGCTTCAATCCGATGCGTTGAGCGCGGAAGATATAGAGGATGCCGTGGTGAAGGACCACTACATCTCCGAAGGCTCCGGAATCACGCACACGTACATCCGCCAGCGTTGGCAAGGCATCGAGGTGTGGAACGCCGATATCGCAATCCACCAAAGGCCGGATGGGAGCATCCTTTCGGTGAGCAATGGAGCCTGGGCACGCCTATCCGAACGGGTGAATGCCACCAGCCCCGGAATCAGTGGATCCGCAGCGCTCGCGTCGGTGCTCGCTGTCAATCTGCCTGGCCGGGGCGTGCCCGCGTTGCTGACCACCGAGGACGGAGGCAAGCGCTTGGTCTTCGACAGCGAGGGCTTTAGCGATGAATCCCCGTTTGTGCAGCTCGTGTACCAACCCGTTGGCGAATCATTGCGGTTGGCCTGGAATGTCAACCACTACACACCCGATGGCACGCATTGGTGGAACGTGCGCATCGATGCGATGACCGGCGAGGAAATTGACCGGAACGATTGGGTAAGCCAATGCGCATGGAATCACCCAAATCACGGCGCGGATTGCGTGCACCCAGAGGAAGCCGCGCCTTCGGCACCCGCCGCGCCAAATGATTTCAACGTTTATGGCTGGCCCACCGAGAGCCCGAGCCATGGCCCACGCACACAGCGCAATGCACCCTGGACACTGGGCGGCATCGCATCGCCCTACGGCTGGCAGGATACCAACGGGGCCAATGGCGCCGAGTACACCATCACGCGTGGCAACAACGTATGGGCGCAAGAGGATATTGACAATAATAATGGGACCGTCGGCTTCTCGCCAGATGGCGGCGCAACCCTCGACTTCGATTTCACCATCAACCTCGGCGGTGCGCCCAGCACCTATCAGGGCGCGCTCATCACCAACCTGTACTACTGGAACAACACGCTGCACGATGTGCTGTACGGGTATGGCTTCAATGAGGCCTCCGGCAACTTCCAGCAGAACAACTACGGACGGGGCGGTACCGGGAACGATTATGTGCTGGCGGATGCACTGGATGGCGGCGGCACCAACAACGCCAATTTCGCCACGCCTGCTGATGGCACGCGGCCGCGCATGCAGATGTACAGGTGGACGTACACCACACCCAACCGCACCAGCGACCTGGACAACGGTGTCATCTCGCACGAGTACGGCCATGGCGTGAGCAACCGGCTCGTAGGTGGCCCCGCTAACGTGAATTGCCTCACCAATGTGGAGCAGATGGGTGAGGGCTGGAGCGATTACCTGGCGCTTGTAATGACGATCAAAGCCGGCGATACGGGCCCCATGCCGCGCGGCGTGGGTACATACCTGGTAGGGCAGCCCATTACTGGAGGAGGCATCCGGCCAGCACCGTATAGCACGAATTTCGGGCTGAACGGCTACACATACGCCTCCACGAACAACACGTCGTTGACCGTGCCGCACGGCATTGGATTCGTCTGGTGCACCATCCTTTGGGAAATGACCTGGGAGCTGATCGGTATCCATGGCCTCGATCCGAACATCTACACCGGCACGGGCGGCAACAACATCGCAATGCGCCTGGTGATCGAGGCGATGAAGCTCACACCCTGCAATCCAGGCTTCGTCCAAGGACGTGATGCCATCTTGCTCGCCGACCAGAATCTCTATGGCGGAGTGAACCAGACCGCCCTTTGGTCGGCCTTCGCACGACGCGGATTGGGCAGCGGCGCGAACCAGGGGACTGTCGGAAGCCGCATCGATCAAGTGGAATCCTATAGCACCCCGGTCCCTACCAATGTGGGGGTTTCCAGCATCACTGAACCGGGGACCGGTACACTCTACCACTGTCCAGCCGCGCCCATCACAGTGCGGGCCGTGGTGCGCAACTATGGCTCCGTTGCCCAAAGCAATTTCCCGGTGCGCTACCGCGTGGATGGCGGTTCCTGGGTCACGCAGAACGTACCTGGTCCGCTTGCCGCCGGTGCATCAACCACGGTGACGTTCACCACCCCCTTCACAATCGCCACCACCGGAGCTCATACACTGGATGTGGAGACCAATCTCGCAGGTGACCTCTACCCGACGGACAACGGTGCGACGCGCAGTCTTACGGTGACCACCGGCACTACGGTATTGGCCCCGTACAGCGAGGGGCTCTCCGCAGCTTCGCCCACACCTGCTGGTTGGGCGCTCCAGAATCCGGACAACTCGTATACCTGGAGCACCATAGTTCCAACCAACGGACCCGCTCCCGCCTGCACCTCCTCGCGCGCCTGGTTCATCGACAACTACAACTACAATGGTGTTGGACAAGAGGATCGATTGATTACCCCGCTTGTGAACATGGTCGGACTCGCCGGCACACGGCTGCGCTTCGATCGC
>JADJXF010000032.1 GCA_016715995.1 Flavobacteriales bacterium
CTCGACCGCTTCATCATCGTGGTGGCCCCGCACACCAGCAACCGGGATTTCGTGGTGGGCCTCGCCGTGCGCAGCATCGCCCGCCTCACCGATGTGAAGTTCCTCGCCAAGGATTCGCTCTTCGGACCGCTCACCGGCTGGTTCTTCCGCGGGCTCGGCGGCTTCCCGGTGGACCGCAGCAAGCACAACAACATGGTCGATGCCGTGGTGGACCTCTTCGGGCGCGGCGCTGATCAAGAAGACGCCATCACCCCGAGGGCACGCGCAGCTACCAGCCGCATTGGAAGACCGGCTTCCACCGCATCGCCACCGGCGCCGGCGTGCCCATCATCCTGGCCACCTTCGATTACCCCAACAAGCTCGCGATCATCACCGCCCCCTTCCCGCTCACCAACGACCCCGAGGCCGACATCGAGCGCATGAAGGATTGGTTCCGTCCGCACAAGGGCAAGAACCCGGAGGATGGCGTGCGCTGATGGCACGATGATCGAAGCGGTCCCCGCATGAAACCCATCGCCCTCTTCAGCCTGCTGGCCTGCGCCGCGGCCGCCCACGGACAGGACCGCTTCCCCACCATGCACGGCGAACGCGCCGACGGCAGCATTTTGGAATTGCCCGGAAGCCCCGATACGCCTTTCATCGTGATCGGCCTCGCCTACGGGCAGAAGGCGCAGCCCGCACTGGAGGACTGGTACGAACCCGCCTACCTGCGCTTCGTGGCCAAGCACGGCCTCTTCGCCAACGCCTACCAGACCGAGGTGTACTTCGTGCCGCTCTTCACCGGCGCGAACAAGGCCGCCTATGCCCCCAGCCTGAAGCGGTTCCGCCAGAGCGCCGAGCCCGAAGTGGCCGACCGCGTGGTGTTCGTGAAGGACGATGCCGATGAATTGCGCCAGGCGCTCGGCCTGAAGGACAAGGACATCCCCTACTTCTTCGTGGTGGACCGCGAAGGCCGCATCGTGCATCGCGCCAGCGGCGATTTCACCGACGAGAAACTGGAGGGAATCGAGGAGGTGCTGCTGCGCTGAAGCCCCTTCACCCCTGCGCGATGAGGCCTGGTTTGCTCAGGGTTGGCGCGCACAGGTCATCGCACGGGGAAGAATCTGCTTTGCGTGAACGAAGACGGTTGCGCGGAGAATGCATCGCGCAGCACCATCGGCTGTGCCATTCAAGCCGCGGTGACGGTCCGTCCATGATCGCATCATGACCGGCGTGCGGGGAGGGCGCTCGCGCCGCTTCCATCGGCAGCGGGCGGACTGGAATTGACGCATCTCATGAGGGGAATGGCCTGGCCGGATACCTTCACTCTCCCAAACCCATGTACCATGGAACAGCTTCGACACGCCAGTGCATGCAGCGCATTCCTCCTCGCATCGGTGCTGAACGCGCAAGGCCTTGAACCGTTGCCGGCCCTGTCCGGCGCGTTGGAACGTGGCGGCGGCGGGTACTGCACGCCGAACTTCACCGTGGGCGTCACCGACGGCGATTACATCCAGGAGGTCGACTTCGCGGATATCGTGAGCAACACCGGCGACAACGGCGGTGCGGCATACACGAACTATGTCAACGCGGGGCCGCTTACGCGAACCACGCGCGTGCTGAACACGGGCGTGATGTACCTCTTCTCCGTGACGGCAGGCAGCTACGATCCTGCCGGCGCCAACAACGAGAGCTTCGCCGCCTGGCTCGATACCGATCAGGATGGATCCTTCGAGCCCGATGAGCTGGTGGACAGCTGGACCACCACGCAGCCCTTCGAGATCCACAGCATCAACACCTCCATCGATTTCGCCGCGCTCATCGGTTACACGCGGTTGCGCGTCATGACCGTGTTCAACGGCGGAGCGCTCGATCCCTGCGGTTCCTATTCCTACGGCGAGTGCGAGGATTACATGGTGCTCATCGAGGACGGTGCGCGCTGCATCCCGCTCATCCCGTATGGCACCAGCGATGGCGACGAGATCACGAACGTGGCGTTGGGCGGCGTGGCGCTCTCCGGTACCCTCAGCGAGTTCCCCTGGATCAACGGCGACTGGATTGGCCGTCAGCTGGTGATGGGCGCCTCCTACGACCTCGACATCACCATCGGCGCCTACGCCCCCGAATACGTGGGCGCGTGGATCGACTGGGACGGCGATGGCGATTTCGATGACGCCGGAGAGAGCCTCGGCCTGGTGCAGCTCGCCGGTGCGTTCCAGACCGCGACCTTCCAAGTGACCCCGCCTTTCCTGCGCTCGGGTTATTGCCGCATGCGCATCCGCTCCGCCTACAACGCGCCCGGCATGACCGCCTGCGCCGATGTGGACTACGGCGAGACCGAGGATTACACCGTCTCTGTCCAGGCGCCCGGCATGCCCTGCCTGCCCATCCTCGGCTACGGCGGCACCAACGGAAGCGGCATCTACAGCGCCAACCTCTTCGGCGTCGACTTCAGCGGCGACCAGTCCGCGGTATGGCCGCACCACACCTTGCACAACGATCGCCGCTGCGCTCATGCAGGGCCAGTTCTACCATCGGCTCGCTCGTCACCAACGCGAATCCTGGCGACCGTTTCGACCTGCGCCTCGACCTGAACGGCGATGGCGACATGGACGATGCGGGCGAACTGCTGTGGACCGCCGACAACACCATGGCCTATGAGACGCTGCCGCTCTCCTTCACCATTCCCGCCAATTGTCCGCCCGGGCAGCACCTGCTGCGCCTGCGCGCGTTCGACATCGTCTGGAGCCCCATCACCAGCTGCCAGAACCTCTACCTCGGCGAGGTGGAGGATTTCCTGGTCACCGTGGAGGAGAACGGCGGCTATTGCCTGCCCTACCTCAGCTACTGGACCACCGATGGAGACTTCATCGACGGGTTCCAGCTCGGCGACATCGCCAATACCCCCACGGGGGGAAGCTTCGGGCCCGCGTACTCCGATTACCGCAACCTGAGCACCGAGCTCGAGCGCGGCAGCGCCACCAACGCTTACGTGATCGCCGGTGAGTACTGGCCCGATGCCTATGCGGTGTACATTGATTACAACCAGGACGGGACACTCGATGAAAGCACTGAGCTGATCGGCTCGGGCAGCAGCACCGAGGGCTTCGACTGGCTCACCTACCCCTTCACCGTGCCCATGAGCGCGCTGCTCGGACCCACCTTGCTGCGCGTGCGCTGCTCCTACGGCTTGGCCGGCGTGGGGCCCTGCGACGATGCCAGTTTCGGTGAGACGGAGGATTACACCGTGGTGATCACCACCACCACCGGAATCGGCGATGCCGCCGCGCACGACTGGCGCGTGATCGCCGACCCGCTCGCCGATGCCGCACGAATCGAAGGCGCGAGCCTCGATGGCGCGCGCTACGAATTGCTCGACGCCGCCGGCCGCACTGTGCGCGAAGGACGCATCGCCGCTACGCCCCACCGCATCGGCATGGCCGGACTGGCCGATAGCGCCTACACCATCCGATTGACCCAGGCCACGGGCACAACGGCCAAACGCTTCGGCTGGGTGCGGTGAGCGCCATCGCATCCTCCGTCATTCACGCGGCGAAGCATCTGCGCCATCGGTGACCGCGGCTTCGGCTGACCAACCCTTTCCCCTGCCGTTGCGTCTTCCCGGTGCCCACCCCCGCTGTTGCGGTCCCGCTGGACCGGGATGAAACGGATGATACACTTGCTGCGCCGCCTTTCCTTCCTGGCCTGTTGGGCCATGGCCATCTGCCCCGGAGCACCGGTGCGCGCGCAGGTGGTGATCAACGAAGTGAGCGCGGCCAACTGGGACCTGATCAACCTGGGCGGCGAGTACGAGGACTGGGTGGAGCTGTACAACGCCGGTGGCAGCAGCGTGGACCTGAGCGGCTGGCACCTGAGCGACGACGATGCCGATCCCGGCAAGTGGACGGTGCCCGGCGGCATTTCCATCGCAGCGAACGGGCATTTGGTGATCGTGTGCAGCGGGAAGAACGCGGTGATCATCGGCATGCCGCACACGAACTTCAAGCTCACCCAAACCAAGCAGGAATCCGTGGTGCTGTCCGATCCCGCGATGAGCTTGATCGATTCGTTCCAGTTCGCGCAGCCCACGCAGAAGAACCACAGCTGGGGCCGCACCGCCGATGGCGCCGCCACCTGGAGCATCTTCCTCTCGCCCACGCCCGCAGCGGTGAACACGGGTCCGTCCTCCTACTACGCCGAAACGCCCCTGATGAGCCCCGTCGCTGGCGGATACGCCGGGAGCACGAGCGTGAGCATTGCCGTGCCCGCTGGATGCACGGTGCGGTACACGCTTGATGGCGAAGAGCCCACGGCCGCGAGCACGCTATACGCCGGTCCGTTCAATGTGAACGCCACCACCTGCGTGCGCGCGGTGGCCTTCAGCGCAACGCCGGGCGTGCCGCCGAGCTTCATCGAGACCAGCACCTACTTCATCAACGAAACGCACACCCTCCCGGTGTGGAGCATCGCCGCTGGTGCGGATGTGCTCATGATCCTGAACAACGGCGGCAACACCACGATCGCCGAGGGCAACATCGAGTACTTCGATGCGGGGCAGACCTTGCTGGATGAATCGCTCGGCGAATTCAACGAGCATGGCGGTACCAGCAACAGCAACGACCAGCGCAACATCGACTACATCGTGCGCGACGAGTTCGGCTACGACGACGAGATCGAGAACCAGCTCTTCCGCGGAGCGACCGCAACCGACTTCGAGCGCATCATCCTCAAAGCGCCGCCGGCGACAACTACCCCGGCTACAGTGGCGCGCACATCCGCGATGCCTACGTGCAGAGCCTGAACCAAGTCATCGGCCTCAAGTTGGACGAGCGGACCTACGAGCCCTGCATCGTTTACGTGAACGGGCAGTATTGGGGCGTGTTGAGACGCGGGAGAAGGTGGACGACAACGACTTCACCGAGTACTACTACGACCAGCCCGGGGAGAGCGTGGACCCGATCCAGGAGTACGGCAGCATCTGGGCCGACTACGGCAGCACCGCGCCGTGGTGGGAGCTCTACCTCTTCATCACCGGCAACGACATGAGCGACCCGGCCAACTACGCCGTGGTGAAGGACTCGCTGAGCACCTTGAGCATGATCGACCACATGATCCTGAACGAGTACGTGGCCAACGGATCGTGGCTCGCCTTCAACACCATGTGGTGGCGGGGGAAGGATCCCGATGGCGATCACAAGAAGTGGGGGTATTGCTGCTGGGACATGGATTGGATCCTGGGGTCGCCGCACAACGAGTTCGGATTCCCCGAGAGCACGCCGCTGAACGATCCCTGCGACCACACCAACGAGAACATCGGGGGCACGCCCAGCGCCACCAACTTCGCCAGCACGCACTTCGCCATGTTCAACGCGCTGATGGACAATGACGAGTTCAAGTCGCAATACCTCGCGCGCTACGCCGAACTGATCAACCACGGGCTCGACTGCGAAACCACCGTGGGCCACCTGGACAGCCTGATCGCCTTGATCGACCCGGAGATGGACCGCCACTGCCAGCGCTGGGGCGGCACCCCACGATGAGTGGGCGGCGAACGTGCAGGAAGTACGCGATTTCCCTCATCGCGACGCTGCGCGTACATCGTGGAAGGCATCGAGAACTGCTACGGCGTGGAGCCGCGGGACATCGTGATCCTCGTTGACCCGCCCGGCAGCGGCATGGTGCACTTCAACACCATGGACCTCGTGGACTTCCCGTTCAGCGGCACCTACTTCGACAGCACCAACCTCCATTTCGCGGAAGAAGCCTACTCCCACCCGGGACTTCAGCCATTGAGCACCAGCAACCACTGGGTGCTGCCTTCGGAATCGGACTCGGCCATGTGGTTCATGCTCCTGCATGCCGACACGTCGTCGCCCACTTCACCCCCGAGATCCGCTACGACGTGGTGCTCGATGGTGCCGCGCACGGCGGTGGCGAGATCCTCCTCGGCGACCACCTCTACTCCAGCTTTCCGGTCTCCGCCTCAGTGCCCGAAGCGCAGCCCTTCGACCTCGCGGCCATCCCCAAGCTCTACTTCGACTTCGTCGCCTGGGAGATCCGCGGCGGTGGCCTCAACCCCTTCTTGCCCGCCGACACGCTGCAGGACACACTTTCCATCACCTTCTTCGCGCCGGACACCATCATCGCGCACTTCCATCCGCACGACCACGGCTACTACGTGCCCAACGCCTTCACGCCGAACGGCGATGGGTTCAACGACCTGTGGATCCCACTCGGCGACCGCGTGGACCTGGACGCCTATGACCTGCGCCTCTTCGATCGCTGGGGCCAGCAGCTCTTCTTCAGCAACGACTTCCACGAAGGGTGGGACGGCACGGCCGGTGGCCACGAAGTGCCCATCGGAGTCTACCTCTACCGCATCGATGTGCGCGATGCCTTCACGCAGGAACGATGGATCCTGCACGGGCATGTGACGGTGGTGAGGTAGCATGATGGGCCCAGTGAATGACGAGTGGACCGGCGTGGACTCCATCCCCGCAGGATCCACCTCGCTGACGCGCATCCATCCTCGCGGTGAGACCCATGCAGATGTGTTCGCAAAACCTTACTGCCCTGGGCGCGGAAAAAACTTGACCCATCCTCGGAGCTGTTCGCCATGGAGACAGGCGTCTGACAGCTGAAGTACCATCCCGAGGGCGGTGCCTCAGGCACCTCGGAGTTGCGCTTCTTCATCTTCAGATCAGGG
>JADJXF010000033.1 GCA_016715995.1 Flavobacteriales bacterium
TCTGACTCCATCCCGACCGACGACATCCCGGTAGGTGCTGAACCCGAATTTCGTGTAGAAACTCACGGCCGGGACATTCTTGACGGCTACGGTGAGGGAGATGAACCGCTCGCGATAGTTCCTTTGGTGAAGAAGGAAGTCAATACCGGCACGCATGACCTGCTTGCCCAATCCCTGCAGATCAATCGCGGATCCAGCGCCATGCCAATCTCGGCTCTGCCATCCACATCACGGTAGTATTCGAATATTTCCGATCAACGCTTCGCCGTCTTTCACCGCGAATCCTTCGCATTCGGCAGGGCAATGGGTCAAGTTTCTTTCATGGAAGCATGATACGCCGACAAGTCGAAATCAGGGAAATACGCATTGTACTTCCATTCATCCATCACCCTCAGATGATCCAGATTCATGGGTTCGAAGGAGATGCTATTCGCCATGGTCGATCAGGATGTGCCGGTGTGCCCGCTTGCGGCGCTGCGCATGGCGGGTTCGGACAGCTGGGGTAGGAGGTGGGCGGCTCAGTGCTTCGCGCCGGTCCAGACGAATTTAGGAGATGATTGCGGTCGGAGGGGAAGGGCCGAAAGAGGGTGGGAGCGGCGCGGAATTTTTTCCGGGTCGGGCGCATCCTCCTCCCGTGGTCTGACCTCCCGGCGACAATTTTTCACCGGCCATTGCGGGGTTGGGCCATCGCTGCCGCGCAGCATCTTTTACTAGGTTTGGAATTCACCCTAGCCACCCCTGAGCATGAGAGCATTGCTGTTTTCGCTTTCCGTCGTTGTATTCTCGTCTTGGAATGACGGGCTCGGACAAACCATTCAATTGTTCGTCAACGATTTCAGTTCACCGCTGTCCACGCCGTCGGGCAATTGCGGACCCGACCTCTGCATTACCCCGGTGAACTCGCTTTGGCAGGGAACCGGCACAGGCACCGGTGGTGGCGGGTCGTGGAAGCAGGTGTACACGGTGGAAACCTTGCTGATCAACGGCTCGAGCGGCATCTATACGGACAGTACCGGACAGGGCGGCGATTATTGCCTGGGCATGCTCTCCACCTTTCAGAATGACAAGGTCGCGCTGACGCTCTTCAGCGACACGCTGCCATACGTCAACCTGTACATGGATGTCTCCGCGATTGACCTTGTCGGGTGCAGCGGACCATTCGGCACCGACGTGCCATCGTTCCGGGTCTCCGTCCATGATTCGCCGAACGGGGTGTTCAACATCAATAATCCAGGTCCCCCGCTCGATGTGGATACGCTCTACGGCGGTGTTCCTTCCGCCGACCCGCATCATTTCCGGTGGACCACCGTGCAGACCGGCCTCGACGTTTCGGGCGCCACGGATGGGAACATCTCCGTGATGTGGGACCTGCTCACCTCAGGATATGCGGCCTTCGATAACCTGCGCATCGAAGCCTCCATCAGCGGCGTCGGCCTGCCGAGACAGGACCGGGATTCCAAGTTGATGGTGATCGCTCCGAATCCCGCTCATGAATGGGCGACGCTGCGGCGCTTCGCGCAGGGCGCGGCAACCGTGCGCGTGCTTTCGGCATCGGGCGCATTGGCCCGGCCCGCGATGCGCTTCGGGCCGTACGAAGCCATCGGCTTCTCCACATCGGACCTGCACGACGGGATCTATGTGGTCGAGTGCAGCGTTGGCAGCAGGACGGGTCGGGGCATGCTGGTCGTTCAGCACTGACGCTGGACGGCAGTCCCGGGAAGCTTGGGCGGAAAGCACCCTCGACCGTATTCCGTGTTTGCGGGTTGAGCTATCGTGCTAACCTTGTCTTGTAATCCCACCCCCATGCGCCACCTCCTCGCTCTCCTAGCCCTGCTGCCCGCCCTCGTCGGCGCGCAGATCTGGAACCCCGTCACCAATGAGTTCCGCGTGAACCAGAACGTGCCCAGCGACCAGTACCGGCCGCAGCTGGCCATGGGGCCCAGCGACGATTACGTGGTGGTGTGGAAGAGCTGGCAGCAGGACGGCCCCGATGCCAGCATCTACTTCCGCCGCTACAACAGCGCGCACATCGCCATCAGCAGCGAGTTGCTCGTGGCCACCGGCAGCAATTACCAGGAGCAGTACGTGGTGAAGGTGATTTACTGGACCGCCGGCCGATTCCTCATCGCCTGGAACACCGCCAGCGGCTTGTACCTGCGGGTGCTCGAGGCGGACAACACCCTCGGCGCCACCCTCAACCTCGGCGGCGGCGGGCAATGGGACATGGCCGTGCGCGGCAACACGCTCACCCTGCTCTACGGCAGCGGCAACGACGTGCTCAACATCCGCAACTACGACCTCGGCACCAACAATTTCACCGGCCCCGCCGTGCTCGTCACCGAGGACGCCAACAACGATTACGACCACCCCAACATCCGGTACAAGAGCGACGGCACGCTCGTGGCCATCTACGGCCGCGACAATTACCCGCAGCGCATCTACCGCAAGACCTTCGATGCCGACCTGCTCGCGCATCAACGAGACGATGGTGTACAACCAGAACAGCTCGCTCAATTGCATCGACGTGAGCACCAACGCCAGCGACGGGATCCTCATCAGCACCAAGTGGGGCGTGAACGGCACCGACGTGTTCCAGGCCTGGATCCTGGATGCCAACGGCGCCACATTGATGGGAACCACCGGCATCTTCGCCAGCAGCTACGCCTATTACACCAGCGAGTGCGCCCTCTTCGACAACGGCGATTTCGTGATCGTGATGGGCACCTGGACCAGCCTCAACGACACCGAGAACTACAACGTGCGCGGCTTCTACGCCAGCAGCTACAATTTCCAGAACAGCGGCGTGCAGGTGCTCAACACCACGATCGCCGGCGTGCAGGCCTACCCGGCGGTGGAGAAGCGCGCCGACGGCGGCTTCGTGGTGGTGTGGCAGGGCAACGGCTTCCAGGGCGATACGCAGGGCATCAATGCGCGCGCCTACAGCGGCGTGAGCTTCCCCGGCGTGCAGGCCGGCACCAACACCGCCACCGTGGTGGACGAGACCGGCGCCACCGGCGTGGTGCAATTGCGCCTCGGCACGCAGCCCACCGGCAACGTGGTGGTGGACCTGAGCGTGAGCGACGACACCGAGGCCAGCATCGATGTGGCGCAGATGACCTTCACCACCACCGATTGGAACGTGCCGCAGGACGTCACCCTCACCGGGCTCGACGATGCGCTCGACGATGGCGACATCAACCTCTCGCTGGTGGCCACCATGAACGCCGCCACCGCCGATGCGCAGTACGCCGCCATGGGCCCGGAGAATTTCGCCGTGCTGAACCGCGACGACGATGCGCTCTTCAGCGTCCCCCAGCCGCCGCCCTTCTGCCGCGACATCGGCCTGGCCGCCGCGAACGTGATCGTCACCAACGTGGGCGCGCCCGTGGGCAGCCCCAGCGTGAGCAGCAGCGACCAGAACGTGGTGGCCGATGCCGACCTCAGCGTGCAGCAGCTCAACGCCACCACCTTCGCCATCGGCATCAGCAACCTGCAGGACAACGCGCCCGGCACCGCCAACATCACGCTCACCGTGAGCGATGCCTACTTCAGCTACAGCGGCGTCTTCAGCGTCACCACCCTCGGCGCGGTGCCGGTGATCACGCAGAACGGATCGGAGCTCACCGTGAACCCGCCCGGCGTGAGCTACCAATGGTACCTCGATGGCGCCTTCCTCCCCGGAGGCACATTGCAGAGCTGGACCGCCACCGCGAACGGCACCTACACCGTGCTGGTGGTGGATGCCGATGGCTGCTACAGCAACTCCGCCGATTTCGTCTACAACTCAACGGGCATCACTAGCGCGCACCGCGAGGCCTTCCGCGCCGCGCTGCTACACGATGCGCTCTGGCTGAACGCGCCGCAAGCGGGAGCGCTGCGCGTGCTCGATGCCGCCGGACGCGAAGTGCAACTTGCGCGCGTGATTGCCGGGCAGCAATCCATCGCGTTGCCGGGCCTGGCGCCGGGCGCCTATACCGTGCTGCTGAACGGGGAGGGGAGAAGGGTGGTGAGGGAGTAGGGGGAGCGAACGAAGGGGCGAGATTGGATGGAAGGGGCGTGCTACTTTGAGCCCGCAATGCCCACCATCTACGACAACATCGAGCAGAAGCTCCTCGAAGGCCCCAAGGAGAGCTTCCGCCTTGCTTATCGAAGCGATGTATGCGTGGGCTACCTGAACCTGCGGGGCTGGGGGCCATTGGCGGAACTGGTCAATGGATACGATGGAGGTGAAGGCAAGCAGTGCCGCGTGCTCGTGGGCATGAGCAAGTCACGGCGAGAGGAATTGACCGAGCTCTATGCGGCCGAAGGGCGCACGGAACCCGATCAGAGCGATGTGGCCCGCTGGCGAAAGCGGTTGGCGCATGACCTGCGCGAACAGTTGACCTACGGCACACCCAGCGAAAGCGACGAGCGCGCCTTGAAGCGATTTGCTGAACAGATCCGCGCGGGCAAGGTGGTGGTGAAGCTGCACTTGGCCTACCTGCTGCACGCCAAATTGTATCTGGCATTTCGAGAGGACCGCTTCAATCCCATCATCGGCTTCGTTGGGAGCAGCAACCTCACCTTCAGTGGGCTGCAAGGCAACGGGGAACTGAACGTGGACGTGATCGAGAGCGATGCAGCACAAAAGCTCGCCAAGTGGTTCGAGGACCGATGGAATGCCGATTGGTGCATTGACATCAGCCAGGACCTACTGGCCATCATCGACGAGAGCTGGGCGGGTTTGGACCGAACGCCTTACGAGGTGTTCCTGAAGATCGTGTACCACCTGAGCAACGAGGCCCGCATCGGCCTGGCCACCTATGAAGTGCCGCCGCTATTCCGGAACCAGTTGCTGAAGTTCCAGGCGGAAGCGGTGCGTATGGCGGCCCGCATGCTCGACAAGCGGGGCGGCGTGCTGATCGGTGATGTGGTGGGTCTGGGTAAAACGTGGACGGCCGCAGCGCTCATCAAACTGATGGAGCAGACCGAGTTCCGCGGCAGCATGGTGATCTGCCCGCCGAACCTGGAGGAGATGTGGAGGTGGTTCAAAAAGGAGTTCGAGCTGAAACTGGAGATCGTGTCACTCGGCGCGGTGAAGGATGCCGAATACCTGGAGCAGTTCCCACGTCCGAAGCTGCTGGTGCTGGACGAGAGCCACAACCTGCGCAACCCCGAGGGCAAGCGCTACAAGGCCGTGCGTGAATTCATCCACCGCGTGGAATGCAAGGTGGTGTTGCTTAGCGCCACGCCTTACAACAAGACCTTCTTCGACCTGTCCTCACAGCTCGGGCTCTTCATCGACCCTGAGGAGGACATCGGCCTGCGCCCCAACCAGTACATCACCGACCTCGGTGGTGAGCATGTGTTCCAGGCCGAGCACCAAACGCAACCGCAAACGCTGCGCGCCTTCGAGCACAGCACCTTCACGGACGATTGGCGCGACCTGATGAAGCATTACACCGTGCGGCGCACACGCAGCTTCATCCGCAAGCACAGTCCCATCGATCCGGTGGACGGTAAGCCTTTCCTGGAGTTCCAGGACGGCTCGCGCTTCAAGTTCCCGGAGCGGGTCCCCAAGGCCTTCAAGTACGGTTTCAGCGCCAAGGACCCGAACGACCAGTACGCCAAGCTCTACAGCAATGAGGTGGTGGACATCATCCGCCACTTGCATCTGGCGCGTTATGGATTACGCCGCTACATCGATGGCACCGCCGAGAGCCAGGCCAGCCAGAAGGAGTTACGGATCATCGACGACCTGAGCCGCGCGGGCAAGCGCATGGTGGGCTTCGCGCGCACCAGCCTCTTCAAGCGCTTGGAAAGCAGTGGCTGGTCTTTCCTGTTGAGCTTGCAGCGCCACATCCCGCGCAATCACCTCTTCGTGTACGCGCTGGAGAACGGGCTGGACCTGCCCATCGGCATCCAGGACGGTGAAGGCATCGACGAGATCCTTGGCGACGAGGACATGGAGAAGCTCGCCGAGATGAGCGTGGACGAGCACGGCAAGCGCTATGCGGAGAACGCGGCGTTGCTGTACAAGGCGCTGGACATCCCCAAGAACCGCAAGCGCTTCAAGTGGCTGCGCGCCGACCTCTTCACCGAACAACTCAAGAAGCACCTGCTGGAGGATGCCGGGCAGCTGCATCACATCTGGACCATCGGCAAGGACTGGGATCCCACGAAGGACAAGCAGCTGAACGCGTTGCACCGCTTCTGCACTAAGGAGAACCCGGATAAGAAGGTGCTCGTGTTCACACAGTTCGCGGATACCGCCATCTACCTGCACGAGCAGCTGGACGCGCGCAAAGTGAGCGGCCTCGATGTGGTGACCGGTAGCCTGAACGACCCCACCCACGCCGCGCACCGCTTCAGCCCGCGCAGCAACAAGAAACCCGAGATCGCGGGCACCAGTCACGAAACGCGCGTGCTCATCACCACCGATGTGCTCAGCGAAGGACAGAACTTGCAAGACGGGCACATCATCATCAACTACGACCTGCCGTGGGCGCTCATCCGCCTGATCCAGCGCGCGGGCCGCGTGGACCGCATCGGTCAGGAAAGCGAGAAGGTGTTTTGCTACAGCTTCCTGCCGGAGGATGGCATCGAGACCATCATCAACCTGCGCGGACGCTTGCGGCAACGCATCACCGAGAACGCTGAAGTGGTGGGCACGGACGAAGTGTTCTTCGATGGCGACCCGGTGAATCTGCACGACCTCTACGCTGAAAAGAGCGGTTTATACGACGAGGAGGGCGATGATGAAGTGGACTTGGGCAGCTGGGCCTACCAGATCTGGAACGAGGCCACCACCGGTGATGTTGAGCTTCGCAAGCGCATCGAGAACATGCCCGATGTGGTGTACAGCACGCGCCACCTACCTGCGCATGAGGCCAAGGCGCAACCAGGGGTGGCCGTGTTCGTGAAGACCGCGCAAGAAAACGACCTGCTCACCTGGGTGAACGGCAGCGGCGAAGTGGTGACGCAAAGTCAGTTCCGAATCCTGAAGGCACTACAATGCGGCCCCGATGAAGCCACTGCCGAGCGCGTGACCAACCACCACGAACTGGTGAAGACCGCCGTGCGCCACATCCACGAGAACGAGAGCAGTACCGGCGGCGGGCAACTGGGCAAGAAGAACGGCGCCCGCTACCAGGCTTACAACCGCTTGAAGGTGCTCTTCGAGAAGGACCGCAGCACGCTCTTCGAGAACCGCGCACTGAAGGAAGCGGCGGAGGACATCTATAGGTTCCCGCTGCGCGAACGTGCCAAGGACCTGCTGAACCGCCGCCTGCGCGAGGGCATCACCGATGCCGAACTGGCCGAGCTGGTGCTCGCCTTGCACGAGGACGGCCAGCTGGTGAACAAGCCGGAGGAGGGCACCACCGAGCTGGCCCAGCAACCCCACATCATCTGTTCCATCGGATTGCGCACCCCGCGATGAGCATCACCAAACAAGACCTCAAGCAACGCCTCGAAGCCGGGGACATCCAGGGCATCTTCGTGAAGCTGGGATGGAACCGCAGCAGTGGCAAGCGCCCGCTGAAAGTGGCCGAGAAGGACATCGTGCAGGCTGAGCTGGTGGCCGAGAAGAAGGACTTCTTCGTGGCGGTGGTGAACACCACCGAGCCCACCGACAAGGCGCGGCGCCAAAAGATCGAGAAGCAGTTCACCAAGTTCCACGCGGAGCACCTCATCGTGTACATCGATGGCAGGGGCGATCAGGTGTGGCAACTGGCCGTGCGCCGCCCGCAGCAGCCCATCGGCTACCACGAGGTGCCCTGGCACAAGGGGCAGAAACCCGAATTGCTCTACGACAAGCTCACTGGCCTCTTCGTAAAGCTGGAGGAAGA
>JADJXF010000034.1 GCA_016715995.1 Flavobacteriales bacterium
CATGGGACTAAGGTCGGATGAACGATCTGAAGCACGCACGAACAGGTGGTTGCTTACAGCTCAGGTTTGGAGGCTGGAGAGTCTTCTGATGCCGTCCTTTGCGCCATGCGCGAATGGATTCTCGGGACGCTAATGCTGTTGATCGTTACGCAAGCCGCGGCGCAGACACCTATCTGCACCATTCAAGGGAGCGGCACGGCCAGCACCTACGATGGCCAGATCCTGACCACCACGGGCATCGTAGCCGCCGCATACAGCGGCACGGGCACCATTCAGGGATTCTTTGTCGAGGACCCAACGTGCGACGCGAATCCGGCCACGAGCAATGGTCTGTTCATCTACCAGCCGGGAAACAACGTGACCGTTGGACAGCGTGTGAGCGTGACCGGCGAGGTGGATGAGTTCCAAGGCGTCACCGAGATCAAGAACGTGACCAATGTCTCGGTGCTGGGCTCTGGAACCGTCACGCCCACCGACGTCAGCCTTCCAGTGGCATCCCTTGGCGATTGGGAGCGCTACGAAGGCATGCTGCTCCGCTTTCCGCAAGAATTAATGGTGACGGGCAATGAGGGTTGGGCGCAGTACGGCGAGCTGGTGCTCGCGCCTGCGTTGATCATGCAACCGACGGAGTTGGTCGACCCCAACGATGCCGTGGCCTTGGGCACCACGAGCACAGGATCCTCCAACGTGGCGGCGGTGACCGCTCGCGCTGACCTGAACGCTCGGAGCACGATCATCCTCGATGATGGCCGCACCTCGACCTGGCCTTCGCCACCACCGCTCATCGGACCACAGGGCACCCTGCGCTGCGGCAGTGCCATCACCGCGCTGGTCGGTGTGCTGCACTATGCATTCAGTGATTATCGCGTTCATCCGGTGGGGGCAGTCCCTTTGCAGCATTCCCAGCGACCGGCGGTTCCGGTTGTGGGCGGTGACCTGCGCATCGCAGCGTTCAACGTGCGCAACTACTTCACAACGCTGGGCACGTCGGGAGCGTCCAACTCCGGAGAGCTTCAGCGCCAGCGGACCAAGTTGATCGCAGCCTTGCAGCAACTGGCCGCCGATGCCTTTGTGCTCTCCGAACTGGAGAATGGCGATCCGGCCTCGGACGACCTGCTCGCGGGCCTGAATGCCGCCATGGGAGGCGGCTACGCCGTCATCGATCACGATGCCCCCGGCTCCTTCACGCGGTCGGTGATCTTCTACCGGACCAACGCGCTGCAGCCCGTCACCACCACCTTCTGGCTCAACACGAGCATCTTCCAGCGTGCGCACATCACCCAGGGCTTCCTCGCGAACGCGTCAGGCCGCCGGTTCCTGCTGAGCACGATGCACCTGCGCAGCAAGCTCTGCGATGGCGCCTCTGGTGCCAATACGGACCAAGGCGATGGCCAAGGATGCTACAATGCCATGCGCCGATCGCAGGTGCAGGAGCTGGTGTCGCATTGGGCCGCCATCCGTTCGAGCACCTGGATTCCATCCCAGCTGGTCATGGGCGATTTCAACGCTTATGATCAGGAGGATCCGATTGATCTGATGCGTGCCAACGGATTCGTGGACCTGGTCACCGGCCTGACACCCTCGCATACGTACCGTTACCTCGCCGCCTTCGGTTCCATCGATCATGCGTTCGCCACCACGGGCATGGCCGACGCCGTCCTGAATGCTGCGCCTTGGAACATCAACAGCAACGAACCACCGGTGCTCGACTACAGGGACTACAACCTCGGATTCTATCAGCCCAACGCCTTCCGCAGCAGCGACCATGATCCCGTGCTGGTCGGATTGGATGCAGGGTCGATCGTCACTTCTGTGGCAGCGGTGGCCGATGGCATACAGGTCCGCTTCCGGCTTGATGAGCGCCTTCAGTTGGCCCGATGGGAGGGGGCGCTTCCGTTCCGCGTGGAATTGGTCGATGTCCTTGGCCGCTCACTGCCACAAGCCGTGTCTGGTTTCAGCACCGCGCATGAGGTGAACATCGCTGGATGGGCCACCGGCGCGTACGCATGGCGCTGCGTTGGTTCGGATGGCGTTGTGAAAGACGCAGGACGGATGATTATCCGCTAGAGAATCGGACGCTGCGCAGGCTGCGTTGCGAGTCGGATTGCGAGCGCATCCATGCTGTCGCACCAGCCGCCGATGTGACTGTCGCGCGAGGCTACGGAAACAAGGCCAGTCTGACGGAACTCCAAGCGTGTTCGTTCGCCCTCTTCGTGCAGGTCAACCGTCACCAGCGTCCGGTGATGCGCTGGGTTCACATCCACCGGAGCCTTTCCCCATTGGTGCGTGAACGCCAGATGGCAATGGGCCGCACCGCAGTGTAAGTGCCGTAGCTGGGGATGTCCTCGCCATCCGGATTGCGCAGCACCACGCGCCAAGAACCGCCTTCATGCACATCGACTTCAGCGCTGATGGTGCTGAAGGCCGCGCAGCCGAACCAATGCACGAGCATCGCGGGTGTGGTCCATGCCTTCCACACCAATTCGCGCGGCGCATCGAACACGCGGGTGTCGTTCCGAGAAACTGCCTTGGAACGATTCAAAGTGAGACACTACCGGCTTGCCGCCTCTCTGGCAAGTTGAATCGGACCGTGGTCCCGTTCCCGATCTCACTTTCCGCATGCACCGTTCCGCCGTGGGCTTCCACGAAACTCTTGACAATGGCAAGTCCAAGTCCTGTGCTGTCGGTGCGCTCGGAATCACCTTCCCCTTTGTCGAAGATCCGCTCCAGGCGCTGCTTCTCTATGCCGGTACCGTTGTCGGCGACCCAACACTCCATTCCTCCATCGGCTTCGTTGCGTTTGGCACCGATGCGGATCTCTCCATTCGTGGAATAGGCGATGGAGTTGCTCAACAGGTTCTGAAAGACCCGACGCAACAGATTGGCATCGGCGTACACGACCAAATCGAGCGGGATCGAATTGGTCATGCGTGCCCCGGCGCTCTCGGCCACAGGACCCATGGACTGGACCACGGCCTCCACCAAGGCCCATAGGTCGAAATGGCGCCGCTCCAGCGACAAGCCATCCTCTGAAAGCAGGTTGGCATTCTCTTCGAGCACCTTGGCCACCAGCGCCTCCAACTGCCCCACGTTGCGATGCAGGGTCTTGATCATCAGCGCGCTTTCCTCATCGCCCTGTTTCCCCTGCATGGTCGCTTCCAACACACCCGCCGCCAGTGAAATGGCCGTGAGCGGATTCCGTAGATCATGGGCCACAAAGGCCAGATACTCTTGCCGTCTACGCTGAACCTCCAGCGCCTTCTCTTCAGCGAAGGTCTGCACAGCCATTCCGATCGCACCGTCCATGACCATGTTCAGCACATGCAGCAGCGTACCGTCCATGCGGATATCGTGCTTGTCGGCCAATGCATGCAGGCAGCCTCGCAGGATGTTGTACTCGGACACCACCTCGATGATGTCGAATCCATCATCCACGCGCTGGGCCCCGTGTTCAGGTGGTGTCCCTTCGCGAAGATTCTCGGCGATGGTCCGGTCGTCCCCCAGTTCCAACGACTCCGCCATCTCATCCAGCAAACCCGGGATATGGTCGTTCAGCGTGGGAACATCCAGATGCTCGGCTGAGGGCAGTTCCCTGACCTGCGCGCGCCATGTTGCCAATAGCTCTTCCTTCCCGGCGCGGATCAAGGAAGCGAGCTTCCTTCTTGGTTGTTCAGGCATGGAGGAGCACCAAGCCATTGCGTGACAAGCGAGGCTCATGCGGTACAAAGGTCGCTACAGATGCAGCGGGCTGATGGCTTCCGTGGGTGATGGCTGGGATAGCCTCATGCCAACAGACCCAAACCAGATACCGGGACCTTGAAGGCGCGTGGAGTGCATGGACCGACCTGTGAATTGGTATGGGAGACCGCTTAGCAGGTAAGGATCCTTAACGGGAGCAAAGGACTATGCGCGTACGACCGTCACGGCATTTGATCGTTTATGGTGCAGCGCATAAGCACCGATCAGCACCCCGATGAAGAGCAGCATCGACGCCCACTGCGCGACCGGATCGCCAACCGCGATAAAGGAGAACATACCCGTGACCAGGTCGATGAAGAAGCCGAAGTAGGCCCATTCTTTCACGCGCGGGCAGCACGGGGAGAAGGATGGCGACGGCCCCAATGATCTTGAACACCGAGATCCATTGGATGAAGTAGAGCGGATAGCCCAAGTGATCATGCAACATGGCCACGGCCTGCTCATGCAGTGTGATGCCACCGATGCTGGAGAAGATCATGAAGGCGCTGAAGAGCGTGGTGATGATCCAGTAGGCGAGGTTGATGCGTTTCATTCGGCAGGTTGTGTTGTAAGGTCTAGCACCCCTTCAGTTGCTGTTCAAGTCTATCCAGGTTCTCTTCGTTGGCGCGTTCGATGAAGCCCCGGATGGGGGCCAATTCTTCCGCCCTATCGAAGCGCATCGTCCAGTCGATGCGGGTTCGGCCATCCACTTCAACGAAGGTCACGATGGCTTTGTAGAAGTGCATCTCTTTCAAGTGATCGAACTCGAGAAACCCTGGTGCGTCAATCCTCTTGAAGACACAGGTGTTGTTGAAGTCCATGCCGCTCGGGTCGTGCATGGTGAATTCCCAGAGACCCTCTGGCTTCAGTTCGAACCGATGGAAGGTGTTGGTGAAGCCGTTCGGGCCATACCATCGAACGAGTATCTCCGGATCCGTCCAAGCAGCGAAGACACGCTCGCGTGGAGCGGCGATGATGCGGGTGGTCCTCACCTCCCGATCACTGAATTGAGCATCTGATTCGCTCATTTTCCGATCTTCTTATCCTTCACCGGCCACCGCACTTCGATCTCCGCCGCTTTCGCCTTCACCAGCGCTTTGAGCACATCGGCGGGGATCGGCTTCCCCGGGCTGAACTGGATGGAGCCCTTGCCGACGGTATAGCCTTTCAGCATCTCCCTGAATCCCACAGGAACGGAACCGTAGAGCGCGACATGGTTCTTCGCCGCGCCCATGTACACCAGCGGGTGCCCGTTGTACCGGAAAGCAGGAACGCCATACGCGAATTCCTCCACCGTTCCCGGCACTGCCGCGAGGATCTGTTTGCGGAGGGTCTCCAGCGCCTTGCGCTGATCCGGAGGAAGTTGCTTCAGGTACTCGTCGGTATTGCCGGGTTTCGTCGAAAGGCCGCGCACAGTTTTAGTTGTTGTGGTGAATTGTAGTCCGGCAGCTTTCAACTCTTTGCGAAGGATAGGGATCGAACCCGGTCCGAAACCGTGCAACGCCAAGAGTTCATTCTCGCTATGCATGGCCAATATCTTCAGCGTGCTGATACCATCACCCTCCAATGCCCTCCGCGCCGGTGCAGCGAGCTTCGCCATCCAGCCATCCTTCGGCGCACTCGCAGCCGTGCATTGCGGACATGTCGGGCAATCGCTCGTCTTCACGAAGCGATGACCATTGGGGCAGATGCGCTGGTTCTTCATTCTCTGATCATCTGATTGTCTGATCATTCGATCAGCCCTGGTCATGCTTGGGATCGATCCACAGCAGCTCCCAGATGTGCCCGTCAGGGTCGCTGAAGGTCTGGCCGTACATCCAGCCATGGTCTTCGGCCGGGCGCACTTCGCCCCCGCCTGCCTTGAGCGCCTTGGCGTGCATCGTATCCACGCTCCTCCGCTTCTCCACGCTCACCGCTAGTAGCACTTCGGTCTGCTTGGCCGGATCGATCACTTTGCGGCTCTTCGGCAGGAAGCGCCGGATGCTCTTCGGGGTGTGCAACATGGCGTAGATGGTGTCGCTGATCACCAGGCACGCCGCATCGTCGTTGGTGAACGCTTTGTTGAACTTCCAGCCGATGGCCTTGTAGAAGGTCATGCTGCGTGCCAGGTCTTTCACCAGCATGTTTACGAAGATCTGGGTAGGCATTGGGCCGGGTGTTTGATCATTCGGAGTGAGCGTGTCCAGCTCTGCTTTTGTCGATGTCAGAGGGAAGCCGCAGTGCTGTCTGGTGGTACAGTGACCGGGGCTTCGGTTGCTTGCTTCATTCCAGGCAGGATCTTGTTCATCCGACGGAAGCCTTCCTCGTACTTCTGGCCGATCATCTTGTCCATGTCCATGAACATGCACATGATCTTGCTGAAGAAGTTGTGATCGCTGCTGGTGCGTTCGGTGAGCTTGGTGCCACCTTCGGTCGGCTCGAGCAAGAACTCCGCGATCGCTTTCCCCTCGAACGGCTCGATGAACGCGAGATCCACTTTCACGTACTCGTTCGGCTTGCTTTCCAGAATGGTCATGTTGCCTTCACCCATGTCGCTGTTGCCCTTCCAATGGAAGTTGGCCCCCACGCCGCTCTCCGTGTCGTTGTAAGTGTAGACGGCGTTCGGGTCGGTATCGCCCCAGGCATTGAACTGCTGCCACTTCTTGAAGTTGTTCACGTGCTCGAAAACGAGTGCTGGCGGTACCGCGATGGTGGCGCTGCGCTCCACCGTGTAGCTGTCCGGCTGGAAGCGCGAGACGATGATGATGCCAGCAATGATGACGGCCAGGACGAGGAAAAGCTTCTTTAGCATGAGGTTGTGGTTTGTTGGTGGTCCTATTGGTGGTATGCTTCGCCGCGCTCCATCATGGCGATGAAAAGCGCGAGCCGTTTAGCGCGTGTCTCCGCCTTCTTCGCCGTATGCAATCGATGCAGGAACGCGTAACGTTTGCTGCCCGTGAGCGTCTCGAAGAAGGTGCGCGCCTTTTTGTTCTTCTTCAGCGCAGCGGCCAGATCGGGCGGCACCTTGATGGTGCTCGACGGCGCATAGGCCTTGTCCCATTGGCCGTTCTCCTTGGCGCGCTTAACAGCGGCAAGACCGGCCGGGCGCATCAGCTTGGCCTTCATCAACGCCTGCACCTTCTTCTTGTTGATCTCGCTCCAGATGCTGCGCGGACCACGTGGCGTGTATTTCTGCAGGAAGGTCTTGTCGTCGCAGGCCTTTCGGATGGCATCGATCCAGCCGTGGCACAATGCCACTTCCAGCGCTTCAGCGTAGGTAACGGAGAGGATGCCGCTGTCCTTTTTCGCGATGCGGATATAGATGCCCGGCGAAGTGGAGCCGTGCTGCTCCAGCCACTGATCAAAGGCTCGCGCGGTCTCGAAGTCGTTGACCGGTCGGTCCTCCGGAATGGCTGGATTTTGCTTCTTCATGGGTCAGTTCAGCCAATCACCCAGTTCAGCTGCGTGCGGTAGTCTTTCGGATCCTTCACTTCGTCGGGGTTGTTCAAGTAGCATTCCCAGAAGCGACCGGTCTCTCCATGGCCGTTCTCGCGGACCCATTCCTGCAAGGCTGGCCAAGCCTTCGCTAACCCTTCGTACGGCCCTTGGTACACGCTGCGCACCACGCGTTCGGCGGGCAGCGTGCCGTTCTTCACCCGACCGCTCTCCTTGATCGCCTTCGCCACCGGGAAGCCGATCTCGAAGTCGAAGGTGTCGCTGGGGCGACGATGATGATAGCTGAACATGGGGCCAGCGGGCTGCATGCCTTGATCGGCCAGCACATGGATGATCTCCTGGATGGCGGGATCCATGTGCTTGGGCATGTCCATGCCGGGGATCACAAGGTGGATCGTGGCGGTGAGGACTTCGTTGGTAGTGGTGATCGTGGGTGGCGATATCATGCGCTAGAGTTCATGGATCCAATGCTTGAGTACCGCTATCAAAGCGGCCTTCTTCGCTGAAATGTCCTTCCCATCCTTGAAGACGATCTGCGCGCGGTCATTGCCCAGCCACTTCAGCATGCCCTTCGGATCGGGAATGCGGTGCTTGAGTACGATGCCTTTCGCTCTGGCTCCGGCATGCAGGATCATCATCGGTTCCTTCACGTGTTTCGGTCCATTCAGCGTGGCGAACCAATCGGTGATGCGGTAACTGGCGGTGTTCCACTTCACGCCTTCTTCGATGGATGCATCCACGCTGAGGATGATCGTTCGAAGCGCGTCGAGTTCCTTGCGCAGCGGATGCTTGTTGGCATCCAGCAGCGCGGTGACCTCGGCGTTGAAGGGTGATGCCGCCATCGTTCAGTGTTTCGCCAGGTAGGCGTCCAGACGTTGGTAGCCACTTTCCATTTCGCTCTCCATCGGGATGGCCAGCACGCCGTCGCGAGCAGCCCTCGACTCATACTCGACGGTGAGCGTCATGAGCGTCTGCTTCCCTTGGACACTGAGTTCGATTGTGCCTATGGCCTCGCCCGGATACCATGCTTGATCGAATTTCTCCGTGGTCACGATGCGCTCAGGCCGCTTCACTTCCTTGTACTCACCGCCCATGCCCATCTCTTGACCAGCCTCGTTCGTCCAAACCCAGCGGTACCTGCCACCAACACGCAGGTCGATCTCGCAGGTGGTCAAGGTCCATCCGGGCGCACCGTGGAACCAGTGCTTCATCATCTCGGCGTTGCTCATGGCGTCGAAGACAAGCGTGCGTGGCGCATTGAAACTGCGGGTGATCCGGGTGGCGCGTTCACCATGCGCTTTGATAGCGACCTTGATGCTCATCTTTCCAGGGTGTTGAGGTAGTTCTCCAGGTTGTCCAAGGTGCCTTTCCAGCCGCCGTTCATGCCAGCGCGCGCGCCATCGAACATGGCGATCGCCTCGAGGCTGCTGTCGTCGGCGGGTGTCCACTCCACGGTGAGCCGTGTGCGGTTGCCACCGAGATCATCGAAGCGGTAGATGCAATGCATCACACGTGGCCAGCCCGGCGCCATCGGGTGCGCACCGATGTTGCCCTGCTCATCACTGAAGCTTTGCATGTACACAATGCGGTTCTTTGGGCTGATCTCCGTGTAGATGCCGCGGCCCCATACGGGATCGCTGCCGTCCGGCGCGGTCTGGCAGTAGTGTACCATGCCGCCTACGCGAAAGTCCATGGTTTTCACATGACCCTTACGGCCTCCGGGCGCGAACCAGTTGGCCAAGTGGTGCGCTTGTGTGCAGGCATCCCACACCAGGTCGCGCGGGGCATCGAACTCGCGTGTGACGATATGCGGAGCAGTGGCAGTGGTGGGGCGTGTGGAAATGGCGTCGCTCATGGTTGTTCAGGCTTGCGTTTCAGTGTAGGTCTTGAAGCGATCCAGAATCGCCTGCCAGCCTGCCCGCTGCATCTCAACAGGGTTCGTGGCTTCTGCATCGAAGGATTCTACCACCTGCGTGGCGCCGTCCTTCTCGGTGAAGAGGATCTCGCACGTGCGGCCATCGGGCATGGTATAAGCGATGCGCTTGTTTGTTTGCACATCGCCATAGACGCCCTCGAAGTCGAAGCTGAAGCTGCCATCGCGCGCGGCCATGGTGCTGCTGAACTTCCCTCCTGCGCGAAGGTCGTTGCTGGCCTTGGGGCAATGCCAATCATCGTTGGCAGCGTTCCATTGCATGATGTGCGCGGGGGCGGTCCAGCAATTCCAGACGTGGGTGATGGGCTTGTTGACGAATGCGGAAACGGTTATCCGGGTCGGGTTGGTCATGATAAACGGCTTATGGAATGTTCGTTAAGAACTCTGGTGTTTGAGCAAGGCATCCAGTTGCTCCAAGCCCATGGTGAAGCCTTCCTTGAAGCCCATCTGGATGACTTTGTCCAGGTCATCTGCGGTGTTGAAGTGGATACGGATGCGGACAAGGGTGCTGCCGCCTTCCTCGCTGAAATGGCTTTCCCACTTCATCCTTGGCATCGTCTTGTTGAAGATGCCCGCATCATCGCAGAAGCCGTCGTTTCCAGAGAAAAAGGTCTTCGGCCTTACGGTCTCGTAGTCGAAGAAGCAGTGGTGGCGATCGCCTGTGGGGCCTTCCATGTAATAGAGCCAGCGCCCACCCTCCCGGAAGTCGAGCGACTTGATCACGCATGCGTAGGGCTTCGGAGCCCACCAGTGGCAGAGGATGTCCGCTTCGGTCCAGGCGGCCCAAACTGGATCCAGCGGCGCACTGAAGGACCGCTCAACGGTGATTGACCGTGCTTCCTTTTGAACGATGAAGTTGAAGAGGGCCTGCTTGTTCATGATCTCTGTGATAGGTAATCGTCCAAGCGTGCGAGCGTCTGCTTGCCGCCTTCGATTGCGCCGAATCTCTCCACGACCATGTCGCGCGCTTCTTTCGTGGGAAAGAGATTTCGCAGCGTGATCAGCGTGCCTCCATCGGTCTCGGTGAACGTGATGGTGGCTTCGAAGATCTTGAAGTCTTCCCAGTCGCCATGATCGTGTACCATGCGCTCCACAGGTGTGATCTCCTTGTACACCACGGTATTGGGGAAGACGGTGCCATCCGGACCTGTCATGGTGAACTTCCATTGCCCGCCCACCCTGAAGTCCATGGAGATGGTCTTGGTCACGAAGCCGTTCGGACCGTACCAGTGTTCGAGGTGTACGGGATCGCTCCACGCCTCGAAGACAAGTGCTCGAGGTGCCTTCACAGTTCGGGTGATGATGATCTCGCGATCGGACATGCTCTTGGGCTCCATCGTTTTCAAGTGGTCAGTTGGTCGGTGAGCGCATACAGCCGCTCCTCCCAGTGGTCCGTGTAGCCGCTGGCGATGAGAATGGCGGCAGTGATGGGAGCAAAGGGCTCAATCCGTACGACGGCGAGCGTGAGTTCGCCATCATCCTCGAAGGCGATCGAGACCCGAATGGCATAGACGCCATCGGTCTCGTGCGCTTCCAAGTAGGCCGGTGAAGCATGCGTGATAGCGAAGCGCGAAGCCTTCATCGGCTTCAGCCATCCCCGACGGAGCAGTGGGTCGGTCCATCGCTCCGTCACAGCTTCAAGCGGCGCACGGTACGAACGGCAGAAGCGCAGGCCGTCCGATGCGGACTCGGTCACGCTCAATCCTTGCGGCGGCGCCACCGGACGGTCGGAGTAGAGCAGTTCGTCGCGCATCACTTCGGGGATTTCTTGGCTTGCAGTTCTTGGAGGTAGGCATCCAGCCGGTCGAAGCGCTCCTCCCACATCACTCGGTACTGCTCGATCCAGGCGTCAGCTTCCTTCAGCGGCGCAGCCTTCAATTCACAAGGTCGCCACTGTGCTTCTCTACCGCGACGGATCAGCTGCGCTCGCTCCAGCACCTTCAAATGCTTGCTCACGGCGGGCAGGCTCATGCTGAATGGTGCTGCCAGTTCGTTCACGCTCGCCGGACCAGTGGAAAGCCGCGCCAGTATCGCGCGACGCGTGGGGTCAGCCAGCGCGGAGAAGGTGAGCGAGAGGCGGTCCATGATCTGATGCGGAGGCAAACGTATTAAACCATAGGGTTAAATACAACTTCTTATCATTTTTCTCCGTCTACTCGTCATAACCGGCACCCCCATGCCCGACATCCTGCACGATTTCTTCATCCGCGGCACGCCTGACCGGGTGTTCGCAGCCATCAGCGTTCCTGCCGAAGTGAACAAGTGGTGGAGCTTGGAATGCACAGGAAGGCCGGAAGCAGGAGGGGAATACCGGCTGTATTTCGGCGAGCCTTGGGATTGGCGCGCACACGTATCACGCTATGAACGGGACTGCGCCTTCGAGTGGGAGATGACCGTTGCAATGGACGACTGGGTGGGCACACGCGTGGGCTTCGAATTGGAGCCCGCCCATGGCGGCACCAAGGTCCGATTCTACCATAGGGATTGGGCCGAAGCCAGCGAGCACTACCGCATCAGCAGCTACTGCTGGGCGATGCTGCTGCGGTTGTTGAAGGTGTACGTGGAGACCGGTGCGGTGATGCCGCACGCCGAGCGTCTCCAGCTTTGATCGCCGTGCCTTTACTCCACCTCGATCAGCACCTCATCCGCGAAGATCCATGTGCTGCCGCCCTTGCCGTGGTGCCAATCAGGGCAAGGTCCAGCGTTCTTGGCCGTGATGCTGATGTAGCGTGCCTTGCGATTCAAAGCCTCGGTCCAGATCTCGAAGAGCATCCCGCCTTCGGCCTTACGGTCCACATCGTGCGCGATGGTCCGGCTGCTCCACTGCCGCTGGTTCGTGCTCACGCTGAAGGTGACCTCGCTCGGCAGCCATATCCAGCTCTTCTGGTCCTGCAGCACGCTCAGGCCCACACGCTTCAGTTTCTGAACGCGGCCCAAGTCGATCATCAGCACCACGTCCTGCCCGCGGTAGCCCTGCCATTCGCCGGTGCGGAAATCCTTGCCGCCGCGGACACCGTCGATGAGCGCATTGTTGCCGCCTGCGGAGTATTGGTTGGCGAAGGTGCTCTCGATGGTGATGCTGCGACCGCCCTCATACTTGTTGAATTGGGCCGTCACGGGCTTCGATGCGATGAGGTTCTTCCTGCTTTGTATTCCCGGCGCTAACGCCGTTGCCGTGATGGCGCAACTGCGATGGATCCAGAACGGTGCCTCGTAGCGGCGTGGTTCGCCATCATCGATGCGGTAGTCGATGCGCGCGCGGTCATCGCTGCTGGAGATGGTGATCAACAGGCTATCCGTGAAGCTCTGGCCGGCAGCTTGGATGATGGGCACGGGCGTCCACGCATCATCGAACTCAGGAATGAAACGGCCTGGTGATCCACCTGCACGCGGGCCGAGTGTGAAGCGCAGTTCCCCGCCATTGACCATGTCGGCATGCGCGAGCGAGCGATATGGCTCTGGCTCATTGCCATTCCATGTGAACGACTGCACATGCGAGCGATCGTTGCCCATCACTTCGGTGCTCATGCGCCACTTCTTCCCGTTGCCTAGGTCGATGGTGGCCTCATCAAAGAGCGGCCAGCCGAGGGTGTAGTGCGGATCACCGGGACAGATCGGGTAGAGGCCGAGCGCGCTCCACACCAGCCATGCGCTCATCTGCCCGCAGTCCTCGTTGCCGATGAGGCCATCGGGCGCATCGGTGTAGAAGTTCTGCATGATGCGCCGCGCGAACACGTCGGTGCTAAGCGGACGATCGCTCAGGTTGTATAGGTAGGTGAAGTTGTGGCTGGGCTCGTTGCCGTGCGCGTATTGCCCGATCAGTCCGGTGATGTCGCTCTGGTCGCGGCCGGTGGTGCTCTCCTTGGCGGTGAAGAGCGCATCGAGCCTGCCTGCCAATCCGCTGGGCCCGCCGATGAGCGCCGAGAAACGGTCCATGTCGTGCGGCACGAAGAAACCGTACTGCCATGCGTTGGCCTCGGTGAAGTGAAAGTTCACCTCGTAGGGATCGAAGGGCTGCGCGAAGCCGCCGTTGCGCCGCGCCCGGAAGAAACGCGTCTCGGGGTCGAAGAGGTTCTGCCAGTTGCGGCTGCGCTGATAGAAGCGCTCCGCCACTTCCTTCTCACCGATCATCTCCGCGAACCGCGCGATGCACCAATCGTCATACGCGTACTCCAATGTGCGGCTCACGCTCTCGGACTCGTCCTCACTGCTGATGTAGCCGCGCTCACGGTACGCCTTCAATCCGAAGTGGTCCGCCTCGGCGCTAGCCACCATCGCTTCCAAGGCCAGTTTGGTGTCGAAGTCGCGGATGCCCTTGGCGTAGGCATCGGCGATCACGCTCACGCTGTGGTAGCCGATCATGCAATCGGTCTCGTTGCCCCAGAGCTCCCATACCGGCAATCGTCCGCCTTGCTGGCAGTGCAGCAGGAAGGTGCTTATCCAATCGCGCGTCATCTCCGGCTCCAGCACGGTCATCAGCGGGTGTTGCGCACGGAAGGTGTCCCACAGGCTGAAGATGGTGTACACGTTGTGGTCAGCATGGTGCACTTGTCCGTCCATGCCGCGGTACTGGCCATCCACATCGTTGAAGATGTATGGCGCGACGTAGCTGTGGTAGAGCGCCGTGTAGAAGGCCCGCTGCTGCTCCTTCGTGCCGCCCTTCACCTGGACCTTGTTCAGCTTGGCGTTCCATGCGGCCTCCGCTTCCTTGCGCACGCGGTCGAAGTCCCAATGCGGCACCTCGGCCTCCAGGTTCTTGCGCGCGCCTTCGATGCTGACGGAGGAGATGCAGACTTTGACGATGAGGGGTTCATCAAGTGGGCCGAAATTCCAAGAGGAGACCAGTCCGCTCAGCGTGGATGGCATCACCTCCTCATCGATCCATGGTTTGCTGAATCGCACGCAGTAGAACAGTCGCTGATCGCTTGCCCAGGAATGGGATCGTCGCTCGCCGAAAACCTCATCACGGCCATTTGACTGCATTGGACTCACCGTCCACTTGTCGCGATGCCGCAAATCGAGGACGATGCGGGCAGCCTGGCCCTTCGGGAATGTGTATCGATGCACGCCCACGCGAGGAGAGGCGGTGAGTTCGGCCTTGGTGACTGATCCGGAGATGCGTGTAGGACGTGCGGCTTCAATCGAGCTTCGATCCGCACTCGAATGCGGTGGTCCCAACAATTCGACCTTGTAGTATCCCGCACTTGCTTCTTCGCTGGAATGGGTGAATAGCGATTGAGTCGCGGATTGATCGAATCCCATGCCGCCAGTTCCGGATACAGGAGTAATCAGCACATCGCACAGGTCCGCCACCCCGGTGCCGCTCAGGTGCGTGTGGCTGAAGCCGTAGATGATGCTATCAGAATAGTGGTAGCCGCCGCAGCCATCCCAATCCATATAGCCATCGGGGCGGGTATCGGGGCTGAGCTGCACCAGTCCGTTGGGCACGCACGCGCCGGGAAAGGTGTGGCCGTGGCCACCGGTGCCGATGAAGGGGTTGACCAAGTCACGGGGGCAGGATTCACCTGTGCCAGGCATGATCGCGCAAGCGGATGCACGGAAATCAACAGTGCAGACGCTGCCGTAGCGTCGACCCTCCTGGGTCGAACCAGCCGAAGTCAGAAATGGGTAGGGTAGGTCCATTGCCGGATCAGATCTTGGCCCAAGGCGCGGCAGCCCAAGCAGCGCCGCGTCATCGTCATCGCAAAGCGGATACCGTCAAATCGACACGTCCTTGGTAGATGTTCAAAAGTGATGCATGGAATCGTTCCCGCAGCGGGGCCATGAGCAATTCACCGTTGCGCGCGATACCGCCGAAGAGCACGATGCGCTTTGGGGCCCGTGGCGCACACTGCGTTGGCTAGGCCGATCGCGAGCCATTCCGTGGTGCGCCGGAAGCACTCCTTCGCTGCTGCATCACCAGTATTCGCGCGGTCAGCGATGGTCTTCACATCCAGTGCTTGTTCAGCACCGCCCGCTTCGCTGTATGTCGCGATCATGCCCCGAATGCTCACGTATGCTTCCAGGCAGCCTTTCCTTCCGCAGGTGCAATCGCGACCGCCAGGGATGAGGATCGTGTGGCCCAATTCGCCTGCGTTGCCCGCGCTGCCGAGCACCAGCTTGCCATTCACGATGAAGCCGCTGCCCACGCCGGTGCCGAGCGTGACCACAAGCAGATCGTCGATGCCCTTGCCTACGCCGTAGCGCCATTCGCCCAGCGCAGCGGCGTTGGCATCGTTGCCCAAGGTGGCAGGCACGCCCATCCGGTCGCTCATCATGCGGGCCAGTGGCACATCATGCTTCCATGGAAGGTTTGGCGCCATTTCAATAATGCCCGTGAGTTGGTTCGCGTTAGGAGCCCCGATGCCGATGGCCTGTATTGAAGCCTCATGATGCGCCCGTATCATCTGCGTGGCCTCACGCGCCAAGGCATCCGCGAAGGCATGGACATCGGCATGGCCGGTGGTGGCGAAACGCGCGCGGGCGATCACCTTTCCATCCTGCACCAAGCCGAGCTTACTGGTGGTGCCACCGATGTCGATGCCTAGGATCATGATTGCGGGCTATGCTTCGATCCCGCGAAGCCGTACCAGGCTAAGAACCCGTAGCACAGCAAGGGCAGCGCGAAGCTCAGATGGAAACCTGGCGCGTAATCCGGCATGGAACAGATCGATGATGGCGCCCTGCAGCGGAGGAATCAACGCGCCGCCGACGATCATCATCACCAACAGGCTTGAACCCTGTGCCGTGTCCTTGCCCAAGCCGTCGATGGCCAGCGTGAAGATGTTGCTCCACATGATGGAGTTGAAGAGGCCGATAGCTACGATCGCCCACATGGTCCAAGCCCCTTGACCAGCGATCACCACCCCCAATAATGCCATAGCCGCGAGGGAGAACAGCCCCAACGCGCGCGCGGGAGCCGGACCAGCGAGCATGAATGCGGCAGCATTGACGGCGATGAGCACGGCCATGGGCCAGGCGTTCCAGAGCCTGAGGTCATGACCGTGGTTGATGCCGAAGAGCAAGCCGAAGAGGGCCATGCCGAGCACGAGCATGAGGAGCCCGCGTTTCATGGCGTCTAGGTCTTTGCGCATGGCGATGGCGCCGAGGAAGCGGCCCGCCATTGCGCCACCCCAGTAGAAGCTCAGGAAATGCTTGCCGGTGTGCTCGGACATGCCCATCACGGAATCGAGCTTGATGAAGTTGATGAGCAGGCTCCCGATGGTCACCTCCGCGCCCACATAGCAGAAGATGGCCAGCATGCCCCAGCGCAGCTGCGGATGACGCAATGCATCGCTCTGGGCGGTGCCGGTCTGCACCGGTTCCGGCAATGAGGTGAAGCGTACCCAGGCTGCCTGGAGAAGCAGCAGCGCGGTGAATGCGGCATACGGCCAGCGCACAGCGTCGTCGCCCTTGAACACCGTGAAGATGAGCGCGCCACCGATGATGGGGGCCAGAGTGGTGCCGAGCGAGTTGAACGCCTGCGCCAGGTTCAATCGGCTGCTCGCTCCATCGGGCGATCCGATGTTCGCCACGAACGGATTCGCCGCGATCTGCAGCAGCGTGAATCCAAGGCCGAGCACGAAGAGCGCAAGCAGGTAGAAGCCGAAGGCTTGCACGTAGGTGGCAGGCACGAAGAGCGCCGTGCCGCAGGCTGAAATGAGCAGCCCTGCCGTCAGCGCGCGCTTGTATCCGAAACGCGCTAGAGATTCACCGAGAGGGTCTGCCACCAAGGCATGCCGGGGAACACGGTGCGCAAGTGGGGGATGAGCACATCGTTCATCACCGTCATGAAGCCCCACATGAAGAAGAGCGAGGTGAGCACCACCATCGCGTAGCGGTTCGATCCCATGGCCGATGGCCCCAATGTAGCTGGATGGTTGAGAGGGCCCGTCCAAGCCTTCCGGTCGAGCCTATCTTGCCGCGCCATGAGCCACGATCGTCGTCACTTCATCAAGCTCGGTCTCGCAAGCACTGCCGCACTCGCCGCTGGTTGCGTGGAATCACCGACTGGGGAATCAGCTAGCTCAACCTTGCCAACTACAGGTGGCACACGCAAAGGTCCCATCATCCTCAGCACATGGGATCATGGCTTGCCTGCCAATGTGCGGGCTTGGGAGGTGCTCGAACGGGGCGGCAGTGTACTGGACGCCGTGGAGCAGGGCGTAGCTGTGGTTGAAAGCGATTTCACCAATCGCAGCGTGGGCCTGGGTGGTCTTCCGGACCGTGACGGGCATGTGACCTTGGACGCGTGCATCCAGGACCACGATGGGCGGGCGGGCGCCGTGGCCTTCCTTCAAGACATCGAGCATCCGATCAACGTGGCTCGCGCGGTGCTGGAGCGCACCCCGCACGTCATGCTAGTGGGCGAAGGTGCGCGGCGATGGGCGCTGGAGAATGGGTTCCCGAGCAAACAGGTGCCCATGGCGCCGGATGTCGCTGCGCGTTGGGCTGCATGGAAGAAGGAGGAGAAGTACTGGCCAGAGCCTAACGTGGAGAACCATGATACCATCGGGATGGTCGCCATGGACGCCGAGGGTCGCTTCGCCGGATCTTGCACCACCAGCGGGGTTGCCTTCAAGATCCATGGGCGCGTTGGGGATAGTCCCATCATCGGAGCAGGCCTTTTCGTCGATGGCGATGTAGGGGCTTCATGCGCTACCGGTGTTGGCGAGCTGGTGATCCGGACAGCCGGCACCCACACGGTGGTGGAGCTGATGCGGCAGGGCCGTACGCCCGAGGAGGCGTGCCAGGCAGCGGTCCAGCGGATCATCCGTAAGCACAAGGACCTCGGGGACATGCAGGTCGGCTTCCTGGCCATACGGGCTGATGGGGCTTTCGGTGGATGGGCCTTGCGCAAAGGCTTTTCCTATGCCTTGCGCACCATTGAGCGGACAGATCTGGTAAAGGCTTCCAACGAGCTGGGCTGATCGGGTTTGGATCCTTCCGGGCAAGGGCCTACCTTCGTTCCATGCTACGCACCGCGCGCATCCTGGTTCTGGCCTCTTTTGGCGCTTGGGTATCGCCCATGAGCGCCGCAGGTGATGGATGCGGGAGTCGGCCCAGCCTCAACGTGCAGTGTTCGCGTTCCTCGGCTTTCGTGCAAGTGAATGTGGCCAATTGCCGACGAATCGGCAAGGTGGTTCTCGAGGTGCGCGACAAGGAGGGCCGCGTGCTCTACCATGAAGAGGGCAAGGCGCTCGCTGAGGAACTGGTGCGCCGCCTGGACAAGGGCCTTCTGCCGCGCGGCACGCACACCGTTACCGTCGCCGGCAGGGACCTCGCGCTCTCGCAGCCGTTCACGGTCGAATAGCTTACCACCCGGTCGCCAACAGAGCAATCACTTCCGGTGAGCCGGATAGGACGGTTGCCGATTCGCTTTGCTGCTTGCCAAGGACGTGTTTGCTGCGCGTCGAGGTGTTGGCCACGCTCATGTTCTGCAGGAGTTCGACCTCTGTCACTACGTGCGAACCGGTGGCAGTTTGAGCCGGTTCAGCTGGAGTAGGCGCTTCGGCCTTCCGCTTCTCCTGTGCAGCGAATCCGTCGGCCTCATTCGCCTCCCGCTCGGCCCGCTGACTGGACTTGTCATCGCGTAAGTTGTCCGCAGCCGCATCCTTCGTGGTAAGCGTGACGGCGGGTTGCTCGTCCGTGGTTATTTCAGCCTCCTCTACCACCGAGATGTCAGCATTCGCTTTTGCCTCCGAAACGGCGCCTTGCGCGATCAACTCATCCTCAACCTCGGATGGCTTGCGTGCAACATCGCCGGAAGGCGCAACCTTCGGGGCCGCGACGGAATCCAAGGCTTCAGACAAGCCCACCTTCTGCGCCGGCTGCTCTTCGGCTGCTTGCGGCTTGTTCTCGACCACCTGCTGATTCTTCATGGCCTCGCCTCCGGTGCGCATCACCTGAACACCGGCAATGATCAGCAGGGCCAGCGTGGCAAAAGCCAGGGCGGGGCGCCACATGGCGGAAGCTTCCTTGGGCCACAGCAGCGCGCCGACGCTGTTCAGCCATATCTGCCAGGAAGGGCGCTGCTGCGCACGGAAAGCGCTCATCACCGCGTCGCGCACCTCCGGACCAGCCGTGACCGGTTCACGGCGGCTATCGTCCTCGCGCACCTGATGGAGCAAAGCGCGCATCGCCTCGTATTCCTCGCGGCTGCTCAGGTGGCGGAGCACATAGGCACGCTCCTCCTCCAGCAGTTCGTCGAAGGACCGGTCCTGCAACAGGCTCTCTATGTCCTCCGGATCGTAGTGTTCACGCCTTTCCATGGTGCAGGGCGTTAGGGTCGAACTCTTTCATGCGCTCGGCCAGTTTCTTAAGGGTGTAGAACAAACGGCTCTTCACGGTGCCCTCGGAGCATCCGAAGGCAGCGGCGATCTCCTTGATGGCCATGTCCTCGTGGTACCGCATCACGAAGGTGGCTTTGTGGTCGGGGTCCAACCGTTCGAGCTCTTCGCCCAGCCGGTCGCGGAAATGCCCATGGTCCACGCCGATGCCGTCCAAGGCATCCACGCGGTCGGGCTCAAGCCGAAGGTGAAGAGCGGCAGCCTTTACCACGCCTTGATGGCGATAGGCGTTCTTACACATGTTGTTCGCCACGCTGAAGACCCAGGTCTGAAATGGTCGGCCCGGATCGTAGCTGGTTGGACGCTGCGCCAGCTTGGTGAACAGATCCTGAAGCATGTCGCGGGCCTGTTCCCGATCGTGCCAGAGCATCCGGTGGAAGTAGTTGAGCAATCGGCCGTGGTAACGGTCATACACGGTGCCGAATGCCCGTTCATCCCCCTTCACCACGAGTTCCATTAGGCGCTCATCGCTCAACTGTTCGTGCTCCCTGCTGAAGAGGCCCATGGTCAATGCTGCAGGATGCCGTTGCTGATCAGTTCACGGGTCACACCGAGGCGCTGGGCCAAGGCACGGAGCTCATGCTCCAATTCCGCGCTGCGTTTCTCGTCGCCGATGGCGCGGTAGTGCTTCAGGAGAATGCTGGCCGGGATGATGTAATTCCGTCCGATGGGGCCAGCATCGATTGTCTTGCGCATCGCCTTCCATGTCGATTCGAGCTTCCCGATGTCGCAGCAGGGCTTGCTGGTCAATCGCATTGCAAGGCCCGTCACATGCAGTTGGCTGGCATGCGCGGCTGCTATTTCCCTGCCAACTGCCAACGAGAGGAAGACCGGCCGGTCGCAACTGGTGGGCAGTGCGCTGATGAAGGAAGTGCCATCCCTAGGTACCGCTCCGCGTGCGCTGATGCGCCGCCAGATCCGGCTGCGGTACACGGGATCATCGAGCAACCTGTGATCCACCACGAGCACATCGGGTCGTTTGCCCTCGGCCTGAAGGACCAACGTGGGGAAAGCATCCATCTCACCGGCGGCGATGAGGATGCCATCGCGTTCCACCGAGAGCAGGATGTCGTTGGCGGCGACGAAAAGGGCCGGGGCCACCTCGCCTCTGGCCTTCAAACTAGATGCGGCAGTCTTGATAAGGCTGCGATCATCCTCGCGAACGGCTTTGGTGAGTAACGGCGCCACCAATTCCAGCCGCTCCGGTTGCAGCTCGGCGGCGAGTTCAAGATGCTGGTATGCCGTCGGCGCAGGGAATTGGGCGTAGTAGCTGGCCATGTGCCCTTCGAAGCTGTTCGGGAAGGACCTGTTCAATCCCTCCGCCTGCTGCAGCATGACCGCCCGGTCGGTAGGAGTGAGTTCGCCCTGATTGCGGTTCAGCGCGCTGTTCCGGCTTGCGCGCAGCCCTTCGAGCTGCAAGGTGGCTTCCGTGCCGATACCATTGTTGAAGAGCTCCAGATCGAGTTGCGGACGATCCTCTTCAGCGGCCGCAGCGGTTGTCCACCCACCCTGGTAGGCGTCGCGCACCGAGCTCTGCTGTTGATCTTCCTTTCTTGGCGCGCTGGGGGCTTCAGTCTGCGCGATGCCAATGCTGACCCAGCAAACGAGGAGGGCGGCAAGGGTCGGGCGATGCATCCGTGCTAGGGTCATGTTGCTGGTTGCTGTACACGCCAACCCCGGAAGGGTTCATTCGGTGGCGGGTACCTTTGCCAAAGTTGCGCCATGCTGAGTGAGGAAGCGAAGGAACGGTTGCGCCAGAGCCTGGACAAGGTGCATGCTTGGCCCTCGCTGTACATGTTCAAGTTCATTCTCGAACCGGATGCCGACCGCTTGGAGAAAGTGATGGCGCTGCTGAATCCCGAGAGTGAGGTGCTCCGGAAGTACTCGGCAGGTGGCAAGTACCTCAGCCTCACCGTGAAGGAGGTGATGATGAGCGCCGAGGACGTGGTCGCGCGTTACGACCGGGCCGCCGGCATCCCAGGAGTCATCGTTCTTTGAGCCATGGACCTGGAAACACTGCGCACCGCCCTGCTCATCAGCTTATCGGTGCTGCTAGTGGTTGTGCTCTACCAGCGCTTCCGTCGGGGCGTCAGGGCCAACGACCTGCCGGTGGCGCGGCATGCGGAGCTGCGCTCACTTGCGGTTGCATACCATCCGGCCAGGCTTCTCGTTGAGGTGCGTGTGCCCGAAATGCAACGGTTGATGACCGGCCTGAGCCAGGATGATCGGATTCGGGATGCGCACCAATGGCCCGATGAAGCCTTTCCCGCCGGCACGCACCGATTCGAGCGGCCGTTGCCAGCGCTGGAACCCGGTGAATACCACTTCGAATTGCGGACCACGACGCAACGCACGGTCCGCCGCTTCCGTCTTCAGCCGTGATGCACCGGTCACTCGCTCTCTTCATCCTCATCGTTACGGCTCTTTGCGCGGACGCGCAACAGCGCGGGCGATTGCCCGATGTGAGCAGCACCGTGAAAGGCGACCTGGTGCTGCCCGTACCGTTGAGGAATCCGTTGTTCAATAGCATCACCGAGACGGTGGGGCAGGTGGGCCTCACGTTCCAGCTTCCGGTTTACAAGGGTTTGGGTCTGGGCCTTGGCAGCAACATGACCTGGTTCACCCTGAAGGAGCGGGCCTTGAATCCGTTCATCGTCAGCGGCGATGTCCGACGCCTGGTGGCCTACGGCAAAGTGCAATACGAGCAGTACACGGGTGAGCGCACCTTTTATGAGCTGAGCCTCCGCATCGGCTTGGCCGGCTATGATTTCGATTGCTCCACCTGCGTTGGGCAGCGCGATCCGGTGCTGTACTGGTCGCTGCAGACAGGATATTACGTTCATGCAACCGACAACCTGGCCTTTGGCCTGCTCGTCGGCTACGACAACCAGCGCGCGCGATTCAGTGCGGCCGATCTGGGCCTGGAGAACTTCCCGGGCCGGACGGAAACCACGGAGGCAGGCAGCTATCAGAACCTGATCTTCGGACTGGGCTTCAGCACTCGGCTGCGCAGGAGCGATCGGGAAGCGGTGACTTGGTGAAACGAGAAAGGCCTCCAACGGGAGGCCCTTCAAGTTCGCATATCACAGCGCTCATTCAGCGGGCGGCAACTCCTTCGTCTCTCCGCCATCGCCTTTCGCGATCTTCTTCTTCCCCTTGGTGACCTTGATGGCCACATCGGACTTCTCCTTGTTGAGTCCGATGGAGATCTTGTCGCCTTCCTCCACGCCTTGGTTGATGATCTCCTCGGCCATGGGATCCTCGATGAACTTCTGGATGGCGCGCTTCAGCGGGCGTGCCCCGAACTTCTCGTCGTAGCCCTTCTCCGCTAGGAAATCCTTGGCCTCGTCGGTGAGCTTCAGGTCGTAGCCCAGCTCCGCGATGCGCTTGTAGAGGTGGCCCAGCTCGATGTCGATGATCTTGTGGATGTCCTCCCGACTCAGGCTGTTGAAGATGATGATGTCATCGATGCGGTTGAGGAACTCCGGCGCGAAGGCCTTCCTCAACGCCTTCTCGATCACCCCGCGGTTGCTGTCGTCCTGGCCCTGGACCTTGGCGGACGTGCCGAAGCCCACGCCCTTGCCGAAGTCGCGCAGGTCACGCGCCCCGATGTTCGAGGTCATGATGATGATCGCATTCTTGAAATCGATGTGTCGGCCGAGGCTATCGGTCATCTTGCCGTCGTCCAGCGCCTGCAGCAGCAGGTTGAACACATCAGGATGCGCCTTCTCGATCTCGTCCAGCAGGATGATGGAGTAGGGGCGGCGTCGCACCTTCTCGGTCAATTGCCCGCCTTCCTCGTAGCCCACGTAACCCGGAGGCGCGCCGATGAGGCGGCTCACGGAGAATTTCTCCATGTACTCGCTCATGTCGATGCGGATCATGGCTTCGTCCGTATCGAACAGGTAACGCGCCAATTCCTTGGCCAATTGGGTCTTGCCTACGCCGGTGGGGCCCAGGAAGATGAATGAGCCGATGGGCCGGTTGGGGTCCTTCAGGCCGGCACGATTGCGCTGGATGGCCTTCACCACTTTGGCTACGGCCTCCTCTTGCCCAACCACCTTGCCCACCATCTCCTCCTTCATCCGCTTCAGCTTGCCGCTCTCCTTCTCGGCGATGCGCGTCACCGGGATCCCGCTCATCATGGCCACCACTTCGGCCACGTTGTCCTCGGTCACCGTGGTGCGGTTGCTCTTGCTGTCCTCCTCCCATGCCTTCTTGGCCTTGTCGAGTTCCTCCAGCAATTGGCGCTCCCGGTCGCGCAGCTTCGCGGCCTCTTCGTAGCGCTGGCTGCGCACCACCTTGTTCTTCTCCTCCTTGATCTCTTCGATCTTCTGCTCCACGTCGAGGATGCTCTTCGGCACCACGATGTTGCTGATGTGCACCCGGCTGCCGGCTTCATCCAGTGCGTCGATGGCCTTGTCGGGCAGGTGACGGTCCGTGATGTACCGCGCGGTGAGCTTCACGCAGGCATTCACGGCCTCCGGGGTGAAGTTCACATTGTGGTGGTCCTCGTACTTCTCTTTGATGTTGTTGAGGATCTGGATGGTCTCCTCCACGGTCGTGGGTTCCACGAGCACCTTCTGGAAGCGGCGTTCCAAAGCCCCGTCCTTCTCGATGTACTGCCGGTACTCATCCAATGTGGTGGCGCCGATGCACTGGATTTCGCCGCGCGCGAGGGCGGGTTTGAACATGTTGCTGGCATCGAGGCTGCCACTGGCGCCGCCCGCGCCCACGATGGTGTGGATCTCGTCGATGAAGAGGATGACGTCCGGGCTGTTCTCCAACTCGTTCATCACCGCCTTCATGCGCTCCTCGAACTGTCCTCGATACTTGGTGCCGGCCACCAAGCTGGCGATGTCAAGCGCCACGATCCGTTTGTTGAAGAGCACGCGGCTCACCTTGCGCTGTATGATGCGTAGGGCCAAGCCTTCGGCGATGGCGCTCTTGCCCACGCCCGGCTCACCGATGAGCACCGGGTTGTTCTTCTTGCGGCGGCTCAGGATCTGGCTTACGCGCTCAATCTCCTTCTCGCGGCCCACGATGGGGTCCAATTTGCCATCCTCCGCCAACCGGGTGAGGTCGCGACCGAAATTGTCCAGCACCGGGGTCTTGCTCTTGCTGTCGCCTTGCTTGCGCTGGCCACCGGTGCTGCCGAAGGAGCCGCTTTCCTCGTCATCGTCGTCGGCGCTCTGCGGGCTTTGCGCTTGGGCTTGCCGCTCTTGCCGGTGTAGGCGGAGCCGCTCCGCGGGCTGCCGTCAGCGAGGATCATGTCCAACTCGTGCTTCACCGCCTCATAGTCCACCATGAATTTCCGCAAGGTCCGCGTGGCCAGATTGTCCTCGTCCTTGAGGATGCTCAGCAGCAGGTGCTCCGTGTCGATGGTAGGGCTCTTGAAGAGCTTGGCTTCCAAGTAGGTGATCTTCAACATCTTCTCCACCTGCTTCAGGAGGTTGATGCTCTCCTTGTCCGTCGGGCGCGATGCGCTTGGCGGTTCCATGCCGCTTTCCACGGTGCGCCGCAGCTCATCCAGGTCCACTTCCAGCCGCTGCAGGATGCGCAGAGCATTCCCTTCCTGGTGGCGCAGCAGGCCCAGCAGGATGTGCTCGATGCCGATGAAGTTGTGGCCCAAGCGAAGCGCCTCCTCCCGGCTGAAGGTGATCACGTCGCGGACTCGTGGGGTGAATTTGGCGTCCATAGGTAGTGGTCGCAAAGTTGGGGATGATTCCTGCGCTCGCCGATGTTGATACGCAAGGTAGTCGGCGACGGTCCGGGGCAAGCTATCGAAGTGGGCATCGGCGGCTCCTGAACAGCCAATTCCAATTATCCACAGGCATCTGTGGCGATGTGGAAAAGTCCGGTACGGCCGATTGTGTGATCGGGGTACTTTCGGGCTCCCTTTTCGGGGGGCCTTTCCCAACCACGGCGAGAGGAGGATTTGACAGCGAAACAGACCCATGGCAGAAGGAGAGAGGATCATCCCGATCAACATCGAGAACGAGATGCGCACCGCCTACATCGATTATTCGATGTCGGTGATCGTGAGCCGGGCCCTGCCCGATGTGCGTGACGGATTGAAGCCGGTACATCGGCGCGTGCTCTTCGGCATGCAGGACCTCGGCGTCCTCAGCAACCGGTCGTACAAGAAGAGCGCCCGTATCGTGGGTGAGGTGCTGGGCAAGTACCACCCGCACGGCGACGGCAGCGTGTATGACGCGATGGTGCGGATGGCTCAGGAGTGGAGCCTGCGGTATCCCTTGGTCGATGGCCAGGGCAACTTCGGCAGCATCGATGGCGACAGCCCAGCCGCCATGCGTTACACCGAGGCGCGCCTGAAGAAGATCGCGGAGGAGGTGCTCGCCGACCTGGACAAGGAGACGGTGGACATGCGCCCCAACTTCGATGACACGCTGGAGGAGCCCAGCGTCATGCCGACGAAGATTCCCACGCTGTTGGTGAATGGTGCAGCGGGGATCGCTGTGGGCATGGCCACCAACATGGCCCCCCACAACCTGAGCGAAGTATGCGATGGCATCGTGGCGTACATCGATAACAAGGAGATCGACATTGACGGGCTGATGCAGCACATCAAAGGCCCGGATTTCCCCACTGGTGGCGTCATCTATGGCACGCAGGGCATCCGTGAGGCCTACGAGACGGGTCGTGGCAAGATTGTGCTGCGCGCCAAGTGCCACATCGAGGAGGATCCCAAGACGAGCCGCGAGACCATCATCTGCACCGAGATCCCCTATCAGACCAATAAGGCCGTGCAGCTCTACAAGGGCGTCGCCGACCTCGTGAATGAGAAGAAGATCGAAGGTCTGAGCGATGTGAACGATTACAGCGACCGGAACGGCATCCACCTCGCCTACGAGGTGAAGCGCGATGCCATGGGCACCGTGGTCCTCAACCAGTTGTACAAGTACAGCGCGCTGCAGACCAGCTTCAGCGTGAACAACATCGCCCTGGTGCATGGCCGGCCCATGCTCTTGGGCTTGAAGGCGCTGATCTCCAACTTCGTGGAGCACCGGCACGATGTGGTGGTGCGCCGCACGAAGTTCGACTTGCGCAAGGCGGAGGAGCGCGCGCATATCCTGGAGGGCCTGCTGATCGCCTTGGATCACCTCGATGCGGTGATCGCTCTGATCCGTGGAAGCCAAACACCCGATGAAGCGCGCGAAGGGCTAATCGCGAGTTTCGGTCTCAGTGAGGTCCAGGCCCGCGCGATCCTCGACATGCGCCTGCAGCGGCTCACTGGCCTGGAGCGCGACAAGATCCGCGACGAGCATGCCGAGCTGATGAAGACCATCGCTTACCTGCAGTCCGTCCTGGCCGATGAAGGCTTGCGCATGCAGATCATCAAGGATGAGACCCTAGAGATCAAGGAGAAGTACGGCGACAAGCGGCGCACGCAGATCGTCCACGCCAGCGGCGATATGCGGATCGAGGATCTCATCGCCGACGACGCTGTGGTTGTGACGATCAGTCATCTGGGCTACATCAAACGGACGTCGCTGAACGAGTTCCGTACGCAGAGCAGGGGCGGGGTGGGCAGCCGCGGATCAACCACCCGCGACGAGGATTTCCTCGAGCACCTCTTCGTCGCCACCAACCACAACTACCTGCTCATCTTCACCCAGAAGGGCCGGTGCTACTGGATGCGCGTATTCGACATTCCCGAAGGCAACCGCCAGAGCAAGGGACGCGCGATCCAGAACCTGGTGCAACTGGAGGGCGACGATAAAGTGGTGGCCTATTTGAACATCACCGACCTCACGAGCGAGGAGTACCTGAACAACCACTTTGTGGTGCTCTGCACGAAGCAGGGCATCATTAAGAAAACGACCCTTGAGGCCTACAGCCGACCGCGCGCCAATGGCATCATCGCCGTAGGCATCCGCGAGGGCGATGAACTGCTGGAGGCACGCCTCACCACTGGCAAGAGCCATATCCTGCTCGCCAGCCGCGACGGCCGCGCGGTCCACTTCCAGGAAGAGGATGTGCGCCCCATGGGCCGCAATGCCAGCGGCGTACGTGGCATGAACCTCGGAGGCGGAAGCAAAGGGAATGAGGTCATTGGCATGATCGCCATCGACAGCAGCGAGCTGGCGACGCGGCAGATCCTGGTGGTGAGCGAGAACGGCTATGGCAAGCGCTCGGCCATCATGGACGAGAAAGGCGAGTACGAGTACCGCATGGTGAGCCGCGGCGGCAAGGGCGTGAAGACCATCCAGGTCACGGAGAAGACCGGTAACCTCGTTGCGATCAAGGATGTCCGAGGCGATGACCAGCTCATGATTATCACGCGCAACGGCATCACCATCCGCATGGATCTGAACGAGCTCCGCGTGCTTGGCCGAGCCACACAGGGCGTCCGCCTGATCGAGCTCCGCAATAGTGACCAGATTGCCGCTGTGGCCAAGGTGGATAGCGACCTGCATGACGACGAGGAAGCACTACCGGGTTCAGAGCCGGGAGGCGCTCCTGATGACCCCGCTGAGACCGACCCATCCACCGATGGCACCGAAGTTGATAACGGGGCCGACGCCTGACCATCACCGCACAGCAACAACCGCGATGAAGCACATCCTTCCCTTTCTCCTCAGTGCCACCACCTTGGGCCTTACCGCCCAGAATGCCAATGTGGTGAACGCCTACAACTACATGCAGGACGGCAAGCTCGATAAGGCCGTGGAGTACATCGAGCCCGCCACGCTGGACCCCAAGACCGGTGCTTCCGAGAAGACATGGCGTTACCGGGGCAACATCTACCGGCTGATTGCGCTGGGCGAGGATACAGTCCTGCAAACGAAGTATCCCGATGCCATCGAGAAGGCCATCGAGAGCTACTTGAAGGCGGTGGAGCTCGACACCAAGGGCTCCTATAAGACGGAGAACGTCTCCTACCTCGGGGCCTTGCAGGGCGCTTCGCTCAATTCAGGCAACGACGCTTTCCTGAACAAGGATTACGACAAGGCCATCGCGCGGTACGGGCTCGCGGAGCGGATCGCCAAGTCCTTCGCTTACGTGGATACGAACGCCATCTTCAATGCGGCGCTGGCGTATGAGACCAAGGGCGATGCGGCCATGGCTATCCAGCGTTATCGGGATGCCATTGCGGCAGGGTACAACGATGCCAAAGTGTACGCGTACATCACCGGGCTGGAGCAGAAACGGGGCAACACCGATGCGGCGATTGCCGCGGCCAAGGAGGGCTTGGAGCGTTTCCCCGGCGCCAAGGAGCTAAGGCTTCAACTCACTGATCTGCTGATCGCCGCCAACCGGAGCGATGAGGCGGAAGCCAGCCTGAGGACCGCTATCGAGGCCGATCCCGGAAACGCCAACCTATGGTTCGCCCTCGGCAACCTGTACGACAAGAAGAGCAGTGAGGCCAAGGATCCCGCTGGCGTCACGCAATGGTCCATGAGCGCCGAGGATTCCTACAAGAAGTCCATCGATGCGGACCCTAAGTTCTTCGATGCCTACTTCAACATCGGTGTGCTTTACAACAACCGCGCGGCATCGGAATACGAGAAATGCAACGTGATCAAGAGCGATACGGAGTACATGAAGTGCAAGAAGACGGCGGACGAGATTTACTTGAAGGCCGTGCCGTACTTCGAGCAGGCCCATGTGCTCAACGAGGCCGACATGCAGACCATCCAGCAGCTGATCAAGCTTTACGGCAAGACCAATGACACGGCGAAGTACGAGGCCATGAAGGCCAAACTGGCCAAGCTTCAATAAAGAGCGGAAGAATTCCATCACGGAGGCCGGGGCGACCCGGCCTCCGTGATTCCGACGTGGCCTATTGCGGTAAGAAGAGGAAGAAGACGGTGCCGGTTTGCGGATCGGGCGCACCACTGCTCGCGTTGAAGCGCGTGCGCTTGGCGGAGCTCAAGGCCTGCTCCAGCATGCAATCATCCACATTGTGGCTCTGGCTCCGGTCCAATTCGGCCTTGCGCACGCTTCCATCGCGTTCCACCGTGACCCGGATGGCCACGCGCCCTTGGTCCTTGCACAGGTAGGCTGGGACTCC
>JADJXF010000035.1 GCA_016715995.1 Flavobacteriales bacterium
GTAAGCTTCCGGATGGCGACCTCAGGATGCAACTCAGACACAACACCAGACTCATCCATTTCAATGCTCACCCACGGCGGGTTCCCCACGATCACATCGAAGCCATCGCGTTCCTTGAACACCTCGATGAACTCCAGTTGGTAGTGGAAGAAGCGGTAGGTGCGGGCATAGCGTTGCACCAACTCGGCGCGCTGGTTCTTCCAGAGGCTCGTACGCTTCTCGGCGGCGAGGTAATGCACCACCACATCAGAAAAGGTGTCCTCCTTGCGGTAGGTGCTCAGGCTTAGTTGCCCTTCGTCCTCTTCAAAAAGCTTGACCTGCTCTACTTCGGGCGCGAACTCGTCCTTGCCGGTGGTTAGCTCCTTCACGGTGCGCTTGGCGATGGCCGCTTCCACATCGAAGTCCAGGATGCTCACCAGATCATTGTACCAGTCGCTGCGGGTGGGTAGCTCGGCGGCCTCGCGCATATCCCAGAACCACAGGGCGCACCAGTAGTCCATCACCAGCTTCAGCTTGTAGTAGGGCGCGTTGGTGGCGTTGCGGTTGGCGGCCAGCTTCTCCTTCTCGCTGTAGCTGTGCATCTCCAACTCGGGCGCATCCAAGCCGAAGAACTGCCAGTTGCCCGCTGTTGCGCGGTTCACCTTGGCTTGGAAACGGTAGTGCTCCTCCAGCAGCTCATCCACCTTGTCGCAGATGGCGTAGAGCTTCTGCAACTCGTTCTTGGAGATGGGCTGCATGAACTCCTTGCGCCACTCCTTTACGGCCTTATGCGCTTCGGGGTGCTCTTCTTTCAGCAGGGCGATGTTGGCGTTGGTCACCATACCAGCATCGGGCAACAGGAAGTGGTAGATCTCCTTGCCGCTTCGTTGCAGCTTGCGCTGCACAGGCGTGTAGGCCAGGTGGCGCGGTGCCTTCCCCACCATTCGGCTTGACCGATGGACTGTTCGGGCCTCCATGGGTTCGCTGCACCACCTCCTTCTCTTCGTACACACGCGCAGCCAGGCCCCCACCACGGCGTTACCGCAACCGAGGCGGTAGCCGAAGAAGGGCGTCTGCATGTCCTTGTGGATCACGTTCAGCCACAGGGAGAGCTTGCCCAGTTCCACGGCCGTGGGGTTCAAGTCCACGCCGTACACGTTGTTGGTGGCTATGTAGGCCTTGATCTTCTGCAGCTCTTCGCGGAACTGGTCAGGAGCCACCTTCTTCTTCAGTTCCTGCTGGCGGTAGAGCAGGTAGGCCTCGGCCAATTGGTCAATGGCCTCGTTGTGGAAGGCGGCGGCGCCCATGGCGGGCTCCAGGATCTTCAGGTCCAGCAGGTCGCGGGCCTTCATCTCGCCCTTGTCCAGCCGTTCCAGGATGGGCTTCAGGGTGTACTTCACCGTGCATTCGGTGAGCACCTCGGGCGTGTAGTAGCTGGCGCTCTTCTGCCGGTCGCGCCCGCTGAGGCGGTAGATGAAGGTGCCCTCATGGATGATGCGCACTTCGTCGTTGGCCTCCGTGTACACCTCCAACGGCTCGTACACGCTGCCCAGCTGGTTGATGCCGAGGTTGGCATAGCTGATGCGGCCGCGTGCCTTGCCGCGCTGATGGCGCGAGAGGGAGAGCTGGCAGATCACATCCTGCCACACTTCATTACGCACCTTCACATCCTTCAGGTAGTGCAACTTGGCATCGTCGAAGAGCGGCGAGTCCAGGTGCCGTACGCGGAAGCTGCGCGTGTGTTCCTGTTTCTCGCGGTATCCCGTGCTCAAGAGGTGGAAGAGCCGCGTGATGGATTCGTGGAAGAAGTGCCCGTTGCGGCTACTGGCGTTGTTCAGCGGCACCTGCTCCAGGTCGCGCAGCATCTCCAGCGAATAGCCCTGCTCATACACGGGGTCGTTGGTGGGCAGCAATTCCAGGTCCGGTCGGCTTTCGGCGTAGAAGAGGAAGAGCAGCCGGTACACCATGTTGAGGCAGTCGTCCTTCAGCAGGGCGGCATCGATGGTCGAAAGGTCCTTGCCCTGCTGTTTCCAGTAGTACACGGTCTCGTTGGCGAGACTTTCCCACATGCATGACGCCCTCCTTCAGGTCCTTGGTCACCTCGTAGGCGCTCTTGTGGCTGTCCTCATCGAGCTGGTCCATCAGCACGATCTCCGCCTGGGGTGCCAATGCTTCCTTGGCCAGGAGGAAGTAGAACAGCGCGTAGTTCTCGCGCTCGATGGTGGCCTCAGAGAAGAGCTCCTCCAGATCGAAGCGCAGGTAGCTGCCCCGGAACCACTTCTCCTGTTCCAGCAGGTAGTATTGGTTGCCCGCGCAGAGCAGGATGTAGCGCGGCCGTTGGTGGGGATCAAGCAGGAAGAGCTCCGAGACGGCCTTGTTGATGACCATCGGCGAGATCTTCAGCCCTTCCGGCACGGTGAACACGTTCTCCCACTGCACGCGGTGGTACTTCTGCGGCGGGCTTTGCTGCACCTCATCCTCCACATTGTACTGCTGCTCGAAAAGGCCATCGGGGTCCTCATCGCCCTCCTTGATCAGGGCCTGCATCTCCATCACCATCATGTGTACCTGCTCGCCCCGGTACAGAATGTGGCGGATGGGCAGCACGTTCTTCTCGTCCAGATGGAAAAGGTCGCTGTACTGCGGCCGGTCGCCTTCGTAGCCCAGCGCATTCAGCACCAGGGTATGGAAGCGGTGCGTCTCGGTCACCTTATCCTTGGTGCGCAAGCGGTCCTCCAGGAGGCTGCGCTTGAACTTGAAGTAGGGGTCCTTCAGCGCGCTGATGCGCTTCTGGAAGTCCTTGCGCTCCTCAGCACCATGGCCGCACTTCTCCAGCACCTTCTTGCCGAAGTCCTCGTCGAAGTAGTTGGACGAGAAGAACTCACCGATGTTTGTAATGGACTTCAGCATGCTCACCCCATGTTGAAGAATACGGACACCACTTTCAAGTAGGGTTCCTGTTTCAGTGAAGTGAGGTTCCTTGTAGTACTCGCTGCTGGTGCTGAGGATGGTCTCGATCTCGCGCTCCTCCTTTTCGACGGCTCTTCACGAAGCCGCTCATGGTCTGCTCGGCGAAGTCCAGTTCCAGTTGGTCCTGGGCATCCCTCGCCAGTTCTTCAGGTGTTCCTCATAAGCAGCAGGTCTTTTCCATCTGCATGCCCTTCCGCTCCTGGAATTGCTGCATGTACATCTGGCGGCCCCACTTCACCACCTTGGGCAGCAGGTCCTTCAGGGTAACCAGGGTGTCCTCCTCCACAGCTTGGGTCTGCAAGGGGCGGTCTACGCCGTAGTCCTCCACGAACTTCCGGAGCGCAATCGGTTGTTCGGTGAAAGCCCCTTCCATGGTCACCGGCACCACGAAGAACTCGCTGATCGCCTGCCCGAGGTTGTTGGCCACTTGCCCTTGCACCACGAACCACGCGGTGTTCTTCGGCAGCTGTGAAAGTCGGGCCACCAGTGCGACGTCCTTGTCCACGCTCGCTTCCAACTTGGTGAGGAAGTAGCGCACCACCGGGTGCAGTTCGTACAGCACTTGGAACTTCGCCCATTCGCCCTTCTTCTTGCGCGCCTGGGCAATGGCGTTCTGCACGGTGGCCTTGTCCAGGGATAAGCGGTAGACCTCGTTCACGTTTGGGCGCGCTTCCCTCGGCAGGTCGTACAGCACGCGGCTCAGTTCCTTGGTGTTGCGGATCTCCAAGTAGGTGTCGTCGATAAACTCCACCTCACCTGCACCAACGCCGCCATCGGTGCGCAGCTGGTCAAAGAGGTCGCGGTAGAAGGCGGACTCACCGGCATAGAGGGAGAAGCCGGTATCGATGGGCTGCTCTACCACCTTCGTGGTGGTCACATCGCTTTCGCCACCGAAGAGCATATCGAGATCGAAGTCCGGGGAGTCCAACAGGCCTTCATCACCCTTTTCAATGGCCTTCTGTACCTTCCTTTCCTCGCGCTCCACGTCGTAGAGCTTCATTACGGAACCGGCATCGCCGAGCGCCTTGTACACCTCCTCTTCCTTCTTGGTAAGCTTCTCAATGATGTGCAGGTCGGTCTTCAGTCCCTTCGTTTCGGAAGCTGCAACGAGGTAGTGGATGTAGGGGATGTTCTTCTGCCCGTAACGGTCGATACGCCCGTTCCGCTGCTCCAGGGTGATCAGCGACCACGGGATGTCGTAGTTGAACATGGTGTTGCAGAAGAAGTGCAGGTTCACGCCTTGTGAGCCTGCATCCGAAGAGAGCAGCAAGCGGACGGTGGAATCCTCCTTGCCGAAATCCTCGATCACCTCTTGCTGTACCACATCGGTCAATCCACCACCGGTGAACTCCGCAATGGCGGCTGCATCCAAACCAAGGTCTTCCGTGAGGCGTTTCTTCAGGTAGGTGATCGTGTCGATGCGCTCCGCGAAGATCACGATGCGCTGGTCCTTCTTGCCGCCCTTCCACTTCAACTTCTTCAGGCGCTCAACCAGGGCCGTGTACTTCGAGTCGTGCCCTTGGTCGAGGATGGCGTTCACCTGCTTCAGCAAACTCTGCAAGGCATCGAGGTTGGAGCGAATGCCCTCTTCATCGCGCCCTGCGGTGCGTACACGTTCCATGCGGCGTTCGATGGTCGCCTTCGCCGCAGCGGGGGAAGACATGTAGGCCTTGAACAAGCCGATGGCGAAGAGCAGATCGTTCTTGGCCTTCTTGCTGCCATCCTCGCCCACCTTCTTCAAGCTGGCCAGCGACTCATACTTGATCTCCTGTTGCTCGGCCATCAGCGCCTCCTCGGCCGGATGCAACTTGGTGCGCAGCGGAATGATCTCGCGGTCCTGGAACTGCGCCCGCACCCTGTCGTCCAGGATGTGCTGCTTGAAGCGGCGCACGTAGTACTTCTCCACATCCGCCTTCGTGTACTCCCCACTGCGCGGAATAGCGGTGGGCTCGATCATGCGGATCAGGTTCGCGAAGCTCTGCTTGCGACCATTGTGCGGCGTGGCCGAGGTTAGCACCAGCGATTCGCACTTTGTGGAGAGGAACTGCGCGAGGTCACCACGTTGGCTACTGCTGTTCGCCACCGTGTGGCACTCATCGATCACGATGATGTCCCAATGCGATCGCTCGATGTAGTGCCGGAACTTGGCATTGTTCTTCAGCGTGTCGATGGACACGATGGTCTTGTCGTAGAAGTCGAACGGGTTCTTGTTGCTCGGCAGTTCGGCCTTTATCTGGGCGATCCCCTGCGAATCCAGCCGCACCAACGGAATGGCGAAGCGGTTCCACATCTCCTGCTGGAACTGTCCCAGGATGGACTTCAGCGCGAGTACCATGATGCGCTTGCCCTTTCCCCGCTTGATCAGCTCGGCCAGGAAGATCCCGACCTCGATGGTCTTACCCAAGCCCACACCGTCGGCGATCAGGATGCGCGGCCGTGGCAAGTCGAAGGCCTTCAGCGTAGGGTCCAGCTGGTAGTGCGCCATATCGAACGCCGCCTTGTGCGCGATGTTGATCCGGTCGCTGTAGCTGCTGCTGTTCCGCAGGTGCGTCTCCAGGAAGAGCTTGGTCTTGCGGTAGCCGTGGTCGTTGTCGGCTTGCAATTCCGTGTTCACGGGGTCCAGCACCCGGATGTCGGAATCAAGCCGTGTGTCGAACTTGAAACGCTTGCCCTTCACCAGTTCACTGATGCCCTCGACATCGAGCACATAGGTGCCGCCATCCTCCTCCGCCTTTGTTATGAGGAAGTCCTCACCACGCGCGGTGATGCGGATGCCGGGGACGAAGGAGGTTGTAGTACTCATCGTCAAACCGTACCCATCGAGTCAGTAAAGGTGGTCGTCTTTCGCTCCACTCCTAGTACGTCGCAAAGCTTCGCTTTCATGATACGCTTCCGTGCATCGTAGAAACCAACAAAGTCGCCAAACTCGACCGATGTGCCCTCAGGGATGAAGTGCTGCTGCATATACACGTTGCGGTCATGTGCTGCCGGATAGACCGTGGTGAGCCAAGTACCGAACATTGTAGCGCTCTTCTCCATGTTCTCTGCGGCTTCAAGCAGCTGGAGGTTCGCAAGGAGGTTAAAGCGTTCCAAATACTCCTTGCGTAAGCCTGCATCATCAATGCCCTGTGCTTTGAGTTTACGAGCCTGGAAGAACTTCTGCGGATGCATGTGATCCTGGTGATACCTGAAATTCTGATTCAGCCCGGTGTAGAGCATGACCAAGGCGCTATTGGTAAGCGGCTTGCCATACTCCAAGGTGAACAAGTTCTCTACATCATCATCCGTGAATGCGATCGACTTATTCGTTCCCTTGTAGTGATCGAGGATGGCTTGCAATGGGAACCCCTCCGTGCTATCCGCTATCAACCGGCGATAGACTGGATAGAGAGCGTCCGGTGTACCGCCGAAGATCTTCTTCAGCAGAGCGCGGCATAGCCATTCCTTCAGTTTTGCGCGGTCAGCGGCATGTGTTCCCGAAGTGACGTAGGCCTCAGAAAAACCCTTGTTCAGGAGATAGTAAGCTATGGGGATGACCGCGTTATAGGACGTGAGTGAATCTCGGTTGAAGCCAAAACGTGCGATCAGATTGACCGCGGTTCTTATGGCGCCTGAGATACGGTCCCAGCGCTCCTCGATCTTCAGCATGTTCTCCTTCGTGAAGTTGTCCACCTTGAACTTCACATCGGCAAAATCGCCAAGAACGAGACAGGACTTGAGCACGAAGTCCTTGTTGAAATCGAATCCATCGCCCAAGCGATTGATCTCATCCACAAAGCGGTGGATCTCCTCCCGAGCATCCAACTCATTCCATTGGGCAGTGGCCACGGAAAGCAGGAGGTCAGAATAGCTGAGCTTGGTGCCCCCACTGTTCGTGCGGATGAAGATCTGGAGCACCTTGTCCAGTTCCTCGCCGACTTCCAAGTAGTAGCTGATGGTCCCTTTTTGATGAATGGTATTGAACAGCCGGGTCAATGCGTTCAGGGCGAACATCGATTCTCTCTGTCCGAAGCGGCTCGTGTCGGTGAGTCCATTGGTCATCAGGTAGCTCATCCACCTGGCTAAGGTCAGTGAGGTCCAGGACATGGCTCACCCTGTACCAATATGCTCCTTCCCCTGGTGCCGTTTCGTCATCCGTCAGGAAGCGGAAGTCATACTCCATCTCAAGGTCATCCGCAGGTCTGAGCAGGTTCAAGTAGAGGTGCTTCTTGGGAAAAGCGTTCGGTTTGTCCCAACGCAGATAGGGCAGCTTCTTTGCATAAGACCCTCGCAACGCGATGTACAGCGAGGTCAGCCGTTGCTGGCCATCAAGGATGGCGGTCACATCCTCATCATCCGGCAGATCCGCCTTGGTATTGTGCGTGGCGTCCTTCTCGTGGTAGTCCCTCAGAAAATAGTAGAACTCGAAGTCTCTGATCTTCGACTTCTCCACCTTCCAGAACAAAAAGGTGTTGATGGGGTAGTCCCGCATCAGCGAATCGAAGAGCTTCTCGATCTGCTCCGGCACCCAGACGAATTCCCGCTGGATGGAAGGCATGACATACTTCCGCTTATGGATGTTGTCCATTGCGGCCTTGATGGTGATGGGGGTTTGGTAGGACATTACCAGAATCGTTTGGTTGGAACACTCACCCCACAGGAAGCATGGCTCAATGGCCAATTATCGCTGATGGGGTCTTGGGGATCAAAGTACCGCTCTTCTATCAATTCTTCCTCATTGATAACAGGAGGAACATAGCGGCCGAATACAACGCTGCAAGCCCCGACGATCGTCGGGGCCTGCAGCCTGCGGTTCGGTGTCTCACTCAGCGCTTTGGCGCTGGCGGGTTGTTACCCCGCTTGGGTCCGGAGGGCAAGCCAGTCTTGCTGGGGCCGTTCGGGGCGCGGTTCGCGGGCTTCCCCCGCCTTTGTTGCCGCCGCCTTGGTTTCCCCCGCCTTTCGTAGCGAAGATCGGGGCTGACGAAGCGTGGATCATCGCATGTACTTTGACTGCACTGGTCGTTTTCATCGGTTAATTGTTTGTGGGCGGAGCCCGTTGTCATTTCGCCATTCTCTTTTCGCTCGTTCTCAATCCCGCCAAGGACACGCGGTGTTCCAAGCGAGCATGCGGGGCAGTTGATCCAGTGCTACATGCTTGTTGAGTTTGGGTTGGTTGCTACGCCCTGCCACTCCCACATGCCCCCTCGCTCCTCGAATTTCCCTTCGTCATAGGCCATCTGCTGGATGGCGAGGGGAACCCCCACCTCCAGGATCGGCAGGCTGTATCGGTGCGTGCCTTCGGCGTTGTCGAAGAAGCGGCCAGCCGGGTCCACCATCACGTAGCTGCCGCGCACTTGTGCATTGGTCTCGGGCACGATGCGCGTGATGTCGGCCAGCTGCGCATGGCGCCGCACGAAAGCATCGAACTGCGATTCGGTCACCACCAGGTCATCGATGCGTTCGTCGTTCTGGCCGATGATCGGCAAGGCTTGCAGCAGCTTCCAGCGCTCCGGCTGTGCGTAGCGGATGAAGCTGTTAAGGTCCTCCTTCCAGTTGCGGCCGTTCACCACGGTGTTCAGCTTCAAGCGATAGCCGTGGGCCTTCACGCGGTCCACCAGGTCGCAGTAGGCGTCAGCGGTGAATGGCTTGCGGCCCGTGATCGCACGACCAATCGTCAAGTTGGTCTGCTCATTCAGGCTGTCGATGCTGAGCGCGACCCAATCCAAGTGCGGCCGCAGGCTGCTCAGATAATCATCCGTGAGGCGACTCCCGTTGGTGACGATCATGGTCGTCATGCCAGCCTCCTTGGCAGCGTGGATCAACTCGGGCAGCCAGGGGCAGAGGGGTGGGCTCGCCTCCTGCGAAATTGATCTTCTGGAAGCCGTGGGCGGCCAGTTGGCGCACCACGTCGATAGCCTGCTCCTTGGGCAGATGTCCCTTGGGGAGGATGCTGCGCTTCACGTCATGGAACGTGGCGTAGCAGAATTTGCAGCGCATGTTGCAGGGCTGCCAGAGGTGGAAATTGACGGAGGGGATCATGGCTTCGGGCTGTTTCGTTGCCGAAGCTGTTCCCACTGCCATGCCTAAACCCAACCCAGAGGCATGAGAACCCCTGTAGAGGAATAAGAGCGGCTTCGAGAGGAATGAAGGCGTCGCGCTACCGGAAGCGCTCGCGCACCGCTGGGCGGTAATTCTCCGATACAGGCAGGCGCTTCTCCACCACCTTGCCTTCGGCGTTCATGGCCTTCACCACGAGGTCATCGCCAACCCGGCCCTCAATATGCACGGCATTCACACGGAACGACTTGTGCGCGGTGAGGAATTGCTCCTTGGGCAGCCCTTTCTCCTCCATGGCGGTAAAGGAGAAATCGACCAGCACGGCGGGTTTGCGGTCAATGAAGTGGATCTCCTTGTTGTTCGATGCAGACCCTGTCTCCTTATCAGCACACAGGTACACAATGCTGTTCAGGGCGAAAGACTTCTTGCCTTCATCCTTCAAGGTGAGCGTGATTCCCCTGGGCTTCGCCATGGCCCGCACCTCTTGGATGAATTTCGGCAGGACAGCGTTGAGCTTGTCGGCCGTCACAGGCTTGGTGATGTACTGCACGGGCACCTCCTTCAACTCGGCATTGAGGCTCGCCACGCCTTCGTAGTACTCCCGCATCTTGCCCGAGACGAAGAGCACCGGGAGGCGCAGTTTGGCGGCTACATCCAGCCCGTTCATAGCGTCACCGTTCAAGTCCACATCGAGCAAGAGGATATCCGGTTGCGCGGTCCGCACCTTCTCCAGGAATTCCTGCGCGCCCGTTGCCCACGCTACCACTTGCACGAAGCCGGTGTCCTCCAATTCCAGCTTCAGGTCTTGGAGCAGGGTCATGCTGTCCTCGAGCAGGGCAGCTTTCAAGAGGCTCATGGCTGGAACTGGATGGTGAGGATGGCATGGTACACGTCGCCCTCGCGGTTGGAATCGAGACGGTGCCGATCGGGCAACAGCAAGTCCATGCGTTTCTTCATATTGTGCAAGCCAAGCCCTCCGGGTCCTTCTCTTGGCTTGGACAGCACGCGGTTGGCCACATGCACTTGGAAGAACTTCTCGCTCAGCTTCACCTTGATGCGCAGGAACTCAGGGTGGTTCCTATCGCCGTGCTTGAAGGCGTTCTCGATGAGGTAACCGGTGGCGAGGTGCGGAATGCACGCAGTATGGTAGTACGGCGAGCGGCGGTCAATGCCGCTGTCGTCCAATTCCATCGCGTTCAGGTTCGGCACGAACAGTTCGTGCAGCTGCACGTACCGCCGCAGGAAGTCAACCTCTTCTTCCACGCTCACCAGGTTCATCTGACCTTTGTACAGGATGTATTCCAATGTGCTCGATAGCGCGCCCATGCCCCGCTCGAGCTTCTTCGATACCGCCTTCAGTTCCGAGAGGATGTTGTTCAGCGCATGCGGCTGCATCTGGAACTTGAGGTGGTGGGTCTCTAGCAGCTGGTTCTCCCGTTGGGCCTCCTTCAATTGCTTGAGTGCCGCTTCCTTCTCCTTGCGGGCGCTCCGCAGTTTCACATAGAGCCAGATGGGCAGGCCAAGAATGGCCAACACGAACAGGAGGAAGATGAGTTCCATTTGGGGTTCGCGTAGGATCAGTGAAAGTAGGTGCGTTGCCTTTCCGTGCACATCAAGCTATAAATCCTTCCTCCTCAATAGCTCAACCTTCAGCGCTTTAGCATTCGCTCCCAGCCAATCACCTTTGGCCCCTTGGCCCCAGACCCACGCGCCCTGCTTCCCGCAAAATAAGACCGCCGTCCGCCTCCAACGCCCCACTCTTGCCAACTTGCCCCATAGCCCAAGCCCATTGACCTTAAGCCGCCGTACGGCCGGAAACCGGTGAGACCAAGCCGCCCCAGGCCCAAGGCCCGGTTGGTTAATCAAAGCAATACCCTTGTGATATTCATAGCGTTGCACATCCGCGATGCCTAGTCGGATGAAGGTCGCTAACCTTTCGTTGGCCTCCAGATTTCTGCGGCCGACGAGTTCGTCCGGCGGGATGGCTTGCTCACCCCGGTGGTCGGCCTAGGCGTCCCAGCTCGTGGTTCAGGCACCCCGGCAGATGGCTCAGGCATCCCGGCGGACGGCTCAGACATCCCGGCGGATGGCTCAGGTTCCCCAGCGGATAGCTCAGGCATCCCAGCGGATGGCTCAGGCCTCCCGGCGGCTGGCTCAGGTCCCCCGGCGGATGGCTCAGGCATCCCAGCGGACGGCTCAGGCATCCCGGCGGACGGCTCAGGCATCCCGGCGGACGGCTCAGGTATCCCGGCGGACGGCTCAGGCATCCCGGCGGACGGCTCAGGCATCCCGGCGGATGGCTAGGGCACCCCAGCGGATGGCTCAGGCATTCCGGCAGCCGGCTCAGGCACCCCGGCGGACGGCTCAGGCATCCCGGCGGACGGCTCAGGTATCCCGGCGGACGGCTCAGGCATCCCGGCGGATGATTCAGGCATCCCAGCGGATGGTTTAGGCATCCCGGCGGGCTGCTTCATACTCGCAGGATCTTCGCCGAAGCTATCCACCGCCATGTCTCCGCATGGGTCTCGCCGCGCATGGTCTAGTGCGTGGCGGGCGTACCCTGCCTCAGCAGGCAAGCATGCGGCACCATAATCATGGAGGGAAGGGTTTCCGTGGCGATCATCCTCGAGGCCGAAGGATCACCGAGTTCGGCAGACCTATGCGGAGGTGTTCGTTGGGGCGACGCTTGAGGAAGGCAATGCTTGGGCTTCATGACCCCTGAACCGCAGCAAGTGTCTCCCCTGCTGAACTGCGCAACGGCCGGGTGGCACACCATTTTGAGGTGCCCACAGCCAGCACTGCTGAAGCGTCTCCCCTCCTGCCTTCGGCGCCGTGCACCAGCGCCCCCCTACTCCCTCACTACCCTTCTCCCCTCCCCGTTCAGCAGCACGGTATAGGCGCCCGGCGCCAGGCCCGGCAACGCGATGGATTGCTGCCCGGCATTTACCCGCGCAAGCAGCACTTCGCGTCCGGCGGCATCGAGCAGGCGCAGCGCTCCCGCTTGCGGCGCGTGCAGCCAGAGCGCATCATGGAGCAGCGCGGCCCGGAAGGCCTCGTGGTACGCGGCCGCGACATTGGTGGAGTTGTACAGGTAATCGGCTGAGTTGCTGAAGCAGCCATCGGCATCCACCACCAGCACGGTATAGGTTCCGTTCGCGGTGGCGGTCCAGCTCTGCAATGTGCCGCTGGGGAGGAAGGCGCCATCGAGGTACCATTGGTAGCTCACGCCGGGCGGGTTCACGGTGAGCTCCGATCCGTTCTGCGTGATCACCGGCACCGCGCCGAGGGTGGTGACGCTGAAGCCGCCGCTGTAGCTGAAGTAGGCATCGCTCACGGTGAGCGTGATGCCGGCGGTGCCGGGCGCGTTGTCCTGCAGGTTGCTGATGCCGATGGCGAAGGTGGTGGCGTTGAGCTGCTGCACGCTGAGGTCGGCATCGGCCACCACGCTCTGGTCGCTGCTGCTCACGGTGGGGTTGCTCACGGCGGCGCCCACGTTGGTGACGATCACGTTCACGTCGGCCAGGCCGATGTCGCGGCAGAAGGGCTGCGGCATGGGGAAGCTGAAGAGGGCATCGTCGTCGCGGTTGAGCACGGCGAAGTCCTCCGGGCCCATGGCGGCGTATTGCGCATCGGCGGTGGCGGCGTTCATGGTGGCCACCAGCGCGAGGGCGATGTCGCCATCGTCCAGCGCATCATCGAGCCCGGTGACGGTGACATCCTGCGGCACGTTCCAGTCGGTGGTGGTGAAGGTCAGCTGCGCCACGTCGATGCTCGCCTCGGTGTCGTCGCTCACGCTCAGGTCCACCACCACGTTGCCGGTGGGCTGCGTGCCCAGGCGCAGGGCCACCACGCCGGTGGCGCCGGTCTCATCCACCACGGTGGCGGTGTTGGTGCCGGCCTGCACGCCGGGGAAGCTCACGCCGCTCCACACGCGCGCGTTGATGCCCTCCGTATCGCCCTGGAAGCCATTGCCCTCCCATACTACCACGAAGCCGCCATCGGGCGCTTCTCCACCGCCGGGTAGGCCTGCACGCCAGCGATGCGTGGTGTTGGAGCACCTGCACGCCGCTGTTCTGGAAATTTAGCTGCTGGCGTAGAAGCCGCGCACGTTGTAGTTCTCCGGTGTCGTTGAGGCTGGTCCAGGTGCCCATCATTTATCGCGAAAATCGCCGTTGTCGAAGAGGGCGCACTCGCTGGTGTAATAGGCGTAGCTGCTGGCGAAGATGCCGGTGGTGCCCATCAATGTGGCGCCGTTGGCATCCAGGATCCAGGCCTGGAACACGTCGGTGCCGTTCACGCCCCACTTGGTGCTGATGAGGATCTCGTCGCTGGCGTTGGTGCTCACGTCGATGCAGTTGAGCGAGCTGTTCTGGTTGTACACCACCGTCTCGTTGATCTGCGCGAGCAGGTCGGCATCGAAGGTCTTGCGGTAGATGCGCTGCGGGTAGTTGTCGCGGCCGTAGATGGCCACGAGCGTGCCGTCGCTCTTGTACCTGATGTTGGGGTGGTCGTAATCGTTGTTAGCGTCCTCGGTGACGAGCACGGCGGGGCCGGTGAAATTGTTGGTGCCGAGGTCGTAGTTGCGGATGTTGAGCACGTCGTTGCCGCTGCCGTAGAGCAGGGTGAGCGTGTTGCCGCGCACGGCCATGTCCCACTGGCCGTTGCCGCCGAGGTTGAGGGTGGCGCCGAGGGTGTTGTCCGCTTCGAGCACGCGCAGGTACAGGCCGCTGGCGGTGTTCCAGGCGATGAGGAATCGGCCGGCGGTCCAGTAGAGCACCTTCACCACGTATTGCTCCTGGGTGCTGCTGCCGGTGGCCACGAGCAATTCGTTGCTGATGGCGATGTGCGCGCTGTTGTAGCGGCGGAAGTAGATGCTGGCATCGGGGCCGTCCTGCTGCCAGCTCTTCCACACCACCACGTAATCGTCGCTGGGCCCCATGGCCAGCTGCGGCAGGTACTGGTCGCTGGGCACGTTCTGGTTCACGCGGAACTCGTTGGTGACGGGGTTCCAGATCTGCGCGCTGGAAGCGAAGGGCAGCAGGAAGACGAGGAAGAGGAGGTGGCGCATGGGGGTGGGATTGGCCGAAAGGTGTGCAATTCATCGGCACGCGGGAGGATTGACCAGCACCTGCGCGCTCGAATACTTGAACCTTATTCCCTCAGCGCATCACGAACCGCAGTGCCAATGCCGATCCGCGATCGCTTTGCGCGCGGAGCAGATAGACACCGGCCCTCAGGCCCGGCAACCGAATGCGCTTCTCCGCGGCACCAAGCGTCCATTCGCCGACGCGGCGGCCCAGGGCATCGGTGAGCTGCAATTGCTGCACGGTGCTCCCCTGCTCGCATCGCACGACCAGCTCGTGCGCCGCCGCATCGTAGCGGGCATCCACGGCCGGTGCATCGGCGATGGGCTCGACGCCTGTGATGGTGAAGCGCGGCGTGAAACGGTACACCGTGTTCGGCGCCGGCAGGTTGAAGAGCGTGCTCCAGTTGATGATCGGGAGCGAGTCGAGCGTGGGCGCCAGGGCGTCCTCCGTGAGCCAGAGCTTCTCGTAGATGGAGAGGAAATCATCGGGCCCGTAGAAGACCCCGCAGTTCGGCCCATCGGTGCCGTCGTAGTCCAGGTCGCTGCCGGAATTGGGCCCATAGCGCATCTCGATCACGCCGGTGGCCTGGTAATACCAGATCTGGCAGTTCGCGAAATTGTCCGGTGGTCCGTCCTCGAGCCGCCAGTTGCGCCATTGGGCCTTCAGCACCCGTTCCCCGGCGCTGCCCGTGATCTCGTAGCGCACATCCGATGTGCCGTCGATGGCGAGCAGGTCCGTGGTGAGCGCATCGAAGAAGATGGCCGAGCTGTCGTTGTCCACGCGCACGTATCCCTTGCTGCCGATGATGATGGTCTTCAAGCCGCCCATGGGGAACGGAACATCGTAGAACCAAAGTGTCTCGCCATCGAGCTCATGTACGAAGTGGAACTCGGACATGCCGTGATCGCAGATGATGCCGCCGGGGAGTTCCGCGTACGGCGCGATGGTCTGCTCGAACGAATAGGAATTCTGCGCGTGCATCGGCCCTGCGAGCACCAGGATGAAGAGCCCTGAGAGAATCCTGCTGAATACCTGACCGCTTGCGGCATGCCGGGCATGCCGGTGATCGGCTTCGTTCATGTTTGTGCTGACTTGCTGCATGCGGGTTTCGTTTGCGCCAAATGTGATCCGCGGTCCTTGGCGCAGAGGGCCCGAACCGAGGAACGGCTTGGGATCGATGAGCAGCGTGAGGCCGCGGGCCATACAGTTGGCGGAGGATGCGCTTGGAGAACCAAGTGGTGCGATGGGCGGCGGGAGCGCATGTCATGCCCCGGCTGCGACACGGAGCTCAGCTCCTAAATTCGTCTGGACCTGCGCGAAGCCCCGAGCCGCCCACCTCCTACCCCAGCTGCCTGAACCCGCCATGCGCAGCGCCGCAAGCGGGCACACCGGCACATCCTGATCGACCATGGCGAATAGCATCTCCTTCGAACCCATGAATCTGGATCATCTGAGGGTGATGGATGAATGGAAGTACAATGCGTATTTCCCTGATTTCGACTTGTCGGCGTATCATGCTTCCCATGAAAAAGGCTTGACCCCATTGCCCGGCCCTGCCGGATGCGAAGGATTCGCGGTGAAAGACGGCGAAGCGTTGATCGGGCTATTCGAATACTACCGTGATGTGGATGGCCAACCCGAGATTGGCATGGCGCTGAATCCGCGATTCATCTACCAGGGATTGGGCAAGCAGGTCATGCGTGCCGGAATTGACTTCCTTCTTCACCAAAGGGACTATCGCGAGCGGTTCATCTACCTCACCGTAGCCATCAAGAATGTCCCGGCCGTGAGGTTCTACCAGAAATTCGGGTTCAGCACCTACCGGGATGTCGTCGACCAGGATGGAGTCATAACGGATCTGAAGATGAAGTATGAACTCCGAGGTGCCTGAGGCACCGCCTCGGGATGGTACCAGCGACGCCGCTCCATGCGAACAGCTCCGAATGGGTCAGGCCGCGCAGGGCATTTGCGCTGCCAAGCGGATCCTGCGGAGATGGAGCCCACGCCGGTCCACTCGTCATTCGCTGGGCCTATCAAGCTACCTCACCACCGTCACATGCCCGTGCAGGATCCATCGTTCCTGCGTGAAGGCATCGCGCACATCGATGCGGTAGAGGTAGACGCCGATGGGCACTTCGTGGCCACCGGCCGTGCCGTCCCACCCTTCGTGGAAGTCGTTGCTGGCGAAGAGCTGCTGGCCCCAGCGATCGAAGAGGCGCAGGTCATAGGCCTCGAGGTCCACGCGGTCGCCCAGCGGGATCCACAGGTCGTTGAACCCATCGTTGTTCGGCGTGAAGGCGTTGGGCACGTAGTAGCCGTGGTCGTGCGGGTGGAAGTGCGCGATGATGGTGTCCGGCGCGAAGAAGGTGATGGAAAGCGAGTCCTGCAGCGTGTCGGCGGGCAAGAAGGGGTTGAGGCCACCGCCGCGGATCCCCCAGGCGACGAAGTCGAAGTAGAGCTTGGGGATGGCCGCGAGGTCGAAGGGCTGCGCTTCGGGCACTGAGGCGGAGACCGGAAAGCTGGAGTAGAGGTGGTCGCCGAGGAGGATCTCGCCACCGCCGTGCGGCACCACATCGAGCACCACGTCGTAGCGGATCTCGGGGGTGAAGTGGGCGATGATCGTGTCGGCATGCAGGAGCATGAACCACATGGCCGAGTCCGATTCCGAAGGCAGCACCGTGTGGTTGCTGGTGCTCCAATGGCTGAAGTCCCAGGTGGGATAGGCTTCTTCCGCGAAATGGAGGTTGGTGCTGTCGAAGTAGGTGCCGCTGAACGGGAAGTCCACGAGGTCCATGGTGTTGAAGTGCACCATGCCGCTGCCGGGCGGGTCAACGAGGATCACGATGTCCCGCGGCTCCACGCCGTAGCAGTTCTCGATGCCTTCCACGATGTACGCGCAGCGCGCGATGAGGAAATCGCGCACTTCCTGCACGTTCGCCGCCCACTCATCGTAGGTGCCGCCCCAGCGCTGGCAGTGGCGGTCCATCTCCGGGTCGATCAAGGCGATCAGGCTGTCCAGGTGGCCCACGGTGGTTTCGCAGTCGAGGCCGTGGTTGATCAGTTCGGCGTAGCGCGCGAGGTATTGCGATCCCAGATTCGTCATTGTCCATCAGCGCGTTGAACATGGCGAAGTGCGTGCTGGCGAAGTTGGTGGCGCTGGGCGTGCCCCCGATGTTCTCGTTGGTGTGGTCGCAGGGATCGTTCAGCGGCGTGCTCTCGGGGAAGCCGAACTCGTTGTGCGGCGACCCCAGGATCCAATCCATGTCCCAGCAGCAATAGCCCCACTTCTTGTGGTCGCCATCGGGGTCCTTGCCGCGCCACCACATGGTGTTGAAGGCGAGCCACGATCCGTGGCCACGTACTCGTTCAGGATCGTGGTCGATCATGCTCAAGGTGCTCAGCGAGTCCTTCACCACGGCGTAGTTGGCCGGGTCGCTCATGTCGTTGCCGGTGATGAAGAGGTAGAGCTCCCACCACGGCGCGGTGCTGCCGTAGTCGGCCCAGATGCTGCCGTACTCCTGGATCAGGTCCACGCTCTCCCCGGGCTGGTCGTAGTAGTACTCGGTGAAGTCGTTGTCGTCCACCTTCTCCCGCGTCTCATACACGCCCCAGTACTGGCCGTTCACGTACACCAGGCAGGGCTCGTAGCTGCGCTCATCGAGCTTCAGGCCGATCACCTGGCTCAGGCTCTGCACGTAGGCATCGCGGATGTGCGCGCCGTTGTATCCGGGGAAATTGTCGCCGGCGGCGCTCTTGAGGATGATGCGCTCGAAGTCGTTGCGGTCGCTCCCGCGGAAGAGCTGGTTCTCGATCTCGTCGTCGTAGCCGAACTCGTCGCGCACGATGTAGTCGATGTTGCGCTGGTCGTTGCTGTTGCTGGTGCCGCTATGCTCGTTGAATTCGCCGAGCGATTCATCCAGCAAGGCCTGTCCCGCATCGAAGTACTCGATGTTGCCCTCGGCGATCGTGGTGTTGCCGCCGTTGTTCAGGATCATGTGACATCCGCACCTGCGGCGATGCTCCACACCGGGCGGGTGTGCGTTTCGTTGATGAAGTAGGTGCTGGTCTCGATGAAGCTCGGCGGCACGCCCGGTGTTGCGCTGAAGGCGACGGCGCGCACGCACGTGGTGGCGTTCACATTGAACGGGCCGGCGTATAGCGTGCTCGCGGCCGTGGGCTCTTCGCCATCAAGCGTGTACCGCACCGTGCATCCAGCGGGCACGGCTATGCTCACGCTCGTGCTCCCGGCGTATCCGCCAGCGACGGGGCTCATCAGGGGCGTTTCGGCGTAGTAGGAGGATGGACCCGTGTTCACCGCTGCGGGCGTGGGCGAGAGGAAGATGCTCCAGGTGACGGCGCCATCGGCGGTGCGGCCCCAGCTGTGGTTCTTCTGCGTGGGCTGCGCGAACTGGAACGAATCGATCAAGCTCATCGCGGGATCGGACAGCACCACGGATTCCTGCTTGGTTTGGGTGAGCTTGAAGTTCGGTGTGCGGCATGCCGATGATGCCCGCGTTCTTCCCGCTGCACACGCATCACCAGATGCCCGTTCGCTGCGATGGAAATGCTGCCGGGCACCGTCCACTTGCCGGGATCGGCATCGTCGTCGCTCAGGTGCCAGCCGCTCAGGTCCACGCTGCCCACCGGCGTTGTACAGCTCCACCCAGTCCTCGTACTCGCCGCCCAGGTTGACTGGGTCCCAGTTGGCCGCGCTCACTTCGTTGATCACCACCTGCGCGCACACCGGTGCTCCGGAGCAGATGGCCATGGCCCAACAGGCCAGGAAGGAAAGGCGGCGCAGCAAGTGTTTCATCCGTTTCATCCCGGTCCAGCGGGACCGCAACAGCGGGGGTGGGCACCGGGAAGACGCAACGGCGGGGGAAAGGGTTGGTCAGCCGAAGCCGCGGTCACCGATGGCGCAGATGCTTCGCCGCGTGAATGACGGAGGATGCGATGGCGCTCACCGCACCCAGCCGAAGCGTTTGGCCGTTGTGCCCGTGGCCTGGGTCAATCGGATGGTGTAGGCGCCATCGGCCAGTCCGGCCATGCCGATGCGGTGGGGCGTAGCGGCGATGCGTCCTTCGCGCACAGTGCGGCCGGCGGCGTCGAGCAATTCGTAGAGCGCGCCATCGAGGCTCGCGCCTTCGATCCGTGCGGCATCGGCGAGCGGGTCGGCGATCACGCGCCAGTCGTGCGCGGCGGCATCGCCGATTCCGGTGGTGGTTGTGATCACCACGGTGTAATCCTCCGTCTCACCGAAACTGGCATCGTCGCAGGGCCCCACGTAAGCCGGCCGTAGGAGCAGCGCACGCGCAGCAAGGTGGTCCGAGCAGCGCGCTCATGGGCACGGTGAAGGGGAAGGTGAGCCAGTCGAAGCCCTCGGTGCTGCTGCCCGAGCCGATCAGCTCAGTGCTTTCATCGAGTGTCCCGTCCTGGTTGTAATCAATGTACACCGCATAGGCATCGGGCCAGTACTCACCGGCGATCACGTACGCGTTGGTGGCGCTGCCGCGCTCGAGCTCGGTGCTCAGGTTGCGGTAATCGGAGTACGCGGGCCGAAGCTTCCCCCGTGGGGGTATTGGCGATGTCGCCGAGCTGGAACCCGTCGATGAAGTCGCCATCGGTGGTCCAGTAGCTGAGGTAGGGCAGGCAATAGCCGCCGTTCTCCTCCACGGTGACCAGGAAATCCTCCACCTCGCCGAGGTAGAGGTTCTGGCAGCTGGTGATGGGGCTCAGACGATGTCGAACGCGCGCAGGCGCAGCAGGTGCCGCCCGGGCGGACAATTGGCGGGAATGGTGAAGGAGAGCGGCAGCGTCTCGCGGGCTCGCCAGGTGTTGTCGGCGGTCCACAGCAGTTCGCCCGCATCGTCCATGTCGCCATCGCCGTTCAGGTCGAGGCGCAGGTCGAAACGGTCGCCAGGATTCGCGTTGGTGACGAGCGAGCCGATGTAGAACTGGCCCTGCATGGCGCGCAGCGGCGGATCGTTGTGCAAGGTGTGGTGTGGCCATACCGCGGACTGGTCGCCGCTGAAGTCGACGCCGAAGAGGTTGGCGCTGTAGATGCCGCTTCCGTTGGTGCCGCCGTAGCCGAGGATGGGCAGGCAGGGCATGCCGGGCGCCTGGACAGAGACGGTGTAATCCTCGGTCTCGCCGTAGTCCACATCGGCGCAGGCGGTCATGCCGGGCGCGTTGTAGGCGGAGCGGATGCGCATGCGGCAATAACCCGAGCGCAGGAAAGGCGGGGTCACTTGGAAGGTCGCGGTCTGGAACGCACCGGCGAGCTGCACCAGGCCGAGGCTCTCTCCGGCGTCATCGAAATCGCCATCGCCGTCCCAGTCGATCCACGCGCCCACGTATTCGGGGCGTAGGCGCCGATGGTGATATCGAGGTCAGGTGGCGCCCATCACCAGCTGGCGGCCGATCCAGTCGCCGTTGATCCAGGGGAACCCTGCCGAGGGTGCCGAGAGCGCCACGCCGCCCAACGCCACGTTCGTGATCTCGTCGCCATCGCTGGTGCCATACGGGATGAGCGGGATGCAGCGCGCACCGTCCTCGATGAGCACCATGTAATCCTCGCACTCGCCGTAGGAATAGGAACCGCAGGGATCGAGCGCTCCGCCGTTGAACACGGTCATGACGCGCAACCGCGTGTAACCGATGAGCGCGGCGAAATCGATGGAGGTGTTGATGCTGTGGATCTCGAAGGGCTGCGTGGTGGTCCAGCTGTCCACCAGCTCATCGGGCTCGAGGATCCATCCTGATCGGTATCGAGCCAGGCGGCGAAGCTCTCGTTGTTGGCGCCAAAGCAGGATAGTAGCTCGTAGGCCGTCACGGAGAAGAGGTACATCACGCCCGTGTTCAGCACGCGCGTGGTTCGCGTAAGCGGCCCCGCGTTGACGATGGTTCGTGTATGCCGCACCGCCGTTGTCGCCGGTGTTGCTCACGATATCCCGCGAAGTCGACCTCCTGGATGTAATCGCCGTCGGTGACGCCCATTCGGTGAAGTTCGGCGTGCAGTACCCGCCGCCGCCACGTTCCAACGCGCCGGACAGGGTAGGCAACGGTTCAAGCCTTGCGCGTTAAGCACCGATGCGAGGAGGAATGCGCTGCATGCACTGGCGTGTCGAAGCTGTTCCATGGTACATGCTGGGTTTGGGAGTGAAGGTATCCGGCCAGGCCATTCCCTCATGAGATGCGCTGATTCCCAGTCCGCCCAATGCCGATGGAAGCGGCGCTGAGCACCCTCCCCGCACGCCGGTCATGATGCGTATCATGGACGGACCGTCACCGGCTTCTGAATGGCACAGCTGATGGTGCTGCGCGATGCATTCTCCGCGCAACCGTCTTTGCTCACGCAAAAGCAGATTCTTCCCCCGTGGGATGACCTGTGCGCGCCAACCCTGAGCAAACCAGGCCTCATCGCGCAGGGGT
>JADJXF010000036.1 GCA_016715995.1 Flavobacteriales bacterium
CCATGCGCGCGTTGAACACCTGCGTGGATATGATCCAGCGCGGCCAGAACAGCGACGGCAGCGTGCGCGGCGATGGTTGGGCGGGTGTGCTGCAGAGCAGCTTCGCGGCGAGCGCCTTGGAGAGCGCGAAGGCGCAGGGCGCAACGGTGGATGATGAATCGCTGCGGCTTGCGCGCGATTATCAGAAGGGCAACTTCGATGCAAGCAAAGGCACGGTGGCCACGGAACGGGCTGCGGGCGTCACGCTGTACGCCGTGAGCGGCAGCACGCGCAACAGCGCTGTTGAAGCACGTGAGTTGAATGAAGTGGTGATCAAAGCAAAGAAGGATGGGAAAATCGCGAAGGACGCGCCGGTGTCCGTGAAGACCCTTGAGGATGCCGGTGTCTCGCGCGGCGAGGCCGAGCGTCTGAACACCGCCTACCAGGTGTACAACGCCGCCAAGGTGCAGGCCCAGGCCGACAACGTGATCAGCGGCTTCGGCAACAACGGCGGCGAGGAGTTCCTCAGCTTCCTCCAGACCGGTGAATCACTGGTGATCGCCAAGGACCAAGGCTGGAAGAATTGGTATCAGTCCACCACCGGCCGGCTGGTGAGCATACAGAACCAGGATGGCAGCTGGAACGGCCACCACTGCATCACCAGCCCGGTGTTCTGCACGGCGACCTCCTTGCTCATCCTCAGCATCAACAACGACATCGAGCATCTGCTCGCTCAGGGCGCGGTGAAGTACAAAGGGAACTGATAGAACGGATCGCAAAGAGAAGGGCGCCCGGCAGGCGCCCTTCTCTTTGCGTATGGTGGCCTCAGCGGACGATCCTCAAGCGCTTCTGCTCGCGGATGATGCCTTGTGCATCAAGCAACGCGATCGTGTAATCGCCTGCTGCCAGATGGGTGATTGAGACGGTGTCGCTGCCCTTCACCTTGCGCCGGAGGACCTCACGGCCTTGGACATCAATTAGCGAAACGAACGCGGCTGTCGCTGGATCGGCCTGCACCGTCAGGTTGTCGCTGGCCGGATTCGGCGCAACGCTGAAGGAAGAAGCTGCTCCGTAGTCGGAAACGCCGGTACCCGCCTCAACAATGATGCGTCCTTTCATACCCATGAAGACGTGAATCTGGCACACAAAATAGTAGGTGCCCGGTACGGTGAGCACGAGCTGGTGCGTTCCGGGGCTGTAGTTGAATCCGCCGTTGGAAGTGGTGCCGTTGGCATCCCAAGTGGCTTGCGTGACCTCGGTGCAGGTGTGTCCCGGGTTCACGCTGATGTTCATGATGTCGCCTGGCTGGATGGTGAGCAGCGAGGGGCTGAAGGAACTGGAGCCGGTGACTAGGTTGTGGGTCGTTTGGGCCTTCATGCTCACGGAAAGAATCGGAACGGTGAGGAAGGCGAAGGCGATCGCGCACGGATGTGTCATGGGATGGTGTTTGGCACCAAGACGCGCGAAGGGTCGGGTCCGCTGCCGCATGTGTCGGATAGTTGAGCAAGGCCCCGCCTGTTCAACGTGCGCATGCGGCATCGGTGTCCCTCGCTTTTCTTTGCCCTATGACCTCTTCCAGTTCTCAAGTCCTCCTCATCACTGTGCTCTCAACCACTGCTGTCCAAGCCCAATGCGACCGCTGGCAGCAGCGCGTCCGCTATGACATGCGCGTGGAACTGGATGCCGCCACGCACCGCTTCAAGGGCGCCACCGCGCTGGCGTACACCAACAACAGCTCGGATACGCTTCGCGAGGTCTTCTTCCACCTGTATTTCAATGCCTTCCGGCCGGGAAGCGAAATGGATGTGCGGTCACGCACCATCGCCGACCCGGATGCACGCGTCACCGACCGGATAGCTGCGCTGAATCCGCATGAGATGGGCGAACTGGTCGTGGATCGCATGGCGCAGGGCAGCAAGGCGGTCAGGTTGGAGCATTTGGGCACCGTGCTCCGCGCTGAGCTCGCGCAGCCATTGCTCCCGGGGAAGAGCACCGTGCTCGACTTCGACTTCCATGGTCAGGTTCCGGTGCAGATCCGCCGCAGCGGCCGTGACAACACGGAGGGTGTGGCCTACAGCATGAGCCAATGGTACCCCAAGCTGGCTGAGTACGACCAGCGGGGATGGAGCGCAAACCCATACGTGGGCCGCGAGTTCCATGGCGTTTGGGGCGATTTCGATGTGCGGCTCACCCTCGATAGCGCATACACCGTCGCGGCCACCGGCGTGCTCCTGAACCCGGAGCAGATCGGTCATGGCTACCCCACGAAGCGAGCAGTGAAGCGGCCCGTCGGCGACCGGCTCACCTGGCGATTCCAAGCGAAGGACGTCCATGACTTCGCATGGGCGGCCGACAAGGAGTACAAGCACACCGTACGGGAGATGACCGATGGGCCCGTGCTCCACTTCTTCCACAAGGACCAGCCGGAGCTGGAGGCTGTGTGGAACCAATTGCCCGAGCACATGGAGAAGAGCTTCCGCTTCATGAACGAGCATTTTGGCACGTACCCGTGGCCGCAGTACAGCTTCGTTCAGGGTGGCGATGGCGGCATGGAGTATCCCATGCTCACGCTGATCATGGGCAAGCGGCGGCTGGGCAGCCTCGTGGGCGTGAGCGTGCATGAGAGCGTGCATAGCTGGTATTATGGCGTGCTCGCCAGCAACGAGGGCCGCTTCGCATGGATGGATGAAGGCATGACCGAATACGCCAGCAGCAAGGTGATGCAGCACCTCTTCGGCGGCGATGGCGACCCGCATGCTTCTTCGATTGATGGCTACCGCAGCTTGGTGGAGAGCGGCAAGCACGAAGCGCCAATCCTCCATGCCGACCATTTCGCGACCAACGCCGCATACGGCGCCACGGCATACAGCTTCGGCGAGATGCTTATCCACCAGCTCGGGGCCGTGATCGGCGAGAAGACGCTGGCCCAAGGGCTGCTGCGCTATTTCAATGCGTGCAAGTTCAAGCATCCTGAGCCTGTCGACCTGGAGCGGGCCTTCGAGAAGCAGAGCGGCCTGGAACTGGACTGGTACTTCGATGAGTGGATCAACACCACCCGGACGCTGGATTACGCCATCGGCGAAGTACTCCAGGTGGGCGATTCGTTACGGATCACGCTGCTGCGGAAGCGCGAGCAGCTGATGCCGGTGGATGTGGCGCTGGTGATGCGCGATGGAACCGTGAGCCGCTACCATGTGCCGCTCTCCCTTGCGCGTGGAGCGAAACGGCCCGATAGCGAGAAGGAGCCGTTCATCGCGCTGCGCCCTTGGCAATGGACCGATCCGAGCTACACGTTCACCGTTCGCGGCGACATCACCGCGCTGGCAGGTGTGTTGCTTGATTCCTTGCGGCGCACAGCAGATATGGACCGTGACAATGATTCCGTGGAGCTGCCGGAAGGGGCCAGGGGCGTTGTTCGGCCTTAGCGCGCCAGCACGTCCTTCACCACCCGAACGAATTCCTGGGGTCGCTCCACATTGGCGACGTGACCGGTCTTCGGAATCACGATCCAATGGTCCTCGGGCAGCTTGTTGCGCATGAGCACCGCCCGTCCCGTGGCGTTCGGGATGAGCTCATCGCGCTCGCCCCAGATCAGGTACACGGGCATTCTCCATTCGTAGCGTTTGGCAATGAAGCGCTCCTCGTGGGCCATGAGGTCCTTGATCAGCGTAATCTGCGCAGCGCGGTACGGCGCGGCGAATTCGTGGAAGATCTGTTTCAGGATGAAGCCGGGCAGGGGAGGGTCGCGGTACAGCGATAGCCTTATGCCGAAGCGCAGGTCCTCGGGGGTGGGGGTGCGCATCACCGCGAGCATGCTCGGAGCGCCGTGCGCACGCGCGATGCTGTCGGCCAGCGCTGCGCTGTAGTCGCTCACCAAGCCATCGTAGATGACCAATTTGCTGACGCGCTCTGGATGAAGCTCGGCCAGGCGCGCTGCCACGCCGCCTCCGTAGCTGTTGCCGACCACGGGTACAGGCTCCTTCACGCCAAGGCTGTCGAGCAGGACAAGCACATGCGCCACTTGGTCATCGAGGCTCTGACCCGAGCGCGTGGTATCCCACTTCGCGCTTCTTCCGTGGCTGAGGAGGTCCGGAAGGATGCAGTCGTAGTCCTTCCGCAGGAGGCACGCGGTCTTGCTCCATTGCAATGCCCCAGTGCCTGTGTATCCGTGAAGCAGCAAGAGCTTGGGCCTGCCGGTGTCGCGATGCCATGCGAAGCGAGCGCCATTCGATTCGATGGTGCTCGCTGTGTAGCCGCGACGTTCCAAGCGGTTGTCGCACTTGCGACCATGCATGCGCGCGAGGTTGCAGGAGGGGAGGAGGAGGAGGACAGGAATGCACATCACGCAAAGGCGCAGAAAACGCTGAGGCCTGAGTTCGGTCGTTGGAATGTGCGTCTGCGTCATGTGCTATCCAGCATTTCCCTGCACGCTCTGCGCCGCTGCGTGAGAAGAGCTTCAGTTCAATCTTTCCTCCGCTTTATCCATCTTCCCGCATCCACGAACCAGATCACCTTCAAGGAGAAGCTGTTGATGCCCGGCGCCGCCCATGTGTTCCGCAGATTCTCCAGATAGTTCTCCCTCACGTGGCTCTCCCGTGCGAAGATGTTGTCCTTCCACCCCAGCGTGAGCTCGCTTCCGGGCGCGAAGTTCCAACGCAGCCAGAGATCCACGGTGAAGGCGTCGAAGTCCACGTCGTGCCTTGATGTGCCGTCGTCGTGCAAGCCGGTGTAGTCGGTCGCTGCGATTTGCCCGTCCTCCAGCAGATCATGGTACTCCACGTAGTGCGCGCGGCTCCAATAGTGCCGCACATCGGCGTTGATCGAGATTTTGTTCGTGAACGTGTAGCTCCCCTCCAGGCCGATCTCCGTTGTCCATTGGTCACGGCGCCCGAGGATGATGTCTTCGTTGTGGAAGGCCACCCAGCCCACGTCCTCGTCCTTGAACTCATGGTAACCGCTGAGGATGAAGAAGAGCTTGTCGTTCGGGCGGAAGCGCTGCTCCAGCAGGGCCCACAGGTTCTTGCGGTCGCGCTCGTGGAAGCGCCGAAAGCCAGCGCGCAGGTCAACTGCGTAGGGCAGGTTGTAGTTGGTGCTGATCCAGGCCACGTACTGCACATTGGTGGGGAACTCGTACAGGCGACCGGGAACGCGCGCCTCGAATGGGTCGTAGGTGAGCACCGGCTCGGCACGCACGCTTCCGCCGAATGCATTGAAGCCGCGCATGATCCGGAAGGTGTTCAGCTCCAAAGCGAAGTTGAAGAAATGATCAGGGACGACGACACGCAGGTACTCCCCTGCGAAGGTGGCACCCCAGCGTTGCCAGGGAGATCTCGGTTTGTACTTGGTATAGCTGATGAAGGGCTCCACGCCTCGGTAGTTCGTGAAGACCCAATAGCCGAGGTCATTCGGGTTGAATCGCGGTGAGACCTCATTGTACTCGGCGCCATAGGTGAGGGCCCCGCCGGTCTTGCGCAGGCCAGCGGTATAGGAATACCCGGGCCTGGAATCGATGCTTTCACCGTACCGCTGTGATATGCGGGCCACACCTGAGCCTTGAAGGCTCCGTCCTTTGTTGTTCACGACGAAGTCGATGGCCGAGGAGTTGGCATCGTACGTGGCGCCGTCGCGCGTGACGTTGGTGTTGATCAGGCTCACATAGCCGTTGTTGGGCAACTGCTGATCGGCGACGATCACATTGTAGTTGGTGAGTGGGTCGGTGAGCACCTCGCGTTCAGCGCCAGTGCTGTCGGCGATGGTGCCGTATGCAGCGCGCGTTACTGCGTTCAGCACGCCGATTCCCAGTCCTTTCCTGCCACGGCCGCTAATCTTGGTGGCATTGAGCAGTTTGCTCACCCCGGGATCCTCCACGATGCGGTCACCGTCGTTCAGGTCGGCGTAGAGGTCCCCGCGCAGCAGCGGCACGCCGCCGATCCTGCGGCTATAGAAGAGCCCGCCCCGCTGGAAGAGCTCGGTGCCCTCGGTGAAGAACTGCCGGTTCTCGTTGAACTGGACCTCGAAGGGCGACAGGTTGAGCACCACGTTGTCGCTCACCACCTGGCCGAAGTCGGGGATCAATGTCATGTCCAGCGTGTAGGCATCGCTCAGGCCCAGCTTCACGTCCATGCCGCCATTGAAGGTGCTCGTCCAGTCGCGCGCGTCGGGGTCGCTCGACGGGTAGTGCTGCGCATACGCCGAAACGTACGGGTAAAGCATCAGCCGAAGCGGGGCTTGAATGCCACTGATGCCCGTCAGCACGCCGCATTGCCGCAGCCAGCCTTCCTTCAGCGGGTCAATCGGGTTCCAGAAGCTCTTCTCCCGCGTGCGGCCCACCAGTCGCAGGAATTGCATGCTCCAGACGTGCTCCTGCCGCGTGGGGAATCTGAAGGCGGAGTAGGGGATGCGCATCTCCACCTGCCATCCGTTCTCAACGATGCGCGTGGCGCTCTGCCAGACCGCGTGCCAATTCTCGTCCTCCTCCTCGTTCGCCACGATGGCATCGAACTGCACACCAGCGGCTGTGACGATGAACTCGAAGCCGTTGCGTCCGCTCTCATACGGGTCTATCGCGATGCCGAACCAGTCCGTGATCCCGATTTGGTCGCGCCCACTCAGTCGCATCATCACGCTATCCGGGCGCGGGTCGAAGAGCAGCGCGCCTACGTAAAGGGCGTCGTCATCATAGAGCACGCGCACCTTGGAATCGAAGTTGGCAGGTTCGTTCGGCCTCGGTTCGTTCTGCACGAACTCGGTGCCAGTGGCAGCCGTGGTCCACGAGGGCTCATTGAGCACGCCATCCACCACGATGCGTTCCACGGCCCTCGCGGCCGTGAGGTTCTTGCAGACCAAGGTGGTGTCTTGGGCGAGGCCAATCCCGGGCGCTATAAGGGTAGCTAAGGCGAGAAGGCGCATCGAGGCGCGAAGGTCGGGGCGACAGGACGAAGCGTGAAGGGCGGATCAACCTTCGGTGGAGGGATGGATGGTTTCAAGCAAGCGCGCCTTGCGGTCTCCCGCAAGGCGCGCCCATTCGGACTGCACTAAGGTCACGCCGCCACCTCCTCCTCCTTGTGGCTGCTCACCAGCTTGTGCTGAAGTTCGCCGGGCACAGGCTGGTACGCGTGGAATTTCTCGGAGTAGGTGCCGCGCCCTTGCGTAAGGCTGCGGAGCGTGGTGCTGTATCGGTCCAGCTCGGCCAGCGGCGTCAAGGTCCTGATGATCTGGTAGCGGCCGCTGCTGTCCACGCCCATCACGATGCTGCGCCGGCCTTGCAGGTCGGTCATCACATCGCCCATGAGGTCGGCGGGCACACGCACCTCCAGTTCCTGGATCGGTTCCATCAGCTGAGGATCGGCGTTGTTGAAGGCCTCCCGGAAGGCTTGCAGCCCGGCGATCTTGAAGCTGATGTCGTTGCTGTCCACCGCATGCATCTTGCCGTCGTGGACGATCACCCGGATGTCGCGCGCAGGTGATCCGGTGAGCGGGCCGCGATCCATCTTCTCCATCACGCCCTTAAGGATGCTCGGCATGAACTTGTTGTCGATGACGCCGCCCACGATGCAGTTGTAGAAGACCAGCTTTCCGCCAGTGGGCAGCTCGTGCTCCTCCTTGCCGCGCACACTATGACCGGTGGGCTCGGGCATGCCTTCGTGCCACGGCTCGATCTTCAGGTGCACCTCGCCGAACTGGCCGCTTCCACCGGTCTGCTTCTTATGCCTGTAGTTCGCGGCGGCCGGTTTGCGGATGGTCTCGCGGTAGGGGATGCGGGGGCTGCTGAACACGCAATCGACCTTGTAGTGGTGGTTGAGCTTCCACTTCAGCAGGTTCAGGTGCAGTTCGCCCTGCGCGCCCACGAGCTGCTGTGCGGTCTCGCGGCTGTAGGTGAGCACGATGGTGGGGTCCTCCTTCTGGATCTCGAGCAGCGCAGCATGCAGCTTCTCCTCCAGTTTGTTGTCAGTGGCTCTGATCACCTGCCGCAGCCTTGGTTCCGGGAAGGCGATGGGTTGCAATTTGATGCTCTTCCCAGGCGCGTGCAGCGTATGCGCCGTGGAGGTGTCCTTCAGCTTGATCGTGGCGCCGATGTCCCCGGCGACCAGTTTCTCCACCGGTTTGCGCTCCTTGCCATCCACGATGAAGAGCTGGTTGATGCGCTCGGTACTGCCGGTGTTGTCGTTCACCAAGTCAGTGCCCTCCTTCACCTCGCCGCTCATGACCTTGAAGAGCGTGATGTGGCCCGCACGCGGCTCGATGACGGTCTTGAAGGTGAAGAGCACGGCCGGCCCTTCGGCGCTGCACTTTAGTTCGCCGCCACCCACTAATTCTTCCGCGGGCATCTCGATGGCGCTGGGCGCCACATTATCAATGAACCCCATCAGGCGGCCGCTGCCCATGTTGCGCAGCGCGCTCAGGCAGAAGACCGGGAAGCAGGTCCGCTTCATCATGCCCTGCTTCAATCCGATGCGCATCTCGTCTTCATCGAGCTCGCCTTTGTCGAAGTAGCGCTCCATCAAAGCCTCGTCGTTCTCGGCGGCCTTCTCCACCAGTTCCTTGTGCAAGGCTTCGGCGCGCTCCTTTTCACTGTCGGGGATGGGCTGCTTCTCGGGTTTGCCCCCGGCGTCCTTGAAAACGTACATGGTCATCTTCAAAAGGTCAATGATCCGATGGAAGCCGTCGCCCTGCTCCACGGGGTATTGCATCACCGTCACAGCGCTGCCGAAGTGCTCCTTGGCCTGCGCCACGGTTTGGTCATAATCGGCGTTCGGGTGGTCCAATTGGTTCACGCCGATGATCACCGGGCGGTCGTAGCGCTGCATATGCTCCCATACGAGGTCGGTGCCCACCTCAACGCCATGGTGCGCGTTGAGCAGCATCACACAGGTATCGGCAACGCGCAACGCCGGAATCGTCTCGCCGACCAGGTCATCGAGGCCCGGGGTATCGATGATGTTGATCTTGTAGTTGCGCCACTCGGTGTGCAGCACGGTGCTGTACACGCTGCTGCCGCGCTCATGCTCGAGCTCGTGGTGGTCGCTCACGGTGTTCTTGTCCTCGACTCGGCCGCGGCGTTGCAGGAGACCCGCTTCGAAGAGCATCGTTTCGGCCAGCGTGGTCTTGCCGCATCCGTGGGATCCCAGCAGGACAATGTTCTTGATGTGTTTGGCATCGAAGACTTTCATGGCACAAAAGGGGTTTGGGTGGATGTTGGGTGACATGCCACCGTGGAGGTCCCTCCGGGCCATTGTTCACGGTCCGGGAAGGACGCGCGGAGGATCGGCCTGAAATTAGGCAGCTGCCCCGATCATTTCCAAGGGTTTCGTCAAGCCCGAGCGGGTACGAATGAGAAAGGCCCGCCGAACGGCAGGCCCTGCGCATTCATGGGAATCCTCAATTCAATGATTCCATGGCCCGGTTGTTCTGCAACCGTTTGAATCGGGCCACGACCTCATCGTAATTGGCTGGCAGGTTCAGCTCTTTGGTGGGGTCGAACGTGTGGTTCTCCCCTGCTTGATAGCCGGCTTCCTCCGGCTTCCCTTGCTCTTCTGATTGACCCTCGCCCGTAGGCTGGGTGGCTCCATCGGTCATCTTCACGGGTTCCTTGCTGGGCTCGTTTCAACAACACCGGGCAAGGCCTTGTTCTTCGGAGCGGGGACGAAAGTAGGGCGAGCGCCGATGTTTGTAAAGAGGAGGTGAACATTGCAGGCTTCCACCCTAGGGATCCAAACCGTTGTTGGGCCTTTCGCATCTTTACCGGCCCAAGCCGAACCCCATGCTGCGATACGTTATTGCCTCCTCCATGATGCTATTGACTGGATTGCTGGCTGCCCAGTACAACCAGAAGGGCATGGTCCACCTAGCCATCGGAGGCGCAATCGGGGCGCATGCCACGGAGTTGGAGCAGCGCTTCACCATCTTAGGCGTCACTGTCACCGACACCGAGACCGACGGTGCCGCCACCACGTCGGTGCCCATCCAGATCGGTTATGCCATCGGAAATCGCTTCAGCCTAGGCCTGTTGATCGAACCGGGCCGATATGTGCCCGATTCGGCCAATTCCGACCAGACCAACAGCTTCATCAACGTGGCGATCGAGCCGCGCTTCTACATCGTCAACGCGAACCGGATTGCCTGGCATGCCTCATTGCAGCTGGGTGGCGTTGGGCTCCGCATTCAGGATGATACGCCCAACAGGGTTGTGGATGCACGCTACTCCGGCGGCGCCTTCGGCCTTGGCACTGGCGTTGCATTTGGCTTGGGCGAGTCCATCGGACTCGGCTTCGACCTGCGCTACCTGGCCACCAACATGAAGCTGCGCGCGATGGAAATCAATGATTCAAGCGTAACGGACATCTACGACGCAACCCTGCGCACCGGCGGCATGATAGCGCAGATCTCGCTGGCTTTCCGGTTCGGCGCGGCGCAAGCGAACTAAGAGCAGTCGCTTCTGGGTCGGTCGTCGTCCTCTACATTCGCCACGCGTTGTGGTTCCCGACCTCGGTCGGGATGAAAAGGGAATCCCGTGAGAACCGGGAGCTGTTCCCGCAGCTGTGAACCGCTGACGCCTGTCGCAACCGCCACTCGAAAGGGGAAGGCGCGATGGGTAGGGCGGTGAGCCAGAAGACCTGCCAGGGCGCATCGAAAAGTTCGGCCACGGGAGCATGGCCGGGTCGCTTGCGGTACAAGCGTTCCTCCATGCCCGCGGTTTCACCATTGAGAACGCCGTGCGGTGAACGCGGCAACCAAAACCCTATTTCCATGTACCGTCCATTCCTTTCTGCTGCGGTTCTGTCCGCCGTGCTATGCGCAACAGCGCAAGGCCCAACCGTTCACCAGCTCGTGCTGCTCAACGAAGGCTGGTTCGATTACGTGAATCAGGTTGTTGTGATCCCACCCTCGTTAGGGAGCTACGACCCTGCCACGGGCAACTATTCTGAAATGGCCGTTATTCCGAACGCGCGCTTCGGCAACGACGTGAAGGTGGAGAATGAGATCATCTACGTGAGCGCCGATACATTGCTCCAGAAGTATGATGCCAACACCTTCGCCCTCCTCGGCCAAGAGGTCGTTAGGGGCATTCGCCGAATTGGAATCTGGGGTGACCAGTTGGTGATCACGCGCGGTGAGTTCGGCGGGCTGTCACACTACGTGGAGGTCCGTGACAAGAACACGCTCGGCCTGCTGTACACCATCGATGCCGGGCAGATTCCATATCACTGTGAAGCCGTTGAGGTGATCGGCGACAAGGCTTACGTATCGATGCCGAATGGCTGCGATTGGCCGAACTACAGGAACCTCGTCGGAGTGATCGACCTTTCAGAGCAGAACTACGAAGGCACGATTGACCTCGGGCCCGATGGCTTCAACCCGGAGCACTTGATGGCATGGGGCGGTGATCTGTATTCATTCAACAACAAGGATTACACCGGCAGCAGCATCAGCCGCATCGAACTTGGCAGTTCATCCATGGTCAATACGACCAATATCGCCTTCTCATCCGGGTGCGGCACCTCGGCCGCTGCAGACGACAAGGTGTACTACATGGAGTACGCGGTGGATCAGCTGGCCAGGTTCGATCTCGCGAACGAGGTGGTCATGGATACCCTGACGAATGGCCTTAGCGCTTATGGGGTTATGGGCGACCCTGTCAATGATGTTCTCTATGTGACCACGACCGATTTCACGAGCACCGGAACCCTCTACGTAACGGACCATGATGGCTCGGTGCTGAGCAGTGTCGCGATCGGTGTTGCGGCGGGCAAAATGGCCCTCGACGTTCGTTTGACCACAGGGTTGGGTACGGTTCGTGTCCCTGCGCTCAGCGTGTCCCCAAATCCAGCTTCCGATCAGGTATTCATCGGATTTCCGGGTTGGGATGGCCCCCGGAATGTGGAGGTGATCGATGCGCTGGGCAAAGTGGTCATCCGATTCCGTTCCGAGCCTTCGGGGCTGGTCCAACTCGATATCGCGGGACTTGCGCCAGGCATGTACAGCGTCCGCGGCGATGGAGCAGGCACTGCGCGTTTCACCAAGCGCTGAAGGCACGCCACCGTTACATTTGCCGCCCCACTAGTCCATGACTGGCGGGGCAAAGGCCTCCTTAGCTCAGCGGTAGAGCAGCTCATTCGTAATGAGCAGGTCGTCAGTTCAAATCTGACAGGAGGCTCAGAAGGGATCGCGGAAGCGGTCCCTTCGGCATTCATGGTCAGAATTTCGGGCAGGGCACGATGCGGTGCTTCCGCTTCTTCACCTGCTTCGGCCACTCGTAGATGAGGCTGATCTCATGCGCGCCTGCGCTACGCATGGAGAGCTTGCTGATCGTGATGTCGTAGCTGTACACCAAGCGGAGCTGATTCTCCGTGGTGTACCCGATCATCGCCACAATCGCCTCGTTGTTGCCATAGCCCGGCTTATACGCTTTCACCATGGGCAATCCCCTGTACCAGAGGCCACCGGTGAGCTGCTTGTGGTCGATGTACCAACCGAGGTCCAATTGATCCCACTTGCCCTGCATCTTGTAGTGCGTGGCTACTGTCATTCGGGTTTCGCTCTTGCTGTAGTGCTGGCCGTTGGTGGAGAACCGGTATCCGGCGTGAATGCTCGTTCGCCGCTCCATGCGGGCGTCACCATCAATCATCAAGCTCGTGTTCGGACGGTTCAGATGGTTCACGCTCAGCCCGGCCCAGAATCGCTCGCTGAAATACAATGCGCCGCCTGCCAGGTCCAGGTAGTTGATGCGCTGCACCAGGTTGGGCTCGATGGTCACGGCGGCATTGTCGCGAATCACCTGGTCGGCGAAGAGATAGCCGCTTGGATCCACGCCGCGCATGGTGTAGCCCATTCGCGCGCCGAATCGTATCGCCCGCTTGTAGTTGAGGCGCGCCTCATAGGCGTAGTTCAGCCCGATGGTGGTGGTGGTGAGCCCGCTGGTGCCGGCCTTGTCGCGCAGCACCATGCCGCCCATGCCCGCATTGACCGTACTGAACCGATGGTCGTACGCGGCCATGTATGTCTCGTATCCGGGTTGGACCCCTGGCCATTGAAGCCGGTAGTTCAGTGCGATGCGGTCCTGGTGCGTGTTGCCCGTGAGCGCTGGATTCAGGTATTGGGGCGCCGCGTACCACTGCGAGAACTGGGGATCCTGCGCACTGGCCTTCATCACAACCCAGGTCGTGATGACCAACAGGTGGAGCCGACTGCGCGTCATCGGAAGAGGGTGAGATCGGTGAGTTTCTGGATCTCCTTGCCGTCGATGAAGCGCACCCAGGTCTGTACCACGTAGACGTCCTGCGGGCTGATCTCATTCCGGTAGTATCCATCCCAGCCGATGCGCACATCCTCGCTCTCGAAGACCAACTCGCCCCAGCGGTTGAACACCCGCATGCGGAAGTCCTTCACGAAGCGGATGAAGGGATAGAAGACGTCGTTGCTGAGGTCGTTGGGGTCCCATGATCCGCCGTTGCTACCATTGCCATTGGGCGTGAATGCAGTGGGTATGGTGATGTCGTAGATGGGCGTGATGGTGATGTCCGCGCTGGCCTCGCCGGTGCATCCGTTCACGTCCGTCACGAACAGCGTCACTTCGAAGGTCCCCACGTCAGTGTAAGTGTGGGAGGGATTCATGGCCGAACCCGTACCTCCATCGCCGAAGAGCCAGCTCCAGTTGGCGATGCTGCCCGAGCTCTGATCAGTGAAGTTGATGGTCGCGTTATCCGCGCTGGTGTTGTAAGTGCTGGCGGTGAAACCGGCCAACGGTGGCTGCCAAGCGTTCACCAGCCCTGCGGAAGGAGCGGTGCTGGTGCAGCCCAGTGGCGTGCTCACCGTGAGCCCCACACTGTAGTTGCCAGCCTGGTACACCACGACTGGCATCGGTGACGCACTGGTGTTGCCGTTGCCCAGGGTCCAGAGGTAACTGATGCCTTGCCCGAGCTGCAGATCGGGGAACGTGACGGTGAGCGGCGCGCATCCCTGTGCGATTACCGCAGGCAGGCTGACCTGCGGAGGCACCTGCACGCGCAACGCGATGGTGCGCTGCATTGTGTTCCCGCACTGGTCCGTCACGATCACATGCAAGTCCTGGTCCGTGGTGAAAGGCACCGTGAAGGGACCATGACCGCTGCTTCCGAGTTCCACCCAGTTCAGCGTATAGCTGCCGGGATACCCATTGAGCAGCGCGCCGACAGTGGCTGGATTCCCACCAGGGCAGATCGTGGTGTCACCATAGGTGGTGAAGCTCGCCGTGTTCAGGTCGAGCACGGTGATCGGCAGCACCAACGTAGGGGTGGAGCATCCGTTCTGGTCAGTGACGGTGAGCTGCACATTCTGCGAGTTCGCGAAGGATGCGGTGATGGGATTGCCGATGCCCAAGGGGCCCCAGTTGTAGGTGAGGTTGCCGGTACCGCCGCTCGCTTGCGCAACCAGGGGCACCGGGGCATTCACGCAGACGGTGTCCGGCACGGAGGCTTGCACGGTGATCGGAGGCGGTTGCAGGATGCTGCCGTTGGCTTGGGCTGTGCAGCCGTTCGCGTCGGTTACGAGGACGCTCAGGTTCCCTGCTTGAAGCATAACGATGGTCGCCGTGACCTGCCCACCGCTCCATGCGAACGCGTACCCTGGCGTTCCACCGCTCACTTGCACGTTCGCCGTGCCATTGTTGCCGCCGTTGCAGGTGACGTCGGATGTGTTGAGGGCTGTGATTGCTAGCGCAGGGGGTTGGCTGATGGTCGCGGAGAGCGTCGTGTCGCATCCCAAGGCGTCGGTCACGGTCACCGAGTAAACGCCGGGCCCGAGGTTGACGGCCGAGGGGGTCGTCTGCGCCAAGGGGTCGTTCCAGAGGTAGGTATTGCCCGGTGCGTCCGGCGCGAAAGCGATGCTTCCGTTGTCATTGCCGAAGCAGTCCACATTGGTGGCGCTGATGCCCGCGCCGATGAAGGCATTGCTGAGGCTGATGGTCACCTGATCGGAAGCGGGTGGGCAGGTGGTGTTACCGGTGGTCGTGAGCGTGAGGGTAACGCTGCCGGCGAGGATCTCAGCCGATGAAGGCATGTACTGCGTCGAGGGTGCGTTGCCCAAGATGGTGCCGGTGCCTCCGCTCCACTGTCCGCCGGTGGCGTTCACCACGTTGCCGTTGAGGCTGATCGGATAGGTGTTCAGGCAGGCCACCAGATCCGGCCCCGCGTTCGCTTGGTTAGGTTGCCCAAGCTCATTGATGGTGGTTGTGCCGACGACCACTGCACAGTTGTTCGCATCGGTGACGCCAATGATATAGTTGCCTGCGCCGGCGGTGATCGACGGTGTCGTGGCCCCGTTGTTCCAGAGGTAGCTGTATGGGGGCGTGCCACCGGTCACCGAAACGCTGGCGGTGCCATCGTTCATGCCCGCGCACGTCTCATCTGTGCTGATGATGCCGGTGATCGCGAGCGCGGAAGGCTGGCCAATCACCGTGGTCAGGGTCGTGGTGCAGCCCGCCGGGTCGGTTACCACCACGCTGATGGTGCCCGCCATGAGTCCGGTCGCCGTTGGCGTAGTCTGCCCAGCCGGATCGTTCCAAGCATAGGTGAATGCAGGGCTGCTTGGCGAAACCGTCGCTGATCCGGATGTAGCCCCGTTGCAGTCAGCATCCGCCGATGAGATGGTCAGGCCAGCGAAGCTGTTGGGGATGCTGATGTAGGCCTGGTCGCTTGCGGCCGGGCAGTTGGAGTTGCCCACCGTGGTGAAAGTGAGCGTGACACCATTGCTAGCGATATCGGCTGCACCGGGCGTGTATGTCACGTTTGGCCAAGTGCCATTGAAGGTCCCACTGCCGCCGCTCCAGATTCCGCCGGAAGCGTTCACCACGCTGCCATAGAGCAGGATGGGAAAGCTGCCCACGCAGCCTACCAGATCGTTGCCGGCGTCAGCTTGATTCGGTTGAGCCAGCGCGCTGATGGTCGCGTTGCCGACCGCAACCGCGCAGTTGTTGGCGTCGGAAACCTCCACCATGTAGTTCCCCGCACCGGCGGAAATGGTCTGGGAGGTCGCGCCAGTGCTCCACAGGTAGCTGTACGGCGGTGTGCCACCCGTCGCATCAACCGTCGCACTGCCGTCACCCAGTCCAGCGCAGGTCTCATCGGTGGTGGTGATGCCACTGATGGCGATTGCGCTTGGCTGCCCCACGCTCGTGTTCAACGTGGTGCTGCATCCGAAGGCATCGGTGATGAGGACGGAATAGGCGCCTGCAGGGAGCCCGCTGGCGCTCGCGGTCGTCTGTGCTGATCCATCGCTCCATTGATAGATGAAGGTCGGGTCGGAGGGAACCACGCTGGCAGATCCCGTAGCGCCGCCATTGCAATCGGCATCGGTGCTGGTGATCCCCGTGCCTGCGAAACTGTTCGGAATATTGACGAAGACCTGGTCGCTGGCTGGTGGGCATGCGTTGTTGCCAGTGGTGGTGAGCGTAAGCGTCACGCCATTGCTGTCGATATCCGAGGGCCCTGGGCTGTAGCTCACGGTCGGCCAGGCACCCGTGAAAGTCCCGCCGCCGCCGCTCCATAGCCCGCCGGTGGCGTTCACCACGATTCCGTTCAGCGCGATGGAGCCCGCACCGACGCACCCTACGAGGTCATTGCCTGCATCTGCTTGGTTGGGCAGCGCGGCCGCATTGATGGTGATGCTGCCTGTGGCAGGCGCGCAGTTGTTGGCATCGGTGACGCTTACCGTGTAGGTCCCTGCTCCAGCGATGATCGTGGACCCGGTGCCGCCATTGCTCCATGTGTAACTGTAGGGTGGCGTTCCGCCAGTGGCGACTACGGTAGCCGTTCCATCGCCGAATCCTGCACAGGTTTCATCTGTGGAGGTGAGGCTCGCGATGGCGGTTGCCGCGATCGGACCGATGGTGGTGCTCAATGTGATGGTGCAGCCGTACGCGTCTGTCGCCGTGACGCTGTAGTTGCCTGCTCCGAGACTCGTGGCTGTGACTCCGGTCTGGACAGGGGACGTGGTCCATGCGTATGTGAAACCGGGCAGTGCGGGGGAGAAGGTGGCAGAGCCGGTATTCGTGCCGAAACAGATGGCATCCGTTGGCGTGACCACCGCGTTTGCGAAGCTGTTGGGCAGGTTGAGGATCATCTGGTCGCTCGCCGGTGGGCATGTCGTGTTGCCAGTGGTGGTGAGCGTGAGCTGAACCGAGCCGGCGGCAATCTCGCTGGCCGTGGGTGTGTATCCGATGTTCGGCCAGGTGCCGCTGAAGGAACCCGCGCCGCCGCTCCATTGCGCCCCGGTGGCGTTGACTACGCTGCCGCCCAGGGTCACCGGGAAGCTGCCAACGCAACCCACCGCATCAGGGCCCGCATTCGCGCTGTTGGGCAGGCCCGTGGTGCCGATGGTGCCGCTGATCGGTGGTGACATGCAATTGTTCGCATCCGTCATCGTCACGGTGTAAGTGCCAGGGCCGGCGCCGATACTGGGCGTGGTCGCCCCAGTGCTCCACGCGTAGGTGAACGGAGCCGTGCCAGCGGAGACGTTCGCCGTCGCGGTGCCATTACCGGTGCCGAGGCAATCCTCATTCGTGGTGGTCACGGTTCCATAGAGGCCAGCGATTACCGTGACGGAGTAGATGTACGTCTGGAATGCAGGGATGGGGCAGGCGCCATCGTTCACGTTCACGATGAAGGGGAAGAAGCCGGACGTGTTCGGCGCTGCGGTCCAGCAGATCTGCCCGGTCAAGGGATTGCCAGGTGTATAGGTGAAGGTGGCGCCCGGCAGGTTCTGACCGACGTTGCTGAAGGCAGTCAGGACGTTGGGTAGATTGGGGTCGCTGATGGAGAGGTCGAAGCAGAAGCTGCCCGATTCGCACACCTGGATGGACCGCGGGCCCAGTTGCACCGCTGAGCCGGTAAGCCCGGTAACGACGCCGGTTGCGGGATCAGGTGGGTCATTGGCGCAGGGATAGGCTACGAATTGCATGTCGCGCATCACGCTGCCCACGAGCACCCCGTTCACCCAGTGGTTCACCTGCACCACCACCACCCAGTTACCTTGAGCAGTCAGTGTGAAGTTCACTTCGCCAGTAATGGGGTCCAGCGTGAGGCCGGGAATCGGATCCGTTGCCGTGTAGGGCGGCACATACGGGATGGACGCTCCATTCAATCCCATCGCATTGATGAGGGTGTAGCTCAGTGAGTCGCCTTCGGGATCCCAGGCGCCGAAGCTGTAGGTGATAGGGTAGCCGAGGCAGACGTAGGGGATGGCGGTATTGGAGAACTGCGGGGAATCGTTGCACGGCTGCACTGTGGTGTTCACAACGGCCCGGATGTAGGTGCGCTGCGTGCCCGGGTTTTGCAGGTTGATGATCGCGTTGTTGCGGTAGATGTTGGTGTAGGAGATCGTCCACGCGTCGCATGGCGCCAGGGTGATGATGCCCGTGTAGGTGAACTGCTGTATCCCCGGCAGCGGCCCGCCATTGCAAGTGCTGTTCGGGAGTTGGGCGCCGCAGAGTTGCGAGATCTCCGTGGGACCGCTGTGGCTCACCGTCATGCTCGTGTTGCCGCACGGGCTGTTGAGTTGTAGCGTCACCGTAGGGTCTACGTTGATGCCCGCGCAATCGCGGTACACCATCAGGGTGATCCGGTACTGGTTGTTCCCGAGGCATTCCCAATAGATCTCGCCGCCTGAGAAGTGCGTGGCCCGCGAGAGCAATGCGGAGCCGAGTAGGATGACGAGGAGTAGGTTGCGGAGCATGCGTGGCCGAAGGCGGGATGAACCCGTGCGTTCCTACGGCGATGCGTCCATCGCGGTTTCCCAGGCCAATGGGGACGCGGGCTAGGCGCAATGCATGGTCGTTCTGAATTGGACGCGGAGCGGCTCTGCACTGCCATTCAACGCCTCAGCGGATCAATCGGTCGAATCAGCAAGAAGCAACAGGAATCGACGATTCCCAGCACAGCGCTCACAGGAATTGGTAACGCTCAACCGCTGATCTGCAGGTCGCCTAACGCGACGTCCAGCACCATCATCACGATGAAGCCCCCGATGAAGCCAAGCGTGGCGATGTCGGTGTAGCGGTCCTGCTGCGCTTCGGGGATCACCTCTTCAACCACCACGTAGATCATGGCACCCGCAGCGAAGGCCAGCGCATAGGGCAGCACCGATTGCATGTGCATCACCGCCACCGCCCCGACAACGCCCGCCACCGGCTCCACAATGGCGCTGAGCTGACCGTACCAGAAGCTCCTCAGCTTGCTCACGCCTTGGCGGCGCAGCGGCATGCTCACCGCGAATCCCTCCGGGAAGTTCTGCAACCCGATGCCGATGGCCAGCGCCACGGCACCACCGATGCTCGCCTCCGGCATGCCGGCTGCAACCCCGCCGAAGAGAACGCCCACGGCCAGGCCCTCCGGGATATTATGCAGGGTGATGGCCAGCACGAGCAAGGTGGTGCGGTGCCAGTCCGTTGTTGGGCCTTCGCTGCGGCTGGGGTCGAAGTTGATGTGCAGGTGCGGAAGTACCTTGTCCAGCGCGAAGAGGAAGAGTGCTCCGGCGGCGAATCCGATCGCGGGTGCCAGCCATGGGATGTTGCCGAGCCGTTCACTGATCTCGATGCTGGGGGTGAGAAGGCTCCAGAAGCTCGCCGCCACCATGACGCCGCCGGTGAATCCGAGCATGCCGTCGAGCCACTTCCGCGAGGCACTGCCGAAGAAGAAGACCAATGCCGAACCAGCAGCCGTCACCAGCCAGGTGAACGTGGTGGCGATGAAGGCCCCGAGGACGGGGTCGATCCCTTGGAAGAAGCGCAGGACTTCGCTCATGGTTGGATGGATTCCACTTGAAGGTGATGGCTGACGTCCTTGCTCAGGCTGAAGGCGGCGCCGTTCTTCGGCTTCACGTCCATGCTGCCATCGAAGGCGTGTACTTCCTGGATGGCCAGTGTGCTCCCGATGCGGAGGCCCTTAGCATCGAGCAGCCGGAGCAGGCCATCGGTGGTCTCGCTTACCGCCACGATGCGCACGGTGTCACCAGCTACGCTGACATCTAAACGTCGGGTCCGGCGCGCGCGGATCCGGCCGTTCCGGTCGGGGATGGGGTCGCCGTGCGGGTCGAAGGCGGGATGGCCCAAGTATGCGTCGAGCTGGTTGATGAGTTGTTCGCTTGCCACATGCTCGAGTTGCTCCGCCACTTCATGCACTTCGTCCCACCCGAAGCCGAGGCGCTCCACGAGGAAGGTCTCCCAGAGCCGATGCTTGCGGACAAGTTGCAACGCTAGTGCCTGCCCCTTGGCTGTGAGCTTGGCCCCGTAGTAGGGCTCGTGCTTGAGGTAGCCCTTCTCCGCCAGCTTCTTGAGCATGTCCGTTACGCTGCTGGCCTTGGTGCGTAGCCGATCCGCCAGGTCCTTGGTGAAGGCCTTGTCGCCTTCCTGCACCAGGACATACACGGCCTTGATATGGTCCTCCTCGCTGCGCGTGAGCATGTTGAGGTGACAAACATACAAATATTAGACATGTCTAATAAATCGATTACATTCGCCGAATGTTGCGGATTAGCGCTCTAATCCTTGCGCTCCTGGTCGGGCATCGGGCGGTGCCGCAATGCACATGCACTGGGACCGTAGCGGACGATGCAGGGCCGATCCCGTTCGCAGCCGTTGCGGTGCAAGGCACGACCACTGGCACGGCTGCTGGGTCCGATGGACGCTTCAGGCTGGAGCAGGTGCCTTGCGGGCAGCTAATGTTGGCGTTCTCCGCTGTCGGTTTCGAGCCGCTCCTTCGGACCATTGAATTGAGCGTTGCAGGTTTGGACTTGGGCATCATCCGCTTGCGGCCCTCGGTGGCCGACCTGGAAGAGGTGGTGATCACCGGAACGATGCGCGAAGTGAGCCGCTCTGCGAGCCCAGTGCCCGTGGAGCTGATCACGCCGCTCTTCCTGCGCCGCAATCCCAGCCCGGCCTTGTTCGATGCAGTGGGGCAGGTGAATGGCGTGCGGCCGCAGATCAACTGCAGCGTGTGCAACACCGGCGACATCCACATCAATGGGATGGAAGGTCCTTACACGATGGTCCTCATCGATGGGATGCCCATCGTGAGCGGGTTGAGCACGGTGTATGGTCTGAGCGGGATTCCGACAAGTCTGGTGGAGCGACTGGAGATAGTGAAGGGACCTGGCAGCGCGCTCTATGGCAGCGAGGCCATGGGCGGCATCATCAACGTGATCACCAAGGATCCAGTGCTGGCTCCGCTGGTGAGCGCCGATGCGATGAGCACCGGCTGGCAGGAGCACAGCCTCGACCTCGGGTTCCGGATCCGGATGCAGAAGGTCAGCGGTATTCTGGGCGTGAACGCATTCATGTACGATGAGCCCCGCGATGACAACAGCGACGGCTTCACCGACATGACCTTGCAGCGGCGGATCTCGGTCTTCAACAAGTACGCACTGAAGCGCCGCGATCGGCGACTGGCGAGCCTTGCCGTGCGTTACGTCGGGGAGGATCGTTGGGGCGGGCAGATGAACTGGACCTCGGCATTCGCTGGGAGCGATAGCATCTACGGCGAATCCATCGACACGCGTCGGTACGAGCTGATTGGACAGTACCAGCTTCCGCTGCCGGAGCGCGTCGTCGCGCAGTTCTCATTCAATAGTCACGAGCAACGAAGCTGGTACGGCTTGGTTCCTTTCAACGCGGACCAGCGGGTGCTCTTCGGCCAATTGCATTGGAGCAGGCGGTTCGGCGCCGCTCACGAAGCGCTGAGCGGGTTGACCTACCGGTACACGTTCTACAACGATAATACGGTGGCCACGGAGGTCCCGCAGGAAGGCGGCCGTGTGGATGCACCGCAGCGCAAACCGCTTCCGGGCATCTTCGTGCAGGATGAATGGAACGCCACAGACCGGATCACGCTGCTCATGGGCTATCGGTTGGACCATGACCAGTCGCATGGCCTGGTGCATTCCCCGCGCTTGGCTTGGAAGTATGCGCCGCATGGTCGTTTCGCCGTGCGGGCAAACCTGGGTTCGGGTTATCGTGTGGTGAATCTCTTCACCGAGGATCACGCGGCACTCACTGGATCCCGCACCGTTGTGGTGGCCGAGGACCTGCGTCCCGAGCGTTCGTGGAATGGTACGGTGAACGTGGTGCGCAAGTGGCCCTCAGAGCGTCGCTTCATGGCGGTGGATGCATCGCTCTTCCATACGCGCTTCAGCAACCGCATCCTGCCCGATTATGCCACTGATGCAGACCTCATTGTGTATCGCAACCTGCGTGGCCATGGCTTGGCGCAGGGCATCAGCGGGAATGTGGAGGCCCGCTTTGGCAAGGCGTGGCGCATGCTGGCCGGCGCCACGCTAATGGATGTGCATACCGTTCAGGATGGTATGCGCGTGGAGCAGCTCTTCGCCCCCAAGTGGTCAGGGACTTTTACGGTCTCCTGGCAGCATGCCGCTCGAACGGGGATTGATCTCACAGGTCAATGGTATGGGCCCATGCTCCTGCCCGTGCAACCGGACGACTTCAGACCGGATCGCTCGCCATGGTATGCGCTGCTCAATGTTCAGGTGAAGCACCCGTTCGGCGAGCGCTTCGAACTGTATGGTGGCGTGAAGAATCTGCTCGGATTCGTGCCGCGCGATCCCTTGATGCGGCCTTTCGACCCTTTCGACCGGCACGTGGCCGACACCGTCTCGAATCCACAGGGGTACACGTTCGACACGGCGTACATGTACGCACCGATGCAAGGGCGCCGCTGGTTCTTCGGGATTCGGTTCACCCTGCCCGGTGGAGACCCGAAGGGTTGAACCCGAACAACGGCTGTTCGCAGCACGTTACCTTCACGCCATGTTCCTCAGGCGCATCCTTTACTACCTGAACCCCGTCACCCTGTTCGGCAGGAGCAAGGCGGATTTCAACCTGCGCTTCATGCATGGCATCAACCGCATCAGCATCCTGCTCTTCCTTTTCTGCATCGTGGTGATGGTGGTGCGGGCGCTGTCCCGTTGATCCGCGCGGCGATGCGCGAAGTGGAATTCTCCCGCTTGGACCGCCCCGGACGACTGGCAGCGGTGAAATCACAAGGCGAATACCTCGGCTCGCGCAGCCATGGTGGGCATCGCGTTCATCTTTATCGCATGGGGCCCACGGGATCCGAGGGCTATTTCTGCGAGGTCTGGATGCGCATCGGCTGGGACCAGGTGGAATGGATCGAGGTGGCGCGCAACCTGGATGTGCTCGCCGAGTATGTCGAGATTGACGCGCGCGCCTTGCGCTAACTGTTCCAGAGTGACCAGCTCGCGTCTGCCTGGGCGTGCAGCATGTGCAGGCCATTGGCCGTGGCCGCACCGCGCAGGCTGCCTTCGCGCAGGAAAGCGGTCTGCGCCGGGTTGTACACCAGGTCGATGAGCGTATGGTGCGAGCCAATGGCGTCGTACGGCAAGGGCGGCAGCGCTTTCGTTTCCGGATGCATGCCCAACGGCGTGGTATTGATGATGAGCCTGCACACATCCACCACGATCGGCTCCAAGAGGTCGTAGGTCATATCGCCGCGGGAGCGCTCACGGCTCACCACGCGGAACTTGATGCCCGATTCCTTCAGCACATAGGCCACCGCCCTGCTGGCTCCGCCGCTACCGAGCACCAAGGCCCTTGGCTTTGCCCCATGGAGCATCGGGAGCAGGGTCCGTCGAAATCCCTCCACGTCGGTGTTGTGGCCGGTGAGCCTGCCGTCGACGATGCGGATGGTATTCACGGCGCCGACCGCAGCGGAAAGGGCGTCCACTTCATGCAGGTAGGGAATCACGCTCTGCTTGAATGGGACCGTTACGTTCAGGCCGCGCAGGTCCGGCGCATCGTCAAACAGTTGCGGCAGCTGTGCGATGTCGTCAAGCTCGAAGAGGTCGTATCGGTGATCACGCAGCCCTTCGCGCTTGAACTTGTCATTGAAGTACCTCTGACTGAAGGAATGGGAGAGGGGCTTTCCGATCAGGCCGTAACGGGTCATGCGCGTGGTGGTGCGAGGCGCTCCAGGAACAGGAGCAGTGCCGCGCCCACCAACGCAAGCAGGACGGCACCCAGTATGTGCGGATCCTTCACCGTGATGCCCAGCGCGCTGTCCATCGTGGTGATTGTGCTGTAGTCGCCGGGCCAGATGTTGCGGGTGATGAAGGGCTCCAGGTGCTCATCGGGCTTGCCTGCATGCACGATGCGCGTGCTGACCACTTCCTTCCAAGGCCAGATGATGGTGAGCGAGCCCAAGAGGAAGCCGCTGAGCGTGGCAACGGTGAGGTCGTGGTGACGACGGAACATCCAGTTGAGCAGACGCGAGAAGGCCATGAGGCCGAACAGGCAGCCCGTAGCGAAGACGGCCACCACCGGAACATCGAAGGTCTTGATGGCGGTCATCACCGGCAAATAGGCACCCAGCAGCAACAGGATGAAGGAGCCGCTGATGCCCGGCAGGATCATGGCGCAGATGGCCACCGCTCCCGCACCGAAATAGAAGACCAGCGAAGTGGAAGCGTTCCCAGGCTCGAGCATCCCGATCCAAACGGCGATGGCCGTTCCGACAATGATGCCAGCCACTGGCATCGCGCCCCAGCGTTTCACCAATTTGCCGCAGAGCCAGACGCTCACGGCGATCAGGCCGAAGAAGAAGCTCCAGATGAGCACTGGGTGATGCACCAGGGCCCAAGTGATCGGGCGCACGAGAAGTACGATGCTGGTGCCGATGCCCGCCAGCAGCGTGGCGAGGAAGTCGCCGTTGACCTGCCGCCAAGCGCCTTTGGCGCCATGCTGCTTCAGCGCCTTCAGCGTATCGGGTCCGATGCTCTTGATGGAGCGCAAAAGCTCTTCGTAGATGCCGGATATGAATGCGATGGTGCCTCCGGATACACCGGGCACCACATCGGCGGCTCCCATCGCCATGCCTTTCAAGTAGAGCTTGAGCCGCGCACGCAGGTCCAGCATCTCAATCGCAGTTCAAGGGCTCCACCTCTGCGGCCCATGACAAGATTCCGCCCTTGAGGCACATCAGTCCGGAGAATCCGTAACGCGCTTCCAATGCTTGGATGACGGCTGCGGCGCGGTTGCCGCTCTTGCAATGGACGATCACAGGGACGTCGCGCCGTATCTCTTCGCGGCGCTCCAGCACCTCGCCCATGGGGATGAGGGTGCCGCCGATGGTGCAAGCCTCGGCCTCGTATGGCTCTCGTACATCAATCAACTGGTGGGCGATGCCGTCCTCCCGCATCCGCCGCAACTCTGCGCACGTAATCTCCCTCATGGTCTTCAACTCTCGTTCTTCACCTGACGGAGCTTCTCAGCCACGCTCTCCGGCAGGTATTGGAAGAAGGTGTCGCCGCGCAGCCCCAGCCGGAGTGTCTCCAGGGCGATAACCTCTTCGCTGGCGATGTTGCCCAGGTTGACGTTGGCACCGAGCTGTTTGATGAACCACACCTGCTGCGATTTCTGCGGCGCTTCCCAGAGGATGTCCTTCGCGGCCACCTTCGCCAGGATTCGGTTCACGAGTTGGGTGTGCGCATGGCCGCTGGGCCGGTAGATGCCTACTGTGCCGCTCTCGCGCGCCTCGGCGATGACCTTCCAGCTGCCGGCATCGAGCTCGGTGCGCATCATGTTCACCCACTTCGCCGGGCTGATCAGGATGCCGGTCTCCTTGCTGCCCACCTCGCTGAGCACGGTGTAGTGCTTGGCCAGATCGCCGATGTACTTGCATTTCTCCTTCGCGGGCATGTTGATGGAGCCATCGCTCACCTCAACGGTATCAAGGCCGAGCTGGTCCAGCAATTTGCGGTAGTCCTTGTATTGCCCGCGTGCAACAAAGGCTTCGAACAGTGTGCCGCCGAGGTAGACGCGCATGTCGGCTCCTTGATAGAGCCTGACTTTCTCCTTCAGTCGGGGTGTGATGAATGAGGTGCCGAAGCCAAGCTTCACAATGTCCACGAGATCGCCAGAGACGGCGATCACGTCCTCCGCCTGCCGCAGCGAGAGGCCTTTGTCCATCACCATCGTCAAGCCCTCCTCGCGCGGTTTCCTGGACCGCACGGGGATATGCGAGAGCGGGTAGTTCATTGTTTATAAAGTTCCAGCAGGTGGATGACCTGCGGCATGGCAGCGGACTCGGGGTAATGGTCGAGCAGCTGCTGGTGCCCTGGGTGATCGGCCATGAGGGCCTCCTCGAGTTCCAGGAGGGCCTGCTGCTCTTGGCCGCAGCGGAGCAGATAGCTGGCAACGCGGTACTTGTAGCGTGGGCTGAGCCGATGCACCTGCTCGCCTTCGCGCAGCTTCTTCAGTGCCGCTTCCGGTCCTTTCAAGCCAAGTAGCAGATCGGCGTGGTCCATCCAGCCATCAAGGCTGCCGGGATCCAGCTGGTTCAAGTGGGCATACGCGGCCAAAGCCTCCTCCGGGCGACCGCCGCGACCCAACGCATTCGCGTAGTAGAACCAAGCGTCGCTGTTCTCCGGCTGCAGCCGCACAGCCACCTCCAGATCACGGATGGCCTCGGGCAGGCGCCCTTGGATGTCCTTCACCACGCCTCGGCCGATCCAAGCGTCGAGCCAGTTCGGGTCGAGCGCGATGGCCTGATCGTAGTGGATGAGCGCCTGCTCGTAGCGCTCCATCTTCTCATAGCATTCCCCGATGTAGCTGAAGGTGACCGCCTGCGGCCCGTCATTCGCCAGCGCCTCCTGGTAGCAATTGATGGCCTCCTGGTAGCGCCCGAGCAGGAGCAGGTTGCGCGCCTTGCTGAACAGCGCCGAGCTGAATCCCTCATCGATGGCTAGGCACAGGTCAAGGGCTTCGTTGCTCTCGTCGAACCGCTCCATGCGGGAGAGGGCGTTGCCCAGATTGTACCACGCCACGAAGCTGTAAGGATGGTCGTTGGTGAAGCGCTTGAAGAAGGCGACGGAGGCATGGTGCCCATCAGCCAGATCGAAGCAGTAGGCCAGCTCATAGAGCACGGCCTCGTTCTCAGGGTTCAGCTCCAGCGCGCGCTTCAAGTGGTCGATGGCCTGGTCGAACGCATTGAGGTTCTCGTATTCGAAGGCAAGGTCGAGCAGGATCTCGTCACGGCCCTCTTCAGCCAGATCCAAGGCGCGTTTGTAATGCTCTACCGCGCGGCGGTAATTGCGCAGCTGGCTGTAGATGCTCGCCTTGTGCAGATGCACCTCCTCGTTGAAGGGCTCCATCTTGCCGATGGCATCGAGGACCTCCAAGGCTTTGTTGAGCCGGCCCATGTTCATGAGCACCACTGCCTCGCTGAACATCAGGTCGAGCGACCCAGGATGCTGGGACATGGCGAAGTCCAGCACCTCCTTGGCCCTGCGCGTGTCGTTCTCCTCCAGGTAATGGTCGATGATCAGCTCCAGCTCCTCCACATCGAAGTATGCCTTCCCGTCCCGCTCAATCATGGCCTCATACCGCTTGACGCAATGCTCCTGGTGGCTGCGGTTGGGCAAGGGCTGGTATCCGTCGTTCATGCGAATGGCCTTCCGGCCGTGTCGGACAAAAATAGCCGAACGCGGATGGACGGGACCTGTCCATCGGGTGCTTATGAACAGGTAAGGGTGCAACCCATCGATGGTCCGCCGCGCCCGGTGGTTGGCGAGCCGGTAGCTTTGGCCGCATTCCAAAGGCATGACACTCATCCGTTCCATCTCCGGAATCCGTGGCACCATTGGCGGGGCACCCGGGGAAAGCCTCACCCCGCTTGATGTCGTGCGGTACACGGCCGCCTTCGCCTCGCTCATGCGTGCCCGAGCGGCGAAAGCGGCCAGGCCCGCAATTGTGCTCGGCCGGGATGCGCGCCTGAGCGGGCCCATGGTGGCCGAATTGGTGCGGGGCACGCTGGTGGGCATGGGCATCGATGTGATTGATCTTGGACTGGCCACCACACCCACGGTGGAGATGGCCGTGACGGGCGAACGGGCCATTGGTGGGATCATCCTCACCGCCAGCCACAATCCGGCGCAATGGAATGCGCTGAAGCTCCTCAATGCAGATGGTGAATTCATCAGCGCGGCCGATGGTGCGGAGGTGCTGCGGATTGCGGAAACGGACGCATGGGAGGCTGCGGATGTTCACGCGCTGGGTTCAGTGCGTCAGGATGATTCCTGGACACGCAAGCATATCGAGGCGATCCTCGCCTTGGATCTTGTGGATGCCGCTGCCATCGCCGCTAGGCGATACACGGTGGTGCTCGATGCGGTGAACAGCGTTGGGGGCATCGCCGTGCCCATGCTGCTGGAGCGGTTGGGCGTTGAGGTGATCAAGATCCATTGCACGCCCGACGGACGCTTCCCGCACAATCCCGAGCCGTTGCCGGAACATCTCTCCGACCTGTGCGCCACGGTCGTTGAGCGCAAGGCGCAACTCGGCATCGCTGTGGATCCGGACGTGGACCGCCTGGCCCTCGTTTGCGAGGACGGCTCGCTGTTCGGCGAGGAGTACACCTTGGTGGCCTGCGCAGACCTTGTGCTCGCGCACCGGCCCGGCGATACGGTGAGCAACCTCAGCAGCACCCGCGCCTTGGACGACATCGCGGCACGGCACGGACGGAAGCGTCATGCCAGCGCAGTGGGCGAGGTGAATGTGGTGGAGGCCATGCGTGCGGTGGGCGCGGCCATCGGCGGTGAGGGCAACGGGGGCGTCATCCTGGGCGAGCTGCACTATGGCCGCGATGCTCTGGTGGGCATCGCATTGTTCATGACCCTGTTGGCGAAGAGCGGAAAGAGTTGTTCCGCGCTGCGGCGCTCCTACCCGAACTACTTCATCAGCAAGAACAAGATCGAGCTCGCCTCGGGCATGGATGTGCAGGGGATCGTGGATGCCATTGGCGCGCGTTACCGTGGACAGCCGCGCAGCACGGTCGATGGCCTGCGCATCGAATTCGGCGATACCTGGGTTCACCTGCGACGGAGCAACACGGAGCCCATCATCCGCATTTATGCGGAGGCCGGAACCAAGGATGAAGCGGATGGATTGGCCCGCAGGATCATGAGCGAACTGGCTGAGGTGGCGGGAACACCAGCAGCAGGCCGGTAAATTCGCGGCGTCGCATTCACCGCGCCACCGAACGGCACACATGACCCGCATCTATCTCGACAACGCCGCCACCACGCCCTTGGCCCCGGAGGTCCTCGAGGCCATGCTGCCTTACTTCAGCGAGCACTACGGCAATCCGTCGGCGATCCATTCGTATGGCCGCCGGACCCGGGCCGCTGTGGAGCAGGCACGAAGGACGATTGCGAAGCTGTTGAACTGCGCACCGGGCGAGATCATCTTCACGAGTGGCGGAACGGAGGCCGACAACATGGTGCTCACCAGCGCCGTGCGCGACCTTGGCGTGCGGCACATCATCACCAGTCCGATTGAACACCATGCGGTGGAGCTAACGGCCGAGGCTTTAAGCAAGTCCGGTGAAGCGCAGGTGCATTGGCTGCGGTTGCAAGCGGATGGAAAGCCTGACCTGGCGCACCTGGAAGAACTGCTGAAGGCCACGAAGGGGCAAGGCGCGCTGGTCTCCTTGATGCATGCGAACAACGAGATCGGCACACGCATCGACCTCCACGCCATCGGGGTTCTGTGCCGCGCTCATGGCGCGCTCTTCCACAGCGACACTGTGCAGACGATGGGGCACTACCGCTTCGATCTAGGGAGCACCCCGGTGGATTTCATCACCTGCGCCGCGCACAAGTTCCATGGGCCCAAGGGCACCGGATTCCTCTACATGCGCAGCGGTGCCGGACTGAAGCCGATGATCCTGGGCGGATCGCAGGAACGCAACATGCGCGCTGGTACCGAGAACATCGCGGGTATTGCCGGTCTTGCCAAGGCGATGGAACTGGCCTATGAGGATGTGGAGGGCCATCAGCGGCACGTGCAGCGCCTGAAGGACCGCATGAAGAAGCGGCTCTTGGAGGAGATTCCCGGCGTTGGATTCAATGGCGACGTCAGTGACGACAGCCTTTACACGGTGCTCAGCGTCCGCTTCCCAGACGATGGCCGCAGCGAGATGCTGCTGTACAATCTGGATATCGAAGGCGTGGCGTGCAGCGGTGGCAGCGCTTGCAGCAGCGGCAGCAACACCGGTAGCCATGTGCTGAAGGCGCTCTACCCGGAGCGGCCCGGCGCCAACATCCGGTTCTCCTTCAGCCGATACACTACTGAAGCCGAGGTGGACCAGGCCGTGGCGGTGCTGAAACGGATCTTCCAGCTAGAGCCGGTGAGAGGCTAGGCCTCCATCCGCCGTCGGGCCTCCATCGCCCATTCCAATTCTTTGAGGAACGCACCTGACCGTTTGGTCCAGACCGCTGCGTCAGCTGGGTTCCCTTCCGTATCGAACGTGTCCTGCGCCTTGGGCACTGGAAGATGCGCCACCACCCATGCCTTGATCTTCCACAAGGAGAACAGCAAGGAGGTGATCACCTGCGTTCCTCCGAAAGAGCCGTCGCTGACGGTGCAGATGCCCACGGGCCGACGTTTCCATTCATCCGTGAACAGGTCCACCACGTTCTTCACGCTGGCTGGATACCCCCCGTTGTATTCCGGCGTCACCAGGATCACCCCGTCGGCCTTCAGCACGCGCGCGGAGAGCCCAACGGCACCCGGATGCGGCTGCTTCTGGTGCTTCAGCCGTTCAGTGAACAAGGGGAAGTCATAAGCCTTCAGGTCTGCGAGGTCGCTGGTATGACCTGCTTCGGCGATGGCGCGCTGCATGAAGAGCGCCACGCGGTGGCTCACCCGCTCTTCGCGCACGCTGCCCGAGATGACGACGATGTGCATGGGCTAAAGATCGGCTGATCGACCGTCCTTCCGTAGCCGAAGGTTGTATTGTATGGCCCTTGGAACTGCGAAGGGGGCCGAGAGGCCCCCTTCGCAGTTCAATGATTGTAAGCCTCTATTTCACCTTGCTCACGATTGCTGCGAAGGCAGCGGCATCGCTGTAGGCGATCTCGGCCAGGGCCTTGCGGTCCAAATCGATGTTGGCCTGTTTCAGTTTGCTCATCAGCACGCTGTAGCTGATGCCGTTGATGCGTGCGGCGGCGTTGATCCGCTGGATCCACAGCGACCTGAAGTCGCGCTTCTTCAGCCGGCGGCCATCGTATGCATGCAGGAGGCCCTTCTCCACCGTGTTCTTCGCGACGGTGTGCACGTTCTTGCGGCGACCGTAGTTGCCCTTCGCCATGTCGAGGACCTTCTTCCTCCTCGCCTTGGCGGCTACTTTATTCTGACTGCGTGGCATGTTCCACTGGGTTTTCGGGCGTGAGCGTCAGCGCGTGGCTGTTCTTGGGTGCTGCACGTCCTGGTTAACGCTACCTATTGATACCCGGAGCGGTTGGGGTGTGCTATTTCAGGAGATCGAGGATCGCCTTCTTGTCGCGGCTGTGCACCAAGGCCATCTTGGTGAGGTTCCGCTTGCGCTTCGTCTCCTTCTTGGTGAGGATGTGGCGCTTGAAGGCGTGTTTCCGTTTGATCTCGCCGGTGCCGGTCAGCTTGAATCGCTTCTTGGCGCCGGACTTGGTCTTCATCTTGGGCATGTCCTGTCGTGTTATTCTGTCACTCCGGGTTTGGCCCGGGGTCTTGTGGTTGCAATCGTGGTACTTGCTCTCTCGTGTGTTGGTCGTGAGGTGGCCTTACTTCTTCTTCTTCGGGATCAGGAACATGATCATGCGCTTGCCTTCCAACTTCGGCATGCTCTCCACCAGTCCGATATCCTCCAGGTCCTGCGCGAACTTCAGCAACAGGATCTCGCCCCGCTCCTTGAAGACGATGCTCCTCCCTCGGAAGAACACGAAGGCCTTCACCTTGTGGCCCTCATCCAGGAAGTTGCGCGCGTGCTTCAGCTTGAAATTCACGTCGTGCTCGTCGGTGTTCGGGCCGAAGCGGATCTCCTTCACCTCCACGGTGCTCTGCTTGGCCTTGATCTCCTTCTGCTTCTTCTTGAGGTCGTAGAGGAACTTCTTGTAGTCGGTGATCCGGCAGACGATGGGCACCGCTGTACCGCTGATCTCCACCAGGTCCAGGCCCATGTCTTCCGCCATCCGCAGCGCCTGGCTGAAGGGAAACACGCCCTGCTCCACGTTCTCACCCACCAAGCGCACCTCGTTCACACCGTAGATCTTGTTGTTGATCCGGTGCGGGTCTTCTTTGATGACGCGACCGCGGTATGGGCGACGGGGCCCGCTGCCTCCGGGGCGCGGACCGCTGGGACGATAGGGAGGACCTGCCACTTACGCTGCTTTGGTTCGGTGCTCGGGAATGGTCATTCCCGGCTTTGAGGGCGCGAATATCGGCATCTTTCCCTATCCGCCAGCGGCTTCCGTGGTGCTCGGGTGAAGCTGACGTTAAGTCAATGGACGCCCAGTTGCTCGGCGATGCGGCCATTCACCACGGCCGCGAAGGCTTCCGGTGTCATGGTGCCGCCATCACCTTGGCCGTGCTCTCGCACGGATAGGGTGCCATCGGCCTGCTCCTTCTCGCCGAGGATGAGCATGAACGGGGTCTTGGCCATCTCGGCGTCGCGGATCTTCCGGCCGATCTTCTCGTTGCGTTCGTCCACCGAGGCCCGGATGCCCAGACCCGCTAACCGGGCGCAGGCGGCGTGGGCGGCATCCACGAACTTGTCGCTGATGGGCAGGAGGATGGCCTGTTCCGGCGTGAGCCAGAGCGGGAAACGACCGGCCGTATGCTCGATGATCACCCCGATGAAGCGTTCCAAGCTGCCGAAGGGTGCTCGGTGAATCATCACCGGACGGTGGCGAGCATTGTCGCTGCCCACGTATTCCAGTTCGAAACGCTCGGGCAGGTTGTAGTCCACCTGATCGTGCCCAACTGCCATTTGCGGCCGAGCGCATCACGCACCATGAAGTCGAGCTTGGGGCCATAGAAGGCGGCCTCACCGTATTCCACTGTCGTCTTCAGGCCACTGGCGGCGGCGGCATCGATGATTGCCTGCTCGGCCCTCACCCAATTCTCATCGCTCCCGATGTATTTGCTGCGGTCCTCCTTGTCGCGAAGGCTCACCTGCGCTTCAAAATTCTCGAAGTTCAATGCCCTGAGCACCAGAAGGACAAGGTCAATCACTTTCATGAACTCTTCCTTCACCTGGTCGGGTCGGCAGAAGAGGTGCGCATCGTCCTGCGTGAAGCCCCTCACCCGGGCCAGTCCGTGCAATTCGCCGCTCTGCTCATAGCGATAGACGGTGCCGAATTCGGCCAGTCGCAAGGGCAGGTCCTTGTAGCTGCGCGGCCGACTGGCGAAGATCTCGCAATGGTGCGGGCAGTTCATCGGCTTCAGCATGAAGAGCTCGCCATCCTGCGGTGTGTTCATCGGCTGGAAGCTGTCCTTGCCGTATTTCTCGAAATGGCCGCTGGTCACATAGAGCTGCTTCAGGGCGATGTGCGGCGTGGCTACCTGCACGTACCCGCTCTTCTCCTGCGCCTCCTTCATGAAGTTGATGAGCCGCTCCCGCAGCGCCGCGCCTTTTGGCAACCACAATGGAAGGCCGGCGCCCACCTTCTCGCTGAAGGTGAACAGGTCCAACTCCTTCCCCAGCTTGCGGTGGTCGCGTTTCTTGGCCTCCTCCAGCAGGACGAGGTATTCATCCAGTTCCTTCTGCTTGGGGAACGTAATGCCGTAAAGCCGGGTGAGCTGCTTGCGTTTCTCATCGCCGCGCCAGTATGCACCAGCCACGCTCATCACCTTCATGGCCTTGATGAATCCGGTATCGGGGATGTGCGGCCCGCGGCACAGGTCGGTGAAGTTGCCCTGGGTGTAGAAGGTGATCTCTCCGTCGTTCAGGCCTTCCAGCAGTTCCAGCTTGTACTCGTCGCCCTTCTCCTTGAAGTAGGCGATGGCGTCGGCCTTGCCCACCTCCTTGCGCTCGAACGAGAGCTTCCTGGAGGCCAGTTCCTTCATCTTGGCCTCGATGCCCGCGAAGTCGCCGTCGCCGATGACCTTGGCGCCGAGGTCGATGTCGTAGTAGAAGCCGTTCTCGATAGGCGGCCCGATGCCGAACTTGGTTCCCGGGTAGAGCGCCTCAATCGCCTCAGCCATCAAGTGCGCCGATGAATGCCATAGCGTGGCTTTCCCATCGGCATCGTTCCAGGTAAGCAATGAGAGCGTGCAATCGCCCGGCAGGGGCCTATTGGCATCCCGCACCTCGTCATTCACGCGCGCGGAGAGCACGTTTCGCGCAAGTCCTTCACTGATGCTCCGGGCCACATCCATGGCCGTGGCGCCTTGCTCGTATTCCCGCACGCTGCCGTCCGGGAGGGTCACCTTGATCTTCATAACATATCCCGCACGGTCCTTACGAATGGTCCGCGAAGGGCGGCGAAAGTAGGTCGATGGCCGCACGGACTGAAAAAGCAACAGGGCCTCCTCGCGGAAGCCCTGTCACCGCCCGAGGGTCCGTTCGGGCTGTCGGCACAGGAAGGCCGGCTTATTCGCAGTAGATGAGCATCATCTCCTCCACACTCTTGTTCCCATGCTGGAGCGCGGCGTGCAACGCCTCACAAGCATCCTGCTTTCGGTCCATGCGCAGCAGCACCATGGCGCGCTGCAGATGGGCCTGGTCGAGCGTGGGGTCGAGTTCGATGGCGCGGTCGAGGTCGGCGAGCGCTTCATCGTCCTGGTGCATGGCGGCGAGCACGATTCCACGGTCGCACCATCCATAGGCGTTGTACGGCGCGATGTCGACAAGGCGATCGTAGTGGCCCTTGGCGGCCACGAGGTCGTTCCGGCCCATGGCGAAATGGCCCAGGTGCAGCAGCGCGTGCTCCGCCGCCGGTCCGGTTGACCGCACCTGCAGCGTGCGTTCCAGATCGGCCATGGCGCTGTGCTGGGCGCCCAGCCGGGCCTTCACCTCGGCGCGGCGCAGGAGGCTATGGGCATCATCCGGAGCGAGGGTGAGGGCCTGGTCGAGGTCTTTCAGGGCACCGCCCAGATCGCCCAAGCCGATGCGGTTCACGGCACGGTAGTACCAGGTCTTCATATCGGCAGGGGCCTCGGTAACAGCCTTGCTGAAGGCGGTTTCCGCGCTGGCATGGTCAGCCTTGCGCATGGCGCTCATGCCCGCCAGCATTTCGCCGCCTTGCTGGGCCATTAGCGTAGTGGCAGCAAGTGTGAGCAGGGTGGTGGTGAGGGTCTTCATGGCGGGGCGTGCAACGGAAGCCGCGCAGAAAAGTTCCCAGCCGGGGGTGGATAAGTGGTTCCGGTAAGGCAATGCAAAGCGAAATGACCTGATTCACTTTGCCGCAGGGATGGAAAGCTGTGCTGACGACACAAGAACCATCTCTAGCGCGACTTGCGACTGGTCTCAGAATGGAGAATGGTAAATGCAGAATGTAGAAGGTAGAATGCAGAGTGGTTAGCACTCGATGCCCATAGGTGGCTAGCGATAGCCAACCCACAACCCCATCAACGTTCAACTCTCAACCTCTCCCTATGCTCCTTAACAGCCAACCCATCTCCGAGGACCTCGGTTACCTGCTTGCTCGCCTGGGCTTCGGAGGGACCATGCTCGTGCAGCACGGGTGGCCCAAGATCATGCGCTTCAGCGAGATTGCCGAGGGCTTTGCCGATCCATTCGGATTGGGCGGCACCTTCTCGCTGGTCCTCATCATACTTGCCGAGGTCCTGTGCTCCTTGCTCGTGATGCTCGGGCTCTGGACGCGAACCGCCCTCATACCGCTCATCATCGGCATGGCGGTGATCGCCTTCATGGTGAAGGGCGATGCATCCTTCAAGGAGAAGGAACTCTCGCTCGTCTATCTCTTCGGGTTCGTGGCATTGCTCTTCACGGGAAGCGGCCGTTTCTCCATCGATCGCATTTCATTCAAGTAACGGCAGGGGTCCGCGCTTCCTTTGCCCCAATTGTGAACCCATGCCCGTACACGACGACTTCATTCGCACCATCACTGAGGGCAACAGCTTCAAGGGCGAGAGCATCGTATTGGGCGGTGCGCTATTCCATGGTGAAGTGCCCTCAGGCTGCACGGTGAAGGTGCCCCTGCGCACCATGAACCGCCACGGCCTCATCTGCGGCGCCACCGGCAGCGGCAAGACCAAGACGCTGCAAGTGCTCGCCGAGCAGCTCTCGCTCCATGGCGTGCCTTCATTGCTGATGGATGTGAAGGGCGATTTGAGCGGGCTTGCGGCGCCGGGAACCAGCACTGAGAAGATCGAAGCGCGCCACACTAAGCTCGGCATCCCCTACGAACCGCAAGGCTTGCCGGTCGAACTGCTCAGCTTGAGCAAAGAGTCCGGTGCCCGCCTGCGCGCCACGGTCAGCGAGTTCGGTCCTGTGCTGCTGGGCCGCATCCTGGAACTGAATGACACGCAGCAGAGCGTGCTTGCCCTTGTGTTCAAATACTGCGACGATCACGGCCTGCCGCTTCTCGACCTCAAGGATTTGCGCCGCATGCTGCAGTTCGTGAGCGACGAAGGCAAGCACGAGATCAAGAAGGTGTACGGCCACGTGAGCGGCTCCACGGTGAGCATCATCCTGCGCAAGCTCATTGAGATCGAGCAGCAGGGCGCCGACCGTTTCTTCGGCGAACGCAGCTTCGATGTGAACGACCTGCTGGAACTGCGGGATGGAAAGGGCGTGGTGCACATCGTGCGCCTCACCGACATCCAGGACCGGCCGCGCCTCTTCAGCACCTTCATGCTCTGCCTTCTTGCCGAGATCTACAGCACCTTCCCCGAGGTGGGCGACCCCGAGAAGCCCAAACTCGTGCTCTTCATCGATGAGGCGCACCTGATCTTCAGCACGGCCACTAAAGCGTTGTTGGAACAGCTTGAGACCATCATCAAACTCATCCGTTCCAAGGGCGTGGGCGTTTACTTCTGCACGCAGGACCCCAGCGATGTGCCCGAGGGCGTGCTCGGTCAACTCGGATTGAAAGTGCAGCACGCATTGCGCGCCTTCACCGCGAAGGACCGTACCACGATTAAGAAGACGGCGCAGAACTATCCGATCACGCCGTTCTACGACGTGGAGGAGCTGATCACTTCGCTCGGCATCGGCGAGGCGCTGGTGACGGCGCTGAGCGAGAAGGGCACGCCGACGCCGCTCGCGCACACGCTGCTGCGCGCGCCCATCAGCCGCATGGACATCCTGAGCCCACTGGAGATCGATGGTCTCGTGGCGCGCAGTCAGCTGGTGAAGACCTACAACGAGGAGATTGACCGCGAGAGCGCTTTCGAGATGCTGGAGAAGCGGATGAAGGGGGAGGAGGAGAAGGAAGTAAAGTAGGTGAAGCCGGATCGGAATGAACCGAGCACGTTCGAGAAGATGACGAAGAACCCGATGGCGCGGCAGGTGGGTAACACCTTTGTGCGCGAGCTCACGCGCGGACTGCTGGGCGTGCTGGGCATCCGGACCGCCGCGCGCAGGCGCCGGTAGTGAAGCCTGGTTCAACCGGCCAGTAGGTCCACCGCGCGGCGCGCCACCCGAATGCCGATGGCGACACCCATGCCGCCCATGCGGACCGCCACACCCACGCGATCGCTGGTCCGCATCACCAGCGGTTGCTTCGAATCCTTTCCGAAGGCCATGATCCCGCTCCACCGCCGGGCGATCCGGAAGTCAACCCCAGGAAGAATGACCTCACGCAGGAGCCGCTCCAAGGCCTCCTGGATCATCGGCGTGGTGCCATCTGTCATGGTGCTCTCCCCAACCAGGTCGAGGTTACGGCCGCCACCTAGCAGGACGCCGCCGGCGCAATCGCGGAAATAATAGAAGCCCTCGTCCATGTGGAACGTTCCACGCAACCGCAAGCCCTCGATCGGTTCCGTCAGCAGCACCTGCCCACGGCCTGGCACCACATCGAGCTCGGGCAGTAGCGCGGGCGTGTAGCCGTTAGTGGCCACCAGCACCTGCTCAGATTCGAGCACTTCACCACCGCGCAACGGCAAACGAACGCCCATCGCATGCTCTTCAATGGCGAGCACTTCCGCATTCGTCCGCAGTGCAACACCGCTCTCCATGGCCTTCTGAAGCAATGCGCGCATCAGCAATCCGCTGTCGATAGGGCCTTCCAAATGGGTGTGCGCCACGTGCGATACACCGTGGAGCCCTTGCGCGGAGATGGTCTCATCGGACCAGTGAAAAGCCTTTTGACCGAGTATGGGCTGCAACATTTCATTCAACCCATCGAACCCTTCCGCGACGCGCGGGTACAGGAAATCGGCGATACGGTACGCTTCATGCCCACCGGTAGGCTCGAAACCGATGTGCTCATCACCCAATTCAGCGCGCAGTTCCCGCAGTCCGCGCCATCGCTCCTCCACGCGGCAGAGCGCTGCATCCGCGCCTTCCTTGTCGATGTCCGCCAGCAGTTCGCTCGGGCTGCCGAAGCAGGCGAAGCCCGCGTTGCGGATGCTTGCGCCGCTGGGGTGCGCGCCGCGCTCCACCACCAGCACCCGATGTCCCGGGAATCGACGTTTATACAGAAGCGCCGTGAAAAGGCCCACGATGCCGGCGCCCACCACGGTGAGCCGGGGCTGGGAGTGGAAGGCGCGGGCTTCCCAAACACTGCGAGTCATGGCATACCGGGCTGGCGCCAAAGATGTCCTAAATTGCGGCGATTCGGGAATGCATAAGCCGGTTATCAGCTTGATTCACAGTTCGTCGCGACAGCATTGG
>JADJXF010000037.1 GCA_016715995.1 Flavobacteriales bacterium
CCCTCGAAGACGAGAGACGCTGCTGAGGCTTATTGTGGTCTATAAATATGAGTGTTCCATACGATTGTGTCGCCTTCAACAGATTTGGCATCATGAAGTACCCCAGGAACGAAGGTGAGGTCGTTGAAGTTGAATAGGGCTGCAATGACATGGTATGCGTTGCTGAATCTGATTTTCTGTGCAGCCTGGTCCCAGAAGATTGCAGCGTTGTCACCGCGATAACGCATTGCCACACTCGGATAGAGTATCCCGTCGAAGCGTTCCTGAAACGCTCGGGCCTCGGAGCAATGAATTTGCTTCCATTATTCTATTTGAATAGAGCGCGCTCAGCTTATAATCATGATTGTGGAGAATATTCGCCTTGGTGAACTGGTTAGCGAAGAACTGCAGCATGAGCTTTTGTTTCTCTATGGTGTCTTTGCTCAGGATGCTTTGATCTAGAGTTGCATTTATTGAGTCGTGTCTAGCTCTGATGTCTTCACGGAATTCGTGTAGTACTCCGCTGTGGGTAATGCTTGCCAGATGTAACGGGGCGGTCGTAACCCACTCGCCTATAGTTAGCTGTGCCACCTCATGCTCAGGGAACAATTGCAGCTTGAGGTGTTGAAGATGCTCGAACGTAGCTAAATCAGAATTCTCCGAGCAGTAGAACACTCTTTGTGAGGGTCGATGAGCCCTCCCGTAGGTGGTGATGGCGTCGCTTTCTCTGACGTGAATATCCTTAAGGCTCGTCCACGCTCCCGTTGGGCCATTTCGTCTGGCTCGATATAAGCGAGAACCTGCCGGGAGTATATGCTTGCTGAAGATAACGATGCCAAAGGCGTCGTTAATCATTTCTTCGAGTTCTTCCCAAGGGATAGTGCTTAGGTCGCAGGACTCAAGTTCAGCGATTGCCCCACGCATATGAGAAAGGCTCGGAAATCTGGACTCGAACTCAGCCGTGCTTGTCATGCTTTAGAAATTCACACAGTTAATGTAGAACAGAGCGCCGTATGGCTTCCCGGTCTTCTACAGGTGTTCTCTCAACCACCTAGACCACCGCAGGGTGTCCACACAACCTAGACCACAGCAGGGTGCCCTCCCAACCCTCTAGACCACTGCAGGGTGTCCACCCAACCTCCGGCCTCTGTCCGCTGCTCTTGAGCGGCCCCACTCATTCCTCACAGCCCGGGTCACTAGGGCCGCCTTGCCCATGGCCGTCGCGCTTTGCAATGCAGCGGCGGTGCCCACAATTCTGAGCTAGGCTGACAGAATCGCTATAGCGTGCTGAGGTATGCTATGAAAGTGTTCAGCTGTGGACTGCCGGCAATGGTCGCCATGTTGGCAATGAAGGTTGACACATTCAAGATCCGGTCCTGCCACTTCTTTTGGCGGACCTCATCCGCCAGATGGGCGCGCCGATCAATAGATCCCATGTCCTTCAGCGATTGCAGAAGAGGTATGAGGTCCTTAGGATCTACTCCGGACCGAAGGCCAAGAAATTCTTGGAGGCTGTGTCCATCGTTGATGAGGACACCGGCTATTCCGTTCTCGGATAGGTCGGCATGCTCTATCTCCAGTTCGCCAGGATCACCCTGAATCATGAGTCCCGCGAGACCATTCCGCTTAGCAACAAGGCTCTTGATCTTCATCTTTCCCAGGTTTCTGTGGCGGCATCAAACCTGGGACCGGAGATGAACCTTGCCGGAATGTCAGCCCCTGAGATGACTCTAGTCCACCCGCATGGTGTCCTCCAAACCTCCGCCGTGTCTGTCCGCTGTCCCGGCCTTTGAGCCGGGATTGAGCGGACGACCCTGCGGCTCGGAGCCGTGATCCTAGAACGGCCTCGCTTGCGGATTGCGTTTGCCGTGCCACACCGAGAGCACATGCACCTCCGTTTCGGTGATGGAATAGAAGAGCATGTGGTCGCCGACACTCTTCATGCGCACGTCACGGTCCGATGTGGTTCGGCCGAGCTTCGGATGCTGCGCGACCAGTCGTAACGAAGCGCGGAACATGCCGTCGAGTTTCTCGCTGTAACGAGTTGAGCCGTTGCGATCGGCCCAGTATTTCAGGATCTCCAGTCGCTCCCCTTGCGCGTTCGCTGACCAGACTATTTGCCGAGCCATTTGTCCACCGCCTTGTTGGCCTCGCGCTCGGTAAGCGTGCGGCCTGCCTTCACGTCTTTCTTGCCGCGGTTCACTGAGGCCTGCTGCTCTTTGGTGAGCTTATAGGGTTCCAGGTCCGCAGCATCCGTGCCCATGAGCCTGAACGCCTCTCGCAACAAAGAGGGATTGCGCGACCGCTGTATGCGGGCGATCAATCGCTTCTTCAGTTCCAGTTCGGACATGGCCTTCGGTTTTGTAGGGCCAAGGTAAGCCGGACCACCGCAGCGTGTCCTCCCAAACCACCGCCGGTCTGTCCGCTGCTCGCGAAGCTTTTGCGAAGCGATGAGCGGAGGACCCTGCCTCTGCCTGTGTCAGACAATTCCGGCAAGCAAGCCTGCGGCTCGCTGATCATGGTCAGTCGTCTTGCTCCAGAATGAAGACCTCTTCCACGGGTGCGCCGAACTCCCGCGCGATCTTCAGGGCCAACACGGTGGACGGCACGAACTTGCCCGTCTCCACCGCATTGATCGCCTGGCGCGAAACCCCGACGCGATTCGCCAGTTCGGCCTGCGTCCATTTCTTCTTCGCACGTTCCACCGTGATCGTGTTGCGCATGGCTCACCGGTATTTGCAACGCGCGATCACCAGGCCGAGCAGATAGAAGATCACGAACCAGGGCATCAAGTGGCGATGGCTCCAGTCGTCGGGGTTCACCCGCACGGTGAAGCCGAGCAAGCCCAGCAACATGACCAGTGCCAGCGAAAGCGTGAAGCCGCACACGGCCGCTTCCAGATGCATGCGCCGCTCCAGCTCGTCCATGGTCGCGATGCTGCGGAAGAAGCAGAACACCAGCCACGCGAACGCGAGCACGGGAAGAACCGCCAGCAACACACCGGGGAGCGGAGGCACGCCAACCTTCTGGAGAACGATGCGGCACACGAGGTAGGTGAGCACCCAGATGATCACGGCAGTGAGCAGGCTCGGCGCTGAACGGGTGGGACTTGTGGGCTTGGAAGTCATGGCGGCGTGCTGTTAAGTGCGATACGAATGTAATGTATACGCTACAATATGTAAAGTATAGATGACATTCGGGCAATGTGATCCATGAGTGGTAGGGCGACGAGCACGAGCGCAGAAGTGTCCAAATGAGCGCAGGCAGGCGAGGGCTGCGTGAACGCCCTCCAGTCCCGGTTGCCGAACTTCGTCGCGATGGCTGCTTCGGTCCAAACGCGCCGCGCCGGTTTCCGGACCACCGTGGTGCTCTACGGCCTTGCGCTGGCGGCACTGGTCGTTGCCCTGAAGTACATCGAGTACCGCTTTTTGATCCGTGACCTGAGCGTGGAAGTGTACATCGGGGTGGTGGCCGTGCTCTTCACGGCTTTGGGCATCTGGATGGGCTCCAAGCTCCTGCGCCGCAAGCAGGAGGAGCAGGTAGGGGTGTCTCACCAGGTGGATGAAGAAGCGCTGCGTCGGTCGGGCATCAGCGGACGTGAGTTGGAGGTCCTGCAATTGATGGCCACGGGCCGATCCAACCAGGAGATCGCGAACCAGCTCTTCATCTCCTTGCCAACGGTGAAGTCGCACTCGTCCAACCTCTTCATGAAATTGGAGGTTCGTCGGCGCACCGAGGCGGTCCATAAGGCCAAGTCGTTGGGCCTCATCGCCTGAGAAGACGTCATCCTTTGGTATGGATCTGCTGCCCGGGGCCTATGATCCCGACTGAAGTATGATGGATGAGGCTCTGTATCATCGTTGGTTCGCAGCCCTAAACCCACACCCATGAAACGAATAGTCCTCACTTACGGCATCATCGGCGGCATCATCGTAGCCGTGATGATGTGGTTGACCCTCGGCAGCGGAAGCCATGATTTCGAGAACGGCCTATGGATTGGCTACACCACGATGGTCATCGCCCTGTCGACCATCTTCTTCGCGGTCAGGAGCTATCGCGACAAGCATCTGAACGGGTCCATCAACTTCGGCAAGGCTTTCCTCATGGGCCTGTACATCACGCTGGTGGTCTCTACACTCTACGTGGCGTCGTGGCTGGTGCTCAGCGCCACCTCGGACCAGGATTTCATGATGGAGTACTACGAGCACGAGAAGGCGAAGCTTGAAGGCAGCGATCTTCCTGCGGAACAGGTGGAGGCGCGCCTGCAGGAGATGCGCGAGTTCGGAGAGCTTTACAAGAACCCCGTTGTGAAGGTCGGGTTCACGTACATGGAGATCCTTCCCGTGGGCCTGCTGATCAGCGTGATCTGCGCGGCGATCCTGAAGCGCAAGGCCCCCGAACCGGCGACGTGATTGGACCGGCGCTGAACGGATCTTGAGCCTGGCGCAGGGTACCCATGAGCACCTTGGGCGTGTGTGAACGGTGGAATGCGGCGATGATGCTGGTCAGGATAGCTTTGACCGCGAAAAACCAACTTCGCACCCCTCGCCGATGAGCGCGAGGCTGTTCCACCACACATCAATCGACCCGCGCGCGTCGCGGTGCCAAACCGAAACCACATGGCGAACGAACTCAACAAAAGCGCGACCCTCGAGGCCGGCCCGGCCTCCAACGGCAACGGCAAATGCCCCGTGCTGCACGGCGCGATGCGCAACCCCGTCGCCGGCCGCGGCATGCGCAACCGCGACTGGTGGCCGGACCAGATCAACCTGGGCATCCTGCACCAGCACCAGCCGGTAGGCAACCCGATGGACCCGGGCTTCAGTTATGCTGAGGCATTCAAGAAGCTCGATTACACGGCACTGAAGGGGGACCTCACGAAGCTGATGACCGACTCGCAGGAGTGGTGGCCTGCCGACTGGGGCCACTACGGCGGCCTCATGATCCGCATGGCCTGGCACGCGGCGGGCACCTACCGCACGGCAGATGGCCGTGGCGGAGCGAGCACCGGCAACCAGCGTTTCGCACCGCTGAACAGCTGGCCCGACAACGTCAACCTGGACAAGGCGCGCCGCCTGTTGTGGCCCATCAAGCAGAAGTATGGCAACAGCATCAGCTGGGCCGACCTCTACATCCTGGCCGGCAACGTGGCGCTGGAGAGCATGGGCTTCAAGACCTTCGGCTTCGGAGGTGGGCGCGAGGACATCTTTGCGCCGGAAGAGGATGTGTACTGGGGCGCCGAGGCCGAGTGGCTCGCCACCAGCGACAAGCCCAACAGCCGCTACACCGGCAACCGCGAGCTTGAAGCGCCGCTCGCCGCCGTGCAGATGGGCCTGATCTACGTGAACCCTCAGGGCCCCGATGGCAACCCCGATCCCGTGGCCAGCGGCCGCGATGTGCGCGAGACCTTCAAGCGGATGGCGATGAACGACGAGGAGACCGTGGCGCTCACCGCCGGTGGCCACACCTTCGGCAAGATGCACGGCGCAGGCCCGGAAACCGCTGTGGGTGCCGCCCCCGAAGGCGCAGCGATCGAAGCGCAGGGCTTTGGTTGGCTGAGCAAGCACGGCAGTGGCAAGGGCGGCGATGCGATCACCAGCGGCCTCGAAGGCGCGTGGAAACCGAACCCGACGAAGTGGGACAACGGCTACTTCGACATGCTCTTCGGCTACGAGTGGGAGCTGACCAAGAGCCCCGCTGGCGGGCACCAATGGGTGGCGAAGGACGTGCGGCCCGAGCACATGATTCCCGACGCGCACGATTCCAACAAGAAGCATCCGCCCGTTATGACCACGGCGGACCTCTCCATGCGCTTCGATCCGATCTACGAGCCCATCTCACGCCGTTTCCACAAGGACCCGCAAGCCTTCGCGGACGCGTTCGCACGCGCCTGGTTCAAGCTCACGCACCGCGACATGGGGCCGAAGAGTCAATACCTCGGTCCGGAAGTGCCTGCTGAGGAGCTGATCTGGCAGGATCCGATTCCGGCTGTCGATCACAAACTCATCGATGCGGGCGACATCGCGGCACTGAAGAACAGGATCCTCACGAGCGGCCTCACCGTGAGCGAACTCGTCGCCACAGCGTGGGCATCGGCTTCCACCTTCCGCAGCAGCGACAAGCGCGGTGGTGCCAACGGCGCGCGCATCCGCCTGGCCCCACAGAAGTTCTGGGTGGTGAATGATCCTGCGCAACTCGGCAAGGTGCTCAGCACGTTGGAGAAGATCCAAGGCGAGTTCAATGCGGGCGGCAAGAAAGTTTCGCTGGCCGACCTGATCGTCCTCGGCGGTTGCGCGGCCGTGGAGAAGGCCGCCAAGGATGCCGGCCACAGCATCACGGTGCCGTTCACTCCCGGCCGCATGGATGCGAGCCAGGAGCAGACCGACGTGGAAAGCTTCGCCGTGATGGAACCGCAGGCCGAAGGCTTCCGCAATTGGCAGAAGAAGACCTACATCGTCCCCGCTGAGGAGATGCTGCTCGATCGAGCGCAACTGCTCACCCTAAGCGCGCCGGAAATGACCGTGCTCGTGGGCGGTATGCGCGTGCTAGGCGCCAATGCTGGTGGCAGCAAGCACGGCGTCCTCACCGATCGGGTGGGTCAACTCACCAACGACTTCTTCGTGAACCTGCTGGACATGCGCCATGCCTGGGCGCCGAAGACCGGCGAAGAAGGCATCTATGGCAGCCACGACCGCAAGACCGGCGATCGCAAGTGGACGGGCACGCGTGTGGACCTCGTGTTCGGCAGCAACTCGCAATTGCGCGCCATCGCCGAGGTGTACGCGCAGGCCGATGCGAAGGAGAAGTTCGTGAAGGACTTCGTGAAAGCCTGGACGAAGGTGATGGAGTTGGACCGCTTCGACTTGAGGCAGTGATTGCGAGACTTATAATCTGATGGACAAGCGGCCCCGATCGGGCCGCTTGTCATTTCGCCACTTTCGTCATTGCCGGGCATACCTTCAACCTCGTCAAGCGCATCGCATGCGATTTCCTCTGAGTTCGGTTGTTCTCGCGGCCATCCTGATGGGAGCGGCTCAGGCCGTTGCCCAGGTACTGCCATCGAATCGCGCCACGGATTGGAGCCGTGCCGGATTGCAGCTCGTGCCGCCGGAGCCGACCGTCACAATGAGCATCCAGGACTACGGCGGCGTGGGAGACGGGATTACGCCCAACAATGCGGCGCTCAGTGCCGCCCTCTCGGCCGTTGATGGCCAGATGGCGGTGGTCTATTTCCCGCCGGGGGACTATCGATTCACGAGCACGGTATTCCTCCCGGACAGCGTGATCCTGCGCGGCGCCACCGCCGATTCCACCACGCTCATCTTCGATCTGGGAGGCGCGGGCGCGGGCATCGCGGTCGTGGGGCAGGAGGAAGCACAGGCCTATCCGCTGAGCCAGACCAGCGCACGCGGAACCACGCATTTATGGACCGCCAGCACCGCCGGACTCGCACCGGGTGATGAGATCCGGCTCTACCGCGACGATGCCGACCTGGTCACCTCGGCCTGGGCGCTCGGGACCGCCGGGCAGATCGCGCGCATCAGCACCATCGAACCGGATGGATTGGACATCGCCTCGCCGTTGCGCGCCCACTACACGCTTGAACGGACGCCGTATTTCCGCAGGCTGCGCATGCGCCGCTTCGTGGGCATCGAGTGCCTGCGCATCGTCCGCGCCGATCCCGCGCCGCCTGATGAATGGTCGAACATCTTCTTCGGCAGGGCATCGCATTGCTGGGTGCGCGGCGTGGAGAGCGACATGTGCAACTTCTCGCACATCGAGTTCTTCGCGAGCACCAATTGCGAGGTGAGCGGTTGCTACCTGCATCACGCCTTCGCGTACGGGGGAAGCGGGCAGGGTTATGGCGTGATGGCCTATTACACGGCTGGCGAGAATCTGGTGCAGGACAATGTGTTCGAGCATCTGCGCCACTCGATGATCGTGCAGGCCGGCGCCAATGGCAACGTGTTCGCCTATAACCGCTCGGTGGATCCCTTCTGGAGCCAGTTCCCGCTGCCCTCCAATGCGGCTGGCGAGATCGTGATGCATGGCGACCACGCCTACCTCAACCTCTTCGAGGGCAACGTGGTTCAGAACATCGTGATCGACGATTCGCATGGTCGCAACGGGCCGTTCAACACGCTCTTTCGGAATCGCGCGTTGGGCTGGGGCGTGTTCATGAACAGCGCACCAGCCACTGACTCGGTGAACTTCGTCGGCAACCATGTCACAGGCTCGCCCGGTCTGTACAGCTTGGCCGGCAATGGGCATTTCCAGTATGGCAACGATGTGCAGGGCACGATCACTCCGGCTGGCACAGGCGATCTCATAGACCAGTCGTATTACCTCGCGCAGTTCCCGCAGTTCCTGTTGCCCGTGGGCGGCTGGCCGCTCATTGGGCCGAACAGCGTTGCGCCGGGCACCATTCCGGCCGATCTGCGCTTCGTCCAGCAGGCGGGAGCACCTGTGTGTCCGGCATCATCGGTCAGCACGAGCTTAAGCGCCGACCAGGAAACTGCGATCTCAATCTTCCCTTCGCCATTCGACGACCGGCTCTTCGTGGATGGTATCGAAGCCGGAGTCCGGGTTGATGTGATTATCCGCGACGTATTGGGCAGGGAGGCATGGCGAACGAGTTGCACCGGAACCGGCGGGCCTTGCATCATAGAGGGATTTGGTGACCTTCCGCTTGGCATACTCTTCCTGGAGGTGATGCGCGGAGCGCGTCGGTTGGCGTGCTTGCGGTCAGTGAAGCTGTAGATACAGCAACGAGCCGCTCGGCTTCAGTCTTTGATGATCCGCAGCGTCCGGCGCCCAATCGTGAAGAAGTAGCTCCCCGCTTGAAGCGCCGAGAGATCCAAGTGGGTGACCGCGTCGCGCAAGACACCAGCGTCCAATGGCCTGCCGATGATGTCGTGAACTACAAAGCGGGCCGGTACATCCCGCACAACGATGGTGACGAGACCATTCGTCGGGTTCGGATGGATGGTCACAGGGTCCGCACTTCCGAATGGATCCATGACAGTCGTCGTCAGGTCGCATGTCTGCACCAGATCGAGCAGTTCGGGGTAGGTCTGGAATTCGCTGGCCGTGGCCATCGGCACGTAGCCCCTGGCAATGATCGATTGGATGTAGGCCTGCGGATCGTCGGAGGGGATGTGCCCATTCGCGTAGGCAGCGGGTATTCCGCTGAGTTGGAGCCAGGCATACCACGTCGTCGCGGCGTCGATGAGCGCGTCGGGCCCGGCCTGTGTATGCGGCCGTGACGGGTGATCGATGTACGTCGGTGCCAATGCGATCCAGCTGGCCTGGGCATGGTGCGTTGCGGAGTTCGTGATCGCCTCGGCGGTGATCTCCACCTGGCGCAGGTCCGCTTCGTAAGCCGCGAGCCGCAGGAACCAGTCGCGGTTCGCGGGCATCGATGCCGCATCGAGCACGACCCATCGCACGCCGATAGCGAACCATGGGTCCACCACTTGATGCCACGCATCAAGCTCCGGTGCGAGCAGCGGATCGAATCCGGACGTGGTGCCGGGATACGGGCCCATGTCGTCGCGATATCCCATGAGCGAATCCAGTGCGATCCAGCGGCTGCCGATGAAGATGCCCAGGATGAGGTCGGGGTGCGCGGCGAGCCAGGGTTGCAATTCGTTCGTGAGCTGCGCGCGTTTGTACTCCGGCAGGGTCAGCCATGCGGCGCCGGTCACGTGGCTCACGCCGCTGCCGCCCATGGGCCGGTTCACCATCACCTTGCGGAGGCCGACCGCGTACAGCTCATCGAGGCGCCCGATGAGCCAGCCCACAGCGTTCGGGCCGCGCCAGTTGCCATGCACGCCGTTCATAGGTCCGCTTCCAGGCGGACAGCTACCGGTGCCGCTGTACGTCGCGCAATCAGGTCCCAGATTGAAGAGGCCGCCGAAAAGGTTGACATAGCCCACTGCGCAGGCCTGGTTCATGGTGGGCACAACCGGATCACCGGGTTGGGCCGATAGCGTCAACGGCAATGCCAGCCCGATGACGGAACCACGAAGGATATTCATCAAGGACAGCATCGGGATCCTGTTGTCTTCGCCTGCCAAGGAAGCCGATGGCCATGATCAGCAGCGCGCGACAGACGAATGTACTTCGGTGCCGGAATGAACCGTTCCAAGAACGGCGTGTACCGCCACCAAACAATCCCGCCCATGCTACGCATCACCGCATCTCCTGGCACGCGAATGCTCCTCCTTGCTCTCGTGCTGTTTTCCGGCCTGGCGTCATTCGCCCAATACAACACGGACAATCTGGCTCCAGCCATGGAAGCGGCCGCCGACCGGCGATTCCAATGCGAGAAGCTGCGGCTGTATCCGATCGTCGCCAATGCCGCGTTCCGCGATGCACACAAGAGCATCGGCCAAGCCGTGCCGATGAACAAAGCGCTGCAGGATGGCCGCTTGCTGATCAAAGAGCACCAGGGCGGCGCCACGGTGAACACGCTGCAGGCGGTGAACGCCTCCAAGGACACCATCTACCTGATGCAGGGCGAGGTCGTGATCGGCGGCAAGCAGGACCGCATGCTCGCGCAGGATGTGCTGATACCGCCTGGAGCGACCGTTGACATTGGTGCCTTCTGCGTGGAGCATGGACGCTGGCAGGACAACGGCTCGGGCCATGCGTTCACCGCGACCATCGGCTTGGCCGGACAGCAGGCGCGCAAGGCGGCGGCGGTGGACAAGGAGCAGACGCGCGTGTGGGAGGAAGTGGCCAAGGACATCCACAAGAACGCGACGGAGACCCGGAGCGGCAGTTACGCGCACCTGATGAACGACAAGGAGTTCCAGGCCGACCGGCTCCGCTACCGGGAACAGCTCATGGCCCTGCCGGCTTCCTGCATCGGGATGGTGGGTGTCATTGCCGTGAGCGGTGACAAGGTGATCGGCTGCGATGTCTTCGCCACCGAGGCCCTCCTCGCGCAGGCCTATCCGCAGCTCATCGATGCCTACATCGCGGAGGCGCTCAACAATGGGGCACCGGTGACGATGACCACCGAGCAGATGCAGGCCTACTTCGCGGCCCTCTTCAGCGATGAGGAGAAGCTGGAGGAGAAGTCGAAAGGCAAGGGCTACATCTTCAAGGCGCAGGAGCATACATATCGCATCAGCCTTTTCTGATCTGCGCGATGGCCGTTCGCGCCTCGTGTGGCACCTTCGCCGCATGCACCCATGGCTGGCACCGCTTCACGCCGTTTTCAAGCGGCATGCGGACCGCGGGAACGCTGCCACGATGCAAGCCTACATGAAGGGCATCGCGCCCTTCTTCGGCATCAAGGCTGAGGAACGGCGCGCGCTGCTGGAGGAGCACATCGCCCTGCACGGCGGACCACCAGTGGATGAGCTGCCGGCGATCGTGCGGGCGGCGTTCGCATGCAAGGAGCGTGAGATGCACCACACGGCCGTGGACCTGCTGATGAAGATCGCGAAGAAGCTCACCCCCGATGATTTGCCGCTGTTGGAGGAACTGATCACCACGAAGAGCTGGTGGGATACAGTGGATGCGCTGGCCGTGCATGTGGTGGGAGTAGTCCTCAAGCGGTATCCGAAGGAAATCACGAAGTGGAACAAGCGATGGATCAGCAGCAAAGACATGTGGCTCAACCGCACGGCCATCCTCTTCCAGAACCGATGGAAAATCGATACCGACAAGGACCTGCTGTTCGCCAATATCGACCGCCACGCGGCGCACACCGATTTCTTCATCCGCAAGGCCATCGGCTGGGCGCTGCGCGAGCTGTCCGCCACCGACCCGAAGGCAGTGAAGGAATTCGTTAAGTCGAGGAGCCTTTCGCCGCTGAGCGAGCGCGAGGCGCTGCGGAAGATCAGTTGAGGCTACTGCCTTCTTGAGATCAAGTTCGCGAACAAGCGGTACGCTCCCGGCACCCCCGCCGGCAACTGCCGGAAGAAGCTGATGCCCGTATAGATGAAGCGTCCTTTGCCATGATCGGCGACGATCAGCGCGCCGTTCAGCGGTTCCTCGCCGGGATCGTTCCAGGCGATGAGCGGTGTGTAGTTCGTGCCGAAGTCGTTGGCGAAATAGAGGCCGCGTTCCTGCACCCAGCCTTCGAAGTCGGCGGCGGTGATGGTGTTGGGTGTGTTCAGCAATGGGTGCTTGGGATCGAGGAAAGTGGGTGGCGCTTCTTCTACCGTCACGCGCCCGCGGCCGATGGTGAAGGGATGCGGACCCAGCGCGACGGGATCGATCTTGAAATCGCTGGTGCCGGAGAAGAAGCGCGGCGTGGTGTTGTACTGCACGATCAGCGTACCGCCTTCCTCCACGTATTGCAGCAGCAGCGGGTGCAGCTCCTTCATGCCCTTGGTGGCGTTGTAGGCGCGGATGCCGGTTACGATGGCGTCGAACTTCCGCAATTCCTCCAGTCTAGCGGAGCCCGGCTCGATGAACTCCACGACCACACCCAGTTGCTCCATGGCCTGCGGCACGTCATCGCCTGCACCCTTCACGTAGCCCACGCGTTTGGCCATGGTCTTCACATCCAGCGGTACCAGGATCACCTCGGCGGGTGTGTAGTACACCTGCGGCATGATGTGCGGGTAGTCGATCTCGTGCAATGTGCGGTCGGCCTTTCCCTTTGGACCACTGAACTCGAACTTGACCGAGCCGCCTTGCGCATTTTCCGTGGGGATCAGCTGGAAGGTGAAACTCTGCCGCTCGTTGCGCTTGGCAATGTTCACCAGCTTCAGGTCTTTGGTGCTGCCCCAGCCTGCGGGCAACGTCACGTTCAGTTGACCGGTGAGGCTGTCGGTGAGCGCTTCCACTTCCACGGTGATCGTTTGTGTGCCACCCGTGGCAATGAGTACATCGGTCTTCGGGATCACCGAGGCCACGGGCGTGACGTACACCGGGCGGATGCGCTCGCCATCCACGCGGTCGACCCATTTGTATGTAGGAGAAAGTTCAGTTTGGAACGCAAAAGTTGAATCCTCACCACGGACAAAGTCTACCTCGTATACACGAGAGAAGACTGGAAGCCCTATGGACCATACTTCGCAACGATAGAGATTGTCATGTGCACGTTCGAGCCAAAAGGGTTGATCGATGTATTCTTCCAAGGCATGATCTAGAAACTCGACCGTCTCACTACGATTAGCTCCTACTGATTGTGAGGCGATCCTTTCGAATTGTCTTGTCATGATTCCGCTCATGTCGATACCCGAGAGGATCAAGGGGACAGAACTCCGATTGGTCACCACCAATGAGAGTTCGTTCTGCATTGATACGAGGGGCTGGGTCGAGGTTAGCTCGATAGAAGTGCCAAGACAGGCGTGAATGAGCGTGCTAACTTGAGCACACGCTCTCGTATTCATAGTTCCGCAGAACCGTTCCCGTAGGTCGATTAGTCCTTGCAGACTATTTGATGGGTTCACCGGGTCGAATTCTTTGATGATACGATCAATGGATTGTTTGTAGTTGACAGTTCCTTCAAACGAATCCCACGTCATATCGATCCCCTCAAAAATGTCCTTCGTCTTCGGCCGGTCGCCTTTGATCAGCTTGAGGTACTCCAACTGTTCTCCCCGCGTTTCCGCCGCGCCAAAGCCTTGGCTCTTGTGCATGCTGCGGCTGCGTCCGGCGATCTCCGTGTAGCTCAGGCCGAGCAGCGGGTCGTAGCCGCCCACGTCCACGCTGAACCAATCGGGGTCGCTCTTCGCGATGTCGGCCAGGTCCTTCTTCCACCAGGTGCTGCCGTTGAAGAAGAGGCGGCGTGGCTGCCACACTTCGAGGCCTTGTTCGAGTTGTTCCGGAAAAGCCTTGGGGTCACCGGCCAGGTCGAAGGCTTCCTCGGCAAGGATGCCGCTGGCCTCGTGGTGGCCGTGGCCAGCGCTGCGGTCGGGCGCGAAGCGGGTGATGATTACATCGGGCCGGAACATGCGGATCACGCGCACTACATCGCTGAGCACTTCCTGCTTGCCCCACTTCTCAAAACTCTCGGCGGCGGTCTTGCTATAGCCGAAATCCACCGCGCGGGTGAAGAACTGCTCGCCGCCATCGATGCGCCGTGCCTCCATCAACTCCTGCGTCCGGATGATGCCCAGCGCGTCGCCCAGTTCGGGTCCGATGAGGTTCTGTCCACCGTCGCCGCGTGTGAGGCTGAGGTTGCCGGTGCGCACCTTCCTGCCGTTGGCCAGCCAGGCGATCAGGCGTGTGTTCTCATCATCGGGATGCGCCACGATGTAGAGCACGCTGCCCAGCACGTTGAGCTTCTGCATACGGTGCAGGATCTCGGCGGCGTTGGGTTGTTGCGGCGGACGTTGAGCGAAGGAGGGAATCGAAAGGCCTAAGAGCGCACCGAGGGCAAGCCCCGTGCGGATGGAACGAAAGTGCATGGGTCGAAGGTAGAAAGCGCTGCTCGCCATGGGCCTTTGGCTACACGCCGATCATCCCCGGCGAGTAGCCAAGCCACGGGCCAGAACCGCGTGAGCCTTTACGCGGGTTTCCTACTTTGGATGAAAGCACAACACCATGAGAGACTTCACCAAACTGGAGATGTGGCAACTGGGCATGGACATCGCCGACGAAGTGCTGGACATCTTTGAGGGCATACCGCCGACGCAAGCAGGATTCAAGCTGCGGGACCAAGCGACGGACGCCTCCTGCTCAATACCGTCGAACATCGCGGAAGGCAGCTCGCGAAGAAGTGAGAAGGAGAAGTTCCGCTTCTTCGAGTTCGCTTTGGGCTCGGCCTTCGAGCTGCAGACCCGGATGCTGATTGTTCAGCGACGGAAATGGGCCGATCCTCAGCGGGTGGATGCGTTGTTGTCGAAGGTGGTCCTCGTGCAGAGGAAGATCGGTGCTTTCATGGGCGTGTTAGGGGCCTAGGTTGCCGTCTCGCGCGGCCATGGCCAGCAGCCAGAGGCTTATGGCCAGCAGCGCATTCAGCTTTCCCACGCGCTCGTATCCACGCCCAACTTCTTCAAACACTTGATCGAGTTCGCCTTCACGCCTTCGGGCGGATTCATGCTCAGGCTCTTCTTGAACGCCTTGATCGCGGCTTCCTTGTTGCCGGCCATCATGTAGCCTTCGCCCAAGCTGTCGTGGACGTTCGGATCACTGGGGTGCCGCTTCGCATTGAGCTCGAACATCCGCACAGCCTCAGTGTTCTTGCCTTCGTTCAGCAGGCCATAGGCCAAGGTGTTCAACTGCGCATTGGTGGCCTCGTCGATCATCTTCTTGCGCAATGCGGCCGCCTCCTCGGCCTTGCCGCCTTCATCGAGCAGCTTGGCCTTGAGCGTCTGGTTCTCGAAGTTGGCTCCACGCGCAATGCTCATGTCCACCCACTTCATGGCGCGCTCGGGCGCGATCTTCTCCTGATGGCAGTAGTGCGCGGCCTCGTACCACACTTCCCATGCGAAGGCATCTAGCCCACGCAGTTGCTCATCGATGCTCGCGAGGATGATCCCATTCACATCCACTCCGATGCTGATTGGCACTTCCAGTTTCTCCCAGCGCATCAGCAGGGTGGCACCGTCCTTCTTCACATCGGCGAAGCTGAAGGTCACCTGCTCGGTCATTTCGCAGGCGCGTGGTGTCACATCAACACGCAACGCATCCTTTTCCTTCGGCAGAAGAAGATCCCCCGTGCCGGTATGGTCCTTGCGATGATGATGGTCCATTTGTCCTTCTCCCGGAATGGCGGAGTCCGTAGGTCCCTGCTGGCAGCTTCTGTCCTTCGATGCTGATCTCGTGCGTGCAGGTGAGCACAGTGTTCTCGTTCGCGCCCATGCGCCATACCTGTCCGTACGGCACGATATCGCCCCAGACCGTGCGGCCCTTCACGCTCGGTCGGCTATAGGTGATGGTGATATCCGAGACGCCGATGCGCTGGGTCACCGTGCCCGTCTGGCTTTCACGCGGCAGGTCGAGCTGCGAGTATTGCGCCTTCATCCGGAATGGGTAGGCGCAGAACAGGACACCGGAGAGAACGACTAGGGTAAGATGCTTCGTCATGGCAGAGGGGTTGATGTCATGAATCTAGCTATGCACGACGAGGCGCATCAAGCGTGCTGGACGAATGGTGGGAAGCGGGACGGAAGGCCGCGCTAGGCCATCTCCTCCTGGAGCGCTTTGGCGATTTGCTCCTTGTAGCTGCGGCCGCTCACGATGCGCTCGTTGTTGGCCATGCTGGGAAGA
>JADJXF010000038.1 GCA_016715995.1 Flavobacteriales bacterium
TGTGCGACTTCGCCCGCAGGAATGGCCTGCATGTTCACCTTGTGGCGCATCCGCGCAAAGGCGCCGACGAAAGCAAGGGGCCTGGCAAGTTGGACGTTGCCGGCAGCTCAAAGATCACCGATGCGGCGGATAACGTTTTCACGGTCTGGTCGGCTCGCAAGGATGAAGCGTCTGATGACTATGACGCCGACAAGCCCGATGCGAAGGTCGAACTTCAAAAGCAGCGCAACGGCGATTTTCAGCACTTCACGCTGCACCTGTGGTTCAACAAGGCGGCGCAGCAGTTCTGCACCTACAGCGCACGCAGGCCCATCAGCTATGTGCAGTTCATGCGCGATGCCGAGGGGTGATTTGAAATGCGACGACATGGCCGAATGGATCGCCCAGAAAGCTCGCCAACCCGGCTGTTGGCAATGGGCGCGGGGCTACGCACGCGAGTGCGAAGCCTGCGACTCTGGCCAATGGGCCGGGATCGTGAGCAAGGTACGCGCGTTGCTGGGCGACTTCCGGCCATCACCGGAGGAAGCGAAGGAATGGCACATCGATTTGAGCCTGGACGAGCGCATTGCGCTGGCCGGGCGGGAAAGACAAGGACTGACCTGGAAGCGCGTCAAGCCTCGGCCTTCAGGCCGGGGAAGGAAAGCGCGAAGCCCGTCAGGGCTTCTTTGGGTGCCACCGATCAATCAGCAGCCGTAGCGCAGGAACACCGGCCATGCGAACCTTTTCCCATTGCGCGCGCGTGAGCCGCAGCGTGCCATGCACCAACTCTTTGTCTGCCGCTACAGGAGGGCGCCCAACCTTTTTCCGTTCGTTCATGCCGGGATTATCCACCCCACAAAAACCAGTTGCAAGCGACTTCTTTGTGTGCCACAATAAGCCATGTCGCCAGCAATCAAGACACTCAAGGTTCGCGTGAAAGACAGCACGCCAGCGTGCTTCGCCGTATGGCGCGCGACGTGAATCAGGCGTGGAACTTCGCCAACGAAACCAGCAGCCGCGCGATCCGTGAGCGTGGCAAGTGGCTGAGCGCCTACGACCTACAGAAACTCACCGCTGGCTACAGCAAGTGTGATGGCGTCACGGTCGGCAGCGGCACGGTGCAACTGGTGTGTGTGGAGTACGCGACACGCCGCAAGCAGTTCAAGAAGGCCCGCCTCAACTGGCGCGTCAGCAACCCGAAGTCGCCAAAGTATTCGCTAGGCTGGATTCCATTCAAGGGCGGGCACGCCAAGTACAAGGCCGGTCAAGTCGAGTTTGCTGGAAAGAAGTTCAGCCTATGGGACAGCTACGGCTTGGGCAAATACGAATTGCGCGCCGGTTCTTTCAATGAGGACAGCCGAGGCCGCTGGTATTTCAATGTGGCTGTCGAGGTTCAGACCAAGCCATCAACCGGCACAGAGGCGGTCGGCATAGACCTCGGCCTCAAGGAGTGCGCAACAACGTCCACGGGCGAAAAGTTGGAAGGCCGCTGGTATCGAGCCAACGAGCAGGCGCTCGCAAAGGCGCAGCGCGCCCGCAAGAAGAAGCGGGTCAAGGCGATCCACGCGAAGATTAAGAATCAGCGCAAAGACGCGCTGCACAAATTCAGCACCGCACTGGTGCAGAAGAACGCCGCCATATTCGTGGGCGACGTGTCCAGTCAAAAGCTGGTCAAAACCAAGATGGCCAAGAGCACGCTTGACGCGGGCTGGGCCATGTTCAAAACCGCTTTGGAATACAAGTGCCGTCAGGCAAAAGTGGTTTTTGAGGTAGTCAACGAAGCCTATACAACCCAAGCGTGTTCTTCATGCGGAAGCGTGGAGGGGCCGCGAGGCTTAAGCGACCTAGGAATAAGGCGATGGACTTGCAGTTGCGGAGCGGAACACGACCGCGACGTGAACGCTGCGAAGAACATCGCCCGATTCGGACTGGAATCGCTAGCAGTAGGAGCCCCAGCATGAGCACGGGAATCAGAATCCCCGGACTTCAGGCCGGGGAGCAGTCAAAAGGACTGAGGAAAGCAAGGGATGAACACGGAACTGCTGAACAAGATCATTGATTGATGCGAGGAAGTAGGCGACTGCCTTGAATGGCAAGGCCACATTTCGGCCAACGGATCGCCGCGCATTTATCACGACGGCAAGACGCAATCGGCTCGAAAGCTGGTGCTGCAAGCCCACGGCAAGCCCAGCGAAGTACCGCTCAAACACAAGCTGGTCTGCACCTGCGAAAACCACCGCTGTGTAAACGCGGATCACATCGCCATCGTGCCATTGGCGAAGTTCGTGCGTGATCGTCTGGTGGCGAACACCAATCACCAGATTCGCGCGGCCAAGATTGCCAAGGCCCGGCGACAAAGCGCCAAGCTGACCGCCGATGACGTGGCTGCCATTCGCGCCAGCGATGAAGCCGACCACATCCTGGCCGAACGCTATGGGGTGAGCCGTTCCCATGTGAGCGGCATTCAGGCCCGCACCAAGTGGCGCGACCACTCCGTGTCGCCGTGGGCTGGAATGGGTGCGCGATGAAAAAGCGCAGCCCTACCAACAGCGTGCGCACGTTCTTCAAGAACAACCCGGAAGAGGAACTTACCTTGAAGGACATGCAGATCAAGTACGACCTGAGTTTTGAGCACGCGCGTGTCATCGCCCGTCATCTGTGCGAGCGCGGGGAATTGGTTGCGGTAAAGCTCGGGCGCAAGAACGTGTATCGGAGGGCGGCATGAGCGGCGCGGCGACACGCTCGAAAGGCCGGCGCGGGCAACAGCAATTTGCCGAATTGCTGCGCAGCTTAGATTGGTCTGTGGCCGAACTGAACTCGGGCAGCGCGGCAGAGGATTTCATCGCCGTGTCGCCGGCTGGCGTGGCCTACGCAGTAGAGGTCAAGAACTGCGCCAGCATCATGACGGCGCACCGCCAGCAAGCCATGCGCCAGGCGCAGGCCCGCAAGCTGCCTTGGATGCTGGCCAGCAAGATCGCCGGCACTGCGTCCTGGCTGGTGCAGCGTCAGGGCGACAGGCCGGTTTGTTGGTCTGCAGGGGAATACTGATGCAGTCCAAGGGGAAACCCGCTCAAACCGTCTCAGAGCGCACCTACGTGTCCAAGTTGGCAGAACAGCCGTGCGTGGTGTGTGGTGCCGAAGGTGTCGAAATTCATGAGTTCGAGCAGGGCGCATGGCATGCAGCCGTGCCGCTGTGCCCTCCTTGCCATCGTGGCCCGCAGGGCTGGCACGGCTCCCGCCAGCGTTGGACGCTGCGCAAGATGGACATGGTGAAAGCGATAAACACCGCTGTGGCGCGGGCATGGGAGGCGGCTAATGGCTGAGCGCGACCCCCATAAGGCAATCGATTTCATATACAGGCAAGCCCCCCTGTACGCCAAGGCCAAGGCCGAGCGGGTGCGCCTGGAGGAATTCCGCAAGTCCAAGAAAGCCCTGCTGATGGCGGAGTGCGAAGCGCCAGCAGTCAACGCGCGGGAACAGTACGCCTACGCGCATCCAGACTACATCGCCCTGCTTGACGGCATTGCTGCCGCCGTGGAGACGGAGGAAACGCTCCGTTGGCAGTTGGTGGCGGCACAGGAAACCGTGGCGATTTGGCGCACTGAGTCAGCCAATAACCGGGCTATAGATCGGGCGGCCGCATGACGAGGGCCGAGATGTCGGAGCTGCAAGAGCTGATGGCTGCGTTCGGCGCCGAGCGTGGCGTGGTGTTTCATGACGAATGGGAGGCAGATTGAAGCGTGAACCTATCGACTTTCACTACATCCCCGCTGAACTACGCTGGGTTGATGAATTGCTGGTGAACTGGGCGCGCTGGCAACACGGCGGCCTTGGCTTGAGTACGTCGCCAGGGTTTGAGCTGTATCGCCCCGACAACTACGAGCGCACGCCACGTAAGGCAATCGATGTGCTGTCTGCCATGCGGGTGCAAGAAGCCATCAAGCGATTGGACGAGCGGCACCGCAAGGCATTGCAATGGAGCTATATCCAGCCGACAAACCCGGTGCGCCGTGCCCGTGAGCTGAAGGTCAGCACGCGCGGATTGCATGAGCTGGTGATTGAAGCCATGCGCATTTTGGCTGGGGTATTGACACCTGAGGGCGAATGTGTTGTAAA
>JADJXF010000039.1 GCA_016715995.1 Flavobacteriales bacterium
TGGTGATTCACCGCCGCGCCTCTCCGACCATGATGATGCGCAGGCCCTCCCGCTGGGCCAATGAAAGGAACACCTTGACCTCAGCCTCGAACTCCATCCGCCCGCTTCCAGATGATGAAGTTGCCCTTCGCCTCTCCGCGCTCTTCCCGCGTTGGGGGGTTGCGGGTGATCTCGCGCAGATACAGCGCCAAGCGCTCCCACGGTGTCAGCGCCATGAACTCCCGCTCGCGCCGGGCGTTGCTCTCCTCCTTCGTCTCAAAACGGATACGGGGATCGGTGCGCATCGTTGGGCGCCGTTATGCGGAGGCTATCGACTTCTTCACGCCTTTCTGCGGCATCATCTCCTTCACCGCCGCGACGAGCGCAACCTCATCGAATCCACATTCGGCGTAGAGTTCCTTCTGCGACCCGTGCTCGATCCACTTGTCCGGGAGATCCCTGCTACTTCACGTGGGCACTGTATCCACGATCGCCATGAACTCCAGCACCGCGCTGCCCATGCCGCCCTGGATGCAACCGTCCTCGATGGCGATCACATACTTGAACTTGCCGAAGACCTCGTGCAGCAGCATCCGTCGATGGGCTTTGGCGAAACGCATGTCGTAGTGGGCGATGGAATACCCTTCCGCCTGTAGCGCATCGATCCCCTTCGCGGCGATGTTGATATGACCGATGCTGAGACCGCGAGATCATTGCCCGTGCGCACACGCCGACCGGTACCGATGGTGGATCTCCTTGAACGGGTCTTCCACTCGGTCATCACGCCTTCGCCGCGTGGGTAGCGGATGCTGAAGGGTCCCTGGTCCTTCAGTTGTGCGGTGGCCATGAGGTTGTGCAGTTCCTCCTCGTTCATCGGCGCACTCACGATCATGTTGGGGATGCAACGGAAGTACGCGATATCGAAGGCGCCATGGTGTGTGGGGCCATCCGCTCCGGCCAGTCCGCCGCGATCCAGGCAAAAGACGACGTGCAGGTTCTGCAAGGCCACATCATGCACCACCTGATCGTAGGCACGCTGCATGAACGAGCTGTAGATGTTGCAGAACGGTACCATGCCCTGCGTGGCCAGCCCTGCGCTGAAGGTGACGGCGTGCTGTTCGGCGATGCCCACATCGAAGGCACGATCGGGCATGGCCTTCATCATGATGTTCAGCGAGCAACCGGTGGGCATGGCCGGTGTGATGCCGACGATCCGATCGTTCTTCTCGGCCAGCTCCACGATGGTGTGGCCGAAAACATCCTGGTATTTGGGTGGCTGCGGGCTTTTGGGCACCACCTTGATGATCTCGCCGGTCTCCTTGTTGAAGAGGCCCGGTGCATGCCAGACGGTCGGACTGCCGACCTCCGCAGGCGCGTAGCCCTTGCCCTTCACCGTCACCGTGTGCAACAGCTTGGGGCCGGGGATGTCGCGCAGGTCCTTCAACACTTTCACAAGGCGCTCCACGTCGTGCCCGTCCACCGGACCGAAGTAGCGGAACTTGAGGCTCTCGAACAGGTTGCTCTGCTTGAGCAGGGCGGTCTTGAGCGCGGCATCGAACTTCTGCGCGATGGCCTGCGCGTTCGGGCCGAACTTGCTGAGCTTTCCGAGCACCTTCCACACCTCGTCCTTCACCTTGTTGTAGGTATGGCTGGTGGTGATGTCGGTGAGGTACTCCTTGAGCGCCCCACGTTCGGGTCGATGCTCGCGCAGTTGTCGTTGAGCACCACCAGCAGATCGCTGTTGGCCGTGCCTGCGTGGTTCAGAGCCTCGAAAGCCATGCCGGCGGTCATGGCGCCATCGCCGATCACGGCCACCACCTGGCGATCGTTCTCGTGCTTGAGCTTGCTGGCGACGGCCATGCCCAGCGCGCCGCCCACGGAGGTGGAGCTGTGGCCTACGCCAAAGGTGTCGTACCCGCTCTCACTGCGCTTGGGAAAGCCGCTGATGCCCTTATGGATGCGATTGGTGTGGACCAACCGGTCGTAGGGGTGTTGAACACGTAATGCAGCGCCACGGTCAGTTCCACCACGCCGAGGCTGGCACCGAAATGGTTTTCACCCTTCACGCTCACCACATCGATGATGAAATCGCGGAGTTCCTTGCAGACCTGCTCCAACTGGACCTCCTCCAGCTTGCGCAGATCAGCAGGATCCTGGATCCGTTCGAGCAAGGGGTAGGTGCCAGTGGGTCGGTCCATGCGTTGGGGCCGGAAAAGAGCAACAAAGGTAGAAGGAGGGCGGCTTGCCGTCCCGGTCTTCAACGCGATCCTGGTCCGTCCATTGTGGAAATGATCAAACCCGGCAATGACCTTCGTACCTAATGGGCATCAACCGAACGCCATGAAACGCTGGACCCTCTTCCCGCTCGCCATCGCCATAGGCTCGTCTCTTCTGGCACAGGACACGGCACGCGACAGCACCGGCCTGCCCGGCGATCAATTCAACTTGGAAGGCGCGCTCGACCTCTTCAAGCGGAACCTTGAGATGGAGGGCTTCGAGAAAGCGCTGAACACCGACAGCAACCGGGTGAACAACCTGGACCTGGACGGCAATGGCCGGATCGACTACGTGCGGGTGGAGACCCAGCGCGAAGGCAACGCGGCCTATGTGGTGATGAAGGTGGCGGTGAGCGCCACCGAGAGCCAGGACGTGGCGGTGATCGCCATTGAAAAGACCGGCGAGGAGAGTGCCATCCTCCAGATCATCGGCGATGAGGCCCTGTACGGACCGGATGCGATCGTGGAGCCGTACGCCGAGGAACAGGGCATGGCCCCTTCCAAAGGTCCTTCGGCTCCTGAATTGCATGGCTTCTTCGTCACGGTGAACTGCTGGTTCTGGGAGCCGGTGCCCTGGTTCTTCAGCGACCGCTGGTACGCCTATCACTCACCTTGGTATTGGGGCTACTATCCGCCGTGGTGGAACACATGGGCCCCGTATGACTGGTACATCTGGCACGGCTGGTGGGGCTACCATCACCACCGGTACCGGCCCTGGGGTAAGTAGTCGTGTGGGCTCCGCACAAGCGGGTTGTACCTGCCCTGTCGGGCGCAGAGCGCGATCGTTCGGGAGCGGTACCGGGATGTGCGGCGCTAATGAGAAGAACCCCGCCCGCCCGCAGAAGGGACCGGCTGACGGCTTGCAGAAAGAGCGGCATGGGAAAGATGCGGTACGCGAGCGGCCGGTGACCCCGATCGCCCTCAACGGGCGAAGGCTCCGGAAGCCCGCCCCAGCAAGGAACCCGGTAAGAACGGGAGTGGCCCGGCCCGGCAAGGGAACCACGCCAGCCGGAGGCCAGGCCCGCGCGCAGGCCGGCCAGGCTAAAGCGCGACCCGCACCGCGCCGCGGCGGACCCACGTCCTTCGCCACGGCCACGCGGGCAGATAGGTCCTCCACATACGGGGATAACAGGAGGCTCCCGGTGGTCGCGATCACCGGGGCCTTCCCTGCCACTACCCTTCTTCAGGAAAGCGTCCCATCCTTCCTGCATTCAGCGATCGCCGCGGAGCTCCAACCCGATCGTACGCCGCAAGCCTGATGACCGGGCACATCCGTATTCGATCGGGTGACTCGCCCAATCCCCATTTCCGAGCAAAATAGTGTTCAGACCGGCCTGAACGTGCGGGAGGATCGCGTATTCAGAAACGATACCGGCTTGTTGCAGCGCTTCGGCAGGCTCAGCGTGACAGCTCATCGGGAGTGTTCAAGAAAAGTGCTCTTGGACACTCATGTCCCCACTGTCACGCTGCCCGCCGACTGCGCCTATGCGTAGCCGCTCCGGCGAAGTGAGGAGCGCCATACCCCGTTCCCGGCGCTCGTTCCGGATCTTGAACACAAACACTTGCCCTCACCGATCATCTCGGTGTCCCGACCGCTGAAAACAGGGCAGCGCGGCAGAGAGGTCGTCCACATACTGGAATATCAGGAGGCTCCCGGTGGTCGCGATCACCGGGGCCCTCCGCTTTCCGTACTACCCCTTTTCAGGAATGCGTCCCAGCCCTGCGCCAGCGCAGCTCGTGCTGGCCGCCCTGCTTGTCGATGAGCGCGTACCGCTGTTCCTGTCGGTCGCGTACCCGATCACGGCGTGAGGCTCGGGGTTGCCCTTCACCTGCGTAGTCGGCCTGGGCGATGGTGAAAAGCAGTTCGTATTCCTCGCCGCCGTTGAGCGCAGGTCGTGGGGGTCCAGGTTGAAATCGCGGGCGGTCTGATAGGTCCCGGGGTCGATCGGTATTTTTTCGTCGTGGATGCGCACGCCAAGGCCCGAACTGCGAGCCAGGTGTATGGCCTCGCTGGCCAGTCCATCGCTCACGTCGATCATGGCGGTGGGCCGCACATCCAACTGCTTCAGCAGCGCAATGATGTCCCGCCGGCCTCGGGCTTCAACTGGCGTTCGAGAATGTAATCGTGCCCTTCGAGGTCGGGCTGCGCGGCTGGTCTCCCGGAACACCGCCTTCTCGCGCTCCAGCACCTGGAGGCCCATGTAGGCGCCGCCCGGAATGGCCGCTCACCACCAGCAGGTCGTTCTCTTGGGCGCCGTTGCGGTAGGTGATGTCCTCCTTCTTCGCCGCGCCAATGGCCGTGATACTGATGACCAGCCCGCTGGTGCTGCTGCACGTCGCCGCCCACGAGGTCCACGCCATAGTTCTTGCAGGCCAGCAACATGCCCTCGTGGACAACTCGTCGATGGCCTCTACGGGAAAGCGGTTGCTGGGCCAGCGCCACCGTCACCCGTCGGGGTTCGGCGTTCATGGCGTAAAACATCGCTCAGGTTCACCACGATGGCCTTGTAGCCCAGGTGCTTCAGCGGCACGTAGCCTAGGTCGAAATGGACGCCTTCCACCAGCATATCGGTGGTGACCACCTGGTGCAGGCCCTGCGGATCCAGAACGGCGGCATCATCGCCGATGCCCTTCACCGAGGAGGGATTCGCGAGACGAACGCGAGAGGCGATGCGCTCGATGAGGCCGAATTCGCCGAGGGCGGAGAGTTCGGTGCGGGAGGTTGACTCGGACATGGTGCGCGAAGCTATCCCTTCACCATGGCGTAGGGCGAGCACGCACGCTGGAAGCAGACCCAACTCCGTACCTTTGAGGCCCATTTAGACCGGTTCTAAAGGCGAATAAGACCCCCTCCTCCGCCAAGGCTACGGCGGGCAACGAACGATCAAGGTGAGCGAGACCGCCAAAAGCGAGGTCACCAAATTGCTTGGCATGGAAGGCCGTGGGCCCCAGCACTTTGTACGCGTTGGCGTGAAGGGCGGCGGCTGCTCCGGCCTGATGTACGACCTGATCTTCGACGACCAGATGAAGGACGGCGACAAGGTCTTCGAGGACAACGGGGTGAAGGTGGTGGGTGGACAAGAAGAGCCTGCTCTACCTGCTGGGCACCACCCTGGACTTCAGCGGCGGCCTCAATGGCAAGGGCTTCAGTTCGTGAACCCCAACGCCAGCCGGACCTGCGGGTGTGGGGAGAGCTTTTCGATATGAATCGATACAGTATTGAGAATGGTGAAAATGGAGAGAAAGTGATATGCCCGGGACGACGATCAACACCTGTAACCTGTAGTCCCACTTTCACCGCCTTCACCACCCCTCACCGTTCTCCCCGCATTCCTATGGCACAGGACACCAACGATATCCTCCGTGAGGTCACCGAAAAGGAGTACGCCTACGGTTTTGTCACGAACATCGAGAGCGAGAAGGCCGAGAAGGGCCTGAACGAGGACATCGTACGCTTCATCAGCAAGAAGAAGGAAGAGCCGGAGTGGATGCTGGGAGTGGCGCCTCGAGGCCTTCCGGCTCTGGCAGAAATGGAAGAGCCCACCTGGGCGCATGTGAACTATCCGAAGATCGATTACCAGGACGCCTATTACTACAGCGCGCCCAAAAAGAAACCGCAACTCAACAGCTTGGACGAGGCCGACCCCGAGCTGGTGAAGACCTTCGAGAAGCTGGGCATCTCCTTGGAGGAGCAGAAGCGCCTTGCCGGTGTGGCCGTGGATGTGGTGTTCGACAGCGTGAGTGTGAAGACCACTTTCCAGAAGACATTGAAGGAAAAAGGGATCATCTTCTGCTCGTTCAGCGAGGCAGTGCGGGAACATCCCGACCTGGTAAAGAAGTACATCGGCAGCGTGGTGCCACGCACGGACAACTACTTCTCCGCGCTCAACAGCGCCGTTCAGCGATGGCAGCCGGCTACATCCCGCCAGGAGTACGCTGTCCCATGGAGCTGGAGCACCTACTTCCGCATCAACGAGGCCATGACCGGCCAGTTCGAGCGCACCCTGCCGATCGCCGACGAGGGCGCTTTACGTGAGCTACCTGGAGGATGCACCGCCCCCATCCGCGATGAGCACCAGTTGCACGCCGCCGTGGTGGAACTGGTCGCGCTGGAAAGACGCGGAGATCAAGTACAGCACGGTCCAGAACTGGTACCCCGGCGACAAGGACGGCAAGGGCGGCATCTACAATTTCGTCACCAAGCGTGGCCTTTGCCCTCGGCGATCGCAGCAAGATCAGCTGGACGCAGGTGGAGACCGGATCGGCGATCACCTGGAAGTACCCGAGCTGCGTACTCAAGGGCGACCAGAGCACCGGCGAGTTCTACAGCGTTGCGGTGACCAACAATCGCCAGCAGGCCGACACGGGCACCAAGATGACCCACATCGGCAAGGGCACGAAGAGCACCATCGTGAGCAAGGGCATCAGCGCGGGTTATTCCAACAACAGCTACCGTGGACTGGTGAAGATCGGTCGCGGCGCCAAGGGCGCACGCAACTTCAGTCAGTGCGATTCCCTCCTGCTCGGCGACCGCTGCGGCGCACACACCTTCCCGTACATCGAGAGCGAGAACCCCAACGCCATGGTGGAGCACGAGGCTACCACCAGCAAGATCGGCGAGGACCAGATCTTCTACCTCAACCAGCGCGGCATCGAGACCGAAAAAGCGGTATCACTCATCGTGAACGGCTACTGCAAGGAGGTGCTGAACCAACTGCCGATGGAGTTCGCCGTGGAGGCGCAGAAGTTGTTGGCGGTGAGTCTGGAGGGGAGCGTGGGGTGATCAGCCAACGTTCATGACCGTGTTCCGGCCGACGGCTGTCGCCATTTCATCCTATGCGGCCATCGGCCCCCAATGGTCATCTGCCTGGAACTGCTCGAGGACCGAGTGCCGCAACTTTGTCAAGGCCTTGCACTTGGCTGTCTCCGCCGAATTGGCACTGGGAGGCCTCATGTCGAATACAGTGGGTAGTCGAACTTGAGCTACCGGTGAGGAAGTATATCACGTTGATGATGTTTTGATATTCAGGTAGCCCCTTGCTCTGGCGAGTTGGACTTTGAATTGATCCCTTCGCGATCCGTTGGAGAAGTGGTACTTGGTGTGGTTAGTGATGCCAGCCCAATGCTGGGCAACTGTCTTTGCAAACTTGACAAAGGGCCAATGGCTGCATCAGCGGCCAAGTCACACCAGAAGGCCAGGAAGCTCCTGTTATAGCTAAATGGGTCACCCAAAGTCGATACCGAAGGTTTTGAGCAGTAGTTGTTGGTCTTGGGTCTTGGCCAGTGATCCTCCTTGTTTTAGCCAAATGGGTCACCCAAAGTCGATACGGAAGGTTTTGAGCAGTAGTTGTTGGTCTTGGGTCTTGGCCAGGATCCTGGTCTGGGAGCGGCCTGAAGCCTGGTCATGGATGGTGATGCCATAGACCGTTGCGAGGCATTCAATTGCCCTTTCAGCGGAGAGGCCGCATTGATTTTGGAACAGTTGCCGCTGTAGTTCCTTGTAGACCTGGTATGCGGAAAGGCAAATGCAGATGTTACAAAGGCCTCTGTGCAGCCGGTGATATACCGGGCGTACGCGCAGATCGGTCTTGGAGATGCGGAAGGCCTGCTCGATGGCCCAGAGGTGTTTGTAGTTGTCGATCAGCTCTTGGGCCGGGATGGTGGTATTGGTCAGGTATCCCTTGAGCCCGTCCCAACGGGCATCCT
>JADJXF010000040.1 GCA_016715995.1 Flavobacteriales bacterium
CAGCGACGAGGCCCCGCTCAAGATCGAGCTCTCGAGCAAGGAGAGCCAGCTGGCCAAAGAAAAGCTGACGCTGGCGGACTCGCTCAACAAGAAGAAGGACGGCGAGAAGGACTACCCCGATCCGCGCTTCGAGGTCGGCTTCACGCCGCACACGCAGGGCCCGACGACAGTCGAGGCGAAGATGACGTTCTTCATCTGCACCGAGAAGCTCTGCAGCCGGCAGACGAAGAACCTGTCCCTGCCAGTCGAAGTGATGTAGCCGCCGTCCTCGTGAGCAACATCATCTTCGGCGTCAACCCGGTGCTGGAAGCCCTGCGCAGCAACCCGCGTGCGATCGAGAAGATCTCGATCGCTGACGGCGCACTCAACTCGCGCGTCTCAGGCGAGCTGATGACCCGCGCCAAAGAAGCCGGCGTGAAGTTGGAGACCACCGATCGCAAGCGCCTCGAGAAGCTCTCGGAGGGCGCCGTGCACCAGGGTGTCGTCGCGCAGGTGCGTGACTTCGAGTACCTCGGCCTCGACGAGCTGATCTCGCTCGCGAAGAAGAGCGCGCACCCGCTGGTGGTGCTCCTCGACGGCATTCAAGACCCGCACAACCTGGGCGCGATCATCCGCTCGGCGCACGCCTTCGGCGCACAGGGCGTGGTGATCATGAAAGACCGCGCGGTGGGCGTGACCGGCGTCGCCGTGAAGTCGAGCGCCGGAGCGACCAGTCACTGCGCCGTGTCGCGCGTCACCAACCTCTCGCGCGCCATCGAGCAGCTCAAAGAGGCTGGCTTCTGGAGCGTCGCCGCTGACCCCGATGGCTCAGACGTGGCGTGGAAGGCGAAGCTCACCGGCCCGCTGGCGGTGATCGTCGGCGCCGAAGGCTCCGGCGTTCGCAAGGGCGTGCTCGGCCACGCCGACTTCAAGGTCCGCATCCCGATGACGGGTCAGGTCGCCAGCCTCAACGCGCGTCGAGCCCTGGCCGGCGTGCTCCTCACGAGATCGCCCGGCAGCGGGCTGAACATTCTCGACTTGCCGCGACGCAATGAATAGAGCCGCGCCTTTGCGGCGGCTGCCGGTGTAGCTCAGCTGGTAGAGCACCTGATTTGTAATCAGTAGGTCGCGGGTTCGAATCCCGCCGCCGGCCACAAGTGAATAGCGCCAGACAAAACCTCCAGTTCGGAGGGGTAGCCAAGTGGCCAACGGCAACAGACTGTAAATCTGTCGGTCCTCGACCTTCGGTGGTTCGAATCCACCCCCCTCCACACCGACAGCTGATGTCACATCCACACGCGGGGATAGCTCAGCTGGTAGAGCGTCAGCCTTCCAAGCTGAATGTCGCGGGTTCGAATCCCGTTCCCCGCTCTCGCATTTCCACGTAGGAGCAGCACCGGAAAGAAGTCGCAGCAAGCCCTGATAGCTCAGTTGGCAGAGCGCGTCCTTGGTAAGGACGAGGTCACCAGTTCAATCCTGGTTCAGGGCTCCATTTGAAGTACGAACACTGAGTACCCACCCATCACCACGCCGTAGAGGAACACCGACATGTCGAAGGAAAAGTTCGAGAGAAACAAGCCGCACGTCAACATCGGCACGATCGGCCACGTTGACCACGGCAAGACCACCCTCACCGCGGCGATCACCAAGGTGCTCGCCAAGTCCGGCGGCGCCACGTTCCTCGCCTACGATCAGATCGACAAGGCTCCCGAGGAGCGCGCCCGCGGCATCACCATCTCGACCGCGCACGTCGAGTACCAGACCCAGAACCGTCACTACGCGCACGTCGACTGCCCCGGCCACGCCGACTACGTGAAGAACATGATCACCGGCGCCGCGCAGATGGACGGCGCGATTCTCGTCGTGTCTGCGCCAGATGGTCCGATGCCGCAGACCCGCGAGCACATCCTCCTCGCGCGCCAGGTCGGCGTTCCGTACATCGTGGTCTTCCTGAACAAGGTCGACATGCTCGATGACGCCGAGCTCCGCCAGCTGGTCGAGGAAGAGGTCCGCGACCTGTTGAAGAAGTACGAGTTCCCCGGCGACAAGATCCCCGTCATCCCGGGCTCGGCGCTCAAGGCGCTCGAGGGCGACACCTCGGACATCGGCGAGCCGTCGGTGCTCAAGCTCATGGCCGCGGTCGACGAGTACATCCCCACGCCGGTCCGCGCGATCGACAAGCCCTTCCTCATGCCCGTCGAAGACGTGTTCTCGATCGAAGGCCGTGGCACCGTCGCCACCGGTCGCGTCGAGCGTGGCGTGGTGAAGGTCGGTGACGAAGTCGAGGTCGTCGGCCTGCGCGCCACCCAGAAGACCACCGTCACCGGTGTCGAGATGTTCAAGAAGCTCCTCGACAGCGGCATGGCCGGCGACAACATCGGCGCCCTCGTTCGCGGCTTGAAGCGCGAAGACATCGAGCGTGGCCAGGTGCTCGCCAAGCCGGGCAGCGTGACCCCGCACACCAAGTTCAAGGGTCAGATCTACGTGCTGTCGAAGGAAGAGGGCGGTCGCCACACCCCGTTCTTCAAAGGGTACCGCCCGCAGTTCTACTTCCGCACCACCGACGTGACCGGCACCGTGCAGCTCCCTGCCGGCGTCGAGATGATCATGCCGGGCGACAACACGGCCATCGAGGTCGAGCTCATCACGCCGGTCGCGATGGAGAAGGAACTCCGCTTCGCGATCCGCGAGGGTGGCCGCACGGTCGGCTCGGGCGTCGTGTCCGAAGTCATCGCCTGATTTCCTGACCCGTCGCGGTCAGGTCGCTTGACAACGAGGGGACTGCTCTGAGAGGAGCGGTCCCCTCTTAGTTGTTCTCAACCTTTCCCAGCAGCTCTCGCTGCTGGATTTTCTGGAGTCGTGTCATGCCGAAGGGCAACCGCAGTCTGATCTCGCTCGAGTGCACGGTCTGCAAAGACCGGAACTACGTGACGACCAAGAACCGCAAGAAGCAGCAGGACAAGCTCGAGATGTCGAAGTTCTGCCGCCGCTGCCGCAAGCACACCGATCACAAAGAAGGCAAGGTCGGCTGAGCACGGCGCGTCTTCGTAGACCCCGTACACGCCAGTAGCTCCAACGGTAGAGCAGCGGTCTCCAAAACCGCGTGTTGGGGGTTCGAATCCCTCCTGGCGTGCCACTTCACCACCCAACGCCGTCGCCCCAGGGGGCTTCGGACCGAATCGAGATCTCTCATGTCGGCAACTGAAGCGAGTCAGCAGGCGAACCGCGCGGAGATGGACCCGCGACGACTCGTCGTCGTCAGCTACCTGGTGTTCGGCATCATCGCGACGCTCTTCCTCGGGCGCATGGTCGAGCTGCTGCTCGCCCGCATCGGGGTCGGCAACGCGGCGCTGATCGACGGCGTGGGCATCATGGTGGCCGACGTGCTGGGCTTCCTCATCACCGCGGGCGTCGCCATCTACGCGTGGACGAACCCGAAGGTGAAGGCGCTCTCGCTCGAGGTCGCGACCGAGCTGATGCGCGTCACGTGGCCGTCGTGGGAAGACGTTCGCATCTCGACCCTCGCGGTGGTCGTCGCGTCGCTGATCGCCGCCGTCATCCTCTTCGGCATGGACACCATCAGCTACAAGCTCATGGTCGAGTGGCTGCCGAAGCTGTGGAGTTCACTGTGAGCGCCGCCGGAGCCCACGTCATGAGCAACGAAGAGAACACTGAGAAGAAGTGGTTCGTCGTGCACACGTATTCGAACTTCGAGGGCAAGGCGAAGAAGAGCCTCGAAGACAAGATCAAGATGGAGAACATGCAGGAGTTCTTCGGCGAGATCCTGGTGCCCACCGAGCAGGTGGTCGAGATGCGTGACGGCCAGAAGCGCACCACGCGCCGCAAGACCATGCCCGGGTACATCCTGGTGCACATGGCGATGAACAACCGCACCAAGTCGCTGGTGAAGAACACCCCCAAGGTGACCGGCTTCCTCGGCGCGGTCGGCCAGGACGACCCCCCGCCGCTGCGTCAGAGCGAGGTCGAGCGCCTCACCACCCAGTTGTCGGAAGGCACCATGCGGCCCAAGCCCAAGGTGCAGTACGACGAGGGCGACACGGTGCGCGTGATCGACGGCCCGTTCGCGAACTTCAACGGCACCATCGAAGAGGTGAACCCCGAGAAGGGCCGCGTGAAGGTGCTGGTCAGCATCTTCGGCCGCTCCACTCCGGTCGAGCTCGACTTCATGCAGGTGGAGAAGACCACCGGCTGAAACGCAGTTGCAGTCCAACAACAGTGGGAGGCGCTGCTCGCGCCGCTTGAACCACAGGAGAAGTAGAAATGAAGAAGGTCACAGGGCAGGTCAAGCTGCAGATCCCCGCGGGTAAGGCGAACCCCGCACCTCCGATTGGTCCTGGGCGCTCGGTCAGCAGGGCGTGAACATCATGGAGTTCTGCAAGCAGTTCAACGCCAAGACCCAGCAGGCGATGAAGGACGCCCTGATCATCCCGGTGATCATCACCGTGTATCAGGATCGTTCGTTCACCTTCGAGCTCAAGACGCCTCCCGCGTCGGTGCTCTTGAAGAAGGCCGCCGGGCTCCACACCGAGAAGAAGAAGGGCTCGGGCGCCAAGAAGGCCGGCAAGGAGACCGTGGGCAAGGTGACGAAGAAGCAGGTCGAGGAGATCGCGAAGCAGAAGATCCAGGACACCACCGCCGGCAGCCTCGAGGCCTGCATGCGCACCATCGCGGGCACCGCGCGCTCGATGGGCATCACGGTCGACTGAATCCCTTCCTTTCCTCCACTCACTTCAACTTCAGAAAAGAGACATTCCCATGCCTGGTAAGAAATTCCGCGCCGCGAGCGCGTTGGTCGATCGCAACAAGCGTTACTCCGTCGCCGAGGGTTTCCAGATCCTCAAGAAGACGGCTGACACCGTGAAGGGCAAGTTCGACCAGACGGTCGACGTGGCCATCAACCTCGGTGTCGACCCCAAGCACGCGGACCAGATGGTCCGTGGAGCGGTGGTGCTCCCGCACGGCACCGGCAAGAGCGCCCGCGTGGCGGAAGGGCGGCAAGATCGAGTTCCGCGCTGAGAAGGCGGGCATCGTGCACGCGCCGGTCGGCAAGGCCTCGTTCGAGGCCCAGAAGCTGGCCGAGAACTTCAACGTGCTCATCGAGCTCGTCATGAAGATGAAGCCCGCCACCGCCAAGGGCGTGTACCTGAAGGGCATCACCGTCAGCTCGACCATGGGCCCGGGCGTCAAGATCGACACCCAGGAGATCACGGCGCGCTTCAAGTAAGTCGAACCATCGACGCGCTGAGTCAGCCCTAACCCGTTAGACTGGCTCAAGATTGGGGGCCTTGACACGAGGCGAACGCTTTGTGTAAGGGCCCCCTCTCTGCTGCAAGCTGAACGCCAATTTTCGAAATCAAACTGAAGCAAAACCCTGGTTGAAGACAGCAGGGGTCCGAAAGCGTCGTTGAGCGACGGACTTAAACGGTGGCCGGAGCAGTCGAAGCCGGGCGCCCTGCCGAGACGGGGAGCGGTTGGAAGTTCTCGCTCCTGCATCTGCAAGCCGGGATGTCACAGACGGAAGGAGGTGTGCAAATGCTCAAGAGCGAGAAAGAAGAGTTGATCAAGGAGCTGAACGACAAGTTCACGCGCGCGAAGGGCGTGATCGTCGCCGAGTTCAACAAGCTCGACGTCGAGACCGTCAACCGCCTGCGTCGCAAGCTCCGTGATGGCAAGGTCGAGTGGAAGGTGCTGAAGAACACGTTGGCGCGTCGCGCCGCGAAGGGCACCAGCGTCGAGAAGATCC
>JADJXF010000041.1 GCA_016715995.1 Flavobacteriales bacterium
TGCGCAGGTGCCGGGCTTGTGCTCATGCACGAAGGCTTCGAGGGCTTCCGCGTTTCTCCTTGGGGCAGGTGTCCGCCAGATACCCAATTGCGTGGCGCGGCCCATGAAGCTCACGATGGGCTTGGGCGTGTAGTAGCTGCTCTGTTCATGCCGGCCGGTCACCAACCCTCGAAGACCTCGAGGAGCATCCGGGGTCCACGGCCATCCACATCCAGCGGCGTGTTCTCGCCAGGCGGTGAAGTTGTAGCGGCTGAAGAGGCCGTCCACGCCCAGGATCACGGTGAAGGCTTCGTCGGGCACTTCGCGATGCGGGCATCGGTGCCGTCCTCGGCCTGCTCGAAGAGGCCGCTGTTCAGGTAGGGCACCCTGCCGAAACGCGGGTCGCTTTGCCCGGCGGGACGGTCCTCCCGGTTGAGGCCTCGAAAAGAGCGGCCGCAGGATGTCGCGGTAGAAGTTGCCGGTGGGGGCTCTTCTTCCGGTAGCTGCCGTGCAGGGCCCGCAGGTAATCGCTCTCGCCATTGATGGTGAGCCAGCCTTTGCGCTGGATGAAGGCGAGGAACATGAGGCGGTTGAAGAGCCGCTGGGTGAAGAGCTGCGCAGGATCGCCCTCGGCGTTCTTCGGGAACTGCGGTTGCACCAACGCCTTCACCGCATAGAAGACCTCCTTATAGTCCTTGTAGAACTCCCGAAGAGCGGGGCCACCTTGAAGGCGTCCTCCACGCGCTTGAGGCTGCCGTGGCCTTGGATGCCATGGAAGCGTTCGGCAGCGGTGCGGCAGGTCTGCGAGGGCCCCAGCACGTAGGTGTAGCGCTTGGGGTCGGTGGCCACCTCGATGGTGCGGCCGCTCTCCTCATCGATCTCTTCGTGCTTGCTGGCGAAGGTGAAGCGCCAGGTGTCGGGCTGCTCCGGGCTGTGGAACACCGCGAACACGGCATCCTGCACGCTGGGGATGATGCGGTCCTTCAGCAGCCGCGCGAAGCCCACGCGCATCTGGCTGATGCTGGCCTTGTTCACGAGCACTTCGTACACGGCCACGCGCTTGCTATTCTCCAGCTCGATGGTGCCCAGCGCGGTGATGCTGCGTGCGCATAGTCGCCTGCCTTGGTTCCCAGGCGCTTCCTCGCGCGGCCGCGCTGACCATTGCGTGCGCTGCGCCTCGGCATTGAAGAGGGCATCCAGCAGGGCCTGCCACCCGGCGCGGTCGTACTTGGCCTCCAGCCGCGTCTTGATGTCGTGCTTTGAGATCATGAACTACGCGAAGGTCTCGGAAATGATGATGTTGGGCTCGTCGTAGCCCAGGGCGAGCTGCGGGTTCAGCACCGGCTCGGGCTGTTCCTCGTGCTGGCCGTTCATGGGATACTTCTTCAGGATGCGCAGTCCGGCAGTGGTCACCGCATCCACGCTGAGGCTGTTCCGTTTGGCATTGCGCCGCAACTGGTTCCAGGTCGCGCTGCAGTTGTTGGAACTGCCCGTGCTTCACGGCTTCCACGCCTTTGTACACCAGCGCCTTCTCCGCTTCGTTCAGCAGGTTGCCGCGCAGGATGGTATCGAGCATGGTGAGCGCATTGCGTTCGTTGGGGCCGAAGCGGTCGATGCTGCGCGCCTCTTCGCGCATTTCGCGCTGTGCGTCCTTGTAGTGCTCCAATGGCCGCGCCCACCTGGCTGTGGTGGTGCCCCGGCAAGGGGATGCCTTCCTCGGTGGGTTCGGCCTCCAGGAGTGCGGCGCAGAAGCGTTGATCTCCTCCACCACGCGGGTGCTGTCCACCCGGTAGAAACCGTCGCGCAACTTGTTCTTCAGGAAGACCACACTGCCCCGTGCCGGTTCGCCCTTGGCCCTGCCGCAGCGCGCGCGCATGGGCATCACTTCGATGCGCTTGAACCAGTCGGGATGGTCCGCCCGGAACTTGCGCGCCATCAGCAGCAGGCGCACGCTCTCGTCGCGCTCCTCCTCCTTGCCGATCTGCTCAAAGAGCCCGAAGGTGCCGAACTCCTCTTCATCGCTGTAGATCTGGCTGTCCTCGCCCAGTGCGCTGTGGAAGGCCTGCAGCTTCAGGATGGCCTTGTGCCTGCAGGCGCATCTGGTCCTCGGTCTGCTCGGTGGGGTAGAAGTTGTAGATGTGTATCTCGTTGGCCTTGGTCCCGATGCGGTTCACCCGGCCGATGCGCTGCATCAGGCGTACGCTGTTCCAGGGTGTATCGTAGTTGAGGATGGGTGAACGGTGCAGGTTCACGCCCTCCGCCAATACCTCGGTGGTTATGAGGATGTCGAAGTCATTCTCGCGCTCGCCTTTGGGCACGCGCTCATCGGAAGTTCTTGCGCACCACATTCGCCCGGAACTCGTCCAAGTTGTACCGTCCACGGTGATGATGCGCTCGATGCCCGCGTTCTCCAGCTCGCGCTTCAGATAGTCCGTGGTGTCCTTGAATTCGGAGAAGATCACCAGCTTGTTCGTGGTGTTCTTCGAGGGGTGCAGCATCTTGCCCCGCAGTTGCTCGATGAAGACCACGAGCTTGGGGTCCTTGTTGCGGTCGCGCCACTTCGTCCAGCGGGCGTGCAAGTCGTCGATGATCCGCTGGTCGTGCTTCAGGCCGGTGATGAAGTCCGCGGTGAAGTCCTCCGGCCGAAAGGTCTGGATGGCCGGGTCGCTTTCCTTCATCCGGTCCATCAGCTCCATCAGTTCCTCCTCCTGCCCGTTGTTGATGTACTCGTTCACGCGCAGGTTGGGCGCGATGTGGACACGGCCCCGGTCGAACATGGTGACCATGGCGCTGTTGGCGTCACGGTAACGCGTGAGCGAATTGATGAAGGCGTGGAAGCTGTTATCCAGTCGCTTCACGAGCCGGGATGCGCATGATGCTGGCCAGCCGTTCCGCGATCGAGTCGGCGCGGTCGTAGTTCTTCTTCAGCTCGCTCTTCAGGAACTTGATGGCTTGATAGCGGTAGTAGAGCAAGCCTTCGTGGTTCGTGCTGCGCAGCAGCCGCATGGTGTCCTCGAAGAGACTCCCCAACTCCTCGCCCAACTCGTAGTAGATCGGTTCCGGGGTCCTGATCTTGGGGAAGGTCATGCCCTGTGCGACCACATCCGACCAATAGGCCTTGCTCTTTCGATATCCGTACGGGTGCGCCGGATGGTGAGCGGTTTGACGATCTTGTTGCGGATATCCTCGTACATCCGGTGTATGTTCCGCAAGGCCACCTTCCGGTCGCTCTCCTTCCGCAGCGGTTGAAGAGGTCGATGTGCGGCCTGAAGAAGCTGATGATGTTCGGCAGCGAATCGATGGTGCTGTTGCGCCCGTCCTGGAACAGTAGTAACAGGTTACGGATGTCCTCCGGCCTGTTGTTCAATGGGGTGGCGCTCGATCAGCATCACCTTCTTCACACGGCTGCCATCGGGTCCGGGGTTCCTGCGCGGCGTCTTGCAGATGCGTTGCAGGTTGTCGAACATGTCCGTGGTGTCGCTGCGGAACTTGTGCGCCTCGTCCACGATGATCAAGTCGTAGTTCTCCGGATGCTTCAGCTTGTGCAGGCTACCGCAGGAGATGAAGTCCAGGAAGCGCAGGTTGAACCGGCTGATCGTGTCTTCCCAGTTACGCTTCAACGGTGGCGGTGTACCACCAGCACGCGGGTCATCGCCGTTGTGGATGGCGAACTCCTTGGCCACCATGGTGCCCACCACGGTCTTGCCCAAGCCCACCACATCGCCCAGGAAGAAGCCGTTGTATTTCCGCAGCTTCTCAAAGCCTTCCTCCACCGCGTCGATCTGGTAGCGCAGCGTGGCGAAGCCCGGCGGCAGGTCCTTGTAGTTGTTCGGGTCGAAGTCGATGCTCTTGCCGAAGTGCTCGATCAGGAACTTCATGTACACCTCGAAGGGTGTGAAGGCGTCGTTGAGGTAGGTCTCCTTCTTCACTTCCTGCACGGCCGGTGCTTTGATCGCAACGCCTTCTTCCCACAGCTTCTCGAACTCACCCAGCGCGAACTTCACTTCGTCGTGGTCGCGCAGCTCCACGTTGAACTCGAAATTGCGCTCAAGCCCGCTCTCGGTGAGGTTGCTGCTACCCGTGATGACGCTGCCCCAACCCGCATGCTCGTGCTCCTTTTCCTGACGGAAGATGTAGACCTTGGCATGGATGTTCTTGTTGGGATGTGCCCTTAGCTCCACTTTCCCCGATGCGATGTCCTGGATGAAGCGCAGCATGCCATCCTCGATCTCCTTGGTGTAGGCCGCTTTCTGGATATCCGCTTTGAGGGCCTTCAGCGCATCCTCGATCACTTCACTGGGGTGAATGCCGAACTGAAGCCCTTTCTTCACGGCATCTGCGGTATGCTTGTCAACGTCGATGCCTACGAGCACCGCACCTTGCTGACCTGCTGCATGTAGTCCTGATGCGGGCACCCCGACGCTCGGAAATACCCCACGAGCGCGTCGAAATGGCACACCTGCATATGCTGGAAGATGCCTGCGAGCTTCTTCAGCAGGGTGTTCTCTTCGGCGTTGGTGAAAAACTTGGTGGACATCGCGGCTCAAAATATGAACCTCATTCCGATCACGTGCGTGAGGATGTCAGCGGCAGTTTGCCGCAGGACCGGCCCAGCAGCGCACGGAGCGAGGAGGCTGCGAGGCACGAGCAGACCCCGCAGCCCGATGCGCTGCGGGCCGGGATAAGGCAACTACAGCGGACAGCCCGACCCCGAGGCTTTGCGAGGGGGGCACGCCCAACCTATCCTCTCCCTACCCCTCCAACCGGGCCCACTTCAACCGCAGGCTGTTGCTCACCACGCTCACGCTGCTCAAGGCCATGGCCGCACCGGCGATCATGGGGTTGAGCAGGAAGCCGTTGATGGGGTACAGCACCCCGGCGGCGATGGGGATGCCGATGATGTTGTAGATGAAGGCCCAGAAGAGGTTCTGGCGGATGAGGGACACGGTACGCCGTGAGAGCTGGATGGCGCGCGGGATGGCGAGCAGGTCGGTGCTGATGAGGGTCATGCGGGCCACGTCCATGGCGATGTCGCTGCCCTTGCCCATGGCGATGCTCACGTCGGCCTTGGCGAGCGCCTCACTGTCGTTGATGCCATCGCCCACCATGGCCACCACGTGGCCCTGCTGCTGCAGTCCGGCCACGAAGGCGCCCTTGTCCTTGGGCAGGACCTCGCTGCGGAACTCCTCGATGCCCACGGCCTTGGCCACGGCCTGCGCGGTGCGGCGCGCATCGCCGGTCTGCATGTACACCTTGATGCCGGCCTTCTTCAGCCGGTCGATGGCCTCGGCCGCCGAGGGCTTGATGCGGTCGGTGATGGCGATGGTCG
>JADJXF010000042.1 GCA_016715995.1 Flavobacteriales bacterium
CCAAGCGTGACCGCCCAGCAGCTTGTGCCGGTAGTCGTCACGGTGGATTACCGCGCGCTGCCGGGACAACGCGAAGCGCTCCAAGCGGCTCTGCAGCCACTGCTGACTGAGGTGCGGAAAGAGCCACATTACCAGGGCATCACCATACTGGGTGCGGCTCAGGCCGATCCCGACCACATGCTTCTGGTAGAACGCTGGGCCGACCAATCCTACTATTCCGGTGCGCACGGCACGACCCCGCATCTCAAGGCTTTCAAGGCCAAGGCCATGGCACTGCTGGCGGGATCGCCCACGGTAACGGTATGGTCCGACATGGAGGAGGTGGGAAAGCCTTAAGGCGCCTCGCATGTGAAGGTCCGGTCATGGCTGAATCCGGGGCTGATTCGCGTCAGTTCCAGCGGCCGTGGTTCAGGTAGCTTCGTTCGGCCGGAGCATCCAATCCCGGCAACGCCATCATGCGCATCCTCATCCTCTACGGCACCGTCGAAGGCCAGACCCGCATCGCCCGCTTCATGGAGATCACCTGCAATCCCTTGGTCATGCGGTCACGTGCTGCAACGCCATCGACGAGCCGCCGTCGCCGGAGGGCTTGAGCTCGTGCCGATCGGCGGACCGGTCCACGCGGGGCACTATCCCACGGCGCTCAAGCACTACATCCTGGCGCACAAAGCGGCGATCGACCAACGGCCCAACGCCTTCTTCTCCGTATGCCTGCACATCGTCACGGGGGAGGCCAAAGCGATGAGCGAGGCCCTGGAGGTCGCCCGCGCCTTCACCGACTCCTGCCAATGGCTGCCGTACCGGATTGAGAGTAATGCCGCCGCGCTGAAGTACCTCGGAGTACGATTACTTCAAGCGATTCATGATGAAGACGATCGTGAAGAGCCAGGGCGGCAGCACCGATACCACGCAGGACCACGAGTACACCGACTGGGCGCAGGTGAAGCGCTTCGCGGAGGAGATGGCCGCGATGGTGAAGGAGAATCTGGCCGTTCGCTGAAGCCCAGACCACCGCAGGGTCGCCGCCTCGGGACCCTACGCTCGATCATGCCTTGAACCGCCCTTCGGGCTCCTCTCCCGCTTTCCGCAAATGCGCCTTGTTCGCCTTCCGCATCCGGCGGGTGCCGGGCGCGGGAGACCGAGGCGGCGGTAGTTGAGGACCATGGCTCACGGTCCGGTGGTTCCTCTGGCCCTGATCCCCGATGCCCACAGGTCTCAGCCCTCCATCATCGCCATGAACGACCGGTCGTCCATCTTCGCTCGCATCGCTAGCAGTTGCTCGGCATCCGCGCCTGCGGAATAGCGCAGTTGATCGGTGCCATCGGTGACGGCGGTATGGATCACCTCCGCGATCAGGCTGGGCTGTGAAGCATTCGGGGCCGCAAGCTGGAAACCATTAATCATCGCGGCTACTGCAGGTTGGTATTCGGTCATCTCCTCGCCCGGGCGCAGGTCGAAGGAGCGCCCGCCGAAATCGGTGGCCACGATGCCCGGCTCGATGATCTTCACCCGCCCGCCGATGGCCTTCAGTTCATGGGTCAGCGCTTCGGGATTCCTTCCACGGCGAACTTGCTTCCGTGGTACAGGGCCCCAACGGGAAGGTTATCCGGCCACCGATGGAGGAGATGTTAACCAGGGTGCCGCTGCACTGCGCCCGGAAATGCGGAAGGATGGCGCGGGTGACGTCCAGCAGTCCGATCACGTTGGTGTTGAACTGCCGCTGGATGCCCTCGCGATCGAAGGCCTCCAACGGACCGTAGGCGCCATAGCCCGCGTTGTTCACCACGGCATCGATGCGGCCGAAGCGTTCAAGACCCGCGGCGATCGCCTGGTCGATGGAGGCGGGGTCAAGGACGTCCAGCCGGGTCACCAGCACCTGCGGGTGATCGGTGAGGTCCTTCTCCTTTTCCGGAGACCGCATGGTAGCGATCACGTTCCATCCACGGTCCGCGAACAACTGCGCCGTGGCCTTTCCAATGCCGGAACTCGCTCCGGTGATCAGGATGGTCTGCTTCATGATCCTTTGAAATCAGTTGGCGTTCAGGCTCAGCATGTGTCCTTCTATCGAACGCCGGAGAATGCCTTCGATATGCTGTTGGTATTGCTTGTTCAAGGCTTCAACAGGCTGCTTCAGCCCCGACTCGTCCACCACCGTGCGGAAGCGGCTTCTTCCCGAAGGGCAGGTCCAAGAGCGCGACCACGGCATCGGCCACCAGCTGCGGGCGCTGCGCGGGGATGGTGTTCAAGAACTCCGTGTAGCCCTTCAAGGACGCCTCGGGGATCAGGGCCATTTCGCCATAGGTGGCGGCACGTGCGGGATCGCTCGGCCGCAACATGTCATCAAGGAACGCGGTGGGCATGCCGCCGGGCTCGATGATGCACGATTCGATGCCGAAGCCGGCCAACTCGTACCGATACCCTTCCGCCAGCGATTCCAGGGCATACTTCGACGCGCAGTAGACCCCGTAGAACGGTGTGGTCATTCGACCGATGCAGCTCGACGTGTGCAGGATGGTGCCCTTCTCGCGCGCGCATGTGGGGCAGCACTGCGCGCATCAGGCGCTGCGTGCCGAACACGTTCACGTCAAAGACCCGCTGAAGGTCCGCTGCGGTGAAGAGCTCCTGGATGCCGGTCGCGCCGATCCCGGCGTTGTTGAAGACCACATCCAGGCCGCCCATCTTCGCGATGGCCTCGGCGACCGCCCGATCCACGCTGGCATCATCGGTCACGTCCATCTCCACCAACCGCACACCCGCTTGTTGCAGCTGTTGCACCAGGTCCTTCTTCTTGGCGATGGACCGCATGGTGCCCACCACGTGGTGTCCTTTTGAAGCCAGGGCCAGGGCGGTCAGGGATCAGACGCCCCGCTGGCCCGCCATGATCGAGATCTTCTTGCTCATGATGTGGTGCGTTGTCTTGATGGGGACAAAGCTCCAGGCCCTGGCCGCCGGGATGAGCACGAACAAGGGAAGGTCCAACACGGATCGGGAAGCGGATCAGTTGTTCCGGAAATCCTTCGGGGTCACCCCCGTGCGGCTCTTGAACAGCCGGCTGAAGTAGTGGGGGTAGTTGAAGCCCAGCGTGTAGGCGATCCCGCTCACCGGTTCGTTCGTGGAGAGCAGCAGGTTCTTCGCCTTCTCCACGATGAAGTCGTTGATGTGGTCCTTGGCGGAGCGCCCGGTCTCGTTGCGGAGCAGGTCGCTCAGGTAGCTTGGTGATACGGCGCACGCCGAGGCCAGGTACGCGATGCTGGGCGGTCCGGAAGTGACGAACCGGCCCTCGTGGTAGTAGTCCTTCAGCAGGCGTTCCACCGTGCTCACCACGTCGCGCCCTGGGCGGTGCGGGTATGGAACTGCCGCTCATAGAACCGCGAGCTGTAGTTCAGCAGCAGCTCGATGGCCGATACGATACCGGTCGGCTGTGCCCGTCGATCCGTTGTTCCAGCTCCTGCCGGATGGTGTCCACGCAGGAGGTCGCCATTGCCTGTTCCTTCGTGGAGAGGTGCAGGGCCCCATGCACGTCGTAGGAGAAGAAGGAATAGCCATCGATCCGATCGCCGAGAGGCAGGCCGCGCACCAGGTCCGGATGGAAGTAGAGCATCCACCCCTGTCGTTCGCCCAAGGCCTGGGGCTTGTTCAGGGTGATCACCTGGTCCGGTGCCATGAAGATGAGCACGCCCCCATCGAAGTCGTAGCTGTTGCGGCCGTAGTCCATGCCACAGCTGGAATCCTTCAGGGCGATGCAGTACAGGTCCGAGTGCACTTTCCCACGGCCTCCGAACCATAGGCCAGCTTGGACACATCGATGATGCGTGATCAGCGGATGCTCTGGATGCCAGCCCATGTGCCGGGAGAGTTCGGTGACGGTGCGGTGGCGGACGATCTCGGACATGCACCTAAAGGTAAATCCGGCAGGCGGAAGGAAGGGAGTAACACGAATCGCGGCAATGGAGGGCCAATGCGATCAAGTCATCCTGGAAGCGACAGACCATCCGATAGAAATAGCGGTATGACCGGCGCGATGAAAATGCGCTACACCGGACAGGTGGATGGTACGCTTACACACCATCGACTACACGGACGGACTGGCGCACAAAAAAAGAGCCCAAGGGACGATCGCAGCGGAGGTGAAGCCGTTGCGATGAGGGGTGTGAGGGGATGGGTTCTTTGGCTTGCAGCGATGAACAAGGCGCGGAAGGGCCTGTGGGAGCTCGATGGCGTTCGCCGCTTCGTCTCGTACTTTGAGCTCCATTGGTTGACGGACTTCCCGTCGCTCAGTTCCGAATGCCCCCCCGCTCAACTCACCCTCCTCGATCAGAGCGAACTCTTTGAGCTCGTTCCGGCCCCGCCCGCCATCGAGGTGAGACGACAACCATGGCGCGGTCTTCACCAAGGAGTGGGTGGAGGACCTGATGCTCGACCTCTGCGACTACCGCGCTCAGCGGAACCTGTCGCACATCCGCCTGCTGGAGCCCTCCTGCGGCGATGGCGCTTCCCCTCCAGCGCATCGTGAAGCGGTTGTCGGATTCGTTACGCATCCACGGCCGTGCCTTGGCCGATGCCCGCGACGCCATTCGCGCCTATGACCTCCAAGGCCGCAATGTGCAGGTGGCTCGGCAGCGGATCGCCGATCTGCTCTTGGCCGAAGGCTGGACGAACGTGGGGGCGATCGTCGCACACTGGATCCGCCATGCCGACTACCTGCTCGCAGCGGATGGCGCCACTTCGACCTCTTGATCGCAACCGCCCATCGGCGCACAAGAGATCCCCGAAGAGCGCCGGGAACGCTACATGCGCTTGTGGAGCACCATGACGATGGGCACCGACATCTTCGTCGGCTTCATCGAAAAGGGACTGCGCTCCTTGAAGCCCGGCGGCCGCTTGTGCTTCATCGTGGCCGACCGCTGGCAGCACAACGCCTACGGACGCAAGCTGCGCAAGCTCACCAGCGAACGCTACGCGGTGGATGCCATGTTCGAGATGACGGCGTTGATGCGTTCGCAGCACCCGTCTCCGCCTATCCGGCCATCACCTGATCCGGAACGGGAACCAAGGTCCGTGCTCTACGCTTCGGCGCAAACTTCGCTGGATGCGCAAGGTGGCGAACGCTTGGGATTGGTTCACACGTGATACGCCTGGCGCGGTCTCCGACCCGATGTTTCCGCCTGCGTGCTGCCCGATTGGTTCCGCACGGAGGAGATTCTGGCCAAGCGGTTCACCTGAAGTGCTCGCCTTTCTGGAGGACATGACCGAGCGCTTCCAGCCCTTGGAGGACACGGCCACCAGCACCAAGGTGGGCATCGGCATCGCCACCGGTGCGGATGATGTGTTCATCACCGATGATGCGCACGGTGTGGAACCCGATCGGCTCATTCCCTTGCTCACGTCGGCGGATATCACCACCGGTCATGTCCAATGGCAAGGCCCAGACCTCGTGAGCCCTTGGGATGAAGAAGGCCAGTTGGGGGACCTGATGGCCTACCCCAAGCTCAAGGCCTACTGCCTCCAACATGCCGCTGTACTCAAGAAGCGCCACGTGGCCCAGAAGCAGCAGCACCGCTGGTACGCCACCATCGATAAGGCACCGCGGCCTGCGTGAACGGCCCAAGCTGGTGTTGCAGGACATGAGCAGCACCATCTCGCCGGTGCTCGATACGCAACACTGCCCGCACCACAACCTGTATTGGATCACCAGCACCGGTTGGAC